>JAGPNE010000017.1 GCA_018052455.1 Candidatus Fermentithermobacillaceae bacterium | reverse complement strand
TGTCACCGCCGGAATTTTTCTGACCCAAAACGCCGGCCGGAAATGACCCACATCGCCGGTCATCCTACCGCCGGAATATCCGCCGGCGGGACTGTCTGAACGCCGGTTTTGATCCGGTCTTTCAGCCGGTAGGTCTGCCCGCGGATATTGATCACATGAGCATGGTGCAGCAGCCTGTCGAGCAATGCCGTGGCAATGACGGTGTCGCTGAGCAGCTCGCCCCAGTCGCTGAAATACTTGTTGCTGGTCAGGATGATGCTGCCGTGCTCATAGCGTTCTGAAACCAGCCGGAAGAAAAACTCAGCCTCCTGGCGGTTTAGCTGCATGTACCCAACTTCGTCGATCACGAGGATAGCCGGACGCAGATAGACCCGCCAGTGCCTCTCGAGCCGGTTCTGTTCCAATGCACACTTGAGATCCTCAATGAGACGTGCCAGGCTTGTGTAGTAAACCGTAAGGCCGGCTTTCAGAGCTTTCATGGAGATACCGACCGCCAAATGGGTTTTGCCGACGCCGGGCGGTCCCAGCAGGATAATATTCTCGGCGCGGGCAGCGAAAGCCAAAGTAGCCAGTTCGTCGATCTGTCGCTTGTCAATGGAAGGCTGAAAGCTGAAGTCGAATTCCTCCAGACTCTTTCGGTGCGGGAGACGGGCCAGCTTTGTCCGCATTTCCTCGCCCTTTCGTCCACGCTCCTGCTGCTCGGAGGTCAAAAGCTCGTTCAAAAACTGCGCATAGGTGTGTTCCGCGTGCAGTGACCGTTCCATCTGCGCATCCAACAGCGTCGCAGCGGTTTCAAGTCCCATGTTGCTGAGCAATTCCCGGGCGTGTTCCAGTTCAACCATGGACAGCACCTCCCAGCAGCTGATCATAAACGCTCAGCTTGCGTAGTTCCACGGTGCCATTCTGCTTGCTGGCGCACGGAAAAGGCGTGGAAATGCCGTTTTTCTCCGCGAGACCACTGTACTGCCCCTGCAGGAAAACGACGTTGCCGGAACGGTATTGAGCCTTGTGTTTTGCCGGCAACATCTCGCCATAGTAGATTTCCAGATAACCGGCGCACAACCGGACACGAACTTCCTTGCCACTGTACGGCCATGGCACGCCGTAACGGACGCCGTCGAAACTGACCATCCCGTCGCACGTCACGATCCGTGTCTCCCAACGGTATTTGTCCAAAGTCTCCTGCGGCGGAATTTTACCGGTTGTGTGATGAACTTTTTCGTCGGCCTGCCGACACCAGCAAAGCGCCTGCCGGTTCAGGTCTTCCAGATTCTCAAACTGTCTGCCGGGCAGAAAGTTGTCTTTCACATACCGCACTAGACGTTCCACTTTGCCTTTGGTCTGCGGAGAACGGATGCGGCACACCTTCGGCACGAACCCCAACTCAGCGGCGAAGTCTGCGAAACGCGTGTTCCAAATGGGCTTCCCGGCCTCGCGCCCCGTCACGACGGTCTTCATGTTGTCGGTGAGCACATTTTCCGGCATACCGCCGAAGTATGAGAATGCGTTGACGATACATCGTTCCAAGCTGCTTAGATCACACCGGCTAGTAAATTCCGTGTATTTCACCCGGGATTTCCCCAGAATCATCACGAACACCGGCACCTTGTGAAGGGTTCCGCTGCTGTCTGTGTAATGGCACATGCCCCAATCCATCTGTGCCTGCTTTCCCGCCGGCGTTTCATAGCGCCGCACGGCGGGCAGCGCTTTCGCCGGACGGCACGGATGCACATACTCTTTGAGAACGGTAATCCCGCCATCGTAACCGGCGGCCTGCAGTCGTTCCGGCAAAACCACGCAGTTGAAAATACCCTGATTCATGAGCTCGTGAAGCTGCGGTTTGTACGCATCCAGTTTGGAAAAACGGTTTGTCTCCAGCGGTGAGCTTCCCTCACGCTCTATGTACTTGCGGGCGGTGTTCTTGGATATCCCGAGTTCCTTACCGATGGCGTAGGCGCTTTTCCCGCCCTGTGCTTTTTCCCGTATCATGAGTATCGTTCCACTCCTTAACATCCGGCCTACCTCCATGGCGTTTCTTTATGCCATGGTAGCCGTTATTTTTGAGTGGGTCAATTTCACCGGCGTTTTGCGTCAATTATACTCCGGCGATTACATTTCGATTACATTTTACGGCAGCTGCCCTTCAACTTCTGGCTCTAGTATTCGATTTAGAACTGATTCAAGCAACTTGGCTAATCTCGAATCCACGATAATCTCCTATTCATCCAATTAGTTGAGTCCATATAATTGTGTAAAATGGGTTTCCTAAAAACAGGAAGCCACATTCAAAATCTTCTATTAGAATGGAGTTAACCAAAACACTCCAAAAAAGAGGGGCTTTGAATTGGCTCAAGAGGACATCATCATAGATTCAGGATTAGCTAAGTGCTTGAATCAGTTCCAAATCAAATACATAAGGCGCAAGTTGAAGAATAGTTATCGGAAAGACCATATGAGAGAACAAAAGATAGACAATCACACCGCAACGGCTAGTACGCTAGGCAATAGGCCACTAAGGTAGGCACCATCACACTGCATGTGCCAGGGATTCGAAATGAGAGTTTCTCGTAGGAGATGTTTTCAAGGTCTCGAGGAGGTGAGCAAGCGCTTCTACTCGCTCTACGACAAGGATCTGTGTGACGCCAAATTTCCAAAAAGCATTGTGTTTGCTATGCAAGAACCTAGATCCAATCATAGAAAGCTGGCTTAACGGGTCTCTTTCAAATGATGAATTTCCGTTCTTACTAGTAGATGCTCTGCACCTAAAAACTAGAGAAGACGGCAGGGTACGGTCTAGAGGTATCATCATAGCAGCAGGAATCAATTCAGATGGTTACCGCGACGTATTGGGCATGATGATCGTTGACACAGAATCATAAACTGGTTGGAGCAAATTCTTCAGCTCGCTTAAAGACCGAAGGCTGCATGGCGTAGACGTCATTACATCTAATGACCGTAGTGGACTACTAAGGGCAATTAGACACTGCTTTCAAAGATTTATGTAGCAAAGATGCCGCACTGAACAATCTAAGAAAACGCATTCTCATGTACGGGCCATCTTAGAGGCGCCGAATGAGAAAACGACTAGGATGCTTCTTGGCGAGACGATATCTTTTCACGAAGACAAAGCGCCTGAGGCTGGCTTCTACGATGATGCGGCAGTCCTTTCTCTTCCTGAGAAATATGGTAAGAAATTGCGTACAACTAACGGTATCGAGTTGAGTCCATGTAATTGTGTAAATTGAGTTTTCTGAAAAAGAAAGGAGCCAAATTCAAAACCCTCGGTTAGAATTAAGTTACCAAAACCACACTAACTGGAGGGATTTTGAATTGGCTCAATGCAAGATTACCGTAAATTTAGAAGATTTGCAGGAGCTTTTTTAGGAAACTCTCAGGATTCAGGATTAGCTAAGCTGCTTGAATCGATTCTAGATCAAGTACTCAAAGCGCAGGTTAAGGAACAAGTATCAGCAGAGCCTTATGAAAGAACTGAAGAACGCCAAGGGCATCGGAACGGTTCGTATCCAAGGCAATTAACCACTCGAGTAGGTAGCATCACACTTCATGTGCCCAGGATTCGAGATGGTAATTTCTCAACCGAGATGTTTTTGAGATATCAAAGGAGCGAACAAGCACTTCTGTTAGCCCTAATGGAGATGGTGGTAAACGGAGTATCTACTAGGAAGGTGAGCCAGATTACAGAGGAATTGTGCGGTACTAAATTCTCTAAGAGCACAGTATCTGAACTGTGCAAGAATCTAGATCCGATCATAGAAGCTTGGCTCAACAGGCCACTTTCAGATGACCAGTATCCTTTTTTACTGGTAGATGCTATGTACCTAAAAGTTAGAGAAGACGGCAGAGTACGATCCAGAGGTGTGATGATAGCAGTAGGGATCAATGCAGATGGTTACCGTGAAGTATTGGGCATGATGGTAGGTGACACAGAATCAGAATCTAGTTGCAGCGAATTTCTCAGCAGACTTAAAGATAGAGGTTTTGTAAGAGCAATTAGGCAGTATTTTTACGGAGTTACATGGCAAGGATGCCAAACCCATTTCATGAAGAACATACTAGATGCCACACCAAACAGCCTAAAGGACGAAGTGCACTCTCACGTGCAGGCTATCTTAGAAGCGCCAGATGAAGAAACAGCCAGGATGCTTCTTTGTAAGACAACGTCGTTTTATGAAGACAAAGCACCTAAGGCCATGAGCATACTTCAATCCGGCTTCGATGATGCTTCAGCAGTGCTTGTACTTCCTGAGAAATATCGTAAGACATTGCGTACTACTAACAGCATAGAGAGGCT
Source organism: Candidatus Fermentithermobacillaceae bacterium (assembly GCA_018052455.1). Taxonomy (GTDB): domain Bacteria; phylum Bacillota; class Sulfobacillia; order Fermentithermobacillales; family Fermentithermobacillaceae; genus UBA3907. Next base: position 8,012 of record JAGPNE010000017.1, on the reverse strand, counting down.
GAACGAAGAAATTAGGAGACGGGAACGGGTATACGTATTTTCCCAAACAGATAATCCGTCGTCCGCTTGGCTAGGTGCCTTGCTCATGGAACAGGACGAGAAATGGACTACACGCAAGAAGTACTTTGACATGGAAGAATACTTTACCTGGCGTGAAAGTCAGATTCCTGGACAAACACATAAGGTAACGAGGATCTTTTAGCAGAGTATCTAGCCGAGGGTAATTTTACACACAAATATGGACTTGATCCGGTATCGAGAGGTTGAATGAAAAAATTCGGAGACGAGAACAGGTCATATGTATTTTCCCAAACAGGAAATCTGTTATTCGTTTCCTAGGTACATTACTCATGGAGCAAGATGAGAAATGGACAACAGGCGAGAAATATTTCGATTTTGAAGCGGCATCGTTTGCTCTAATCATCATATTTGGCCAAGAAGGATTGGAGAACAAGTTCTGACGCTCAATGTTCCTTATGGTGGAATAGTCTTGGGGTTCACCTGGGGGCTGGCCTATGCTTTTGCCAAAGGTTAATGGTTTCCATATGTGGAATCGTCTATCCTTTGGTAAACAGAGATGTTAGAAAGACTTTTGTGATACTTTTGACAATGTTCGTTTTCAACCAGGCTTGACACAAACAAAGAGTAGCAATTCTGTGCCCTTTAGGGTGATACAATAAGAATTGAGAATCCAAGAGCAAGGTGGGAATGTTTATGAACGATAAATCATGGGTTGAATTGTGCACAGTATCAACAGAAATAGAAGCAGAGCTTGTCCGCTCGGTGCTGGAATCATGCGGAATTGCAGTTCTCCTTCGAGCATCTTTGCCAACCAGAGTTTACCCAGGCTTGTCTCCCGTTAAAGTGCTTGTTCCCGAAGAGGATTTGGAATTGGCAGAAAAGGCCCTCAAGTCCAAGGAAAACGAGAAAGATAGATTGTAGCAGTGTATTTTCCAAAGTCATAAATTCCGCCATATTCTCGGATTAAAGAGCATCTAGAAGGTCATGGAAGACTGCAAGGGGTAACTGACCAATTGATCCTGCGCGCACGTTGTTCCTGTTTAGTCGCCAAGAGCTGCAGACAAAAAGCGGCTGCCCTTCCAAATGAGATAGAAGCATATAAACACTGTATATTCGCGTTAAGGCGCAAAGAACTTGAAAGACTGGAGAAACCACGCTATCAATCCCGCAACTATTGGAAGAAATATGCTGCTCATTACACGAATCAGGGTAAACTTAGATCCCATCACTGCGGCTTCAAAAGGAAGCCTTCCTATGGACCATAGCCCCCATGCGCATACCATGGCTACCCCTGTAGGAATGCTTGCTCCCATGCCCACTATCGCAGCGAAAAACGGCATGGCTGCGTACGGAGAACCTGGCGTTAGACCACCAATAACAGTTCCCACTAAAATACCCCTCAGCCCCGATTGTTTGCCTAAGTATGCAGTTATGAGTTCCTTGGGGATAAGAGCCTGAACGTATGCTGCCACGAGCATTGCAGCAAGAATCAGGATCAAATATCTTAGAAATAGATGAAATCCACTCTTGGTTGCGGACATGGCCAGAGAAACATCTTTTGCACATAGTATTGCAAACAATATAGCCGCGGTTACAATAAACCCTACAGTAGTAGAATCAAAAATATCGCCTAACATGTTTAACCCCCCCCTTTCTATGTGATAAGAAACAGCACTATTTCCGCCTCTTCCTTGCTTATTAGGCCACGGGGGAACATGTTGCCAAGACTTTCGTGTATTTTACGCGTCACCTAGGTCCTGAGCAAACAAAGAACCCAATCCACCTGTGTGGATGTAACAAGCACCTTCATCGTGAGATATAATCCCACGTTCTATGAGGTCTAGGAATCCACCGATTGTCTTGGAAGTGTACACGTCTTCTAGAAGGATACCTTCTTTGCGAGGTACTTTGTATAGGGTTTGTCTAGATAGAGGGGTCGGAACAGCATAGCCTTTTCCTAAGTATTCTTCATATACAGTGAAATTGGTTACCAAAGGAGGAAGGTCGAGGTTCGGGCTAGTTCTTTCAGAGATCAGTTTGTGACCTTCCCTGGTAATATTAGAGATAATCCCTTCTAGCATATCTTTTTGATACTCTACGCTTATCACATGTACGTGAAAGGGATTTCCCAAAAGAGCGTTTCCCAGAATAAAACCGCTGGCAGTCCCACCCATTGCACCTACCATTCCTATGTGCTTGATATTTATGCCTCTGTCTTTACACTGATCATACAGTTCAAAGGCGGCGCTTGCGTATCCCAGGCTTCCCAAAGGAGTAGACGCGCCGTTATGTATGATGTAGGGCTTTCTCCCTTGGCTTACCAGTTCTTGGGCCAAACGCTCCATTTCTAAAGTTCTAGTCCCTTCGTCATCAGTCTTACCTATAAACACAGAACTGGCGCCAAAAAGATGATTTAGAAGCATGTTCCCTTCAAGCCTCTCAGGTCTATGGTCATTATGAACCAAGATACAATCCATGCCAATTTTGCAGCATGCTGCGGCAGTAAGGGCGCATAGGTTGGATTGGAGTCCCCCTGCAGTAATTACAATATCGGCCCCTTTATCCAGCGCATCTCCCAAAAGGAATTCAAGGCTTCGGGTCTTGTTGCCTCCCAAGGCTAATCCAGACAAGTCGTCCCGCTTGATGTAGAGTTCCCCATGGCCTACTTCTGCTCCCAGCCTTTCAAGCCTGTGTAAAGGTGTAGGCCATAGGCCCAACGTAACTCTGGGGAATTCTGAGAGATAACGCATATCGCCAGCTCCATTTCAAAATTTTGTGCCTGTTAGAAATGCTTTGTTACGTATTCATTCTATCAGTTCCTTCTCATTTTTCTTAGGTGTCGGCATGTGTAGCATACAAAAAAGGTGGTCTCGGTCCTTTCCATCGCGAGATTGCAGCTTATATCCCTCATAAGTAGATCAAACCTGTCTTACCAGCTCTGATGAAGGCTTACATACTCAAAGACAGCAAAGGATGGAGAATCTGCATCCTTCCCCCGCTCTCCAGCCCCAAACTAGCTCCCTTGGATCCCCCTATGCTACTTACCAATGTGTCTTTTGGAAGCAGAAAGTGCCGTCCCCCCTGCTTCAGCCATTAACCAGCATATCTGTGAGGATATCGCACATGGCAAGGACGTCGTCTTCATCAATCATCTCAAAGGGGCTATGGGTGTATCTCGTTGGAAAGGTGAAAAGGGCTGTGGGTATTCCCATGCGAATGAGAGAGTCTCCGTCAGAGCCAAATCCGTGAAATACTGCATGCTGCACTGGCATTCCTGCACGCTCTGCTGCTTCTTCTAATTTGTCAGAAACCGATTCACTGTAGTGAATGCAGGCATCCTTGTGGGCTATTATCGGTCCTTTGCCAAGCCTCGTAGGCATGTACTTAAAATCAACTGTAGGCACATCGCCCACTAACCCTATTTCCAAGGCAATAGCCATGTCGAAATCGCCTTCGAAGGCTAGGTTCATAGAACCTCCAAGCCCTACTTCCTCTTCTATGGTAGCTGCATAGTAAACCTCGTATCCGTATTCCTTGCCTTGAAGTTTCTGGGCCAAAATGGTCATAATAGCCAAGCCGACCCTGTCGTCCATGGCCTTTCCAATAATGTTATGGCCCAAACGTCTGGTCTCTGATGCAAATATTACTGGGCTGCCAGGCCTAATCCCCAACGCTTCGACTTCCCCTTTGCTCCAGAGCCCAAGGTCCAAAAAGAAGTCATCCCAGCCCACTTCCCCTTTTGCCCGTTGGGCTGCGATCTTTACGTGGCCGCTAGCTATGCCTATTAGGCCAGGATAATATGTGTCTTTGCCTTTAACCAAAACAGGCTGATTCAAATATGTATCGTTGGGCTTAACAGTAGGCTCGCTGCCACCAGTTCCCTGGGTCAGCCTGCAAAAACCGTCCTCAGTCACGCTGCTTACCAAGAGGTTTATCTGGTCCATGTGAGCTGTTATGAGGACTTTCGGACCTTTTCCCCCTACTTTGGCCATGACATTACCTATTTTGTTCTGCCAGACCTCTTGGCAAAGGGGAGTCCAATCCTCAATCAAGCGTTTGGCAACCAACTCTTCATGACCAACAGGGCCGGGAATCTCAGTGTATTCTTCTATTAAGTCAAATAACATATGCATACCCTCCTCACTATTACATCCGTCTGCCTTATACAGTTCAAAAGCCGGCTAACTCAGTAAACAGCCTATTGAACACACAACCTATCCTACTTTTTCATCATCCGAAATTCACTGGACCATATCGAAATACAGATCTACATAATTCCCTTCCCCTACGGTAAACACCTCTATACCTCCATCACACGGGCTCACTAGAAGGTAATACTGTGCTCCTTCTTTTTCCCCTACATAGAGATATGCCGACTGAACAAGTTTTGTGTGATTTAGGGTAAAAGACAGCATACTCTTTTCCGCCGGTTCAGTTACGTTTGAGTACCCATTGGAGTACAAAAGTTCCTTGCCTTCCTGGTAAGTAAGGGCCGGTCGAAAAACCAGAAACACGGAAATTGCAGCAACCAAAAGGACCACAGTGAACCAGCGAACGTGGGGCTTTTCCGTATCTACCTCCTTCTTCCAGTTCATGAGAGTTATAACAGCCCAGGAAATGAGCATAGGCACTGCGAACGTCAGTCTATAAGCATCAGCATAGACGTAATGCGAAATAGCAGCCATTGTTACCGGTATGAGAATGCATAGCAAGACTTCGACGATTAGTACGTTGCGCTGGCTTTTCATCAGTGTGTCCCCTTTTTCTGTGAATTCAAAACCCGGTGTCTGAAAAGTAAGCCTACCCAAACACCATCATTCAGCAGCTGCTTCTTCGGTATCCGGCACCAATCTAACGGCAGTACCGCTTGAAAGCACCAGCATCATCCCATTGGCAAGGATCTCGTGATCTAGTTTCACGCCGATTACCGCATCGGCTCCAAGCCTTTGCGCTCTGTTACACATTTCTTTAATACACACCGTGCGCGATTCTACAAGTTTTTCCTCATATGCCGTAGTTCTGGCGCCCAAAAAGTCTGCCAAAGCGGCCGTCATATCCCTCACAAAACTAGTCCCTAATGCCACTTCTCCTGCAACTATGCCCAAATAGTCTTTTACTCTATATCCGTCCACAGAAGGGGTAGTTGTAACTATCATTAACACAGCCTCCTCTAAACATTTGTAAGCCATACACGTATCTAACTTACAAAGACCTAGATTTTTGCATACGTTTTCCTTATGACAATGGTGCTTGCATAAGAAACTTAATCAAAAACCTTTCGCGTAACCTACGGCATTTTCTTTCGCCCTTTATCTTACAACTCACCGACGTGAAAGTCTAAACGACCAAGATGAACCTTGGAAAGATTAACCTAACGTCACTCCTCGGTAAATCTACCTAATCGCCTAAGATTCCTGCTAACACCAATAGCTCTGCTTCATAGATATCTGCTTCCCCTGTAATTACGTCCAACCCACCGTACAGTCTAGTGAATTCTATATCTATCTTAAGGTACTCGGTCTGAGCTTTAATTGCCATATCTTCTGGCTCGACGGCAATCTCATTCTCCATTTTCGAACCGGTTACTAGTTGAGCAACGTAGTCTTTTATTGTCCATTTAATGCTGTCCCCTTCACTTTTTCATGATGGGTCAGTCTACTCATATCTAGTAGATTCTACAGGCTGTTTGAGACTGGCAGACCTAGCTGAATAGAAACCTCCCAAGATGCCAGTTAAAATACCCATAGCCCCAGCTATGAAGGCAAACCTCAGCATAGCTCCAACCGTCAAGGTTACCCCTTTATCTATAGCAACTAGGCTCGGTATGGCGAGCAAAAAGCCAATACATGTGCCTAAAAGACATATGTTCAAAGATTGTCCCAGCTGCCCTTCTGATGCCTATCTCAGACGTCCTTTCCGCCACTACCACCATGATAAGGTTGTTTACACCTATACCGGCCATTGTTGAAACGAGCACACCTATTACCCCATAATGTGTTTATCCAAGGATCTCGCTTTCACGCCAGGTAAAGTATCCTTCCATATCAGAGTATTTCTTGCATGTAGTCCATTTCTCGTCCTTTCCCATGAACAGAACACCTTGCCAAAGAGATGACAGATTCTCTGTTTGGGAAAATATGTATGCCCCGTTCCCGTCTCCTAATTTCTTCGTTCAGCCTCTCTATGCTGCTAGTAGTAGGCAATCTCTCACGATACTTCTCAGGAAGTAAAAGCACTGCTGCAGCATTGTAGAATCCAGTTTCAAGTACGCTCATGGCCTTAGGTGCTGTGTCTTCATCTGGCGCTTCTAAGATAGCCTGCACGCGGGAGTGTACTTCGTCCTTTAGGGTGTTTGGTGTGGCATGACCCCTGGTCTAAAGTGCTCGCATCCGAAATATCCCTTTCTTAAGCACCAACACGCCACTTTCTATGCCTTAGCGCCCATCAAGCAGAAAAACTTGAAGGACTCAATAAACACGGCTATTAACACCGTAACTATTGGAAGATGGATGCTGCTTACAACCCATATCATGGTGAACTTGGTTTCCATCACTGCAAGCTCAAAGAGAAGCCTTCACATGCACCACAAGCCCCAGGTACATACCACGGCCACTCCCGTATGGATACTTCCGCCCATGCGCATCATTACAACGCAAAATGGCATAGCTGCATAAGGCAAACCAGGCCTTAGACCCCTATAACCTTTCTTTGGAGAATTGCCTCTTGTTGCCAGCCGGAACCGCTATAGTCTAATAAGGTGAATCCATTCTCTGAACATGAAATCTATTCTGCCAATCAACAATGATATTCTTCCCATAGCGGCGTTTCCAAAACTCGCTCCGAAAGTTATCATTATCAGCCATTTCCCCAGCTCGGACGATACTTTCAATGATGGCGTGGATCTAAAGGTAAAGAAGAAATAACTCAGGACTGTCAGCACACCTAGCACTATGAGTATGTTGTTTATGGAGTTCAAAGGCATTACTGTGGCGGCTATTTGCTTCACGAAGTTCTCAATCACAGCGCTACGAATCGCTATACCTGCGCCTACCCCTACAATGAAAGCGATGGGGATGCGCCTTAACCAACCAAACTGAGTTCCTACATAAGGCGCAAAGAGTAGCAGACCCATTATCACAGGAATCAATACATAGAAGTGCCCTTCTTCTACTAACGGACGCCAACCTTTGTTAACTACATTGCCAAATCCAAGTACTATTGTATAGCCAGCGGCAGCACCAACGTATATGTGTTCAGCAGCCTTGTACATTTCATTTTCACTAAAAAGGTAGGAAAAGGCTGCGATGGTAAACAATGCAGCAGTCCAAATACCTATATCCGTACTCATTTGGACACCTCCTTAGTTCCTATAAGCCCCTTTGAGCGCTTCACAAAGAAAGCGATATTTCCAAATACGATAAACAATATCAGTAATAGGTGGCCCAAACTCTGTGCGTCCATGGCGGCAACGGCCGGTCCAGGATTATTTGTGAGAATCTCATATTCAGCTGCTCCCCTAAGCCCTATGAGTAACCCGGCTAGTTGGCCGCTTTGCACAAAGGGTTCTGCATTCGGAGCAGAGACAGTAATCAGCCCTCCGATAATAGGGACATTGAGCGGGCCCACCTGGCGGACCCAAGGCTCTGCGCCACCGTCTGTGAAAAAGACCCATGCCTGCACATTCGGCGCACCTGTTACTCCTTCGAGAATGGGAAGTGTGTCGGTGTGGTTGCCACGGACATCTAGGGGAAACGTCTTCTTGAGATCCCTCGCATAGGCTGCAAGAGCTGTTTCCTCCCCAGCTACATAACCCAGATTGCAGAAATCAACTCCATAGACCTTGCCCTGCTCTTCATAAGGCCGTAGAAGTTTTTCTGCTATCATGACACCTTGCGCGTTGTAGCAAACACAAATGATTTTGATGTCCCTCTTAAACAAATCGGCCATAACAGCTTGTGCAATCGGCTCCACATCCGGCGCGCCATCTACGT
>JAGPNE010000003.1:108549-144667 GCA_018052455.1 Candidatus Fermentithermobacillaceae bacterium | reverse complement strand
GCCTTGCCTGCAATGCTCCCATTGGCGTTTTCGATTCAGGAGCGGGTGGACTTACTGTCGTACGGCAAATCAGAACACTTCTGCCAGACGAGAACATCCTTTATTTCGGAGACACAGGAAGGGTCCCTTATGGTCCTAGGCCTCAGTCCCAGGTACGCGAGTTTTCGGTTCAAATAGCCGAGTTCCTAAGAAGCGAAGGAGCAAAAGCAATCATAATCGCGTGTAACACTGCTACGGCCGCAGCTCTTGAGGCAGTCCAAGAGAGTTTTCCTGGACCGGTAGTAGGTGTCATTAGACCAGGAGCCGAGAGCGCATTCGCAGAAGCAGGCGCCGAGGGGAAAGTAGGCCTCATAGCCACTCAAGGAACCGTTACCAGCGGAGTGTACGATAAAGAACTTGCTGGTCTAGGTTACGTAGCGTCATTGGTAAAGCAGGCTTGCCCTGATTTTGTTACCCTGGTAGAATCGGGACTGAAAGACCAAAGCGCCATCGAAGATGCTGCCGCAAGGTATATGCAGGTATTCCATAATTCCCCGGTTGACGTGTTGATTTTGGGCTGCACCCATTTTCCTATGCTTTCCGAATACATCAAGAAGGAACTACCAGAAGTCATCCTTGTCGACCCTGCCATTCAGACTGTGAGAGTAATGAAAGAAATGTTACAAGAAAATGGGCTATTGGCAATTCCCGGGACCAACCCTGAGTACAGGTTCTTCTGTTCGGGCGACCCTAGTTCTTTTGCCAAAAGCGTTGACTTGATTCTGGGTGCGGGTGATTATACAGTACAGCACGTGGTGCTCTAATCCCCAGGAATATGGGGAGGTACTTTGAAAACAGGTTGTGAGCACGGCCGTCTACTAGCAATGGTATATTGTTACCATTGCTAGTAGACGCTTATAGATGTTAGATTGTAAACCCGGTGCCTCGTCAAGGTTGTGATAGACAAAGTCTGATTTCTGCAAGTATTAAACCTTTCTAGACAAAAACCAACCCATAAGGGCTATCGTTCCTCCCCAAAACTGCTAATCAACAAATCTGTGGCCCCATCGGGATAACGTTTGCTCAAGATGCCGCAAGATGCCATGATATAGTCTCTATCCAGAAGGACCTTCGCAGCTTTAGGATACAGTTCCCGGCCATTTCCCTGTCCTACCAGTTCTTTTAGGGCTTGTTTCCCGCCTGGCAATTGTGTCAGGGGTCCTCCTGTACCGATTATAGTCCTTACACTCGAAAGATCCTTTCCTGACGCGACCATTATCCTACCTTGGGGTCCATATAGGTATTTGATGACTCCTACGTGGCGTCTAAAAGCCACCTTGCAAGCGAGATCTCTTAGGTATGATACCAGCCTTACCTGTTTATCCTCTCTAGGTATGACTTCAAGATGATCCAACACCGCTTCCGAATCAAATCCTAAGTCAATGTCGATCCTGTCTTTGGCGAGGTTGGCGAGGTGTTTTGCGTTAACATGGATCCCAAGATCCCCTTCTACAGTCCTTTTGGCGAAGGGTTCAGGACTCTCAAGTATGGCTTGTATCTCAGGGCTTCCTTTTGCAACCGAGTGCACGTCGGTAGTCGCACCTCCTACATCGACGACACAAAGATCCCCCAATGTGCTCCACAGAAGCTGAGCAGCTTCCATTACGGCTCCAGGGGTAGGTAATATTGGTCCATCTACCATTGTACGGATTCGGTCCATACCGGGGGCCGTAACTATGTGCTCCTCAAATACCTGTTGAATTACTCTTCGCGCAGGTTCTACAGAGAGTTCGTCAACTCGCGGATATACGTTATCGACAATGTAAGTTTTTATGCCTGCTTCAGTCAATATCTTTCCCACTTCGCGTCGAGCTGTGATATTCCCGGCGTATATGACAGGTGTCTTAAGTCCTGATTCGGCTATCATTTGAGCGTTCTTGATGGCGGTTTGTTTTTCGCCATAGTCTACTCCACCTGCAAGCATTATGATTTTCGGACGGATTAGATTAAGCTCCTCTATGTCTGACGGCGTCATTTCGCCAGCAGTTACCATCTTTAGTACCGCTCCTGCGCCAAGGGCAGCTTCCTTGGCTGCTTTCACAGTCATGTCATAGACTAGACCATGTACCGTCATAGAAAGCCCTCCGGCGGCGCTCGATGTTGCCATCATTGAACTCCATTTTATGCCATCGACGCCCAGGTTAGACGAGAGGTCATCTATAGCTGCCCGTAGTGCTACGGTGACGTCTCCAGGGTCCGTCATTGTGCAGGACAATCCCTGTCCGAGGAAGCGCGCGCCTCCTTGTGCAAGATTGAACGCATTCACAACCGTGGTAGTGCTGCCTATTTCGGCTATCAAGACATCAATTTTCATCTAGCGTGGCCCCTTTTCATCTCGGTCTGAGCTTAGTTCCCTTCTTTTTTCTACTAGGAATGAAGCTACATGAATACCCTTAGTTCCGCGCCCAAATCCTGCATCTAGGCCTGCCTCTAGAGCAAGGTCGTTTGTAACTTGAGTACCACCTGCGACGAGGATAAACTTGTTTCTTACGCCCTTTTCTTGACAGATCTGAGCCAGCCTCTCCATGTTTTTCCTGTGGACATCTGCGTGGCTGATTATGGTTGAGATCAAGATAGCGTCGGCGTCTTCTTCAATGGCCGCATCGACCATTTTTTCAACTGGAACCGATGTACCTAGGTAAACTGCTTTTATTCCAAAGCCTTCGATTCCACCGTGTTTTATGTCTATGATCTCTCGCATGCCTACCGAGTGTTCGTCTTCGCCTACTGTCCCGCATACTACCTTCATGGGGTTTCTTGCGATGTAGTCTCTTATTTCATCTTCAGATAGAAGCTTGGGTTTTTCAGGTATTTCCAAGTTGCTTCTGTCTATAGCGAAAGGAACTACTCCTTTGAGCTCAATGAGGGTGCCCTCTGATGGATGTATGATTCTCTTATGGATAACCTCGGGTTCAAGAAGTCCCAGTCTTTTTGCTATCTCCAGAGAAGCATATTCCGCAATCTCCTCTTTCTCGGGAAGAAACATGGTAAGAGTTATATACCCGTCGCCTTTCCATTGGACTTCTGGCATTATCATGTTCTCGGGCAGATGTTGCTCCGCCTTCTTCAATCTCACTTCGACGTTATCTTCGGGGTCTAGTTCGTCTATATATACGATCTTGTTCCCATCGCAAAATGTGCAACCTGATATTAGATCACAGGGCTTCGAAATCCCGTCCGGCAAGTTGTTGTACCCAAAGTGCTCACATACAGGTGCCATGTAATCCTTATCTCTTTCAACTATACTCCCTGCTGCAATACCACTATTGGGATCTCTTGAAATACCGTCGCCGTTTCTTTCAGGATACAGACCTGAATCGACGAAAAAACCTTCGTGTACTGCGTTGAAGTAGCCCTTTTCCTTTATTTCCTCTAGGAAAAGGACTGCTCTTTCTGCGATTTCCCTGACCTGTTTGGGAAGAGGTCCGTCCTTTTTGAACTCCAGCAAGTCTTTGAGGCCGTCCATTCCCACAAGCGCTTGCTTCGCAGTTTCTACAGCCGCCACGTTATTGTAATGCCACGGTACATTCCTGCCTTCGTCGGGAGTGATGGTGCTTTGGACATCTGCCGAAGTGAGGCGTGACACAAGCAGGTTTAGGACGTGAGTCACAGTAGCTTCCCTGGAATCAGATTCAATGTACCTCGTGTTTTGCTGCGCCCTCACCTTGTAGTCTGAAAAGAGCCACCTTAGGCATACAGCATAGGGAAGGTCATACGACAAAGCAGGTGCTGGAGGCGCTGTTGGAGGAACCGACGAGAGGGCAATGTTCTCCTTCTGCATCCCTACCATCTCCGAAAAGGCGCAGTTTATCGCATGCTGCACCAAGAGCTCTGGCATGACCTTCCAAGCCTCTCTTGCCGTTGCGTTTGCGTTATGCGCTCCGTCGATCTGAAGCATACCACACGAAGCCATGATCCTCTTTGCTACCGCCGCGTCTACAAAGGATCTTTGCATGTTGATATTCCTGTAAAGCACATTGTACTGCGGATCTTGGTGAGCGCCGTTTACTCCTTCTTCAGCAAACATAACAGCTATCTCTGGACCCGCTACGCCAGATATATACGAATGGAAGTTAATTGGTCTGCCTACTTCATCTTCTATTAAGTCTAGAGCCTTACGGCTGGCTCTTACCTGCTTTCTTGTAACAGGAATTCCGCCTACTCCTTCAGGGGTTCCCTCCAAGAGGCCATCTATGTGGCTTTGCCCCGTAGTGCGAATAACCATAATATGATCTGCACCGTGCCATGCCGCCATGCGCATGCGGCGCAAGTCGTCCTCAAAACGGCCGGATGCTATCTCCGTAGTTATCACGCAATCGGGTTGCGGATCCACTCCGCCAAAGTATTTGGCTGCGGGCAGAGGCAAGCAGCGGCTGAGCGGAGCTGAAGTCTGTTTGTATTCAAAGGGCCCAAGTTTCTGGCCGGGTTCAGCTTTTCGCCAGGTCCAGCCTGAACGCCTAGGCCTGTATTTATCAAGGTCTTTGAGGATCTCTCTTACGTCGAGTTTTTCGTTGGGATCTAGACCGCAATCCTTATGGTTAGATATGTTTCCGTTTTTTTGCATGATCAATCGTTGCCTCCCAACGTTTGTTGAAGTTCATCCCAGCCCTGGTTTTCGGCAAGTTGCTTTCCTGCTGAGATGTAATCCATTTTCTTGAGGTCTGCGTATTTTAGCACCAGATTACCTGCTCCTTTTCCGAGAAGGCGTCTTTTTTCGGCTGCGGATACAATCCCTTGAGCCTCTAGGCTGGAAAAGCCCATTCTAAGAAGGACCGATCTTTCTATCGAAGGTGAAGTGTGGTTGTAGGCCAGATCATACAAGGGTTCTACTATCTCTCGGGCCAATTCCCAGAATCTTTCCTTGAGTTCTCCGTCTGTCAATGGAGCTAGATGCTCTCTACGCTTATCGAAGTCGCTATGTCTTTGCATCACGATCTCACTCCCAAGTCTGTTATAACGGATGTGACAAAAGCAGCGTCTGTTTTAGTATCTTCTGCTAGAAACTGGATATCTCTTTCTGTGACGCTTTGAACCTTGTTTTTTTCCAATGCGTTTCTAATGTAAGACCTGCGCATCCTGTTAAGGTCCATTTCGGTTGCGGTGATTTGAGAGAAGTCTTCTGGGATAACTATGGTTTTCCCAGGCACATTTTCTTTTGGATCGCCACGTCTCACTTCAATTCCGTTTTGCTTCGCAAAGTCCAATTGTGCCCAAGGGTGCTTTCCCGCGCCTGTATATTCTGTCTCTTGGACTACTACGATTTCATCTTCAGGAAGTTCTCTTGCCAACGCGATAGCCGCAGCTAAGGAGGTATTTCCAGCAGGACCTCTTTCGAGACCCTCAACTTGGGCGAGAGATTCCGTCACATAGAACACTTCGCCTTGGGTTACCGTTACATACCTCTCTAGGTATCTAAGCGGTCTTGCGGCGTTTCTTGGTACGTCAGTCCTGTCAGGCCATGTGGCAAAGGGCACACCGAATCCAGTGTGTCCTGTAGTGAAAGATTTCTTGTTGAAGTCATTGTCTGACGCCATGTGGAGGCCTGAAAGGTCTACGCTGGCACCTATGGTCTTTGTGTGTTTTGCGCCTGCCTTTAGCATGCCTCGAGCTGTGCCAGTCACGTTTCCGCCGCCTGCGTGGGTTACTACAACATACGCAGGATCTTTTCCGTATCTTGACCTAACCTGTTCTATGAGTTCATATCCCAGTGTTTCTACGCCTGATATCCCGAAAGGACTGTACAAGGATGCATTGAAATAGCCGGTTTCTTCAAGAAGTACTAAAGATACGTAAAACAATTCAGGCCCAACAGTAAGCTGAACGACTTCTGCGCCGTACGCCTCGCATTTTCTTGATTTTTCTATGATCTCAGGCTGCCCTACGTGACGAGAATCGAAGACTTCTTGCACAATAATGCAGCCCAGGTTCTTCATTGCTGCCTGGGACGCGACTGCCGCCCCGTAGTTGCCGCTCGTTGCAGCGAGAACTCCCGGGTAACCCAGTTTTTTCGCGTGGTAAATGGAAACGCTGGCTCGTCTGTCTTTGAAGCTTCCGGATGGGTTGGCGGCTTCGTCTTTTACGAAGATCCTAGCGCCATACCCTTTTCTTGATGTCTTTCTCACGAGATCTGTAATATTTCTAAGCTCCAATAATGGTGTATTTCCAACTCCCGCCTCAGCTTGGATTTCTCTCACTTTCTCCAGAGAATAACCCGCTCTTGCCATCATTCCTTCGTAATCGAAGGCTATGTCAGATATTACGAACTCGTCATAGTCCAGTCCAAGGGCTTTTGACATTATTTCTCCCCTGCGCTCCATTACCGCGTTGTAAGATGTGTTTCTTGCCACGTCATTTCCCCTCCTTCAGCGTGCTTCTAAGTTCTTGTCCAATTGCTGAGAGCTCGGAAGCACATGGCCCGAATGTGTGGGTGTATTCGGGGTTGATTCTAGTCAAAGTTCCTTCAACATGACGGTCTGCCGGAGTCCTTATGGTTACCCTTTCTCCCAGAGCCCCTTCCTCTTCTGCCCAGCCCTTTATCCAACACTCAAGGGGGACTTTTTGGGTGTCCGCGGGTATGTCTCCTGTGCGCTCTTCGGGCTCGAGGACGACGTAGTGAATTTCGACCCAGTCACCTTCTGTGCATTTCTTGGTCATTTATAACACCTCGCTGAATGGATTTGATTGCCAATATGTTACTTGCTGCCCTTGTTAACATTGCAGATAGATCTGGGAACGGGTAGGTCTATCATAGTTAGGAGTCCCGAAGGAGCGCCCATTACCAGTGGAATCATGTTGACAGCCATGGCCATTGTTCCTGTTCCTCCAGGAATTTCCGGCTCAATTTTCAAGTCAACAGGAGGGTTTCCGTCGATTACAATATAGTCGCCGGTCCTAACTCCCTCCGCTTCAGGGCATACCTGTTGAGGGTGCTCAAGAAATATCAGTTCGCGTCCACAGGAGTATGCTTTTGCCGTGTGCTTGCAACCCGCAACATTTCCTGGCGCGACGTCTACGTATTTCGTGGTGCGCCTTACGTTTGTTATTATGGGTTTTCTCTCTTCGACGATGCTATCTATTGTCCAACCGAGCGCTTTGCCGATCAACATGATTGATTGCCTGAAACCGATATGTCCAACAATGTCACCCGATTGTATGCCCTTTTCGAACTCCAAAGGAGTCGTGCCGACGCCCTGTGTGCTCATGACTGTTGGTCCAAAGGGGGCAAGATCGTTGACCCGTTTTCCATGGATGTGGTTTACTTCTCTGCACACGCCAGACAGAGAAACTATGAGGGTATCAAGCACGAAACCAGGGTTTATACCTGTTCCCAAGACAGTCTTTCCACGGCTATGCGCTAAGGCATCTAGCTTTTCGGCAATTTCTTCAGAGTCTATCCACGGATATGCCATCTCTTCGGCAATGGTAATCACGTTGGCATTGTTTTGTAGTGCAAACTCTATCTGTGGAGCTACTTCTTCAACAAATGATGAAGTAGCGATCAAAGCAATATCTGGCTCGGTGCTGAACGCCTCCATTCGACTGTCTGTTACTTTGACGCCAAGGGATTCTTGGCCCAAGAGTTCTCCAACATCTCTTCCTACTTTTTGCGGGTGTGTGTCTATGACTGATACTAATTCATAGCCTTCTTTTCTGAGCAGCATTGATGCCATGCCGCTGCCCATGGCCCCAAACCCCCAAATCAGGGTCTTTACGTTTTTCCTCACGAATGCATCGCCTCTTTCAGATAGTTCTTATACGGTAGGCGTCATACCTACCATGCTACCTACTTTTCCTTGCGTAGTGGTAGTCTCCTGCAATCTGTCCTTCTAACTACTATGTAATGCAACATTCGTGCCAGTCTAGTAAAATGTAGTCTGACTGGGACGTCTCGAGAATGCGAGAAGGTAATTGCTCGGGCAATGCCGAATATTTTGCTTTGGCCGCAAGATAATTTGCATTCTCTCTTCGGAAGGAGGGGTCGGTCGTATGGAAGAACGGGAATCCTCGTTTCCCAGAGCAAACAGCACAGATATCGATCGGAGGGTTTTGGACCTTTGCAAGGTGTCTCTTGGAGTAATGGACGAGGGAGTGCACATCGTTGATAGCACGGGAAGAACTGTATTCTACAATACTGCCATGGCTAATCTGGAAGGATTGGACCCTTCGCTCGTTCTAGGGAGAACCATCCAGGAGGTCTTTCCCAACCTGACAGACGATACCAGTACTCTCTTACAGGTGCTCAAGTCGCAAAAACCGATCTATGACTATGTACAGACGTACTATACACTAGACGGCGAAAGTGTGACCACTGTGAACAGTACCATCCCAATAGTAGTTGATGGCAAGTGTCAAGGTGCGGTTGAAATAGCCAAAGATATTTCCAGAATAGAACAGTTAGCCAAAGCAGTCCGCCAGCTGTCACGATTGAGCGAGGCTTTTCCACTAGATGAGGTTTCCAGAGACAACGGGACCATATATTCGTTTGATCATGTGCTTGGTACAAGTGAAACCATACTCACAGCGAAGCAATTGGCAATTACAGCCTCAAGGAGCGACAACCCCGTGCTTGTCTATGGGGAAACAGGGGTAGGCAAGGAGGTGTTTGCCCAAAGTATTCACAATGCTAGCGAACGATCTGCTTATCGTTTTGTGGCCGTAAACTGTGCGGCTCTGCCGGAACCGCTTCTGGAAAGCACGCTATTTGGGACAGTGCGCGGGGCGTTCACGGGAGCTCTGGACAAGTCTGGACTCTTTGAAGAAGCGCAGAAAGGCACGCTTTTTCTGGATGAGCTGGATTCAATGAGCCTTGCGCTTCAAGCCAAGTTGCTTAGAGTTCTGGAAGAAAGAGCAATCAGGCGTGTAGGGAGCACATACCTTACCCCAGTTGACGTAAGGATAATTGCATCTTTGGGGGACGATCCTTTGGATGCTATGGAATGCAATCAGCTTAGAGAGGACCTCTATTTCCGAGTTGCAGTTAACGTTATTGAGATTCCGCCGCTTAGAGACAGGGGGGAGGACATAGTCCTTCTAGCCAATACATTTGCCAAGCGCTACGCCATGGCCACTGGACAACCGGTGCCCGTTCTCAAGGACGAGACCCTCAGCCTGTTCCTTAATTACCGTTGGCCAGGAAATGTGAGAGAACTCAAGAACACAGTAATGGCTATAACTGATGTGTGTAAGAGTCCTGTGGGAGTTTCAGACCTTCCCGAGCATTTCAAACGCGCCATTTCCAGAACAGGGGTAATGAAGTCGGAAGCCGACTATGCTCTTAAGGTTGCAGTGGACAATACCGAACTTAGCATGATCAAATCTTCGCTTGCGAATACCGGCGGCAACGTAGCCGCTGCTGCAAGACTATTAGGTATCTCTCGGCAGTCTCTGCAATACAAGATCAAGAAGTACGGTATTTCTGACCTCACCCGCACTTAAAAGACTTTTGTCTGAAACTACCTTTGACGGCCCGTTCTTCGGCCTTGTTGTGTTTCTAACTTCCGCATTTTGTTTATAGCAGTAGTATGGGATATTCCCAGGGCGCGCCCAATTTGTCTAGAGGAATAGTGGGTTTCAGAAGCTTTGGCAATGTAGTATGCCTCGACTTCTTCTACTATCTCAGGCAGGTTTACAGGCAGTTCGCTTGGCAGATGCAAAATCGGTTCGTCTGTCTCTCGTAGAGGTGCGTCTGCGAAATGCATGGAAGACTTTGGGATTAGACCGTCTTTTATGGACTGCCAAGATCTTTCTGATGCAGAGGATGCGTTTTCTATTACCAGGTGAGTTGAATCGATCTCATCTGTAGCGAGTATGGCGGCCCTTTGAATCACGTTCTGAAGCTCGCGCACATTTCCAGGCCAGGTGTGTTCTACGAGTTTGTTTATAGCGTCCAAACTCAGCCGTAGGTCCGATTTGCCTAGTTCTCTGGCCATAGTGTGCACAAAATGCGCCGCTAGTACAGGGATATCTTCTTTTCTGTTCCTCAGAGGAGGGATCCAAATTGGGATGACATTTAGCCTGTAAAACAGGTCTTCTCTAAAAGTGCCGTCGTTCATCATCTGCTCGAGATCCTTGTTGGTTGCTGATACGATTCTGATGTCGATTTTGATTTCTTGGCGCCCTCCTATGCGCCGAATACTCTGTTCTTGAATAGCTCTTAGGATCTTGGCCTGAAGTGGTGGAGATAGGTCCCCAACTTCATCCAAAAACAGCGTGCCGTGAGTTGCAAGCTCGAGCAACCCTTGTTTGCCTCCGGATGAGGCGCCTGTGAATGCTCCCCGCTCATAACCGAAGAACTCGCTTTCAAGAAGAGAATCGGGTATTGCAGCGCAGTTCACTGTTACAAACGGACCTTTCTTTCGAGAGGAGTTTTTGTGAATTGCGCGGGCAAATAGCTCCTTTCCGGTGCCGCTCTCTCCTCGTAACATTACGCTCATATTAGTGGGCGCCACTGTCTTTGCAAGGTTTATGGCGTTTGTAAAGCCTTGGCTTTGTCCGATTATGTCTTCAAAGTCGATCAGGGAAGGTCCGCTTACTGATTGGATCAGCTGGCGCACATCATCTAGTTCGCGGAGTATTACGAGTGCTCCCGCAGGAATACCCTCTTCGTTCGTGATTGTGCGTACGCTGGTTAGAACCCGAGTGCTCTTTCCCTGCCACGTAACTGCTACTTCGACGTTATCTTTGTCTTCTTCTAACGATAAGACCGGCTCAAAGTTCCGGCTCCTAAAGATTCCTTCCAGGCTAGGATGCTCCTTCGCAGGTATTGCCAGCATATCTCTTGCTTTCTTGCTGCAGTACGTAACGTCTCCGGACTGGTCTACAACGAGAATGCCCTCGCTTATGTTGTCGCCAATCACATCTAGGGTGGTTTCTTTCTTTTCGTATTCCATTATATCGACTTCAACTATTTCGCCGATATCTGCGACGTGGGCGTTTAGGTCGCGTGTTAGGGTTGACCATGAGAGGTTTTTCGGCCACTGGACTTTGAAGTATATGTGGGGAGGGTTGACCTCGATATTGAGCACGTTTATCCCCAGATTGCTAACTGCTTTGAGTATGTCGTAGACCATTCCTACTCGGTTTTCGGCTCCTGTAAATCTCAATCGCTTTATTCTCCGGTTCTCGTCCAAAGGTGATTCCCCCAGTGCAAAGTGAAGCAGTTTTCACCTTGAGTCACTTACTGTAAACAAGATTTACACAAAAGGGCCGCTCTGTTGCTGTTATTTACATCTGTAAGAAGTATTTACGACATGAATAGCGTCAAATCCTTCATGGGAGCATGGGTTTTAATCGGCTCAGCGTAGATCTGACCGACAGTAAGCCCCACTGCGCAGAGCAAAAGGGTCGGTGTACCCAGCATCACCGAGACATTGGGACCGCTTTTCTGGTTGGCACTTGTAGCGCAGTATGTCATGGAAAACTCTGCTAGGGGTTTCAGTCCTTTCGTTGAACAACGGCACGCTTTTTGCATTAATATTGATGTAGACACAAATCTACTTCTGGAGGGGAGTAAGAATGCCCAAGTATGTACCCGAACCTTACAAAATCAAGATGGTAGAACCTTTGAAAATGATTTCCAGAGAAGAAAGGGCAGAAAAGATAAAAGAGGCAGGCTACAACACGTTTCTCCTAAAGTCTAGAGATGTCTACATCGACCTTCTTACCGACAGCGGAACCAACGCTATGAGCCAGTATCAGTGGGCCGGGCTAATGCTTGGCGACGAGGCTTATGCAGGTAGCGAGAACTGGTTACATCTTGAACAGACGGTTAGGGAACTGTTTGGCTTCAAGTATGTGGTTCCTACCCATCAGGGCAGAGGCGCCGAGAACCTAATATCTAAGATACTCATAAAGCCAGGTATGTACGTACCTGGAAACATGTATTTCACTACTACCAGGGCCCACCAAGAGCTCGCCGGCGGCACCTTCGTAGACGTCATCATAGACGAAGCTCACGACCCCACGAGACACGACATTTTGTTCAAGGGCAATGTGGATCTTCAGAAGTATGAGGACTTAATAAAGAAAGTAGGTCCTGAGAAGATCCCTTACATCACAGTAGGCGTGACCGTGAATATGGCGGGCGGGCAGCCTGTCAGTATGGCGAACCTAAGAGATGTATACAACCTTTCCAAGAAATACGGCATAAGAGTCATATTCGATGCTACCCGGTGCGTTGAGAATGCCTACTTCATAAAGACTAGAGAGCCTGGATACGAAAACAAGACCATCGCAGAGATAGTCAAGGAAATGTTCTCCTACGCCGACGGGTGTACCATGAGCGGCAAAAAAGACGGCATAGTCAACATGGGCGGCTTCTTGGCAATGAATGAAGAGGAGATATATCTTCAGGCCACAGGCTTAGTAGTCGTCTATGAGGGAATGCCTTCATATGGCGGGATGACAGGCAGAGACATGGAAGCATTCGCCATAGGTCTTCGCGAGTCCATGGACTACAGCTATATAAGGCACAGAGTAGAGCAGGTCAGGTATCTAGGTGAACAGCTTATCGAATCTGGCATTCCAATTGTAAGACCTGTAGGTGGTCACGCAGTGTTTCTAGATGCAAAGGCTTTCCTGCCCCACATTCCTCAAGACAAATTCCCTGCCCAGGCTCTAGCAGCCGCCATATACGAAGACTCAGGAGTAAGGACAATGGAAAGAGGAATCATCTCAGCTGGCAGAGACAAAGACGGCAAAGACTACTATCCAAAACTAGAGCTAGTAAGGCTCACCATTCCGAGACGCGTATACACTAGCGCCCATCTGGACTACGTCGCCGAATCAGTCAAAGAAGTACACCAAAAAAGAGACCAAATCACAGGACTCAAATGGGTCTACGAGCCACCCGTACTGCGATTCTTCACAGGTCGCTTCGAACGAATATAAGAGAAGCACGGGGTCGGTTCTCATGCTTCACTAGGTAAGGCTGCTTCCATGGGGATGCAATTAGAGCTGTACAGCGCGCATCCCCATGGTTTTTTCACTTCAAGAAACTACACTTGCGGTGAGATTTTTAAGAACCGCGATAGAAACAGGGCGCTGCTCGTAAGGCCACGGCCACAAATGCCTGGAGGTCTTAGGTGGCAGTAGTCTGCCTGTTAGTCCCGCCACTATTACACGGTCTTTGGTAATCGGCGAAGCAGCCGCATGGTCGGACCCGTCCCTTCTATTTTCAGCCAAGGAGTTACCCCAGTTTGTCACGACTATTGTATCGTTGTAATAGTCTAGTAGGTATGCCGGAATGAAGTGACACCCTAGCGCCATAAGTGCACGGACTCTGTGATGTCCGTCCAGTATGACCATTGAATTAATGTCAACGATAATCGGGTACTTGATTACACCATCTCGCGCGATCTCCCGGGTAAGTTCAGCAACTCTGTCGACATCCACATTTTCGTGGGCTGCTAGAGCCTTGTCATCAACCAGCGCAAACGAGTACCGGCACGCTTTTAGACTAGAATCAGACGTGGGTTTTATCACTCTACTTGACCTCCTTTGCAGATCACTGTTTTTTCGTCTGCATGCCGAACACTAGCCTTCTAACCATACTTGACTGCTCGGTTCTACCTCTTTGGCAGAGTAGACAGGGCCTTATCAATTTCAGACTGAGGATGCTTAACATTCGTAAGCCTCCCCTTTTGGTATTCATCATAGGCGCTCATGTCAAAGTGGCCGTGTCCGCTGAGCCCAAAGAGTATTGCCTTCTCCTGGCCAGTTTCTTTACATCTGAGCGCCTCGTCTATAGCCACACGTATTGCATGTGCGGATTCGGGGGCCGGGATAATGCCTTCGGATTTCGCAAACAACTGGGCTGCTTCGAAAACGGCAATTTGCTCAACTGCTTTTGCTTCTATCAACCCTTCGTGCACCAGCGCGCTGATTATTGGCGACATACCGTGGTAACGGAGACCTCCGGCATGAATACCTGGTGGAACGAAATCGTGGCCAAGGGTGAACATTTTGAGCGCAGGAACCATCCCCACACTGTCGCCGTAATCGTAAGCGTATATTCCTCTCGTAAGCGTAGGGCACGCTTCGGGTTCAACTGCGATTATTCTTGGAGACAGAGGAAGCGACGAGCCGGAATGAAAGCCTATGGTCCTTTGACCACAGGTCACTTGTTTTCCCTGTGCTTCCTGAACCTTCATGCCCTTTAGTGTAGGTTCGAGAAACGGAAAAGCCAGACCCCCGAAATTGCTGCCGCCTCCAGCGCACGCGATTATAACGTCGGGAGTATCTTCCGCCATTTCCATCTGAGCCTTTGCTTCTAGACCTATTACTGTTTGATGCAACAGCACGTGGTTGAGAACGCTTCCGAGTGAGTATTTTGTTCCTGGATGATTGACGGTGTCTTCTACTGCTTCACTTATGGCGATCCCAAGACTACCAGGGCAGTTAGGATCAACAGCCAAAGCCTTTCGTCCTGATTCAGTCTTGTTGCTCGGGCTTGGGATTACGTCTGCGCCAAATGCTTTCATTAGGGAACGCCTGTAGGGCTTTTGCTCATAGCTTGTCTTCACCATATACACTAGACACTCAATGTCGAAGAACGAACACGCCATCGCCAATGCGGAACCCCATTGGCCAGCCCCTGTTTCCGTACATAATCTATGGGTGCCTTCTAACTTGTTGTAATATGCCTGTGCTACCGCGGTGTTTGGTTTGTGACTGCCTACAGGACTGGTCCCTTCGTACTTGAAATAGATCCTGGCAGGAGTGCCTAGAGCCGCTTCGAGCCGGGTCGCACGGTAAAGAGGGGTCGGCCTCCATAGCCTGTAAATGTCAAGAACCTCGCCAGGGATGTCGATAGTTGGTTCTGTGGAAACCTCTTGCTCAATCACTGCCATGGGAAATATGGCTGCTAAATCCTCCGGGCCTGCCGGTTCCAGAGTATTTGGATTAAGAGGTGGTTCCATTTGAAACGGCAGATCGGCCAAGATGTTGTACCAGTATGTGGGCATGTCCTTTTCATCGAGGCCGTATTTGACTCTCTTTTCTCTTCCGATTCCGATTCGCTTCTCCATTTGGTCTTCTCCTTTCATCCTTTCCTCATTTCTGAACGGCATGCAAACTCGCTAAGTGCGGCTTGCACTTTTGGTACCATAGGCCCGATGTGCAGGGAGGGAGCAAGATCCGCAAGGACCCGATCCTACATGGGAAGAAAACCAATTGAGTCGGCGTACTGGCTGACTATTGAGGAGACATAATCAAAAACCCGCCCTCTTTTCAGAGGACGGGTTACAGCCGTGGTGCCACCTCGATTGGATCTACCTAGGGACCCGTCGCGTGCTATGCAAGTTGAAGTCAATCCAAATACTTCAGACACGCGCTGGATTCAGTGATCCCTCTCGTCTCTAGATACGGGACTACAGCCTCCAAAACCACTCTCGCAACCACATGCATGCAGTCCTTATATCTTTCCCCTTGTATCGGTGGGTTTCCGGCGGCACCTACTTGTTCACGTCCAAGTTCTTCTATCGTGGGAGTTCTACGATAAAGTTCGGGCTGTGTTTCGTTCGGCGCTGCTGCTCACGGGCCCATTCGGTCGCTCCTTGCGGTGTCAGGCTCACACTGTCCCTGATTCGCTATACCGACGGTGTTGCGCTTACTAGTCCCGATCATTGCGTTAGCTAGAGTTATTTTGATGATGCTAGCACGTGAAGGAGAACGTTGTCAATACGTTGGGGACGGTTCCCACGCTTGTTTCGGTTGCCGAAAGAAGCATGATAACCGTCCCCATTGATTAGTTCTAGCCGAGACCCAACCACTTAAGGAATATGAATTGAAAACGTCCTATTGCGGCTGATACACGGCCCATCACAGTGTTTCCAAAGGCCGCGCCAAAAGCGGCCATCATGAAGTAACGACCAAGCTGGGATGTGACTCCTGTGACCTTTCCTCTTTTGAAAGTCAAGAAGAAATAGCTTAGTGAAAACACCGTTCCAAGAAACACTACCCATGCATTGAACGTAGTCAGGCTCACCATGGTTGCCGAGATCTGCTGCACAATCTGACTTTCGACCGCGCCTCTCATTGCAACGCCGGCCCCTGTTCCCATGAGGAAAGACAGAGGAACGCGGTTCAACCATGCGATATTTTCGAAGTAACGGGAGTAGAGCAGCAAGCCTATAAGAATAGGTACTAGGAGCAGGTAATTACCGCCTATCATCGGACTCCACGCGGAGTTCAAGAAGGTGTTCACACCTACGACAACCGCGATCCCTGCAGACGCCCCAACAAAAATATGCTCAATCATCGTGTAAACTGGGTTATCTTTGATAAGAACCGAGTAGATAGCGATAGCAGCCAATGCTCCTATCCATACGCCTATGTCAGTCGAAATCTTCATTTGCCCTCACCTCCGGCATGAACAGACTTGGATTTGGGCTCTTTGCTTTTGCTTACCAACATGCCGATATTGCCTAGGACGACAAAAGCGACTATTAGAATGTGGGCGATAGACTGGGCGTCCATCCCTACAGTTCCAGTGCCTTTTTTGCCGGTTAGTTTTTCATACTCAGCGGCAGCTCTCAGTCCTGCAAGTATCCCTTTGCATTGACCTGATTGCACGTAGGTTTCATTGCTGGCAGCCAGAACCCCGGTGACTCCCATGATCAGCGGAGTGCCATAGGCCATAACTGCCTGTCTTACCCACTCGTGGGTTCCGGTTCCGCCGGTTGGCCCGTCATTGAGGGTCATGGCCATGGCGAAATCCTTCATTGTACTTACTTCCTGCATTATGGGCAATGAGGTAATGCTATTTCCGCGCCAGTCCTTCGGGAAAACTGCCGCAGGATTCTGCGCGAAGGCAGCAAGCGTAGGTTCTCCTCCGGCGTAGTAGCCTAGGTTGACGTAGTCAACGCCGTATTCATACCCATATTCCTCCAGAATTGCCATGCACTCATCGGCAAAGGTAGGACCTGCAGGGAATGACCCTATCGCGACTATCTTGATTTTCTTTGATGCCAATTGATGCATTATTGCCTGAGCTATTGGGTTAAGGTCTATTTCATCTCCTGGTTCATAGTCAAATCCTATGACGACCACAGAACCATCGGGAAGACTGCTCACAAAGTCATAGACTCTTTGAACTGGCTCAGTCACATCAATAGGCAGGCCAATGGGGTGGATCGTAGGGATAGCGATAGCAAGGGCCATAAGAAGGTAGAACACGCGCTTATCTAGGTTCTGCAACTTTTCAAATATGTCCACTTATTATCCCCCCTATTCTCCACCGTAAGAACGGCGTTCTAGTCCTATGATGATTCTCAAAGATACTGCTATGAAGCCTATAGCGCCTGCAATCATGACACCACGCTGGCCTCCGACGTTCAGAACGGACATGATCCAGTCAGTGGCTGGAACCGAAACTGGTAGAATCTTGGCGCCTAGAGGAACTCTGCCTAACATAACAATACAGCCTGTTATGAGCAGGATCGCAGCTTCTACGTTCTTGGCCCTAAAGGCTCTGTAGGCTGCCGTTCCAATGTAGAATGCTAGCAACGAAAAGATCGCGCTGCCTGTCGGCACGTTTATATAGTCGAAAATGAACTTGTACGCACTAGAGTCTTGCCCTAGAAACACGCCTGTGATTATTGTGATGGCAAATGTCACTAGGAGCGCTATGCTATATACATTCTTCCCTTTGTCTCTTTTTATGTTATTAACATGAACTCTTATGATGTTAATTGCCCCAAGACCTAGGGCGAAAATCGCGATGACCGATTGCCATTTCAAGATATTCTGTGCGGTAGATTGCACGGATGGGATGTTGAAGAAGTATGCTATTATAACTGTGATTCCGCACACAAAGGCAATTATGGTCGGAAGCGTTTTCCTCATGAACATGGACGCTCACCTCCTTGTGAGTGCTCATTTTACCATCAGTGTTTTCAGTCCTGTATAGCCTAACGTAACGGAAACTGCGCCAATTACCATCAACCCTATGGACACTGCCTTGATAATGTCTTCTGCGCGGAGACTTCCAAGATGGAGTTCATTCTTGGCAAAGTGTGCGCTTGCTGCGAACATTTCGTCACCAAGGATAACGTAGTCGCATGCTACTACAAAGAAAGGGATCTGGTATGCGTTGGTGGTTCCTGCGATTTGGATCGCGCCTACGGTATTCCCAGCCTCAGCTAGGATAAGGGCTTCTGCCGCAAACTGACCAATCATTATGTTTGAAGCTACTTGCTCCCTTAAGAGCACACCAATTACGCCGCTCGCATAGGCCCACTGGTCGCTTGATATAAAGCGGCAGTCCTCCGGCCTGTATGCGTCTGGTTTTCCAGCTTCGAGATAGCTCTGTCTCATTACTTGTTCTGTAACTGCGAATGTTTCAGGCTGCGAGACAGTGACAATCAGCCTGACGTCGTATTGAGCAGAGAGTTTCGTGACATACCCTAAAACTTCCAACCCTGCAAATGTTGCAGCTACCAACCCGCCGAATCCGGGAGTAAAGTGGACCGGTTTGCCCATTTCAGCTGCTCTACCTACCGCTTCCTCAATTGCATCGAAGCCGGGAATTGGACGTACTGTAACCTTCATGCCTTTTTTTGCCAGATACATGCATAGACCCATCAGTCCCGTCATGAAAAGTAGCGTCCAGAAATCGAATATCCTGTTTTCAACGAACATTTTTGTTTCACCTCCGTTCTTTGAAGTTCGGAATTCATATTCGACAGAAACAGACATAATCCTGCAATAAGCATAGGGTCGGTTCTCGTGCTTCATTCGCTCACCTATTCGGATATGAGGATGAAGCACGAGAACCGACCCCACACTTTCAGTTGACCGGTTTCGTAAAGCAGATATAGACTTTAGTAGAGGCAGGAACCCTGTTTGAGAGACTGGAGGTGAGAGAGTTGGATAACAGAGAACTTGCGGAACAATTGGAGAAGATTCTACGTTTGGACACCATGCCGGTAGCAATGAAGTTCTACGAAGATCGGAAAGATTTGCCCAGGGAGCCTCTAAATTTCAAGTTGAATCTCTGTCAGTTGGTTGCCATGGCGCGTTATCAAGGCAGAACCAATTCTGGAGTACCAGACATGATGATATGTGCCATGGGGGCTGCGTGTACCGGATTGATCAAGACACCTGACGACATAAAATCGGGACAAGCGGCTGTAGGAGCATATTGCAAAGATATTGAATCTGGCAAAAAGTTTATGGAAAACACGTTTAAGTTGGGCGATTCTGGCAAGGTTTACGATGCGGTCTTGGTTAGTCCGTTGGCAAATGCAAAATTCGAACCTGATGTTGTGATCATCTATTCAAACCCAGCACAAGTAATGAGATTGATTCATGGATGCGTGTACGATAACGGCGAAAAAGTAAAAGCAGATACCGTGGCAGAGGCGGCGATGTGTTCCTGTGCAGGATACGTTCTTGCTAAGAGGGAGCCAATGGTTGGATTCCCTTGCGCAGGAGACAGGATTTTTGGCGGGACTCAGAATTTCGAACTAGTATTTGCAGCTCCTTATGAACTTGTACGAGACAAACTTGTCGAGAATTTGGAGATGACCGCCAAGGGCGGATTCTCAGTTTATCCTGTACCTCCCAACATGTTTTGGACACCATCTATGCCACCTGCATACACTATTACAGAGGACAAACTGAAAGGGTAGATTTGACGCAAACGGTGCATGGTTGCACGGGGACGGTTTTCTTGCGCCTCTCCGTGATGGGAAATAAGCATGAGAACCGTCCCCGTGTTCCGGTCGTGCTCCGACTTTTGCCAAGAGGAGAGGAGAGGTTCTTGTATGGATGTAACAGGTTTGATGTCCACTTTGTTCTGGATCATACTTCTTGGAAGTACGTTACTAGGACCATTTTTCACCCAAAGACGGCTCGAAGCAATGAGATTGACCCTAATGGGGAGGATGCAGAAGAACCGTGGTTCTCGTGTGATCACTCTGATTCATAGGCAAGAGGCGCTGAGCCTCCTAGGGATTCCTCTTAGCAAGTACATAAATATAGAGGATTCTGAGCAGGTTCTCAGGGCAATACGTATGACCCCCGATGACGTTCCAATTGACCTCATAGTCCACACTCCTGGGGGCCTTGTCTTAGCTGCAGAGCAGATAGCACTTGCCCTGGTTAGGCATAAAGCCAAGGTTACCGTATTTGTTCCTCACTATGCTATGTCCGGTGGAACGTTGCTGGCTCTTGCTGCGGATGAAATAGTAATGGATGAAAATGCTGTTTTGGGTCCTGTGGATCCGCAGATAGGTTCTTACCCTGCTGCATCCATACTTAGCGTTGTCGAGAGGAAGCCTATCGAGAACGTCGATGACAATACCTTGATCTTGGCTGATATTGCCGAAAAAGCTATTTCTCAAGTTAGAGAAACTGTATTGGGTATACTGAAAGAGAACCTTGCTGATGAACAGGCAGAAGAAGTAGCCGATCTTTTTACCAGGGGGTACTTCACCCATGATTATCCTCTGGGCGCAGTGAAACTTCAGGCAATGGGTCTTAGTGTCTCATTTGACATGCCCACAGAAGTATATAAGCTAATGGAACTCTACCCACAGGCGGCGGCAAACAGACCTTCAGTTGGATACGTTCCTATGCCCTACAAGGCTGAGCCCACGCGTGAGAAGCCAGGGCGCAAGTCTGTTCAAACATAAAGGTATAACGCGTTAAGCAGCAAGAAACACGTTACTTGCCAAAGAAGCGATATGCGCGTCCAGTGTCTTATTTTGAGCCAATCCGTTCCAAGATGATCATCGCGTAGGGACGGAGTTCGACTGTACGGTTTACCACGGTTCCGGTCAATAAGTCGGTGTAATCATTATCATCTAGGGCAACTACTTTCGTAGATGAATCATAGTTAGACACAAATACGTAGCTTTTTTCGCCATCGGTTCTGAGCTGTGCGGTTACGCCGTAAGGAAGATCG
This sequence comes from Candidatus Fermentithermobacillaceae bacterium, assembly GCA_018052455.1. Lineage (GTDB taxonomy): Bacteria > Bacillota > Sulfobacillia > Fermentithermobacillales > Fermentithermobacillaceae > UBA3907. The sequence goes on along the minus strand of JAGPNE010000003.1, from coordinate 123,720 downwards.
CTCTCAATCGCCCTTCGTAACGGCGTACCTTCTCTGCGTAGTTTTTCGATTAGAATATTGTAGAAGTCAGTTAGGAATTCGTCGTTGTTTCTAAAAGTGATGTAGTATGCCTTACCCTTTCCGTATTGATTTACAGTCAAAGCAGGTCTTCCTGCATAGAAATCGTTTTCATAGACTGCAAGTGGCCTAGCAGTCTCACAATGGACAAGGTCGCAAAACACCCGCGCCTCATATTTCTTCTTGTAAATGCTGTCTTCTTCTGCCGTTTCTCCCAAGCAGCGAGATACCACGTCGGGTTCTGCATCGCAGAGGAAACTTACATGGTTTACATCGTCGTCGTAGAGACAGTCTATTTCCTCTGACCAAATCCCTGTGATTCTTCGCAAAGGTCCAGGAAAACCACTAAGGAAGCACAGGTCATTTTCATCTGCTATGCCGCTTAAATAAGTAGTTACAAACACGCCGCCTGCGCGCACAAACTCTTCAATCTTGCTGTCCACCCCGTCTTTCACCATGTACAGCATGGGAGCAACCAAGACCTTGTAGCGCGAAAAATCGCAGTCCACATTGATTACATCCGCAGGGATTCCGTTCTCCCAGAAGGTTCTGTAATGGCTTTGACAGGTTTCGAAGTAGTCCTTTTTGTCCCTTCTTGGTCCTACGGCAGTACTTATTGCCCATGAGTTTTCCCAGTCGTAGATGACAGCAACCTCAGGAGATACCGAGGTTCCAAGCACCGGTGTCAACTTGGAAAGAATATCGCCTACCTGTGTTACGTCTCTGAACACTCTTGTGTTCTCGTGTCCGCAGTGGTCTACAACCGCCCCGTGCAGTTTTTCATAGCCCCCTCGGCTCTTTCTCCATTGGAAATATTGGACTGTTTCAGATCCATGGGCGACTGCTTGGAGTGATGCCAAGACGTGCATGCCAGGTCTTCGCAGTTTCCCTACGGGTTGCCAATTTGTAGCGCTTGGCGAACTCTCCATCATTGCAAATGGTCTACCGTGCTTTAGCGAGCGATTTATATCGTGTATAAAGGCGCGCCTGCTGCCTTCAATTGGATCGGGCCTCTCGCCATGCCAGTACGGATAGTTGTCCCACGACACAAAGTCAACGTACGGAGCAAACTTCCAATAGTCTATCCCATTTTCGATGTCAACGAAGTCATCGAAGTTGGTGGTAACAGGTATATCTGGAGTAATCCTTCTTAGGGGCTCTATCTCGTGCTTGAAAAAATCGATGGTCTGGTCTGTGGTAAATCGTTTCCAGTCTAAACTCAATCCCATTATGGTGCGTTCACCGTGAGGGGCAGGTGATTCAATTTGACTCCACTCGGTATACGTGTGACTCCAAAAAGATGTCCACCAGGCTTGGTTCAGTTCGTCGATGTTTCCATGGTACTTCTTCTTTAGCCATTCGCGGAATTTCTCTTGACATAACTCGCAGTGACACTGACCTCCGTATTCGTTTGAAATGTGCCATGCGATTAAGGCAGGGTGCTCTTTATACCTTTCTGCCAACTTAGTGTTTATGATCTGCACTTTTTCCCTATAGATCGGTGAAGTTAAGCAATGATTGTGCCTTCCGCCGTGGAGATTTCTTACTTTGTTTTCCCTTACTCTAAGGACTTCGGGATATTTCTGAGATAACCAGGCGGGTCTGGCGGCGCTGGGCGTAGCAAGCATGACGTATACGCCGTTTCTATACAGGTCATCCATGGTTCGGTCTAACCACGAGAAATCAAACTTGCCTTCTTCTTTCTCTATAGACGCCCAAGCAAAAATTCCTACGCTCATTACATTGCATTTGGATAGCCCCATGAGGCGGTAGTCTTGCTCAAGTATCTCGGGCATGTGTAACCATTGGTCAGGGTTGTAGTCAGCTCCGTGTAGAAAAAAAGGTGCCTTGTCGCTAATTGGAGGGTACCTGAGACTGCTTGTGCAATCCCTCGATCTTTTCAAATCTCCCCTAGATTCTGCGACGCCATTAGCCAGGGGTTCATGTCTGTCTGGGTACTTGCCAACTTCCCGGGTGTTACGAGTATCTTTTTGTATTTCACAAGCTTTTTTATCATGAGGGTAGTCCATCTTGCTGTCTCACCTTTCACTGTGTCGCTTCACAATAAGTCGAGTAAACTATACTCCGATTAGCAGTGGAAATCCTTTAGAGGCAAATGGGTTCTACATCGCTTGACCCTACAACTCCTTTTTTAGTACAATAACTCGTGCTATTATAGTAGAGCAGAAGCAAACGTGTCGTGCGGGTGTAGCTCAATGGTAGAGCTCCAGCCTTCCAAGCTGGTTGCGTGGGTTCGATTCCCATCACCCGCTCCATGCGCCTGTAGCTCAGGGGATAGAGCACCTGCCTTCTAAGCAGGGAGTCGCAGGTTCGATTCCTGCCAGGCGCACCAGGTTGAAAGCAAAGTATTGTGGTGGATGTAGCTCAGTCGGTTAGAGCGCCAGGTTGTGGCCCTGGAGGCCGGGGGTTCAAATCCCCTCATTCACCCCAACTTGTGGGTAAAAATCTGCGCCCGTAGCTCAATTGGACAGAGCCGCAGACTTCGGATCTGAAGGTTACAGGTTCGAGTCCTGTCGGGCGCGCCAGATGGGGCGTAGCCAAGTGGTAAGGCATCAGCCTTTGGAGCTGACATTCGCAGGTTCGAACCCTGCCGCCCCAGCCAAAGGGGCCATTAGCTCAGGGGTAGAGCACCCGCCTTTTAAGCGGGGAGTCGATGGTTCGAATCCATCATGGCCCACCATCTTTCTCCTTCTAATGCGAGGGTGTCGGAACCGGCAGACGAGCTGGACTTAGGATCCAGTGCCCCAAAGGCGTAGGGGTTCAAATCCCCTCCCTCGCACCACTGCGACTTCCACACCACATACCTGTCGAATCCGTGCTATCGTGATGAGCGAATATACTGCGCATAACCGTGAATTTGGGAATTTTGCGGCAATTGGGGCTGCTTTTATGGTATTGTTTTCTGGTAAAATGAAAGGGCATCTTTAGAAGAGCTTAGATTAGAGTGAAAAGACATTGTGTGTTGAAGTGAGGCGAATCTGCTAGGCCAAAAGATGCTTGAACCATAATGGGTCGAAGGAGGACCACACTGTGAAGGTTACTACTGAGAAGATTGAAGGATCTAGAGTAAGGTTAGATGTTGAGAGTCCCAAAGAGGTAGTCGAAGAGGCTTTGGACAGTGCATACAAGAAAGTAGTGAAGAGGGTCAATATTCCTGGCTTCAGACGAGGAAAGGCGCCAAAGAGCCTCGTTGCTCGCTACTATCTTTCTGAACTGTACGATGAGGCTGTTAAGCAAGCCATACCTACCGAGTACTTGAAAGCGGTCGAAGAGGCTAAAATAGAACCCGTGGACGATCCCGAGTTTTCAGATGTTCATTTTGTCGAGGGTGAGCCTCTGACTTTTAGGGCTACGGTGTATGTATATCCTGATGTGAAACTTGAGGAGTACAATGACATATCTGTTGCCTTTGAGATGCCTACTGTGTCCGAAGAGGATATTGATAAGCAGATTGAGGTACTCAAAGAACGCATGGCCGAGTTGCGACCGCTGCAAGATGACACCTTGTTAGAAGCGGGACACTATGCTACATGCCATGTGAAGAGTTTGGATGAGGGAGAGGGAGAAGGTGAAAAATCCCAGGAGCCCGGGGAGGATGTACTTCACTTAGACGAGGAATTGAACTACCTCGAAGTCGGGCACGATTATCCTCTTATACCTGGGTTAGGCGATGCCCTCATAGGGATGAAAAAAGGCGAGACAAGAGTGTTTGATGCCCTCCATCCCATAGAAGGGGAGGAAGCAAGGACCGCACGATACCAGATAGAAGTAAAAGAGACATACGAGAAACAGGTTCCTTGCAGTACAGATGAAATTGCAACAAGTCTTGGGAAAGGCTCTTTTGAAGAAGTCCGCGAAGAGGTAAAACATGGCATTTTGGAGTTCAGAATTCGGATGGCCAGGGAAGAACATTTGCAGAAGGTGCAAGATGAACTCCTAAAGAGGGGGCTATTCGAGATTCCCGAGGTCATGATTGCTGAACGAGCGCAAGTCCTTTTAGAGAGGCTTGAGGACAGGCTGAAAGAGTCTGGCATAGACATTCAAACGTACCTTGAGTACACTGATAAGCCTTGGGAGGATCTGAGGCGTGAGCTTATGGAAGAAGCTGAAAAAGACCTGAGATTGGACTTGGTTCTAGATGCAATAAGCGAAAAGGAAAACATACCTGTACCTGAAGATGCCGTTGACAAGATTGTGGAAGGGATTGCAGCTGAGATTCAGAAAGATCCCGCGGTAGTCAGGACAACCCTTGAGATGCGCGGAGCCCTTGAGAACCTCAGAAATGAGGTAAGGCGCGGCAGAGCACTGAACATCATTGCCGAAAGAGCTGCTCTGAATGCCGGGACCGAGCTTCCTAAGGAAGAAGAGGGACACGCAGAAACCTCCGAGGGTCTAGATGTACTCGGGGAATCTGAGCCCGAGCCGTCTCCCGAAACAAGTCCCGAAACCGAGGCTAAAGATGAGGAAGATGCGCCTGAAACGGAGAAAAAAGACGGCGAGCCAGTGGAGGAATCTCTGGACAACTAATGTTATAATATTATTGAAAGCAGAATTACGCTGAGCATGTCTATCCAGATGACACTTGAGTGTTCATCTTGCATATTGTGATATGAAAACGGTCGTTACATTATCTGCTTAAGAAGATGTTATGGAGGTGAACAAAACATGAGCTATTTCGTACCTATGGTTGTAGAACAGACCGGGCGAGGAGAAAGGGCTTACGATATCTACTCGCGACTTCTGAAAGACAGGATAGTCTTTGTAGGTGATGCCATAAATGATCAGATGGCAAACCTTGTTGTAGCTCAGCTGCTGTTTCTTCAGGCAGAAGATCCTGAGAAAGAGGTTTCCATATATATAAACTCTCCTGGGGGGTCGGTTACTGCTGGCTTGGCTATTTATGATACGATGCAACACATAAAGCCGCCAGTATCGACCATATGTGTTGGTCTTGCAGCAAGCATTGCTGCGGTGATTCTAGCGGGAGGAACTCAAGGTAGGCGTTTTTGCCTGCCAAATGCTAAGACGCTTATTCATCAGCCTCTAGGCGGTGTGCAAGGACAGGCGACCGAGGTCCAGATAATGGCCACAGAGATCTTGCGCACCAGGGAACTTCTCAACAAGATACTGGCCAAACATACGGGTCAGCCCCTTGAGAAGATCGAAAGAGATACCGAAAGAGATTTTTGGATGACAGCAGAAGAATCCAAGGCTTACGGACTTGTCGACGATATTCTCGTTCCCGGACCAAAGGCTGTCAAGTAAGAATGGGGTGAAAGGATGTTTAAGTTCGAAGATCAAAAAGGTCTGAGGTGCTCGTTTTGCGGCAAGTATCAGGACGAGGTAAAGCGTCTGATTGCTGGTCCTGGTGTTTACATTTGCTATGATTGCATAGAACTATGCAACGAGATAATTGCAGAAGAACTAGATGAAGAGTCCGAGCATGATCTGTCCGAAATTCCCAAACCCCAGGAGATCAAGGCTTTCCTTGATCAATATGTCATAGGCCAAGAGAAAGCAAAGAAGATTCTATCGGTGGCTGTCTATAACCACTACAAGCGTATAGGACATCGTCAGAAGACGAAAGATGACGTAGAGATCCAGAAGTCCAACATTGTAATGCTAGGCCCTACAGGATGCGGAAAAACCTACCTGGCGCAGTCGCTAGCTAGGTTTCTGAAGGTACCTTTTGCGATAGCTGACGCTACCACGCTTACAGAAGCGGGATACGTAGGGGAAGACGTAGAGAACATTCTCTTGCGACTGATACAAGCAGCTGATTACGATCTCGAAAGAGCTGAGCGCGGAATTATCTATATAGACGAGATAGACAAGATTGCTCGAAAATCGGAAAACCCTTCAATAACGCGTGATGTTTCTGGCGAGGGCGTGCAGCAGGCACTGCTGAAGATTCTGGAGGGGACCATAGCCAACATACCCCCACTTGGGGGAAGAAAACATCCCCACCAGGAATTCATTCAGCTCGATACCACGAACATTCTGTTCATCTGTGGAGGAGCTTTTGATGGCATAGAAAAAATCATCCAGAATCGAATTGGTCAAAGTACGATGGGGTTTACGTCTGAGCCCAAACCTAAGTGGGATGTATCCATTGGTCAAGTTCTTGAGAGAGTCTTGCCGGAGGACCTGCTAAAGTTCGGAATGATTCCTGAGTTTGTCGGAAGAGTACCTGTGATCGTAACGCTTGACGCATTGAATGAAGACGATCTTGTGAGGATACTTACTGAGCCCAAGAATGCTCTGATAAAGCAGTACCAACAGATGTTCATGATGGATAAGGTAGTGCTTGAGTTTGAAGATGAGGCAATCAGGGCCATTGCGCAGGAAGCTAGCAAGAGGAAGACAGGAGCAAGGGGTCTTAGGGCTGTGCTTGAGGACAAGATGCTCGAGGTCATGTATGACCTTCCTTCAAGGAGCGATATAGCGAAATGCGTCATCACAAAGGATGTTGTAGTTTCCAATGCTCTTCCAACGCTGATACCTTTGGACAGAAAATCGAAAAAGAAGGAAGAAACCGCATAGTACTTTGTGCGATATATGGGGGGATCTAGCTGGGCCTAAGCCCGAGGAGACTCCATCTTGTCATCAAAATGAAAGAGCAAGCTGCTTGTATGCAAAAGACCCCGACAGGCCTGGATTTTTGGACGTGTCGGGGTCTTGTTACAGGGGCGGGTGAAGGTTTTCGCACTTCGTCTGGGCAGTGGAAATGGTTACTAGGAGGAGTTTTGCCTGATTGCGAAGAACATGCATTCTGCATGTGTATCGATAGTGGCTTGTGTTTGGCGGAAGCTCTCATGCGCGAATAAAGACAAATGCGGGAGGTGTTAAGCAGCAATGAGTACAATAGACGGAACAACACAAAGGTCCTACCCGCTATTGCCGTTGAGGAACGTTCTTGTTTTTCCAGGAACAACGGTCTCTCTTGAGGTTGGTAGGCCAAAATCGGTCCGGGCAGTTGAACTTGCCCAGGGCACAGATATGGCTGTTGTGATGTGTTCTCAGTCGAACACAGATATTGGAGATCCGTTGCCTGAACATATATACCCTGTGGGGACTTTGGGTACAATCACGGAAATTGCGAAATCTGCGTCTGGAAATCTCCGGATAGTTGTAGAAGGTGTAGAGCGTGTAAAAATCAACTCCTACATCTCTCAAGATCCTGCCTATATAGTGACTGTGACCAAGCTGAAAGAAGGAAGGATAGGTGCTTCTGAGAATGAGCTGCTAGTAAAGAGCCTTGTGGAGCAGTATGAGGAATACGTAAGGACGACGAGAAACGTACCTCCGGAAACGCTGATATCTCTTTCGGCAGTTACCGAAGCGGGACGGTTGTGTGACACCATCGCAGGCCACATACCTCTTGCTGTCGAGGCAAAGCAAGAGATTTTGGAAACCGTCTCTGTTACAGAGCGAGCGGAGAAGGTCATCGAGATCCTTTCAAACGAAATGGAGATTGCAGGTCTTGAGAAGCGCATCAATGCTCGTGTTCGCAAACAGATTGAGAAGAGTCAGAGAGAGTACTGGCTTAGAGAGCAAATGAAGGCCATACAGAAAGAACTTGGTGAAAGGGACGATGACGTTAACGAGGCCGAGGAATTTAGGAGGAAGATCGAAGAGGCAGGTCTTGTTGGCGACGTAAGAGAAAAAGCTCTGAGAGAAGTTGAACGTCTAGAGAAGATGCCTCAAGCTTCAGCTGAAGCTGTTGTGTCCAGAACGTACCTTGAATGGCTGGTTTCTTTGCCGTGGAACGTGCTTACCGAGGATACGATGGACATAGAGAGAGCGCAGAAAATCTTGGACGAGGACCATTACGGATTGGAACAGGTGAAAGAGAGAATTCTGGAATACCTTGCTATTCGTCAATTGGTAGATAGACCGAAGGGCCCCATCCTATGCTTTGTCGGACCGCCTGGAGTTGGAAAGACTTCCTTGGGAAAATCAATTGCTCGAGCTTTGGATCGAAAGTTCGTGAGGATTTCCCTTGGCGGAATAAGAGACGAGGCAGAGATACGGGGACACAGGCGAACATATATCGGTGCCCTTCCCGGGCGAGTAATTCAAGGAATGAGAAATGCAGGTTCCAGAAATCCTGTTTTCCTAATGGATGAAGTGGACAAAATGGCTTCAGACTTTAGAGGAGACCCTGCCGCTGCTTTGCTTGAGGTTTTGGATCCGGAGCAAAATCACCAGTTCTCGGACCATTATCTTGAAGTGCCCTTCGATCTGTCCAAAGTCATGTTCATTACGACTGCGAACTCTACCTATTCAATACCTAGGGCGCTCTTAGACAGAATGGAAGTGATAAACCTTCCAGGATACACAGAAGAAGAGAAGATTGAGATAGCGAGCCGTTTCCTAATCCCCAAGATGCTGAAGGAGCATGGGCTTACGTCCTCTAATCTCACTATTCGCAAAGATGCCACAAAAGAGATAATCAGGTCCTATACTCGAGAGGCGGGCGTTAGGAATCTAGAAAGGCAAATTGCGGCTATATGCAGGAAAACGGCAAAAGACGTGGTTTCAGGGAAAAAACATAAAGTAACAATTACACCCAAGAACCTAGGCAAATACCTAGGAGTCCCAAGGTTTTACCACGGCCAGGCGGAGAAAGAAGACCAAGTAGGCGTAGCGTTGGCTCTCGGAGTTACAGATTACGGTGGCGATGTTATGTCAATTGAGGTTAGCATTGTTGAGGGCAAGGGGAACTTGACTCTTACCGGTCACTTGGGGGAAGTGATGAAAGAATCGGCTCAGGCTGCGGTAAGCTACTTGCGATCAAAAAGTGCGGATCTTGGGCTTTCTCCCAGGTTCTACGAAACCATTGACATCCATGTGCACGTGCCTGAAGGGGCAATACCCAAAGACGGGCCTTCAGCTGGGATAACTATAGCTTGTGCGATTGCTTCGGCCCTTATGAACAAACCGGTTCGCCACGATGTTGCGATGTCTGGTGAGATAACGCTGAGAGGTCGTGTGTTGCCTGTAGGGGGTATCAAGGAAAAGGTTCTTGCTGCGCACCGAGCTGGTATTTCCAAGGTAATTCTGCCTGTTGACAACAAGAAGGATCTTGAAGATATTCCCGAGAGCATACTTGAAGATATTACTATCGAGTTGGTAGGGCACATGGACGAAGTGTTTCTGATTGCGTTGACCGGAGTTGGTCAGTCCGATCTCGGGGCTCTTGCAAGTGTACAAGGGATGCCAAAAACCGAGAATGCGGTGGTAAATAACATAGATTAACCTGTTAAAAAGTGATTGACGCCTATAACAGACCGTGCAATAATCCTTTCGAAACCAAAAAATCAAAGGGGGACATTGCAAAGGATGGCAGTTGTAGGCGTCACGTATAATTTAAAGGGGGAATCTCCTGAAGAAGGCGAACCTCCTGACTCGGGGGCAGAACTTGACTCTGAGTCGACAGTTTTGGCGGTGGTCAATGCTCTAAGAACCTATGGTCATGAAGTTGTTCTCATCGAAGGTAATGAATCTGCGTATTTGAGACTTCTCAGCGGGAATATGGATATCATTTTCAACATGTGCGAGGGGCTAAGGGGCGAGTCGCGTGAAAGCCATTTACCTGCTATGCTTGAAATGCTTGGCATACCTTACACAGGGTCAGGTGTTCTTACCTTAGCTATAACCCTGGACAAGCCATTAACGAAGAAGATCCTCTCGTTTCACGGGGTACCTACGGCGAGGTTCAAGGTTATCTCATCTGAACATGAGATGGACATGACTGGGTTGGAGTTTCCTGTGTTTGTTAAGCCTGCGCATGAGGGCTCAAGCATGGGTATTTCGCCGAACTCCCTATGTGAGAACTATGCGCAGCTCATAGACGAGACCCGAAGGCTTCTTCAATCATACAGACAGCCTGTTCTGGTTGAAGAGTTTCTTCCTGGCAGGGAGTTTACTGTTGGTGTGATAGGCAATGAGATGCCGCACGTATTTCCCATAATGGAGATCAACTTTGATGAAGTACCTGAAGGTCATGGCAACATCTATTCTCGTCAGTTCAAAGTAGAGTGGTCCGAAGACAGATACTACACATGCCCGGCCAGTATATCGCCTGAACTTGAACAGAGAATTAGAGATACCGCCTTAAAGACGTACCAAGTCCTAGAATGTCGAGATCTTGCGAGAATTGATATGCGTCTCGATAGAAATGGCATTCCCAATGTCATCGAGGTCAATCCTTTGCCTGGGATGGCCCCTGGTTATTCTGATTATCCAAGGATAGCTGAAAAAGCGGGCTGGTCATATGACGAGCTTGTAAATGCGATCCTTGGCTGTGCACTTAAGCGATACGGGCTATTGCATCTTGTGTCTCGACGTGTACTGGTCGATAAGCAGATAGCATAAACGTGTCTTAGTGTTTTTTCTACCTCTATAGAAAGTGAAATAAGCAAAGCGGTCCGGCCTTGGGTAGCACAGTTTACAACCTGTGAGTCCGGACCGCTTATGTATTTTTGCCTCTCTACTAGCCCATCTCTAATTCCAGTTGCCAGGCGAGAAATGCCCACATGTTTGCCTGTTCTTCGACCATCTTGTACAGGGGTTTCCCAACACCGTGTCCTGCTTCAGACTCTACGCTGAGCAATATGGGCCCCTTAGATGGCGTTTTTGAGGAAACGTGTTGTAGCAAAGCTGCCATCTTCTTTGCATGCATGGGATCTACTCTGGTGTCTGACTCTGCAGTGTAAAAATACACTGCAGGATAAGAAACGTCTTCGGCTACGTGATGATAGGGAGAGTACGGATAAATCCAATTGAAATCTTCAGGGTTCTCAGGATTTCCATACTCATAGCACCAGAGCGAGGCAATGAGAAATCTGTGGTAACGTATCATGTCAAGCAAAGGAACCCCGCATGCTACGGCTCTAAATAAGTCTGGCCTTTGCGTTAATGCAGCGCCTACCAAAAGGCCCCCGTTACTACGACCCCAAATGCCTAGATGGTCTTTGTCCGTGTACCCTTTATCTATCAAGTATTGTCCTGCCGCGATGAAGTCGTCAAAGACGTTCTGCTTTTTGTCGAGCATTCCAGCTCTGTGCCATTCTTCTCCGTACTCGTTTCCGCCCCGCAGGTTGGCTGAGGCATATATCCCACCTGACTCGACCCACGGTATTACCGACGGGGAGTACACGGGTGTCCTACTAATGTTGAAACCACCATAACCTGAGAGTACGGTAGGGTATCGCCTATTCCCACCAATCGAGCAGTCTTTCCGCCTCAATATGAACATGGGGATCATGGTACCATCTTTGGAAGGGTAGAATACCTGTTCTATCGTAGCCAGATCCTCATCAAAGCCCTTGTTGCTCTCGACAAATGGTTTTGGGACATCTTCGTCAGTGCCGCATGAGTAGATCGTAGGGGGAATGAAAAAAGACTCAAACGTGAAGAAAAACTGAGGTTCGTGCAGATCCCCTGTCAGGCCTGTAATGGTACCAAGAGTAGCAAGGGGTACCTCTCTTATTAACCGGCCATCCATTTCGTGTATACGTAGGCGCGACACTGCGTCCTTGAGCACTGAGAGGACGATATGCCCTTTTACAAACTCTACGTCTTCAATAGTCAGGTCAGGCGATTCAGGGATGACGGTGGTCCAGTTTTCTTCATTCGGATTTTCAAGGTCGACTGATACTATCTTGTATCTTGCTGCCTGAAAGTTAGTCACCATGTAAAGTGTTCTTCCAATTATGCGGCCATGGAAAATCGCGTCTTTTCCTTCAACTATCGGGGTGAATTCCGAATTAGGATCGGTCTCATCACGGAAATACAGGTCTGTGCTATTCCATCCATGACTTACTACCAGAAGAAGGTATTTTCCATCGTCTGAAAGAGATGTTCCGTATGATTGTTCTCGTGGGCGTCCTTCTCCAAATATCTTGGGGTCATCTTTTGGATTTGTGCCAAGCCTGTGGTAGAACAAGTGGCGGTTGTAGTTTTCTTCTCCTGTGGGAACTTCTCCTGGCTTTGGATGGCGGCCGTAGTAGAATCCGCTATTGTCTTTTTTCCACGTAACTCCTGCATACCTTGCCCGCTCGATTGTCTCAGGCAAGAGTTCCATTGTTTTGATATCCATTATGTGGAGTACGCTCCACTCGTCGCCGCTCCGTGAAAGACCGTAAGCCAACATTGTTCCATCTGGAGAAGGGTACCACCAGTCCAAAGCTACTGTGCCCGTTTCGCTTTCTCGATTAGGGTCCACAAGTACGTGTTCCTCAAAAGCGCAGGTGTTTTCAGATTTGTCGATGTCTATGTACATTAGGATAGGTTGATTTTTGCCCTCGGTGCGCTTCATATAAAAGAGCCGTCTGCCCTTCAAACTTGGGGAACTCACAGTGTCTTGAGACATGAGTTCTCCTATCCTGTTTCTGAGAAAGTTCCGTTGGGGGATCTGCTTCAATACATATTCTGTTCTTTGGTTTTGAGATGCGGTCCAGGATCGGACTTCGGGGTTAGTACCGTCTTCTAACCATCGATACGGGTCTACGATTTCGGTGCCATGAACCATATCAACAACAGGTCTTTTTGGTGTGCGTGGTGGATCTGGAATCTGGATATTGAAACTCTTGGGTGACGAATGTGTCATGCTTATCATCCTCGCTTTCAAACGCCTGATTCGTCAGTATTCGCTGGTCTTTCAATGATCGAAACCGCATAGCTCAATCACCTGGGTTATGTCTGTCAATATGTAGTCTGGTCGTGTCTTCTCGATCACCTCTTTTGGGTATGCTCCGTAGGTTACGCCTGCGCTTTTTATCACAACCTGGGTCCTTTCTTTTTTGCCAAAACAGACACTTGCCGAGTTTCCGCAGTTTTCTGGACAAGTCTGGTTGCCGTAGAGTGTTGGCGGACCCATCAAGACCATTTGGGCGTTTTTCGCTGCCTCGATGTCTGTCGGCGAATCACCAACAACCAGGATATGTGTCTCACTTAGAAGACTTTTGCAGGGTTCTGGGTCTGCGATGAGTCCAATGGCCTTTAGAATTGGCGCAGGGTGCGGTTTGTGCTCAGTTGTGTCGTCATAAAAGACCATTGCGTCGAACATGCCATGAATACCTGCTATGAGGAGCCCATAAGTCGCGGTTTCGCACCTCTTCGACGTTACTAGCGCCAGGGCGACGTCCTTTTCACGCAAGGTCTCTAGCGTGTACTTGGCACCTGGGAACGGTCTCACGAAGTCTTTGTGGATAGACAGGTTGTGTTCCACATACACCCTGCATGCTTCGTCTTCCTTACCCGGCAGGAATATGGAAAACTGATCCCTGAGTGGCAGCCCCATGTATGGGCGGATTTCTTCCTCGCGAGGAATTCGCCCTGCAAAATGATGGATCGTGTATTTGAACGACTCAAGTATAGCCTGAGTGGTATCCAGCAGCGTTCCGTCTAAGTCAAATAGCACTGCTTCGAATCTGCTTAGGGCCAATACTTACACCTCATAATTGGAAATATGCATGAGTACATATTCCAGATGACCATGGCATGTTCCTTCATTGCACTCCTTTGGTTGCGGGTGCGTCTATGGGCTTTGGGTTTAACAGATCTTCTTGGGATATTTGCCTGAAGGATGAATCGTTGGCGACGTTGAACTATAGTGAAACAGCAACAAACTCAGTCTCCTGTCGTAATACTGTATTGTGCTATGCAATCGATGACGAGATGAATGCTCCAGACTAAGGGATGATTCATGGCCATATTTCTATCAGTGCTTCTCATAATATTGAAGATCCTAGGCATCTTGCTGGGTGTAGTTATATTGATCCTGATACTGCCCGTTTTCGCTAAGGGCAAGGGTTTGTTCCACTTTGAAGGTGATCTGGACCAGCTGCAAGGGACCATATCTAGCGAAGGAACTCTCGAGAACGGTGAGATTTTCTCGTGGGATTACGACTTGGACTTTTCAGTTAGATTTCTGCTAGGTTTATTTTGCTTCTCCATGAACAAGGTGCAAGGTCCAACACTCAAGATCCTAGGCGCAAGGGTTTCTTTCGGCAGTGGTGCAAAAAGGGAAAAAGAGAAGACTCGTCAAACGAAAGCTAAATACAACGGACAAGACAAGACCCAGAAGCAGGGCAAAGAAAAGGTGAAGAAACGAAAGGGTATTTCTGCGAAAGATATAAAGAGTATCTTGGCGTCTTCTTCTACTCGTGCTACAGTCCTTGAGGGCGTCAAAGACATATACAATGCTATGCACGCTGATTGTCAGTTAGCCCTTGAGTTCGGTCTGGTTGATCCTGCTTACACAGGAATGGTATATGGATTGCTCTCAGGTTTGGTGGGGTTTTTTGGCATCGAAAAAGCTGTGTTTTGCCCGAGATTTGACTTGCAAACGGCAGATTTGTCGGCGGATTTCAAGGCGAGTGCCTGGCTCATTCCAGCGCATGTACTGTTTATAGCCTTGAGATTCATCCTTGATCCTGAGATAAAGAAGATAAGGCATGATAAAAACGCTCAACCATTGGGAAAGGAATCGTAAGGACACCTACAACTAGCCATGGGGCAGAGGTTGTGTTGCTAGCTCATGATCAAGTAAAATAGAAATATCCACGTAGCACATGTCGCACAACTCTTAATCGTTCAACCATTCGACATTGTTGGTATGTACTAGGTATTCAGAGATAAAGGCCCAAGCGAAACTGCGTGGGTATTGGTACAAAACAGTCGAACAAGCGTAGATACAGTTAGCAGTACAAAGTGATGCTATAGAGGCGTATTTTTCAGAGTCCAATGAGATAGTTGCCGATAAATTCTAGTAGAAAGGGGACGTACAGTTATGGAGCGTGCGGGAATAATCGAGGACATAGGTTCTGAGTTGTCAAAGTTTCTATCTACGGAAACGGTATTTGGCGAACCAATTGTGATCAACAACGTTACACTGATCCCGGTTCAATCTGTATCGCTAGGGTTTGGGGGAGGCGTTGGAACGGGCAAGGCTTCAAAAGGTGAGGGTCAGGGGACAGGTTCAGGCGCAGGGGCTATGCTCCGACCTTTGGCAATAGTTGCTATCACACAAGCAGGCGAGATCCACGTTTACAATTTCAAGGGATTTGGCAACATCGTAGAAGC
>JAGPNE010000003.1:106531-108449 GCA_018052455.1 Candidatus Fermentithermobacillaceae bacterium | reverse complement strand
GAAGAAGTATGCAAAGAGCAAGAATGCAAGGAAGAGGAGCCAGAAGAGGAATAGACCGGTACCTATAGACTTCTCTTAATCAGACGACGCATATGTTTCGTAAGATGTTTGGGCTTTGACTTCTTGCTAAGAGTTAAGGCCCAAGATGATCAATAGTAACCGTAACATGACGGCAGATCAGGCTTTTGGCAGGTCTTACCAAGTGAGTGACTAGGAACCTTTTGTGGACTGTAGTCGTCAATTATCAGTCAAAGGTTTGTGAGCAATTCCAAAAGTACACACAAATGGTTAGAGAGGGAGGTTGTACTATGGAGAAGAAAGATCGTTCAGCGATAGATGAGGTACTAGAATATGTGAAGGCCAAGGCCGAAGAGGGAAAGAAGAATGTTGGAGAAACCTTGGGTGAGGAAGCCCGTCGTATCCAGGACATAATCGATTTCGCAAAGTCCAAACTTGACGGAGTGACTGACGAGGCAAAACTTTCGTTGAATGAAGTAATATCTTTTGCACAGTCGAAGCTCGAGCAGATCCAGAAAGAAGCCTTGGAAGCAAAAGAAAAGGTCGAAGAAGGTACGGAGAAAGTCAAGGAAACTGCAGATGAATTGGTGGAAAAGGTCTCAGAAGAAGCAGAAGAAGTAAAGGAGACAGTCAGAAAAACAGGCATAACTGACACAGTTGTATCAGCCGCGAAATCCTTCGGCGGCACGTTGGCTGACCTAGGCAAAAAGTTGGGCAAAGAAACCAAGCAGCTCACTGAAATAGCGAGTTTGCGGTGGGAGATTTCAAGCCTGGTTAAGACAAGGAAAGAGAAGATCACAAATCTCGGCGAGAGTGTGTATGAGGTCCATAAGTCTGGTGAGACGCAAGTGCCCGTTTCTGCTGACCTCCAGGAAATGATCGCGGAGATCGAAGAAATAGAGAAAAAGATAGACATGAAACAGGCGGAAGTTGATAAGCTCGCGAGAGAGGAAGACCTTACTGCTGAAGACCTAGATAGCATAGATAAAGAGCTCGAAAAGGAAACCAAAAAGCCACAGTAGTAGCTATCTCGGTATGCCATCGGGAAGGTCCCTTTCTGACTAGGTTTTGAGGATCTTTTGGGCAATTTGTGCTTTAGCACCTTGCGCCGGTGTGGACTTAAAGGTATAATGGCCTAGAATGTGAACTAGGTCACAAACTTTGACAAGTTGACATGGTGGTTTAACCTGCGGGGAGGGTTCACTGAACCTAAGGGTCTCGGCAACTAGATCTGTCTGTTTACTGACGTATTCTGCAAACGAATACCAGGGAACACACAGAAATGCAGTAAGCTGCGATTTGCAGCGACCGCTCTGGGAGTATTGTCAAGCCCGTCCTCGCGACGGGCTTTTTTATGTCTATCGTCGGAGATTGCAGTGAAAAGGAGGTGAAGCAGATGGATTCTGGGCAGAATTCTGGATTCAATGAGGAGCGTCCGCATGGCGAACAAAGAATAGGGGTTGTGGGAATCGTTGTCAAAGATAGGCTTACCAGCGCTCCTAAGGTCAATGAGATTCTTTCCGAGTATGCTCACGTGATAATCGGAAGAATGGGCGTTCCCTACAGAGACAGGGGCATTTCTGTTATAGCGCTCATTGTAGATGGAGACACCGACACACTTGGTGCCATGACTGGAAAATTAGGTGCTCTTTCAGGCGTTAAAGTGAAAACAGCCATAACGGTCTAGGAGGTTGTGCATGCAGGACTACGGACGCGAGGTTCTAAAAAAAGCGATAGATGACCTTTTGCAACCTGTGGAATATGGCGACTTGACCGAAGAGTTCGCATTGTTGCGTGAAGGCCACGAAGCAAGGGTCGAGCATCTAGGCGCCGAAGTGCATCTGAGAGGCATCATAGAGTTCTCTAACTACTGTAGGCAGGATTGCCTGTATTGCGGGTT
>JAGPNE010000003.1:53282-106431 GCA_018052455.1 Candidatus Fermentithermobacillaceae bacterium | reverse complement strand
CCGAAGAGTTCGCATTGTTGCGTGAAGGCCACGAAGCAAGGGTCGAGCATCTAGGCGCCGAAGTGCATCTGAGAGGCATCATAGAGTTCTCTAACTACTGTAGGCAGGATTGCCTGTATTGCGGGTTAAGAAGGAGCAACGGACGCGTCAATAGGTATAGGATGCTGCCTGACGAGATTATACAAACTGCGGAAAGAGGAATGGCTGTCCACAAGTTCGGCACGTTTGTTCTCCAATCCGGCGAAGACCCGGACTACCCACCAGACGACATTGCGCGTGTGGTAACAGCCATAAAGGACATGGGAGCTGCTGTAACTCTTAGCGTTGGGCAGTGGTCATATGACGAGTACAAACTGTGGAAAGAGGCAGGTTGCGATCGGTTTTTGCTCAAGTTCGAGACGTCGGATCCTGTCTTGTTTCGTCAACTCAAGCCAACGACTACCTTACAGGAGAGGCTTAGCTGTCTTTATGTTCTAAAAGAACTCGGGTACCAAGTCGGTACAGGCATAATCATGGGATTACCTGGTCAAACACGTAGATCCATCATGAGAGATATTGATCTTATCGGGAAAATCGATCCAGAAATGGTGAGCATCGGCCCTTACATTCCTCACCCAGATACTCCATTAGGCATTAGGTATGGTGTGGAGCAAAAACCGAATCCCACGAGGCTCATACGCGCAGTCTTGGATGCTGTAGCAGTGAGCCGCGTCACGGTACCTTATGCTCATATTCCGGCGACAACTGCATTGGGTGTTTTGGGCAAGGAAGATAGGGGATGGGTCGAGTTTGCACATAAGTATATCTCGAGCCTTCAGTCTGAATCAGTAAGGGCATCTTGTTTTTCTGAAGAAGCTGCAGGACTCGAGAAATGGAACGATCCGCGCGGCTTGGCCCTTGTGTGTGGGGCGAATGTAGTAATGCCGGATATCACCCCGAAAGAGTTTGGGGATTCTTATGACATATATCCTGGCAAGGCAAGTTCGGATGGGACAGAATTGTCCGCCATCTTAGATGAAGTCAAGAGTTTAGTTGGGGCTGTGGGCATGACGGTATCTTCTAGTAGAGGCGACAGCCCCAAACCAGAGTTCAGGCAAAGTTAATTGAAACGGAAGAAAGGATTGTTGAGTCATGACGAAAAGCAAACAGATCGCCACATTCATTGACGAGCAAAAGATATTCGATGTCCTAGAGGCTGGCAAGGAGTATACTCCTTCGGATGTTAGGCAGATCATCACCAAGGCTAAGGAACTCAAGGGACTGGAACTGGAGGAATTAGCTGCGCTTTTGTGGGCGGACGATCCCGATCTTGAAGAAGAGATCTATAGTACCGCACGTGGGATCAAAGAACAAATCTACGGAAAGAGGATCGTGTTTTTTGCCCCTCTTTACGTTAGCGATTATTGCATAAACAATTGTAAGTACTGTGCATACAGGCTTGATAATGACTACCCAAGACGCAAGCTGACCATGGATGAGATTCGCGATGAAGTTAAGGTAATAGAGGACATGGGACATAAGCGTATCGCGCTTGAAGCTGGGGAAGATCCAGCTAACTGTCCCATTGAATACATCGTTGAAGCAATGAAGACAATATATGATACTGATTCCTCCAACGGCAGTATAAGACGAATTAACGTCAATATTGCCGCAACTACAGTTGAAGAATACAAGATGCTCAAAGATGCAGGGATTGGGACGTACGTTTTGTTTCAGGAGACATATCACAGGCAGACTTATGAAAGGGTTCACTGTGGTCCCAAGGCTGACTATGACTGGCACACTACTGCAATGGATAGGGCCTTTGCAGCGGGAATTGACGATGTAGGAATCGGAGTCCTGTTTGGCCTGTACGACTGGAGATTTGAGACCATTGGACTCTTGATGCATGCTCAGTATCTTGACAGGACCTACGGCGTAGGACCTCACACTATATCTTTTCCTCGTCTACGGCCAGCGTATGGGGTCACACTTGAGGACTTCCCCCACCTTGTTGATGATAAGAACTTCAAACGAATTGTTGCGTCATTGCGGCTAAGTGTACCTTATACGGGCATGATACTTTCTACTAGAGAGGAGCCAGAGCTCCGTGATGAAGTGATCGCATTGGGAATATCCCAGTTAAGCGGGGGCTCAATGACAGGCGTTGGAGAGTACAAAGAATCAGTTGAACGGGCAACTAGTAACAAAGGACACGCAGATACTCCACAGTTTGAGGTTGGTGATCACAGGACGCTGGACGAGATCATACAGCATATGCTACCGCAAGGCTACATCCCCAGTTTTTGCACTGCATGCTACCGCTCGGGAAGAACAGGTGGCAATTTCATGAGCCTGGCTAAGACGGCCCATATACACGAGATGTGCCAGCCTAATGCGATACTGACTTTTCAGGAGTACCTTTGCGACTACGCATCAACGGAGACCAAAGAAAAAGCCAGGCCTGTAATAGAGCGAGCTCTTATGGAGGTTACTCCGGAGAGTCTTAGGGAAGAGTGTGAGAAGAGGCTGCAAAGAGTGATAGATGGGGAGAGAGACCTGTACTTCTGAGATCGTCTTCTTGCCGTCTCACACGATTCGTCTCTAGAAAGATAGGAGGAATATAGTGGTGAATCTGGACCGAACTCCTCGAGCGAATAGGGTTCATATTGGCATATTCGGAAGAAGAAACGCTGGGAAATCCAGTTTAATAAACGCCATTACAGGTCAAGATACTGCCTTGGTCTCCGATATTCCAGGGACCACTGCAGACCCGGTCTATAAGTCTATGGAACTCCATGGTGCCGGGCCCGTTGTGTTGGTGGACACTCCGGGCATTGATGATGTGGGCAGCCTTGGAGAAGCTAGGGTTTCCAGAGCGACCAGGGTATCTTCCAAAACGGACCTGGCGGTGATAGCTCTCGATCCTGGAGCAGGGTTAGGTCAACCCGAGATTAATCTGATTGAGGACTTTGGAAAAAAGGCACTGCCTACCATAGTAGTCTTGACCAAAAAGGATATCTGGCCAGAGAGTGACTATCTTGATAGTGTTAGGTCTCAGGTCGAAGAGACATATAAGGGGATTCAGAACGATGGTAGACACCCGTCTACACCTTTGGTTTTGGGTGTGAGCGCTGTTACAGGTGAGGGAGTACCCGAACTCATACAGATACTGTCCGAGACCGTTGCCGCGAACCTTCTGGGCGTTGAACCTCCAATAGTCGGGGATCTGTTGCGACCTGGAGACACAGTATGCCTTGTTGTTCCGGTGGATTTTCAAGCTCCTAAGGGAAGGCTAATCCTTCCTCAAGTGCAGACTATAAGGGACGTAATCGATCACGACTGTGTTTCTATTGTAATGAAAACTAATGAGCTTGCAACCGTCTTGGATAGTCTTAAGCGGCCGCCGGCACTCGTAGTGACAGATTCCCAGGTGTTCGAGGAAGTCAACTGTATCCTGCCCAGAGATGTTCCGCTCACGTCTTTCTCTGTCCTTTTTGCACGCCACAAAGGAGACCTTGAGGAGTTTGTGAAGGGCGCGAAGGCGCTAAGCGAATTAAGGCCCCATGATAGGGTCCTTATCGCCGAAGCGTGTACGCATCACCCCATAGAAGATGACATTGGTACTGTGAAGATACCCGCGTGGCTTGAGGAAAGAGTGAAAGGCCCTCTTGAGTTTTCATGGCAAAGGGGAACCGATTATCCACCTGACCTTAAGGACTTCAAGGTCATAATACACTGTGGCGGATGTATGCTGAATCGGAAGGAAATGCTCTTTAGGATTGAGGAGGCGAGAAGCGCTAGGGTTCCAATAGCCAACTATGGGATGACAATTGCCTACACAAAAGGCATATTGCATCGAGCATTGGAGCCTCTAGGATATTACTTGTAGAGTATACCGCAATCAGACGCAACCGAATATAAAGTAGTGTATAATAGCATAGCACAAAAAAACCTAAGATGGAGTCTTGTCTATGGAATGTGACTGCTGTATGCACCCGTGTTCTCTTTCCACAAAAGAAAGAGTGGTTGCCAGACCGTTTGTTAAGTGGGCAGGAGGAAAGAGCCAGATCCTTTGTGAACTCCTGCCGAGAATAGATATTTCACCAAGGAATTATTGGGAACCATTTGTAGGAGGTGGCGCCCTGTTTTTCGCTCTGCTGGAAACCGGCATCATCCATAGTCATAGCGATGAGAATTGTGACTTTTGTGGAGACAATGCTATGGGCTCAAAAAGCTCCCCCGGCAAGAAAATCGTGATAAATGACAAAAACGAAGAACTTGCAAATGCCTACAGAGTGGTACAGTCTAACGTAGCAGACCTCGTAGAATCACTTGAGAGACATCTAGTTACAAAAGAACATTTCTATAAGGTCAGAGCACAGGATCCTTCCGAATTGTCAGAGGTTGAACGCGCCTCAAGGTTCATTTTTCTCAACAAGACCTGTTACAATGGCCTTTGGCGCGTTAATAAAAAAGGACATTTCAATGTCCCTTTTGGAAGATACAAAAACCCCAGAATATGTGATGAAACAAACTTGTTGGCTGTATCTTGTGCGCTAAGAGGAGTCACAATACTCTCTCGTGATTTTGAAGAGGTAGCAATTTGCGCCCAATCGGGCGATTTTGTCTACTTCGACCCTCCTTACCATCCTCTGAGTGAGACATCTGATTTTACGTCATACGTTGATTCAGGATTCGGCACAAAAGACCAAGAACGACTAGCAAGTGTGGCAAGGTATCTCACGCGGGCGGGGGTGTTCTGTATGATTAGTAACTCAGACACCGAGTTTGCGAGAAAACTCTATGCTGGATTCAGAGTTGAACATGTCGAAGCAAGAAGGTCGATCAACTCGAAGAAAGACAGACGAGGTTGGGTGCCGGAACTCATAGTAAGAAATTGGTAGACGAGGATGTCACTATTTCCTGTAAGCGACTTAAGAAGGGGAGAATAACTATGGATGAAGTGCGCGACTTGCTTCTGAATTTAGTAGCTGAACACGCTCAATTTGCTACTGTTTGTACAGAACCGTCAATGATAGCGTTGGCGGCGGCCAAATGCAGGGGCCTTTTGGGAGCCTTGCCTGACAGAATAGAAGCCCGACTGAGCCCGGGTATTCTGAAGAATGCCCTTTCAGCAGGGCTGCCATGCGGCGACAGGAAGGGTCCTGAGGTGAGTGCCGCTCTGGGTGCTGTGATAGGTGATGATACAAAAGGGCTAGAGGTATTTGACGATGTGTCGCGCGAGCAGCTGGAGATTGCATACAGCATTGTGGATGCAGGCAGGGTCTGTGTCTCATGGGATAAGGAACGAACCGGAATATACGTTTGTGTTACCTGCTACGGAGATGGTCATGAAGCTAAGGTGATCATGGAGGGCAGCCATACCAACGTTACTTACATGTCGCTTGATGGGGTAGAGGTATTTAGGAACGGGTCTTCGCAGAACTCCTCACCTCTTGGGAGCATAAGAGGGCTGAGTTTTGAGGATCTCTACTCCGCATGTATGGGTACTGATATCGAGAAGATTCGGTTTCTCCTTGAAGGTGCTAAGTCGGATTTGGAGCTGTCTTTGGAGGTAGGGAAGGCGGAGGAACAGAAGCACTCTCTTATAGGTCCTGGGGATAAAGTCTGGCCGGTGTCTAATGGACTAGTATCTTCAGCATCCTCAAGCTGCGTGTTTGCTTCCGTGCATCAGAAAGTGCTTCTGGCCATATCGGCGAGGATGGGAGGTACCCCTTGGCCTGTGCTTACGTCTGGAGGAAGCGGCAACCAAGGGATAATGCTGGCGATTCCTGTTGTTTCTGTGTGCGAGGTCCTTGGACTAGAGTCAGACGAGGCTACACGGGCCCTTTACTTAGGCCATGCAGTTAACTTGTATGTCAAGAGCTATATGGGCAGTATCTCATGTGTGTGCGGAGCCGTGAGTGCGGGTGCAGGCGTTGCTGCTGCTGTGAGCTGGTGCCTGAGCAGAGATATCGTCAAGGTGGAACAATCGGTAAGCATGGTATTATCAGCTCTTTACGGCATGTTGTGCGATGGCGCAAAAGCTAGTTGTGCGCTGAAAGGGAGCATAGGGGCGATTCAAGGTCTCAACGCAGCCTTTATGGTGTACCAAGGTGTTACTATTCCAGAGGGCGAAGGGATAGTGGGATCTTCTGTTGAAGAGACCCTAGACAACGTTGGATATCTTTCCGAAAAACTCTTCTCGTACGGCGACACGATCATCCTTAGCAGGATGTTTGAAAACGGTTAGCGCTTTTGTGCGTAATGGCCTAGGAATTGCAGTGCGTTGTGTTAGTCTGTATAGTCTGCTATACTTTAGTTTACACGGGTTTCGTGAAGATAAACGCGGCGCTATTCTATGGAAGTGAAGCCGTGCCAATCAGATAATAGCATTATTCATACAGTGGGGACTTAGCTCAGCGGCAGAGCGTTCGGTTCACATCCGAAAGGTCACAGGTTCAAGCCCTGTAGTCCCCACCATTGTTTTGTTTGAGACCTCTAAACATGAGCTCAGTTTAACTTTGCTGAGACGTCATGTCCATGAAAGTGTCCAGATCAGCAGTAACAAGATCGATGGCTGCCTGCCAGAATTCAGGCCTTGTCAAGTCCACTCCTAGATGCTTTTGCGCCAGATCCTCAACTCTCATTTTCCCAGTATCTCGCAAGAGCGCGGCGTATTTCTCCACGAATGCCGGTCCTTCCTCAAGAGCCTTGGCGTAGATACCGGCGCTGAAAAGGAAGCCAAAAGTGTAAGGAAAATTGTAAAAAGGCACGCCAGTGTTGTAGAAATGGAGTTTGGATGCCCAGAAATGAGGGTGGTATACGTCCAGAGAATCTTTGAACGCGTCTTTTTGCGCCTCTAGCATAATCTCATTCAATCGCTTAGTGCTCACAATGCCTTTTTTGCGTTCTTCGTAGAATCTCGTTTCGAATAAGAATCTTGATTGTATGTTCATAAGAAGTGATACCGCTCTAGATAGCTTGTCGTCAATCAACATAAGTTTTTCCTCAGGGTCTTTGGCGTACATCACCGCCGCGTTTGCTACAATGATCTCCGCAAAAGTGGACGCGGTCTCCGCAACGTTCATTGCGTACTGCTGTGCAAGAACTGGGAGATCAAAAACAAGGTGCTGGTGAAAACCATGTCCAAGTTCGTGCGCGATTGTGGCCATGTTTCCAAGGCTACCTGAGAAAGTCACGAAGATTCGTGATTGTTTTTTCTCGGGAAAGCTCGTACAAAAGCCACCCATACGCTTGCCAGGCCTATCTTCGGACTCTATCCACCTATCCGTAAAGGCTCTCTCGGCAAATCTAGCCATATCGGGGTTGAATTTTCCAAATTGCTCAACTATGAACTGTGCGGCTTCGTCGTATGTTAGCTTGCTCTTGGCTTTCCCGATGGGGGCATCGATGTCCTGCCACCCTAGTTTTTCAAGCCCTAGATACTCTTTTTTTCTCTTGAGGTACTTAACCAGTATTTCTTTGTTGCTATCTATGGTATGCCACATCGTGTCCAGAGTGTCCTGGGTCATGCGGTTCATAGAAAGCGGCTCTTTCAATACAGAGTTCCATCCACGAGCTTCATACAGGTTCAGCCTGAATCCTGCTAATTGGTTCAGGGCCATGCCGCAATAGTCCCCTACTTCTGACCATGCGTGTTCCCACGCCCCCATTAGATATGATCTAATTGAGGGATCAGGATCCGACATTCTATTTGCCAGTTGGCCCGGTGAGAGTATTGATTTCTCTCCTTCAATTTCCACCTCAATATTCATTTTGCCTGCTGTGAGGTCATACAAGTCTGACCAACCATGGTAGCCGTTGACTGAGAGTTTGCTCACGAGCTGCTCTTGCTCAGGCGAGAGCATTTCTTTTGCTCTCTCCCTGCGTTCACTTAGGTTAAAAGCGATTTCTTTTAGACCATCGGTTTCTTCAATAACTCTGGTCCATTGCTCATCCGGGATCTTTACAAGTTCATCATCCAAGGTAGTGAGTATTTGAGCAAATGAAGCAGCGATCTGCTTGATTCTCCCTGCCAAGATCCTTGCCTGTGTGTCATGCACATCTTGTGCGCCCAAACATGATACGAAAGCACTGGCGTGCCGTAGTCTTTTGGAGATGTCCTGCACTTTTGCGATTACATTCAACAATAGGTCTTCGTCCTGGCCAAATCCTGGTCTAAGTTCGGCCGAGAAGTCTTTTATGTCTTGTTCGAGTTCTTCAAGGTATTCTCTGAACTCTGGGGAGTTGCTTCCACCGGGAAAGAACGTATCGAGATCCCATGTTTGTTTCAGATTCTTAAGCATCTCTATCCTCCTAACTATTTGTCATTATTCTCATTAACGCCTCATGATTCAGAGTACAATCACAGATGGCTGTATGTCTAGAGGTTCTTAAGGCTCCGGCGTATTCTTCAAAACGAGAGGTGTTGGTTGTTGTTTGCAAGAAAGTGTATGATCTTGAAGAGAGTTCTGTAAAAAGGGGGGTAAAGAGTGAAGCACTTGGAAGAGTTTCTCGAGTTTCTTTCGATTCCTAGCATCAGTGCACTTCCGGAGCACAGGCCCGATGTAGAGAAGGCTGCAGAGTGGTTAAAGGACAGGATGACCAGGGCCGAGATAGAAGACGTCAGAGTCATTGCCGGCCCCGGGAATCCAATAGTTTTTGGGCGAAAAAACGCCCAGACCCTGAGTCCTGAAACTGCTCCTACAGTACTTATCTATGGTCACTACGATGTTCAGCCTGCAGATCCCTTTGAGGAGTGGAATTCTCCTCCGTTCGAAGGTCATGTGAGGGACGGGAAGGTTTTCGCACGAGGTTCGGCGGATGACAAGGGAGGTGTTTTTCCTGCACTAATGGCAGCAGAAGAGGCGATAAAGGAGAATTCACTTCCTCTAAACCTTAAGTTCTTGTTTGAAGGCGAAGAGGAAATTGGTAGTCCAACACTGAAATCTCTGCTTGAGTCACATAGAGATCTTTTCGCATGCAATTTGGTCCTGTCCGTAGATGGAGGGATGTACTCTAACGAAGTTCCCTCAATTACGATGGGATGCCGCGGATTGGCGGCAATTCAGATAGATGTTTTGGGCCCTCATACCGATGTGCATTCAGGTGGACACGGAGGAGTAATCAATAACCCTATTCAGGCTCTTGCAGCCATCTTGTGCAGCATGAAAGACCAAGATGGAAGGATTACCGTAGAAGGCTTCTACGATGACGTGGCTTACGTTTCCGAAGAGGAACGGCGCAAGATAGCGGAGGCGCCATTTGATCAAGATGAATACATGAAACGTTTGGGAGTCCCAGATCTTTTTGGAGAACCTGAGTTCACCCCTTTGGAGAGGATGTGGATTCGCCCTACTCTCGATCCCAATGGCATATGGGGTGGTTTTCAAGGTGAAGGTGTAAAGACAATCATCCCTGCTCGTGCCAGTTGTAAGATTACCTGTCGTTTGGTGCCTAACCAGGATCCTGAATCTATTGCGACCGCGTTGAAAGCTCACGTTATGAAGCATGCTCCGAGGGGCGTGAGAGTCAACGTTACTACGTTTCCCGGCAACTCTAAGCCGTACGTCATTCCCGACGACCATCAGGCTTTGCCCGTTGTCGCATCGGTTCTTGAGCAACTCTACGGTAAAGAGCCAATCCCAGTTCGGTTGGGCGGGACGCTACCCATAGCCAGGGCATTCTTGGATATTCTTGACACCTATTTGTTCTTTTTCGCTATGTCAGGTCCTGATTCCGGTGCACATGGACCAAATGAGTTTATAAGGATAGATGAAATGGAGAGGTTACGAAAAGGTCTTAGGCTGTTTTGGGATAGATACAGCGAAGCTGTCGTAGAAAGAGGAAGTAAGTAACAAAGTAGGGTATCTTGCCTAGCGAATCAGGCGAGATCAAAAGGAATCTCCCGCAAAAAAGGACGTGCCAAGCGTTTCTAGATTGAATCGCATGGCACGTTTCCTTGTACGACTGTTCTAGCTCTTGTTAGGGCTCTTGAGGAAGTCAAATAGCGATGTACTTTCGACCCAAGAAAGTTTCTTGTATCTGATCATGGTGAGTATGAAACGTACAAATAGATCCAAGGTCATACCAAGCCACACACCGGTTATACCCATCTTGAGAGGAAATGCAAGGATGTATGCTAGAGGCAGTCTGACGCCCCATAGCCCTATCGCTGCAACTACCATGGGTGTCCTTGTGTCGCCGCTTCCCCTTATGGCGCCGTTTAGGACACCTGCTACCTGTTGAGGAATTTGAGCTGTAGCCATCAGACGAAGATATATAGCGGCTAACGCAATTACGTCCGCGTCATTGGTTAGCAAGGCAAGTATCTGTTCTGGAAAGAAGAACAACAAAGAAGCAGTGACCAGGGTTATGAGAAGTGCCCAGCGCGATAGTTCTGAGGTGTATCGCCTTGAAAGATGGGTATTCTTGGCGCCTACCGCCTGTCCTACTAGTGTGGTTGCAGCGATTGAGAACCCTGCTGTCGGCATGTACGATAGACTTTCGGCGTTTAGACCAAGCTGATGAGCCGCTAGGGCTACGGTCCCGAAACCAGTTATGTAAAGAGTCAGCACTATGGCTGCAGCCTGCCAGAATAGTGACTCTGCGGCAGACGGCAGACCCATATTCAGAATTTTTCCCAGTTCCACTCGGTCTACTGTCCATCTAGACCTAAAGGACAGCGAGAGTTTTGCGGTAGGTCTACTGATCGCGATAATGGCAACGATGGCCCCTATCCACTGAGCGACAACAGTTGCTATTGCAGATCCTGCGATGCCAAGGGCAGGCATGCCCAGATTCCCGTAGATCAAGCTCCAGTTTCCAATCACATTTACGATATTGACAAAAACTGCCACTACCAAGGGAGTTCGAGTGTCGCCAGAACCTCTCAAAGATGCTCCTATGGCTGTCATTATGGCTACTGCAGGCATACCCCATACAACTATCCTCATGTATTTTGTTCCAGACGAAAGAAGTGCTGTTTCAGGCTTAAATATCTTAAGGACGTTTGGTGCAAATGCGGCAAACATGATTGCGAGCACCAAGACAGCCAATGTTCCAAACAAAATTGCCTGCATTGCGATGGTTCGAGCCCTCCTAGAATCATTAGCCCCAATCGCTTGTGCTATGTGGACGGTAGTTCCTGTAGAGATCGCTTGGAAGAGCGCCCACGCTATCTGTATTGCTCTGTTTGATAACCCTACCGCCCCAATGGCAACCGCAGATAAATGGCCCACCATAGCCGTGTTTACAAGGCCTATGCCCATCTGTAGCAGGCTTTCAATTGTAGCGGGCCACAGAAGATTGAAGATTGTTTTGCGCATTTCCTGTGCAGACGGTTCGTTATCCAATACCGTTGCTTGTATTGGTTGTGCGTCGGACAATAGTATCAGCCCTTTCACTCTTAGCTAGTCTCGTCAATTATAGCACTACCAAGATTAAAAGCACGTTCTCAAGTCTTCGCACCCTGAATCCCACAAAATGGCCCAAAACTGTCTGGAGCGGATCTACACAGTTCATGCGATTTCGGAGGGCTACGGTGTTGTGATATTCTGCCCAACTGATATACAATGTATGTGCACAACTCAGTGCACATACATCCTGAATGCAGGAGATTAGATCCAAGGCACTCAGCAAGACGGGCTTCTGCTGCGAATCTGGAAGGAAGTAGGGATAATATGGCTAAGAAAAACATATCGAGCACAGCTGATTTAAGAGATTCTCTTTTAGGTTTGGATGGGGCTTTGGGTTTGGATAGGAAATCATCAGGCGAACTCTTCTCAAAACACGTGAATCCGGGTCTTAAGACAATGCTTTCTGCCATAGGGTTTGACAGGACTTTTGTGGCGGCCGATGGGGTTTGCGTCTTTGACGAAAGCGGAACAAAGTACCTAGACTTCCTAGGAGGCTATGGAAGTTTGCCCTTTGGACACAATCCTCGAGACATTCTGGATGGTCTAGAGAAAGTTAGTGAGCGGCCTAACTTCCTCCAGGCGCAGGTAAGTCCTTTGCAGGCTGCACTTGCTCATGATCTGGCACAGATTCTGCCTGGGGATCTAGGAGTGGCGTTTTTCTGCAACAGTGGGGCGGAAGCCGTAGAAGGCGCTCTCAAGATGGCAAGAACAGTCACAGGTAAACAGGTGTATGTACATTGTACCGGCGCTTTTCATGGCAAAACCTACGGAGCACTTTCCGTTGGAGGGCGTGAGAAGTACAAGACTCCGTTTCAGCCACTTTTGCCTGTTTGTGTGGAAGTACCCTTTGGGGATGCAAAGGCTCTCGAGCAGGCTCTTGAACAGCACAAATGCGCTGCAGTGATACTTGAACCTATACAGGGTGAGGCTGGAGTAATTATTCCGCCTGATGGCTACCTGAAGCGAGTAAGGGAACTTACTAAAGCGCATGATACTTTGATGATCTTAGATGAAGTTCAGACTGGATTCGGCCGAACAGGTAAAATGTTTGCCTGCGAGCATGAGGATGTAGTACCAGATATAATGTGTTTGGCGAAGGCCCTAGGTGGCGGTGTGATGCCTATAGGGGCAACTGTAACCACCCCTAAGATCTGGGATAGAGCATATGGCGGTCTTTCAAAAGCGCTTCTGCATACCTCTACTTTTGGAGGCGGGGGACGGGCCTGTGCTGCCGGGCTCCTTACCATTCGCAAAATAGTGGACGAGGAACTGTGGTTGAGGGCTGAGGAACTTGGTGAGTATTTCCTCGCAGGACTCAAGACGCTTCAAGAGAACCACAGGACTGTGAGGGAGGTACGGGGCAAAGGTCTCTTGATTGGTCTTGAGTTTGAGAAGCCTGTTGAGGGTTTGCTAGATAAGTTAACATCGGGAGCCATAAACGAGTTTGCCGAGGAGTACTATGCATCTTTGGTGGCGGGGGACCTTTTCAAGAAACATAAGGTTATAACAGCATACACGCTAAACAATCCTAACGTAATGAGACTTGAACCTCCTCTCATCGTTACTAAAGATGAGATTGACCACGTGCTCAATGGTCTCGAAGACATCTTTTCAGAAAGAAAGGGTTTGCTGAGAATGGCTGTATCAGTTGTGACCAAGAAAGGTTAGATGGTAAAGTCCTATTGAACGCAAAGAAGCACGTATCTAGTTGGGCCCTTCTTCGGATAAAGGGCCCAATTTGTTGAACGGGAGTCATCATCTGTGAGAAAGTAGATGTTAGGGGGAGTTCAATGAAGGCTACTATCTATATTGACGGTGCATCGAGAGGTAATCCAGGTCCCTCTTCGTGTGCTGCCTTGATCGCTGCCGAGGGATGCGAAGAGCGAGGCTACGGGCTGTTTCTTGGAGATAGCACGAATAATGTCGCGGAGTATGCCGCCCTTATACTCGGTCTTAAAGAGGCACAAGAATTGGGGGCCGATGAAGTCTCTATCTTCTCGGATTCAAATCTATGCGTCAAACAGATAAAAGGAGAGTTCAAGGTCTCGAGCCCAAATCTAATACCTCTACACAAAAAAGCTGTTAGGCTGCTGAGGAGTTTTTGCCATTGGGAAATCAACCATATCCCAAGAGAAGGAAACAAGAGGGCAGATTCACTCGCAAACCGAGTTTTGGATCTACGTGATATTGTATGCGGAGCGATCCAGTCTACTTAGTCAACAAAAGGTCCCAAACCTCGGCGAGACCAATTCGAGATGTCTTCGTACAATAACTCTGTAGGTACAAGGAGGTAAATCTTGGTCCGCAGTGGCGCCAACGGACCAAGAAGCATCAGCGTAACGATAATCGCCAGGTTCAGTCAGATCAGGCAGGTTGTTGTCAATTAACAGATTTGCGACGGAGGAAATGAGAATAAGCAGATGAAGAAACTATTAGAAAGCAGATTGGCGCGGTCAAGAATAACCTGTCTCTTGGGGTTAATGGTAGCGTTGTCTTTTGCCATCATGACCGTCATGAGTTCATTTGCCTCGTGCGCCGATTGCGCAGGTGTGCAGATAGATGACCAATCGTGGCAGAGCGAGGTATTTCTGGCTGCATCTTATACCGGTTCGGAAGTTTCATATCCTCTGCCTATAGGCAATATAAACGACTATGTTGGTGTTTTGAGTGATGCTGATACGGAGCTTCTGGAGGGGCTGGTAGATGCAGTCTTAAGTCAAACCGGGGTTACCTTTGCAGTAGCGATAGTAGAGAGTCACGGCGAAGAAAGTCTAGAAGAGTACGCGGTAAACCTTTATGAAAGGTGGGGAATAGGTCAACGAGGCGAAGATATGGGCTTGCTTGTGCTCTTGTCTATGGAGGAAAGAGAAGTCCGTATGGAAGTAGGCTACGGACTTGAACCTGTCATCACCGATGGAATAGCAGGTGAATGCCTCGACATCATGGTCAAGTACTTTCAGGATGGAGAGTATGGCAGTGGTCTGTACGAGGGGCTTTTGCATGCAGCGCAGTACATCGCTGAGAGTCAAGGTATCTCGCTTGATCTTTCGACAAAGTATGAGGAACCGGTTCCTACAGTGTTTCTGAGGCGGACCGCCTTAGGCGTTGTAGGTGCTTTGGTGCTTGTTTTCGCCTTGTTTGCATATTCTATGAACCGAAAGAGACATTGTCCTCGTTGTAGGTCGAAACTAGTATATACGGACAAAGTAGTCCAAAAGGCTACCCACGAGGCACCGGGCCTTGCTGTCAAAATAGTGAAATGCCCAGTGTGCGGATATCAGAAAGAAAGCACATACAGAATCAATCCGCTTGGTCCCTCTGCCGGTGTAGGAGGGTCATTACCGCCTCTTACCCGTGGACGAACAGGTTCTGGCGGCTTGTTTAGGGGAGCAGGTGGATCGAGATCTGGAGGAAGCTCCGCAGGGCGTTCTTCCGGTCCAAAAGGGTTCGGGGGTGGCAGGAGCGGCGGAGGAGGAGCTAGTAGGAAGTGGTGAGCCCGGGACTCCAACATGGTCTAGTGGTCTGGGCTGACGCTTGTTAGTTTCAGTATCTGGAGAGTTGCTTCTAAACGGAGGGGATGAGTATGAAAAAAGGGAGTGCAGTTTGGCTAG
The DNA here is from genome assembly GCA_018052455.1 of Candidatus Fermentithermobacillaceae bacterium. GTDB lineage: Bacteria > Bacillota > Sulfobacillia > Fermentithermobacillales > Fermentithermobacillaceae > UBA3907. The sequence continues at coordinate 91,418 of JAGPNE010000003.1, read as the reverse complement.
TGGTTGTAGCATTGGTGGTTGTAGTGGCTGTCTGGGCTGTATCTACGTACAATGGTCTGGTCAAGCAAGAAGAGCTGATAGACAGCCAATGGGCTCAAGTTGAGAACCAGCTACAAAGGCGCTACGATCTGATCCCTAATCTTGTGAACACAGTGAAAGGCTATGCTACTCACGAAGAAGAGGTATTTACTGCAATCGCAGACGCAAGAGCAAGGTTGAATCAGGCTGCCACCGTTGATGAGAAAGTTGAAGCGAGCAATGAGCTAGAGTCCGGTCTTGCTAGGTTACTGGTCATCATAGAGAACTATCCGGAGCTTAAGGCTGACACGCAGTTCATAAGGCTCATGGATGAGCTGTCTGGCACAGAAAATAGGATCAGTGTTGAAAGAATGCGCTTCAACGAGCAGGTCAAGGATTACAACACCAAGATCAGGCAGTTTCCCACTGTTTTGGTTGCCAAGATTATGGGGTTTGAAACCAGGCCGTACTTCGAGATTTTGCCCGGAGTAAGCGAAGCGCCAGTAGTGGAGTTTTAGTGTAGGCAGCCATGGTTGGTTGACAGAGCAACGCTTGCGGAAGTAGACTTATGTAGCCGGTATCAATAAAGGTAGAGCGTTAGTATGGCTTTGACGCCTTCCACCGGCCCTGCTATATTTAAATTGGGTAAGCAGGTCAGGTAGTCGCAAGCGGTTGTACCGCTTGAGGAAAGTCCGGGCTCCACAGGGCATGGCGCTGGGTAACACCCAGCGAGGGTGACCTCAGGGAAAGTGCCACAGAAACATACCGCCCTCAACCAGAGCCTTTTTGACCTAGAAGGTGCCCGTGCGCCTTCTAGAGTAGATAGGGCAGCGGTCAGGGTAAGGGTGAAAAGGTAGTGTAAGAGACTACCGGCAGTCGGGCGACCGGCTGGCCAGGCAAACCCCGCCAGGAGCAAGACCAAATAGGGGGGCTGTGACGCTGCCCGCCGAGCCTCCGGGTATGGTCGCTTGAGGGAAAAGGCAACTTTTCTCCTAGATAGATGGCTACCCTCGACAGAACCCGGCTTATAGACCTGCTTACCGCTTTTTTTGTAGATTGCGACCGCTATTTGCAGGTGAGAGTCTAACGGAGTAAATAACTGTTAGATTTTCTGCATTAGTAGGTGCATAGAGTTGGTAGCAGTAGAGCACAGTGCTTGAAGGAGAAATCGCCTCTTGAGAGGAATAAAGAGAGCAGCGTTGGCGTATGAATACGTTGCTCTTTTCATAGTGAAGGACATTACATCTATGGACGGTGGGCAAACTTGTCAGAAACTTCTTTTGAAGAGTCTTACTTTGAACGAAATCTTGCCATCGCCAGAGCAGAAATCCACTCGGGATGGGCTGCCGTTCTTGTAAAAGATGGAGAGGTAATTGACCGAGAGAAAGGTAGAGGGATCAAACCTGCTTTGGTCCTTGTAAATAGGAGATTTTCTAGACTAGAAACTGAGGCGGATGTATTGGAAGCCGATCCAGGACTTGTATTTGGTGACAAGGTCCTAGGGCTTGCGGCCTTCAGACTTGGGTATCTCATCGGATGCAGAGCAATGTGGGGTGAAATGGCTAGCGAAATCGCAGTTATCGAAGGGAAAAAGCGTGCAGTACAGGTGGAATACGGCCAGTTGGTGCCCATGATTCTGAATGCAACAGGAAGTGGGCTGTGCCCGATGGAAAGACTGGCGTCTACTCACGACGGCGACTTAGAATTCTACTACCATCTTTCGGAGAGAATCAGTTAGGAACGTAATGGAACATGTCTCTTAGAAGGTGTTTGAAATTTGAGCAAGTACAAGAAAGTCTATCTTGTTATCCTGGATGTTGTGTTAGTAAATGTCGCAGCAATTGCGGCACTTTATCTTAGATTTGAGTTCAATGTGCCGGCTGCTTATTTCGAACAATACGTAGAGGCTGCACCTTACTTCACTCTAATCTCATTAGGTATTTTCTTTGCTATGGGTCTTTATTCGGTGATACTTCGTTATGCAAGCGTGGATCAACTGTTGGCATCAGCTGCTTCGAGCGTCTTAAGCTGCGGGGCCCTTTGGGTGATAATCAGGTACTGGAAGGCCGGGTCATACCCGAGATCTGCGATTATCATCACCGGTTTACTCGAGTTTCTGCTATTGGCAGGGCTGCGTGTGTCTGTTAGGGTTTTCAACACTATTCTCGACGGATTCGCTGGTGCGAAGACACGGTCCGCCGACGGCAAGATCAGAGTCCTTGTGGTCGGCGCAGGAGATGCGGGAGTGATACTTGGGCGTGAGCTCTCTAAGCCTGCATCCGAGGGGTACACACTTGTGGGTTATGTGGACGATGATCCGGCGAAGAAGAATACTGTGGTGTGTGGTGCTAGGGTCTATGGAGACAGGGATCTGATTCCATCTCTTGTTGAGCAGCTACAGGTGGATGAAGTTATAATCGCCATGCCTTCAGTCTCTCCGGCTGTAATAAGAGAGATTGTAGAGTTGTGCGAGAATACAGGTGCGAGGATAAGAGTGTTACCTCGGGTTTTGGATATGACAGGCAAACCTTTTGATCTAAGTATGGTTAAAGAGATAGACATAGAAGACCTGTTAGGCAGACCAGAAGTGCAGTTGGATACTCAGAAGATTGAAACATATTTGAAGGGCAAGAGAGTACTTGTTACGGGGGCCGGGGGTTCCATAGGACAGGAAATATGCAGGCAGGTAGCCTCGTATTCACCGAGCGTTTTGATACTTCTCGGGCACGGTGAGAATTCCATATTTGAAGCGAAACTTTCGTTGGATTCTGAGTTCCCCGAAACAGCCAAAGAACTGGTTGTAGCAGATGTGAGAGATGTATTGCGTATCAACGAGGTGTTTGATGCCTACAAGCCCGAGGTGGTGTTTCACGCAGCAGCGCACAAGCATGTTCCTCTAATGGAAGAAAACGTCCAGGAGGCAGTCAAGACAAACATATTCGGTACATATAACGTTGCCTCAGCGTCTGCCCTTTACGGGACGAACAAGTTCGTAATGATATCAACAGATAAAGCAGTCAACCCTACAAGTGTGATGGGTGCGAGCAAGCGAGTAGCCGAGATGGTTGTCCAATCTATGAACTTGTTGGGCACACGCACGCAGTTTGTTTCTGTGAGATTCGGAAACGTTCTTGGCTCAAGAGGCAGCGTAGTCCCTGTTTTTCGGAGGCAGATAGCGCAGGGTGGACCCGTTACCGTGACTCATCCAGACATGATGCGGTACTTTATGACGATAAGAGAAGCTGTTCAATTAGTGCTTCAAGCAGGCACTATGGGCAAAGGCGGCGAGATCTTTGTACTTGATATGGGAGAGCCTGTACGGATTTTGGACATGGCTGAACAGATGATAAGGCTTTCTGGGCGCACTCCCTATACGGAAATCCCAATAGTGTTTACGGGGGTCCGTCAAGGCGAAAAACTTTTTGAGGAGATTCTTTCCTCAGAGGAAGGTGCGTCGGCCACCCAGCATTCACAGATCCTGGTTGCCAAGCAAAATGGGTTTTGTATGGAAGGGTTTCTGGGCGGTCTGGGAAAACTGGAGCGTCTTGTATTTCCGGAGAACCTAAGTTTCAGGATACTCGATGAAGAAAAGGGGTTGCCCAAGATTCAGGCTGATCAGGTAAGAGGTAATCCGTGGTCGGACGTGTCTGCGGAACGGATCTTAGAAGTCCTTAGAGAGTTGGTTCCCGAGTTTAACTGCTCGCGTCTATCAGAAGAAAGCCAATCGTGCATTGGTACGGAAAGCAGTGACGTGAATAGAAGGATACTCCAGCCTTAGCGAGGTCTGGTGATAATTTATGCCTCAAGTACATAGAGTGCGTCCATCACTAAATCAGACGAATGCCTTTGGGGGACTCAGCATGAAAGTACTTCTCATCCTTTCAATTGGCTTTGGCTTTGTTTGGGTTGTGTCCGCACTCTTGCCGAGACCATTCCCCCAGGATGCGCTAAGGTACTTCGATAAATCTTTTTTGGAACAAGCTTTTCAGAGGGCAGATCTTTCCTACTTAGCTACTGGCTTTGAAGCCATTGCAACATTCATAGCCATTTATCTTTTTGTAGCGGCGAAAATGAAAGGCCCTTGTGCTCTGGGTCTATCCGATACGGAACTGATATCTCCGCGTAACGCCTTTTTTGTCGGAGGTGTCCTATCGGTTGAGTGCGCTCTCTTGCTGTTGGTTATCCAATTTCCATTTGGGTTATACAAAGGATACTTCCTTGAGAAGGCATTTGGCCTTTCCCGGCTATCATTTGCTGGTTGGTTGGCGGAGATGCTAAAAGGCACACTGCTAGAGATAGTGGTTTACGCACTGTTAGGAGGAGGAGCTGCATTTCTCATTGTTAGGTTTCCTAGTCGGTGGCAGTACCTTTTGACACTCATATTCTTCTTCGGCAGCATTCTCATTGCGTACATATATCCGTTGGTCATTGCGCCTATGTTCGATAAGTTTGTTTCTCTAGAAGATCCGGAGCTTTTGGCCGAGATAAAGGAACTTACACAGAAAGCCGGTCTGAGCGTTGATAAGGTGCTTGTTATGGAGGCTTCGCGCAAGACGGCGAGAACTAATGCCTACTTTACTGGAATAGGTTGGACCAGACAGGTAGTCCTATATGACAATCTTATTGAAACTCAGTCTATCGAAGAGGTAAAGCTTGTGTTGGCTCATGAACTAGGGCACTGGAAGATGGGGCACCTAATAAAGGGTATACTGGCGTCTACTCTCGGAACTTTTGCTATAATCATTGCGTTTTCCTTTATGTTTGAGCCAGCGAAGCAAGGTTTTTTGGCAATAGATTTTCAGAGGTTTTTCTTGTGCTTGGTCCTATTTTCGATACTTGTATCGTATGTTACAACACCTGTGAGCTCATTTGTATCTAGGAAGCACGAAGTTGAGGCAGACGAGTTTTCCTTAGAGCTTACAGGCGATGTACAGTCTTTCACATCGGCCATGATAGGATTGGCCAGGGCAAACTTAAGTGACGTATCTCCGCCACCGTTTATTAGGTGGTTTGCATTCTCACATCCTACCACTATGGAGAGGATTGCCCTGGCTGAGCAATTCAAAAACACTTTTCCCCCGGCAAAAGACGATTATTGAGCGAGCGAAAACAGCGCCCTTGCATATATCTTAACCAATAGGAGCAGGTCTTCTATGGAAATGAACTCATCTGCCTGGTGAGCGGTCTCTACCGCACCCGGCATGACAGGCCCATAAGCTACCCCGCCAGGTATCACCTTTGCGTATGTCCCTCCACCTATGGCTATGGGTGGTGAATTATCGCCTGTTTCCTCGCGATATACCTCCAGCAATTTCTGCACAAGAAATGAATTTGGGTCCGTATAGTGGGAGTTGCTCAAGCTCACTACTTCTACCGCAAGGCCGTCGGTTTTTGGCCTTGGGCATGCAGTTACGCGTTGCCTAAGCTCTTCTCCTGAAGCTTTTACAGGGTATCGGATATTGTATATTGCGCTAACAACGGTCCTGCCGTTTTCATGTGAGGTCTGGCATACTCCCAAGTTGCATGACAGTTTTCCGGAGATATCGTCTTCACACTCTATGTCTAGCCCTTTCCCGTATATGTCTGCAGCATCAGCGGCGAACTTCAACAGATCGCAAGAACCCAATTTCTCACCAAGATGGGATACAAGGTGCAAGATTGCCGCGACAGAATTAGACCCTTCCCAGGGTACTGAAGCATGACATGCTTTTCCAGTGCAATTGATGGTGATGCTACCGGGCCCGACGTTGAACTCAAAGGACAACGGTCCGGGACCGCCTATGGTTGTGGTCACGCTTGGGATGAATGTTCTGAGCAGCAAAACGACATTTTGCTCTTCCCCTTCGGGAACCTTAAGCGTGGCAGTTGCTCTTTCGGGAACAATATTTGACCTTTCTCCCCCGGAAATCTCAAAGAGAGAGTATAGACCTTCTTCTACGGCAACGGTTACTTTTACGTTCATGCTTCCTTTTTCAGCGTAGACCAGCGGAAAGACGGCGTCGGGAGAAAAGCCGTATGTCGGCTGCTCCTCAACCTCAAAGTAGTGTCTTACACAACGGAAGCCTGATTCCTCGTTGCCTCCAACAACATGACGTATGCGCCTTCTTAGGGGCGCGCCGCTTTCCTTGATGGCTTTCAAAGCATATAGGCAGGCAATGGTTGGCCCCTTGTTGTCCTGTGCCCCTCTTCCGAATACCTTTCCTTCGTAGACTTCGCCAAGCGGATTTCTTGTCCATCCAGTGCCGATAGGAACTATGTCTACATGAGTAAGCGCCATGGCCAGCTCTTCACCGGTTCCTATCTCAGCATGAACTGCGTATCCGTCCACATTTTTGAAAGATATGCCGAAATCTCCGGCCTTTTTAGTGTAGAAATCAAAAGCCCTAGCTACTTGAGGTCCGAATGGCTGGCCTTCACCGGCTGTTTCTTCAGTACTAGGTATGGATATAAGATCTAGCAGTGACGAGATGATGTCGTCGGAGTGCTTTGGGATCCAGTTTTGCAGATAAGAAGCAAATTCTTTCTGATCCATTGGCTATCCACCTCTTTCTATTGTTCTATGAGTCTTTGACTACTCGAAGGGTTGTCAATGTCCTATCCTCGGGACCCGAGATACCAAATGCAAGATGCCTGATTACATGGAGATACTCAACCGTCTCTTGAGAGATCACTTCGCCCGGGTACAAGATGGGTATTCCTGGAGGGTAGCAGGTGACCACTTCTGCGCTGATTCTTCCTACGCTGCTATCCAGAAGCGCTCGTTCCCAGGGGCGTTGTACAGCTGCCCGTGGGACAAGGGCCATCTTTGGTATGCCCGGCAAAGATGGGATCGATTTTTGGCACGCAAGGAGATTCTTTGGAAGGCTACCGTTTGCTACTGCCTGAACCAGGTCGCGCAGGGCTCTGACAAGAAGAGATACGTCCTCGGAGGTGTTGGCGTAGCTTACGATCACAAGAACGTTGTACAAGTCTGACATCTCCACCTGGATTCCCTTTTCGTGGCGAAGATACTTTTCTGCCTGGTAGCCGGTTATGCCCAGCTCCCTAACAGTTATTGTGACCTTGGTTGGATCAAATTCTTCTACAGCGGCATTCTTGGTAATCTCTTTGCCAAAACAGTAGAGCCCTGGAATGTTGTTTACCTCTCTTCTTAGGTCATCGGCAAGGCCTAACGCATGATCCAGAAGCTGTGTTCCGTATAGAGCCATCTGTTTGCGAGCACTGTCCAAAGACGCCATAAGCAAATATGACGGGCTTGTTGAGGCAAGATACTGAAAAGATGCCTTTAGCCGCGCGGGGTCAATTCGTCCTTCCTTTATGTGGAGGAACGATGCTTGGGTTAGAGCTCCAATCATCTTATGGGCTCCCTGAGATACGGCGTCGGCTCCAGACTCCAGCGCCGGTTTTGGCAGTTCGGGATGAAAACGAAAGTGCGGTCCGTGTGCTTCATCTACCAATAGAGTCTTCCCGAGGCTATGAATCAGTTCCGATACACTAGTGAGATCCTGAGATGTCCCATAATAGGTAGGATTGACCATGAAAACGGCCTTTGCTTTCTGGCCATCCGGGTCTTTGGTTAAGGTTTCAGAAAGGGAGTTTTCCTCGACTCCAAGAGCAAATCCCAGATATGGATCGTAAGACGGCAGAAGGAAAACTGGCTTGGCCCCTGAGAGAATTAGTGCAGACAGGACTGACTTATGAATGTTCCTAGGTATGATAATGGAATCTCCATCGTTGATTACAGCCAGTGTCATCGTCTGAATAGCTCCTGATGTTCCGTTGACTACGAAATAGGTCTTGTCAGCACCAAACAAGGATGCAGCAAGATCCTGTGCCTCTTTAATGCATCCTGTAGGTTCATGGAGGTCATCCATGCCAGGGACGCCTGTTACGTCATGAGAAAAAGCCTGCTGACCTATGACAGATAGAACATCGGGATCGGCGCTCTTTCCACCTCTATGCCCAGGCATATGGAAGCGAACTGTATCACGATAGGCGCTAAGTGCGTCTATGATGGGAGTCTTGGTTTGATCCAGAATGTAATTTGCTGCGTTTGGAATTACATGAGTGCCATACTGTGCTTCATTGTAACGCACGCACTGAGAATTTGTGTTCACTGTGTTGCCCCCCTCTATGCCGACTGGCAGCCATGTCTCACCAACTGTCGATTCCGAGACCCGGGTGTCCAAAGTATGCATAACTTCCAAGCAATTATAATCAAATTGAGGGATGGTGGCGAGTTTCATTGCGAATAAAATGAAGATCCTCCTGCGGTCATAGACCTTAAGAAACAGGAGGTGTATCGAAGAAAAACGTGGTATGCACAATTAGGACTATTCGACCATCCAAGAACTGCCAATCTCAGAATAGCAACTACGGGCAGTTATATGTCTGCGTTAGCGTTAATTGCAGAACCGCCCACGTTAGCCTCTAATGTAGCTTTGCAGTTTAGGCATAGCGCTATCAAAATCTCGTCTCTTTGAAGCTAGGAAAGTCACTGCGTTCTCAGACTGTTTGGCCTTGTTAATGTCCTGCGCGTCATGTGAAGGAAGCCCAGTTCCCTTTATCTCTATGAGACCGTAAAGGGCCCCTTCTTTTATCTCAATTCCCGATACTGTGTTCCACGGATACTTAATGCACTTCTTCCCAGTTATAGAGCCTGTGACCATACCAGACTTCAAGATAAAGACGTGCTTCGAAGAGCAAGCAAGTCCCTCTCCAGTGTTACCAACTACGGCTACCTCAATTTCTTCATTCGGATCAATGTTGCTTTGCAGCAGATCACCTAGGGCTCCCAAAGCCTTCAAAGAGACCTTTCCGTCACCAGCCGCCGCAGGAGGAGTAGCTGGTTTTGGCCTAGAGGCCATTACAGATGACATAATATAGTCATATTTCTTCATAATCCCTTGTTTCTCTATACATGAGGTGCAAAGATACTCCCCGTCAATCGTCTTGAAATGTTCATCAGAAGAAAATGGTTCTTTGCCGCAGAGATGACATTTGATCTTGCCCTTTTTAATAATACATTTCTTGCAGTACCAGAGGCCATCAACTAAGACCAGGTCGGTACGACCGATTCCCAAGTTTGATGCGCCACACGATGAACAGTTTGCCAATTTAACTCCCTCCCTAAGCCATATATCGCAATTAGGGAGGGGGTAGTTTAGCATGCCTGTGCTATTTATCGCCACGTTTTTCTTTTAGATATGTTTTGGCCTCTTCTAGGAGCTCAGGCTTGTATATGAGTTCCATCGCTGACAAAGCCATAACTTTGGCTGCTACTAGGGTCGCTTCGATTGCTCTTGGACGTACAGTGTCATCTGCCATTTCTCTTGAATGCCCCCGGGCGTCAGTCATGCCGAAAGAAATCTGTATGCAGGGAGTTTGCCACGTTACGCTACCAACGTCGGTGACTCCCCCACCTCCTTCAATGTCTAGTTCCGGCAATTCTTGTCCCAAATATTCGAAATTCTCCTTTGCTATTGATGCTAGCACCGGATATTCCAAAGTTTCTTGGAAAAGAGGTTCATAATGTCGGAACTCAACTGTAGCACCTACAGCTTCGGCCGCGCCTTGGGCGCACTGTTTAACCTTTGGGAGAACTACTTCCTCAAGATAGCGAGAATCTTTGGAACGGACCGTGAACCTGGCTGTTGCTCTTTCCGGGACTATGTTGGGCGCGTCTCCACCGTTCGTGATGATGCCTGCCAATCTTGCATCATCCCTAAGATGATTCTTCATCATCCTAATGTTTGTATAAGCAGAAACACACGCATCAAGGGCATTTATTCCTGCCTGTGGATTTCCTCCCGCGTGGGCTGATCTTCCATGGAATGTCATTTCGATGGGATGCGAAGCCCATGACGAGCCTCCGAGCGAATTGACTTGACCTGGGTGAGCGATGAAAGCCGCGTCGATGTTTGCAAAAACTCCTGCTTCCGCCATCACTACTTTTCCGCCTATGGTCTCTTCTGCGGGGGTGCCCAGTACTATCCAGGTGACCTCGGTTTCTTCTGGCGCTAGACATTGCTTGACACCTATGGCAGCGGCTATGGCACTTGCAGCTATAAGGTTGTGTCCACAGCCATGGCCGATTCCAGGCAAGGCGTCGTATTCGGCCATGAACGCAATCCTCGGTCCCTTATCTCCTGCCCTACCTTGAAAAGACGTAGGTAATCCTGCTACCTCTTTTTCCATCTCAAAACCATGTTCGGCGAGGATTTCAGTTAGTTTGGACACTGCATAAAACTCCTCGAGTCCTAACTCGGGGTTTCTATACAGCGATTCAGCCACGTCCTCGACTACTGGTCTCAGAGCATCGATAGCTGCCACTATCTCTTTCTTTTTTTGTGAGTAGTTGGTACTTCTTTCTGGATACACGTGCTTGTCCAATTTGTTTTCCCTCATTTCCAGTCTAATTGTCTATGACCAAAAGTACTGAGTTTCTGCTTACACTGCCGCTAAAAACGCTGCTACTAGTCCTGCAAGGAAAACACCGTCGTAGACGCCCGCGCCGCCGATAGATAGAACTCCTGATCCGGTCCGCTTCATATCTTCAAGATGCAACAGATCTGCCCCAACGAGTGTACCGATGGTCCCTGCTATGTAGGCCGCCGCACCTGGATTGTTTTTTGCAAACAGCATGGAGACTAAAGCCGCCGCAAGAGGAGGCACCATTGCAGGCAGTACTATACCTTTTCCCGGTATGGGTCTTGCTATAAAGTAACAAATCAAGGCTACTAGGGCAGTGCATAGCAGTGTTTGCAGGAACGGAGCGCGAAACATCAAGTATACGCTGAAAACAAGAGGTACTAATGCACCTCCAACATTGATGGCGATTACTTGTTCCGAGACCACAGGAGGATAGTAGAAGAACATTGGGAACATGGTGCGGTTAGGGTGATGCACAACCTGCTCACGCTTTATAGGAATATTGATGACGCTTCCTACTAGCGAGAAAGCGAACAAGAAAAATGCTCCTTGAGGCGACAGCCCCAAGGCCTCGAAGGATAAGGTAGCAACGTTGAGATAGAGCAAAAAGAAAAGGGCGGGAATCCCTAAGATCAGCATGAATAAAATGTAAAGAGTTAGCACTGAGACAGACCGCCTTTCTGATGAAGTCTCGGTTACAGGCAAACACCTTTCCTGGATCTTCTCGAGCATACTAGTCTTATGGTCCAAGTATAGAATATACGGAAGGCACGTCACATTTCAAGAAGGCCAAGATAAGCGGATCATGGGATAGGTTCGTGTGTTTTGTATATACTGAATATATGTTGGGCGTCAAGAAAGAATAGGTGCACTCTGCACTATGAAGAATGAGGGAGATCGTTGTGGATACAGTCAAGATGTACTGGGAAGACCCTTATGATACGGAGTTTTGCGCCACAGTAACCGAAATCTGGCAAGAAGCGGGACAACTGTTCGTGGTTTTGGATAGGACTCTATTCTACCCGGAGGGAGGTGGACAGCCTTCTGATCAGGGTATTATTTTGCCTGTCGCCTCAGCGGTCAATTTCGAAGCGGAGGACGTAGACCATACTTACACCGTTGTCAGGGTGTTTGAAGAGGATGGAAGAGTTGTTCATGTAATTTGCAGCCAGGGTGAGGATATCTTATCGCCTGGGCAGACTGTCTGCGGTAAGGTAGATTGGGGTCATAGGTTCGATCTTATGCAACAGCACACCGGCCAGCACATTCTTTCTAGAGCGTTTGAGGAAGTATGCGGAGCGAAAACGGTCGGATTTCACCTAGGAGTCGAGTATGTATCTATTGACTTAGATGTTCCTGCGGTTGCAGAGAATCTGCTGGTGCTTGTGGAGGACTTAGCAAACGAAATTGTGTTCAAGAACTTGCATGTCCAAGTCAAAGATTACGAACAGGCCCAAGTTCCTCCGAATATCCGCAGACGGATTCCTACTGACTCTGCGAAGATACGTGTTGTATATGTAGGCGATTTCGACGCATGCGCATGTGGCGGAACTCATGTAGAAGCCACGGGAGAGGTTGGGATCATAAAGATAAATCAGATTGAAAGGGCCCATGCTGGGGTCAGGGTATTATTCAGATGCGGCAGGAGGGCTCTTCGGGATCTCAGAGAGAAGGAAAAAATCCTTTTCAGCACAGCTCAGGCGCTTTCGGTGAGCTATAGGGATCTTTATGAGGCAGTAGTGCTTCAGGCTGAGCGCTCTAACCAGCTCAACAAGGAACTACAGGTTCTGAAAAAGGACCTCGTATCTTATGAGATCAGAGGTCTCATAGAAGAGGTGAATAGTCCTAAGAACACTAACCTGGGCCAAAGTCACGGTTTTTTCGTGAAACGAGTTGAAGGGAAAGACATTCCCGATCTCAAGATCATGTGTAGGAGCGTGGCCGAAGCGACTAACAATATTGTGGTACTGTTCTCTTGTGCTCCCCGATTTTCTTTGGTAGTTGCTTGCCCGGCTTCAGGGTCAATGGAGCGAGAAGATGTTAGTGCTTCGGCTATAGTTGAGAAACTTGCTGAGAAATGGGGCATAAGAGGAGGCGGGGCCTCCGATATCGCTCAAATGGGTTCGAGGGAGCTAGTTGATAAGGGCGAGGACGAGGTTCGGGAGGAACTGTTAGAAATCTTGGACGAACTGAGTAAGAAGAGTTGACAACTAGCGGATATGGTACGCAATCCCAGGCGTTGCAGTATGTTTATTTCGAGGCTAGAATTAAACAAGATAGGATGATAGTACGGTCGGGTAGCATACTCTGCTTCCATTAGTGCGTTCGCTAGCGTGCCGGTTACATAGGTTGAAGTGAGAGGAACGGGTGTCTTATGGGAGATGACAATAGGACTTTGGAGAATGGGCAGGAGTTCAAGTCAAAAGCGATTCTGAGTCCTTATGATATGGAGTCTCCTGCAAAGGTCCGCAGAGCTATTCTCCTGCTCGCATGGCCTGTGATTATTGAACAGATTCTCTCGCTCCTTACTCAGATAGTGGATTCGGCTATGTTGGGCAGGTTGGGTGCCGAAGTCGTTGCCGGGGTTTCTTTGAGTTTCCAACCGATGATGTTGGCAATGGGGATCTTTGGAGGCATTGCCGTAGGGAACACTGTATTGGTTGCAAGATCGATAGGAGCGGGGGACAGAGCGACTGCCTCACAAGTTGCCTTTCAGTCAATGTTGTTTGGTTCGATTTTGGCGGCAATATTGGCTATACCCGGGTGGATATATACGCCGAATATCGTATCTATCATGGGGGCTGAGACTGAAGCGCTCTCAAGTGGCATAACGTACCTGCGATGGATAATACCAGGAGCTCCATTCATGTTAGCGTCGTCTATAATATCGGGTTCTCTGAGGGGCGCCGGAGATACTCAGACCCCGATGTATGTGAACGCTGTCGCCAATATACTGAACGTGTTTCTGAACTGGGTGCTAATATGGGGCAATCTGGGGGCTCCAAGGATGGAAGAGGCCGGAGCTGCCCTTGCGACCAGCATATCGCGATGTGTAGCGTTCATTGCCATGGTTTACGCTGCCAACAAGCCGAAAAGCGTTGTTCATTTTGAGTGGAGAGGATTTCGCGAGACGTTCAAGATCGATTTCTCCTTGATGAAACGGGTACTCACAATCGGAATTCCTGCAGCAGTAGAAAGGATCGTTATGTCAATTGCGTCCATACTGTATGCTCGTACCGTAGCTTCTTTGGGAATGGTTGCCTACGCTGCCCATGTGGTGAGTCTCAACGCGGAATCTATATCGTACATGCCGGCATTTGGCTTTTCTACTGCCGCCTCTACTATGGTGGGCCAGAATCTCGGAGCCGATCAACCTCATGCAGCAAAAGTCACGGCGATTGAATGTGTAAAAATGGCTGCCATCATCATGGGTACTATGGGACTGATGTTCGCCATGTTCCCTGTTTCTTTTATGAAGATATTTACCGACGACGCAAGGGTGTATCCATATGCCTTCATGACTATGCGGTTCTTGGCGTACATACAGCTCCCTGAATCAGTGGGCTTTGTGATGAGCGGCGCTCTAAGAGGTGCCGGTGACACTAAGGCAGTATTGGCGATAACAGTTGCCGGTGCATGGGGGATCAGGGTGGGCCTAACGCTTCTGCTAATAAATGTCCTGGGAATGGGTTTGGAAGGGGCATGGATCGCTATGGCGGTTGACTGGACCGTGAGGTCCGCTCTCATGGCATTGCGCTGGAGAAGCGAAAAATGGCAGCGGGTGAGGGTGTGAATTCACGATATCGCGTATAGTTGGTGTGATATCATGTGGTGTAGGTTGGCTATGGCAGATACACTAGTTATGATACCTACTAGGTCTTCTGGCGTATTTCTTTACAAGAAAAGCCGGTTAGATAAATAGGAGGCTTTCCTGCTGAACGACGACAAGGGCATTATTCAGAAAGTCCAAAACGGTGATCACCAAGCTTTTGCCGAGCTTGTAGAAAAGTATAACCGTAACATATATAGCCTTGCATATAGGCTGACCGGAGACCGCGAAGATGCTATGGACATTACGCAAGAGGTTTTTCTAAGGGTTTTTCGGGGGATTTCATCGTTTGACACAGAGAAGCCCTTTCTGCCGTGGGTTTACCGGATTGCGTATAATCTGTGTGCTGATAGGGGACGTAAGTTAGGTCGAAGTGTGCCAGAGCAGTCGCTAGATGCCAACGAATTTGTCAAAGCAACTGTTCCGAGCAGCGAGATTAGCCCGGAGAAAGCCTACGAAGACAAGGAACTTGGCAGGGTTATTCAAGAAGCCGTAGACCAGTTGAAAGATGGATATAGAGAACTTATTGTGCTGTTTCATCTTGAAGGGCTTTCGATCAAAGAAATATCAGAGATTACCGGACTTAAAGAGACAGTCATCAAAAACAGGTTGTATAGAGGCAGACAGGCCCTAAAGGAAATACTCACGCAAGAAGGTTTTACATGGTAATAAGCAGTGAAGGTTTTACAGATGATGTTTTTTAGGAAATATGTGTATTCGTGACGGGAAAGAGAGTAGGGAGGTGTAATTGTGTGGTACGGCAAGTGTCCTGATGATTTTGAGATAGAGCAATATTGCTACGGACAGTTGCCTGTTCTCAAAGCCGTACTTGTAAAGTCTCATATTAAAAGGTGTTCAAGATGCAGGGACGCTGTTGCTGAGGTAGAAAGGTTTGACAGGATATTCCTCAATGTGCCCATTGAGGAGCCTCCCCGGGAATTGTCCAGTCTGGTGATGCAGAAGATCGCAGACGTGGACTATGAGGTGAATTCTGATTGGGAATTTAGTTTTGACTCGAGTAACGCCACTATTCTGGGTCCAGTTGATGAGGAGGTCCCTTCATCTAGAACGCGTGTATTTTTGCCCAAGCTGCGATGGGTTGCTACTATGTTCGTGATTATTGCTGGTATTGCTTTCAAACAGAATTTTGGCGGCTATCTTAGTCTGGGTCGCGGTACTTATATCATGGGTTGGGACGACATAGGAGCTTTCTGGGGGTTGGTGAAATCCAACGTAGTGTGGACTACCTTGAAGCAAATATCAGAGGCGCTAAAGGTGGATGCCATCTCGACTCTTAGAGTGTTGGCCAGTTCATTACCCAGTGAGGTTTTCAGTTTGTTATTGTGCAGTTGCATAGTTGTGGCATTATGCGTACGGAAGGTTTTTTCTACACGAAGTGGAGGATACAAACATGAAAAAACTCTATAGATCTAAGAAGTATAGAGTGATCGGGGGCGTCTGTGGAGGGCTTGCAGAGTATCTTGATGTTGATGTTACTATAGTCCGGCTGGCAACTGTTGTCTTGGCATTTATGGTCCCTAATCTCGTCCTGCTATATATAATAGCCTGGATCGTGATGCCGGAAGCTCCGGATTACATCGTGAGCGCCTCCCAGGGTCAGCCAAGCAATAGGGATGAGAAACCTGAGGCGGAAAAAGCAGGTGCTCCTTCCGTTCTATCTTCAGAGCAGACATCGCAAACGGCGGCGGAGATTCTGGCAGATGATATACCTGGGCAGAGAGTGTGTGAGGAAGGGCCCGAGGAGCCGATAGCAAACAATGGCGAAGGCACCCATGGGTACCAGCAAGAACCTGTGAAACAGACTTCACCTCCGACGGCAAGTACGCCTCTACCTAAACAAGAGACTGCTCCTCGCAACAAGAACCGCGAATTCCTAGGCTACTTTCTAATAGTATTAGGTATATTGGCTCTTTTGAAGAAATACATGCCTCAGTGGTGGCGATTGCCATTTACCTACATTAGAATGTGGTGGCCAGTGGTCATAATTGCACTGGGTATTGCGTTTGTAATCACAGCTTTCAGAGGGGGCAAGTGAGAATGCTTGACCGTTTGGCAAAAGGGTTAGTCATTTTACTGGTAGGGGTAATTCTTTTGCTTAACACGACTGGGGTTCTGCCATGGTCGGTATGGAACAGTGCATTGAGTCTGTGGCCTATAGTGTTAATTGGCTTGGGTGTACAAGTCATTTTTCCAGACAAAAAGATCCCATGGTTCTTGCTGTCCCTAATAGTGATACTTGTTATTGCCGGTTTTCACTCGTATATTCCTTCCAGACAGGAACAATTGTGGCCGAATTGGCATATTGGGATGCTAATTGAAAAAGGCAATGGTCCCTTACTCTTGAAAAATAGTAAGGCAGTTGAGGTACCTATAGATCTAGATCTATGGACGGTGAAGGTATGTTTGGTAGCTCCCTCCCTTGAATTCGGGGGGAAGGGAGACCCTTCCCTGAGCGAAAAAGATCCAGAGCAAGCGATATCCGGGGAGCTGTCTTGGGATAGGCATGAGCCGATCGTAGACATCTACACTCAGGAAAAAGAGAATCATCATCTTGATGTTACAATTAGGTCCCCTGTTTCTGAAGGTAAAGACGCAGGTAAGCAGGTTTGGAAGTTGAGATTCAACCCTTCGCTTCCTACCAATATGGATGTGGTAGCTGGTGTAGTTAACATGGACCTTGACATTGGGTCTTTCTACATGGAGCAGTTCAGCCTCACTGCAGGTGTTGCAAATGTTAAGCTGAGCTGTGGGACTACGGGCCTATCGACCGAAGTGGATATTACCAGCGGTGTAGTGGGAATTGAAGTGGATGTGCCAGAGAACGTAGGGGTTCAGCTTTCGGTGTCAGGAACGCCTCTTGCCACACAAGTTCAGTTTGATGGAGTCGATTTTATGAAGAAAGGCAGCTTATGGACGTCACGCAACTTTTCCACCGCTTCAACAAAGCTTGTTCTAGACGTTACCTGTGGAGGCGGGAAGATCACTGTGAAAAAGGTTCGTTGACTCTCGGTGTATGATATCAAAGATTGATAGTTTATAATGTTCTTACACTAGATTAACTTATCGCCTTTTCCGTAATGCTCTTGTAATTCCAAAAGGTAAGTACGGCTTGGGTATGAGGATGGTGATTAAGAATCGTGCGTGTTGGAATGCCAAGATGTCTTAGCTTCTACTATCTTTTCCCTCTCTACCGTACATTTCTGGATGAGTTAGGAATTCATTTCATCGAAACGCACCCTTCTACCTTGGGAGATTTGGAAAATTTGAGACTCTGCCCTACAGACGAACCTTGTGTCTCCGTGAAAGTTGCTTTTTCGCATGCGGCCAGCCTCATAGAGCAGGGTGTTGATGGGCTTTTCATTCCTACCATTGTTTCCTTGGACGAAGACAGTTTCTGTTGTCCAAAAATGATGGGCCTGCCTTCAATGATTAAGTCTGGGCTTGGCCTTCTGGATTCTCAAGTTATAAGTCCAAGCATAGATGTAAGAGATAACCCACGCAGATGGAAGAATACCTGGATTAAGGCAGGTAGACAACTAGGCGTCGATAATCCATCCCGAGTAGAACAGGCTCTTGATAAGGCTTGGAATTCGTGGAAAGAGACAGAGCGCCAAATGAGCCATTACGGAGTGCCTTTGGTAAGAGCTATGAATGCTCTTTACAAAGATCAGACTGTTTACCGAATTGCACCTGACGTGAATCCAGATGTTCACATTGGTGATCCGGACATGGTTCTAGATGTGCCTTACATAGATTCCATGGGCCATGGAGAGCCTGTAACTGCAGTTATGGGGCATGCATATATCCTAAACGATATATTTGGACAGATAATCCTAAAGTATGCATCCCAACATGGCCCTGTGATTCTGCCTGAGATGGTTCCGAAAGAATACGGGAAGCAAGCTCTAGGAACCATATTTGAGGGTCAGAAAATGTGGACCATCGAGGGTCACATTTTGGGCGCATGTCTGCATCTCATAAGAACACACAAGGTAGATAGAATAATACTTGTAACCTCGTTTTCGTGCGGCCCCCTGTCGATCATTGAAAACTACATTGCGAAAGAAGCCGATGAATATGGCATACCCCTTCTTTATCTGGCTGTTGATGAGCATACGGCCGAAGCTGGGCTCATAACCCGCATGGAGGCTTTTATGGATGCTTGCGTCTTAAGGCAGAAAGAGTGCATCTGTCTTGCAGCAAATGCGCCAGTACCCGAGATCCATAGCGGACGTCCCGATGAAGAGTCTGAGTCTTCGGGGGATGCTAGTCCGACACATGGACCTATAGGTGTCGTGAACATGGGCCATCTCAATATAGCTGTAGGCACTATATTTGAGAAATTGGGTGTAGAAGCCGAGATTGCGGGCCCCTTGTCCGACGAGATAGTTGAACTTGGACGAGAATTGGCGCCTGAGTTCATCTGTTACCCCATGGTCACCCTTCTGGGTCAGATACGTTTCTTGATTAATCAGGGGGTATCGAGGGTAGTGATGATTCAGGGTAAAGGGAAATGCCGTCTGGGTTGGTATGCCCAGATCATGGAAACCATCCTTAACCGAGCCGGGTACAAGGTACGGATCTATGGTATAGACTCGCCATTTCCCCTAAAAGAAAAGGGGAAAGTGCTTCTGGAGCAGGTCAAAGAAATATTCGGTAGTCCCAAAGCGTCTTTGGCTGCCGAAGCTGTTGTCCTGGCTCTTCAGAAAATGTTCCGCGCCGATGAGGCAAACGACATCCTGCGCGAAGTTAGGGCCAAAGAAAGAGTGAGGGGTAGTGGAGACAAGATATATAATAAGTTCATGCGTAGATTCGAGGACGCCGTAGATAAGCGTGAACTGAAAGCAGTCTTCCAAGAATATAGGCGGGAAATGATGGATATCCCTGTGACAGACGAAGAACCGTTGAAAGTCATGATTGTTGGCGAGATCTACGTAATAAATGAGCCATTTGTTACGAAAGATGTCGAGAAGATGCTCGGTTCTATGGAACAGAGAATTCGAGTCTACAAAAACCTCGACGTAAGCAATTGGGTGAAAACTCACTTGCTTATGAGTCCTAAGGCAGTCCTTAGCCACAAGCGTGTAGTCAGTGCGGCTAGTAGGTATCTTCCCATAGGTGTAGGGGGGCACGGTCAGGAATCGATAGGTGAGACAGTGCTTGCAAAAAAAGCCGGTATGGATGGCGTGATTCATCTATTTCCGTTTACATGTATGCCTGAGATCATTGCTCAGAATGTTTTGGTAGAGATCTCAGAAGATCTGGATCTACCGATTTTGTCGCTTATGATCTCGGAGCAAACTGGTGTTTCTGGTCTAAGGACCAGGCTTGAAGCTTTCTGTGATGTCTTGTATGGTAGGAGCAAGAGTTTGCCTTCACTAAGGCTAGCACTATAGGCAGCGTCACTGTGTACATTAAGGGAGAGGCAGCTGGATGAGCCTGTCTATGAAGAAAACCCGTGAAGAACATAGAAATAGTCGTGAGCTCAGCCCTTTCGATGCTGGGACGGACTCTGATCGGTTCTTGGGTGTGGACGTAGGTAGCGTAACCACGAAGATTGTCCTCATAGACAAGACCGGAAAGATAGTGTACGAAGATTATCGTCGAAACGAGGGCGGGCCTATTCGTGCGATACAGTCGGGGTTTGGAAGTCTTCTTAGCGGCGGATTTGTAGATTCAATAAAAATGGTAGGTACGACAGGCTCAGGCAGGGAACTAGCGGCTGTTGTTATTGGAGCAGACACCATCAAAAACGAGATATCTAGTCATGCAAGAGCGGCTTCTTTGGCTTACCCTGACGTAGGCACCGTCATTGATATAGGAGGTCAGGATTCAAAGATAATCTTCTTCAAAGACGGTTATCCAGTAGGATTCAATATGAATACGGTCTGCGCTGCAGGAACGGGTTCTTTCTTGGACCATCAGGCGAGCAGACTGGGGATTTCAATAGAAGACTTTGGGGATCTTGCACTGAAGGCTGAGGCCCCAGCAAGAATCGCAGGCCGCTGTGGCGTATTTGCCGAGTCTGACTTGATTCACAAGCAGCAGCTGGGATTTGGAATTGAAAACTTGATTGCCGGGCTGTGTTTGGCACTGGCAACTAACTATATCACTAATGTTGCAAGGGGGCAGCCTATCAGGCCTAGAGTGTTATTCCAAGGCGGGGTCGCTGCGAATTCGGGGATGCTTTGGGCTCTTCAACAAAAGCTCAGACAGGAAATAACAGTACCTCCTTACTTCAAAGTCATGGGCGCATGGGGAGCAGCTCTTTTTGCCCGTGAAAAGTACTATGAGTCAGGGCAACCAACCAGATTTCGCCAGGTCGAGCATATATCTTCTTTGAAGGCTGTGACCAGGGGATTTATCTGCGAGGATTGCGCAAACAGCTGCGAGATCCAGGAAATATTCATAGACGGCGTTCTCTGCGCCAGGTGGGGCTCTAAGTGCGGCAAATGGGATGATTTGTCAGTAGCCCGTCGACCGAAAAAGGAGAAGCGGCGAAAAGGCCTCTCAGAAGGGCACGTCGAAAACGGCGGAGAGAGTTTCAGCAGCCAGGCGTAGACAGGTCGTTTGGAAGCTGCGGAGGCAGAGAAACAACGCGAAAGGAAGATCCTTTTGGATGACAGATATGCTTAAAATTGTTCATGCAGGAGATATACATGCAGGAAGGCCCCTTTCGATTGAATTGGATAAAGAGCGTGGTTATGTCCGGCGACGGGAGATCGAGATCAGTCTATGGCGCATTTGTGAGTTTGCAAAAGACGAAAAGGCTCAGATAATCCTGCTCTCAGGCGACCTGTTTGAGCATGTTTATGCTAGACCCGCGTGGGTCAAAGATGTCTCTTTGTTGTTTGCCACTATACCAGAGATCCGGGTTTTCATTTCTCCAGGCAATCACGATCCGGTGCTTTCCGATTCCCTGTATAGATCGGTGAAATGGTCTGAAAACGTTACCATTTTTGCTTCCGATATAGTTAGGCGTATTTGCCTTGATGATATTGGGGTTGATGTATACGGCCTGGGGTGGCTTTCATTCACAGAACGGAGACGCCTTCTGCAGGGATTTCGCGTTGAGACATCCGACCGCTTTAACATAGCGCTAGTCCATGGAGACCTGACTGAGAATTCGATTTATCTTCCCATATCCGCCAAAGATATTGAGAACTCAGGAGTGGACTACTTTGCCTTAGGGCATTATCATGCGCCTATGGTCAAAAATATGGAAGGAACAAGAGTTGTATACCCTGGTTGTCCTGAACCGTTGGACTTTGGGGATAAAGGCGAAAGGGGCGTTTACATGGTAACCGTAGGTAATTCAGTAAGCAAGCACCCTTTCGATATTACTACTGAGTTTGTACCATTGGCGTCAAGGATGGTAAGAGAAGAGGAACTCGACCTGACCGGTGTAGACACTGGAGAGAAGATTAGAAATGCCATTTTGTCTGTCGGGAGCCAGGATATCCGAAGGAGAGATATGTGGCAGCTACTGCTTACCGGAAGGGTTGATCCTGATCTGCCTTTGGAATTGGATGTGTTAGAAAGAGAACTGAGAGACAATTTCTTTCACCTGAGGCTGGTTCCTATGTTTGTGCCGGATTACGATCTCGCTCAACTGCTAGATTGTGAGAACCAGACGCTCGAAGCTAGGTTCGTTAAGGCCCTAAAAAAGCTGGAGAAGGAAGCCATAGAAAGCGGAAACGAGGAAATGGCAAGAGTTGCAAATCTAGCAACGTATTACGGCCTTGACGCTCTGCGTCAAGGAGAGATTGTCACAAGAAGGAGAATGGCCTAGATTGAAGCTTGTTAGCCTTTTGCCCATTGCGTTTGGGAAGTTTCATGCAGAAGAACCTATTGCGCTTGAAGATGGGCTTAACATAATTGTGGGGGACAATGAAAGTGGTAAGAGCACGCTGGGGTCCTTCATCTTAGGGATGTTGTATGGTTTCAAGAAAGAGGGCAGGATTCGTATATCAAGGACACCTGAATTCGAAAGGTATAGACCATGGTCAGGTAACGATTACAGAGGGACGATTGTGTACCAGGACGATGGACGTATCTACAGATTAGAGAGATGGTTCGATCCGGATATTACTAGAATCTATGATGAGCTTACAGGCGAGGATATAACTAGCCAGTTCCAACAAGATTCTCGGAAAGAGTACAACTTTATGGATATGCACCTAGGACTGACTGCCAAGGAATTTCGAAACACCATTTGGATTGGGCAGCTTCAGAGTGCTCAGGACAGCGATCTTGGGCTCGAGATCCAGGGAAAACTCGAGAACATACTTCAAGGTGGCACTGAGGATCTCTCGTTCGCAAGGGCTCTATCTGTACTCAACACAGAAAGGGCCAAAATACAAACGCCACGTACAACTCGCGGTGAGTTGGACATAACCTCAGCCAAGATAGGGGAACTTGAGGTTGAACTCAAAGAGGCCAGGGAAAGAGAAGCCGAGGTAAGAAAATCTCTGGTTGAGCTAAGAAATATGCAGGTTCGAGAGCAGGAGATTTCAAGCCAATGCCTAGAAGCTGAGACCAAAACGGAACAGATAAGGGCTCTCATATTACATAGGACAGTTGTTTTAGCTGGAGAAATAGAGGCTGACATGCTAGAGGAAAGGGCGAAACTCGAGCAGCTAGAGTGGGCGAAGGAGATTCCTGACCGATTGGAACTAGACTCCGAAAAACTTGGTCGTGAAGAAGAGGGCGTTTTGGCTCGGATAAGAGAAATTGAAGGAGATATTGACAAGGTTGCTGCCAAAAGGCAAGACCTTTTGGGCGAACTAGAGGCATATGAGCCGATTTTTGCTACTGGCGTAGATGAAGCTGGGCTCTCAGGGCTTCATTCAAGGTACCTTGCCTGCAGAGCGAGCGCGGCGAGAGCTGAAAGACATGCAAATGAAGCTAGACGCGAGTTAGCAGGACTAAATGAAAAAGAGAAGCAACTAGGTTTTTCCAGTTCATATGCGGGTGATTCATTGTTGTCCAAGGCTGAAGAACTGCAGGAGATTGTAGTATTAGCAGAAAGAGAAAAGGCAAGGTGCGATACAGAAATTGAGAAAGCAGAAATGGCGGCGTCGCATGCAGATAGTTCAGGGGGGACAGGCTGGATCTATGCTATTTCCCTTGCAGTTCTGGGCATCGCTATTGCCTTCACGGTAATGGGCCTGCCTTTGGCTTTTCCTGCATTCGGCATCTCTGTGATCGTGTTCGGCATAGGATCTTATAGGCATATGAAGGTTCACGACATGAAGTACGAGCGTGAATGCGAGTTGGAAGAGAGAATACAAGAAGGTGAGGAACAGGGAAAGAGGGTTGTCGAAGCAAAAACTGCGTTAGAAGGGTTCCTCGCGCAGCAGGGTGCTAGATCTGTAGAAGAGTTGAGAGCAAGAGTCAGGGACATATCGGCGTTCTATGCACGACTAGAGGCAGCTAAGGAACAATATGAAGTTGCCCACAGATACTGGTTTGAGTGTTCGCAAGAGCTCTCAGCTTGTGAGAAAGAACTCACTTCAATCTTGGTGCGGTCAGGTTGTCTGGTCCGGGGTCAACCCATTACGGATACGGCGGTCGAATCCCTTGCTTCAAGACTAAGACGAGCATCTCTGCTCGCGTCTGAAGTAAGGAACCTGAACAAACGCATTGAGGATCTCCAGGCTATGGCCGCTCAATTCGAAGAGAAAAGAACAGCATTGCTTGAAGAAGAAAGGCTTCTTTTGGAACAAGCTTGTGTTTCGAACCGCGAGGAACTTGAAAAGAAGATAGCTGCACATAAACTATACCTGAAAAGCAAAGATAGGCTATCTCAGTTGAACGAAAAGCTAACAGCGGTATTGTCGGGCAGGAATCTTGAAGACTTGCGAGACGAACTTACCGATATTCAGAGAAGAATAGGGCCAGTGCCGGGAATGGATACTTCCATTGACGGCAGGGAGGCGGTGCGTGATGGATATGGTTTAACGGAACGAGACTATCAGGAAGCCGCATTGCGGGTAGATAAGCTCAAAGAAGAGCTGAGCGATATTAGGGCCAAACTCGCGTCTTTGGAAAAAGAAGTCCACCTTAGACAAAGAGAGGGTCGACCGGTATACGTTATTGAAGAGGAACTCATGGGGGAACGCCGAAGGGAACGAGAACTCAGCGAAGATAAAGCCGCATTTGAACTTGCTCTTACAACCTTGGAGGACCTATCTAGGAATCTGAGAAGAGAATTTGCTCCTATTCTGAAAGAGCGAGTAGGAGGAATCCTACAGGAAATAACCGGTGGCAAATATACCGACATAAGGATATCTCCGGATCTTGAAATGAGCGTTATAGATACGATTGATGGAAGACAAGTCCCGGTTACCGCCCTTTCTGCGGGCACCATAGATCAATGCTATTTTGCATTGCGAGTAGCAGTGGCGGAGCTCATAGTTAACAAAGATGAGTTTCCTTTCTTCCTTGATGATTCTTTTGTTCAGTATGACGAAAAAAGGCTGGAGGGAGTCTTGAAGATTATTGCTGAGCTCGCGAAGCGCTATCAGGTTCTGCTTTTCTCGTGCCACGGGCGTGAAGTCGCGCAAGCACAAAGGATGGCGATCCCCTGCAACGTTGTCAGGTTAGGCAGTCATTCTGAGTAGTATTCAGGTCACAGATGACGTGATCCGGTTTAAGCCTTGGGTTTAAGCACAAATCTCCATAGAAAATCCCTTGCTTCACCTGCGTAGTCTATTCCTATCCGGGGTGTCTGAACTATAAGGAACTGTCCGTTGGCTCCTTCGGTCTGAGGTGGCTGCGCTAGGTATAGATTGCCTATGACCAGGTCAGATCCGTTCTGCTCTTTCCCTATGCCCATTGCTTGGCACAGCCTTGCCGGACCCGTGGCCAAAGGGAGTCTGCCTTTTCTTCTTTCGAGCATTAGTCCCCCGCCCACAAGCGGCTCTATGGATCGTACCAAAACTGCATGAGGCACGCCTTCATTTGCGACAACTATGTTGAAACAATAGTGCATGCCGTAAACAAAATAGACATAAGCCGTGCCGGCCGGACCATACATGACTTCGTTGCGCCGGGTTCGACGCATGTTATATGCATGGCACGCTTTGTCCTCCGGTCCTTGGTAGGCTTCTACTTCGGTGATTATTCCCGCTGTTGTGCCCTGTCTTGATTCATGCACGAGCAAAAGGCCTAGAAGGTCCGGTGCGACATCAATAGCTCTTCTTTCGTAAAAGGACCTCGGAAGTTTTTTCATGGCGAACATATTATACTCTGAAATGAAATGGGAAATGTAATATGATCATTGAGATAAGTCGATAATGTCAAACTGGAGCAGCGCTGTCTGGCGCGTTTCGATAGATTCGACAGGACTGGTGGGGAGTTTGTATGAAGCCTATTCCAATTGGAACAAAAGGAAGTGTCACAGTAACAGTAGAGGAAGGCTCTCTGGCTTCTTCTACTGGTAGCGGTGGTGTAGATGTGTTTTCTACTCCTTGTTTGGTGTTACTAATGGAAGAAGCTGCAGTAGAAGCCCTACAAGGATATCTTGACGAGCGGGAAACAACAGTTGGCACTCACATTTGCATCGACCACATCGCCGCGACGCCTCTTGGGCTCCAAATAACTGCAGATGCGGAGGTTACACAAATTGACGGAAGGAAGCTTACGTTTGCGGTAACCGCCCATGATGACTTGGAGTTGATTGGTAAAGGTGTCCACGAGAGATTCTTGGTAGACAGAGAGAAATTTACTTCAAAATCTCTTCGCAAGATAGATATCCACAAGGATTCGCATATATAGTGTAGAATACGGATGCAATGGCCCATATATGGCGGAAACATATGTTTGGGTTATGCAAACTTCAATGCGTGTGAGGTGCAATTGCCGTGAAATGCCCCTATTGCGGCCATCTTGATTCTAGGGTGATAGAGTCGCGCTGCACAGAGGAAATGACAGCAGTAAGAAGGCGGCGCGAATGCCCTTTGTGCGGCCAGCGTTTTACTACGTATGAGAGAATTGAGGAACAGCCCATCTTGGTTATCAAAAAGGATGGTAGTAGGGAGACGTTTTCGAGAAACAAGGTTCTATCAGGTATTTTGAAGGCGTGTGAAAAACGGCCTACGCCATTGGAAGTTTTGGAACAGGCGTCCTTTGAAATTGAAAGGGAGATACGCAAGGGTGGGCGAGGGGAAGTAAGTTCGAAAGAGATCGGCGAAATGGTCATGGAGAAACTCAAAGGAATAGACGATGTTGCCTACGTTAGGTTTGCATCTGTCTACAGGGAGTTTAGAGACTTAGATGGATTCAGAAAAGAAGTAGAACGTATTTTGGCTGAAAAAGGGAAGGAACCTACTCAGCCTTAGCCAAAACACATTTGTACCTTTGTAGCCTAGATCAATTGGGAGGAAATGAAATGTCGGAAAAGGTGAGACAGGAGCTGATCGAAATGATACTCCCGGAACCCGGGTTTTCTGCCAATGCCCTTGCAGTGCTCGAAAAACGATACCTCATAAAGGATGAAAATGGCAACGCTATCGAGACTCCCAAGGAAATGTTGTGCAGAGTAGCAAGGAATATTGCCCTTATGGATGTGCTTTATGATCCGCGCGTATATGAAGGCGAAGTTCGTGCCAAAGAAAGAACGCCTCAAGAAGAGTATGGGGCTTCCGGTATCGCCTCAGGTTCTGAGGAACTACTCGAGATGTTATCCGATTTCAGTGACAAGGATTGGGATACCCTAAAGATGGCCTTCGAAAGACTCAAATCACAGGACCTCATGAGAATTTCCTGGGATGAGATGCATGAGTTCGTGCTGGATAACCAAGACGAAGTGGCTAAGACGGCTGCGGAATTCTACGCAATGATGGCCGAGTGCAAGTTCATGCCAAATTCGCCTGCCCTCATGAACGCGGGGAGAGACTTGCAGCAACTTTCAGCGTGCTTCGTGTTACCTGTAGAAGACTCAATGAGCAGCATATTTGACTCGCTGAAGCATGCTGCTTTGATTCATCAGTCTGGGGGCGGGACGGGATTTAGCTTCTCACGACTACGCCCCAAAAACGACGTGGTCCGCTCTACAGGCGGTGTGGCTTCTGGGCCTGTGTCTTTCATGAAAGTCTTCAATGCCGCCACCGAGGCAGTAAAACAAGGTGGGGTGCGCCGAGGCGCCAATATGGGGATCCTGCGAGTCGACCATCCTGACATACTCGAATTCATAACATGCAAGACCGACACAAAGGAACTAACTAACTTCAACATTTCTGTGGGAATTACTGAGGAGTTCATGGAAGCAGTTAAGACAGACACTGACTATGGGCTTGTCAATCCCAGAAACGGCCAGGTTGTAGGTAGGCTTGCGGCACGAGAAGTATTTGAAAAGATAGTTGACCAAGCCTGGCGCAATGGTGAACCTGGCATCATCTTTCTAGATCGTTTGAACAGGGATAATCCTACGCCTGAGCTAGGAGAGATTGAAAGCACTAATCCTTGCGGAGAACAGCCACTACTTCCTTACGAGGCATGCTGCCTGGGTTCTATCAACCTGGGTTCTTTTACAAAGTCTATTTGGGAATTGGATGAACCTCATGAAGTGGAGCCCGCAGACTTGATTGACTGGAAAGAGATGAGCCGAGTAGTGAGAAAAGGGGTTCATTTCCTGGACAATCTTATTGACGCCAACAAGTACCCGCTGGAAGAAATAGAGCATATGGCGCACGGGAATAGAAAGATAGGCCTAGGTGTGATGGGTTGGGCTGACATGCTCATATATCTTGGCATTCCTTACGACTCTGAAGAAGCTATTGAGCTGGCACAGAAAGTCATGGAATTCATAGAAATAGAGTCTATGAAGGGATCCGAGGAGATTGCAGAAACCAGGGGCGTTTTTCCTAATTATGATAAGAGTATCTATGCGCAAAAAGGTTCGCGCCTCAGAAATGCTACCACTACGACCATTGCACCTACAGGCACTATAAGCATAATAGCTGGAGCGTCATCCGGAGTCGAGCCGCTCTTCAGCATAGCGTTTACTAGGCATGTTTTGGATGATAAGAGACTAGTAGAAGTAACGCCTACTTTTGAACATGTAGCTAAGGAATTAGGGTTCTACTCAGAAGAGCTTATGGAGGAGATCGCGAAGCAGGGCGGCCTTCGTGGAATTGACGAAGTACCAGAAGAAGTGCGCAGTGTATTTGTGACCGCCCACGAAATATCTCCTGAGTGGCACGTAAGAATGCAAGCGGCATTTCAAACTTTTACCCATAACGCAGTTTCCAAAACGGTGAATTTCAGACGCGAAGCTACTAGAGAAGACGTCAAAACTGTGTTTCTTGAAGCATACGAACTTGGATGCAAGGGCGTTACAGTGTACAGGGATGGAAGCAGAGAAGAGCAGGTACTAACAGTTGGGGCTGCAACAAGTTCCTCTTTCTCATCGGACGAGCAGGGCAAATCAGAAAGCGAAGGTAGGAAAAAGGCTTCTGTGAATGGGATCTGGGGGAAGATCAGACCTATTGAAAGGCCAAGCACTCTTGAAGGTTTTACAACTGCCAAAGAAACCCCGTTAGGCAAGTTGTTTCTTACTCTGAATACTCTGGATGGACACCCTGTTGAACTTTTTGCCCAGATAGGCAAGGCTGGTAGTGATGTTGCTGCATTTACAGAAGCTATTGCTAGAATGGTATCTATTGCGCTCAGGTCAGGAGTCGATCCTCAGGAGATTGCAGATCAGCTTATGGGAATAGGTGGTTCAAGAAGTATAGGGTTTGGACCAAATAGAGTTCGTTCGGTTCCAGATGCAATTGGTCAGTTCATAGATGAGTACATTAATCACGTGAGAAAGCAGGAGGAAGAGGTCCAAGAGGTAAGACCGCATCAAGATGAGCTTCCTCTTGTTCCAAACAAGAAATTTGGTTTGTGTCCGGAATGCGGAACGTGGAATCTGATTCATGTTGAAGGCTGTCTAAAGTGCCTTGCTTGCGGTTATAGCGAATGCTAAGGGAGTGATCAGCGTGTTCAAAGGTATTTTTGCTCCAATTCCTACGCCGTTTGTGGACGAGGAGATTGCGTATGCTAAGCTAGACGAAAACTTGGCTAGATGGGGAAAAACGGGACTCTCGGGCGTCGTTGTTCTTGGTTCCAACGGCGAACAACCCTATGTGGACGAGGACGAAAAAGTTGAACTGTGGACCTATACTCGGAAGCACTTTCCTAAGGACAAACTGGTAATTGCAGGCGCAGGCTCCGAGAGCACTAGGGCAACAATAAGGCTAACAAAGAGGGCCGCAGATGCAGGCGCAGATGCAGCGCTGGTCATCTCCCCGCACTATTTTAAAGCCAACATGAACGAAAATGCGCTAGAGGCATACTACAAGGATGTTGCCGATGCCTCTCCAATTCCGATATTGCTGTACAATATGCCTGCCAATACAGGTTTGAACATGACTCCTTCTTTGATAAGGAGGCTGTGTCAGCACCCCAACATAAGGGGAGTAAAAGATTCGAGCCCAAACATAGTCCAAATATCCGAGATTCTAAGGGATGTTCCAGAAGATTTCGCTGTGTTCGCCGGTTCGGCGAGTTTTCTTATGCCAAGTCTGGTCATGGGGGCAAAGGGAGGGACACTAGCTCTTGCTAACGTCGCCCCAGATCTGTGCGTGAAGATTTGCGTTTTGGTTGAGCAGGGCAATCTTGACGAGGCTAGATCTGTGCAGAAGAGTATACTTAAGCTTAACAACCTGGTAACTGGGAAATATGGCGTTGCAGGTCTCAAGGCGGCTTTGGACCTCATAGGTTATTTCGGAGGTCTGCCTAGGAGGCCTATCCTGCCGGTTGGCGAAAAAGAAAAAGAGGAGATAAGGGTTGCTCTAAAAGAACTTGACCTTATCTAGAATCAGAATTCAGAAGGAGGAGAGACTTAGCAAATGAATGAACGAAATCCAAAATCCAAGATTCTTTTGGGGCCAGGTCCGAGCAATGCGGATCCGAGAGTGTTGAGGGCACTTTCCGAACCAACCATTGGCCATCTAGATCCAGATTTTGTCGAGATTATGGATGAAACCACAGAACTTCTCCGTTACGTGTTTGAAACTAAGAACGAACTTACGATACCAATTTCAGGTACCGGTTCGGCGGGTATGGAAACCGCAATAGTGAACTCTCTCGAGCATGGAGATAAGGCAATCATATGCGTAGCGGGTGTTTTTGGCGAGCGCATGGTAGACGTGGCGGAAAGAGCCGGAGCAGTAGTCGTACGAGTAGACACACCATGGGGAAGAATCATTGATCCCGAAGATGTGAAAAAGGCAATACATGCGAACCCGGATGCCAAGATAGTAGGAATAGTGCATGCTGAGACCTCTACAGGTGTGCTGCAGCCCCTCGAAGAAATCGCTTGCATGGCTCACGAAAATGGTATGCGTGTTGTAGTTGACGCAGTCACATCTTTGGGCGGCGTGAAAGTCCCGGTAGATGAATTGAAGTTAGATTTTGTTTATTCGGGCACTCAGAAGTGTTTGAGTTGTCCTCCGGGGCTAGCGCCTGTAACAGTTGGCGAAAAAGGCGTTGATTTTATAAGAAACAGAAAGACTAAGTGCCAGAGTTGGTACCTCGATCTTTCAATGATATCGCGCTACTGGGGTGGCGAGAGGTTTTATCACCACACGGCGCCCATCAACATGATATACGCTTTTAACGAGGCGCTGAGAATCATAAAAGAAGAAGGGCTGGAGGCCCGGTGGGCAAGACACGAACTTAATCAGAAGGCATTGGTCGCGGGTTTGGAAGCCATGGGAATGATGCTCGTGGTAGAACAAAAGTATCGTCTGCCGAGCTTAACCACGGTCTACTTGCCCGATGGAGCAGATGATGCGGAGGTCCGGAGACGGCTTCTTAACGAGTTCAATATAGAAATTGGATCGGGTCTGGGTGTTTTTAAGGGTAAGGTATGGCGCATAGGTCTCATGGGCACTAATTCGACGAGGTGCAACGTCATTACATTCTTGGGTGCGCTGGAAGGCATTTTGGTTTCTATGGGAGCCAAAATTGTCCCCGGAGTCGCTTTGCAAGCTGCATCCTCTGTTTATAAGTAGAGGAGAGCCTGGTGTCCCGATCTTGGAGAAGGGATGCTCGGTATCAAACGGGCATCCCTTCTTGTAAGACAGTGTTTTCCCTAGCTATAGGTAATGAACCTTGTGATATCATCAAGATTGTTTGTAAAGGTAGCGGGAGGAAGGCTTCGCAAGATGGATTTCCCGTAGTTCTTGGTCAGTATTCTCGAATCTAGTATCACTACCGCGCCAGTATCTGTTTTTGAACGTATCAAACGCCCGAAACCTTGCTTGAGTTTCAAAGTAGCAAGCGGCAAGGAATAGTGTGCAAAGGGGCTAAGGCCTTGTTCTTTCCATAGATCCTCTCTCGCTTGCATAAGAGGATGGTCGGGAACTGGGAAAGGCAATTTGGTAATAACTACACAGGAAAGTGCCTCACCAGGTACGTCTACACCTTCCCAAAACGAATCAAGTCCCATAAGCACCGCATTGCCTGCCTTCTTGAACTCCAAGAGCAAACTCTCCCTAGGCATTTCATCTTGAACAAGAACAGGGAACCCTTTTTCCTCTATTCTGTTCCTTGTCAAAGCACTCACATTATGCAGGGATCTTCTTGATGTGAACAGTACAAAAGTGCGCCCCTGTACGAGATCGACAATGTCTAGGATTGCTTCCGCTACGTACTCATCGAACCCGGGCTTATTGGGGTCAGCTCCGCGAACATCTTGGGGCACACACAAGCAAACCTGATTAGAATAGTTGAAAGGAGATCCGAAGACTGCTTCATTTGCATCTATCCCCACTACGCTCTTGATGTATTCGAAGGAATTGTCTGTTGCCAAAGTAGCCGAGGTCAATATTGCCGAGTTCAACGAAGACCATAGGTTTTCATTGAGATATGAGTCAATTTCAAGAGGCGAACCCCGTAGCGTTACCTGGCGTTGTCTTCCTCTTTCTTCGATTTCAGACCAGTATACAAAAGAGGAACTGTCACCCTCAAGAATATTGATTCGCTCAGCGATTGACGCCATGTTCACGTATCTTCTAGCCAAGGCATTTGCCTCAAACCTCTCTTCGTCAGAAAGATCAAATTCGGTCCAGTCTGCTACCAACGAACCCAGATTCTTAAAAGACTGGATTAGCTTTTCATCCACGAGGCCTGGCTCGGTTAACCTGCACTTGTTCCGGTCCCTGGGAGAATCATTGGCCTTTTTACCTCTGCCTGGCCTATAGGTAGTTAGACTGAGTAAAGAGGGGTCAAGGAAAGACAAGTTATTCTCCACTAGCGCAAGCGATTGCTCTAGGTCGGACTGTAGACGATTTTGTGTGCCTTGTGGCACTAACTTGGAAAACGGATGGCGCGAAAGGAGCCGGAGAGTATCGTCTGAAAGGCGTCTCACTCGGCTATATCCTATATCAAACGTGAGGCTATCCCTAAATACCTCGTCTATATGGTGGGCTTCGTCAAAAATGACTCCTTCGAATGCTGGTAGCAGAGATGTTTTGCCGGCTGTATCGACGAAGAGTTTTAGATGAGCTGCAAAAAGGGCATGGTTAACTACCACAACGTGGCACTCCTCTAAATATCTTCGTTGTTTCATGTAGAAACAGGCCTCTCGAAACGGGCATTTTGAAGACATACACCTATCGCTTTCAGAAGATATGCCGCTCCAAGTGGTCTCGCTAATAGCAAAAGGAATGGTGTCTCTGTCTCCATTCCAATTGCCAGAGTCGATCAAATCCGAGATGTCTTGAAGGATTAATTCATCCTTGGTTGGCTGGACTAGTTTGAGTCTGCCTTGCGTGTCCTCATAAACTCTGTTCCATTTTCTCAAGCACAGATAGTGGCTGCGACCCTTGAATAAAGCGTACTTGAAGGCTCCTATATCGTCAAAAAGTTGAGCAACCAGGGGAATATCTTTGTTTACCAGCTGCTGCTGAAGGTTTACTGTGTGTGTAGATATGATGAGTCGGTTCTTTGTTGCTAAACACCAGTAAACTCCAGGTATCAAGTATGCAAGGGACTTGCCAACTCCAGTCCCTGCCTCGACTATGAGATGTTCTCCTTCAGATAAGGATCTGAGCACGAGTTTGGCCATCTCCATTTGCTGGGGTCGGTCCTCAAAACCAGGTATCAGGGATGCTAAGGCTCCGTTCTCATCAAAGGCATCTTCTAAGAAACGAGCCATATCTTCTTTGCTGTCAGAAAGTGAAAGTCTTGACTTCAGGTTGAGTACCTCCTTGTCGCAATTAGCGCTCACTTATAGTGCCAAGATTATTCTAACATGATAGAGGGATATTTGATTTCACGATAGCAACCAATGTTCGATGTGAGGCGGGTAGCAGGTGTTCTGGAGAATCCCATATTAGATAGAAAACAATGTTTCGAAGAAGGAATTTTTCGGTTTCTGTAGAATACATATGTG
The DNA here is from genome assembly GCA_018052455.1 of Candidatus Fermentithermobacillaceae bacterium. Taxonomy (GTDB): domain Bacteria; phylum Bacillota; class Sulfobacillia; order Fermentithermobacillales; family Fermentithermobacillaceae; genus UBA3907. The sequence continues at coordinate 57,666 of JAGPNE010000003.1, read as the reverse complement.
TAGCTTGCATATATGTGCCATCCGGTCCACAATGAAGATAAAGGAGGGATAAAGTGACGTTCTACGAACATGGAAAGCCGACAGATAGCGAATGCGGAGACCATACCCATGCAGACGGTCGTGACTGGCATCAGGGGCAACGGTCAGACGGTGCCGTTAAACCGGAAGGGTTTATGGAAGCTTGCCTTCTGCTACTTCTAAGTGAACAAGAATCATACGGTTATGAGCTTATTCCACGTCTCGAGGAATTTGGTTTTGGAGATAATCAAGACCCAGGTATGGTTTATAGGTATCTGCGAAGGTTAGAAAAAAGAGGGATGATTGAATCCCAATGGGATACTTCGGGTACAGGGGCTGCGAGACGTGTCTATGCCATGACTCCTGACGGCTACGATCTTCTTTCAGTATGGGCTGAAACCATAAGGCTCAACATAGGGATCCTCTCCAGGTTTATGGATAGGTACCACAAAATCGACTACGGTTCCTGATAGAGGTTGGGAATCACTCGGACGATGCGTGATGGGAGTATCTCGTGCAATGAGATTATTGAGTACTAGGCTCGTAGTGCCGTCTGTTTCATAGAACACAGTATTGTTGGGAAAAAAGGTGGTATGTTTACATGAGCGTTCTTGGCAGGTTGCTAAAATTCGCAGCTCCATACTGGAAACGATATGTACTTGCGTTCATATTTCTTTTAGCAATATCTGGCTTGACTCTTTTGCAGCCTATGGTCATAAGATGGGTTGTCGACGACGTATTGGCAACCGAGTCTTACGACCTTCTAATATATGGAGCAGTTGCCATATTTGGCGTTGCAGCGCTCAAAGGGGTAATTCAGTACCTTCAGCGCTTCAACATGGCTTACGCAGGCCAGAAGGTAGTTTTCGATATAAGGAACACGTTGTACAAGCATCTGCAGCAGCTCTCGTATAGTTTTTACGACCAGACCCAGACAGGTCAAATCATGTCGCGAGTGACTTCCGACGTAGATGCTGCACAGAGGTTTTTGTCTAACGGTGCGATCCAAATCATATCAAATGCCGTTTCCTTTTTTGCTACCCTGATTCTTATGCTGTCTCTGAATTGGCAGCTTACTCTCGTAGCCATGGTTACCGTTCCTGTTCTTGCATGGCGGGTGCAGGTATACGCAACGAAGGTGCGCCCGATGTTCACTGACATTCAGCAGCAAGTAGCCGTGGTAAACACTAGAATACAGGAAAACATATCAGGACAAAGAGTAGTAAAGGCCTTTGCAAGAAAGCAATATGAAATGGAGAAATTTGAAAGAGATAACAAAGAGCTGTTGCAGCGCAGCATCAGGGCAGAGAGGCTTTCTGCGATAAACTGGTCACTTATGAGGCTGCTCACAGAGATGTCCCTAGCGATTATTCTTTGGTACGGTGGACGTCAAGTTATCTCTACCGAGCTTACTCTTGGAACTCTCATGTCTTTCAACATGTTGCTGGGACAATTGTTAGGTCCAATACGAATGCTCGGTTGGCAGGTGAGCATGGTTCAAAGAACAATTGCGTCAGGTGAAAGAATCTTTGAGATCTTGGATACCCAAGCCGATGTAAGAGACAAACCTGGAGCCAAGCCCATCGGGAAAATAGAGGGTAGGGTTACATTTGAGAATGTCAGTTTCGCATACGATGGGGTTAACATGGTTCTTAAAAACATAAACTTGGATGTTTCTCCAGGCGAAACAGTTGCGATTCTTGGGGGTACCGGTTCGGGCAAGACCACTCTTATCAATCTCATACCACGGTTTTATGACGTTACTGAGGGCAGGATACTCATAGATGGTATGGATATTCGGGATGTGACAGTTGAAAGCTTGAGGAGGCAGATAGGCATTGTTACTCAGGAGACCTTTCTGTTTTCGGCATCTTTGAGGGACAACATAGCCTATGGGAAACCCGAAGCTACCGATCATGAGATTATGGAGGCAGCAAAGGCTGCTCATATCCACGATTTTATTATGAGCCTACCTGACGGGTACGACACTATAATCGGAGAACGAGGTGTAGGGTTGTCAGGAGGACAGAAGCAAAGAGTCGCTATTGCTCGCGCTCTACTCATGGATGCCAGAATCCTCCTCCTTGATGAGTCGACGTCTAGCGTTGACGTTGAAACTGAGATGCAGATTCAACAAGCATTTTCCAGACTCCTCAAAGACAGGACAGCGTTCATAATAGCCCAAAGACTGTCAACCGTTCGAGACGCCGATCGAGTAATAGTACTTGACAACGGCAGGATAGCAGAAGAAGGTACTCATGAAGAACTGTTGCAGTTAGGTGGAATATACACCGCCATATACAATTTGCAGTTCAGACCCCAAGAGATTGACTTTTGGGACAAAAGCAACACCCAATCTATTGAAGACCAAGGAGGTGGCTACTAATGGGACATCATGGTCCTGGGGGATTAGACACAGGTGATATCGAACTGAAGGAAGTAAATTTTAGCCATTTGCCCAGGTTAAAGGAGTTTATCGTCCCGTTCAAATGGCAATTGTCCTTGGCGTTGGTAATGACGATAGCGGTTTCTCTTATGGGCACAGTCGGCCCACTGCTCATAAAGAGGGTTTTGGATACAGACATACCCTCAGGCAGTGTTGAGCAAGTTTCCAGAACTGCTTTGCTTTACTTTGCAGTGATAGCTGCAACAGAAATTGTCCGCGTTAGCCAGCAATACATGATGGCATGGGTTGGGCACAATATGCTTTTTTCAATGAGGCGCCGGCTCTTTTCGCACCTTCAAGATCTAGGTCTTGATTTTTATGATAGGCTCCAGGTTGGACGCATAATGTCGAGGGTGACTAGTGACGTAGAGTCAATAAATGAGCTTATTACCTCGGGTGTCCTCGGCCTTTTGAGTGACCTTGTTACTTTGGTCGCTATAGTCGTGATAATGTTTAGGATGAACTCTAAGCTAGCTATGGTTGCTCTTGCCATTGTGCCCATCTTGTTCATAGTAGTATGGACCTTGAGAACAAGGATGACCAGAGCGTACCATAAAGTAAGACGTAGGGCTGCGGACATAAGTGCTAACCTGCAGGAATCTATCACGGGAATGCGAATTGTCCAAGCGTTTTCTCGTGAAGATCTCAACGCGGAAAGATTCACCGAGACAACACACAAGAGTTTTGAAGCGCAGATGGAGGCGGAAAAGCTACGGGCGTTGTTCAATCCTGTTGTAGACCTGATAGGAGCTCTGGGGTCTGCGTTGATCGTTTACTATGGAGGACTTCAAATATCCTGGGGCGAAGCTGCCATTACAGTCGGCACTATTTCTGCCTTCTTGAACTACATGACGAGATTCTTCTGGCCAATCCGGAACCTAGTAGACATGTACAACCTTGTCTTGCAGGCAGGGGTTTCGTCTGAAAGGATATTTGAAGTGTTAGATACCGAGCCAAATGTGACTGACAAAGAAGGCGCTCTCGAGCTTCCAAGCATACAAGGACATGTCAAGTTCGAGGATGTGGTTTTTGGATATATTCCTGAACAGCCGGTTCTTCATGGCATCAATCTAGAAGCTCTGCCAAAAGAAACGGTAGCCCTGGTTGGGCCCACGGGTGCCGGCAAAAGCTCAATAATAAACCTTCTGTGCAGGTTTTACGATGTGCAAAGCGGCCGGGTTTTGGTAGATGGTATTGATGTACGTGACGTGACCATAGAGTCATTGAGGAAGCAACTTGGGATAGTTTTGCAGGATACGTTTATTTTCTCGGGGACCATACGAGAAAACATCAGATATGGGCGAATAGATGCTACAGATGAAGAGGTAGAAGAAGCAGCGAAAATCGTGGGGGCTCACGAATTCATATCCAATCTTCCTGACGGGTATGATACTGAGGTTCGCGAACGAGGTTCCCGACTGTCGGTAGGCCAAAGGCAGCTCCTTTCTTTTGCACGAGCTATCCTGGCTAATCCAAAGATTCTCATTCTAGACGAAGCGACTTCCTCAGTTGACGCGTATACCGAGTTCTTGATTCAAAGAGCCCTCGAAAAGCTCTTTGAAGGGAGGACTTCTATAGTCATAGCGCATAGGCTTTCTACGGTCCGCAATGCCGACAAAATCTATGTTATTGAAAGCGGCGAGGTCAAAGAGGTTGGAAATCACGAGGAGCTCATCGCGTTGGGAGGGCTCTACAAATCGCTTTATGAGAAGCAGTTTACCGACGTAGTTGCAGCAGGAAATGGGAATGGCATTGAAGCAGAAGGAAAGGAGACTCAGAGGGGAGTTTCGGCCGAGACTCTTGAGCCTAGCGCAGAGCAAGGTTCGTAACATCTAGATCTAGGTCTCAGGTCTTGTGACACAAGCCCAGTTTCCTTTTTTGAAACGACAATTGGTAGTCTGGGTTTCACCGAGTTTGATA
>JAGPNE010000003.1:51750-53182 GCA_018052455.1 Candidatus Fermentithermobacillaceae bacterium | reverse complement strand
GAGACTCTTGAGCCTAGCGCAGAGCAAGGTTCGTAACATCTAGATCTAGGTCTCAGGTCTTGTGACACAAGCCCAGTTTCCTTTTTTGAAACGACAATTGGTAGTCTGGGTTTCACCGAGTTTGATACTATGGGGCCAGACTACTTTTTGTTTTTCGTTATGCCCCCTAGAATCTGCCAGGAACGGTGCAGACCTACTGCCAACCCTATTAAGAGTCCTATTGGGGTGCATATTTGGGTTGAACGTCCCTTATCTAAAAGCGAGCCTAAGTACATCCCTATGAGGGACGAACCAATGATAGAAAATCCTAAGTTTAACACTATTCCGCAGGCGCGGATGAATCCGCGTGCCTTCTTGTCCATGCGTTCTACATCCTTCCCGGAAGTGAGATTCTAAGGCTCCCGCGCACATATCTCATCTACACATATTATATCCGTGATTCCGGTTCTATTAGAATTCGAGATTGTGAGGACTGCGTGTTGCTTTCACAGTGACCTCGGAAGGTCTAATTGATGTCTGCATAGAAATAGTTAAAATGCCGGTGTATTATACACTTAAGTACATGGTGGAGGTGTAAACTAATGAAACTGTCAGTCCGCGCCAAGTCTATAGGAGCTTCCCCCACTTTAGCGTTAGACGCCAAGACTAAGGCCCTAATCAAAGAAGGAGTCGACGTTATCAGTTTTGGTGTTGGAGAGCCTGATTTCGACACTCCAGATCACATCAAGGAGGCTGCCATAGAAGCAATTGATGCAGGATTCACCAAGTATACTCCCGCGTCAGGGATCCCAGAACTAAGGGAGGCAATCTGCTCCAAGTTTAAGAAAGACAACAACTTAGAGTACAAGCCTTCTCAAATCCTTGTCTCATGCGGCGCAAAGCATTCCATCTACAATGCGGTTCAGGTTCTGTGCGACGATGGAGACGAAGTCATTGTTCCAGCCCCTTATTGGGTAAGTTATCCGGAGATGGTTAACCTCGCTGGAGGGAAGCCGGTCATATTACCAACAAGCATAGAAACCGGGTTCAAAATAACTGCCAAGCAACTTGAGGAGAGCCTAACACCAAAGACTTCTTTGCTAATACTAAATACACCTTCCAATCCTACAGGCGCCATATACACGCGCGAGGAGTTAGAAGAGATTGCGGATGTCTGCGTAAAACATAATATAGCAGTGATTTCAGATGAGATCTATGAGAAGCTCATTTATGAGGGGGAGCACGTTTCCTTTGCTTCAATCAGTCCTCAAGTGAAAGATATCACTATTACTGTGAATGGAGTCTCAAAGGCATATTCAATGACAGGGTGGAGAATTGGTTATGCAGCGGGTCCTGGCGACGTCATAGAAGCCATGGGGAACCTACAGAGTCATTCGACTTCTAATGCAACATCGATTTCGCAGAAGGCTGCTTTGGCAGGGCTGTTAGGACC
>JAGPNE010000003.1:0-51650 GCA_018052455.1 Candidatus Fermentithermobacillaceae bacterium | reverse complement strand
GGTGCCGTTTATGACGAGTTTTCCGCGTTAGGCGTTGAATGGAGTCTGGGAGAACGGTATTTAGAATCGCTTTGTTCGTATAGCAACATATTTTTGACGCCTGGCATGAGGAAAAACCAACCCGAGGTCATGGAAGCTAAAAGACGCGGTGCATTCATTTCTACAGAAATCGCGCTTTTCCTTCGAAGATGCAAGGCTAAAGTGGGCGGAGTCACCGGGAGCGCAGGGAAGACTACCACCTCAGCGCTTGCGTTTTCAATGCTCAAGCATAGTTTTCCTGGACGGCCGATCCTTTTGGGAGGCAATATAGGATCTGTGCTAATAGAAGGAGTTGACGACATCCCCGAAGATGCGATCGTGGTACTTGAGCTGTCTAGTTTTCAACTGCAGTTGTGTGACGTAAGCCCTGATGTGTCTCTGATTCTAAACATCCGGCCGAACCACCTAGATATACACACGGACTTCGAGGAATATGTGAACTCTAAGAAGAACATTCTTAGGTTCCAAGAACACGATGACTGGACGTTTCTCAATCATGATGATGGCCTGGTACGAGATCTTGCAGGTGAATGCCGTGGAAAGGTTGGTTTCTTTTCGCTTACTCCGCCAGACCCGACTAAGGACTGTTCTAGAGTTCCATGGGGGTTCTTAGATGGAGAAAACCTGATATATGTGCCTGAGATCGGCCAACCAGTTTGTGTTGCCAGAAAGAGTGACTTTTTAATACCTGGTCAGCATAATATATCTAATGCCCTTGGTGCGATCCTCATGTCAATGAGACTTGGCGCAAGTACCCGTGGAATAAGGGATGCCATCCGATCATTTCATGGATTGGAGCATAGAATTGAATATGTGCGCGAATTAAACGGAGTCAAGTTCTACAACGACTCTATTGCAACTTCACCCGACAGGACGATTGCTCTTCTCGAATCTATGCCAGGCCCTGTTGTGGTAATACTCGGGGGATATGACAAGGGGCTGTTATTCGATGATTTGGCGAAGAAAATCGTGGAGAAAGATGCGAAAGTAGTTTTGCTGGGCGCATGTGCCGGAAAAATTGAAGAGGCCATAGATAAGGCTGCGGCAAGTGCTAGAAAGCCAAGACGTGAGAATATTGATCTGCTGCGGGCTGAGGATCTAAAAGAAGCAGTGAGTCTAGCCTATTCGGTTGCTGCTTCGGGAGACTCGGTTGTTCTTTCGCCTGCGTGTGCAAGTTATGATATGTTCGATAATTTCGAGCAGCGAGGACGGGTCTTCAAAGAACTCGTAAGAGATCTTTGAAGACAAGCGTCGCTTGGGTACGGTGTCTGGCTACTACGACAGATTGGAGTCTTGCATCAAGTGATGACTGATAAAAGTGTTCCAGGTTATTGCATGCCATGCGAATCGGGAACTGTTTCTAGCGAAACAAGCGAAGAGACGCGTGCGATGAAAAACAAAGAGACAATTCGTGTGGTCTTTGAAAGGCTAGAACAGATTTACACTGAACCGCGTTCGCAACTACTGGGCCCAATAGCAGATGATCCTGTCGATACTTTGGTCGCAACTATTTTGTCGCAGGCGACAAATGACACCTTGAGTTCTCGGGCTTTCTCCCAGCTTAAGTCACAATTCCCGCAGTGGGAAGATCTTCTTTGTGAAGATTGTGGGGTTGTAGAAGGTGTGCTTTCTTGCGCAGGCTTGTATCGTCAGAAAACTAAGAAAATAATGGGCGCTCTTAACGAGATCAAACAGAATTTCGGAGAGATCACCCTGGACCCACTGAAAAGTTGGCCAAAAGAGCGCTGCTTTGAGTATCTTACGTCGCTTCCTGGAGTAGGCCCCAAAACGGCAGCGTGCGTATTGGTATTCGGGCTAGGGAAGCCTGCGATCCCTGTAGACACGCACATACTTAGAGTGATTAAGCGATTGGGGATTGTAGATGAAAGCGCTTCTGCGCCATTTGTACAGCAAGTCCTTGAAGATACGGTTCCCGACGAAGAAAAAATGCCTTTGCATCTCATGCTCATAGAACATGGGCGGAAGGTGTGCACCGCAAGAAAACCGAAATGTGGAGTCTGCCCTTTGCAGGACGTATGTAAGTTCTTTGGCTCCAAAGAAAACACAGAAAAGATTGAAGGAATTTTCCCGGATAAAATGAAGTAGTCACTGTTTGAATGGCTCATGTCCTGGAATGCAAAAAACAACCTGAAACCTATGAAACAAGGTTTCTCATCCAAAAGATGGCCCGCCACTACTTTTCTGGTGGGACTGGTGCTTTGTACAAGTGTTCGTTTCTGATATGAATTGCTTCTTGCAGGTCATATTCTGGTTCATCTTTTAGTTCCTTGCCGCATTTTGGGCATGGCCACCGTCGGTACTTGGTAGCGGCAGTGTACGAGATTTCGCTGCAATAGGGACAAAACTTCCAGGGCAAGCGATTCACCTTCTATGCAGAAATGCAGGGTGTGATCTACAACAAGAATATACCATCAAAAATAGTTGGGGGCAATAATGTCAAATTTCAGTCATCTTCACGTGCACACAGAGTACAGCCTCTTGGATGGGGCTTGCAGGATAAAAGAGATGTGTTCACTGGCACGAAGGATGGGTATGGACTCGGTCGCCATAACCGATCATGGCAACATGTATGGAGTCGTGAGCTTCTATGAGGCTTGCCAAGAGGTTGGACTCCGCCCGATTATTGGGTGTGAGGTCTATGTGGCGCGCGATTCAATGCATGTCAAGAATCAGGGGACTAGGGACGAGCCTTACCATTTGGTTCTTCTTGCTGAGACATACGAAGGCTACAGGAACCTCATGAAGATCGTGTCTATAGGCTTCCTAGAAGGTTTCTACTACCGACCTAGGGTGGATGTTGAAACACTGGCCAGATATTCAGAAGGCCTAATCGCTTTGACCGCGTGCCTTGGTGGTGAAGTGCCCACCTTGTTGGGGCAAGGTCGAAGGAAAGAAGCTGAGAACAGTCTTTACAGGTATGTAGATATCTTTGGAGAAGACAGCGTTTTCATTGAAATCCAAAGAAATGGCGTCAAAGGTCAAGAAGAGGTGAATAGACAACTCATAGAACTATCTATGAAGCACCGAATTCCTATAGTTGCCACAAACGATTGCCACTATCTCAAAAGAGAAGACGCGCGGTACCATGAGATCTTATTGGCGATACAGACCGGTACAAATGTCGATGACCCTACGAGACTCCGTTTCCCGAGCACTGAGTTTTATTTCAAGTCAGCTAGGGAAATGGCGACAGAATTCCAAGATCTGCCTGAAGCCATATTGAATACCGCTGTTATTGCAGATAGATGCAGGGTACAACTAGATTTTTCAACTATCCACCTACCGGAGTACCCTCTTTCAGATGGACACGACCCGTTCTCCCTGCTAGTGCACAAAGCAAAAGAAGGGCTGAAAGAAAGAACACGTGGGCGTGTCGATGAACCCAGAGAGGAAAGGCTTGAGTATGAGCTCAGTATCATTCAAAGGATGGGTTACTCATCATATTTCCTGGTTGTGGCCGATTTTGTTGATTACGCAAAGAGCCAAGGTATCGCGGTCGGTCCGGGTCGTGGTTCCGCGGCCGGAAGTCTGGTGGCGTACGCCCTTGGGATCACCGGGATAGATCCGGTGGAACATGACCTGGTGTTTGAGAGATTTCTCAACCCTGAAAGAGTAAGTATGCCAGACATAGACATTGATTTTCAGGATGATCGCAGGGACGAAGTAATTGCCTATGTCAGAGAAAAATACGGGGACGACAGAGTTGCCCAGATAATTACATTTGGAAGTATGGCCGCAAGGGCTGCAATAAGGGATGTGGGCAGAGCGCTCAATATGCCTTACGGCGAGGTCGACAGGATAGCCAAGATGATTCCTCCGCAGATAGGCATCACTATATCAAAGGCGGTCGATAGCGTTCCTGACATTAGGAAAGCCATGGAACAACAATCGGTAAGAGACCTGATCGAAATTGCCTCTAAGCTAGAGGGCATGCCGAGGCATTCATCGGTGCACGCTGCGGGAGTGGTCATTGGCAAAGGTCCGCTGTGGGACTATACGCCTTTGGCGAAAAGCCAAGAAGGGGTTGTTACCACCCAGTACCCCATGGACGACTTGGAAAAACTAGGTATCCTGAAGATGGATTTTTTGGGCCTCAGGACTCTTACTGTGATTCAAAGGGCAGTCGATCTTGTAAACCAGAAGGTGACGGCGGAGAAAGAAGAAGAGAGCGTCGAGGAGATGGCCATGGAAAGTGGCTTCTTTGACATTGAATCTATACCGCTCAACGATCCCCCCACATATAAACTTCTTTCAAACGGGGAGACCCTGGGTGTCTTTCAACTGGAATCGTCGTGGGTTAGGGACTTTCTTAAGGAGATGCAGCCTGCTGAGTTTAGTGACATAGTAGACGCAGTTGCGCTTTGCAGACCGGGGCCTATGGAGCAAATCCCAGAATACATAAGAGGGAAGCAGGGCAACCCAAGATATCCTCATCCGGCTCTTGAGCCTGTTCTTAAGGATACATATGGCGTCTTGGTCTATCAGGAGCAAATTCTCAAGATTGCCAATCAGATTGCGGGACTAAGTTTGGGTGAGGCAGACGTCCTGCGGCGTGCCGTAGGAAAGAAGGATAGAAGGTTGCTTTTGGAGATGGAAGACAAGTTCATAAGTGGCGCGGTAGGAAGAGGGCTATCCCAAAACGACGCGAAAGGTATATGGGAACTTATCATGAAGTTTGCAAACTATGGTTTCAACAAGAACCATGCAGCACCATATGCTTTGGTAGCCTATAGAACTGCCTATCTCAAGGCCAACTATCCTAGTGAGTTCATGGCTGCGCTTCTTTCATCTGTGAAAGGAGTCCAAAGCAAGGTCGGTTTGTACTTGGAGGAAGCGAAACGGTTGGGAATCGGGATAAAAGGGCCGAGTGTAAACAACAGCATGGTCGAGTTTTCGGTTGAGGACGGAAATATAAGGTACGGTCTGTCGGGTATAAAGAACATAGGAGACTCTTTAGCTGAGGAAATCGTTAGGGAGAGAGTTATGCATGGGAAGTACTCGTCAGTAGAGTCATTTTCCTTCCGTATAGGCAAAGGGCTAACTAGAAAGGCCTTGGAGAGTCTCATCCAGTGCGGCGCATTTGATGAGATCGGGACGAGGTACGAGAATCTTAGCAAGGTGGATGCAGCCCTAACGAATAGGGGCAGGCAGCCTGACCTTCAGATGTCGCTTTTTGGAGAACAGGGCTCTCTTTTTGAGAACAAAGTAGATGCCCCTGTAGTATCATCTGGCACTGCACTGCCCTATCAGCCATCCTTGTTTGGCGATACTGGAACTATGGAAGATATGGAAGGCGCAGGGGATGAAATGGCGGCTAGGCGGTTTTCGGAGGATAAAGAAGTACCGCTCGAAGTGAGGCTAGCTTGGGAAAGGGAATTACTGGGAATGTACTTCTCAGGTCATCCTCTCGATAAGTATAGGGAAGCTCTCAGCCGGTTCACGACACCGCTTGGAGATCTTTCGGAAGCAAGTGAAGGGGCTCAAGTTACCGTAGGTGGAAGGGTTTCGGAAGTGAAACGGGTAATAACAAGGTCAGGAGAGGAGATGGCTTTTGTTACAGTTGAAGACGAATACGATAGCATCGAGGTAGTAGTGTTCCCGAGGCTTTGGCAGACTGCGTGTAGGTTCGTCCAAAAAGACAAGGTGGTGACAGTGACCGGGAGCATAGAGGAACAAGAAGACATTCGGAGAATACTGGCTAGGGAATGTTCTGAACTGAGTATAAAAGGAGATAGGCAGACTTAACGCAGCTGGATCAAGAGTTGTACTGAAGGGAGGGAAGCCCTGATAATTCGTTTCCTTCATTTTGAGGACGAATGGGCCTGCATGTGTGGACAGTTGTTTACATTGCGTCAGGTTGGGAAGAAGCTGAACGTATGAAGAGCAGGTTGGCAAGAGAAGGGCTCCTGGTTACGCTCAGGACTTATAGTTCGGAGGATAGGAAGTCAACAAGGTACGTTGAGGTTCTTGTGCCTCGTTTGGAGGCCAGGGAAGCTCACTCTATAATCATGCAGTTTGTGGGAACGGTAAAAACATGATCATGACATCTTGTGGGTGTACGTGTGGATTCATCTCTGTACTGCTGGCATACATATGTTAGGTGAGTAATGTTATGAATATGCGTAGGAGCAAAATAGTATGTACAATAGGACCCTCATGTAGCGATGAGGAGATCCTATTCAAGATGATACGAGCAGGAATGGACGTCGCTAGGTTCAACTTTTCTCATGGTACCCGTGAGGAACACGGTCTGAACATGGAAAAGGTGAGACGTGCGTCTCTGCGCGCAGGTAGAAGAGTTGGCCTGATGTTGGATACCAGGGGCCCTGAGATACGTTTAGGGGCCTTTGAAGATGGTGGGGTTTTCCTACAACAAGGGAAGTACATGATCTTGACGACCGAAGACGTGCTTGGGACCTCTGAGATATGCTCTGTTTCTTTCAAGGGCATTTGCGACGTTCTGAGCCCTTCCTCGACTATCTTGCTCGATGACGGGAATATCGAGTTGGAAGTTTGCGAGATCTCAGAAGAGAGTGTAACTGCTAGGATCCTAAACAGCGGATTCATATCTGACAGGAAAAAAGTTTCCATCCCGGGTTCAACCATAAAGGGCCTTCCTGCTGTAAGCGAAACTGACAAAGAGGACATTATATTCGGCACTCAGCACGGGATCGATTTTGTAGCGGCTTCATTTATCAGATCTGCGGATGACGTTACAGATGTGAGACGTGTCTTGGAAGAAGCGGGGTCGACGGCAAGAGTCATTGCTAAGATTGAGTCGGCCCAGGGAGTTTTGGCGTTGCGAGAAATACTAAGAACTGCGGATGGCCTCATGGTAGCCAGAGGCGACCTTGGAGTTGAGTATCCTCCTGAAGATATTCCGGTTCTTCAGAAAAAAATGATAGCTGAGTGCAACAAGATTGGCAAACCGGTAATCACTGCTACACAGATGCTTGAGTCTATGATAGAAAAACCGAGACCCACAAGGGCAGAAGCATCAGATGTCGCCAATGCGATCATAGATGGCACAGATGCTGTTATGCTCTCAGGGGAAACGGCATACGGTAAGTACCCTCTTGAATCCGTGGAGTTTATGGCCAAGATTGCTGTGAAGGCCGACGAATTCCTCGATAGCAGCGTCTTTTTTTCAAGGATTAGTGGAATGTCCGCTAATGTGACCGAATCTGTTAGCCGATCTGTGGTATCTTCTGCTTTGGATCTTGGAGCGTCTGCCATAATTACTCCAACCGAGTCAGGTTACACGGCTAGGATGGTCTCAAGGTTTCGTCCCAAAACCCCCATATTTGCGGTTAGTCCGCATGATGAGACCTGCGGTTGGCTTTCATGTGTATGGGGAGTAGAAACCGTTTTGGGGCCGAGCCTCTCAGGTCCGCCAAAGGAAGGTGCCACAAGAGATTACGAAGATATATCTGACATGGCTATAGATGTCCTTCGGAAGAACGGGCATATTTCGAGCGGCGACTTATGTGTTGTTACGAAAGGAATACCAATGGGAATTCCTGGGACAACCAACGTCATGGAAGTGCGGATTGTCGGAGACGTTGTGCTGAAAGGTTCTGGTATTGGGCAGACCTCAGTTTGGGGAGAAGTGGTTGTAGCTGTATCCGCCGAAGAAGCTGTTGCCAACACACGTCCCAACTGTATCTTGGTGGTGCCCTCTGTAGATAAATCATTTATACCTGCTTTGGAACGTGCCTCTGCCTTGATAGTTGAGCAAGGTGGACTTACCTCTGATGGTGCCATTTTTGCCCTCCAACTGGGTATTCCTGCCGTTGTTGGGGTTTCTGGCGCTACTTCGATGGTAAAGAGCGGGGATATAGTTACTGTTGACGGGGTCAGGGGCTTAGTCTATGCAGGTGTGGCTAAGGTGAAGTAGACTTATGGTGATGTGGTATATGCATAGTGGAACCTATTTATGTTATATTATTACCTGAAGATGAAGGGGAGTAGCTTCTCGCCCGTAATTGGTGAGTACAGTTCAAAATAGGCGAGTGGCACCTGTCGTCAGCACGGCGAAAGCCCGGCAGGCCTTGGAAGTGAGACCTTTATCCTACAATGGTGGGATAAAGGTCTTTTGTTTATCCCTTAAACAATTGAGGAGGAATTTTCATGGATGGTTTGCTTTACGGTCTTCTTGCCATGACTTGGCAGCAGGGTGTGATGATTGGCGTCGGTCTCGTCTTGATTTACCTTGCAATTGTAAAGCAGTATGAGCCTGTTTTGCTTCTTCCAATAGGATTCGGGGCTATCATATCGAATATACCAGGTTCTTCCGCAGTCGGTCCCGGAGGGTTCCTGAGCATACTTTACGAAGCAGGGATTGTTACTGAGCTCTTTCCTATCCTGATCTTCATTGGGGTCGGGGCCATGATCGATTTTGAGCCCCTGCTCCAACAGCCTACGATGCTCTTTTTTGGGGCGGCCGCCCAGCTAGGCATATTTCTTACCATGGCTTTGGCTGGATTGGCTGGTTTTACGCTTAAAGAATGTGCTGCTATCGGGATCATAGGTGCTGCAGATGGCCCAACCTCGATTTACGTGGCCACCAAGTTTGCTCGCAATCTGTTAGGGCCAATTTCTGTAGCAGCTTATTCATACATGGCTCTCGTGCCAATAATACAACCGCCGGTGATAAGAGCTCTTACTACCTCTGAGGAACGTAGGATCAAGATGGCGGTAAGCGGCGCAAAACCGGTATCTAAGACTGTTAAGGTGCTCTTTCCAATAGTAATTACACTGATTGCGGGCTTCATCGCCCCAATTAGTCTGGCTCTTGTTGGGTCTTTAATGTTCGGCAACCTTCTCAGAGAAGCAGGAGTAGTAGATAGGCTATCCAAAGCTGCGCAAAACGAGCTAAGCAACGTAGTTACCTTGCTTCTAGGAATAACCATTGGTTCTACCATGATTGCCTCCGAGTTTCTTACGCCTCAAACCATCCTGATAATCTGTATGGGGCTCGTTGCATTCATTCTAGACACTGCAGGCGGCGTCATTTTCGCAAAGGTCCTTAATTTGTTTCTGAAGAACAAGATAAACCCAATGATAGGAGCTTGCGGAATATCAGCATTTCCCATGTCCGCAAGGACCATACACAAGATGGCACAAGAAGAAGACCCCAGCAACTTCATACTGATGCAGGCTGTCGGAGCAAACGTAGCAGGGCAGATCGCATCAGTCATTGCAGGCGCTCTCATTCTTTCACTCGTGAAGTAAGCAGGGGGTCGGTTCTCGTGCTTCACAATGCCGGGCGCTTTTTGATGAAATTGGGGAGGGATTATGATGAGTGTATTGCAGGAAACGTTGCGAATAACCTGGATATCTATGGCGACCATATTTGCAACTATGGCTGTTATCTACTGTGCCATTAAAGGGTTAATGAGACTAGACAACAAGTAGCCGGACATGCCACGCGGGCGTGCTCTATAGGTTACAACATGAAAAAGGTATGATAAGCGCAAGGCAGGCACATTTGGTTCTATCAGGGGGCGCATGTTGTGTACATTATATGGACGATCCTGGTTGTTCTTCTAATTGTGGCTGTTCCTGTTATCGAACTTGCAATTCTCATTGGAGTTGGTGCAAGAATTGGAACGTGGTGGACCATATTACTTGTGTTAGGCACAGCGGTATTAGGGGGATTGCTTCTGGCGCTATACGGTCGTGAACTAATCGCGGAGGCCAGCGAGGAGATTTCAAAAGGCCGCTTCCCTGGCAGCAAAGTAATTGATGGTTTAATGACCGTGGTAGGTGCGGTTTTGCTCATTATCCCTGGTTTCTTAACAGATATATTAGGGATTATTCTGCTTGTACCGCTAACAAGGCTAGCAGTTAGGAACAAGGTGCAGCGCTGGCTAGAGCGGTACGTATACATCGATCTTTGATGGTAGTGGCGCTAGGGACCGACAAGTATTTCTACTTGTCTAGACGGCTACTTTTCACACTTTGGTTATGTACGGCATGTGTGCGCCTACGGTATGATATCCCAAATTGCTCTGAGGAACCTCCATGGGACTGACTCTACTTCCATATCAAAAATGTCAGCGTTGCTAAGGAGTGAATGCTGACCTGTGAATCATCTGAGTGACGCTAGGCGAAAGAGTGAAGTCTGCTTGAGTATACTCGTCTAAGTAGACAAAAATGGTGCCGAGGGCGGGAGTCGAACCCGCACGGGGGGCTACCCCACGCGATTTTGAGTCGCGCATGACTGCCAATTCCATCACCCCGGCACTAGCACTAACATTCTAGCATGGGTTGTTTGGCTCTACAAGACGAAGTTTGATACCTTTTGCTTCCTTGACCTATAGATTCTGCGCCATATTCGGTACCGCTAAGGCCTTGTATGCGCAGGCATGAGGCAACTTGACACCAAAGCCGCCATTGTACTTTGCGGCTACACCCGTGGAAAGGCGAGGACGCAAAGCAGCGGACAAAAACAAAAACCGGAGGCAGAGCCCCCGGTTTTTCTGACGGTTTCAAACTATAATCCTAGAAGCGTTTCAACTTCATCTTCGTGGTGCATTTCTTCACCCATGATGTGACGTACAAGATGGAACGTGGTCGGGTCTTTCACTTTCGTCTGAAGGAACTTCATGAGGTCTGCATACACACCTATTGCCCCTTGCTCTGCAACGTGAACACCCTTGAGTATTCCAACGTAGTCTGCTCTATCTTTAGGTATATCTACTTCTGGGTAATTTGCATGTTTTGTTATTGCATCCCAGCTATCTAGGGGTTCCCCTCCGAGCTGGATAATGCGTTCGGCTAATTCTTCGGAGTGCTCTAATTCCTCATTGGCTATTTCCTCGAGTTGCTCAGCTACCGTCTTGGCATGGATCCCTTTAACCAGCATTGCAGCAGTTTTGTAGTAGAAACAGGCAATCAATTCGTCGGCGTAAGCTTTGTTCAGTAATCCAATTAGCTCGTCGACATGTTCCCCCACCAACTCTCTAGTTTTCTCTGCCATTGTTATCGCCTCCCTAAGAATATTTAGAACTTTTACGCAATAATTCTACCGTAGAGTTCCTGTTCTAGCAATATCCTGATGTTAGCCATTCCTTACTTCTCACAAAGACAAGATCAAGATATCCCATTGAGAGCACTATGTTAACATGGCAATAGGATTTGATTGTTTCTGAAATAGGGGGTCTAAGATGAAGATATATATTACACGGAAGATTCCGGATCCGGCTGTTTCACTACTAGAGGAAGTTTTCGAGGTGTCTATGTGGCCCGAGGAGGATTCTTGCGTACCTAGGGATGTGCTCTGTGCAGAATCGAGAGACTCGTTTGGCTTGCTTTCGATGCTAACTGACAAGATAGATGAAGAATTGCTCAAAGAGGCAGAGAATCTGCGCATTGTGTCCAATATGGCAGTAGGATACGACAACATCGATGTTGGAGCCTGTAGCCGACGAGGCATTATTGTCACCAATACTCCTGGGGTGCTTACAGAGGCTACTGCAGACCTTGCGTTTGGTCTTTTGCTGGCCACTGCACGGCGTATTCCTGAAGCGCAAAAATACCTCAAAAACGGTTTGTGGGAAACATGGTCGCCGATGCTGCTTACAGGGTTAGACGTCTGGGGTTCTACAATAGGTATAGTAGGTATGGGGCGTATAGGGACCGCAGTTGCACGGCGAGCCAAAGGGTTTAACATGCGCATTGTTTACTATTCACGCACCCGGGATCTTGGTGTGGAAGAAGAGCTGGGCGCAGAGTACAGAAGCCTTGACTCCCTCCTAAAAGAGGCTGATTTCGTCACAATGCACTTACCTCTGACGGAGCAAACCAAAGGGCTGATAGGAGAGAAGGAGATTGGCTTGATGAAACGCGAAGCGGTACTTATAAACACTGCACGAGGCGGTATAGTGGATGAAGACGCGCTGGCCAAAGCTTTGCGTGATGGAAAGATATGGGGGGCAGGCCTAGATGTGTTTTCCAGAGAACCTATCTCAGTCGATAGTCCGTTCTTTGGTCTAGATAATGTTGTTCTTTTACCCCATATTGGCAGTGCTACCGTGACAACCAGGACGGAAATGGCTGTTTTGGCGGCTAGGAACGTAAGAGAATACCTTCTATCGGGGATACCTATAACACCAGTAAACCCGGAAGCCTTGAACGAAACCCGAATGTGACTGGTTCGGAAGTGTTTGCACTTCATTGTGAGAAAGTCACAATGATTTTTGTTCTTCTATTCAATGCAAATGCATCGATGAATCAGTTAGTCTAAGAGGTAGGACATGCTCGACAATGCACTGCTTAAGGCTGATATCCAGATCCCAGAAGGTACGAAAATGCACGAATTGGAAAACTCAGTATATGTATTTTGATGCTCGAACTATACAGGATATCCTCGATTATCGGCGAATTCTACAAAGAGCAACAAGTGTGAGAGTGACCTTTGTGAGAACGGAAAGTTGGATTGCAGATAGATCATACATATGAAAGGGGGCGTCAATCTTTGGATTCTTCAGAAATGAGGATCAAGGATCACCCAATCCTTGACTTTGAAGAGAAGGAAAAAGTCAAGTTCTATTGGGAAGGTGAGGAACTCTGGGGATATGAAGGGGAACCAATAGCAAGCGCTCTTCATGCGGCAGGCATCAAGGTTCTACATGAAAGCATAAAGCGGAGCCACCCACGTGGCTTTTTTTGTGCTATAGGGAACTGTTCTTCGTGCCTGGTAATTGTTGACGGGGTTCCTAACGTAAGAGCTTGCACCGAAAAACTGAGGGCGGGCATGCATGTGCAAATGCAAAAAGGCGTAGGCCCTGCCCCGTCAATTAAGGAGTGACTCTATTGAAAACAACGGAGCTTGCAATTATTGGAGCGGGTCCTGCAGGTATCTGCGCCGCCCTGGAAGCTGCCTCGTACGGGGTCGAAGTCACCCTTATAGATAGAGGCGATACGCCGGGCGGTCAGCTAGTTAAGCAGACCCATAAGTTCTTCGGGTGGCATGAGAAAAGCGCCGGGACTAGGGGTGTAGTTATCGCGCACAACCTTGCAGAAAACGCACAGAAAGATCCAAATGTGCATTTTGTAGGTTCAACAGAAGCCCTGGGGTATTACAGGGATGATGATACGCTTCTTCTCGAGACTCCCGAAGGTGTAAAAGGCCTGAAACCCGAAAGACTACTGGTAGCAACAGGAGCTTCTGAGAAGATGCTTCTTTTCCCAGGAAATCACTTGCCAGGTGTATACGGAGCAGGGGCAGTGCAGACATTGATGAACGTTCATGGAGTAAGGCCTGGCCAATCGGTTCTGATGATAGGTTCTGGCAATATTGGTCTAATAGTAAGTTACCAGCTAGCCCAAGCGGGTGTTCACGTAGAAGCACTGGTTGAAGCTCTACCCCAGATAGGCGGGTATGCCGTACATGCTTCTAAGATAAGGCGCCTTGGGATTCCTATTCTCACCGGGTACAGCATTAGGGAAGCGTATGGCGAGCGATGCGTGGAAGGGGCTGTCGTTTGGCAAATCGATAACAAATGGCAAGGAATCCCTGGTACTGAAAAGGACCTAAAAGTTGATGTAATATGCCTGGCGACAGGACTTTCACCTTTATGTGAGTTCCTGTGGCAGGCCGGAGCCGAAATGACCTATATTGCAGCATTAGGCGGTTTTGTGCCGGTCTACGACGAGAACATGGAGACGACTCTCAGTGGAGTATATGTAGCAGGTGACGTCGCAAGCATAGAAGAGGCCTCTACAGCGATGGCCGAAGGATATCTGGCAGGTTTGGCCATAGCCCACAGCCTAGGGAAGATATCGGATAGCCATTTCGACGCCAAGCGTCAGGAATATGTGAAGGAACTAGAGCAACTGAGAGCGGGCCCGACGAGCAAGAAGATTGTTGAAGGTCTCGCTGTTCTTAGGGACGAAATTGGAAAGAGGGTGAGCGCGTGATGGATAATGCCTTTCTAAGTACAGGTATCCCCTCTATGGAACAGATTGAATCTGTAGTACCGTCCAAGGCTCGCAGAGAGAAAGGTCCGTTTGTCGTTATAGAGTGCTTTCAGGAGATACCATGCGATCCTTGTTATCATAGCTGTAGATTTGGCGCTATCTGTGAATTCGAGGCCATAAACGATATCCCAAAGGTAGACTGGGATAAGTGTACTGGTTGCGGTATCTGTGTCGCTGCTTGTCCCGGACTGGCAATTTTCGTGGTCGATGAGACTTTCAGCGACAAAGAGTGTTTGGTGGCAATCCCTTACGAGTTCTTGCCACTGCCCGAAAAAGGCGAGAAAGTGTTGCTGCTCTCAAGACAGGGAGCAGAAGTTGGAGAAGGGGAGATTCATAGGGTGATTCCAGGTAGAAAGCCTGCCGGGACCACAGTGGTCTGGGTAAAGGCTCCTAAGGAACTGTCGATGGAAGTAAGGAATATTAGGCTAACCAGGGAGGGTGGGGCGAGCCGTGAGTAGGAACGAAGATGACATTATCGTATGCAGGTGTGAAGATGTTACTTTGGGAGAGATACGCAAAGTCATAAGGGAAGGCGCGACCACCCTTGACGAAGTCAAACGCATAACCAGAGCTGGAATGGGCCCTTGCCAGGGGCGCACATGTAGGCTGTTGGTAGCGGGAGAAATTGCCAAATTCCTCGGGAAGCCAGTTTCTGAAGTGCTTCAGTCAACATACAGACCTCCTTTCAAACCCGTAAAAATGGGAGATCTTGCCGAAATCTGCGAAGCTGATGAGGACTGTTGTGGGTCTGATTGTGGCTGCAAATCGGAGAAGGAGGGGGTCAGCCAATGAGAGGTTCAGCAGATGCTGTAGTTATAGGTGGAGGAGTCTCAGGAGCTTCTATAGCCTACAATCTCATGAAGCAAGGTGTAGGCAATGTGGTTTTGTGCGAAAAAGACACATTTGCGAACGGATCTACGGGACGTTGCGGGGCTGGGGTTAGGGAACAGTGGGGCGCGGAAGCGAACGTAAGGATATGCAAAGCAGCCATAGACATATTTGAAAACCTTCAGGAAGAACTGGAATATGAGTACGATATCGAGTTCGTCCAGAAAGGTTACCTGATGATGGCCTACACAGAAAAAGAGTGGAGCCAGTTTCAGAAGAACGTAGAGGTCCAGCACAAACTGGGGGTTAACTCTCGGGTCTGCACGCCTGAGGAGGCAAAAGAGATCGTACCTGTTCTCAATACAGACGGCATGCTAGGAGCGACATACAACGCTCGAGACGGCCACGCAAACCCTTTCCACACGACAAACGCTTACCTTAAGGCTTTTGAACGGTTAGGGGGAGAAGTCAACGATTTTACCGAGGTCATAGACATTGAGAAGTCTGGCGCTAAGGTGACTAAGGTAAAGACCAATCGCGGAGATATATCTACGCCCGTGGTCGTCAATGCCGCGGGGCCTTGGGCTGGTCCGGTTGCGGCCATGGTTGGAGTGGACCTTCCGGTGTACACAGAGCGGCACCAGATCTTGGTTACAGAGGCAGTCGGGCGTCTTTTTGACCCTATGCTTATGTCTTTCTCCCTGGGGATCTATTGTCAACAGACTCCTCACGGTTCTTTGGTTATGGGTATTGGCGATCCGAACGAGCCCAAGGGCTATGACATCGGCCAGTCTTGGCAGTTTCTCAAGAAGATGTCAGATATAATGTGCAAACTAGTTCCCCCTCTTAAAGGTATACGTGTTGTTCGACAGTGGGCTGGACTTTATACAATCACGCCTGATGCACATCCAATTTTGGGCACTGTTCCTGGAGTTGAAGGATACTATCAAGCGGTTGGTTTCAGCGGGCACGGGTTCATGCTGTCCCCCATAGTCGGTAGATTGCTTTCTGAGATGATCGTTGGCAAGGAGCCGTCTATCGACATCAGTGACTTGGATCTTGGACGTTTTGAAAGGGGCGAATTGCGAGTAGAGCCCTCGGTTGTGTAGTAAGCTCATACTTGCATGAGATATATGAAGCATGGACGCGGGGCGTGAGGGACCCGCGTCCTCTGCCAATATCCGGGCTCGGCAGGGTTTGCATGACTTGGGGGTCTATGGCAGCAGAATTTGGTGTGTTTCTAGATTATGAGGATATCTTGATACAAAAGAGAGGAAGGTGATTCCATGTGTTTGAGCACCGGTGGAGCGATTTGTTATCTTCGCTAAAGGCTTCTGGTCTGAGAGGTATCGCCATCATGCCTGGTCCCAATATGTTCTACTTGACGGGTCTGTCAATGGGGCTGTCGGAAAGGCCAACTCTGCTCGTACTAGTTGAGGAAGGAAAAGCATCCTTCATAATGCCGAGATTGGAAAGTCAGAAAGGCCATATGGTTTCTGAGAGCATGAAAGAGCATAACGTTCCAGTGGATTTTGAAGTTTTTTCGTACACAGATGAGGAAGGTCCGGCAGAGGTGTTCAAAGCGGCACTTACATCTTTGTCTGGCACATGGGCGCTTGAGTTCCGCAGTCTCCGACTTCTGGAGTATTCCCTGATGAAAGGAGTCCTGGGGGATTTCCCGTGGGTAGATGCGTCTGACATCATGAAGGAACTCAGGATGGTTAAGGATGAAAGTGAGATCAAAAGCATGCAAGAAGCTGCACGACTTGCTGATATTGGGGTAGGTATTGCTAAGGAACTATTGGCGCCCGGGAAAATAGCTAGCGAGATAGTTGTTGAGATAGAAAGGCAACTAAAGCTCCAAGGAGCTCGAGCAGTGAGTATGTCTTTGGCCACCGGAGCAAATACTGCAATTCCGCACGCAGGTACAAGCACTGATGTTATCTGTGATGGGGATTTGGCCTGGCTCGATCTTTGTGTTAATGTTGATGGTTATTGGTCCGATATAACCAGAACGTATGCCATAGGGCAGATTTCTGATGAACTGAAGAATGTCTATAAGGTGGTCATCGAGGCACAAGAAGAGGCGAGGCTCAATGCTAGACCAGGCATGAGCGGGGCCGATGTAGATGCGTTGGCTAGACAAGTAATAGCTTCGCATGGCTATGGTGAGCAGTTTATCCACAGAACAGGTCATGGACTCGGACTCGAGATCCATGAAGACCCATATATAGTGGCGTCAAACAATACTCCCCTGCCAATAGGTAGTACTTTTACTATCGAGCCCGGCATATACTTGCCTGGCAGAGGCGGAGTGCGTATCGAGGACGACGTGTTGTTGACCCCATCCGGCCTCAAGTCGCTTACAAACTACCGCAGAGATCTTCTCACATAGTTTATCTAAGCATGGATTGGGCCTGCCCTGGTACCTAGCGAGGGTAGGCCTAGTAAACATCGCATCCGTATGCATTCGCGTAGATGGTTTCACACGTCTGAAAGAGGAAATATCTAAGTTTCGTCAAAACTAATATAGAAGGCTTCATGTAAGGATATAGACGACACGAATGTGCCACGTGTTTATTGCGGGGTGATTGTATACGCGATGGAGATGCAAATCTTGGTTGATGACTTGGCCAAGCTAATCAAGAGGCCTATCACACTTGAGGATATTAACGGAAATCTAATAGCTTATTCAGCTCATGAACACCCGGTAGACCAGGTCAGAGTGGAAACGCTTCTCAGAAAAGGGGCTTCAAAAGGCACTATCGAAGCTCTCAAGAATCACGGGGTCTACAAGGAGATTGACTCGTCCAGAGGAGTAGTCCGTGTGGACGCTATTCCTGAGATTGGGTTTACTTCAAGAATAGCTATTGCCATACGTTGCGGTCGCAGTATCCTAGGTTATCTATGGGTGAAAGATGATGACCGTGACGTGTTGCCTCAAGACGAAGCGGCCATAATACAGACTGCAAGAATGATCGCTAGGAGTTTTCCGAAAGACGATTTGGAACCGGAGATCTCTGAATCTGAAACGCGAGCGCTTGCTTTGGAACTCATTTCTTCCTCAGGCAAGACTGAACTGGGCGAACTGAAGGAAAGATGCAAGCAGACAACTTTTGTATCGCCATTTCAGGTGTTGGTCTTACGCCATCGTTCTCCTCGAGCACCGGCATCTACTCGAAGTGTGTTGGAGAACGCGGAGAGTTTTGTTGAGAAAAACCAGATAAATGCAATATGCTGTGACCACAAAGAGGAAGTTGTAATTGTTGTGTTCGGCGAGCCATGGCACAGCGTTAGACAAATTGGTTCAAGTTTGGGCAGGTTCTTGAGCGCCAATGGTTTTCGGGAATTCTTGGGTATTGGTGGTTCCTTCATCGATATCTCAAGTGTACAGAAGAGCTATCAACAGGCACGCGAAGCGATAGATCGTGGGAGCAAGTTTCATTCTGGAGAAGACTCCCTCTTTTTCGACTATGGGCAAGTATCCCTTCATGATCTTATTGGATGCATGGCGACCTGCAAGGAACGTGGCAGCTATGGGCGAGAATTGGTTGAACAGGTTGCGCTCTATGACCGAATTAATGGTACAGACTTCTTAAAGACCCTCGAGGTTGTACTTGATTTCGGTGGAAAAAGGAAGGATGCGGCTAGCTATCTGAACATACATCCCAACACTTTGGATTATCGTATGCGAAGGCTCAATGAAGTGCTTCAGTGCTCACTAGACGATCCTAGTGTGAGATTAGCTGTTCATTTGTG
Source organism: Candidatus Fermentithermobacillaceae bacterium (assembly GCA_018052455.1). Taxonomy (GTDB): domain Bacteria; phylum Bacillota; class Sulfobacillia; order Fermentithermobacillales; family Fermentithermobacillaceae; genus UBA3907. The sequence continues at coordinate 33,017 of JAGPNE010000003.1, read as the reverse complement.
GATAAAGGCAATAGGGTATTCGGGTGATATGTCAAACGATGGCGATGGTAAGGGCAAGTAAAGCCGGTGTCGAATCGACGTCATTGTTTTCATCTCATCAGTTTTATTGTTCTGCGACGCAAGGATTTTCTGCTGAGTTTGTCGAACTACAAATAGACGGGTGTCTGTCGGAATAAAGGTAAGAAGGAGTGAATCGTTAAGATGAGTGAGATTATCAAGGATTTTGAACAACTCAGGATGATGCAAGAGAACTTATTCCACGAGTTTAGTTCACTGGCTAAGCAGATAGATGACTTGATGTGGTACCAGAAAGTAGGAGACATAGCTAACGTTGACAAAGTAACATATATTGGTCCGCCTCCTGCAAATCCGTTGCCTCAGCCCCCACAGGACCGGGGTAACCCGTTGAAGATCCCTGCCTATACTTTCGTACCTAAGACTGCCGAACCTGGAAAGAAGTACCCGCTCTTGGTGTTTGTGCACGGCGGTGTGCATGCTAATTTCTCCACTGGCTGTGTGAATGTGATTAGGGAGCTTTTATCTCAGGGTTACATCATAATAGCTCCTGAGTACAGAGGTAGTACAGGTTACGGACAGCAGTTCTACCAGTATATAGACTACGGTGGTTTGGAAAACGAAGATGTTTGGGAAGGTAGAAACTGGATGGTAAGTACCAGCCCCTTGGTTGACCCAGATAGGGTAGGCATTATGGGATGGAGTCACGGTGGAATGATAACTTTGATGAATCTCTTCAATCATCCCGAAGGATACAAAGTGGGGTATGCAGGTGTTCCTGTGAGCGACATAGTGGCAAGGATGGGGTACAAGACTGAGGGCTACAGACAGATTTTCTCAGCAGATTACCATATTGGCAAAACAGCCTATGAGGATGTCAACGAATATAGACGCAGATCCCCTGCCTGGAATGCTGAAAAACTCAAGACCCCGCTGCTCATACACACTACGACAAATGACGAAGACGTGAACGTACTTGAGGTAGAGCATCTAATTAAGTCGCTAACGGCCTATGGGAAAGATTTTGAATACAAGATCTATGACAACGCCCCTGGAGGACATGTCTTCAATCGTATCGATACTGAGCTGGCAAGGGAATCAAGAAAGGAAATCTATGCATTTCTGGCGAAGTACTTGGATCCACCTGCACCAATTGCTTAGGCTAGTAGCATTCTGATTGAACGGAAAGTAGGACAAAACTAAGAGGAAACGGCGTCCTATTTTGGCTCGCCACTTCCTCTTAGGTGTTTCATCAGTGCTGGTCTATACGCAGTTTACCGCCTGTTGCGAAGTCTTCTTTTTTCATATCCCTCATGATTACGGTCACCGCTTCGGGCTTTACCCCAAGAGATCTTACCACCGCGTCTGTTACTTCTTTCGCCAGTGCTCTCTTCTGCTCAACCGTCCTGCCTTCAATTAGTTCGATCTGAACGATTGGCACTGCATCACACCCCCCTAGTAGACATGGTTTTCGCCGATCCTATGCATTTGCGATCACGCTAAATTTTATGCTATACTTAAGTGCATAGAATATCAAGGACGTCTCAAGCAACGAGGAAATTTCGTCGGAGTGGGTTTCGTTGAACCCACTCTTTGTATGTTCAGGGGTGATGCAGATGAGTCGGAAACAATTGTTGGAAGGCCTCTTTGACGCCTTTGAGCCTGAAGTAAGGGCTCGAGGGCTGGAGCTTCTCGACGTTGAACTGACTTCGGATGAGCATAGGAATACCATTTTGCGCGTGACTATCTACTCGCCGCAAGGAGTCACATTGGACGATTGCGTAGCGGTTGAGAAGATTATAAGCCCCATGCTTGACGAGATTGATCCCATTGCAGAGAGCTATAACCTTGAGATTTCCTCTCCCGGGTTGGAGAGAGTGCTCAAGCGAGACAAAGAGTTTGAGATATTTGGGGGACGTCTTTGCAAGATTAATCTTTATGGCCCTATAGATGGGAAGAGAGTATTCCAAGGAACGCTTGTAGGAATAGACTATTCAAAAGGGGAAGCTGAGGTTTCAATTTTGACAGATAACGGTCAAATATCACTTCCCAAACAGAACATTAGCAAAGTCCAACTGGTTTATCAGGAAAAACTATCTTAGGGTCTCGAAAGGAGGGCGGGAAAAATTAACAACGAAATAATAAGTGCCTTGAACCAGATTGAGCGGGAACGGGGCATACCAAAGCAAGATCTTATAGAGGCCATGGAAACGGCACTTCTGTCAGCTTACCGCAAGCACTATGGGACTGCCGAGAATGTTAGAGTACAGTTCGATGGGGCAACTGGTAATATTAGGGTCCTATCCCGCCGTCTGGTTGTAGATAAGGTGACAGATCCTGTTAAAGAGATATCAATCGATGAAGCGCGGGCTAGATATGCCGGTTACAAGGAAGGCGACTACGTTGAAGAGGAAATTGCCGCTCAGGGATTTGGACGTATTGCAGCTCAGACGGCGAAACAGGTTGTTATGCAAAAACTCAGGGATATCGAGCGCGACATGGTCTATGAGGAATTTGCAGAGAGGCAGGGTGACGTAGTAACCGGACAAGTCATCCGAGTTGATAGAGGTATAGTAATAGTAGATTTGGGTAGGGCTGAGGGCTTTATCTTCCCTCAAGAACAGGTGAGGAATGAGCAATATCGCGAACGTGACAGGATCAAGGCGTACGTTGTTGAGGTAAAGAAGACGCCAAAGGGTCCTCAGATCTTACTTTCAAGAACTCATCCAGGCCTTTTGAAGAGGCTTTTGGAGTTGGAAGTGCCTGAAATCCGGGATGGCATAGTTGAGATAATGGGTCTGGCTCGAGAGCCCGGCTCCAGGTCTAAGGTTGCAGTGAAAGCAAACCTGCCGGAGGTCGACGCGCTTGGGGCATGCGTTGGGCCAAGAGGATCGCGTGTTCAGGTCATAGTCCAGGAGCTCAGGGGAGAGAGGATTGATATAATAGAATGGAATGAGGACCCAGAGATTTTTGTAGCCAATGCTCTAAGCCCTGCGAGGGTGCTGGGCGTGCAAATCGACAGACCAAACAAGGTCGCCAGGGTAATAGTTCCAGATAATCAGCTGTCTCTCGCAATAGGACGTGACGGGCAAAATGCAAGATTAGCTGCCAAACTTACCGGGTGGAAGATTGACATACGATCAGAGCGCGATGCTTTACGGTAGAGATTGTTAGTTCAATCGTGTGATACAAAGGGGGGTGGATGCCATGCCGAAAAAGATTCCTATGAGAACATGCCTAGGCTGCGAAGCGGTCAGGCCCAAGAAAGAGATGCTTAGGATTGTGCGAACGCCGGACGGCCAAGTAGAGATAGATCCTACCGGCAAAAAGGCCGGTCGCGGCGCATATGTCTGCCCAAACGCAGAGTGTATTTGCCAAGTGATCAAGAAAAAGAGGTTGTCTAGGGTGTTCGGTGCGGAACCATCCCCCTCAGTAATTGAGGAACTAAGAGGTTTCGTTACCGAAGAGATTGACAAGATTTAGAGTGAGGAGGTGATTTCGGATGTCAAAACGCATCCGTGTATATGAGCTCGCAAGGGAACTCGGGCTGGATTCGAAGGACATAATCTCAGATCTAAATGATATGGGATTGGTAGCAAAGAACCACATGGCGAGTCTGGAAGATGATGTGGCAGCCAAGATCCGAGAAAAGAGAACAAAAGGAAAAGGTACTTCCGCGCGAGTCCCGAAGGCTGAAGGTCCTACGACGGGTCAGAAAAAGACCCAAGCCAGGGAAATCGGGGTGCAAAAAGGAGTAGCCAAAGGGTCTGGCCATCCAGTCGGCGAGGAGAATGCTGAAGCACGTTCCTCTGTTCGCTCACCACGAGATCAGGCGAAACAAGAAGCTGGCCGCAAGGCTCCTGAGAAGCATCCGAGCGCTAAGGCTGGTAATAGGAGCGCGGCTCAGAGGAAGAGTACGAGGGGAAAAGGTGGTCGCCAGGTCAAACCCCAGGCGCCTGCAACAGGAGCTAGACGAGTCACAATTCAAGGCGAAACGCCTGTGAGGGAACTGGCAAGTCTCATAGGAGTACCTGTAGGAACGGTGCTCCGTACCCTGATGGGGTTAGGTGCGATCATAAGCATTAATCAAAGTGTACCTGTGGATTTGGCGCGCCAAGTTGCTGAAAAACTTGGTTGCGTTGTAACCGTCAAAGAGCCAGAAGCTTCTATTGAGGAAAAGATCGCTCTTGAATTGGGACGACCGGACGATCCGAACAAGGCGCAGAGCAGGCCGCCTGTGGTTACAGTGATGGGTCACGTAGACCACGGGAAGACGTCGCTTCTGGATGCTATAAGAGATACAAACATAACTGCAAGAGAGGCTGGAGGAATAACGCAACACATAGGTGCTTCCGTGGTTGAACACGAGGGAAAGAGGTTGATTTTCCTTGACACCCCCGGTCATGAAGCCTTCACACAGATGAGGGCTAGGGGTGCCCAGATCACCGACATAGCTGTGCTTGTGGTGGCTGCAGATGACGGAGTGATGCCACAGACAATTGAGGCTGCTAACCATGCCAAGGCGGCAGGAGTACCCGTGATAGTAGCGATCAATAAGATTGACAAACCCGGCGCAAAGGTAGATCGGGTTAAGCAGCAGTTGGCAGATATCGGACTTGTCCCCGAGGAATGGGGAGGCGACACAGTAGTCGTCGAAGTATCCGCCAGGACCAAACAGGGAATAGATGAGCTTCTCGAGATGATTTCTCTTGTAGCAGAATTGGAGGAACTCAAAGCCGATCCGACGAGAAGAGCTCGAGGATATATTATAGAGTCTAAGATCGACAAAGGACGAGGACCAGTTGCTTCGGCCATTGTCAAGTCTGGAGTGCTTAAGGTTGGGCAGATAATAATTACTGATACAACCTGGGGCCGCATAAGAGCGATGTACGACGGAAAAGGTTCTCAAGTGGAAGAAGCTGGTCCTTCTACCCCAGTGGAAATAGTGGGGTTGGGAGACCTTCCAAATGCCGGAGACACTTTTTTGGTTGTAGATGACGAAAAAACTGCCAAGCATATTGTTGAGCAGCGCCAGTTGGCAAGGCGGGAGCACGCTGTCGGTTCTAGTAGCAGGATGACTCTCGAGGAACTCCTCAAGGCACAGGAAGAGGAAAAGCGAGAACTTAAAGTGATTATCAAGAGTGACGTTCAAGGGTCGCTTGAAGCTATCCTACAGGCGCTTGGCAAGATAAAGTCAGATGAAGTGAAACTTGAAATTATACACTCAGGTGTAGGTGCGGTAATTGAATCGGATGTGATGCTTGCTAAGGCGTCAAACGCGAAGATCCTCGGATTCAACGTAAGACCTGACGCAAATGCAAGAAATGTGGCAGATGCCGAGAATGTTGAGATCCGAAGCTATAGGATTATCTACGAGCTTCTCGAAGACGTCGAAAATATGCTAAAGGGACTGGTAAAGCCTAAGTTTGAAGAGGCTGTTCTAGGAAGAGCCGAGGTCAGAGCTACTTTCCATGTTCCTAACATTGGGACAGTTGCAGGCTGCTACGTTATAAGCGGCAAGGTGGCCCGCAACGCAGGGGTTCGCCTGGTTCGAGATGGAAGGATCATATATGAGGGAAAGATCTCCTCACTGAGACGTTTCAAAGATGACGTGAGCGAGGTTGCCCAAGGGTATGAGTGCGGAATCGGGCTCGAGCATTACCAAGACATAAAGCCTGGTGACATAGTTGAGGCTTTCGTTATGAGAGAGGTTAAGCCCACCTAGTATCGCGTAGAATGGGGTTGGCGCTATGGTGGTCGGGCAGTGTCTACTAGATATAAGGCTTTTTGGCATGCATTCGCTCAAAGATAAAAGACGAGTTACCAAGAGCCTCGTGTCGAAATTACAGCAGCGCTTCGGCGTTTCTTGTGCAGAGGTTGGAGCCAACGAGTGTTGGGGAAGGGTTCTTCTAGGTATTGCTGTAGTAACGAATCAAGAAAGCCATGCGCTTGACATATTGAACAAGGCTGTTCTTTGGATAGAAGACAATATTGACGGAGAAGTAGTAGATTTTCACATCGACATAATTACATGACTGCGGGGTGTTGCTCATGGCACAAAGACCAGACAGGATAGCTGCACTAATTCGTGAGGTTGTGTCAGAGCTTATCATGAGGCGGCTTAAGGACCCGCGGATTGGATTTGCCAGCGTTGTAAGAGTGAGCGTTAACAAAGATTTGTCTCAGGCAAAAGTTTACATTAGTGTTTTGGGAACCGACGAAGAAAAGGAAAAGACAATGGAAGGACTCAAGAGCGCCCAAGGACTTATTAGGGCGGAAGTTTCTAAAGCGCTAGGGATAAGACATGCTCCTGAGATTCAGTTCGTTCTAGATGATAGCATTGAGTATAGCATACACATTTCAAAGCTCTTATCTGAAATTGAAGAAGATGAAAAGAAGGACAAAGACAAAGAAGAACCTGAGTAATCTGATGAATACACTGTAAGTATGTGGGAGAGTCAATCAATGATGGTTACAGCAGTCCCGTGGAAGGAAGAAACAACTCGCATAAGCGAAGTGTTGCGTCAAAGCAAGAGCGTGTTAATACTTGAACATAAGAAGCCCGATGGAGACTGTATTGGATCAGGTCTAGGTCTTGCCCTCGGGCTCCTTTTTTTGGGCAAGAGAGTCCTATTATTGTCCCAGGATGCTCATCCTAGCAGCTATGACTTTCTGCCGGGTCAATATTTGCACAGGACTATCTCAGAAATGACATCGGATCCCGTATCTTTTGACACGGTGGTGTTTCTTGATTGCACGGATCCGCATCGAACAGGTAAATGCCTTAGCTTTGCTGTTGGCGATATGATCATAAATATCGACCATCACGTAAGTAATTCTCAGTATGGAGACGTATGCCTAGTAGATCCGGGAGCTAGCTCTACCGGGGAATTGGTATTTTTCTTGCTCAAGGCTTTGGGTGTTCCTATAACCAGGAACATTGCGCTTTGCCTTTACTGCGCAATAGCGAGCGATACCGGAGGTTTTAGGTATCAAAATACTACTGCTCGGGCGTTATGGGTGGCTAGCGAACTTGTTGAGGTCGGAGCTGATCCTTCTAGGGTAGCCGACTATCTTTTTGAGACGAGGAGCCTTTCATCTTTGCTGCTTCTGAGAAGCGCATTGCAGACACTGACTCTGCACTTTGGGGGCAAGGTTGCGTCGGTCGAGGTCACCAGGGACATGGTAGAGAATTCTGGATCTTCTTTTGACGAGACAGAAGGCATTATAAACTATCCGCGCTCTATAGAAGGAGTCGAGGTTGCTTTGTGTTTCAAGGAAACTCCCGATGGGCAGGGTGTCGATGTTAGCTTTAGGTCCAAGCATAGAGTGGATGTTGCAAAGATTGCAGAGTCCTTGGGCGGTGGTGGGCACGCTAGGGCAGCAGGCGCGTTCATACTAGGTTCTTTAGACCAAGCCAAAATCAAGGTGTTTGGTGTTTTGTCAAAGGAAGACATATGAACGGGTTTTTGAACGTTGTCAAGCCAAAAGGTGTAACCTCTCATGACGTTGTACTTGAGGTGCGGCACATATTCGAAGAGAGAAAAGTCGGGCACTTGGGTACTTTGGATCCAATGGCCGTAGGTGTGCTTCCAATTGCAGTAGGTGCATATACCCGCCTTTCAGAGTACTTGATGAACGAGGATAAAGAGTATCTTGCTGAATTTACGTTTGGTATTGCAACTGATACGGGTGACTTGGACGGAAGGATTATTTCCATGGAAGATTGCAGTCACTTGACTTGTGACCAAGTTACGGGGCTTTTGCCCAAATTTACTGGGCATATTGAGCAAGTGCCGCCGGCCTTTTCTGCAGTCCACCTTGGTGGCAAGAGGCTCTATGATTTGGCCAGAAAAGGGATGGACGTGCACGCGCCTGCCAGGAGTGTTCGCGTGGACCATATCGAGATGCTGCATTGGGTAGACAACACGTATCCAAGAGCCATGCTCTGTATGCAAGTTGGGTCTGGCACTTATATACGGGGTCTTGCGAGGGATCTCGGAGACGAACTCGGGTGTGGATGCGTAGTGTCCTACCTTCTGAGGACTCGTGTAGGCAGCTTCTGTTTGAAGGATGCTGTGACCCTTGATTCACTTAGGAGCAGGCGTTTTTGCAATAGTGAAAGTGATCTTTTTGCTGATCCGAAACTGGTTTTTTCGAGTTTCGTATTCTTAGCTCTAAAGCCTGAGACTGTTCGGTCAATTAGGCACGGCGTTCCTCTAGTGGTCGAAGATTTCTTGGATCCTCAGGAAGTCTTGACGGTTGCCCGGCACTATTGCGGAATTTCATGTTGCCGGAGCCCGGTTCTCTTGTGCACTCTTAGACAGTCGGATATTGAGCAGGAACGAATTGCTTGTGCGGTGTCTTTATCTTTCGCGAGTGATTCGTCGTTTCAAATAGAATATGAAAAAGTATTGTTGTAGGGAAGTGATGTTTCCTGAAGACCATAGTCAATCCATATGCAGAACTAAAAGGACAAGAACTGGTTGTAGCCATAGGTGTTTTCGATGGCGTTCACCTTGGTCACAAGGAACTCTTGAATACTGCTCTTGAACTTAGAAGCGAGACCGGTCTACCTGTAATGGCGGTTACATTTGCACCTCATCCCAAGATAGTGTTGGAGCAATCTAACGGGCACGTGCGGCTCCTTACCCCCGAGAGAGAGAAGAAAGTGCTTCTCGAAGATATGGGTATTGACTACTATTGGGCGATTCCCTTTACGGAGCAAGTTGCTAGACTTTCGCCTGAGCAGTTTGCAGACCACTATCTTTGCTCGTTGCTAAACTCAAAGTATGTTGTGTGCGGGTTCAACTTTACTTTTGGCTATATGGGCAGAGGGACTCCGCAGTATCTAAAAGAAATATGTCGAGACAAAGAATTTGAAGTTCTAGTTGTGCCGCCATTTGAGATCCGCGGAGACGTGGTTTCAAGTACAAAGATAAGGAGCCTTATTCTGGATGGAGATTCAGTAACCGCAAACGAGTTCTTGGGACGTCCTTATTGCATTTACGGTGAGGTTGTAAGAGGAACCGGTGTCGGGGGGCAGATCGGGGTGCCTACTTCCAACATACGCTATCCAGCGGACAAACTGCTTCCAAAGAACGGTGTTTACTCGGTATTGGCCAGGGTTTCGGGAGGAGATCTAATGCCTGCAGTATGCAACATAGGGGTGAAGCCTACTTTTGGAGGAGGTCAGACTTGCGTGGAGGTACACGTTCCTGGGTTCTCGGGTCAACTGTATGGTGCCGACATGCAGATCTTTCTAGACAGGTACATAAGAGAGGAACGCAAGTTTACGTCGGTGGACTTCCTAAAAGAACAGATCCAATCCGATATAGAAACGGCGCTTTGCCATCTCCAATCTGAGGAAACCCTAGGTCTAGACGATGGTTTGTTTACACTGTTAGGTGCTTATGATAGAATTTTCGTGACAAAGTGACCTTGAGACTAGGCTTTGCGTATCTCCGGCGCAGCGCTTGGTTCAAGGCATAGAAGAACCATATGGAGGTATACTGAATTGACCCTTGATAGTACTAGAAAAAAAGCCATTATCGACGAATTCAAGCGACATGAAACCGATACAGGTTCTCCGGAAGTTCAGATTGCCCTTTTGACAGAGCGAATCTCGTACCTAACAGAGCACCTTAAGGTTCATAAGAAGGATCACCACAGCCGAAGAGGCCTTCTAAAAATGGTAGGCCAACGCCGCGCTCTTTTGAACTACCTTGCCCAGGAGTCCCCCGAGCGTTACAGGGAAGTAGTGGAGAAGCTTGGTTTGAGAGGCTAGGGGATAACTGAAAGGAAGTGTATTTATTGGAAAGTGTTCGAGAATATTCGATGGAGCTCGGCGGAAAACTTTTGACTTTGCAGTTTGGCAAAGTGGCCAAGCAGGCTAACGGGTCGGTACTTGTGAGTTATGGAGATACAATTGTTCTTGTAACCGCAACTGCATCGAAAGAGCCGAGAGAAGGCGCAGACTTTTTCCCACTTACAGTAGATGTAGAAGAGAGACTGTATGCAGTAGGTAGAATTCCAGGAAGTTGGGGACGCAGAGAAGGACGGCCGCCGGAGAAAGCGGTTCTTCAAGCAAGGCTTACCGATAGGCCTATAAGACCTTTATTCCCCAAGGGCTTTAGAAATGAAGTCCAAATTGTTGTTATGCCCCTGGCTATCGATCACGACTATTCTGTTGAAATTGCCGGTATGATTGGCGCGTCTGCTGCGCTTTGTGTGAGCGATATACCGTTCGGCGGTCCAATAGGAGCAGTCGAAATGGGCTTGGTAGACGGGGAATTTGTGATTAATCCAGGGGTTGAGGAATCTGAAAGAAGCGATCTAAAACTCACTGTTGCAGGAACCAAGGACGCTATTTCCATGGTAGAGGCCGGAGCGAACCGAGTCTCCGAAGAGGTTATGGTAGATGCAATGATGGAAGGCCACGCGATAATAAAAAAGATAGTTGCCTTCCAGGAAGAGATTGCAAAGGAGATCGGCAAACCGAAAATGGAGCCCAAGCTCTTTGTTCCTGATGGGGAGGTAGTAGCCAGAGTAGAAGAACTCGTTACAAGTCCCCTCAGAAAAGCGATTAGGAATGAAGACAAACTTGAGCGCGAAAACGCTATCGATTCTGTACTGAAGGAAGCGCTTGACGCGATGGCAGAGGAATTTCCAGAGAAAGAAAACGAGATAAAAGAGGCGTTCAACGAGGTTTTGAAGACCCAGGTAAGGGCCATGATACTCGAAGAAGAAGTAAGACCCGACGGCAGGAGGCCGAGCGAAATAAGGCCAATTTCCTGTGAGGTATCTGTGATTCCTCGGGTTCACGGTTCTGGACTGTTTACTAGAGGGCAGACTCAAGTCTTGAGCATAGCAACTCTTGGGGCAACGAGTGATATCCAGGAACTGGATACTACAGGTCTAGAGGAGTTCAAGAGGTATATACACCACTACAACTTCCCGCCGTTTTCAGTAGGTGAAACGAAGCCACTTCGTGGTCCTGGCAGAAGAGAAATAGGCCATGGAGCCTTGGCAGAAAGAGCGCTAATACCAGTTCTACCCGATGAACAGGATTTCCCGTATACGATACGTGTCGTATCTGAGGTGCTTGAATCTAACGGTTCTAGTTCTATGGCTTCTGTCTGCGGCAGCACCTTGTCTCTCATGGATGCAGGGGTTCCTATCAAAGATCCTGTCGCCGGCGTTGCCATGGGTCTTGTGAAGAAAGAAGATAAAGCTGTTATTTTGACTGATATTCAGGGCATGGAAGATGCATTGGGTGACATGGATTTCAAGGTTGCCGGAACCGAAGATGGTATCACTGCATTGCAGATGGATATCAAGATTTCGGGTGTTAATCGGGATATCTTAAGCACTGCTCTTGAAAAGGCAAAAGCTGCCAGATTGTTTATTCTCGAGAAGATGCGAGAAACCATCGACAAGCCGAGAGATTCTCTATCGCCTTTTGCCCCAAGGATAATTGTTGTTCAGATTGACCCTGACAAGATCCGTGAAGTTATTGGGCCTGGAGGCAAAACCATAAATAAGATTACCGGCGAAACAGGAGTCAAGATCGATATTGAGCAAGACGGAAGAGTGTTCATCTCCGCAGTAGATGAGGAATCGGGCCGAAGAGCCAAACAGATCATTGAGCAGATAACCCGCGATGTTGAAGTCGGCGACACGTATTTAGGGAAGGTTACCAGGGTATCATCTTATGGTGCCTTCATAGAGGTTTTGCCAGGTAAGGAAGGCCTTATGCGGCAGAACGATGTTGGCGAAGGCGGTATGCCAGAAGTCGGCGATGAGGTAATGGTCAAGGTTACAGAAGTTGATCATCTTGGCAGAATAAACCTATCGGGCAGATTGGGTGATTCTGGAAAAGAACCGTACAGAGATCGAAGCGGGAAGGATAGGAGCAATCAGAGTCGTTCCAAGGGAAAACCACGAAATAGCGGAAAGCCGAGATAATGCGATGAGGTTTGGAGTCCATCTTTCAATCCAAGGCGGGATTTCAAAAATGGCCGAAGTCGCTGCCCAACTGGGTTGCGAGGCTGTCCAGGTGTTTTCTCGTAGCCCAAGAGGTGGAAAAGCCAAGCCGTTGGATCCGGTTGACATTTCCCAATCGAATTCCCTGCTCGAGGCTAACGACATAAGACCAGTGGTTGTGCATGCTCCTTATTTCGTCAACTTGGCGTCAACCGAAACTAGCAAGCGAGATTATTCTGTAGAAGTGCTTTCTGAGGATTTGGAAAGAGCGCAGGCCCTAGGTGCTAGGTTTGTGGTGACTCACATAGGGCACAAGCAGAAGGAAGAAGATGATGAGTCCCAGGAGGCACTAGAGAGGGCTCTTGGTTCAATACAAGAGATCCTCTCTTCATACTCTGGTCCGGTCAAACTTATCTTGGAAAACAGTGCGGGTCAGGGCCAAGAAATCGGGTGTACATTTGAGGCCCTAGGCTTCCTGGTGAAGAACCTTCCTGCAGATAGGGTGGGCGCCTGCTTTGATACATGTCACGCTTTTGCGCGCGGGTATGATCTCACGGATTCTACAAAAGTCGAAAGCGTTCTGCTCTCATTTGACGAGCTGGTAGGGTTGGAAAGATTGGAAGTTGTTCATCTGAATGACTGCAAGCGAGGTCTAGGATCTCGCGTAGACAGACATTTTCACATTGGTCAAGGAGCAATAGGCCTGGAAGGGTTCAAGGCAGTTGTAAACAGTACGCTGCTTGCCCCAGACATACCTGGTATTATGGAGACTCCTAAAGATAGCGAAGATGCAGACAAAATCAACATTTCTACTGTGAAAATGTTGCGAGACTTCTGATGATGAGGTTACGAGGAACGGAAATTACATATATTTATTTGGTGGGGGAGACATGACAAAAGAAATACGATTAGTGGCGTTGGGCGGTTTGGGCGAAATTGGCAAGAACCTTATGCTTCTTGAGTCCGGCAATGACATGATTGCCATAGACTGTGGGCTTGCTTTTCCAGGCGACGACATGCCAGGAGTTGATTTTGTAATACCTGATATTTCCTATATGCTTGAGCGAAAAGACCGTCTCAGGGCAATAGTACTTACGCACGGTCACGAAGACCACGTAGGAGCGCTGCCGTTTGTTTTGAGCAAGGTGAATGTGCCTGTATATGGGACGCGGCTCACACTGGGGCTTGCACGAAGAAAGATGGACGAAAGTTTCGAAGGCGACTTTGATTTTAGAGTTGTTGCTCCTCGAGATTCGGTGAAGTTGGGTTCTGTAGAAGTTGAGTTCTATAGAACTACGCACTCTGTGTCTGACAGTGTAGGCTTGATCATTCGTACACCATGTGGAACGTTGGTCCATACAGGGGATTTCAAACTTGATCAAACTCCAGTAGATGGCGATACCGTAGACTACCACAGGCTTGCCGAGGTTGGCGAAGATGGAGTACTGGCGCTGCTATCGGACAGTACGCATGCTGATAGACCTGGGTACACTCTGTCTGAGCGAGTAGTAGGCGAGAACCTCTCCCAAGTTTTCTACCAGGCAAAAGGCAGGATTATAGTCACTACTTTTGCTTCTAACATACCAAGGATACAGCAGGTCATTGACGCCGCCTACAGGCACGGCAGAAAAGTGTGTGTAGTCGGCCGAAGCATGGAAAACGTAGTAGAAGTCGCCATAGGTATGGGTTTCTTGCAGGTACCTATGGGAACCATGATAGACGTTGATGATGCCGACAGATACCCTGCATCTCGTATCGTAATCCTAAGCACGGGCAGCCAAGGCGAACCCCTTTCTGCTCTTTCAAGGATGTCCGTGGGTGAACATCGCAAAGTCGACATAGTGGAAGGCGACCTTGTCATAATGGCGGCTTCTCCTGTTCCTGGTAACGAAACTACAGTATCTAGGGTAGTCGATAATCTATTCAGGCGAGGAGCAGACGTTGTGTATACGCCTGAGTCTGGAGTTCACGTTTCAGGTCACGCAAGCCAGGAAGAACTAAAGATCATGTTGAACTTAACCAAACCAAAGTTTTTTATCCCGGTCCACGGCGAATACAGACACTTAGTTATCCATTCTCAGTTGGCAGTAGCGACGGGCGTCTCTCCTACTAATGTGCTTATTGGCGAAAATGGTACTATTTTCAGACTGACTCCTGACCAGGCTGGTATAGTCGGGACAATCCAAACGAAGGACACATTTGTAGACGGGTTAGGAGTAGGAGATATAGGCGATCGGGTCTTGAGGCAAAGGCAGACTTTGGGTGAATCGGGGGCTGTTTTCCTATCGTGCGTGATCTCCAAAGAAACAGGCAAGGTTCTAAGCAGACCCGAGGTTAAGAGTGTAGGCCTTATTGGACTCGGGTACGAAGACGGGGTCATGTCAGAAGTCGCCCAGAAGGCCGAGCAGTATTTATCCGTCTTACCGAAAGATTCACTTTTGGACAAAGGCGCGGTAGAAGACGGCCTTACTTCGCTACTGAAACGATATTTCAAAAACGAACTAGGCAAAAGACCCTACGTCCTTTGCACCATAACTCTCATGTGAATGCACTCTGGGACTGAGTCCGTAGAAAGAGGCGCGTGAGCAGCTGCGTAAGGTTGTCTTTGTTACATGAAACAGTTTTTCCTTTTTGGCTAATGTGATTTTAGGATGGTTTGCAACTATGGGAATACGTTTTGTAATTGGGCCTGCAGGCGCTGGAAAAACGAAACACATAGTAGACTCGGTTTCAGACTGTATTTTGTCTCGTGCCCGGGGAGTCAACAATCCTCCGCTTCTCGTGATTGTTCCAGATCAAGCCACGTTCCAGGTAGAAAGCTCTATTCTCAAGGATGGAAGGGTCCGAGGTTTTACCGATCTTCACATTCTGGGGTTTAGACGGCTAGCATTGCAGGTATTAGACGAGGTCGGTGGATATTCGCTTCCTTTTATCACCCGAATCGGTCGTAGTATGGCTGTCCAATTGATATTGTGGCAATGCAAGGAGAAACTTAGGGTGTACAGTCCTATGGTTGACTACCCTGGTTTCAGAGATACATTGATCAGCACATTTTCTGAGTTCAGTGCGTATGGGGTTACTCCTGATGATCTTGTCCGCGAATTGGGAGAAGCCGCCAGCAATGTTCCTTTTCTCCACGAGAAACTATCTGACATAGGCTTGATCTATGGTGAATACAGGAAATTTGTGTCAGACAGGTTCCTAGATCCCGATGACTATCTCGCGTTGGCTGCTCCCCGTATTAGAGACTCTGACCTTATAAGGGGTTCTACTGTATGGATAGACGGGTTCTCAGGGTTTACGCCCATGGAATACGAGATGATTGCAGAAATCATGGAAACAGCTTCGCAGGTAAATTTAGCTCTTTGTATGGATCGGGAGGAGATCCAGCACAGACCCAAAGAAACGAGCTTGTTTCACCCAGTAAGAGAAGTCTACGAAAAGGTTATGGAAATCTCGAGTGAGCGGGGAATTTCAGTAGAAGGAACACTGTTTCTTGGGGAAAATGGCTTTTTGCCTAGGTTCAAGAACAAGGACCTTTTGAAGATCGAGCGCGAGTTTAGGAACAAAGATCGTCCAACCAGGCGTCTTGGTTTCTGGGCGCATGATCCATCTTCGTCCACTGTGGAAGATGAATGCGATGCCGACTCAACAAGTAGTTCCGATGGAGTGCTTGTAGTAACAGCTGCAAATCCGCGCGCAGAAATAGAGTTCGCCGCGCGGGAAATCACCAAATTGGTCCGCGACCGAGGAATTGCATTTAGGGACATAACCTTGGAGATGAGAGACTTACGGCAGTACAAAGATCTCATTGAAATGGTCTTCAATGACTACGATATTCCTTTCTTTCTCGATGAGAAAAGTTCACTGTCGCACCACCCTATGGCAGAACTTATACGGTCAGCTTTTGATGTAGTTCTAACTGGCTTTTCGTTCGACGCAGTATTCCGCTATCTGAAGACAGATCTTGTGCCTTGTGAGAGACAGGCAATTGACAAGTTGGAGAACTTTGTTTTGGCCA
The DNA here is from genome assembly GCA_018052455.1 of Candidatus Fermentithermobacillaceae bacterium. Taxonomy (GTDB): domain Bacteria; phylum Bacillota; class Sulfobacillia; order Fermentithermobacillales; family Fermentithermobacillaceae; genus UBA3907. Next base: position 16,996 of record JAGPNE010000003.1, on the reverse strand, counting down.
CTGGAATACGCGGTGAAGCATGGCTTAGTCCAGAGCCATGGCGGTATCGAGGGAGGTTCTTGTCTGATTTTGGGGGCGAGGAATCTGGCGGTAGAGATTACGGCGAAGAGCTAGATTCAGTCAGGAAGCAAGCTATGGTAGGACTCGGGGAGTTCTACACAAGACTCAAAGGTACCGATGCTCATGTGAAAGACGAATCAGAAACTCTCAACTTGCCGGAAGGGCTCACGGCTAGACAAATCTCGATGGCAGTTTATGATCTTTTGATACAACTAGATGTTCCTGCAGTATTGGCGCGTTGGCAAAATGAGTGTGAGGCGTCAGGGGACCTTATGGCTGCCTATGAGCACGCAGGTATCTGGGATAAAACAGTAGAAATCTTGGAGCAGACAGTAGAAATCCTGGGCGATCATCCTTGCGATGTAAGAACATATGCTTCGCTTATCGATGCAGGTTTGCAAGACATGAGATTGGGGGCGATTCCCCTTTCGGTAGATCAGGTGTTAGTAGGCAGCTTGGAGAGGACTAGACAACCTGATTGTAAGGTTACTTTCCTACTCGGGGCAACCGAGGGTGAGCTGCCCAAGAAACAAGGAGAAGATGGGGTTTTTACTGACAAAGATCGAGAAGTCCTCTTGGGGGCGGGGCTAAATCTCGAGCCGTCATCGAGGGTAAAGCAGCTTCATGAGCAGTATCTAGCATACGTGGCTCTTACGCGACCTCAAGAGAGGCTCTATTTGTCATATCCACTCGGAGACAACGACGGCAAAGCACTGTTCCCTTCGCCTATAGTCCAATGGCTGAGGGATACAGTGAACGTTTCTGAGCGTTATGTTTCTTTGGATCCCTCAGGAAACACTGAAGAAGACCTGGACTACTTGGTTCCTGCGAGTGTATGGGGGCTTACGGCTCGACGTCTTTCATTGGTTCGCCATGGTATTTCTCCTGGTATTGTGTGGCAAGAGGCATATAGGTGGATGCTTGAGCCTTCAAGAACAGGGAAAACCGCCAAGATACTTGGATCTTTGGGGTTTTCAAACGCTGTGGCACCTCTCGGGAAACCCTTGGCTGAGAAACTGTATGGGAAGCCTTTGAAAACAAGTGTCTCTAGGCTCGAGCGCTTCCAGGTGTGTCCTTTCCAGCACTTTTCCAGTGACGGCTTGGGCCTTAAGGAGCGAGAGGTGTTTAGTCTTGACCCTGCTAAAGCTGGCACGTTTTACCATGAAGCAATGAAGGAATTTGTTAGTAGAATAATGAGGCAAGATACCCCGGTTGAAAGTTTGGACGATTCCGATGCTACTAGGATTATGGAAGGAGTTGTTCAGGAAATCGTTCCTAGGGTTCAAAACGAACTGTTTCTCAGCTCGTTCCGCTACAGACATGTCTCCAACTCTCTGGGTTCTACACTCAAAAGATCGGCACAGGTGTTTTTGGAGCATGCAAAAAGGGGCAAATTCAGGCCAATAGCTGTTGAGGTCCCATTTGGATTAGGCGGGGCAATACCGCCTCTTACACTCAACATTGATGGAAGTCATGAAGTGTTAGTGCGAGGACTGATAGACAGGATAGATGCTGCTGAACTGGACGATAGAATATTCTTCCGTATAGTAGATTACAAATCAGGCCACAACAAGCTAGATCTCAACGATGTGTATTACGGCCTGTCTATGCAACTTTTGGTTTACCTGGGTGTTACTCTTTCTTTGTGGAAAGAAATAGTGAACAGTCCATACTTGTTAAGCCCATTGGATACACAAGGCCTTGCTACCAAAGGTGTTTTCAAAAATGTGGTGCCCGCCGGTGCTTTTTATATGCCTATTAGGGATCCGTTCATCGAAACTGAGGGCCCTTGTGAGAGAGAACTAGTTGTGAAGGAGATACAAAAGGAACTCAAAATGACTGGCATCCTGGTAGATGATTTGGATGTAATTAGGCTAATGGACAATACTACAAGCTCGGGGCAGTCTGATCTAGTGAGCGTCACTTTCACGAAATCGGGCGTGGGCGCTGCCTCGTCAACAGCCTCATACGACCAGGTTAGGGCTTTGCTAAACTACGTTATGAGAAGAGTTAGTGATATTTCTTCGGAGATAGTCTCAGGGCGGATAGATATTTCCCCATTCCTGAAAAATGAAATGCGTGGATGCACTTACTGTCCGTTTGAGTCTTTTTGTGTTTTCGATGTTCTTCTCGAGGGGAATGAATACAGGGTGTTAAGGAATATTCCGAAAAATGCAATTTGGGATGCTATCATGAATGACGCTAAGGGGGAGAAGGACTAGGTGGGTTCCGCAAAAAGGGAATGGACATCTGAGCAGCGTCTTGCCATCGAAGTAGGCGGCAAGAACATGCTGGTTTCGGCCGCCGCTGGAACGGGCAAAACGGCCGTTCTTGTAGAGAGAATAATAAGGCATGTGCTGTCTGAGGATGAACCTTGTGATATTGAGAGGCTCTTGGTGGTTACCTTTACTGAGAAAGCTGCCCTTGAAGTCAAGGATAGGGTACGCACAGCGTTGCGCGAAGCCAATGATTCCAGACCTTCAGATGACCGAATAAAAAGACAATTATCTCTTATGGATCGGGCCCAGATTTCTACCATACACGCATTTTGTCTTTCTGTGGTAAAGCGCTATTTCTACCTTGTGGATCTAGACCCAACATTTCGGGTTTTAGATTCCAACGAGGCGGAACTATTGCGTTTGGAAGCTCTGGACGAAGTTTTTGAACGGTGGTACCAGAACGAGTCTAGGGAATATGAGACGTTTGTGAATTTAGTTGAAATGTATGGTGGGTCAGGAGTTGACGAGGATCTCAAGGATACGGTTTTGAGATTGTACGATTTTTGCAAGACCCAACCTTCGGCTCATGAATGGCTGGAAGAAGCGTACACTTGGTACGAAAACATGTCGTTTCTCATGGAGCAGGTGTCGAAACTAGACACTGAGGCAGCGGCCTATCAACTTGATGGGATATTTCTTACGCTGCCATGGGCTCGAGTACTCATCGATGCACTTATTTCTGAACTCAATAGCGCAGTTTTATACTCGCAAGAGGCCGAAGCAATATGTTCGTTGCCTTACGGTCCTAAGCACTATTTGCCAGTTATAAGCGAAGAAGCCTCGTTTCTCCGAAGGTTGAATCAGTTAGCACACGAAGCAATGACTCTTGTTTCAGGTGAAGATCGACGCCAAAGACCAGATAGGAAGTCTGTGGGGTCAGACGTACAGGCAACGCGCGTTTTGGGTTCGATTCGACAAATGGTCGAAGAGTTTGAATTTGCTAAGCTTCCGCCAAAAAAGATTGGTGAGGTTAGAGCGGAACTGCTAGATAGGGCCAAAGAGTGCAGGGATATATACAAGAAGAATTTCAAGTCCGCTTCCAAGAACGTTCTTATGAGGCCGTCCGGCGGGGTGTTGCAGGAGGTTGCAGAGCAGGCGCCCTATGTGAGGTGCCTCATAGACTTGGTGTTAGAATTGGATAAAAAATACACGGAGAAGAAAAAGTCTCGGGGCGGAGTAGATTTCTCGGATCTGGAGGTATATTGCCTCAGTATCTTGAAGCAGGACGATTGCAGGCTAGCTCGCGAAATTGGAGAGAACTACGACTATATCTTTGTTGATGAATATCAAGACACAAATCCAATACAAGAGGAGATCATTTCTCTTGTATCAAAAGAAAACAACGTCTTTATGGTTGGAGATATAAAGCAGAGCATATACCGTTTTAGGCTTGCAGAGCCGCGGATATTCTTGGAGAAGTACAACTTGTTCCAACATGTAGATGAAGAACGCTATGTAGACCCGAACGCTCACGGCGTAAGAGTCGATCTATCCAAGAACTTCAGGAGCAGAAAAGAAGTTGTTGACGCAGTAAACTATGTGTTTGAAAAGGTAATGAAAAAAGAAGTAGCCGAAATTGACTATACAAATGATAGCAGGCTGAACTTGGGTGCTCATTATCCCGATGCTTCTGAGAATTGTTCTTTAACTGCTGAGATTTTACTTGTCGAAAGGAAGAATCAGGATCGACCATTGAACGCCCATAGGAAACAACAGATTGAAGGTAGAGAGGCCCAAAGCACGGGGGATAGGGTTGTTCTGGATATGGCAGCAGGCGAGGGAGATGGGGCGGTTGAAGAGTACGAATCTCTGGAGAAAGAAGCTCTTGTGATGGCCTCGAAGATACAAGAATTGGTGAATCCTTCTTCGCCTTTTGTAGTATGGGATTCTGATCTGAGCCGTTACAGAAATTGCACATACAAGGACATAGCAATTCTTATGCGTGCAACAAAAGATAGGGCCAATGTGGTAATTGACATATTCCAGAAATGCGGTATCCCTGTTTATTCTGAGCTAGGAACAGGGTACTTCAGGGCCCGAGAAGTAGAGGTAAGTCTAGCCATCCTCTCTGTAATGGATAATCCAAGACAAGACATACCTCTAGCGGCGGTTCTTCGCTCACCTGTGGTCGGGCTTTCCCCCAGGGACATAGCGATCATAAGGGTGTTAGAGCCTCGAGATGAGCTATACGACTCATTGGAGGACTTTTCACTGTTGTGGCAGGATCAGCAGAATGTTGCTTTTGATGAATGCGCCAAACTTGAACTTGACAAATCAGAAGTGATCGAGCTCAGCAGTATTGTGTCGAGGTTCTTAGACCAGCTCCAGTCATGGCGCACAATGTTTAGAAGAGTTCCGCTGGCTCATGCGCTATGGACCGTGTTGAAAGAAACGGCGTACTACGACTATGTCGGTGGGCTCCCAGGCGGACCCCAGAGGCAGGCCAATCTGAGAGCTCTCGTGAATCGTGCAATGGAATTTGACAGTTTCGGTCGTCACGGGCTTTTCCGCTTTCTTAGGTTCATAGAGAGAATACAAGAATCCGAGGGAGATTTGGGTACTGCTAGAACTCTGGGCGAGAGCGAAGACGTTGTTCAGATCTTGTCTGTGCACAGAGCAAAGGGATTGGAGTTCCCGATTGTTTTTGTGGCTGATTTGGGCAAACAGTTCAATATGCAAGATCTCCACTCTGACATCCTATTTCAGAAGGATCTAGGCATTGGTGCGGTTTTTTGTGATCTAAATAGTAGGATAAAATACCCTACTTTAGCGTACCAGGCAAACAGATTCCAGATACAAAAAGACAATCTGGCAGAAGAAATGCGCATCTTGTATGTGGCAATGACAAGGGCTAAAGAAAAACTATACTTGGTAGGTTCAGCGAGAGATTTGGATGGAAAGATTCAAACATGGAAGAGGCTGGATGTATCTTCAGCCAGGACATATTTGGACTGGCTGCTTCCGTGTGTGCTCAAAGAGTTGGGCTCAGAGACTCCTCAGGTGGTTCCGGAGCTTACACAGAATGTACCTTTTAGGCTGTTGCTGTATGGGATAGATGGAGGCTCCATAATTCCTGAACCTTTTGCGAGAACCATTTACGAATCTTCGATCAAGTACAATGAGATAAGACAACTGCTGCCTCCTAGTTCTCCAATGGACGAAAGCGTCTACTCTGAGGTCAAGCGCAGATTGGAGTGGGATTATGGTTACAGACCTCTTACTTCAACACCTGCAAAAATGAGTGTGGGAGAGCTCAAATCGAGGCTAGATCTTGATGAAGATATATTTCGGGTTCTTCCGCCCCCGACAAAGAGGCTTTCATTTACCGAACGCAAGGTGCCTTCGGGAGTGGAACGGGGCATTGCTGTACACGCTCTTATGGCCAAGATGAGCCTGGACCTAGCGATGAGTGAGGAACGTATATTAGATGAGATCGAGAGGCTTTCTAGTATTGGGTTTTTAGAAAAGGAACACATACTAGACGATGACGTTTCGAGGATTTTGCGGTTTCTGCAGTCCCCAACAGGCAACATACTGCGGACCTCGCTCCCACACGTCAGGCGAGAAGTCCCTTTTACCATGAGGCTTGATGTAGGAATTGTCGAACCAGGGTCTGGAACTTCAACCAAGGTCGTTCCCCTATTTGAAATGTGTGATCGTGGAGCGTCAAATGAGTCTTCCGAGAGAAAAGACTATGTTGTGGTGCAAGGAATAATTGACGTCTTGATAGAACACGGAGATGCTCTTACAATATTGGATTACAAGACAGACTCGATAACCTTGGAAGAACTGCCTAGGACTGTGGAGAGCTACGCGCCTCAGATTGCCCTTTACTCTTACGCTGCCGAGATGATTCTGGGAATTCCTGTGGTACATTCGGTCATATGTTTTCTGACTTTGGGAAGAGAAGTCGAGGTTGATTGGCGTAACTACTTGAGCGACATAAGTGGGGTTAGACAGATTTAGCAGTAGACAAGAAGTGTGCATTACATATTTGGATAACATATACAGATGTGACGAGACGCGTTGTATATGCGTGAGTAGAGGCAAAAAGGAGGTGATCTTGCTTGCCAGCCAATTTGGGGCCGGAGTTCATTCAAGCGGAAAAAAGATACAGACAAGCCATTACCGATGAAGAGAGATTTGCTGCTCTAGAGGAGATGCTAGCTACTATCCCTAAGCATAAAGGAACTGAGAAAATGCAAGGGGAGATAAAGCGGAAAATATCAAAACTAAGAAGCGAGATGAGATCGGGCAAGAAGGGCCCCAGGCGACGGGAGTTTTTTAGAATAGAGAAGGAAGGTGCAGGGCAGGTAGTTCTTGTAGGACCGCCCAATTCGGGCAAGTCTATGATGCTCAAAAGCATGTCTAGAGCCAATCCAGAGGTAGCAGATTATCCGTTTACTACGAGGATGCCCTTGCCTGGCATGGCACAGTGGGAAAACGTTCAAATTCAGCTGGTCGACATGCCGCCTATTACCCCAGATAACGCGCAGCCATGGATGTGGGCTACCTTGCGACTATCCGATGGGATTCTGCTTGTTTTTGATGCAGGTGACGACGATGTGCTAGAGCATGCAGAGAATCTCATAGCTTTTATGGACGAAAATAGTGTTCGCCTCAAGAATGAAGGCGAATTGGATTTTACTGAAAAACGGGCTATCTGTGCAGCAAACAAATGTGACATGCCTGGCGCTGACACAAGAATTGAACTTTTAAGAGACGTAATACCCGAAGCAATAGAGATTGTGCCTTGCTCGGCGCTCTCAGGAGAAGGCTTAGATGTTTTGGCTTCAAAGCTGTTTTTTGATGTCTTGGGCAAGATCCGTGTCTATACTCGACCTCCTGGTAAGAAGGTCGACTATCGAGAGCCTTTTGTTCTGGATAAAGGAGTAACCGTTCTAGAGGCAGCCCAATCTATACATAAGGAGATCGCGCAAAACCTCAGATATGCAAGAGTCTGGGGCAAAGGCGTTTTTGAAGGGCAAATGGTTCCAAGAGACCATGTCCTTCACGACGGAGATGTGGTGGTGTTTTACACTTGATTTGTTTGTGGCATGCTTAATGGAGACAGGTAGAATGGAGGAACTACGGTGCTTACAGAAACAGAGAAGAAACAGGTCGACGGTTTTGTGGGGAAGGATATAAGTGAAGTTGAAACCCCCGCATTAGTCCTAGATCTGGACATCATGGAGCGGAACATGGATAGGATGATGGAGTTTTTGTCAAAAGGCAGCGTACAGCTGAGGCCGCACGCCAAAACTCACAAGACTCCGCCAATAGCTAGAATGCAGATGCAAAAGGGTGCAGTAGGGATTACGTGTGCCACTGTCGGAGAAGCAGAGATACTGGTCGATGGTGGGATAGATGATGTTCTTATCACTAACCGCGTGGTGAGCAGAGAAAAGATCGAACGAGCGGTGCTTTTGGCTAACAAGGCGGACGTGAAAATTGCGGTAGACTACCAACGAAACCTGACCGATATTTCAGACTGCGCACATTCTCATGGTGTAGAAGTAGGCATCATTGTTGAGGTGGATATAGGTCATGGCCGGGCGGGAGTCCGAGACGTTGACCATGCGATTAAGCTCGCAAGTCTTGTATCAAATCTGCCGGGAGTCAAGTACGAAGGCATAATGGGCTACGAGGGTCATTGCGTTTTCATAGAATCCCTAGAAGAACGTAGGGACGCATCTGGGAGAGCATACAAGATGCTGCTTTCTTACAAAGAAGCGCTGTCTTTGGCTGGATTTGAACCTAAGATCGTGAGTTCTGCCGGAACAGGAACATACCTAATCGCAGGGGTCCAGGAAGGTATCACCGATATTCAGGCGGGTTCGTACATCTTTATGGATTCCAGATATGCTGACGTTGAGGGAGTAGACTTCGAGCAGTCTCTTAGCGTACTTACTTCTGTGGTAAGTCACCCTGAAAAAGATGTGTATATCTGCGATGCCGGCACAAAATCCATGAGTGAAGAGTTTGGGATTGTACTAACTCTGCCTTCAAGCAATCTAAAAGTGAAGAGTATGTCAGAGGAGTACATTACTCTGGTATCCGATCCGCGTTCCCGGGACACCGAAAAACCTTACCTTAGTCGCTTAGACAAATTGTATGGATCAGACACTTCCGACCTAGACGTTGGAAGCAAAATACACCTGATTCCTTCTCACTGCTGCACTACGGTTAATCTCCATGATCTAATGTATGCTACAAGAAATCGTGTAGTAAACAACGTATGGAGGATAGCGGGAAGGGGCAGATTTGCATAACTGATTCTGATAGGTGGTTCTAGGTCGGGATGTTCACTTTTTTGTTGCAAGTACGTGAAACGAAGGAATTCGAGTGTTCCTGTAGAATTTCACAATGGATTGGGTTTTGGGTGTTCTATGGATGCAACAGTTAGGATGGTTGGCAGGTTCTCAGACAATAGGCTTTGAGAGGAGTGACCGTCAAGGACATAACCGGACGTGAAACCAAAAGAGCAATCTTAATTCTGAGGGGGATAAAAGATGTCGAAAATGGATTTTCTTACACAGGAGATTAAGGCCTTGCGTGAGCAGGGGTTGTACAACACGATAAGAACGATAGAAAGTCCGCAGGGCGGTTGGTTTGTTGTGGATGGTAAGAAGGCGTTGAACTTGTGTTCCAACAACTATCTTGGCTTTGCAAATCACCCGAAACTCAAAGAGGCAGCGAAGAAAGCCATAGATGAATACGGAGTAGGCCCTGGGGCGGTCAGGAGCATTGCGGGCACGCAGAAACTGAATCTTGAATTGGAGAAAAAGCTTGCAGAGTTCAAACACGCTCCGGCTTGCATAGTACTTCAAGCCGGTTTTACAGCAAATACCGCAGTCATTCCTACGATCACTGCCCAGGGCGACATTATCTTCTCAGATGAACTTAACCACGCGAGTATCATAGATGGATGCAGGCTTTCGAAAGCCGAGGTAGTCAGGTACGCCCATAATGATGCAAAAGATCTAAAGAACAAGATCCTGGAGAACAAAGACAGAGCCGGCAAGATGATGGTCGTAACTGACGGCGTTTTCAGCATGGATGGAGATATAGCTCCCCTTCCCGACATTGTAGAAGTCGCGGATGAGTTTGGCGTAATCGTCATGGTCGATGACGCTCATGGAGAAGGCGTCTTGGGTGACAGCGGAAGAGGAATCGTTAACTACTTCAAACTCGAGGGGAAAGTGGATATAGAAGTAGGCACCCTTTCAAAGGCTTTCGGTGTAGCAGGGGGCTTTGTAACGGGCCCTGAGGTCCTTATTGAGTATTTGAAGCAAAGAGGTCGTCCGTTCCTATTTAGCACGGGTATAGCGCCTGCGGAATGTGGAGCTGCGATTGCCGCGGTTGACGTGCTTCTAGAGAGTGACGAGTTGGTTAGGAAACTATGGAATAATGCCGACTACTTCAAGGCAGAGATGAAGGCCGCAGGTTTTGACACAGGACACAGCCAAACCCCTATAACTCCCGTAATGCTTGGGGATGCAAAACTTGCTTCTGATTTTTCAAAACGGCTATTTGAAAAGGGTGTCTTTGCCCAGTCCATCAGCTATCCGACCGTAGCCAGAGGAAAGGCCCGCATTCGTTGCATGATATCTGCAGCGCACGAGAAAGAAGACCTTGATTATGGAGTAGAGAAGTTCGTTGAGGTAGGCAAGGAGCTGGGCGTCCTTTAGCAAATAATCAGAGCTTTGATGGATTTAAAGAGGAAACAGCAGTCTGTGCATGCTGTTTCCTTATTTTTCGGTCTGAGGGGAAAGGATATTCTTAGAGCGTGTTCTTGTGCGCAAAGATCGCAGCTGCCGATACGTCGTCTGTAACTTTTCCTGAGTAGAGGACTTGGCAGACGCTGCACAAGTCCTCGCACAGTCCTTGAGGCTCGTCAAACCTGCCGACTACCCTAGAAAGATAGGTTTGCACCCTCTCTTGGCCCCAGCCGTGGTTCCATATATCACCAACACCTGCGTTTGTTACCCCGTCTGAGATGAGCACGACCCAACTGTTTTCGTCCATATGGAAACTGCATTTACCTATGAGTTTTCCTGATATAGTAGTTGTCTCGCGAGGGATATCAATCACCTTACTGTTCGTCCCAATGATTGATTCTGGATTATTGTATTCAACTAAATCCGCATGTCCATCCGAGGATATCTGAAGAATAGTGAAGGTTGAGTATCCAACGGACGCATTGCTGCATGTTGTCGGCAGACTTTGAGCGAGCATTCCACAGACGTCGTCGAGAGGCAAGCCGTTCTTAAGCAGGCCGATGGCCATTTTCGCTGTAAGCGATGACAGAATGTTTGCTTTGAGTCCGCTTCCCATACCGTCAGCCAGGACGATAGTAGTAGAATGCCCGCTGTCCAACACTTCAATGGTATCTCCGGATACTATTTCGCCTGTTCTAGGAACAAGGGATTTTCCAACGTCAAAGATCAGACTCAAGTTGTTCACCTCGTAGGAGATTAAATGCAGGATAATGTCCATACATATATACTTTACCAGATGAGCTCGCATATGTACAAAAACGCCAATCCCCAAATGTTCTTAATAAACAGTCTACATTCACACTATGGATAGCGCAACGTGCCTTCTTTGTGGCCGACTCCAAGACTTGGCCGGATTACCCAAGATCCACGGCCTTGCCTCCGAAAGCGTCAGACACTCTTTTTTTGACCTCTTCAGGGTAATCATCTAAGATGATCTCGATCTTGAGATCTGGCCTTTCGAAAAGGGCTACTTCCAGTGGTTTTAGTATGTCGGGGCCATCTAGAATCCTTACATAGGGGCGGAAAGATGAGCGAAGGTCTTGTTCGGTTACTACACATATGTAATTGCCTTCCAATGACAGAATTGTTCCGTTAGGGAACAGCGCGACTTTTGAGAAAAGGGTGTCAACCAGATCACCATCAAACATTGTGTCTTTCCCTTCTGACATGTGGGCATATACCAGCTCAGGGAACATTGCTTTTCTGTGCGGCCTGTCGGCAGTCATCGCCTCGTACACGTCGGCCACTGCAGTGATTTTGCCTATGTCTGATATTTCAGAACCGGTAAGGTTTCTCGGGTAGCCTGAGCCGTCAAGTCTTTCATGATGTTCAAGAGCACTTTGCGAAGCGCACGCCCCGACACCAAAACAGTTGATCAGGAGTTCCCAACCCTTATGCGCGTGAGTTTTTATGAGTTCGTATTCCTCATTCGTTAGTTTGCCAGGTTTGTTGAGTACTGGCAGAGGCATGAGTATTTTGCCTATATCGTGCAATATCGCGCCTGCTCCTAGTTCACGCATTTTTGAGAGCGGCCAGTTCAGTGCTGCAGCTATTGCAAGGCTTAAAACGCATACGTTGATGCTGTGAGTGAACGTGTTGGCATCAAAGGAGTGTATAGAGTATAGACCACTGGAGATCTGGGACTTTTCTCGCAGCTCAAATATGATGGTGTCTACTACGTCAATAACTTCGCTGAGGTTGGGGGTCTGTCCTTTTACGAGGGCGTCTACTGTTTGGCCAAGCGCTTTCTCTGCCTGGAGCCTGGTCTCAAAAGTTATGGCGTCGTCCAACTCAATGTCCAAAGACATCGTGTCATTGATCGCCACCCTGGTGTACCCATGCGATTGCAGGAGCCTTATAATCCTCCGATTAAGTTTGGCTCCTGCTGTAAGCAGCAGACGCCCGTCATCACTATGTATCGGCAGAGCCAGTTCAGTACCTTCCAATGTATCTTGTAATTTGGCCACTCTCATGCTGCAAGCCCCCCCATTGCCAAATTGCTCACACTACTTACCATCGTAAAATCACTGGGAAAATTGTATAGCTACATTGAAAAAACCAAAAAAGCCGGTTCGATAAGAACCGGCAAGTAGTTCTAACTTAGGTGCTGACCTGCTGTGGTGCAGATCTAGGTTCTTTTTCCGGAGACAAATTCTTTCTTTATGTCTTTGAGGAGATCAGGAGATGCAAGAACGTCTATAGCCGTGGCCGCTAGAGTTTTAGCGCTGTCCACAATGGCCCTATGGCCCATCTCGGATACCGTCGCTTCTGCAAACTCCCTAGAATGACTAGTTGCAGTACCGGGGTCACAGATTGCAATGTAAGCATGTACAGATGGCACAACCTGGCTAACGTTTCCCATATCCGTGGATCCGCCCCCGGATTTTTCCTCCGGCAAACATACGTGCCTGCCCAGAGACTCAAGGTTCTGTGCGAAGACATTTGCCAGCGTCCTGTTGGTTACCATGTTAGCATAGGTCTTGGCAGTATATCTGAATTGGACGCGTGCTCCTGTCGCAAGGGCGGCTCCTTCCGCGCAATTTCGGACCTTTTTCTCCAGTTCCTCTAGGTACTTCATTTCCTTTGCCCTTACGTACATTCTTATCTCAGAGTAGTCGGGGATGATGTTTGGTGCCTCACCGCCCTTTGTTATGACTCCGTGGATTCTGGCGTCTTCAGTCATGTGTTGTCGCAGAGCGTTCCACCCGTTGAACGTGAGGATTGCCGCGTCTAGAGCGTTTATTCCTTCGTGCGGAGCTCCTGCTGCATGAGCGCTTTTCCCATAGAAACTGATTTCCAGCGCGACCCTTGCATTTGAAGAAGCTATCGCTACATCGGTTTGGGACGGGTGAATCATCATGGCAATGTCTACGTCGTTGAAGACTCCGCATTCAACCATGGTTACTTTTCCGCCGGCATTATCTACGGCGCCTTCTTCCGCGGGTGTTCCTAGAATCACGATTGTACCCTGAAAATCATCAATCAAAGATGCAAGTGCTGCGCCTGCCCCGACCGCCGCCGTGCCGATGATGTTGTGTCCGCAGCCATGTCCAATTCCCGGAAGGGCGTCGTATTCGGCAAGTATTGCTATGGTAGGACCACCAGGTTTTCCATGCTTTATTGCTCTGAAACTAGTAGGCATGCCGCATATCCCGGTTTCTACCTCGAAACCGTGTTCTTCCAGAAACTTGGCAAGCATCTTAGATGATTTGAATTCCTGGTGTCCCAATTCTGGTTCGCGATACATTTGATCGCTCATGGCTATAAGAGTTTCCTTCAAACTATCCACAGCGTCCATGGCTTTTTTCTTGAAGTCTTCTTTCTCAGACATAAATAACTACCTCCTAGGTATAGGCTATGACATAATGTGATTGCGCCAAAACCGTTCCCTGCATGTTTTCAAGACACATGAAAACTATTCGACAAGCAAATATGATATCCCTTTCAACAGCCATGTGATTCATTGTGAGGGGAAGCGTCAAGGAAGGACCGTGGGTTTGCTCCTAGTAATAGAAACGGCCACAAGGAGGATTCCTCATGGCCGTCGAGATCAGTTGTCTCTAGCATCTATCATAAGAAAACAGTTCCTCGGCGCTCTTTCTAGTTCTTGTGATACCTTCTTTGGCGGGATAACCTATAGGGAGGAGGCATACTACGCTGACTTCGCCAGGAATGCCTAAGAGTTCTTTAACCTTGTCTTCGGAAAAAGCCCCGATCCAGCAGGTACCAAGACCCAAAGAGTGAGCTACTAGAGTCATATGATCCATAGCTATTGCGACGTCTACAAATGCGTATCTACGCTTTGGATTGAGAGCACATCCTACGATGATGCATGGAGCCTCGCCAACGAAAGACTGATTGTTGCACGCAGGTACCAACTCTTTCCTAGTCTTGTCATCTCGGACTACGATGAATTTGTACTCTTGCCTATTGCCGGCTGATGGTGCTAGTCTGGCTGCTTCAAGTACAGTAGTCAGCACCTCTTCGGGAATCGGCTGGTCTTTGTACTGCCTTATAGAACGCCTTCCTTTGATGACTTCCAAAACGTTCATAATACCCCTCCTAACGCACTTCAGATTTACTTAGCAACACTAAATATTATTCTGCATTAAAGGAGCGTAATCCTTTTTATCTAGTTGCTGCGGCCTTGGCACATATACGATTAATGGCTTCACGGGAAGGAATCACAGGTTAGCACAGATTGAAAAGAGTTGCATGAACCCCGCATCTGCTTCCTTGTGCTTTTGCCGTTACGCCACTCTTGATAATGAAGATGGCAGGTGCTAACATAATCATAGACTTCCAAAGGAGGATCGCTTCCGAAAGACATGAACAATCGCTAGTTCAGATCTAGTTCCCTATCTAGCAGGACCGTCTGTCTGTTGCAGTCTTGCAGCAGGGGGTTACAGGTTAACTAGCGATATTTCGGGAGGGATCCAAACTGAGTTTACTTCGACTTAGTAATATCTCCGTTTCATACAGAGGAACTCACGTACTTGACCAGGTGTCTTCCGCAGTTTCAGAGCGTGACCGCATTGGGATTATCGGACCTAACGGTTCGGGCAAATCTACCCTTCTAAAAGTCATCATTGGAGACATTATGCCCGATGATGGTAACCTAGTCTGGAGCAAGAGGTCCAGGATAGGTTACGTGCCTCAGACGTACCCATGGGACGATGAAACCACACCTCTGGACGTTATAGGCGCAGAAAATGCGGGGCAACTAGGCAGATTTGGCGTTTCTAGGGAACTGTGGAACCTCAGCTGCTCTTATCTTAGCGGCGGCGAAAGAACCAGGGTTCTTTTGGCAAAAGCGTTTCTAAACTATCCAGAAGTTCTCATCCTCGACGAGCCTACCAATCACGTAGATATTTCAGGGATCCAGTGGCTTGAAGGACTCTTACAGAGGCACCAAGGGACTATCTTGGTTGTATCCCATGATCGTTACTTTCTAGATTCGTTGTGTACAAAGATATGGCTTGTGGAAGGATGCCATCTAAAAGAGTACTCGGGCAATTATTCAGCCTATTTGGAGGCGAGGAAAACCGAACTTGCTTACGAAGAGAAGGAGCATGCTAAGTGGCAACGGGAGATAGAAAATCTGATAAAAGAAGTGAGGGAGAGGCGCCAATGGTTCGAAAAGGCCCACAAGGATGCCGGTCAGAATGACTATCTTAGGAGGAGAGCCAAAAAACATGCGAGGCAGTTCAAGGCCAAAGAAGGCAAGATTGATGACTTAATGCAAAAAGAGCCGCAGAAACCAGTGGCCACAAGACACATATCGGTTAATCTCGAGGGACGTTCTTATCGGACCAAGACCCTTCTGAGAGCGGAAGGACTTTCTTTCAGGTACGGACCTGATTCCCCTTGCATCTTCCAAAATGCCAGTTTCCGCGTATCTCCTAGCGACAAAATTGCGCTGTTAGGGCCCAATGGTAGTGGAAAAACCACTCTGATACGGCTGCTTTCAGGCGAATTGGCGCCTACATGTGGAGACCTATACGTGAATCCGAACATCAAAATAGGGTATCTGTCTCAGATGCTAGAAGGGCTTGATAGTGAGCAGAGCGCTACAGAGAACGTGTCAAAGAAAACTGGACGCACAGTCTCTGAGGCTAGAAACATTCTGGGCTATCTAGGTATATCCGGTGAAAAACAGGTTCTGCCTCTCCTTAATCTTAGCATGGGCCAACGCTCCCGAGTGGCGTTGGCTTGTCTAACTTTTGCCCCTTACGATCTCCTGCTGCTTGATGAACCTACCAACCACCTGGACCTAGTAGCTCGGGAAGGAGTTGAGGAGGCTTTGGCAATGTTCCCGGGAGCGGTGATAGTTGCCACTCATGACCGTTTCCTGGCAAATAGGCTTTCTTCATGTATATGGTACCTCGATGACGGTAGTTTGCGTGTCTATAAGGGGACCTATCGAGAATTTCAGGAGTGGAAGGTTCTTCATACTAGAGGGCAGGATTCAGGTAAAGAAACTGTTGGTGTGGCTGTAGTACAAGACGCAAAAGCGCATGAGCTTGCCGCACGGCTCAAGATTGCGGCAATAGTGTCTGAATTAGGTCGGACTTCGGATCCTGTGGGAAAAGCGGTATTGGAAAAGGAGTACGAAGAGGCTCTCAAGGATCTGCGTGCTGCCAGAAAGGGCTGAGTTTGGAGGAACGTGTCTTGTTACCGGACGTACCCGGTGATAGATTTTATGTGGGGAATAAGTGGCATGTAGGAAGTCTTGCGAATAGAGGTGACAATCTTGGCAGATTGCGGAAAGAGAGTATCTCAGAAACAAGACGCCGATAGTTTCATCGAAGTTTCAGTTGCAAAGGTAAGGGAGATTATCGGTGGTCTGTCAGCTATAGTCGGTGTTTCAGGTGGCGTTGATTCAACAGTAGCCGCGGTGTTGGTTCATAGAGCGATAGGAGACCGTTTGCATCCGATAATGGTGAACCACGGCTTATTGCGCCAAGGAGAAGTTGAATCAGTTGTGGAGCCTCTGCGGAAACTAGGCATAGAAGTCTGTGTGGTCGATGCCCAAGATCGGTTTCTGAACAAGCTCTTGGGCGTAACCGATCCTGAACTTAAAAGGAAAATCATTGGCGAGGAATTCATAAGAGTCTTCGAAGAAGAAGCTAAAAAATACAAAGATGCTCGTTTTTTGGTTCAAGGCACTATTTACCCTGACGTGGTTGAGTCAGGAAGCAGCCAAGGCAGACAAGGTGGGCAACTCGTAAAGAGCCACCACAACGTGGGCGGGTTGCCTGAGAATATGCAATTTGAACTGGTAGAGCCTTTGAGGGATCTATACAAAGACGAAGTCAAAATAGTAGGCGAGAGACTAGGCCTTCCAAAAGACCTCCTGCACAGACATGCTTTCCC
>JAGPNE010000010.1 GCA_018052455.1 Candidatus Fermentithermobacillaceae bacterium | reverse complement strand
CAACAATTCCTCCTGCTACCGGCCCTTCGAAGATCCCTGCCAGAATGGCAGGTATATGCATGGTCGTTGCTGACCCGGCCGGTGTAGGAACCGGGATAAACCCGCCTACAGGCATAAACCCCAATGCGATTGTGATAGCTCCAAGTAAGCCTACTAAAGTGATCTGTCGAGTGGACATTTTCATTCCAAAATGCGCCTCCGTTCCAGCTCCCATATTTTATGGGATGCCGTTCGAATTGTCTGCACTGCACTGCCTGATACTGCAACTCTTGAATCACTTGCCGCTCTTTTGGCAACAAAAGGGGTATGGCGACGCTAATCTTTCATCCCCAATTGCTCACCTACACGAGTGTTACATCCTATTGTTCCTTTGCTACATTACCACTAATTCGTCCCATGGTGAATGCCGATGTCGCATAATTTGACTAGACGTCGAACCCTAACCCAAGATCAGCTATGGAAGGGACTCCTGATACTCCTTTACAGGAAGTCACAGCGTCTATGATCGCCGCGGCAACAGCTTCCTGAGCCGCCATACCTACTTGGGCCACTAGAGCAGCCCTCAGTTCTCCGGAATGGGCGACTCTCTCTTGACCATATTCACCCGTAGAAAGCACAAAAACAGTATCTCCGTCGAAAGGCGTGAAACTCGGCCTTATTACTCTAGCCAATCCTCCCATCGCCATAATTGCTACTCGATGGCATTCCTCTTTTGTCAACTCTAAGTCTGTGGCAACCACCCCAATTGTGGTGTTTTTTCCGCAAAGTCCTACTCCATCCGCGCAGGTGGAAGGTTCGTTGGCTGGTTCCGAAAAGGGACCGACGAACTTTTTGGATTGGCGATCATATGCCCCTGCAATGTGGCGACCGGTTCGAGAATCAAACACATCGCCCAGAGCGTTCACGGCCATTACACACCCTACCTTAGACCCCTCAGGCAAGCTAACCAATGAGTTACCTAGTCCAGATTTCATCCTATACTGAGGGCCCAGAAATTTGCCCACGGTTGCTCCCATCCCGACTCCCACGTTCCCTGACTCCGATGTGCCCTCCTCCGAGTTTACGCACGCAATATATGCCATATCGGGGGTTGGACGTCCTAGTGGGTCACCTATGTCGAGGTCAAAGATCACAGCTCCTGCAACTATTGGCACCTTTGCAACTCCAGTGTCGAATCCGACACCTTTCTCTTCAAGATACCTGACTACACCTGAAGCCGCATTTAGCCCAAATGCCGAGCCACCGGCCAAGAAAACACCGTGAACTTTGCTAACTGTAAAAGAGGGTTTCAGTAGGTCCGTCTCGCGAGTACCAGGCGCACCGCCCAAAACTACAACGCTGCCTGTAGCTCCTTTTTCACATAGGACAACTGTAAATCCGGTCACACTCTCAGCGTCGCTGCTATGCCCAAGTTTGATGCCTGAAACATCGGCAATGCTGCCCAAGATAATCATTCTCCCTGGTAGTATTATGAACCGACGGGCTGCGTCTTTTGTGTTTACACAAGCCGCAGCCCGAAAATAACGCTGTCTCTACGTACCTTAGAACAACCCTACGATGTTTCCGTTCTCATCAAGATCCATACCCGCTCCCGCAGGGTTTGAAGGAAGCCCTGGCATTGTCCTCATCTCGCCAAGCAGAGGATACAAGAACCCCGCGCCAACTGACGCTCTCACTTCTCTCACTGTTACGCGGAAGTCTCTGGGGCGTCCCTTGAGGTTTGGATCGTGTGACAATGACAAGTGTGTCTTTGCCATGCATATGGGAAGTTTGTCATAACCCAACTTCGTATAACGACGTATCTGTTTGTCTGCAAGAGGTAGGTAATCCACTCCGTCGGCTCCATAGACCTTGGTTGCAATAGTCTCTATCTTCTCCTTGATTGGAGCATCAACAGGATACAAGAAATGGAAATTGGTGGGCTCATTTTCTGTGACATCTATAATGGCTTGCGCAAGATCCAAGCCACCTTCTCCGCCTTTTGCCCACACGTTGGACACAACCGCAGCAGAGGCTCCCGCCTTCTTGGCTCTTTCCATGACAAACTGAATTTCCTTCTCGCTATCGGTTGGGAAGTGATTTATAGCTACAATGCAGGGTACCCCGTGCATCAGAACGTTTTCTATCTGCTTGTCCAAGTTCTCGCAGCCCTTATCCAAAGCTTCCATGTTTTCTTTTGCGAGGGCCTCACTGTCCAGCGGCTTGCCTGGAACAACTTTCAAAGCTCCACCGTGCATCTTAAGAGCCCTAATTGTCGCAACCAGAACTGCCGCGTCAACCTTCATTCCACTGTAGCGGCACTTAATGTTGAACAGCTTCTCAGCTCCGATATCAGCACCGAAACCGGCTTCTGTAATCGTGTAATCGGCAAGCTTTGTTGCCATCATGTCAGCCAAGATTGACGAGTTTCCATGCGCTATATTGGCGAAAGGTCCTGCATGCACAAATACGGGTGTATTTTCCAGAGTTTGAATAACGTTTGGCTTTATGGCATCTTTCATAAGAATCGCCATGGCGCCGCCGCATCTTAGATCTTCGGCAGTAACCGGGTTGTTGTCGTAGGTATAGCCGACAACTATGCGCCCGAGCCTTTCACGGATATCTTTTAGACCCGTTGTGAGGGCCAAGATAGCCATGACCTCCGAAGCAACAGCAATATCAAATCCGGTTTCCCTGGGGATTCCGTTTTCTGATCCTCCAAGACCAATAACAATCTTGCGTAAAGACCTGTCGGAAATATCAAGAACCCTGGGCCATGTGATGGTGAGCGGATCAATGTTCAGAGGATTCTTGTGCAAAAGACTTGCGTCTAGAAATGCGCCCAGAAGATTGTGAGCGGTAGAAACTGCGTGAGTATCTCCTGTAAAGTGAAGGTTGAAATCCTCCATGGGGACACACTGTGAGTAACCGCCGCCCGCTGCTCCACCTTTTATCCCAAAAACCGGTCCCAGAGACGGTTGTCTTAGCGTGTTCACAACTTTTTTCCCGAGTCTACCCATGGCCTGACCAATCCCTATGGCCGTTGTAGTCTTGCCTTCCCCCAACGGAGTAGGCGTTATGGCCGTAACGACTATGTACTTCCCCTGGGGACGATCCTTTAGGTCATCTAGAAGGTCCAAACTAATCTTAGCTTTGTACTTACCGTAATTATCCACGTAGTCATCAGGAATTCCGAGACGTCTCGTAATCTCTATTACAGGTAACATCTTTGCCTCTTGGGCAATTTCAATGTCTGACTTCAACTAAGTTCCCCCTTTTCTTTAGCTCTTCGAGCCTTAACAGGCTCAAAACTGAGACAGACGATCCAAACCAGAAATTCAGTGCGCCAAACAATCTAGGAAGCCTGACATCCCCGCCACAACATTGCTACAAGGAACCCTAGGATCAAAAATACGATGTCTAACTTTCCGCAGCCCTTTCTCTTTTGAGCTTCTTCGGCCTTTTTTTCTCCCTTAGCCTTCGCTTGTGGCTCCGGGCTCTCCTGCGAAGCTCTCCATTCCTCATATTGCTCAAATGCAGGGTGAAATGCTTTCTCCAGATCCCCTTCCCTGGGCTCTCCCAAACGCTCATCCCTATCCTTATTCAACTTGCTCACCACCTGCAATTATAATTTGAAAATAACAGATCTAACAAGGGTCCTTCTTCCCCCGCAATTTAACCCTTGTTCTTCTCAACTACAATTTCCCCGCGCTTTATTACCGTGTCTACAAGATTAGTACCGAACCTATAGGGGATCTCCCTATAATCTGAAGCATCAAATACCACAACATCCATAACAAATCCTCTATCAATTCCGCCTACTACTCCGCCAAGATTCGACGCCCACGCGGCGTTCCAAGTAGAAGCAATAAATGCCTCTTCAGGCGAAAAGCCTAGCATTGAGCAAGCTAAAGTCATGCAAAGAGGCATGGACATGGCCGTAGATGTTCCAGGATTGAAATCCGTACCCAACGCTACACACACTCCGCTATCGAGCATACGCCGACCGGGTGCGCCCGGAAACTCGCCTAGATAGCAGGACGTTGCAGGAAGGAGGACTGCGATCGTATTTGAGGAAGCTAGTTTCTCGATCCCTTTAGGAGATACCTTTATGAGATGGTCACACGAGATGGCCCCTAGGTCACACCCCAGTTCGGTAGCGCCCGTGTTTTCAAGTTCGTCAGCGTGAATCTTGGCCATGAGACCATGCTGGATCCCCTGTTCAAGAATATACCTACTCTCATCAATAGTGAAATTCCCTACATCACAGAAAACATCCACGAACTCGGCCAGGTTTTCATTTTTCACTGGCTCAAGCATAGAAACTACCTCATCAATATAAGTTTGGCGGTCATTGGCGAATTCGGGGGGCATTGCATGTGCGCCAAGAAACGTCGGCACCAAATCCACAGAGTGCAGCTTGTTGCACTCCCTAATGACCTCGAGTTGTTTCAACTCATTCTGAAGATCCAATCCATATCCGCTTTTTGTCTCGCAGCTGGTAGTGCCGTTTTGAAGCATTTCATCCAAGAAGCCCAGAGACCTCTGCAGCAGTTCTTCCCTGCTTGCGTTCCTTGTGGCCCTAACGGTGCTCATAATGCCTCCGCCTCTTTCGGCGATTTCGAGATACGATGCTCCCTGGCACCGCAGGGCATACTCTTCGTATCGCCACCCTCCGAAAACTAGATGTGTATGGGCGTCCACGAAACCAGGGGCAACGACCCTCCCTTTGACGTCCACAACTTCTGCATTGGGTAATAGATCCACCTGGTTTCCAAGTGACGAATTCGCTCCTAATGCTACAATCTTGCCCTCCTTCGAGGCCAAAAATGCGTCTTCCACTATACCCAAGTTCCTTGCGTCCCGGCCTCTTTTTGGCCCATCGCTGGGAGCCATAGTGAGGAGCTGTCCAATGTTTTTGAGTACCAAATCGGCCCGAAACTTTCCCATACTCTTCATCCTATCTCATCCTTTACACACCACAGTCGTTACAATAGTTCTCCACTTATTTGAGAAACCGCCTTCTCCAATTTGCCTGACACTATCAGATCTCTAGCAGCCTCCAAATCCGGGTTCAGAGGCCGGTCCTCTTCGATAGGAGGTATCTCTCGTCGCAAAACCATGTAGGCTGCGCGACCAGCGGGGGATAACGCGTCTTTGGATAGAAATTCCATGCCTTGGCATGCGCTTAGATATTCTGCCGCAAGCACGTAAGAAACATTTCTGGCAATGTCGCGTGCCTTCCTCGCAGCAATGGTCGACATACTGACATGGTCTTCCTGATCTGCTGAGGTAGGCACGGTGTCGACACTTGACGGATGCGCAAGAACTTTGTTCTCGGATACCAAAGAAGCCGCAGTGTACTGAACTAGCATGAAACCTGAATTCAAGCCTCCTTCTCTTGTAAGAAAAGCAGGGAGACCGCTTTTCACCGAATCCATCATCCTGGCCGTCCTTCGCTCTGATATGTTGCCTAGCGAACAGAGACAGATTCCGAGATAGTCAGCTGCAACAGCAAGAGGCTGCCCGTGAAAATTCCCGCCAGATAGGATTCTGCCGTCTTCAAGAACCAGCGGATTGTCCGTAGCTGAACCGCTCTCTATTTCAACGATATGTGCGACATGATTCAACCCCTGGCGTACAGCGCCATGAACTTGCGGTATGCACCGCAAGACGTAGGAATCTTGGACACGAACCTGCCCTGACACCGTAGATAGCTTAGAACCTTCCAGGAGAGTCCTTAGATTACCGCCTACTTCTCTTGCCCCGTCCTGAGGGCGCAAATTAAGTATATGGTCATCGTAAGCATCAACTATGACCTCTAGGACCTGCCCTGTGAGAGATGCAATTATGTCAGCCGCCCTAGCCAGTGCTCGACCTTCGTCAACAACCAACGAGAGCACTCCGTTGGTCATCTGCACACCATTAGTAAGCGCCAAGCCCTCTTTTGCCTCGAGTCTACACGGCTTTATGCCTGCTCTGTCAAGAGCCTCTTCCCCAGACATGACGTCATCTTTGTAAAAGGCCTGGCCTTCTCCAATAATGACCAGAGCAATGTGGGCTAGAGGCGCCAGATCTCCGCTTGCGCCTACTGAACCTCTTTCCGGTACGCACGGCGTGACACCTTTATTTAGCATCTCCACAATAGTCTCAACTAGCTCAACCCTTATCCCTGACATTCCCCTCGCAAGAGCATTGGCCCTCAGGAGCATGGCTGCCCTTACTTCTTCCTGAGAAAATAAGGGGCCTACACCTGCGGCGTGGCTTCTCACCAAGTTTTCTTGCAGTTTCGCAAGATCGTCGTAAGATATAGGGGTGTCAGCGAATTTGCCAAATCCAGTGTTTATGCCGTATACTCTCTTCCCGTCTTCAACCGCCTTACCCATAAGGGCATGAGACTTGAGCATTTGTTCCCTAGCTTCTTGGGATATCGCAACCTCTTCCCTGTCTTTTGCCACCCTCACTATTTCTCCTACGGTCATATTCCTGCCGTTTATGACTACAGTCATCTGCTCATCACCTTCCATGTATCTACATCGTATCTACATCAATTCATCATCTTATTGTTTGAGAAATCTACATGTTTTTCTCTTCGTTAGCGACAATAACGCTTACTTTCATGCCCTGAGTCAGGCAATCCATACTCGCATTTATGTCAAATATGTTAAGGCTTTCTATAAGAGTACCGTACGAAAAAAGATCTTCCCCTAAACTAGAGAGCCGAATCTGGCTCATCGCAACAGATTCAAATGATCTAAAGACCGTGATAAACCGGCCTAAGGCCGCTTTCTTCTTTCTTTCAAATTCTCTCTCATCTATACCCTCTTCCTGGATCCTTTCTGCCTCCGCTAGGATCATTTCGTTCAAAGCGTCCGGGTCTTCAGTTTCGGCGCTTACAATTGCGAATGCATAGTCAGGCCATGCTTCATACGAAAAACCCAAATCATCGGTCAAACCCCGATTATGTACTTCCGCAAAGAAATCCGAGCTCTTTCCAAACATAATGTCTAGAAGGAATGTGCACGCAATCTCACGCTTGAGCATTTCTCGTCCATTTGAGAGATGATTGTCCTTCCAGCCTACATTAAGAAGAGGGGTAGGAACAGGTAGACTAATCCGAACGTCACAATCGACGTTGGAAGGCTCATCGGGTCTCACCCGAACCGGCGGTTTCCTTGGGGCATGGACGTACTTGGCAATAACCTTACCCGCCAATTCTAGGACTTGGTCAGGATCAAAATCACCTGCCATGAACAAAGTTGTGTTTTCAGGGCAGTAGAAGTTCTCGTGGCACACATGAAGTATGTTCTCGTCAATCTGCTGAATCGATTCGTAGTTACCGGCAATATCTAGGCGAACAGGATGCTCTTTGTACAGTCTGCCCAGGGTTTCTCTGAAAATACGCCAATCAGGCTGGTCTTCATACATATTGATCTCCTGAGCGATGATGTTTTTCTCCTTTTCGACAGACTCTTTGGTAAAATATGGTACAAACACTACCTCCGCAAGCAGTTCGAGACCTTTGTCATAGTTATCAAGGGACCAGAAGTGATACGAGGTGGAGTTATTGGTTGTGTAAGCGTTTGCTGATGCTCCAAAGGATGCAAATGCTGAAAAAGCATCGCCCCAAGATTTTTCAAACATCTTATGCTCCAAGAAATGGGCAACACCCGGAGGAACACAGACTGGAGATTCCGCCCCATGCGGGATGAATACATTGTCATTCGATCCGTAATTAACACAAATTTCGGCGTATTGTCGGCGAAACCCACGCTTCGGCAAGACAAAAACGTTCATGCCGGAGATGACAGCTGCATGGATTTCTTCATCCAACAACCTATTTTTCAGAACTGGAAGTCTACGCAACAATTTGGCCATCACCTTCCGCTCTCAGAACATATACCGCTTTTAGTTCTGTTTGATTGGCCAGTCTTACCACGTCATCTTTGGTCACTTTGGAAACTCCAGCAACGATTTCTTCACCCGTGCGAGCGCCGCCAAGTATCTCGTGGTTAAGCATGCGGTTGACAATGGAGCCCTGATAATCTGCCTCCGTCCTTAGCCTCCTTATCAGTCCCGCTCTTGTGTTATCCATCTCTTCGTCTGATATGCCGCCTCGTTTTAGAACGTCCATTTGCGAAACGATCAAGTCTTGCACCCTATCTTTTTCGTTATCCGAAATGCCTGTAATGGTGATAATCATGCCGCGCCAGGCGTCGACTATGGTGTCTGCGAAATATGCAAGGCTCTCTTTTTCTCTCACTACCGAAAATATCTTGGAGTGTGGAAATCCTCCCAAAAGCCCGTCGAGGAATAGTAGAGCTGGAAACTCTGGATCTTTTGGGGTCACACCTGCGGCGAATCCCATAGTAAGGACGGTCTGGTGCCCTGGGAATCCTTCTTCAACACGCACCACTCCTTCGGGCATTAGCGGCGGCGTCAGTTCTTTGGAAATATCCACTATCTCACTAGTCCTCCCTCGAGGAAAAGTAAGCCCGTTTTCCGAAATGACTTTACCTATCTCGTCAGCACCTTCTCCTATCGCGTAGATGCTGATCGGACACTCAGAGAGAGTCTCTGTCCACACATCCCAAGTGCCCGCTGGCTCAACCGACTCAAGCCGTTCCAGAGAACCCCAGGGAGGAAGACCCCTATGATCGCCACGCGAGATCTCCTCGATAAGCCGAACCACCGCATAAGAAGGCGGGTTGTTTATCAGTCCCATGATATCTCGTCTATGCTCCTCACGCTCTATCGCAAACATCTTTGCAGGGTAAGCTCGGTTTTCCAAGTAGGGCTTGGTAACTATATCCCACAAAAACGACCACATCTTGAATTCAATGGAACCCGGTACCTCGCCAAATCTCTTAGAACTCAAGTACTTAGGTGATGGCACTTCTACAGTAAAACGTATGACTTGCACTGGACCGACTTTAGAAGCATCAGAGCCCAGACGACCTCCGTATATGCCCTCCAAGAATCTTGCTACATGTTGGATCGAAGGCAAAGTAGAGGTCCCGTTTGTATTCAGTCTCGGAACGAGAGCAAGAGAGGTGAATATTTCTTCGTTGACAGGGATCTTGCAGAACACATTTATTGAAAGTGTTTTCCATTTTGACTCCGGTAAGTATCCGAAAACTACACCAGGTGCAACAGCAATTGGCTCAAACTCGTCCGGTTCATAACCGAAGCGACCTACTGAATCCACAGGCTACACCACCCATTTCGTTCCTCTTTATTGCATTTTCTAGATGTCAGGTTTGTAACAAGCAAAATATGCTCTCATGGTGACAGGGGAGGCTGCCTTCAGCGAGTTGGAATCATACGTTCCCGCTATTGCGAATCCTGCTTCTTCAAGCCACAACGCAATGTTTTCCAGAGAGAAGGCTCTCTCGTGATGAATTTCGTCGAACCTGTTCCAATGGTCGCCCTGTCTAATAAACCCTGTCAAGTTTACTTGCCACCAGTCATTTCTTCTGTCCCAAAAGTCTTGCCATACAGCATAGTACCATGAACCGTCAAAGACAATCGTATCTTTGCCCACAGTTGACAACCTGAGGTGAGTGTTGACATCAAATACAAAGTACCCGCCAGGGTTCAGTGATCTGTATACAGCACTGAAACAGGATTTCACATCGGCTGGCTCCAAGAGGTAGTTCAGGCTATCGAAAAGACACACTACTGCGTCAAACTGCTCCTGGGTTTCAAGGCTCCTCATATCTTGGTTAATGAACGAGATACACAACCCGTCTCTCGCGGATTTTTCCCTTGCGATATCTAGCATATGCTTGGAAATATCAACTCCAGTTACCTTGTAACCGCTTTTTGCAAATCTCACAGCCATACTCCCCGTGCCACATGCTATATCGAGCACCGTTTTGGGGCAAAAAGAGTGATGGTCCCAGATGGCTTTTATGTAGTTCAGCCAATCGTCATATGGGACATCACACATTATTTCATCGTAGATTTTCGCAAAGCCTACGTACGGTTGCTTGGATGTCACTTTCTCCTATCCCACCACAAGAACGTATTTGATTTGGTCAAATTCTTCACAAAAACTGCAAAGTCCTTCTATATCTCAAAGGCCCTAGGTATCGCGCAAATTGAAACAGCCGCCCATTTGAGAGCGGCTGAAGCACACATTTGAGTAAAATGCAAAAACTCGACCAGCGGTCTTCTTGTTACCGCACCTCAGGAACAGTAGCAGGTCTACCTCCGGACGTCTTAGGCTCCCTGATGCGCCCTTTCTCCGACACATCTTGCACGTCATCCAAAACCTCGGCGGCTATAGGTTCTTTGTCTACCTCTACTTGATCGATGGGCTCACCCTGGACAATGCTTTCAAACTCCTTGCCCTTTAGGGTTTCTTTTTCCATAAGAGTCTCTGCCACAAGAGTCAGTTTATCTTTATTCTCGACCAATATAGACTTGGCACGCTCGTAACACTCATTAATGATGTTTCTCTCTTCACGGTCAATTTCAGCGGCCACTTCTTCAGAAAAATCCCTTTCTCTTGCCAAGTCCCTTCCAAGAAATACCTGGCCTTCCTTTCTTCCAAAAGTAAGAGGGCCAAGATTCTCTGACATCCCGAACTCCATTATCATACGACGCACCAAGTGAGTTGCTACCTCCAGGTCATTTGCAGCACCGCTAGACACTTCATTGAACACTATTTCTTCGGCCGCTCTGCCTGCAAGGACTGAGGTAACCCTATCTATAATCTCTGATCTAGTTATTAGATACCTGTCTTCTATGGGCAGTTGTAGAGTATATCCAAGCGCCGCCCCGCGCGGGATTATTGACACCTCATGCACTGGATCTGCATTCGGAAGCATTATAGCAGCCAAAGCGTGACCCGATTCGTGATATGCAATGACTTTCTTTTCCTTCTCGCTTATAAGTCTCGATTTCTTTCGAGGTCCCGCAATCACTCTGTGTATAGCTTCCTCGAGCTCCTGCATACCAATCCGTCTCTTCTTGCCTCGTGCCGCTAAAAGAGCAGCTTCATTCACCACGTTCTCTAGATCCGCAGGAGTAAAGCCAGGCGTAGCTCTGGCCAAAACCTCAAGATCGACTTCCTTGGCCAGAGGCTTGCTGCGTGTATGAACTTTCAAGATCTCTACTCGAGCGTTTAGATCAGGCTTATCAAGCACTATTTGGCGGTCGAATCTTCCTGGTCTCAACAAGGCCGGATCTAGCACATCAGGTCTATTCGTAGCGGCCATAACTATGATGCCTTCATTAACGCTGAAACCGTCCATCTCAACCAGAAGCTGGTTTAGCGTTTGCTCTCGTTCGTCGTGGCCCCCGCCCATTCCGGCTCCTCGCATTCGCCCTACAGCGTCTATCTCGTCTATGAAAACAATTGCGGGAGCTCTCTTCTTTGCCTCGCTAAATAGATCTCTCACACGAGCAGCCCCAACTCCAACAAACATTTCCACAAAATCCGAGCCGCTAATTGACAAAAACGGCACTCCGGCTTCGCCGGCAACTGCCCTTGCGATGTATGTCTTACCAGTGCCCGGTGCTCCAAATAGCAAGACTCCCTTGGGAATTCTTGCACCCATCTCAAGGTACTTCTTTGGATGCTTAAGAAAATCTACAATTTCCTCTAGCTCCTCTTTGGCCTCATCGCAACCTGCGACGTCGTCAAAAGTGACTCTGTCATGCGCATCAGATTGCAGCCTAGCCCTCGCCTTTCCAAACTGCATAACCTGCTTTCCACCGCCTTGTGTCTGCTGCATCATGAAAACAAACAACCCAACCATAAGAAGCGCCGGAAGCAAGTTAGCGATTAGAGTTATCCACCACGATGGTTCCTGAGGCAACTTTAACTCCACTGCAACTCCGGATTCTACCATTTTCTGATAGAGCCCAGGATCTACAGGGATAACAGTAGTGAACTTGGTCCCATCTTTTAGTGTCCCTGTAACGGTACTGATCAGCGACTTCTGGTCGGTAATGGTGGCAGTAGATATTCTTGAACTCTCTACATATGAGAGAAACTGGTTATAGTCTAATTCAATGTACTGATCCTTGGGGGCAAAAAGATCAGCAATAGAAATTGCTACAAACATGAGCACAAGATAGACTACAAGGCTCTTCCATAATTTCTTGTTCAATCAAATCCCCCTTTCGTAATAGAAAAGTGCATGTTTCACAAAACCAACATTAGTATTCCAAACTTCTGCAGCCTGCGAACAAGCAGTCAACTCGCTAAATATTAGCACAATTCTGCCTTCGTCGCAAGAAAGGCTCGACTGTTATCTCAAGTATCTTTGAAGTATTCTCGGTAACCTTGAACTCCTCGCTTAATCGAAACCCACCTACCCAAATAATGCGATCCCCACACACGAATATGGGAACAAAGTCTCTGTAGTATCGCGAAACCCCCACTGACACAAGAAAGTCTTGAAGTTTCTTCTCTTTACCACGCATACCCAGAGGTTTGAACCTATCTCCCGGTTTTCTGGTCCTAACCCTTATTACGTCTCCACATATATTGTAGTCTGCAAAAGCCCTTAATTCTACCATGAATAATGAATCTGAGGTCCGCTCGCCCTCTAACCCTTTGGCATTTCCTAAACAAGGGGTAAACCCACTAGGTTTGTCGAACACTCTCGATGTGATTGTGAGTCCTAATTCAGGAACAAACGTAACCCCAGGTACTCTTATCTCAATGTCCACATCGTGTGGGGCTGGCGGATAGAAACCTAAGTATCCACGGTGCGAATCAGCGGTAACCCCTTCCGGAAGGCTTTGAGTACCCCCCTTATTGTCCATCAAGCGAATCACATGCTCTACGTTCAGACAGTCAGTTTTTCCGCTACACTCGCGCCACGCAAGCTCCAGCACCCTTGAACTCATTGCTTCCGGGAGCGTATTGAGACTCGCTTCATCGACAAGAGTTACTCGTCCTTCTTTGGTTGAAATATCTTCAAAAACACCAGTCGCGCAGTTTTCGAGAAACTCTGCGTCCCACCTTAGGACCTCTGCGGTATTTGATAGCGTCTCAACAATAGATGGGTTAAGCAATTCCGCGATCTGAGGAATCACTTTGTGCCTCACCAGATTCCTCGTGTATTTCAAATCAAAGTTATATACATCTGTAATCACAGGAAGTTGCCTTTTGCTGCAATACTCTTCGATCTCACTTCGGGAGAGATAAAGGATTGGGCGTATTACATTATCCTTCACAGGAGATATTCCCGCTAGACCCTGAGTACCGGCGCCCCGAGCCAGCCTCATTATAACTGTCTCTGCCTGATCGTTCATATTGTGCCCTACAGCTATTCTATCTGCTCCAATTTCCTCGCATAGTTCAAAAAGAAACTTGTACCGGGCTATCCTACCTGCTTCTTCAACCCCTACCCCCATGTCTTTTGCTAAGCCGAAAACATCAGCGTGACCAATAGTTATGGGTATTCCTCTGGACCTTGAGAAGTCTGCCACAAGCTCAGCGTCTTTGTCAGCCTGCTCGCCTCGCATATGGTGATGGAGGTGTCCCACACAGACTCTAAAATTGAGGTCTTTACAAAGGTAAAGAAGGCTATCCAACAGACACATAGAGTCCGGTCCGCCTGATACAGCACAAATAACAAGATCACCCGACTTTATCATGTCGTACTTCTCGATTGCCTGCCTCACCTTATTCAGAATCATTGCTTCAAAATCCAAGGTCGTGCAGATCACCTCCGCCAGATTCTATATTGTCGCCCATAGCACGCGCTTGGGGTTAGAAGATACGCTAAAGCGAACGCCTATACTCTAGCCCGACAAGGTTGGAAATCGGAAACGTAAATGCAATTCCTCTTCCGGGCTCGCGGAGTTTCCCGGCTTCTACTACGGCTTCTAATATCTGTTCTAGCTTAGTTTCGGTGCACAAAATGATTATTATCTCTTTCGATGCTTCAACGTGCAAGTGGTGGAACATCCTCTGAAACTCCTCTTGCCCGGTTCCTCTGCCAAAGAGGATTGTAGCTCCACCTGCGCCGAACTCTTTAGCCCTTTCCACGACATAATCGGCCTTACCGCGTTCGACTATGGCGACAATTGCATGAACTTCACCCATATACAATCTCCTCTCCCTGGAACTATGCAGATTTGCTCGAATAGAAACTATCGAAAAACAGACCATGCCAAGAAGTCATAGCCTGCTGAGTATTCCAAGTAACAAAACCGTCACCATAGTGCCCAAAGATGTCAGCCCAACAAGCCCGAACCCGTTCAGAAGCGGGTCAGCGCCTCCTAGAGCATACGCAAGACCGATAGCAATTGCCATGTTAATCGGGATATTCACGGGTCCCGTGGTCGCACTAGCCGCATCGAAAGCAATACCCACGAATTCTTCAGGGGCAAAAAGTATAAGCACTGCTGTCACAATCAAAATTGGGATGATCACATTTCTTGACGGAATGCTGTTTAGTATCTTGAGAAGGCCGAGAGACATACCGCTTCCTACGCCGAGCGCTACAGTATGAATCAAGATTTTCTCCCTAATAGCTCCAACCGAGACTTCTTCTACTTCTGCCGCCAACGCTTGTAACCCTGGTTCTACAAGCGTCGACGCATATCCTATTACAAAAGCTATGGCAATAATGTAGACCTTATTGTCGAGAACTACTAGGCTTCTGCCTACTTCTTCTCCCATGGGAATAAGGCTCAGAGAAATGCCTTTAAGGAAGAAGAATAATCCCAACACAACGAACACCAAACCAACGCTAAAAGATCGCACATTGGGAACAGGCCTCTTCAATATCATCGTCTGGCATATAACCAACATTGCGATAAGTGGCAGCACATTTCTAGCAGCCTGCCACAGGCTTTGCAGCATGTCCATAATAATCCTCATGGCGCACTTCCTTTCCTGAGCATCCTTCCACAGCCCCTTCTCCTACTTTCAGGAAAGAAGCAATCTGTGAGCCCCATGTACCCAATATACTGTATCGTTCTTCGCTCCCTTTTGGGCCGAAAGAAACTCTTGCGGCCCTATACTTCTGAAGCGCGTAGGGCTTTTTCGGTCAATAACTCTGTGTATTTCGAACCTGCACCCGTGTTAAGGATGAGCACAGGGTCGTCTGGTCCTACAAGTCCTTTCTCACGAATCATCTTGGCTGCCCTTACTGCCGCAGCTCCTTCGGGACATATGAGCATGCCCTCTCGTTTGGACACTTCTTTCCAGGTTTCAAGTATTTCTTCGTCGCTAACGGCCACCGCTGTACCGCCCGACGACCTGACTGCATCCAAAATTAGGAAATCTCCCAACGCTGAGGGGACTCTGATCCCAGCCGCGATGGTGTGGGCCCCTTCAAAAAACTCCGCCCTGTCTTTTCCCTCCAAAAAAGCCTTAACAATTGGCGAACAACCTTCAGCCTGACAGACTACCATCTTAGGAAGATCCCCTTCAATCAACCCAGCCTGTTTGAGCTCTAGAAATGCCTTCCACATACCTATAAGCCCTACGCCGCCACCAGTCGGGTAGATGACAGCCGCAGGGAGCTTTCCCTGGAAGTCTTGGAAAATCTCTAGACCCATTGTTTTCTTACCTTCGATCCTATAAGGTTCTTTAAGAGTTGCTACCTGAAACCATCCGTGCTCTGAGGCCAGTTTGTTTATGAACCTCCCCGCATCGGATATTAGACCCTCAACAAGGTATGTCTCTGCGCCATATGCTACGCATTCTGATTGCGTGACCAAAGGAGCATCCTGAGGCATGGCCACTACCATACGCAGTTTGGACCTCGTCGAATAGGCAGCCCAAGCTGCTCCGGCGTTACCCGCAGTCGGCATGGCAAGTACTTGAGCCCCAAGTTCCTTTGCCTTGGATACTCCAACCGCAGCACCTCTTGCTTTGAAGGTCCCTGTAGGATTCAATCCTTCGTCCTTAAGGTATAAATCCCTAAGCCCGTACATATTCCCAATCTCGGACATTTTGAGTACTGGAGTCCCGCCTTCTCCAAGACTAACCGCGTTTTGTGGCGAGTTTACAGGTAGGAGCTCCCAGTAGCGCCATATGCCCGGAGGACGTTTTGCCCAAAGTCCAGGGTCGAATTCCTTTTTGAAAGAATCCAGATCATACCTAGCAAGAAGTGGCCCACCACATACACAGGTATTCTGCAGCACTGTGGGATCATATGTTGCGTGACATAGCGGGCACTCTAGTCCATGAAAATACGTCTTAGGAGGCACGGTCCCGTAGTTTGAAAACAATCTAGATACATCGCTCACACATGACATCTCCTTTTTGGGTGTTTTGATCATTCAAAGCACTGCCTTACACTTTACCTTTTTGAACCGCACTTTCTATATGCCCGACAAACCCCCTGATGCTGTTTCTGAGAAAATATGCTTCTCTAAGAGATATGTCCTGGGGTAAGCTACAGAATCCTTCTAACAGCGGGTCTTCAGACAAGAGCCTTTCTAGAATCCGATCTACTACCGAATCACTATTGAGATCTAACCGACCTTGGTCTCTGAGACAAGATGCTTCCGAGCGCGAAATACGTGAGACTTCGTCCCATATTATGTCTTTCCACAGCCCAAGTTGTTTTTCTTCACCTAACAAAACGCCACTATCATCTGTGTAGCCAAAATGCCCGTAACACATGAAAGAAGGTTCAAATTGTGCCAGGCTCTTCAGCGACTCTAGGTAGATGTCGTAGAAGAATCTAGGAGGAGTAGCGGGTCTCAAATATGGGCTCTCAGAGCCTCTCCCGTCTCTTTCCGAGCCACAGAAGTTGCCTTTTTCTCCCAGATAGATCCCTGCAGCTTCTCCCAAGAATAGTATCCTTTCTTTCCCCATGTGCACAAGGTAGGACTGATGGTGGGACGAGTGACCGGGAGTAGGGATGATCCGCACTTCCTCTGGCAAATCTCGTGGTCCGCAGCTCTCGGACTGTATTTCATCTGGGCTTGCCTTGAGTATTGACTCCTCGGGGACTCCCCGTATCGGTCCGTATGCTCGAGCAAGATCACCTAGAGTCTCAACACTTCCTCTCCACAGACCGGAAGGATCAATTAGATGCGGTCGGCCCCTGGGATGAACTTCAATCTTAGCATTGGGAAAGGCACTGATAAAGTCTCCCAACCCTCCCGAGTGATCTATGTGAACGTGAGTCAAAAGGACAAAGAGGTCTTTACCCTTGTTGCAGCCAGAATCTACACCTATTTCCGATAAACTCTCTAACAAAAATGGTATTGTGCTTGAAGGTCCTACATCTACAACCAGACTCCATTTTTCGGTAACGACTACCCATGACGTAAGAAAATCCCGAAATCCCGGCAGATACGGTAAGACCCCGGACTCCAATCCGCTTGGGTCAGGAGGTGGCAAAACCACACGGTACACGTCACCCAAGGGACACTCTAGAACTGGCGCTGATAAAGAAGGCTCAGACGGCATGTGCATTTCATCACCTCTTATTTGAGAAAAACTACAGTGAGAACAACTCTTAGCGAATATTCTCACAAACTGCGCCATGAGAACCTTGCTACAAAATCGATCCTGGTTTAAGCTTATTGATATAATCCTTACAACGCAACAATAAAACAAAATGCACTACCATTTATCGCAACTGTTACGCAGACTTCGCGTTTCCGTACCTAATTAGTAGCCTAATCGTGCTAAGGAAGTGAAACAATGGATGCCACAGTCATCGGCCAGGGTGCAGCAGGGCTTACAGCTGCCTTGGTCCTAGCCAAAGAGGGAATCAAGGTTACTTCTATGTCAAAGACCCAGCCTGGCAAAGCAACCTCTACAATATACTCCGGCGGAGGGTTCACTTTAGGAGTAGGTGGGCTTAGTACCCATGAACACAAGAATATGACTCTTAGAGCAGGCAGAAACCTGAATGTCCCTGAACTTTTGGACGTTTTCGCACAAGAAGCCCCTTCTATCATCCCATTTCTCCGTCACTCGGGCGTGCCCTTTAGTATCCGCCGCGGAGGAATAGGCATCCAAAGGGACCCTCATTTCCCGCTATTGGGCGGCAAACCTCTGATCGACGCGCTTCATAAAATGTGCGTTGATAGCGGCGTCAACTTCCTGCCAAACGCAATAGCTACCAGACTTCTGACTGACGATAGAGGGATGTCAGGAGTAGAGTGGTTACAGCGCCAAACTGGTAATATCTCAGTTCTCGGTGCCAAATCCGTTGTCTTGGCTACCGGTGGTGGGGGAGCAATATATGAACGTACTGATAACCCTGCAAGAATCACAGGGGACGGATATATGCTAGCCCTTGATGCCGGGTGTCATCTACTAGACATGGAATTTGTTCAGTTTTATCCAATAGGTATTGATATCCCAGGCGGAGCTCACTGGTTCATAGATCTAGGAATAATTGACCTCGCAAGGCTTACCGATGCTGACGGGGAGCCTTTCTTGGATGCTTTACTTAAGCAAGAAGGCATATCTTCAGGAAGAGACGCCAATCTCTTCGCAAGAGACAAGTGTTCAGTAGCAATTGCACTTCAAAACAGAAAGAGCCAAGTTCTCTTGCACCTTGACGACATCCCAAAAGAATCCTGGGAAGGCGATGAGTATCTGAGAACCATCATGCATATGTTCCCTAAGTCTAGTCCTCCTTGGGAGACCTCCGTTCCTGTAAGCCCTATTCAGCATTACTTTCCGGGCGGAGTGAGAATAGGACCAAATGCTGAGACCGAAGTCCCTGGTCTTTTTGCTTGCGGTGAAGTAACCGGCGGTATTGACGGTGCAAATAGAGTCGGTGGAAACGCCCTCACAAACTGCATCGTATTTGGGATAAGAGCGGGGCAATCTGCTGCTTCATGCGCAAAGGGCGGGCAACTCGCACCAATAAAGCTTGAGGACAGCGCCTACGAAAACGAGGTCTTGATACCTGCACTCCGAGTTCCAACCGTGAGAGACTTGTTGAGAAACGACGACTCGCATGTGACAGCAAGGTCTATGCGCCGAGAGATTCAACAGTACTCGGCCAAATATCTTCTACCCGTTCGTTCGAGAGAAGAACTAACAAAAGCTAAAGAGGATCTTAAGGCGCTGAGTGAGCTTCTTCATCTACAGAACTGTGAGTCTGAAACCGACCTGCTTCTTGCAGCAGAAAACGTAGGTCTGTGGTATACGGCAGCGGCAGTCACTTTCTCTGCAAGCGCCAGGGCAGAATCAAGAGGTCCTCACTTCCGGACTGATTTCCCTGAAGAAAATCCCAGTTGGGAAAGGAATATCTATATTAGGATAGAGTAAGTACATATTTATGGACTTTATTGGTAAGAATCTGATAGCATATCTTAAGAGATACCTAAATAGAGTAAGTCTGTAACTGAATCTGATATCTGCCAGCGCTGTCAGAAACTAAGTGCATATGCACGATTGGAGTGTTGTCGAGTTTGGATCTGTCACCACAGCCCACTCCCGGTGTATTTTCACCTTTCTCTCGGAATAGGCTGATTACAACAAGCCTTGTAGGACGCCAAGCGCTTTACCAGGGTCTGTATTTTGTTTCGGTCGCCGCAATTGGGCTTTCTCTCTGCGCGAAAACCTTGTTAAATGGTAACTTCCCTGAGCCAAGCACAACAGTTCTACTGGTGCTTTTCGGACTGATATCATATCATCTTCCTGTGGAGCTTCCTTCGGGCATATACGTTAATCCCGGTTTCCCGCTTCTTATGGGGGCGCTGTTTAGGTATGGCATTGCTCCTGCCCTCTTGGTTATTGTGCCTTCAATGTTATTACACTTCTGGACAAGAAGGCATGGGCTATCAAACTGCCTTTTCAATGCAGGACAGTTCACCCTTAGTCTTTACGCAGCCAAACAGGTGGGGTCGTGGATGGGTTGGGTCGCAGGCGTTGCAGCTACCGATAGAGACCTCGTTACAATTGTTCTTATGATATTGGCCTATGACGCAACCAATATTCTGTTCATCACCGGCGCGGATCTGTTTGTATCAAAGACATCTTTCCTAGAAGCCTTCGTAAAGAACTTTTTCACGGATCGAAAGTCTCTGATGGCAGTTCGAGGATTTCTGACGCTAGTGGGCACGGTGATCTCGTCGCACTTGGGAAATACTGCGTTTGTTGTCATCTTCGTAGGAGTTATGCTGCTCCGACGCCAGAACGAGTTCCAAAAGGAATTGCTCCAAAAGACTAAGGAGAGCCAAACCGACCCTCTCACCGGCATCTACAACCTACGATACCTAAGAGAATGGGTGGACACAGAGTTTAGCAACCTAGCTCTCAATAACGAGCCTTGTACAATGATCTTTATCGATGTCGATGGATTGAAGCATATAAACGACCAGTACGGCCATGCCATGGGCAATTGCCTCCTGTGTCATTTGTCCCAGGTCATAAAGACCAGCATAAGAACTGAAGACGTACTCGCCCGCTATGGCGGAGATGAGTTCTTGGTTATGTGCCCGAAAACAAATACTTCAGGGGGATTGGTGGCAGCACAACGAATTCTCAATGCAGCTCGCTCGGAGTCCGTTTCCTTAGGCGAGGCGAAAATTGACATCAACCTCAGCATTGGCGTAGCATCCTGGCCCGAACACGGTGATACAGCCTACGACGTAATTCGCATGGCTGACAAGTCCATGTACATGTCGAAAAAGCATGGGGGCAACAGAGCAATGCCCGCGGACAGACTGTGATTCGAATTCATACGGCAGGCCTTTGTTCAAGACTGTAACTACCCATTTTGAAGCCAACCCGCATTTCTACTAGGAAACTTCTTTTCCTTGCTTGACATATTAGGTCTATCATAATAGACTGGCCTTAGGAGGTTTACCGTAATAGACCGAGGGGGGCCTTAGAGTGGACGAAGAAAAATACAAGCTGTTTGACGCGGAACATAAGTTCATGGACATCGTCTGGGATAACGAACCCATTAACTCAACCGAGCTATCTAAGATATGCAATCGCAAACTCGGATGGAAGAAGTCTACCACATACACGATGATAAGAAAACTTTCAGATCGGGGTATCTTAGAGAACAGGGATACAGTCGTGCAATCATTGGTCAAACGGGAACAGGTTCAGCAGTATGAAATTGCGGCGCTCATCGAAAAATCGTTCGGCAACTCCGTCCCAGCGTTTGTGGCAGCTTTTCTTGGCGGCAAAAGACTATCGCCAAGAGAATTTGAGGAGATCAAAGCGATCATTGAGGAGGCCACGAAATGACAAACGCATTTCCCTTGGTGTTAAACATGAGCATATCTGGCAGTTTGGTCGCGTTTGTGGTCATGTTTGTACGCCCTTTCCTTAGAAAAGCTCCAAAGGTGTTCTCGTATATCCTCTGGCTAGTAGTCTTGTTTCGTCTAATATGTCCCTTGTCTATCGAAAGCAATATTGCAGTAATACCCATTTCAGAAGTAGGCACGCAGGTTAATCAAATAATCGAAGAGTCAATAAGTTCTATGGAAATAGGTAAGGAAAAGGTTTCTCAAGGGCAGGGCGCCGCAGTGCCCAGTCCTGAACCCATCTTAGACAACCAAAGCCAAACAGGTGTTAGAAGTCCTTCCGAGTCTTCTAGTCCCGTTACCTGGGACATACTGTCCCGAATATGGATGCTAGGATTAGCCGCAGTGCTGGGGTATGGCGTGTATTCATATTTCAGTTTGAAGGAGAAGCTCACATTTGCTACCTTGGTGACAAGAAACATCTACGAAGTTGATACCATACTATCGCCCTTCGTATTGGGACTTATTTCACCGAAGATATACCTCCCAGCAACAGTCCAGGGCGAAGAAAGAGAATATCTTCTCAAACACGAAGAATGCCACATAAAAAGGCTCGACCATATAGTAAAGGCGCTCTACTTCTTAGCTCTCGCCATTCACTGGTTCAACCCTGTAGTATGGGTTTCTTTCTCTCTAATGACCAAAGACATGGAAATGTCTTGCGATGAAATGGTCATAAACCGTTGGCGAAAAGATATAAGGGCAGATTACTCTGCCTGCCTGCTAAAC
Organism: Candidatus Fermentithermobacillaceae bacterium; assembly: GCA_018052455.1. Lineage (GTDB taxonomy): Bacteria > Bacillota > Sulfobacillia > Fermentithermobacillales > Fermentithermobacillaceae > UBA3907. Next base: position 31,770 of record JAGPNE010000010.1, on the reverse strand, counting down.
ATGTCCATGAATCAGAGGTTCGCATCTCCCTTGGCTTTTGGGGAAAACAGTGCCAAAAGTCGCATTAAGAATGTAATTGATTACAAAAAACCTTCGTTCTGGTTAACTGTCATAAGCATCTTGGCGATAATCTTGGTGAGTATTGTGCTCCTAGTCAATCCCAAAAAGCCCATATTGTATGAGAACGCACAATTAGGGTTCTCCTTGGAGTTCCCGTTCCAATGGAAAGATCGGTATGTAATAGAAGATCATGATGATGGAATCGTCATATATTGCAAAAAAGTGTACGACGCCTGGGAGCATGAGGGGGGGAGGCTCTTAACCATACACCGCCAAGTCGGAGAACTGATAGATGAAGAAGATATCGCACAATCCCCTGCCCCTGCAAAGCTATTGATTCAAGGAAACGGTTACACATACTACGCAATATTCCCTTCCGATGTTCAGTATCCTCCTGACAATAGGAAGCTTGCGGAAGAATACAAGGATCTGGAAGAACAAATCTTCGAGGTACTGAAAAGCATAGCATTGGTTGGAGACACAAAGCCTGCAGCCGAAAATGAAGGGTTCAAAGTTGTAGGAACGACCTTTTTCAAACTCGAGGTGCCCCAAGACTGGGAACTCAAACGTTCCGCTGACCATCCTGTAGCGTGGGATATATCAGTCGGAGGAACTAATATTGGCCAGATCAAGATGATACCTTACAAATCAGAAATCACTGTAACAAATGGCAACATGGATGATTTCAACGTTTTGACTTTGGGTGCCCGCGAAAATCTGAGCCAAATTGCCCTAATCGTAGACCGAAATTACGCCGACGCTGGGACCTTGCAAAAGATCAAAGATACATTCGAGCTGGCCGACGGTTATTTCACAGTCATAGACCTAATGTCCAATGCCAACATTTACGTTGAAAGAGGCGGTAAGAGGCTTTTTGGAAAAATCGAAAACGTAGATGTAAAAGACTCTGGACAGGTATCTATTGAAGTGAGACTTAGTGAACAAGTACCAGACGATCAGAGCCCATCTGGCTACAGATTCGAAGATCTGAATGAAACACAAACCTTGACGGCAGACTGGATTCCAAACATAGCACCGCTCAAGCCGCCCGATTACGTTACCTATGGGAGATACGACATATATCTCCTAGACTCAACATTTATCGAAGCTCATCCCGACTACAAAGACTTTTACTACGAATTCATCCTAGACAGCGGAGGAAAACTAGTCATCCTGTTTCAGGGAAGCAACAGGGACGGCACTTTCTGCTTCGGACAAAGTCTCACCAGATAAGATGCTAGTAGACACAAGTGACATGTAAGTTGAAAAGTCAGGCTACACCGATAAGGTGCAGCTTGACTTTTTCTATTCACTTGACATGCGCCCCTTTATAGATGCCCAATGGCCGCCTGGCGTTCGTCCTCGAGGCGCTTTAGAATGCCAGCGATTCTCCCATCGGGATACACAGATTTGCATTTGACCAATATCTGGTCAAATTCTTCTGTGGCGTCATGCCATACAACATCCGCCAATGCGATTGCACGGCATAGTTCGTCTGCAGCTGTATCGTTTCCGCTTGGCCCCCCTCTAGCCTTCTGGTCCCCAATTAGCGCAAGATATGTGAGAACTGTATTGGGCGCTTCCATAAAGCGTTCGTACAGTACCTCTGAGGAACCCTCTGCCCCCGCGCCGTCTGTATGAAGGTAGTAGGCAGTCAGCTCCCCAAGAGTATAGTCATGAAACTCAGGTAATGATACGGATTTAAGGGCATCATCGGTAATCCCGTAGTCCTTTGGATCAATGCTAACAGCTTTCCATGAAGTATCCTCGAAGTCCGCCTCAATAACTGCCACGATTGCGTTTTCCCCAGTTGACGTCCCATCGTCGGGATCAACCGAACAAACGCAGCCGGTTACTCCTAAGCACATGACTACTGCCAAAAGCACTGCTAGAACATTCTTCACTCATCGTTCCTCCTAGAGATTCATTTTGCCATTGCCTTCAACTGGGATCCAGTTTCAGCATAGCACATAATCGTAGAGAAACGTCCAGTGAAGCATCTATCCGCACGGCTCACATTGAAGCTCAGCGCTCAAGCAAAACCCCAGAACTCGGGCATGCCCATGGACGCAAATACGAGAATGCTGTACGATACTATCGACTATGACAAGACTACGTGCAGCGCCGTTTATGAGCGTTGCCGTCCATCTTTAGAGGTACACCGCAGGCCGGGGAGGAGAAATCGCATGTTTGTTCAAGAAGACAATCTGCTCATTCGCAATGCCAACAAAGAGGATGCACCTATTTTGGGCAACTGGTGGCGCAATGGCCAAATCATGGCACACGCAGGCTTTCCAAATGGGCTAGACATCACCGACGAGGAAATTGCGTCTGAGCTTTCGACTGACGCCGATGATACCTTCCGCCGGTTGATAATAGAAGCAGATGGCGCACCTATAGGCGAGATGAGTTACCGCAACAAAGAAAACCGAATTGCCGAGATTGGCATCAAGATTTGCGACAACTCCATGCAGGGAAGAGGATATGGCACTAGATTGCTCCTTATGCTGATTGACGCACTTTTCTGGGAACAAGGATACGACAAGATAGTCCTTGACACAAACCTAAGTAACATCCGGGCCCAACACGTATACGAAAAAATCGGCTTCCGAAAGGTACGCATCAATCGCGATTCATGGAGAGATCAACTAGGCAGACTACAGTCATCGATCGACTATGAGTTAACGAAAGCAGAATATGCGCGTGAATCGAAATCCCATACGGCCACCGGCAAACCAAATAGGAACTGTTGACGTCTCTTTCGCCTTTGCTTATAATTAGGCTTGCTATACGTGGCGGCGTAGCTCAGTTGGCTAGAGCATACGGTTCATACCCGTACGGTCACTGGTTCGAATCCAGTCGCCGCTACCAATTTTTATGGGCCATTAGCTCAATGGTAGAGCATCCGACTCTTAATCGGGGGGTTACAGGTTCGAGTCCTGTATGGCCCACCACCTATTTCTGCTCTGCATAATACTCAAACCACGCCAGCATTCTCTCGAATCGATCGAATTTGTGGGCTGGCTTTGCAAACCCGTGGAACTCACCGGGATACCTGACCATGACTGCCGTCTTACGAAGCCTCTTAAGGGACAAGTAGAACTCCTCAGATTGGGAAATGGGACATCGCAGGTCTCCTTCACCATGGATAAACATGATGGGCGTTTCAACGCTCTCTACGTACGCTACGGGCGATCTTTCAAAGTACTTATCCCTTATCTCCCAAGGTAAACCACTACAATGGTGCTCTGCAAATAAAGGGATGTCAGTGGTTCCAAACATACTATATCTATCAGAAACAATGGCCCCCGCAACAGCCGCTTTGAACCTGGCAGTTTGAGTCACAGTCCAGCTTGTCATGAAGCCGCCATATGACCAACCTGTCACAAACAGCCTATCTGGGTCCGCAACGCCCATTGTGACCACGTGGTCTACTCCAGCCATTATGTCTTGGAAGTCACTGCCAGCCCAGTCCCCCACACACGCATAGGCGAAATCCTGTCCGTAGGATTGAGAGCCCCGGGGGTTTACACAAATCACGGCATATCCGTTGCTAGCAAATACCTGGCATTGAAACATGAACGACGAACCATATGTCCCATGTGGTCCTCCGTGAATGAAGAGAACGGTCGGGTATTTCTTGCCTTCTTGGTACCCCGCAGGATAAATGAGCCATCCGTCCATATCCCAACCTTTGTCTCCTTGGTAGGTAAAGCGCTCGCAAGAGCCGAGACACACTTCCTGTAACCACAGGTTAGACTCTAAAAGCGTAGTCAAACATGATCCTTCTTCTTCATCGCGGTCAAGCAAGTATAAACCATCTGTCTGTGATGGTGACCCCACCTGCAAGAGAATTCTGCCACCGCCCATACTTAACCTAAGAGCACATTTCAGCGGATCGCTCCATAATTTCGTCAACTCGTATCTTTCAGATTCTGAATTCAATGAGGCTTCGTACAAGCCGGTAGCACCCCTATCGCACACCAGAAAGAGCAGAGAGTTGTCATCTTCCCAAGCAAAGGGTAGGTCTTCCCCAGTGTAGCTCATGTCACAACTGACAAAATCGCCTACAGGCCTGTCCAGCTCGCGGGTCAAGTTGCAGGCGTCACCAATAGTCAAAGGAGAAGGAGCCGAAAGAACCTCACGCGTTTCAAATCGCTCAAGGAAATCGCGCACTTCAAGGAGCCACAGACTATCCGTGGTGGAGCTGCCATAGGAACCATCAGTCCCCACAAAAGCGATTCTGTTGCCGTCAGGCGACCACCTTGGATACCTGAGATAGCCCTTTCCCTCCATAATTTGGACCATGCGTCCCGTAGATACCTCTATTAGCCAAAGATCTTGTTTCTCCATGTAGTCTGCATCTTCGCATCTCAAGGCAGTAACGACCAGGTACTTCCCATCCGGAGAAAAACCAATATCACCGTGGTCGTAATCGCCCGAGGTAAGCCTGCGCACATTTCCCTCAGTTTTCCCAGATTCGGGTTGCGCCTGCGGAACAGAAACTATGAAAACGTGGCTTCTGAGGTCGCCCGGATAACCAACACCATCGAAACGGTATGTAAACCGGGTAATGACCTTTACGTCGGAGACCATGTCTCTAGCGGATTTCTGCCTGCCTTCAGAAAGGTCCTCACCTGATAGGACCTCTTTGGCCTGGTCTTCAGCACGTTTTTTGTCCCACTCAGGGGCTCCCGGATAAGGAACCCAGGTGTGAGCTTTGGTGTAGTCTCTTGATATGAAAGCAATGTGCCTCCCATCTGGGGACCATACTGCAGGACCTGAGACAGATTGGTCTGTGCGTATGAGCCAAGGCTCGCCTCCGTCAGGTTCCATTATCCATATCTGAGGCTTCCCCGAGCGGTTAGAGACAAAAGCAAATCTCCTCCCATCGGGTGACCAACGTGGGAACCTATCCTTACCGGAAGTGGTCAGTTTCTTAGGTTTTCCTCCCGAAACGTCGACTGTCCAAATATCGGTGAGTTCATTATCTTCACTTTTGTCAGCCTGAGACGCCGCAAAGAGAACCTTGGAACCATCAGGTGATATCTGAGCGTCTCCTTGGTTTCTAAACCTGTATATGTCTTCGGGCACAAGTGTTCTCGGCATGTGACTCCCTCCTTAGTCTATCTGGCGACATCAGCCCTATTGAGCCGCTTCGCAGTGCCTAGATGTCCTCATATGGTAATGCTGAGGAACTTCGCCAATCCTACGGGTTTTCCCTTGCCTAGAGTCTAAAACCCCATGATAGCAACGTGATTAATTCGCTAGCCTAAAGTACAATGATATCAACTGTATGTACATGGGGGGTCTTTAGAAGTGCAGAACGAGTTCAGACTTGAACGCTTATCGAGGCATAGATTCGAGAAGCAGTCTTTCGACAAAGCCATACTAGTAACCGGCGCTACCGAAAACCACGCATACCATCTACCCATGGGAACAGACACATTCGCAGCCTATGGAGTCTCCGAACGAATAGCCGCCAAAACTCCTGGAACTCTTTTGTTACCACCAATTCCTTTTGGGGTGAGCGACGGACTAATGCCATATCCCTTCACCATAACCGTTACGCCACAGACTCTGGCTCAAGTTGTTTTCGAGATCATGGCATCCTGCATAGAGCAGGGAATGAACCGTTTCCTAATTGTAAACGGACACGGAGGAAACAATTCTGCCATTGATGTAGCGGCGCGAAAAGTAAGAAAGGCTTTCCCATCGGCTAAAATCGCAGCGTCTATGGCGTGGTGGATCTCTGGGCCCAAACTATGCCCGCAAGGGACCTTTGGTGAAGACTATGGCATAGGGCATGCAGGCGAAGCGGAAACATCCACAGCTCTTTACCTGGTACCTGATCTGGTTGATATGGACATAGCCAGAGGAGAGTGGCCTCAATCGCCTAGTGAGGTAAAACTGTTTACGACCATACCTGAGACATCAAAAACTGGTGCTACAGGCGACCCCAAAAATGCAACATCTGACAAAGGAGAGCAAATACTCGAGCACTTGTCCGATTACTTAAGCAGGTTTCTTATAGAGATGGATCGGACTGATTGGAACTTCGTGCGCGACGACTGGGCATTCTTAGACAAGTAGAGAACAGATCGAAGTAAAGGTACTTACGCTTACCCTGAGACAGCCCCTTAAATAAACGCAGTTAGGGGCGGGTTACGTGATGGTGCCGGGGGCGGGATTCGAACCCGCACGGGCTCAAAGCCCAAGGGATTTTAAGTCCCCATTGTCTACCTGTTCCAACACCCCGGCTTTTCCCTACATTTCCCGGCGGGACCCACGCCCTCCTCGTTTGGCGTCTACGTTCTTCTTGAGGTCTGCCTGACGTTCCTCACTTTCCTTCATGAAACGAGCAACCTTCTCCTCAAAATTAGACTTCGGACGCCGCGACTCTACGACAGAACGTTTGTGGTAGTCCGGGTTAGCTTGTTTGATGCTCAAACCAATCTTGCCCGAGGGATCAACCGACAAAACCTTGACTCTGACTCTGTCATTTCTCTTTACATAATCGTTAATATCTTTTACATACTCGTCAGCGATTTCAGAGATGTGAACCAATCCTGTGCTTCCATCAGGTAGGGTCACAAATGCACCGAAATTTGTAACTCCAGTAACAACTCCCTCTACAATCGCTCCCACTTCGAGGGCCATACCTTCTACATTCCTCCCAGGATACTTTGATAAATCTGGCAACTAGATTATAGGTGATGAGGGTTTTGAGCGTCAACAAACAAACCAGACCTAGTGACATTCTTCATAGGCGTCTAATTACATTCTCAGAATATTAGCAAGCGCGTGCCTATGTCAATACTTACTACCACCATACAATCTAATTACCATTCTATCGCTTTTCCTGATAACATTCCACTTAAACCGCAGAGATACCGCTCGTTTGAGTCCAATTGTGCCGAATTCTACCTAGCAGAAACCAGAATTCTGGTGTAAAATAGATTTGTACAAATTTTGTCCACAATCTGTGCATAACTTGTGGATAACCCGGGGGAAAAACTGTGCAAATCGAAATCCGGGGAGCCGAAAAACTGAGTTTTAGGGAGCGACAAGTAGTAGTCTTGAAAGAAACCGGCTACTCGACACAAAAGATAGCGGACAAGCTGGGGCTGAGCCAATCTACGGTCGCCACTTTGTACAACAGGGCAAAAACCAAGGGCTATGAGGTAGTTATTGTCATTTCAGGCGATCCTCTGAATCTGTTCGGCGGTGATGAGGTTGAGGAGGAATAGTCCATGCCAAGCAACAGACAGAAGAAACCACGGACTATTAAGCTTACTGGTCTATGGTTGGTCGTTGTGCTCCTCGTAGTTAGTTTCGCGATAAGGCAGACCGAAGTCGTCCGAATAAGGAGACGAATCGAGGAGGCGCAAGATGAGATCAATCATTTGCGCATATCCAATAGCGCCCTGGAACAGCAAATCGAAACGATGAGAACTGAAGAGTATATAGAAAAAGTCGCCCGGGAGAAGCTGGGTCTAGTAATGCCAGGTGAAGTACAATACATTCGGGTAATAAATTCTCAAGAGAAGTAGCATCCTCATATTGAGCAGGATATATCGCGAAGCATTGCCGAATCGGCTATTTCAAGGGCTCAGAATCTCCTCGAGAGTTCAGTGCTTGCTCGGATAACTTGATATATAGCGATTCGGATGTTTTTTTGTCGGCACTCTCTGCCAAAGCGGCCACCTGTACAGTCATTTTTCGGGCTCCAAAGTTTATCTCCAGGATGTCGCCAACATCTATGTTTGTTGAGGGTTTGGCAGTCCGGCCGTTCTTTGTAACATGCCCTCCATCGCACAATTGCTGTGCTAGAGTCCTGCGCTTAACAATACGCGTGACTTTGAGATACTTATCAAGCCGCACTGCCACCCCTCCTTCGTCAAAACTCAATCCATGATACCAACTAAGTACAGCCCTTTAGGAACACCATGCTTGAACGGCAACACCTAAAAACGCTGCTCTTTTGGTTCAGGCTCCTATGAAACTTACTCGTCTTTTGCGCCCACCGCATCTTTCAATCCCTTGCCTGGTTTGAAAACGGGCATCTTGCCAGCAGGGATCTGGATGGGTTCTCCTGTTCGCGGGTTACGCCCTTCGCGAGCCGCTCTCTCTCTAACGCTAAAAGTTCCGAAGCCAAGGATAACAACTGGCTCGCCCTGAGCAAGGCTCTCTTGAACTACATCGATGAAACTGTTTATTGCCTTCTCGCTGTCTTTTTTTGTCAAACCCGATTTTTCGGCAACCTTAGATACAAGTTCAGATTTGTTCATCTAAATCCCTCCGTTTGATATTGTTCTTTAGAACTCAGATGGAGCCTATTGCCCACTATAAGACACCGGGGATCGTTGTTTGTCATTGTTTGGTGCAATTGTGGCCTCGACATACTAAAACCCTATCTTTTTACATTCTGCCTCTTAGTTTATCACCAATAAACCCAAGTTACACTACCCAAACGGCCCTATGTACCACAAGTTTTTCTGACAAAGAGTATCAAGAGTGCCCTCTGGCGGAGATAACAGCTGATCTCAGGATTCCTCTTTTTGGGACATCTTTGCCCGTTCCCACAGTTTATCGAGATAGTCCAGCCCTGCCTCTTCAATGGATACGTTTTCGTCTTTGAGGTAAGATTCTACTTGTCTAAATCTCCTCCCAAATTTCTCAATCGCATCCATAAGAGCGGATTCCGCATGGACGTCCAAATGCCTTGCCAGGTTTACACACGCAAAAAGAAGGTCTCCTACTTCATTGTGAATGTCCCGACTATCGCCCTTGCTACAGGCTTCTTTGACTTCTTCGATCTCTTCCTCGATCTTATCTATAACTCCTTGACTGTCGGGCCAGTCAAATCCAACTGTCGCTGCTAGACTCTGTTGCTTTTGGGCTCTCATAAGGGCAGGGAGCCCCTTGCCGACTTCGTCCATTAGCGAGTGCCCCTCTTCATATCGCCCAGGTTCATTACGCTTTATATTAGACCACAGTTTTTCTACATCCTCAGGACCCTTTACGCTTACTTCTCCAAAAACATGCGGATGCCTTCTAATAAGCTTATCAGATATCCCGTTGAGCACATCCTCAAACGTGAAGTCGCCTTGTTCATCTGCAATAGTTGCGTAAAGACCTATCTCAAGCATAAGATCGCCCAACTCTTCCTTGAGCTTATCGACATCATTTTCCGTCGCGGCCTGCGCAACTTCGTACGCCTCCTCTATAACAAAAGGCACAAGCGTTTCATAAGTCTGCTTTCTGTCCCATGGACACCCAAGAGGGCCTCTCAATGTTCTAACAATGTGGACAAACCGCTGCCACGCCTCGCTGCAAGATCCGCTGTTGTTTTTTTTGTCATCTAGGCGTTTCATAGTATCCTGCTCCTTGGTATTTTGTCGAATAACAACGCCCATTTCGAAGTGATCAATTTGAGCAAACGCGTCGTGCAAATTTCAATGCCGTCTTAAGAGCTCCATCAGGCGTCTCATTAGATAATATCATGTTCAGCGAAGAGAACTTTGCGTCAAACCAGATGCCTGGAAACTCTGTGCAAACCGACTGGATCTTTTCGAAAGGAAATAGGTGCGGGACCTCAACCTTAAACGCGAGTCGCCGTTTTCCCAAGACAACGTCTTCTACCGAGTAAGACACCTCAGTCATACCCGTAGAAGCACACATTATCTTCAGTCTGGCCACATCAAGCAAATTGTGTGTCGCACGCGGTAGGTCTCCGTATCTGTCTTCCAATTCAGATTCAATCGAGTTGAGCACATTTAGTTCCTGAGCGCCGGCAATCCTCTTGTAGAAAGCGAATCGCTCTTTGGAGTCCAAAACGTACGATTCAGGGATATAGGCATCGCACGGGATTTCTACGGCTGCTGATATTTGTTTAGGTTTTTCAACCGGCTCCCCTTTCATACGTCTAACCGCTTGATCCAGAAGCCTTACATACATATCATACCCTACAAGCGTCATGAATCCATGTTGCTCAGGGCCTAAGAGATTGCCTGCGCCTCGTATCTCAAGATCCTGCATAGCAAGTCTGAAACCTGATCCCATGGATCCGAAATCTCTCAAAGCTACAAGCCTTTGCTCCGCCTCTTGAGTCAGCATTCTGTCTCTGCGATATGTAAAAAAGGCATACGCGATCCTGTTAGATCTGCCCACTCTACCCCTAAGCTGATATAACTGGGCCAACCCGAGTTTGTCTGAGTCTTCGACTACAAGAGTGTTTACATTTGGAAGATCCAACCCTGACTCGATTATCGTCGTAGATACAAGCACGTCGTATTGCCCCTGCAAAAAATCCTGCATGGTAATGGCAAGGTCCCTCTCTCTCATTTGACCGTGAGCAACCGCTATCCTAGCCTCAGGAACATATGACTGAATACGCTGAACCACCCTTGCGATGGACTGAACCCTGTTATGAACATAAAATACTTGCCCACCGCGACGCATTTCTCTTCGAATAGCCTGGGCTATAAGAGCTGGGTCGTACGGTATGACATATGTCTCTACAGGGAACCTGCCTTCGGGCGGTGTTTCGATGAGACTTACGTCCCTTATTCCTGTGATTGCCATGTTCAAAGTCCTTGGGATAGGCGTTGCTGTAAGAGTCAAGACATCGCATGTCACAGACATTTGTTTTAGTTTTTCTTTGTCTGCTACCCCAAATCGATGTTCTTCATCGACTATGAGAAGGCCTAAGTCCTTGAACTTGACATCTTTGCTCAATAGTCTATGAGTGCCTATTACAACGTCTACTGCTCCTAGTGCGACATCATTCAGTATTTTCTTTTGCTCTGCAGGTGTACGGAAGCGACTAAGGACCTCTACGGAAACTGGATAACCTGCGAAGCGCCTTGAAAAAGTGGCATAGTGCTGTTCGGCAAGGATTGTGGTAGGAACCAAAACTGCAACTTGTTTCGATTCCATGACCGCCTTAAACGTTGCTCGCATGGCCACCTCGGTCTTCCCATAGCCTACGTCTCCACACAGTAGCCTGTCCATGGGATAAGGCCTCTGCATATCCTCTTTGATTTCTTGTGTAGCCATAATCTGGTCTTCAGTATCCTCGTACTCAAATGACTCCTCAAATTCACGCTGCCAGGGTGTGTCGGGAGAATAGGCGTGACCCTGCCTGGATTTTCTCTGCGCCTCCACAACTAGAAGCCTTCTAGCCATGTCCTGTATGGATCTGTTTACTCTAGCTTTTATCCTCTGCCATTCGCCACTACCAAGCCTTTGCAGTCTGGGCTTTGACCCTTCAGGTCCCACGTATTTCTCAATCATATCTACCTGGTCCAAAGGAACATACAAAGCATCTTCTTCTGCATACCTTATGTGAATATAGTCTCTTTTCGCGTCATTTACGGTCATGCTCTTTATGCCCATAAACTGGCCTACGCCATGATTAGCATGGACAACATAATCGCCCACTGCGAGCTCCCGCCAGTCTAAAGGTATCCGCGCGGCTCTTCGCTTTGGCCTGCGCACCTTGGGCTTCCCGTACAGTTCATTTTCGGTGAAAACACAAAGGGCTAGGCTAGGGCAGTTGAAACCGTTCTGTCCACTGCCTACGGAAAGGGTAACAATACCAGGTTGAGGAATATCGGCAATCTCATCTCTCACCAAGACCTCTATATCCTCTTTTGCTAGCCATCGGTCTACAGCAGTGCGTCTCTCTTCGTTACCCGCTAAGAGCACTACCCTGTGGTTCTCGGTCAAAAGCTGCTTAATCTCGCCAACCATGTCCTGCCATCTTCCGGCGAAGGTAACCTGCAGTCTAGTATCTGCTTCCACTATCTCTCGAGGTACCAATCGTTCATATGTCCTTGGCAAAGAGGCGAACAACAATGAACTGTCTCTCAACTTGGACTCGATAAAAGCGGCGGGGAAATAGACGGACGCCTCCCGGGATTCCATCGCACCTGCTATTATTCGAGCAGATGCAATCTCGGTTCCGATCTTTTCAAACTCTCTTAGGCTCTCGCAACAGGTATCATATCCGTCCACTAACACAATCGGAGGATCCGCAAAGTAGTCGAATACAGAAGCACACTTGGTATATTCTTCCCCGCGAACAAGGCGGTCAGGGCTTTCTTCCAATAGCACGAGATCTTGCGCAGGAACCAAATATGCCTCAGTAGCCATGTCGCTTGAAACCTGAGTTTCACAATCGAACACTCGTATTGAGTCTATCTCGTCTCCGAAGAACTCTATCCTATACGGATATTCGGAAGTAGGAGGAAACACATCAAGAATCCCGCCGCGAAGAGCCGCTTCGCCCTTTGCCTCTACCGAATAGACTCGTTCATATCCAAATCTTACTAGTTTCCTTATTAGAGTTTCAGGTTCAACTTTTTCGCCAACAGTCAGGCGGGTGCACCCTTCTCGGAAGCGTTCCTTAGGCATGACTTTTCGCATAAGGGCGTAAGCAGGCATTACCACTAACACTGGAGAGGTGTCTACGGATGCGAGACTGGACAGAGCAGAAATCCTCATACAAATAGATTCCCGGTTGTCTCGTAACTCAAATGGCATAACCTCGGCAGCGGGAAACAAGAACACCTTGTCGGGACCCAAGAGATCTCTAAGTTCGCGATACGATACTACAGCTTCTTCAGGGTTTGAATGGATCAAGACTGTTGAGATACGGGCTCTACTATAAATAGAAGCTGCGTAGAAGGTACGAGCATAACCCTGAGCGCCGGTCAGAACAACCGGCGTCCTCTTGCAAGAAATCGCATCAATAGCTTTTGAAGCGCTATCTAAGCTCGAAAACAGATCCAACAATCCAGGATGAGGCATTACTTATTCCCATACTCCTCAAGATCCAAACTGCGGTTATAACGGTTCATTGCTTCACCCAATCCCAAGACCAGTGAATCAATCACTCCAGACACTGCTGTGTCCAGGACAAAAGACAGCATGTCCTGATCGTCAAAAGGCGAGAGCACATATTCTACAGGGTCAACGTGTGGCTCAGGCCTCCCTATACCAATCTTAAGTCGGGCAAAGCCGTTGTCATTCATTGCATCAATAATAGACTGTACCCCTTTATGCCCTCCGGAGCTCCCGTTATACCTAAATCGGATCTTGCCAAAGGCAAGATCCATATCGTCATGGACCACAAGAATATCTGTATTTGACAATGAGAAGTCGCCAAGGAGCTCTGCGACGGCTACTCCGCTCCTGTTCATATAGGTCTTGGGCTTTGCCAGAATTACTTTAATTGGCTCTTGATCAATTCCTTGATCTATCCCGACGCCGTAATCACAAGGATTTATCGAGCCCAACGCTACGTCGTTCATCCCTCTATCGAAAAAGAGAATCCCTAGACGCCGGGCTAATCGATCAACCGCCATAAAACCTACGTTGTGCCTAGTCAATGCGTACTTTTTGCCCGGATTACCCAAACCAAGAATACACTTCATCTGAACTGTCACCTGTCTCGCCTAAGAACGGACCTATTCTTCCTCGGGTTTGTGAACCTCTTCCACCTTCATCTCTTCCTCAACTTCTTCTTCCGCTACTTCTTCCTCGACAACTGTCCTAGGCGCTACGACCACAACTACAACCTCGTCTGGGGGAGTCATAATCTTTACGTCCTCCGGAACCTCAAGTTCTCCGGCCAAGACCGTGTCACCAAGGTTCAGGTGCGATACGTCAACCTCAAACTCTGTGGGTATGTCCCCAGGCAAGCATTCGACAGATATATCTCTAAGCTGCCTTTGAAGAACCAAACCTTCTTTAGTTAGCTCGTCTTCGCCAACTATGACAACAGGAACTTCCACCTTAACTTTATCTGTCAAGGAAATCCTGTGAAGATCTACATGAATCACTTCACCGGTGATTGGATTGCGGTCTATGGCCTGTACCATCACATTTCCCTCAAGACCTAAGTCCTCGACCATAATCTTGTGAATGTGCCCTAGACTCTTAGACATTATTTTCTTCATTTCTTTAGAATTGATGGCTATAGGTACAGAATCAACTTCCTTGCCGTATAAGACTGCAGGCACCTGCCCATCTCTCCTCAGCGCCTTAGCGGCCCCTGTTCCAACGTCTCTTGTTCTTGCAAGTATTACTTCCTGCTCCAAAATCGTCACGCCCCTTCAAATTGCGAAAACATTCTTGAAATCCTTACCTGAACATGGTCGAAATAGACCTTCCCTCATGAATTCTGACTATTGCATCTCCAAAGATCTCGGCTACGGAAATAACTTTTACCATATCCTTCATGTCTTCTGCAATAGGTATAGTATCAGTTACTACCAATTCACTCAAATGCGCTTCCCGAAGAATGCTCGATGCTTCACCCGAGAACACTGCGTGGGTAGAACAGGCCCTTACCGAAGCCGCACCTTTCTCTAGTAGCGCCTCCGCAGCCTGAGCAATACTACCGCCAGTATCGATTATATCGTCGAGCAATATGGCGTTCTTACCGTTCACTTTTCCGACAATGTTCATTACTTCCGCCACATTTGGCTCAGGGCGTCTCTTGTCGATGAACGCAACGGGAGAACCTAGCCTCTCAGCCATATCTCGTACCCTAGTAATCCCGCCCGCGTCGGGAGACACTACTACTGTGTCGTTGAGGCTTTGACCTTTGAAATAATCAGCAAGCAAAGGTACTGCGGTCAGGTGATCGACAGGTATGTCAAAAAACCCTTGGATTTGTCCTGCGTGCAGATCCATCGTAAGCACCCTGTTTACGCCGGCAGTTACAAGCAGATTTGCCACGAGCTTTGCTGTTATCGGCTCCCTACCTCGGGTTTTGCGGTCTTGTCTTGCGTAGCCATAATGCGGAATCACTGCAGTGATTCTGCTCGCAGACGCTCTCCTTAGAGCATCTATGATAATCAACAACTCCATAAGGTTGTCGTTTACCGGATTGCATGTAGGCTGTACTACAAAAACATCGCATCCTCTTACGTTTTCGTTGATTATTACCTTGATTTCATCATTGGAAAACCTGCCAACTTCTATGGCGCCTTCAGGCACTCCAACATACTTACAGATGCTAGACGCAAGCCCCTTGTTGGCATTTCCGGAAAAGACCTTGAGATCCTGACCACCGTACCGAGACAATTACGTTACCCCCTAATCCTCTTGTTTTTTGCGCTTTGACACCCAACCATCCTTGTTGGTCTGCCACTGCCTTGCAATTCCCAAAGAACCGTCGGGTACATCTGAGGTAATAGTCGACCCTGCTGCAACAAAAGCATCCTTTCCAATTCTCAAAGGAGCAACAAGATTGGCGTTGCACCCGACAAATGCACCGTCATCGATCACCGTCTGGTGTTTCTTCACTCCATCATAGTTTACAGTTACAGTCCCTGCGCCTATATTGACGTAAGAACCCACAAAACAATCACCTAAATACGAATGATGGTGAACTTTGGAGCCCTGTTTTATTACACAATTCTTCACTTCTGCAAAGTTACCTATTGTTACCTGAGATTCAATGACGCATTTGGGCCTAATGTGCGAGTATGGTCCTATCTCAACGTTCTCCCCAATCTCAGAGTCCTCTATAACAGACATCCACACCCTGCTGCCATCCGCTACACATGAGTCAACTATGTAGCTAGAAGGGCCGATTACGCACCGTTCCCCAATCCTGGTGCTGCCAACTAAGAAGCTGTTAGGTTCAATTATGGTATCTTTTCCGACTTCAACACCATAGTCCACGTATGTGTTTTGTGGATCGCGAATTGTTACGCCCAAAGAACAGAGTTCCTCCAGAATCCTCTGTCTAACTTGTGATTCGGCGTATGCAAGATCGTACCTGTTGTTTACCCCGCAGACTGCTGTATTATCTTGCCACACAAAAGGCAACACTTTCAGTCCGTCTTTCGCAGCCATCTCAACTATGTCAGTCAAGTAGAATTCCTGTTTGGCATTTTTGTTGCGTAGGCTCGGAAGAAGCTCAGACAAGATACGTCTTTTCACTAGATAAATACCGGAATTGACTTCTCTTCTTTCTTCATCTCTATCTGAAATATCACTTGCTTCGACAATCCGTAATATATTGCCTTCTTTATCTCTCACCACACGCCCGTAGGAACCTGGATCCTCAAGAGTAGTCGTGATGACCGACAAGTCAGAACCGCATGCCGAGTGGCTGCGCGCAAATTCTCTCAACATCTGTCCTGTAATCAAAGGGGTATCACCATAAAGGATCATTACATCTTCACACTCAGAGGATATGCCGCAAAGAGCACATTTGACTGCGTGACCCGTACCCAGCTGTTGAGTTTGCCACGTAAACTCGATAGGGCACACATCTACTTTGCCTTCGGCCCACGTGCTGGTAACATGGTCTAGTATTTCCTGCCCCTTATGCCCCAGAACAATTACGATTTTCTCAGGGGCCAATTCCAGAGCAGCGTTGAGGACATAGTCTATCATTGGCCGTCCGCAAACAGGGAAAAGGACTTTAGAGGTATCAGACTTCATCCGGGTACCTTCACCAGCAGCCAATATCACCACATTTATTCCTGAACCATGCGACATGCCAATCTCTCCTAGGGTATTATATCACTTTGACAGTATACTTCTAACGAGTTCCAAGTCCTGGGGCTTGTCCACATCAATACCTATTTCCGGAGCCGCCACGTAAGCTTTACACTTCATACCTGCTATCTTGCCTACGTGATCCTCAATCTCGGGAAGTCCCGCAATACCCAAAACTATTTTGAGTACGAATCCCAAACCAAAAAACATGCCCATCTTTACTGGCGATTTGCGGTTCTCTATCATTGCGTCAACCATGGGCCACAACTTCTCAACATGGCTTCGTTTAATAAAGAAAAGATTGCCGCCGGTGTAGTTGGTGCCCTTAATCTTTGCGTATGTTCGCCGCACACCAGGGTATTTGCTATCACAATCTTCTTTCGCGCATACAGGATACACGAAGTCGGCCTCTGAAGATATGGCCGCGTGGAGGAATTCTCTTACGATTTGATCTGTTATGAGCGGGATATCTGAGGATGCCACTAGAACGTACTCAGTCTCTGCATGTGATACCCCAATCTTCACGTTGGAGATTAGATCCTCACCAGGCTCCACAATCTTTACCCTGTCACCCGCATACGCTGAAAGTCCGTCTTGGGGACCAACTAAGATCACGTTCCTTATTTCGGGAACACCGCGCAGAGCCGAAATTACGTAACCTATCATGGGCCTGCCACCAATGTCAATATTGGCTTCCAAAGGTTCATCACTTTCTGAGGCCAATTTCCCTGTGTTGGGTCTGGCAGCCAAAACTACAGCGTCTATCTCCAATGTCAATTACCTCCTTGTCTTTGTTATGATCACATCACAAATACCTGCTTCGTGGGGAAACACCGCCAAGAACCTTTCTTTCACCGCTAAGCTGTGCTCAAGCGAATCACAGACCCCATAGACTGCGGAACCGCTTCCGGTCATACAAGCCCCGTATGCTCCAGATGAAATTAGGCCTTCTTTGATACTCGATATCAAGGGATGAGATCTGCACACTGGCATTTCTAGATCGTTGAAAATCGCCCTCCCCAAGAACTCGGGATCGCCCGATGAAAAAGCTTCCAAAAGCCTATCCATTCTGCGGTCTTTGTCGCCCAGACCCCCTGTTAGTCCATAATCCTTGCAAGCACTACCTTCTGACGAAAAAACCCTTAAGGTATTCACGGCGTCCCATTGATCATAGGCCCACTTAGTTGCAATTCGGTTTTCCGGAACAACCGTGACAAGCCAAAACTCTCCCCCATCTATTCTTTCGATGTGCTCTCCTCTTCCACTGCATAACGCCGAATGCCATTGGGGTGGGTTTGAGTTTGCACCTACGAAAAATGCAACATCAGAACCGACCCTTGCACCTATCTGAACCAGGTGATCGATGCTCCCTAGAAAACTGCCAAACATCAACTCTTGCAGAGCCAGAAGAACCGCAGCAGCATCCGAACTGCCTCCTCCCAGACCCCCGCCTACTGGGATGTTCTTTGTTATGTGAATCCCAAACCCTCTGTCTGGTTTGGTACCATGCTCTGATAAAAAGCAGTCAGCAGCTTTGTAGGCAATATTGTCAGTCTGAGGAACAAGGACCAACTCAGGGCAGACAATTTCAATACCCTGAGATCGTTCCTTCACTTGCACAATGTCAAATAGATCGATGGTTACCATTAGAGTCTCAATTTCATGATAACCATCCGGTCTCTTTGCTACTATGCTCAAGCCTAGATTAACTTTGGCATAAGCCTGGTGGTTTACCATAGTATCACCAACCGTATATCGAAAACCTCTTGCGCGATCTTAGCACCAAAACACAGTGTTTGTATTTTATTAATCCAACTAATAAAACGTACCCAATTCAGATTCAAGTATCAACCTTATTATGCTTCAAAACACATAGGACCGAACCATGTTTTTTGTCTCTGATTATCGTTTGCACAGAGCAGGAATTTAATGATGATTGTTGTTTGCAGCATATTGAGTATTGTGGATGAACTTGCTTCGGAGGACAATAAACCGCCCTTCTTCCCGCTACCTCGTGAAGAACCGGACAAGGCTCTAAAACCCCTAATTGGAATTTGCTTTTCAAATACTTATTTTTGATCTAGTTATCAGCAGGCATGTCTTGAATATCGTCGGAAAACTGGATCTGAACGGCATCTGTAAGCACATCTACATAGCTCCATGTTGCTGTGCGCCCACACTCATCGTCCAGTCTGACCGTAAATATGCTAGGGTACGTTTTCTCCAACACACCTTCTGTTATTGAAATACGCTTGCGCCCCTCATTAGCCTTGACTTTAATCCGCTCGCCAAGGTGGTCGTCGAGTTTCCTACGGATATGATCCACAGAATTCTTTCCGACTAACAATTGTTTACCCCCCTTCTTTCAATTAATGTGACTTTTTTTCTGACTCTATTTAGAGTGTTTGTCAGCTACCTGGGATGCCCCATATGCATCCGGTTTGATTTTCGCCGCAAACCCGCTTCCAACTATCTGGGCAACAAGATCTTTTATGAGCGTCTTTGTCTCACCATTGCGCCCTATATCCAGGTGAATTTCGATGTTAAGATCGCTATGGTCAGTGTTGGACAGTTCGCCCGCAAGTTTGCTGGCAATGTCCAAACTAAGATGAGCTTCGTAGAAAATACGCTGCTTCATGCTGGGCATCTTGTTCACATAGGAACGAGTGTAGTAATATCTTGCGCCTTTACCAATGCGGTATATCACAACAGCGGTGACGAAACATACTTGCTCTCTGGCCTGGGAATCGCTTCCAACTATCAATTTGTATTGCGATTCAGGGTTTTCTGATACAAATGTGAGGATGTCTTCGAACATCTTTGAGAAACTCATCGTCCCCTTCGTGGGGCTGATGAAGTACAAGATGATTCCCCCTTCCAGGCTTCAACATTATCAATAGTAACATTTTTCAGCCATTTACGCAATTGTCTAGTAAATTCGGACTATTGAAGTCGGCAAGGTGGTATCCGCCCTTAAGCAGGGAGCTTACTGGGGTTTCGTTCCCTGGGGGACGATGGAGGTAAGACCTTTAGCCAGCGCTATGTACTCTTCAAGCGACAGTTCTTCGGGTCTTTTGCTAAGAGGTATGGAAGAGATATCCTCAATGGAAAGCAACTCTTTCTTGCCGCCTACTAGCGGCGCCAAAGTGTTTAACAAGGTTTTGCGCCTCTGGGAAAATGCTACCCTGGAAATCTCATTGAGAACACCTTCCTCCTCGACCGTTAGCGGGAACTCGTCAGCTATATCTATGGTAACCAGGCACGAATCCACGTCTGGCGGCGGTACAAATGCGCCTCTCGGGATTCTTCGCTCTATCACTACACTCCCCCGATATTGACACCATAGAGAAAGCCTGCTGAATTCACGTGAACCCGGCGGCTCTGCCATCCTTCTTGCCACTTCTTCTTGTACAACGAAGGATATCCTTTTCCACTCAGATCGAGGTATAAGCGCTGAATACAATACCTCTGAGGTGACGTAATACGGAAGGTTCCCGCACAGTACAAGCGGGGACCTAGGGTATGACAGCCTAAGGTTTTTGCCTGAAAGATCGTATTTTAGAGCGTCACCCCAGATCCAAGTAAGGTTCGTAAGTG
Organism: Candidatus Fermentithermobacillaceae bacterium; assembly: GCA_018052455.1. Lineage (GTDB taxonomy): Bacteria > Bacillota > Sulfobacillia > Fermentithermobacillales > Fermentithermobacillaceae > UBA3907. The sequence continues at coordinate 11,586 of JAGPNE010000010.1, read as the reverse complement.
AGCCTGTAACAGCAGTTACAGGTTCAACAAGGTCTTTATCCAGTTCAAGTGCATACACCCACTGCGCCCTCAGACACAACTCCTTAGTGAGAGTTCCGAGACCCGCGCCAATCTCAACAGCTACCCAGGAACTATCAGGCACCATGATTGACGAAACACTCGCGAGAAGCCCTGGGTCCAACATAAAATGCTGCCCTAGTCGCTTCTTTAGTTTCAACTCGTATTCTCTCATGATCTGCCCATAGGTCACGTCTCTCATCAAGGCAGTATGTACACCTTAGCTGTTTTGCGTCCCCAGGCCAAAGCTTCGTCATGAGTGTCAAAGCACACATCGATCCTGTTGCCCTTTATTCTACTGCCTACATCTGCCGCTACCGCAAAACCGTAGCCTTCCACGTACAATCTGGTGCCTAACGGTATTACGTTAGGATCCACGGAGACAATCCCTTTGGTAGCCGTAACTCCTGTTGCAGTTTTTCCAGTTGCATAAGGACCACAGCATTTGCTGCAAGGGCAATAAGCAGTGGAACTTGCCTCAAGAGCTCTCTTAAACCTGATATTCTGACCATCACGGAAAACCTCGTACCTTGCGCCTACAAGCATTACACATGCAATTGGTTCTTTGACCAGCGTTCTTGACTTTTCAGTACGGAGTACTTCGACTCCATCTTCGTACTTGACCTCGTATAAAATCTCCATAACGCCGGGAGAACCGTAGCTGAATGCTCGAGTAAGTCCGGCGTCCAGTGAAGTATCTTCCCTCTTCGTGGTTTCATATGGGATCTCTTGACGCTCTCGTACCTCGCCATAGGTTATTTTCACAACCCTTATGGTCCTGTCATCGGGAACATCAGCGTCTAGACCAGGGTACACTACGTCATCAGAATCGACAGTGACATTGGCCATTAAGAGGATTTTGGATATGCTTCTTTCTGCAACGAGGATGGGTAAGATTTTGCCTCTCCAGTGGATGAATATGGGTTTGCCTCGTTCTATGGTGATGCTCATGTCGTCCGATACTTCTGTTTCCAGCGACGGTACTACCATGTCCCCAGGGCCTAAAAACAAGTTGGCCTCTTTGAGCACATCAGAAACGGTCTCCGCCCTTGTTGACAAGGAGATCTCCCGGTCCCATGCGTACACATTTACTTTATTTGCTCCCGAAAAAAACAAGATCCCTATACTTGTCGCCATCAAAGAAACAGTCAGAGTGACTAAGATCACCAGTGGTCGCTTGCTTTTTTCAACTTTACCTTGCGGATAAAAGCCGGTATGCAAGACGGCACCTCCTAGTTCGGGACATTCGACGGCAATTGGATTATCCCTTTTTTCATTCAGCAAGACAACCATTGCAAGTGCTGCAGGTTCTAGCCGTCGGTTCCTACGTTGCAAAGGCCCTTATTCCATGCTATATTTTCCAACGTACATTTGATTTTCCCCAACAACCATAGACTCTACCACTTTTCATCCGTAATGCCAAATGCCCGTCTGCCATTTTGGGAAGTTCTCTCAGCGATCTCTGAAAACGTGCAGCCTAGCAGCGCTGCAACCAGATCTACTACTTCAGTTATATAGGATGGCTCATTGCGCTTCCCTCTGTTTCCTTGAGGCGCCAGGTAAGGGCAATCAGTTTCTACAAGAAGTCTGTCTCTGGGGATGTATTTCATGAGTTCTCGTAGATGGCTGTTGGCCGGGTAGGTAATAGGTCCTCCAATCCCTATGTAACCGCCGATGTCCAGACATCTTCGTGCATAGGTTATGTCCTGCGAGAAGCAGTGAAATATCAGGGATGTATCTAATCTATGACCCTCGACAATGGAAATAAGATCGAGGTGGGCATCTCTCTGATGTAAAATGACAGGTAATCTGAGTTCCCGGGCCAGCTCCAACCCCATCGCAAAGCATTCCATCTGCGATTGTCTGGGCGATAGGTTGCGAAAATAGTCTAGCCCTATTTCGCCGATAGCTTTTACTCGCTGCGAACTAAGAGCGAGTGCCTTTATGCTATCCCATCGTCTCTGCAATGGCTCGTCTCTTTCGGCGTCGTGGGGGTGAATTCCGAGAGAACAATACATCCCTATGCTTTCGGCAAGGACAATGCTCTTTGACGAAGATTCTTCGTCGAACCCGACCTCAAGAAACCGTACCCCTGCCCCTTCTGCCCGTTCAATCACAGAGTCTCTGTCATTATCAAAAGCCGAGGCGGATACATGGGCATGTGTGTCAAATATCACGGGTTTGGATGATTCTACTTTGCAATCTATCTGTTCCATCTTGATTTTCGTTGAAACGCCTAGTTTCAACTCGACCCTCCTGACCTAATCTTGCATAACTAGTGCTTCCTAGGAACTTATTGCACCTGTATTCTGCTCTAAGAACTATCCTTGGGTCATCCTAGGGGACTTCACCACATACATACTACGCCATAGTACTATCTCAGGTGAAGCTGGCGTGTTGTCGCTACAGCCCCTAGGCCGCTGGAATCACTGAGCACAGCTAGAAGTACACTTGTAGGATTTATGCAAAAAGCTCAATATTCTTCTTGACTCTTTCTGGCACATCTGGTACCTTTTTATTGACAGGGTTGTCGAAATTTGCTGAACCCCCGTGAGAAAAGAGGTGAACAGAATTGATGAAATCTACCGGAGTTGTACGGAAAGTCGATGAACTTGGAAGGGTTGTAATTCCTATAGAGCTAAGACGCACTCTCGACATCAGCGAGAAGGATTCTTTGGAGATATACGTTGATGGCGAGAACATTATATTGAGAAAATATGAACCCGCCTGCATATTTTGTGGAAATGCGGCTGACGTAGAAATGTTCAAAGGAAAAAGAGTCTGCAAGCTTTGCCTTGCCGAGCTATCTGAACTGAAGTAGCCAGGGAAGTATCCGAGCCTTTCCGTACCAGTGTCTGTTGGTTCTGAAAGTCAGTAGGAGAACTGTTCTGTGAAGATCATATATCTTTGAGGTCCGCATCCGTCCAAAAAGCAACATCTAAGTAACCTTAGGGTCTTAGGAGAAACTTCAGTATAAACATCTACGATGAGGCACTTCAGTTACTCTGCCTCATCGTAGAATCTTTTTCGCTCCTTGAGTTCGTGATATGCAACTATCACCCATTCGCCCTGGATCTTTGAATCCTTGAGCGTTTCATGGATTTCTTTGATGGGGCCCACCAGAACGCTTTCGTAGATTTTTGTCATTTCGTGACACAAACTCACCTGAACATCAGGGAACACTTCCATCAAGTCTTCAAGCGATTGAAGAACGCGATAGGGCGATTCGAAAAACACAATCGGCACTTGAGGCTGTATCCACTTTAGGAAAAAGTCCTTCCTTTTTCGAGGTTTCCTCGGCGGAAAACCTGCAAATACAAACTGTGATGAGTAGAAGCCAGATATAGAAAGAGCAGTTGTAATGGCTGATGGCCCGGGAACAGCAACAACATTGAAGCCTTGCTCTCTAGCAGCACTTACCAAAAATGCGCCTGGATCAGAGATCAAAGGCATCCCAGCATCTGAAACCAATGCCACAGATTTTCCTTCTGCTAGATCCTGCAACACTTTTTCAGTCCGCTGTTTTTCCACGTGCTCGTCAAAAGACACGAGCGGTTTCTTAATGTTGTAATAGCTAAGAAGTTTCACGGTTCGCCTTGTATCTTCGCAGACTATGACATCGACCTCGCCTAGCACTTCTATGAGTCTGAAAGAAGCGTCCTTTAGGTTCCCTATAGGAGTTCCACAAACATACAAGGTCCCGGATTCAACGTTCGCTTCTCTTTGACATTTATGCTCTTGCTCAGTCAAATCATAAGGCCCTCCCAGAATGTCTTCTTTCATCATTTTTTCTCGTCAACCTCTTCCTCTGGAAACTCATCTACAGTTCCGTCATCCAGTTCTACTGTGATTATCCCTTTCTGTCTGTCATAGGAAATCACTTTGCCCTCTCCCTCCGGGGTAATGACAAGGCTGCCTAGGTCGACAGTAGCTTCAGGACGCTTTGCGACCTCAGTCACCTCTGCTTCAAACCTAAGGCAACACAGGAGCCGTCCGCATATTCCCGATATCTTCGTCGGATTAAGAGAAAGGTTCTGCTCTTTGGCCATCCTTATGGAAACAGGCTGAAACTCGTATAGAAAACTACTGCAGCAGAGTTCTCTACCGCATGGGCCGAAACCGCCGACAAGCCTAGCCTCGTCTCTTACTCCGATCTGTCTAAGTTCAACTCTGGTCTTCAGCGCCGATGCCAAATCTTTGACCAGTTCGCGAAAATCGACTCTCGCGTCGGCAGTGAAATATATGGTTACTCTAGAACCGTCAAATGCATACTCCGCATCTACTAGTCGCATATCTAGTCCATGTTCGCGTATTTTCTTGTCAGCTATCTCAAGTGCTTGCCGAGCCTTATCCTGGTTGTGCCTTTGTGTGATAAAGTCTTCCTTGGTTGCTGACCGCACAACCTTTTTCAGAGGCAAGACCAGTTTGTCCTCGGAGACCTCTCTTGGCTCTGTGCAGACTGTGCCCATCTCCATACCTTTTACGGTTTCAACAACTACCTTGTCCCCAACCTTCGGGCTAAGATCGTCACACCCAAAATAGTATGCTTTGCCTTTTTCTTTGAATCTTACTCCTACAACTAGTGGCATATTCATTTCCCTTTCTTATAGGCTTGAATTTGTCAGAGATAACTCATAAATGTATAGTGAACTGCTAAGCCCTACCGGTTAAAAGACCCTTGAGATTCAAAAACAGCACGGAAAACGCTAAGAAATTGTTTGTGTTTGAGGCAAGTCGTTGCCTAGCGCGCATTACCGCATTTAGTCCTCGGATACTGCGAACCACCGCATCTTTTCCGTTTTCGCCGGCCGCCAACCCGTCTTCAGACTCGGGATTGTTTTGCACGGCCCGCAGTAAGTTCCTTTCAAAATATACCTCCAGAGCTGACAGAACTTTCGTCTTCTCGTCCGGACTGCCTTTAGAGTACTTTAGGCCTAGTTCCACAGGCGAGTTCAAACGTATCTCGGTGAGAATGCCAGAACCAGACAGAACATCCTTCCCGTCATCGGACAGAAACCACAGTGCTCTTTCTATACTTCCAGACGAGAACATAGCAATTTCCTGACTATCTTTCCTTGGGACACCGTGCTCTCGTTCTAAGATATCTGCAATGACACTTGCAGGCAGAGGACGAAACGGAATTACCTGACACCTTGACACTATAGTGCTCGGGATCATGAGTTCGCTGGACGTAGTCAATATGAAAGTTACATACGAAGGAGGTTCTTCCAGCAGTTTTAGTAGAGCATTTGCAGCCTCTAAAGTCATATTCTCCGCTTCATTTATGACAAAAACTTTTCGCTTAGATAAATACGGTCTGGTCAAAGACTCTTTCAACATCTCATGAGAAGTCTTTATCTTTATGCTGGTTCCTTCTTTTTCAAAATAGAACAAATCAGGGTGGTTATTGTTAGAAAAAGCCTGGCAAGATTCACATACCCCACAAGAGAGTGCAAAAACATCTGCTGTTTCAACTAGGCCCGAACCTGTAATATTCTCACCATCATTTCCTATGCACAAAAGAGCCTTTGAAAACTCTCGCGCAGACTCTTCCATGCCACAACCCTTAGGCCCCTTGAAAAGATATGCATGTGCCACTCTTTTCGATATGATTATCGAACTCAGTATCTTAACTGCGATCTCTTGCCCATGCAGTAAGCTATTCACAAATTATCCAAGCCACCCCGGAATATTTATTGTTAATGGATCACTTTATCGCTGCACCGTGCATATTGTAGTCCACACGTTGCTTACATGTATACTATCCGCACACTGTATGGTCTTCCCTTAGACCTTTACAAATCTCTCAACAGGTAAGATGAAGATTGTAGCTCCCCCTACCACAACTTGAACAGGGTACGGAACGTAAGTTTCCCCAGGACCCATGGGAGTAATAGGTGTAACTAATTGCTCCCTAGCACAACACGCCTTCTTCACAATTTCCAAAACATCGTCGGTCTTTTCGTCTTCAACCCCAATTAGGATCGTGGAGTTGCCCTCGCGCAAAAAACCACCTGTAGACGCAAGTTTTGTTGCACTGTAGCCGGACCTGACCAGACCATCCATTAGTCTTGGGACATCTTTGTCTTGAACAACCGCAATCAAGAGTTTCATAGACGTTACCTCCCATCCCTCTTATATCACTCTATTCAAATCGTAACCCTTTCTGGCCAATACATCACTTACCTCTTTCCACACGCGGTTCTGTACTTCGCAGATATCTGCGTCTGCATCAATTATGACTGTTCTGTGCGGAAATCGCTCTGCTAAGACCCGATAACCTTCCCTTACTTTCTGATGATACTCCTCGCTTCTAGATTCTATCTTGTCCTTGGTCTTACCCTCAAACCTCTCTTTGAGAACCAAAGGACCGTTTATGTCAAAAATCAGAGTCAAATCAGGCTCCAGGCCGCCGGTCGCTATGGTGTTTATATTTTCGATGACCGACAAGGAAACTCCTCCCGCGTAACCCTGATAAACCCACGTAGAATCAGCATACCTCTCGCTTATCACAATCCGTCCTTGCTCCAACGCAGGACGTATCACCTTGGCAACAATTTCCGCCCTTGCAGCTGCGTACAAAAACACCTCCGAGAGAATATCTCTATCGGGACTCTCCAGGTTAAGCAGCAAATCCCTTATCTTTTCCCCAAAAGGAGTGCCGCCCGGCTCCCTGGTAACCACGAGATCCTGGCCCATACCCTCAAGTTTCCTAACCAGATGTACAATCTGGGTAGACTTACCGGAACAATCGCAACCCTCAAACGTTATGAAGACTCCACCCTTAGACACGTCGCCCTCGCCTCCCTCCATCGGTCAACACAATAATACCCCATATGCATGCGAAGCAGAAGGGACGGCACTTTTTGCTTCACTGAGGACAGGCCGGACAACCTGAGGTCAGCATAGCCTTTTGTTTTCATTTGCGGGGCTGACGGAAGGACAGCCAAATATCTCTTTACAGTTATCCCCAGTGTTATCAACATCATCCACAGGTGAACATCTATGGCATGTGCGGATGATATGTGTTTGCATAAAGAAAAGAGCGCGGGCTAAAGGGCAGTGCTCGTAAAACAGTAAAATTGAATTTTGGTGGAACAGGCATGATTTCGGTCATGCCTGTTCTGCTTTCATCAGCTCATCCACAGGGATATAGCCTACAAGGTCATACTCAATGTGTGCCTTCTGTTTCCGCTTGCCGCTGGATTTGTCCGGTGCCTCCACATAGATGCCCTTTACAATCTCTCTGAGGGCGTAGGGCGTGAGTTCCTTGAAGGTGGTGTATTTCTTGACCCGTTGGATGAACACTTCGAGATTCTGTATCTGCTGTTCCTGTACTTGAATTTCCTCTTGCAGCTTTTTGACTTCCGCTTTGAGTTCGGTCTGCTCGCTTTCGTAGGTCGCACTCATCATTGCGAAACGCTCGTCACTCAGTTTGGAGTTGGCATTGTCCTCATAAATTTTGAGGAATAGGCGGTCTAACTCCCCAATTCTCTTTTCTGCTTGTGCCAGCCGCTTCTTATGCACCCGTATCGCTTCCTCGCTCTGTAATTGGAGCATTTGCCCCATCTCACGGCGGAAATATTCTTCGTGATGGGACACGAACGAGATAACAGCCTCCATGTGCTTCCAGACCATACTCTCCAATGTGACAGCACGGACATAATGCCCGCTGCACTTGTCCTTGTTCAAGCGGTGGGTGGAGCAGATAAAGAAGTCCTGCCGCTTTTCAAAGGTGCTGGTGGTGGAGTAGTACAGCTTCTGCCTGCAATCGGCACAATAGACCAAGCCAGAGAAGATACTGCTCTTGCCTGTTGCCGTTCTGCGATGCCGCTGCTGACGGATTTGCTGCATCTTGTCATAGACCTCTTGGGTGATGATGGCGGGGTGTGTACCATAGAAAATCTTCTGATTCTCTACGGGGTTTGCCCTATGCTTCTTGTCCCAAATAGAATTTGAATAGGTCTTGAAATTCACAGTTGCACCGATATACTCCTGTCGCTCCAGGATGTTGACGATGGAGCTTTCATGCCAGCGATACTCGTTCTCAGGGGTCGGATTCGGTGTGTTCTGCCCCTCTCGCTGTTTGTAAGCGGTGGGGTTGAGGATCTTGCTCGCTTTCAAGCTGTGCGGCGATTTGGCTCGGTCCTCGCCCTTGCATACAGAGGTCGGAAATTTTCTTAACCACCTGTGCCGCTTCCTCATCAATGATCCATTCTTTTGGATTGTCGGGATTCTTCCTGTACCCATAGGGAACATTGACCGTAAGACGGTCTCCACGCTCACCCTTTGCCTTTTGCACAGCACGGATTTTGCGGCTGGTGTCGCGCGCATAAAACTCGTTGAACCAGTTCTTTATACCTGCAAAATCGTTGTCGATGCTGTTCGGGTCAATGGTGTCGTAGTTGTCATTGATGGCAATGAAGCGGACACCATGGTCGGCAAAGGTGAAGTTGATGAACATACCTGGCAAGCAATGCTCGTGGCCATACACCCGTGCAAACTTGTTGGGGAAACACCCCAAGCCCCTGAACGATTTTTTGCAAAATCGGCTGCGCTCCTGCGGAACTTGATTGCGAAAATTTTTCAAATTTCCGTGACCGGATTTTCGTTCTTTTCTTCCATTTCGTATGTGCCCTCAAGAGCCAGCTTTCGCAGATGGGCACTTAAGTTTTCTGTGCCGAACTCAGCCATTCTCTGCTTGATTCTCTCCAGTTCCTCGGCGGTCACAAAGAATTTCACTTGGATCGGACGAAGCCGATTTGGTGTATATGCCATAAAGATTGCTCCTCACCTTTTTTACTGCTATATGCGAATGATTAAGAATACAACCGCAAAAAATCCAATACATCTTTTCTTGCTTCTTCGCTCTCCATCAAATCGCCGGCAAGGCTTTTCTTTCCGTAGGTTTTGGACGCTAAATACAAAATGTCAGGCGTGGCATAAGTCTGATAGCTAAAAGCAGCTGCCATATTATCAGCTTCGGAATTGCTGACCGCAATAAATTTCTTTTGAACATTTTCGTATTTATCCAGCAGGTCTTGACGCCCACCAAAATAGCACAAGCTGCGTTCGTTGAGCACAAAGAAATTTGAGCAAGGGTAGCCACAATAATTCGGCACTACAAAAACAGCCAAATCGCTATTTGCAATGCTATCGTAGATTTCGTAGGTCATGTCACTTATGTATGGACAGCTCGTTCGATTGTGAAAACATTGGTTGTCACATTTGCCGCAGGATGTGAGAGCAAAGTCGGAAAAGAAAAATACTTTCACTTCATTTCCGGCATACGCTTCTGCCGCCAGCTTTGCTATGCTTTGGCAATTTCCGTTCTCCCTATTGCTGAAAGAAATGATTGTGATTCTCATAATAACTTCCTCTTAGTTTGTGTATAGCTCAATGGACTTTAGGTATCTGCCTTCACCATCTATATGATTTGGGTTTTGGACAATGCCCCTTGTAACAAGTTCTTCATTTAGCATACCGAAGAGAATATGATACACTTCATTAGCTGCTTCTTTTTTCGATACGCCATGCTGACAACAAGAAAGCTGAGACATGATAGGAGAATCGCTTAGTATTTTTTCCATATCCATTCCTATACAGGCAACTACAATTTTTGTTAGTTCCTCAACGATGGAGCTTGCATTTTTGCGAAATACAGGCACAGCATATTTGCCATCAACGATATATCCAAATGCTTCAAATAGCCGCATATATTTTTCGTCACAGATTCCATTTTGGTCAAATGCTTGGAGGGCATTTAGGATATGGACTCTATCATTATAGGGAGCAACAGCATCCCACATTTTTTCGATATGTTTAAATTTAGGTGATACTGCTCCCATCATTTTTTGACAGTAAAAACGGTAAAAATCAATTCGATTTCCATTGGCATCTCCGAATGATTGTAATGTTCGACTACCATCCGAAAACCGATTGTATGAACAAAGCAAATGATTGGAGAATCTGTCTAACTCCGGGCATTTTTCGTATATCGTGATGATATAGTCAATGCCTGCTGGATGTAAACGGGAAGTGGCAAGTGCTTGATGATTACTTAAGTAATCAAAAACACTGCCATCAAATACAGCTCCACACAGCAGGTGGTAGAGATTAGTTTTTTCGTCAAGCCCATTCTCAACAGAACGAACGCAGGCATACAATTCAGATTTCTTTTCGCAAAGTTTATCAGCCAAATGTGAGATTTCAGCCTTTAGGTAGCTTTCAATATTATGAATATCCTCATGCACAACGACCGTAGAATCCAACAACAGAATATCACGCTCAACACGGAATAACCCAATATGAATTAGGTTGTTGATTTGTTGACTTGTGTATTGGTCACACATTTCGTTATAGCTACATCCGAAAACTCCGGCGTTCACTACATCGGACAAGATTTTGTCGGCAGATTTATTCAAATAGTTACGAGGGTTATCAAAGATATGTACTGTCGCAGTATCGAAATTATCAAATAAGAAATAGTCAAACTCTCTATTCTTCACAGAGACACCTCCCTCTTTTTCTCAACTCAATCCAAAGGCTTATACTCGGTGACAGCTTTTATATACGCCTCCGGGTCGCCGTTCAGTATGAGGTCAGCATACCCCAGCGGGTCATTGCAAATCAAGTAGTCAAGCTCTGACCGCTGATACATATTGTCGGCAATCTCGTTTTCAATGGCAGTGCAGTTAATGGTAATCATGCTGCCATCGCTGAACTTCAACTCCACGCAACCGCTATCCATATTGAACTCGCAGGACAATAACTTTTTCATCTGCCGTACCTCCTTTTTGTTATTGTGTACACACATCTTATACAACGGTGAGTACCAAGTTTCAAGAGGTTTGTCCAAATATATCCCTGCCGAAATGTATCTTTTTTATGAACACGGGGCAATAGAGCGATTTTGCGGTGTCCGACATACCCTGCATCGAAACACCCGCTAATCGACTTCACCGCTTTGCGTGCTTTTCCACGAAACCGCAAACAACCACACTCATCAGCGAATAGCGTTCGCTCTGCCGTGCTTCGCTATTTCGTGCTGATTTTTCACGGACAATGAAACTTTTTCACCATTCTCATTTATCTCGCTCTGATGGCGATTTTCGGAGGCTCGTTGTACGCATTTAGACGGGTAAAAGTCCAGTATTTGCAAGGCCTTTTTCAGCCGATTTTGGGTGGGGTAATATGATTTCATGTCCGCACCAAAAAACGGGGGCTAAATGCGTTACAAACTCGCATCTAGCCCCCTAAAAGGCACAGTATTTTTATCCCCGAAAATGAACAACGGCATCCAGCCAAAGCTGAATGCCGTGTGTCCATTTTTCCCAATCTTGCCTAACAGATGCCGTAATTCGTAAATTTTGATTGTTTACTGTCTTACGAGCACTCTGCTAAATTGCCGCGCTCTTTGATATATATCCGGCAGCGTCCTACTCTCCCAGGCCGTTACCAGCCAAGTACCATCGGCGCTGGAGGGCTTAACTTCCGTGTTCGGGATGGGAACGGGTGTGGCCCCTCCGC
>JAGPNE010000016.1 GCA_018052455.1 Candidatus Fermentithermobacillaceae bacterium | reverse complement strand
GGACCGGCGCACCCGGAGTAGGCGGGTATTATCCTGCTTTCGACATAACTCCTCCAACACTTATATCTGCGATAGTAACCGATCGGGGCGTGTTTTCTCCCCTCGCATTGAGAGCTGCTTATAGCGACAGATTCCCTGTGGAAAGTAATTAGAAAGAAAGTGCCGGACAGATCTAGATCTGTCCGGCTTCATGTCAGATTCACAATCTTGCTTGATTGATCGTCTGTTGCTAGTCGCTATCGGCCGCAACACTACTAAAAGGTACTGTAACTATTTCGTATATTTCTGGGACGTCTCTTTCCATTTCAACGCGCTTTACTTCCAAATCGCTCAAGCTGATAAGACCAAGAACCAGGTTCAACAGGCTGTCTACACTGTAGTCATGCTTCAGAACAAGAGGATCCACTTTCTCAATCTTCACATCTCCAATGAGCTCTGAGATTGTACTAAGAAGATCTTCAGGCAACCTACCTGTATAGTCAACAGTGACTTTTCCTCTCATGCCTTTATCCTCCTTTCTGTGGACTATAGGCACTCCTCGCCACATTGACTATTATCCTGCTAAAGTTCAACTCAAGTCAAGCGAATTCAAAATTATCCAAGACCATTGACGGTGCGTACCTGGTTCCTAAGAGCAGTCCCTGGTCGGTTTCCTGTAACCGTTTGTTCTTTAATAACAGGGACACCATTTACAAACACCCATTCTATTCCTTGCGGGTATTGCCACGGATCTTCATAGGTGCTCATGTCCTTTATCTTTGATGGATCGAAGATAACGAGATCTGCCATATATCCTTTTTGTATAATTCCTCTATTAGTGATACCGATTTTTCGAGCAGGCAAGGAGGTAGATTTGCGGATGGCTTCCTCCATGCTCAAGACCTTCATTTCGCGCACGTATGTTCCAAGCAAGCGCGGAAAGGTGCCAATACTTCTAGGGTGAAGATTGCCTTTTTCTGGGACGGAAACGCTTCCATCTGTGATTACGGTAGAACTTGGATACTTCATGACGGCGATAAGGTCTCTTTCACTCATGGCATGCCTTGCTATTCCTACGTCCATTTGGTTGCGAAGTAGTATCTCGATAGCAGCGTCGGAAGGAGAGAGATGGAGTCTTTCGGCTATCGTGCTGACATTCAGGCCCTGCATCCAAGCATCGGTTTCTGTAGATACAGAGGTTATCACGACTTTATCCCAACCGCCCTGCTCAATTGTTCTTTTGTCGGCTTGAGCGGCAACTTGGCTTCGTTTCTCGCTTGACAAAAGATCCAGTGCAGCCGTTTTCCCATCTTCTAATGCCCAGTCGGGTAGCACTATGGAGAGGCCTGTGCTTGATGCTAAGTAGGGATAGAAATCGCAAGAAATGTCAAATCCGCGGGTTCGCGCTGAATCTAGCATTTCTAGGGCCTTCGATACCTTGCCCCAATTCTTAGGCCCGCATGCTTTGAGGTGAGACACTTCGAATCTCACTTTGCTGTCTTCCGCTATCCTCACGACCTCGTCTATGGACTCTAACAGGTTTGGACCTTCATTCCTTATGTGTGAAGCATGGATGCCATCAAACCGGGCTGCTCCTTTCGAGAGTTCTATGAGTTCATCCTGGGAGGCAAACCTGCCAGGAATATATTCCAGTCCGCTGGATACCCCAAAGGAGCCTTGAAGAATTGCTTCCTTCGTTAGCAAATTCAAATGTGCTCTTTGAGCACAATCAAGTGGAGAACTTGTTTCAGAAGATACCGTGCGTCTCAGATCGCCATGTCCTACGAGCATCCCTAGGTTAACGGCAGGTTGAATGGCATCTATCGCATTTAGGAACTCTGATAGACCGTTCCATTTTTCTAACCCCGCCTCTAGGTAAGGTCTCCACCCGGCTTCGTCTTCGTAGGGGATCCCTGCTGCCGAACTGCCACAGTTTCCTCCTATGGACGTAGTGATCCCCTGCCTTATGAGGCACTCGGCTTCGGGGTAAAGGGGTAAGCCCGAATCACTGTGACTATGCATGTCAATGAAACCAGGAGATACGCACAAGCCTTCACATTCTATAATCACTGGTCGAGCAGGTACATCAGCGCCCCTAATCTTGCCCACTTGTGATATTCTCGCGCCGACAATGAGCACATCAGCCTGCTCTGGGGAACTACCTGTACCGTCATAAATGACACCGTTTTTCAGAAGGTATGGTCTTTGCTGCATCGATTATTTCCCCTTTTCTTGCCCGTTTTGTAGGCATCATTTTGTCTTTTTGGAAGCCATCGTCTTATGCCTTCATCCCCTGTCTAAGTGTTTGTTCGATACTTCTACATACCCACTTAAGGTTCCTGTCTTTGAAATCCAAGGAAAGGCCCGGGCATGCTCATCTAGTTGCTGTTGTGTGAGAGTTGGTGATCATGCAGATGGCGGATCTCGTTGGCGAGACCTAGGACTAGGATGATCGAAAAGCCAAGGCTAGTCTCGATGGTTCCCGAAGCGCCAGTGAAGATGTCTTCATCGATGACGAGGCTTAGAAAACTCGACAAATTTACCGTGTAACCGCTTAAAAAGAGTAACGACTGAATTACCTCAAAGACAATTGTTTTTCCAAGAGCACCCATGAGAGACTGATCAAGGTATACCATAATACACAGAATCAAAGACAACATAAGAGTGTTGGCTGCGTAGACTGGTAGATGCGGCAAGTGCCTATGAAAAAGGCAAGAAAAGGCTGCGAATGCTGCGGAAGTTACAATTAGTGAAGTCAAAAGATCATGCCTTTTGCGCAAGACTGCCGCAAAGAGACAGCCCCTGAACAGCATTTCTGTGAAAAGAATCTCTGGCAGCATAAGGACGGATATCTTGATAGCTGAGGCAATTGTAGCAACAACTGAAGACAACCTGGCATCAAAAGTGAGATGTCCTTTTCCAGAGGCAAGCATCAACGCAAGATAAGAAACTATGTAGACTATTGCAATTAGGGTTCCATGAACGAAGTCACTAAAATCTTTTCGATGAAAACCGATCCCGAAGAACTCGAGTCCTCGTCTGTGCAACCGCGATTGAAGAACCATCAGCCCTATCAGGAGAATCAGGTATATTACAGTTTCTTCAAAGTGCAATGCGCCAATGGCCTCCTTTGCCTCACCGCGCAGATCTCAACAAGAACGCGTTACCCAATCAGATTTTTTCTATTTTACCACAAACACTATTAGGACGATGGGCTATGTCTGCTGTCACAAGGAACGAACCGGACGAAAAATATGTCAGCGATCCTAGAGGTTGCAGGACAAAAGATAGGCTTGACGAATTCTGAAATAACACGAAAGTACCAAAAGGGGACCGAAGAATTTGAGGCTCAAGAACAGACTTAGACTTTGCGACTATATCCCTGACCAAGTAGAAAGAGAGAATGCAATCAATAGTCTGATAGACGGGGCCCTCTTTTCAGTGATGGCAGGGCTGACGAATCCCTTTTGGGGCGCCTTTGCCGTGCAATTGGGAGCCTCAGACTACATGCTGGGGTTGCTTACGTCATTGCCCGCTCTGGCGAATCTGCTTGCGCAGATACCCTCGGCGATCCTTATCGATAAGTACCACAACAGACTAGAACCGATTCTAAAATCTGCTTTGGCCGCAAGGAGTTTCTATCTGGTTTTTGCGTTTCTGGCAGTAGCTCCATTTCCCTCCACTCTCAAGGCGTGGATCTTTATCATATGCTACACGCTAATGAGATTTCCTGGAACCATGTGTGATGTAGCCTGGATGGCGATGATGGGAGAGTTGTTTACCCCTACGTTGAGGGCCCGGATTTTTGCTGAAAGGAACATGGTTTCTTCACTGGTATCTCTTTTGGCAACGGTAGTAGCTGGGAAAATGCTTGATGCCTTGGCGTGGCCGGTAAACTATATGGTTCTATACATTATGGGATATGCGTTTGTTATGGGCTCGTGGTACTACCTTACGCGCCTAAAGGAGAATCCCGAGCGCAATCTCGAGAGGAAACAACATGCGGGTGGCTTGAGGAATTTCAAGACAGTATGGAAAGATAACACTTTTTTGAAGTTTATTGGAGCAGCCGCAGTGATTCACATAGGATTTCACATTCCTGCTGCCTTGTGGACCATACTGTGGGTAAAGCTGATGAATCTCTCAAATACCTGGATAGGCATGTTTTCAACTGTATCTGGCCTTATGTCGTTTCTCACATATACGAGATGGGGGAGATGGTGCGAGAAATACGGTAACCTGAAGGTTTTTCTTGTCGCGTCGGGAGCTCACATTCTCTTTCCTTTGGTTTACGGCCACTTCCGGTCGCCATATGTGCATCTTGCGGTCAACGCTGTTGGCGGGTTTTTTGGTGCCGGACTCAACTTATCCATCTTTAACGCGCTGCTTGACGTGTCAGGAGATGTTAGCCGGCCGACTTATGCTGCGGTCTACAATATTGTACTGGGGATTTCTGCCTTTATCTGGCCTGTCATAGGGGTTTCAGTTTATAAGCTCTTCGGCATGACCAAAACACTGGACTTGACTTTTGTCATTCGTGCTGTAGGACTTCTTCTCGCTGCTTATCTTCTTTCAGACCAGATTAAAGGCAAGAGCCAGGAAACTTGAGGAAAAGACGCGTATGTCGATTGAGGGAATTTATGGGGTGGTGTATCGAGATTGGAGTATGTTTTTAGGTGTCGGGAAATATATCCAGGTGACGGAATACCATTTGATGGCTATATTAGGATTTCTGAAGGCAAGATCACAGAAGTCGGACTGAACGACCCCGAAACCGTGCAGGGAGCGGTCTTTGTGGATGCGACTAAGTACAAGATAATTCCGGGTCTAATAGACCTCCATATACACGGCTATATGGGCGAAGATGTAGCTTCTGCTGATGTGCATTCCGTTTTGTCTATGAGCTCTAGACTAGCTGCGGAGGGAACTACGTCCTTCTTGCCTACTCTCGGCGCTATGCCGGTAGATTGTATTGATAAAGTCACGGAGACTGTAAAGTCCGTCGTTTTGGACAGAGCGAATGATGGAGCTGAGGTCTTGGGTTTGCACCTTGAAGGACCATTCTTGAACCCATGTAAGCAGGGCGCAATGCGTCGAGATTATCTGTTGAACCCTTCTTTAGACCTCGCAGCCAGATGGCTCGAATTAAGTGAAGGTACTTTGAACCATGTTACGCTTGCGCCCGAGCTTCCTTGTGCAGAAGAGGTTGTTCGCTTCTTGTCTCAGGAAGGAGTGACGGTTGCGGCAGGCCATAGCATGGCCACGTATGAAGAAACCCTTGAGGCAATATCATGGGGGGTTACCGTTGGGAATCACACATTCAATGCGATGAGGAGTTTTCACCACAGGGATCCTGGCATAGTAGGGGCCGTATTGTCCGATAGGCGTCTGTGGGCAGAGGTATTGTGTGATGGGATTCATGTCCATCCAGGCGCAGTACTAACCTTACTGGCAGCTAAGGGTGTGGAGAAGACCTATCTTGTCAGTGACGCGATTGCCCCTGCAGGATTGAAGCCTGGGTTGTACAATTCGCTGGGCAGTGATGTTATTATAGATGAAGAAGGCAGAGCGTTTCTCAGGGACGGGACATTGGCAGGCAGCACGACCACGTTACTTCAATGTGTAAAAAACGTTATGAGATGGACGGGAGAACCTCTGGAACGGGTGATTCCCATGGCAACTGTGAATCCTTCACTAGTAGCTAATGTGTCTCATCGAAAAGGGACTCTTACTCCGGGGAAGGATGCCGATCTGGTTGTGTTGGATGATGATCAAGATGTGTTCATGAGTGTAGTTCGAGGCGTCATTCGGCGTATAGATTACGGTAATTGAAAGGATTGGTACACAGAAAAGTGGAACTTGCAGCATATGGACTATTGCCTACAGGATTTGCAGTCTTAGTCTCTTTTGCTCTGGCAAAGTGGGGCTTTAGGAATGTTTACTACGTGTCACAACTGGTTCCCCTATTTATGGCCCTTTACTTGTCAATAGCTTGGTTTATTCATTTGAGGCAAACGGCTTTTGTGACAGGAGAAAGTCCAAGAAAGAAGCCTGTGGAAGTACTTGGTCACATTGAACCGGATCTTGCCAGGGACCTTCCCGATGACAAGTCCAGCGGAGAGGAGTTATTGCACCTCCGCGATGAAAACGGCCTTGTGTTTCGGGCTCAGGATTCTAGGGCTATCGAGGGATCTGAAAAACGTCGCAGGGAGTTTTCCCCCGATGCCGCACAACGAACAATTAAGATACTCTTATGGTCTGCGTGCCAACTCGCTTTGTTAGCGAGCATCTTTTATCATTGGCTCGGTATAGGTGCAACGTTTTTCTGAGGTAGCTAGAAAAAGATATAAGGAGTGTCGGCAACCGACACTCCTTAATGTTTATCAGATGCTCTCAAAGCATTGCGTAAGTGTTATTCATAGCGAGCGGATTCTTCAACATCTCTCTGTACTGCCCGATCTCTGCATCATTACCCAGAACAAAGTGGTCTTTGTCGATTTCGACCCACTTGGGTTTGTCGACTGAGTAGTCGTGGCAAGTGGGATCGTAGATGAGTATTTGTTTCTTCTTCTCGATCCTAGGATCCGGAACTGGGATGGCCGACAAAAGAGCACGTGTATAGGGATGTAGTGGAGAGTTGAAGAGTTTTTCGGTTTCGGCCAACTCTACGATCTGGCCTTTGTGTATAACTGCCACTCGGTCTGCAATAAATCGCACTACGGAAAGGTCATGGGAAATGAACAGGTACGTTAATCCCTTTGTCTTTTGGAGGTCAGACAATAGATTCAAGATCTGTGCCCTAATGGAAACGTCGAGTGAGGATATCGGCTCGTCAGCGATGACAAACTCTGGTTCCATGATAAGAGCCCTTGCTATACCAATTCTTTGCCTCTGGCCACCCGAGAATTCGTGGGGAAAACGAGACGCGAATTCTGGAAGAAGACCTACCTCGAGAAGCGCCTTCTCAACTTTTCTTTTTCGGTCTTCCTCGTCAGTAAACCCTTTGATATTGTAAAGGCCCTCGGATACGATATAGTCCACTTTTGATCGCTCATTAAGGGACGCCATTGGGTCTTGGAATATCATCTGTATTTTACGGGTTACTTCTCGGTCTAGCTCTTTTGGAATTACGCCATTTATCTTCCTGCCCTTGAATAAAATGTTTCCTGAAGCTGTCTGGTTTATCCTAACGATCGCCCTTCCTATAGTTGTCTTGCCTGAGCCTGTTTCTCCAACCAACCCAAAGGTTTCTCCTTTGTAGATCTGGAACGAAACATCTTTCACCGCCACGAAAGGTTTCTTCCCTTTTCCTTTGAACTGGACCCGCACATTATCAAATTCGATCAAAACTTCTCTGTTTTCATCCTTCATATCGCATACTCCTTGTACCTGCTTTGCATGGCTTGTACGACAGGCGGCGGTTCCACTTTTGGTGCCCGTGGATCTAGTAGCCATGTTTTAGCAAAATGTGTCGGGCTAACTTGGAAGAAAGGAGGCTGCTTTACGAAATCGATTTTCAAAGCGTGAGGATTTCGAGGTGCAAACGCGTCTCCTTCTATCTCATTGAAAAGGTTAGGCGGCGTTCCTTTGATTGAGTAAAGAGGCTCCCCTTTTACCCCTAACTGAGGTAGGGAAGACAGAAGAGCCCAAGTATATGGATGTCTAGGGTCATAGAAGATCTCTTCAACAGTTCCGTATTCTATGATCTCACCCGCATACATAACTGCGACCCTATCTGCAACGTTAGCCACAACACCAAGGTCATGAGTTATATACACCAAGGTCGTTCCAAGTTGCGCTTGTAATTCCCTTATTAGCTCTAGTATTTGAGCTTGTATGGTCACGTCAAGAGCGGTTGTAGGCTCGTCGCAAATTAGGATCCTCGGGTTGCAAGCAACCGTGATCGCTATGACTACTCGCTGGCGCATACCCCCGGAGAATTCATGAGGATATTGACTGTACCGCATTTCAGGTTCGCTTATGCCCACCTGCGACAGAATCTCTATGGTTCTTTCTCGCGCGGCTTCACCTTTTATGTCTTGATGGAGTTCCAAGGTTTCTTGGATTTGTTTTCCGACAGTCTTAAGCGGGTTAAGTGCGGTCATAGGATCCTGAAAGACCATGGCTATTTTCTTTCCGCGGACGGTTAGCCATTCCGCCTCGGTAGTGAACTTTGCCAGATCTTTGCCCTCGAACATTATGGACCCTGATTCAACCCAACCATTGGGATCAAGCATACCATTCCATGTCTTAGTAAGCACACTCTTTCCTGCTCCTGATTCGCCTACTATCGCCAGCGTTTCCCCCTGATGCAAATCTAGGGAAGCTCCTCGAATCGCTGTGAGGATTTGTCCACGCAAATTGAATTTCACAACTAGGTCTCTTATTGAAAGAATTGGCTCGTTCATGATTCCGCCCCCCCCTTAGTAATGGTTTCGGGGATCCGCGGCGTCTGCGAAAGCATTCCCCAACACATAAAATGAGACCGTTATAATTGATAACACTAATGCAGGAAACAGCAATTGGTATCTTAGAGAGCTTGACATCATCACTCTACGTCCTTCGTTCAAAAGGTTGCCCAACGACGGAGTTTCCAAAGGCAACCCTAGTCCAACGTAGGTCAGAAATACTTCCCAGCCGATGGTACCGGGAATAGAAAGCGCTATGCGCATGACTATTACCGAGACTAGGTAAGGCAAGACATTCTTTATTATGATACGGTGGGTAGGCGTGCCCAGGCAGCGTGAAGCGAGATTATACTCTCTATCTCTTATTATCACGATCTGGTTCCTCACGAAGCGGGCCATACCTAACCACCCGGTCAAACACATAGCTATAACCATTGTCTGAAAGCTTGGCCTCATAATGTATGCCAATAACATAAGTAGGATGGTGCTCGGGATATTATTGATTACGTTATATACTTCTGTTATAAGAGCGTCCAACTGTCTTACGTAACCCCATAAGGCACCTACGAAGATTCCGAATATAACTTCCCATATTCCCACGATTATCGCTATTAGAAGAGAAGTTCGTGTACCGCTCCAGATTCTAGCCCATAAATCTTGTCCTATTACGTTTGTGCCAAACCAGAATTCTCCATCAGGCGGATGGTTTCTGAGTTGATAGCCTGTTTCAGGATCAATGTGGATTTTGTTGGGGTCTTTCTGGTTAGGGAGGTAAGGCTGGATGATCGTGAAGAAAACAAGTGATGCCATAAGAATCAGCAAAAACACTGCTGTCTTGTTCTTAAGGAAAATCCTAAAAGTAGATCCCCAATATGAGTAGTCTGAATAACCGGTTCTTTCTGCAGCTTCTGGATCGTAATGGGCAAAGGTAAAGAGCGCATCATCTTCGATCGCGGTGATAGCCTGTTGTTCTTTACGTGTTGTCATTACCTAGCCCCTCCTTCTTTCTCAAGTCTGATGCGTGGGTCGAATATGGCCATAAGGATGTCTCCAAGGAAAAGGCCGAAGATTCCAAGGACGGAATATATGAGGACTAACGCTTGGACCAATGTGTTATCCTGTCTTTGTATTACATCTACTAAGAGACCGCCCATACCAGGTATGGAATATAGGGATTCTATATATATCGACCCTGAGATCGTCAATAGCACTGAAGAAGGTAGGTATTGTGCCATAGGCACGAATGCGTTCCGCATAACATGCCCTACCATAATGTCCTTGCTTGGCATTCCCTTTGCTCTGGCAAGTTTTATATAATCCTTGTTGAGCTCATCAACCATGTACCTTCTCATCCACATAGCGTACCCGGCCGCGCCCCCTAGAGACATCGATATCGTCGGCAATATATAACTCGCGAAATTGCCTTTTGAGAACAGAATCGGCAGATTTGTTATATGTGTGACGTAAAGCTGAATGAACAAGAGGTAGACCGCTGCAGGAACGGCATTTATGAATACTACGAAACTGGTCCATACTTTATCCCAGAACCTGCCCTTTTCTCTGGCCATATGGACCCCCATTGCTAGTCCTACGAATAGCGACAAGACCAAAGATGCTATGCCAAAGCCAAACGAGTATGGGATCTTAGGCCTGAGGACATCAACAACGGGCACGTCTCGTCTATAAATGATTGAATTGCCGAGATCTCCTCGGAGCAAAGATGCATAAAAGTTCTTGAGCTGTATATACCAAGGATCAAGAAGCCCGAACTTTCTGAGGATCGCTTCTTGCTGCTCTGGAGTCAGTTTATCTGATCTTTCAGCGAAGTAGCCTTCGATGGGTAGAAGCCTCATCAAGAGGAAAACTACAGTTATGACTATGAACACTGTTACGAGTGATTGGAGGATCCTTCTGATACTGTATTTCAACATCGCGCGATACCTTCTTCCAAGTTCCCAAAGTATTCACTTCTATTGTACCCTATACCAGAAGAAAAGACTGCGTTGGCGGTCTTTTCTTCTGGTAATATTACTTTTTACGAACAATCATTCAATTGCCTGTAAAGGACGTCCAGCAACCTAAGTTACTGTCCTGACTTGGCTGCTTCTTCAGCAAGAGCTGCCTTTCTAGCCTGCTCCCATTCCTCGTATGCCTTCATGTACTGTTCGGTGTCCATGGGTTCCTTCAGCACGACTTGCCCCTTGTACTGGAGATCTGCAATTCCAAATGGAGCGTAGGGGGCAGTGAATGGCTCAAGTTTGCTGGCAACATAGCCACCGCCACCAACACGGAAAGGTATGACCCAGGCCTGGTCAATCAAAAATGCCTCTGCCTGTGCAAATAGATCGTAACGCTTTCCCATGTCTAGCACTTCTGCTTTGGCCGCATCGACCAATCCCTTGTAATGCTCATATGCACTAGTGTCAGAGGCTCTGTCGGGCCAGTTATACGTTCCATCCGGCGCCCAAGGATCTGTGTATGTTTGGGGGTCTGCGTAGTCTGGGCCCCAGTTGCAGTTCTGGAAGCAGTAGTTTCCGGCTCTCCTTGTTGCGTTCAAGAATCCACTTGGAGGAAAGCCTACGGGGATAATGTCTATAAAGTCTGTGCCTAGCAGGTTTTCGAGCTGCTGTTCGACTACTTGAGATTCGTTGGTCCATTGAGTACCTGAAGTATTGTAAGGCATCATTACCTTGACCGGGAACGTCACGACACCTTCAAGTTCCTGCTTTGCTTTGTCACGATACTCGATGGCAAGTTCGGTATTGAAACTGTCTCGAGCGACAATGTCGGCAAGGCCGTCAAACTCAGTATAGTCTTTGCCCGCTGCAGCTGCAAAGTTCTTTGGAACTATAGTGTTGTTCAACATTCTTTCAGGGGTATAAGGGTCCAAGGTAAGCACGGCTGCTTTTCGATCTAGGCCGTGGAACAGAGCTTTTCTGAAGTTAATGTTGTTAACTGCCTTTCTCCAGTTCTCGGGTTCATATTCTTCCGGCACGCTTCTCGGATCGAAGTTAAAAGCGTAGAAGTAAGTGTAAAAACTCGTAGAAGCTGGTCGGACCATCTTGCTCTTCTCGGGATCGTTCATCCAATCATCAAGAAGATCGGTTGGTATGCTACAGCTGCTGATTTCGCCTCTCAAGAACATCTCTGGAGCCAAGGTAGAAGCTTCCTTGTTATACTTAGAGACAATCTTCTTGATGTAGACTTTATCTGCATCCCAGTAATTCTCATTCTTAACGAGTTCCTGTATCTCCTGGGGTTCCCAAACTGAGAATAGATATGCTCCGTTATAGAGGAGGTACTCGTTATCTGTGCCAAACTTTTCGCCTACTTCTTCTAAGAACTGGCCGTTTGCAGGCATGAATGGACAGTAAGTCAGCATGCTCAAGAAGTAGGGTACAGGATGCTCCAGGGTATACTCCAAAGTGTATTTATCCAGAGCTTTTACGCCCACTTCGTCAAAGTTGTCGATTTCTCCCGTGAAATACTTCTCGCCATTTTTTATAACTCCGTAAGAAATGTCTGCTGTGGCTGAAGCATTATCTGGGTTGAAGGAATACTTAAGTGCATCTACCCAGTCCTGGGCTGTGACTTCCGCGTATTCTGTGCCGTCGTGTTTGTACCATTTTTGACCTTCTCTGATTTTAAAGGTCCACACCAGGCCGTCAGGGGATACTTCCCACTCAGTAGCCATGGCTGGTCTAACAATACCGAGGTTATCGTATTCTACGAGGCAGTCCACGGTATTTGCTGCTATCTCAAATTCTGCTGTAGTAGCTGTTGTCAGGTAGTTTATCGTGGTTAGTTCGCCTGAATAGACGGTGTAATAGTCTTCCGATTCTTTGGCTTCGGGTGCTGGTTCAGCAGGTTGTGTGCATCCTGCTAAGAGCATCAGAGCGATAAGCAAAACAGGAAGCATTCTTTTGATCGCTTTCATGTTTTTAGGAACACCTTCCTTAATAATAAGATAGTGTAGAAAATCAGCGTTGCATATTTGCACTTCAGTTGATGTAAGGCACATGAAACTCGGTGAGGCTCGACCTTGAAATCGCAACCTAACTGGAAGTGCCCGACTTCATCCTTGGTGCTTGAGCGTTCGGTTGACGCCCAAAACCACCTCCTATTGTTTCTTATACTTACGGTTGAGTGTGCAAACCTTACTGGTAAAAACTGTGTGTTCGGTTTTCCGTATACTTTACATTTGCTATTCGACGGGATTCTACAAAATCCTTTTATGCTAGGGTATTTTTCTGGTTTTATAAAGACAAAAGGTGTGAGCGGCTGTCTATCTGGTTGAAAGGTCCGGACATAACAGTAATTTTGACTCCTCGAACAAGGATATTTCGTCGATCGAAGCGAATGGTGCTTTGTAGGAGATGGGTGATAAGACATCTTTGTTATGAAAGGAGCATCTCCAAATGTTGGAATTACTCATAAAGGGCGGATTGGTTATTGACGGTACGGGCCAGGCCGGATATCTAGCTGACATAGGCATCGAAAGTGGAAAAATAGCCGTTATTGATCGCACCAGGAATCTCAATGCTGAATCAAAAAAAGTCATTGATGCAAAGGGCATGGTGGTATGTCCTGGCTTTATTGATATCCACTCTCACAGCGACAGATCCGTGGTAAGGGATCCTGGGTCGGGATCAGCACTTGTTCAGGGGATTACTACAGAGATAACCGGTATGTGCGGGGGGTCTTCTGCTCCCATTTCTGACAAGTCTGCTGAATCGTATAGGCATATGGCAAAGGAATACGGTGAAAGTGAAGTTGATATTCCATGGCGTAGCGTAGGACAGTACCTTGATTATGTGAATCAACTAGGACCAGGTACGAATCAGTGTTTGATGATCGGGCAAGGCACAATCCGGAGCAATGTCATGGGTCGCGAGTCTAGATACCCTACCAAAGAAGAACTCATTGCCATGAGTAAGATGGTCAGGCAGGGCCTGGAGGAAGGAGCATTCGGCATAACTACAGGTCGGGCCTATGTTCCCGGATGTTATGCTTCCATCAAAGAGATAACAGACATCTGTGCCGTAGTAGCTGAGTATGATGGATTACATTCTAGCCACATCCAGGATCAGTGGTCTAATGTGGACTGGGCAACCAAAGAAATAGTTGATGTAAGCGCTCGTTCAGGGGTCAAGGGACAAGTGGCACATCAGAAGGTTGTAGGAAAGGATAACTGGGGAAGGGCAGATGAAGTTCTCTCCATACTAGAAGAAGCCCGCCATCTTGGCATTGATATAATGGCCGATGTATATCCTTATACCTATTCCCAGGTCATGCTTTTGAGGCGCGAACTCCCTAGGGATATTCGACGATTAGAAGACAGCGAACTGATAAAGACGCTAGGATCCCCCGAATTTGTTGAGCGATTCAGATCTTACTTTGCTGAAAGCGCGGGATACACTTCTTCACGACTATACCAATACGGGATAGTACACTGTGGCAAAACCAAAGAATTCGAGTGGATGGACATTGGCGAAGCAGCTGATGTTATGGGGCTCGACATACCTGCGGCAGTGGTAAAACTTCTTCTTGACAATGACCTACAAGTCAAAATTGCGGGTATTATGAGCGAGAGCGATGTTAGAAAGATAGTTGCACACCCGCTTGTCATGATAGGAACCGATTCAAGCTCAGGCAATCCTGCCAAGGACATGGAGGATGCGAAGAGATATGGATCTTTGCATCCAAGACAGTATGGAACGCACCCACGAG
>JAGPNE010000009.1:36289-53972 GCA_018052455.1 Candidatus Fermentithermobacillaceae bacterium | reverse complement strand
ATCGAGGAGTTTGTAGATAACACTCACTCGTAATGATCTGCAGTAGAAGGTGGCAATTGTGAACTACGTGGACATAGTTATTCTGGGAGTTCTTATCCTTGGTTTTGTCAAAGGCTTTATGAAAGGCTTTTGGGCTTCCGTTCTGGCCCTCGCCGGGACGGTAATTGGCTTGATTGGCGCGTATTTTCTTACAGCTCCTGTCGTAGGTTACCTACAAGAGACGTGGGGAGTCGTGAGTAAGGTCGCGGCGTGGTGGGATGATGTGTTTGTATTCTTGCCCAACTACGCGAAACCTTACGATCCGAACTCGGTGTCCGAGTTTTTCCAGGGCATAGACTCGATTGAGTGGCTAAAGCCCATTTCTCGGCTAATTAAAGATCATTTCCTGCAAGTTGAGACCATGGGAGGCCCGGGTGCTACATGGGGGCAGATACTGCCTCTTCTCATAGCACAGATAGTCGTTGCCAGCATTGTGTTTTTCCTACTCATAGTTATATTGAGGCTGGTGTGGTCTCAATTGGCCAGGACCTTTGCGGGAATTACTACTATGTCTTTTGCAAACAGGTTGCTTGGTGGCATATTGCAGTTCTGCCTGTCTGCAATGTGGCTATCTCTTATAGCAGGAATCATCTATCCACTTGTAGGACTTGGAGTGCTTGAGCCGATAAAAGATATGTTGTCTACGTCCCACCTAGTGCCAGTTCTGATAGCGATATATCGAGCAATGATTCCACCTGCCTTGGCGCGTATCGCACCGGGCCTTAAGGAGTGACCGAAGATGATATACGTGAAGGGAGCTTACTGTAGTGCTGCTAGATCCGCCTCTTAGAGCAGGAGATATTGTAAGGTTGAAAAAGAGTCACGCATGTGGCAATGATCTCTGGCAGGTACTTTTTGCAGGTTCTGACGTGCGGCTAAAGTGTACACAGTGTGGTCGCGTGATCCTGCTCGATAGAAGAGAGTTTTCCTCAAAGTTCAAAAGCCGCGTAAAATTAGCAAATTCTGGCATTTAGCCCTCGTGTGTCTTGAGTTTCTGTGGCCATAAGTTTATAATTGTCGTGCGCTGGTTGAGCGACGCGGAGGGGTGCTTCCGGTTACTCCCGCCCCTTTAGGGGCCACTAAAGTCCATGGGAGGAGGTATAGAAAATTGCGCAGGTACGAAGTTTTATTCATTGTACGTCCCGATTTTGATGAAGAGCAGATTGCTGCCGTGATCCAGAAGTACAAGGATGTTGTTGTAAATGACGGAGGAGTTGTGCTGACTGCTGAAAAGTGGGCAAAGCGTAGGCTTGCTTACGAAATCGCAGGATTCCAAGAGGGTATTTACCTTATAGTAACCTTTGAGGGGACTCCAGAAATTGTTGCGGAACTAGATCGATTAATGAAGATCGACCAACAAGTGATAAGGCACATGGTCTCTCGTATTGACAACATCCCACAACAGGTTTCCAGATCCCAGAAAGGGAAAGCGGCAACTGAAGCAGCGGTGTCCGAGAAAGACACCAAGAGCCAGGCAAGACCGGAGGCCGAGGTCGTTGAAGAATCGGAGCCCGAAGAAGATACAGTAGTCCAACATAAGGAAGTTTAGCACATAGATACGATATAGATAAATTTTGGAGGGGAGAACGTGCTCAACCGCGTTATACTTATAGGTAGATTGACCAGACAGCCTGAGCTGAGGATAACTCCGGGCGGAACTTCTGTAACTACTATCACTCTTGCAGTAGATAGAAGACCAGGCCAAGGCGGGCAAAAGGAGACAGACTTTATTGATGTCGTTCTTTTTGGCCGGTTGGCAGACATAACATGTCAGTACATGGACAAAGGACGTTTGGTAGCCGTAGAGGGTAGGTTGCAAAGTAGGAGCTGGGAGACCAAAGACGGGCAGAAGCGCAAGTCTTGGGAAGTCATAGCTGATTCCATACAATTCCTAGATGGCAGGCCTAAGTCCCAGGATCATGCAGCAGACCCAGAAGAGGAATATGGTGAAGAAGATTCCACTTTTACAGAGTGAAAACCCAGTTTTTAGTTCAGGATTAAAGGAGGGTTCTGTTTGAGGCGAGAGCATGGACGCAAGTCGAAGAAACGCATGTGTTCCTTCTGCGTAGACGGCGTGACTTATATCGACTACAAAGATGTGGCAAAACTGCGTAGATATATTACAGAACGTGGCAAGATATTGCCTCGGAGGATAACAGGCAACTGTGCAAAACACCAGCGCCTTCTAACCAACGCAATTAAGAAGGCAAGAGTAATGGCACTTATGCCGTACACTGTAGAATAATGGACTGTACCGGATTGGAGAATATGTAGCCATCGTCTCCAATCCGGTATACTGTACTATTTTGGAGGTAAATCATTGCAAGCGCAAAGGACTAGGGCTTTAGTTGAAAGCGCACTATTGGCGGCAATAGGTGCAGTTTTGGTGCTGGTTGGTTACTACGCGCCAATTCTCGGTACTATAGCCATGTTCTTATGGCCGCTGCCGTCTGCAATAGCCGTTTTGAGGCACGGACCAAGATGGGGCTTGTTGTCTTCTATTGTGACAGGGTTGGCCCTGCTTCTTTTTATGGACTGGTTTACCGCTCTTGGGCTCTGGGTGCTTTTCGCGCTTACCGGAATAACATTTGGATATGCAATTAGGAAGGGATATTCCTCACTAACAATTATTCTGCTAACAAGCGTCGCTTTTCTTGTAGGTGTGTTCGTATCGTTCTTGTCACTTTACGTGATGGGGGGCTTTACCCCATCCGATCTACTTGACAATTACGTAAGCGCCATGAAATCCGCCTCGGAGATGAGTGAAAAGATACTCGGATCAGGGGGCATCGAGAACCAGTTTGGTGACTTTGAAACCATCAAGCAACAACTTCTTCGGCTACTGCCTGGCGCAGTTTTGGTTTCAGCCATCTTTCAGTCCTATT
The DNA here is from genome assembly GCA_018052455.1 of Candidatus Fermentithermobacillaceae bacterium. GTDB lineage: Bacteria > Bacillota > Sulfobacillia > Fermentithermobacillales > Fermentithermobacillaceae > UBA3907. Next base: position 51,048 of record JAGPNE010000009.1, on the reverse strand, counting down.
TAAATTTTGAAGTCGGAAGACGGGTTCTCGTGAAGGTAGGGTACAATCTTGAACCTCTCCCGCCCTTTTCCCAGTGGGTGTTCCCCGAGTATATGGGATTTGGCGCAATCATGTCTTTCCTCGCATTGGTCTTAGGGCAATACTATGCCATTGATCTTCTGTCTCAGATTGGCGAGAACGCTTTTTTCCTGTTCTCCTTGGTTTTGTTCATCCAGGGCGGTTCACTGCTATCGTATTATCTTCTGCGTGCGCGTCTGCCTCAGATTCTAGTTGGTGCTCTAGTCGTCTTTCTTTACTTTGCCCAGGGGCTTAACACTCTGGTGATGCTTGTGGGGCTTACAGATATACTTTTCGATTTGCGACATTTGAGATATGGTTGGGTAGACGAGCTATAGAGTCTGAGTTTCTGGTGCCAAGAACAATACTTTGGGCGACGGTGGATCAAGTCACATGCAATTACTTCATGCCGGCATTATATTTAACTCATACAATATCTCGAGAATATGTGACACAGTGCGACTTGTTTTTGAGGGGGGAACACAATGGAAGTAATTTTGAAAAAAGACGTTGCTGGGCTAGGAAGCGCAGGCGACGTAGTGAAAGTAAAGGATGGGTACGCCAGGAACTACCTAATTCCAAAAGGCCTCGCAGTGCCTGCGACAAAGAGCGCATTACGTGAGCAGAAGAATCTGTCTGAGGCTCAGGAAGAAAAGGAGGAAAGGCTCCTTCTGGAAGCAAAGAAGTCGGCTGCTAAAATAGATGGCAAGACGCTTGTTTTTCACGCAAAGGCAGGGAGTGACCGCATATTTGGCTCAATTACCTCTGCTGACATAGCCGAGAAGATCCATTCAGCTTTCAAAATACCAGTTGACAAAAGGAAGGTACTTCTTCAAGAGAACTTGAAAGAACTAGGGCAGCACAAGGTTCAGATTCAACTTCATCCGGGAGTAAAAGCAGAGGTTATAGTTGATATACGGCCGGAGGGAGGAAAGTAGTCTTGGTACGCAAAACACCTGAACTAGGGAGTGCGGAGAGCGAGGATATAATCAAGCAGCAAATAGGAGCTATGTTTGGCTACCTCGCAGATATATACGGGCCTGAAAAGCTGGTTTTGAAGGCGGGCAAGTTAGGGGCGCTCAAAGGAATGAAGTCCCAGGATGTACTTCAGCAGATAGTTGCCCTACAACAAGTAGTTTTCGATGATCCTACAATCGACACAACTCCTTTACTCCATGAAATACCAGCCATCTTGGAAGACTGCCAGGAGGAGATCGCAGAGAGGATAGCCAGACAAGCGATTGAGCAAGAAATTGAGGATTTAGTTGCTCGCAAGATGCAAGAGAAGCATGAGGAATACCTGTCGGATATAAGGCGAGAGATACTAACAGAAAATGACGGCCCGGAAACCCAGGAAACGCTCAAGAAACTGCAGTCCATAATGAAACTGGAGAATAGGTCTTTATCTCACTCGGCTCTTGCTATCCTCAAACCAAGACAGTTGAAAGATATCGTAGGTCAGGATAGGGCGATACAAGCACTACTGGCTAAGATCGCCAGTCCGTATCCGCAGCATGTGATCTTGTATGGTCCGCCGGGCATAGGCAAGACGTCTGCGGCACGATTAGTGCTTGAAGAGGCAAAGAAACTGCCTTTTTCGCCTTTCAGAAAACAAGCTCCGTTTATTGAAACAGACGGTTCGACTTTGCGGTGGGACCCGAGGGAGATAACCAACCCTCTCTTGGGCTCGGTTCATGATCCTATATATCAGGGAGCACGACGCGACCTTGCCGACGGAGGAGTGCCGGAACCGAAGCTGGGTCTTGTAACTTCGGCAACCGGTGGAATTCTTTTCATAGATGAGATCGGAGAGATGGATCCGCTTCTTCAGAATAAGCTTCTTAAAGTTCTTGAAGATAAAAGGGTCTTTTTTGATTCCTCATACTACGATCCAGATGACCCTAGAGTCCCTGAATATGTTAGGCGGCTTTTCAGCCATGGAGCGCCAGCGGATTTCGTGCTGGTAGGTGCAACTACTAGAGACCCTTCTGAGATAAGCCCCGCGCTTCGGTCTAGATGTGCCGAAGTATATTTTGACGCACTAACGCCTGATGACATAGTGAAGATCGTAAAAGGTGCAGCCAGAAGACTACGGGCGAAAATCTCAGCAGAGGTGTGTGAGCTGATCGCCGAACATACCATCGAAGGTCGTAAGGCGGTAGGGCTTTTGGCCGATGCGTACGCAATTGCTCTTCACAATGCGGGGGGATTCCCCGAAAAAGGTTTTCTGCCTATTTCTCCACAAGACGTGAAACTAGCCATAGAAACAGGGAGGATACTCCCTAGCGTTATCGCGAAAGCAAAGGACACGCCAGAAGTTGGCAAGACTTTCGGTCTTGGAGTCTTAGGCTATCTTGGGTCAGTGATCGAGATAGAGACTGTCAGTTTTCCTGCCAGGGAAAGTGGTAAAGGAGCTCTCCGTGTTAACGATACAGCAGGGTCTATGGTCAAAGACTCAATGTTCAATGCAGGCTCTGCTCTACGCAAGACCTTCGATATCGATCTTTACAACTGGGATATACATGTGAACATAATCGGAGGCGGACAGATAGATGGACCGTCAGCAGGCTTGGCCATAACGCTTGCCGTGTTTTCGGCAATTACTGGCTTGCCGTTGAGGCAAGATGTAGCTGTCACGGGTGAGGTATCACTAACAGGCGATGTCAAGGCTATAGGCGGAATATATGAAAAGATATATGGCGCAAAGCAAGCAGGGATGAAAACTATTTTAGTGCCTTCCGAGAATCAAAAAGGCATAAAGGAGATTCGGGGTATCGAGGTAAAATACATCAGAGACCTGAAAGATGCGCTTGACTGTATCTGTCCTAACTGGCGCGAGTCGGCCATCGGGGCGTGATTGTCGCATAGGATGAGGGGGAATTGAGTTGTCTCAGGTGCGTGAGAGAGTGCCGCCGCAAAACATCGAGGCAGAGGAAGCGGTTATAGGTTCAATGCTGATTGAGCAAAACGCCGTGATAACAGCTCTTGAAATACTCAAGCCTGAGGACTTCTACAAAGAAAATCACAGGATAATATTCAATCAGATCGCGGAGATGGCTGACAAACTCGAGGCGGTTGATCTTGTAACGCTGGCGGAAAACCTAAAAAGCGCAGGGCAATTAGAGAAAATAGGTGGTGCTGCAGAGCTTGCCCGTTTGGCGAATTTTGTGCCTACTGCTGCAAACGTTGAGTACTATGCGAAAATCGTGGCTGAGAAAGCGGTGTTGCGGCGCCTAATCGCCGTGTCTACGGAAATCGCCGCTAGCGCGTACGATTCTCAATACGAGGTCGACGAAATTCTGGACAAAGCAGAAGAAACTATATTCCAGATATCTCAGGGCCGCACAACTCAAGGATACGTCCACCTCAAAGATATCCTTGTTGAAACGATGGAGAAACTTGAGTATCTTGCGTCTCATAAAGGGAATGTTGTTGGGCTTTCAAGCGGTTTTTCTGATCTGGATTCTATTACCTCGGGATTTCAGCCATCCGATTTGATAATACTTGCCGCTCGTCCTTCTGTAGGCAAAACTTCCCTAGGGCTTAATATCGCTAGAAATATATCTATAAGAGAGGATTGTGCCGTAGCTGTTTTCAGCCTTGAGATGTCAAGAGAGCAGGTGGCACAAAGACTGCTGTGCTCTGAGTCTGCCATAAACAGCCAGAAACTTAGAAACGGTTTTCTAAGCGATGACGAGTGGCGCAGGTTATCTATTGGTCTGGGCAGGCTTGGAGAAGCTAAGATATTCATCGATGATACACCAGGTATTTCGGTTATGGAACTTAGGGCGAAGTCGAGAAGAATCAAAGCCGAGCACGGATTGGGTCTTGTAGTTGTTGACTACTTGCAGCTTATGAGGACACGGAAACAGGAAAACAGGCAGCAGGAGATCTCCGAGATCTCTAGATCCCTCAAAGGTTTGGCGAGGGAACTTGATGTCCCAATTATCGCAATGTCTCAGCTATCTAGGGCAGTAGAGCAGAGGCAAGATAGAAGGCCAATGTTATCGGATCTCAGAGAATCTGGTGCCATAGAGCAAGACGCAGACGTGGTGATATTTCTTTACACAGAGCCTGAACTTGAGCAGAATAACTTGATAGAACTTATTGTTGCAAAACAGCGCAATGGTCCTACCGGTAATGCTAAGCTCTTCTTTTCGCGTGAGATTTGCAGGTTCGGAGATCTCGACGTAATACATGCGCCGGGAGATGGCTCGACATAGGTTTGGCCACTGGAGCGCCTTCCTTGGAACTACATGGTTTTTGCCGTAGGAGGTTTGGCATTGAATAACTGGGATGTAATCATAGTAGGTTCTGGGCCGGCGGGTATTTTCGCGGCTTTGGAACTTGTCAGAATAGCGCCTCAACTATCGGTCCTTATCCTGGAAAAAGGGCCCGATCTAGATACGAGGAAGTGTCCGAGACAGGGAATAATCGGGGGTTGCATCAACTGTTCCCCGTGCGCGATGACGTCGGGATGGGGAGGGGCCGGTGCCTTTAGCGACGGGAAACTCACGCTTACCAACAAGTTTGGCGGTTTCTTAGATGAGTATGTTTCCAAAGCCGAGCTTATGTCCCTGATCAATTATATCGATAGCATCTGGCTGGAATTCGGAGCAACGGATCGTGTTTTTGGGACCGATCACGCAGCTACGGACGAACTGGTGCGAAAAGCGGCGGCTTGCGGATTGGAACTTATTCCTGCCCAGATTCGCCACCTAGGTAGCGATAACTGTCCGAAGATCCTTAACAACATGTATATGTACTTGCAACCTAAGGTGGCTATAAGGACTAGGACAGAGGTAGAAAGCATCTTGGTTCATGATGCAAAGGTACAGGGCGTGGCATTGAAAGGCGGCGGCGAGGAAAGGTGTCGTTACCTTATTGTTGCGCCTGGGCGGGAAGGTTCTTCATGGTTTTCCGACGAAGCTAAACGGCTGGGACTTACTCAAACAATAAATCCTGTGGATATTGGGGTGAGAGTGGAGATCCCCGCGGTAGTTGCAGATCCTGTTACCGAGAAGGTTTGGGAACCAAAGATCCACTACTACTCAAATTCTTTCGACGACCTTGTAAGGACCTTTTGTATGTGCCCAAGAGGTGAAGTAGTTGTGGAGAACACAGATGGCGTGGTTACCGTTAACGGTCATTCCTGGTCACACCAGACCACAGACAATACGAATTTCGCTCTTTTGGTCTCTAAGACATTTACTGAGCCCTTTAAGGAGCCCATAGCTTACGGGAAGTACATCGCTAGTCTCGCCAATATGCTTGGCGGCGGAGTGATAGTTCAAAGACTGGGGGACCTCTTGGAAGGGCGTAGATCTACTTATGGACGCCTTGCGAAGAGCATGGTAGAACCCACCCTCAAGGACGCTACTCCAGGAGATCTAACCTTGGTCTTGCCCTATCGATACATAAAAAACATCCTGGAGATGCTCGAAGCCTTGAATAGCTTTATGCCTGGCGTATGGGCTAGACACACTCTTTTGTATGGAGTTGAAGTCAAGTACTATTCTGCTAGGGTAAAGGTTGACACACAGATGCATTCAGAAGTAGAAGGGCTTTATGCGATAGGAGACGGGGCGGGAATAACAAGGAGCCTAGCTCAAGCGTCGGTTTCCGGTGTGATCGCGGCTAGGGGAATTGCATCGCGCGAGTGATTGAATCTATCCATCTGGAAGCGGCGTGTCAAAGGTTCGTTGCTTTCCCAAATCTCGTATGATAGTATTTGGATTCGGGAGCGCCAATAGCGGAGACAGTGCGCATGGTTCCATGGAGGGGTGGCAGAGCGGTTGAATGCGGCGGTCTTGAAAACCGTTGAGGGTTCATAGCCCTCCGTGGGTTCGAATCCCACCCCCTCCGCCACTAGCATCCAGAAAGAAGACGTGATAATATCTAAAGGGCGAGGCCCTTTATTCTGCGGAGAGGTCGCCTAGAGGCCGAGGGCGACGGTTTGCTAAACCGTTAAGGGGTAATTCCCTTCGAGGGTTCGAATCCCTCCCTCTCCGCCACCTAAGGACCAACGCCACGGATTCCATCTCGCGCCTGTAGCTCAATTGGATAGAGCGACAGACTACGGATCTGTAGGTTGTGGGTTCAAATCCCGCCAGGCGCACCACTTATTTTTGGTGCTTAGCGGGGTAGACTGATGGTGCGTGCTGTAACTTATGACTATAGTTTCTAATGATGCGCCCGTAGCTCAGGTGGACAGAGCGGGGGATTCCTAATCCCCGTCAGCCGGAGGTTCGAGTCCTCCCGGGCGCACCAACATTTGATAGACGGGTCTGATTGGTGGTTTTTCAGGTTGGACGAATTCTTGAGCGCAGACTATGATGACCTTTACGGAATGAAGATGGCTCTTTTAGAAGCCGGTAAAGCACACGCTCTAGGTGAGGTGCCTGTTGGTGCAGTAATCTTAAAAGACGGCAAGGTTATCGGCAAAGGGCACAATCTGAAAGAGACACTAGGTGATCCAACAGCGCACGCTGAAATGATTGCCATACGAGAGGCCGCGCGGTACGTTACCGGTTGGCGGGTATTGGAGTCTACTATGTACGTTACGTTAGAGCCGTGTCCGATGTGCGCAGGCGCTATTGTTATGGCAAGGATTCCAAGGTTAGTTGTAGGGACGAGAGATCCGAGAACAGGGGCTTGTGGGTCTTTGTGGAACATAGTCTGCGACCCGAGACTAAACCATCAAGTTGACATCAAGTTTGACGTCATGGAAGAAGAATGTCGTAAGCTCCTGGAGTCGTTTTTTCGAGACCTTAGGAGTCGATAATGTGAAACCCAAAAAGGTGTGTATGTGTTAAAGTAATTTCAGTAAAGAGTTTTAGGGATTGTGCTTGGTGTAGGATTTGAGTTCGGCCCCTTAGTGGGAGGGGTGTCGGAGCGGTTGAACGAGCCCGCCTCGAAAGCGGGTAGGCGTGTGAGCGCCTCGTGGGTTCGAATCCCACCCCCTCCGCCAAGACAGTTGGCAGAATCCGCTAAGGTTTATATATGTGGAGGGATGTCCGAGCGGCTGAAGGAGCACGCCTGGAGAGCGTGTAGACGCGTAAGCGTCTCGTGGGTTCAAATCCCACTCCCTCCGCCATACCGATGTTTTGTGGAGTTCGCGTCAGAATTGATCTTGAAGTTTGGCCGTGCTAAACGGGGAGATAGCGGTGCCCTGTAACCCGCAATCCGCTACAGCGGGGTTGAAGCTTATCCGAGGGCGCTCCTCTTTAGGGTCTGGCCGGCGCGGGTAGCGTTGAAGGTTGGGTCCTGCGCAATGAGAACCCGTAAACCCCGTCAGGTCCGGGAGGAAGCAGCGGTAAGCGGAGTCTCTCATGTGCCGCAGGGATTCCTGACTGGAGCCGGCTACGCCGGTATCGCCTGGGGAGGACGTTCGGAGATAAGTGCACGGCCAATTTTTGTATAGTAGACGCATATTGCGGCTATGAAGTTGTTCCCACGGTGAATTGTTGTCTGCAGACAGTTCGATTTCGGAGGAATGAGGCTTGTCTTACACTGCTTTGTACCGGGTCTGGCGTCCAGCTAGATGGGAGGATGTAGTCAATCAGAAGCCTGTAGTTAGGATCCTGCAAAATGCGCTTGTAGAAAACAAAGTGTCCCATGCATACCTATTTTCAGGTCCACGCGGCACAGGAAAAACTACAGTTGCAAGACTCTTGGCCAAGGCTGTCAACTGTCCCCGAAGGCAAGATGCCGAACCCTGCAATGAATGTGACACGTGCACTGCGATTGCCCAAGGCACCTCTGTAGATGTGATAGAGATTGACGCTGCTTCCAACAGAGGCATAGATGAGATAAGGAGCCTAAGGGAGAGCGTGAGATACTTGCCAGTAATGGGCAGGTACAAGGTTTACATAATCGACGAAGTACATATGCTTACCCCTGAGGCATTCAACGCCCTCTTAAAGACACTTGAAGAACCTCCTGAACACGTCATCTTTATACTCGCTACCACGGCAGCTCACAAGATTCCGGTTACCATTGCTTCTAGGTGCCAGCGTTTAGAGTTTCGCAGGCTATCTATTGGAGACATAGAAGGTCAATTAGAGAAAATCCTTGCCTTATCAGGGATCCAATGGGAGCAAGGGGGGTTGAGGCTCATTGCAAGGGCGGCACTGGGGTCTATGCGCGATGCTCTATCCATACTTGACCTTTGCTTAACATATGGAGAAGGAAAGGTTCTGGAGCAAGATGTGCGGGACGTTCTCGGAGAAACAGCCGCTGAAGTTATGGTGCGACTCTTTGGCGCGCTTTCAAGGGAAGATCTAAAAGGTGTGATGGACGTTACACGCGAGGTATCTGAACGAGGTAAGGACATGGGTGAGTTTTGCCAGGAATTAGGCACTTTTGCCAGAGACCTTCTGTTCTTAGGGGACGGAGGCAGCGGAACTGATCTTGGAAGAACTGAAGATGAGATAGCAGAAATGTTGCAGCTTTCAGCCGGACTTCCCAGGGATTTGCTAATTAAGGTGCTTGAAACGACATCAAATGCAATAGCGCAAATGAGGAATACTGACAATCAGAGACTTGTGGTGGACATGGCATTGTTAGGGCTGTTTGGGAGTGCGAGCGCAAATACAGACGATGTAGTCCAGCAGCAACCTTATGCTCAAAAGAAAAGCCGAACTGTGGAAAAAAGAGTTGCCGACGAGGCGCCTTCGGTGTCTCGTCCACCCGCTAGTTCATTAGTGGATTCGTCTGAACCTACTTCTTCTCAGGCTTTACCTTCGGATACTGTTGAATCGCAGGCTGATTCCGATATGAGCAATGTAAAAGACGCAGCATTTGAGAGAGACTATATAGGTGCCCGAGACTTAAGCACACCTGACGGTGTGTTTCAAGCTGTGAACGAGGTTTGGCCTTCGCTGCTCGATGAGCTGCAGAAGAAAAGGAAAATCCAGGCCAGGGCGTACCTTCTTCCAGCCAGACCATCCAGAATTGTTGATGGAAACAGGCTGGTGCTTGCATATCCGGAAGGGTACGCCACGCACATGGAACAGATTCTGTCAGACAATCACAAGCGTGTAGTGCAGGAGTATCTTGAGAAACTCCTAGATCTGAAACTGGACCTATCCGTTGAAGTGGATAGACCCGACGCAAACGCAGGTTCAGGTGCAGGCGGCAACGGAGATGACCTGCATCCGCTGGTAGAAGCGGCGATAAACATACTCGAAGGGAAGATCGTTACCTAGACTCAATATGAAGAAAAGTTAGATATACTGGATATATAGGAGGAGAATACACATGCCCAAATTTCCTGGACCAGGCGGATTTGACATGCAACGTATCATGAAAGAAGCACAGAAGATGCAAGCCGAGATTGAAAGAGTAGAAGGAGAGCTGGCTGATAAAACGGTGGAAGGGACATCGGGCGGCGGGATGGTAAAAGCGGTAGTTACATGTTCCTTCGAGGTCAAATCGATAGAGATATCACCTGAAGTGGTTGATCCGCCGGACATAGAGATGCTTCAGGATTTAGTTGTCGCGGCTTTGAACGCTGCTATGGCAACTGCTAGGGAAGTAAGCCAGCAAGAGATGGCCAAAGTAACAGGCGGCCTCAATATGCCTACGAAGTGGTAAGGTACCATGTACGACTACCCAAAACCAATTGCCGAGCTAATAGATGAACTTAGAAAACTTCCTGGCATAGGGCCGAAGACGGCTCAGCGTCTGGCATTTCATCTAGTAGTCTCGGGGAGATCGGCCATTGATCAGCTTGTCGCCAGCCTCCAACAGGTTAGGGATGAAATAGGCTATTGCAGCATATGCGGCAACCTAACAGACACTGATCCGTGCAGTATTTGCAAAGATCCCAAAAGAGACCAGGGAACCATATGTGTTGTAGGGTATCCCAAAGATGTCTTGGCAATTGAGCGAGTCGGTGGCTACCAAGGACTGTATCACGTACTGCACGGCTACATTGAGCCACTAAAGGGAATTGGCCCGGATGACATAAGGATCAAAGAGCTTCTCAAACGTGTAGAAGATAACCAAGACAAGATGAAAGAAGTCATACTTGCCACAAACCCTAACATAGACGGAGAAACCACCGCTTTATACATAGCAAAAGCTCTAAAGCAAAAGAACATAAAAGTCACTCGCCTCGCAAGAGGCTTACCATTCGGAGCCGACCTCGACTACGCAGACGAAGTAACTCTTGCCAGGTCACTAGAAGGCCGTCGCGAAATGTGAAGCATGGGGTCGGTTCTGCTGCTTCACATTATCCTGGCGTAGGTTCTCGAAGCGCCGGTTCCATGTCGGGCATTATAGGGATCACCCACAGCATTGATTTTCTCCCACTCTTTTTGGAAGTCTTCCAAGACACTCTTTGCAACAAGTTTGTATCATCTCAGTGGTCTTTCAGTGGCCTTGCGCTGAGCCCTATCTGTTTCTAGTCGCATTTGGCTGTGTGCCTCAATAACACGTTGTCTTAAACCCATAAAATGGTACAATTGGGATGAAACAGACGGAGCATGCGTCACTAGTTGCTACACGATTTGTGGACCGCTTCAAATCCAAATGAGCCTGGCGGTGATATGCAGATGGTACGTAGTCTAAGAAAGGAAAGTGCCAGCGGAATACACCATGTCATCCTTAGAGGGGTCAGCAGACAGGAGATCCTGCATGACGATAGTGATTGCAGAAGGTTTCTCGATACCGTTTTGAAATACAAGAGAAATGCGGGTGTTCAGGTGTATGGGTGGTGCCTAATGCGCAATCACGTACACCTGCTCATTAGAGAGGGCGAAGAGGAAATCTCTGCTACCATGAAACGGATTGCTGTGAGTTACGCAAGATACTACAACGACAAGTACGAAGTGAGTGGGCACGTGTTTCAGGACCGATTCAGGAGCCAACCCGTTGAGACCGATGGATATCTTATGAGAGTTACCCGATATATACACCAAAATCCGGTGAAGGCAGGTTTTGTCGTCAAGCCTGATGACTGGCAATGGAGCAGCTGTCTAGGATACTATGGTCGTCCCGTATATCCTGTGGGGCTGCTGGACAAAGAGTTTGTTCTTGAATTGTTTGGGCAAGACGGTCGCTTTTTCAAAGAGCGTTTCATCGAGTTTAATGAAGAAAGGCGCCATGATCCAGGCGATCAAGACTGTGATAACTGCATCGAGGATATGGACAAGCGCAGAGGGGGAATAAGTGACAGCGAGGCCAGGCGGGAAATTGAAGCGATAATTGCTCCGATCAATGTAGCTCAAGTGAAGGCTCTGCCAAGGGAGCAACGGAATGAGCTTCTGCGGAGGATAAAGACTGTGCCTGGGATGGGGCAACGACAAGCGGCGAGGATCTTAGGGGTCTCGCCCAGCATCATGTTTCGAGCATAAAGTAGATAAGAGGATACGTAAGGGGATACGTAAGAGGATACGTAAGAGGATACATAAGACTCGCAGAACTCCCTGGATTTACAGAATTTGTGGACGCTCTCAGGGTGCGGGGAATCTTGAAGGATGCGTAGAACGGAAGCGGGCCGTCATCGGGCTCCGAGGACAGGCCAGTGCAGGGAACCTAGAGGGCACAGAGGATTGATAGGACTAAGAGAACCAGGCATCAAAAAGTGTCTTGGGAGAAGACAGACTGGCCCACAGAGCTCGTAGCACAAAAGGGGAATAGCAACCATAGAAACCATCAAAAGCATGGGGCGGTGAAATGCATAGAGACTATGGTGAGAAGCGTTAGAGGTTAGGAAAGCGGAGCACGAGAACCGACCCCGTGCTCCGCTCTTTGCTATTTAAGTATTCCCCACCAATCGCCTAGGACGAACTGGATTCGGCCTATGAGTAGTGCCATTCTCCCCATGACGGTTGTGCCAAAGGCGGCGCCAAAGGCTACCATCAGGACTAATCGACCGGATTTCGGGATGATGCTAGCTGGTCCTTGAAATTCTTTGGAGAAGAAGAAGTAGCTCAAAGACATGATTACGAATACTAGCAACAGTATCTGGTTTACGCTGCCAACTTTCATGGTTGCAGCGATTTGCTGGGTGAAGTCTCCGTGGATTGCCCCGCGCACGGCAACGCCGGTGCCTATGCCGACTATTACTGATACAGGATATCGGGCAAGCCAAGCATGCTTTGTGTATCTTGCATAAAGGAGAAGGCCCAGTACTATCGGGACAATCCAAACGAATTGACCTGTGCTGAGTGGCTCGAATGCCATGTCTCTTATGTTGTTGTAGGCCATAACTACGGCGTGGCCTGCGCTTACTCCGACGTAAAGGTGTTCAGCAGAACGATAGAAGGGGTTTTCTTTCCACACAAGACTCATTATGGCGATGGTCATCAACCCCGCTACCCATGTGCCAAAGCTGAGACTCATATATCACACATCCCTTCCTGCGCTGCTACCAGCGCTTGCAGTAGATTGCGTCTTCGGTGATGACTTGCTGAAGACATTTGCTATGTTTCGCAGGATAATGAGGGCAACTATGAGCAAGTGAGCTAGGGATTGCGCATCCATAGCGGCAACCGCCTTACCAGGCTGATTCATGAGAAGCTCATATTCTGCGGCTCCAGGGAGCCCTCCAAGAATACCCTTGATTTGTTGGGCTTGGACATATGGAGCTACTTGGGTAATAGCAACTGCCGGGACTCCGCACACCAGAGGTGTTTTGTAAGTACTGTAGACCTGCCTCACGTAGTCTTCGGGGCCAGGCGTTCCTGGTGCTATAGTTATTATCATATCGATATCGGCAGCAGTTTTGACTCCTTGCATGATAGGAAAGGACGAAACGCTCTTTCCTTGGTAGTCGGTGTTAAATGTACCAGGAACGTCAGACGCGAATGCGGCTACTGCGCCCTGACCGCCAGCTCTATATCCCAGATTCACGTAGTCCGTTCCGTATTCCTTCTCAGTCCATCCTGCAGCCTCAAAGGCTTTCACGGCTAGCATAGGTCCTTGAGCCTGAAAAGAAAGGCCAATCACTTTCACATCTTTGGTGAGAAGATGCTTCAAAATCGCAATAGCTTGAGGCTCCATTTCTGCCGCGTTGCCAGGGGAGTAGTCAAACCCAAAGACTACTTTGGAGCCAGGCGTAAGACTATCAATTACGTCGTAAGCGGATTGCGTGCCCTCGCTGATCTTAATAGGAATACCAATTGGTTTCAAAAGAGGGCCGACTAGTACCACTAACAGAAGTACATACATCCATGTTTTTGGTATCGATTGCAGTCGTTGTGCCATGGTCCGTTTCCTCCTTTCCTAGCGTTGCCCCAAATAACTTTTGTCTAGACCTAGAAACATTTTGACTGCGCTGGAGATAACTCCAAGTGCAGCTCCCATCATGATAGCTCTCATACCTGCCGTATTCGGCACTGATTCTATCCAGGTACTTGCCACCGGGAAAAAGTCTGAAATGACGCTGCCTATAGGGGCTTTGCCAAGCATGACTATTACTGCTGTGATCAAAAGCAGCCATCCTTCTAGGTTTCGTGCTGAAAACGACCTATAAGCTGCTGTCACGATGTAAAACGCTATTGACGCATACATTGTACTTGAGGCCGGAGACAGGATGTTCGAGAACATGAAGTCGTAGCCAGGGCTTTCTGTGCCGAAAGCAACGCCCAAAACGATCATGACTATCATTGAAGCTATGAGCAGAAAACTGTAAAAGGCGTTTTCGTCGCGTTTCAGTACTGATCTGGAATGTCTCCGCAAAAGGTTAATGGCGCCGAGTCCCATGGCAAACGCTGAAATGACGATTCCCCATGACCTCGTAACCACAGCGGTATCGCCGATCCAAGCCAGAGCGGCATTGTCCCCTATGAAGAAATCCAATATCATTACAAGAGCAATCACCGTCATTATTACTACAGGTATCGTGTCTTTCAAGTGTTATTCACCTCCGTATGCTCTACGAGCCTACATAGTAACCAGATTGACAATTGCTTCGCTTCCAAATGCAAGGAATACAGCTCCTGCTATGATCAGGCCTATAGTTACTGCTTTTGCGATGTCTTGACCAAGGATGACCCCGAGTTCAACTGGATCCCTGGAAAGGTAGGCGCTAGCTGCATATATTTCTTCGCCTATTAGGCAATAGTCAGAAGCAACAACTAGAAATGGAAGTTGAGCTACTGTTGCTGAACCTGTAATCTGGATGCCACCTGTCTGAGCTCCCGCCTCAGTCAGGAGGAGCGATTCGGCGTACCATGCGCCGATCATTATGTTTGCTGCTACCTGTTCTCGGTACATAATTCCAACTGCGGCCGCAGCGTAAGCAAACTGTTCTGCACCGATGAACCTGACCATGTCAGGTCTGTACTGACTGGATTTGCCCTCTGCCAGAAATCGCTGTTTGACAACGTCTTCGGCAACGACGTACACATCCGGCATCATAATCGTAGTTATGAGGTCCGTATCGTATTTGGCGCAAAGACTTGCTACGTGAGAGAGAATTGATAGACCTGCCAAGGTCTGAGGCGCTCGTTCGTGGGTCAACTCCACAATGCCTGGGCTGAAGTGAACTGGTCTTCCCATCTCTGTAGCCCTGCCTACGGCCTCCTCAATGGCGTCGAGAGCTGGCAGTTTTCTAATGGACGGTACTCTGCCTTTTCTAGATGAGTTTATGCAATAGACAAATAGAACAAAAAGCAAAACCAAAACCGAAAACGAGAATTGTTTTCCGGCTGCTATCATGGAAACACCTCCCCAATAATTACGCTGATAAA
>JAGPNE010000009.1:21147-36189 GCA_018052455.1 Candidatus Fermentithermobacillaceae bacterium | reverse complement strand
AGAATTAGTTGCTGGTGCGAATGGCGCTAGGGAACTATGTATCGATCTGGTATAGGGGTCTGGGAGGCGCTGCTCTTGCATTATTTAGGCAAGGTTAGTGGATTACTGGTGGATTCGATGAAGCATGAGAACCGACCCCGTGCTCTGGCGAAAGCCCGTTCGCCTTGATACTTTGTAGTTGTTCCTTGTAGAATTAGTGTCGTGATTATGGAGTCTGGGAGGATCTTGAATATGGATAAGAAGTCACGCAAAGGGAATCATGTTGTTCCGGTTATTGTGCCTGATTGGAGTAAAAAGACCCATGACTGTGAGTCATGCCAAGCTTCTTGTCAGTCGGCGTGCAAAACTTCATGTACTGTTTCTAATCAGCCATGTCCCGAAAAGTAAGCACTGACCGGAATCAGGTTCATACTTTTTGTATTAAGGGTTCGGACCTTGCTTATGATGCGGCTACAGGCTCTTTGCTCAAACTTGACCGGGTGGGCAGGGCAGTAATTGATTATTGCCTCGATGCGGGGCTGGATTTTCTTTCTTTCGAAAGCGAGGAAAAACAGCAAGATGAGCTAAGGAAGGCTGTGTCTTCTCTGTCGCCTGAGTTTTCGCCCGAAGATATAGAAGACACCTGGGATGAGATACGCGTCCAGGCGGGAAAGACCCTATGGGGAAAAGATGAGGTCGGGCGAGAATCCGAGGCATTGGATACTGCGAGAGATGATACATCTATCTACTTGCCTTCCCCTAAGGCGATGTGCCTTAATGTTGCCCATGATTGTAACCTTGTGTGTCGCTACTGTTTTGCATCGCAAGGACGGTTTGGCGGGAACCCCATGCTAATGTCTCCTGAGACATCTAAAAAAGCCATAGACTTCCTAATAGAGGCGTCAGGCAACAGGCGCTACCTTGATGTAGATTTTTTCGGCGGAGAGCCCCTTTTGTGTTTTGATACGGTGAAAGAGACTGTTCTCTATGCGTCTGAGCGGGGAAGAAAGTGTGGCAAAGAATTCAGATTTACTATTACCACAAACTGTACTCTTCTTACCAGAGACATGATTGATTTCCTCAACGATTGGCATATCAGCGCAATCCTCAGTCTTGACGGCAGACCTGAAACTCACAACAGGATGAGAAGATATCGAGATGGTGGGTTTAGCCATGGTGACGCGCTAAAAAATGCTATTTCCCTTGTAGAATCTAGGGATGGTTCTGACTATTACGTAAGAGGCACCTATACAAAGTACAACCTCGATTTCTACAATGATGTGAAGTACTTGTACGATGCGGGGTTTAGACGACTATCGCTTGAGCCTGTAGTAGGTGTTGACGCAGATTGGGCTATTTCTGAAACTGACCTTACTGCTATTGAAGAGTCGTATCTACGCCTTACTGATTTCTGGGAAGAATGCTACAGGAAAAAAGATCCCATGGAGTTCTACCACTTCGAGATCGGCCTTACACATGGCGTCTGCAAGGAACGACGGATTACAGGTTGTGGAGCAGGTTATGAATATCTCGCGGTTACACCTAACGGCGACATTTACCCATGCCACCAACTGGTAGGGCAAGAGGAGTTTAGAATGGGCGCAATAGGCCGGCCTTGGAGAGAGAGCGAGGATGAAGGGCCTAATATAGACGGTGCGTTGCAGGCTGACGTGTTATCAACAGGGGCTGATTTAGTTAGAAGGAACAATATAGCTAGGGAGTTCTACTTTTCTCGTGTGCCCAACAAGCCGAAATGTATGAACTGCTGGGCGAGGTACCTATGCGGAGGAGGCTGTCACGCAGGCTCTCTAGGGGCGACAGGAACCGCCCTTGAGCCTGTTCCTCTGACGTGTTCTATTATGAAACTAAGGCTTGAGTTCGCATTGTATATACAATATCTAAAAGTTTTGCAGGAGTTTTGAATGGGGGATAGAATATGTTTCTTTGGTCAGTATACCGGGGGATTCTCTGAAAGACACCCCAAAAATGTGGCCGACCAGGACAAAAAACAGCAAACACCGAAGGACATGTTCCATCATAACTACGGCAAAACAGGGTTCACCATATAGATAGAGCAAGAAACTACCATTTGAAAGGAGGGCTAGGCTGCACTTTTATGTGTTGAAAAGTTTGAAGGCGTCGTTTGAGCCGATTTGGGAATTCTGGAGTTTCTAAGTGCGGCAAAACTTATGGAAGAAAACAGCTTATATTCCGAAGGTGTGAGCCCAGATAGACCGCGCAGAAAGCGGCACAAGAAGGTGGCACGCACCAGGAAGACGGATATTTTGGGAGATCTCACAAGTAAGTTTAAGAACCTAAAGTATGCGAAGAGCTCCTACATAACAATCAGCGTGGTCGTAGCGCTGATAGTTGCAGTTACGGTCGCGGTAGTTGTATCAAGACCAAAAGTCTACGCCGTCGTCATGGACGGCGAAGCAGTTGGTTACGTAGAAGACGTAGATCTTGTCGACCAAATTGTTGACAGATTGGTCGAAGAAGAATCTTTTAGAGTTGGCGCAGAGGTCCAGGTTTCTACGGACATGTCCTTTGAAGTCGCCAAGAGAGACAAAGAACTAGAACTCAGCGATCCTGACGAGCTCGGCCAGACCATCAAAGACAAGATCGCGTTTCAAGCAATGAGCTACGTCATTTGCGTGGATGGCAAAGACGTTGTCGCTTTGTCATCAGAAGAAGAGGCCAGAGGAACTCTTTCCGATTTAAGAGAGAACTATGTAAAGAACATTATCGAGCCGGGTCATGCAACCTGCGATGAAGTGCTCATAAAGGAAAAGATCGACATTGTCCAAAAAGAAGTCTCTACGGCCATGTTCAGGACTAGGGTTGAAGCCGAACAGATTCTTATGCGGGGCACCGACAAGATTCTCAGCTATACTGTACAACGGGGCGACAGTCTTTGGGCTATAGCCAATGCAAACAACCTCACCGTAGACGATCTAAAGAGAGCAAATCCTACTGTAAGCGGTGATTTGATCCACGAGGGCGATAGCCTGAACTTGGTTGTACCCGATCCTTATGTTACTTTGACCAGCAGGGAGACTCTGACCTACACCCAGTCTATTCCTTTTTCAGTTGAGGTGACCTACGATTCTTCGATGTGGCCGTGGCAGGAAACAGTCACACAGGAAGGTAAGAGCGGTCAGAAGGAGATTGTGGAGCAGGTTGTCAGGGAAAATGGCAAGGAAGTCTCGCGAACCAGGGTGTCTGAGACCATACTCTCATATCCAGTTGCGAAAAAGATCGTAAGGGGCAGCAAAGAAGTACCGGGTTTGGGTTCGGGAACCCTCATCTGGCCATGTCAGGGCTCGATCACTTCGTATTACGGGTGGCGTTGGGGCGCTTTTCACCGAGGGATTGATATAGGAGCTTCCTCGGGTACGACGATCAAGGCTGCTGACGCAGGTGTTGTAACCTTTGCAGGTTACAGCGGGGGATACGGGAACCTTGTGAAGGTAGACCACGGAGGAATGGTAACGTGGTATGCCCACATGTCCAAGTTCGCCGTAAAAACTGGAGATAAAGTTGCACAGGGCGACGTAATCGGTTATGTAGGAATGACCGGTTCGGCAACAGGCCCCCATCTTCATTTCGAAGTTCACGTAGACGGAGTTGCTAAGAACCCCTTGGATTTCTACAAATAACAGGTACTTGGATTTGGTTGTTTTGATACATGAATAGATATAATGGCGGGGCCTTGCCAAAAAAGACTAGTTGCGGTTATGGCGTGCCACGGGTACTTGCTACCGGTGGCACGCTTGTTAGGCACAATTTCAAGACGGACGCATCCATCCATGTCTTTGAGACCAAGTTTAGTAGGTCGTAGACACGTGGCAAAAATCGAACATCCGGGAGAAGGTATGTATGTCGAAACTGCTGATTACGGGAAGGCAGCCTCTTACAGGTGACGTCAACATAAGCGGTTCAAAGAACTCATCTGTCGCAATTATTCCAGCTGCACTTCTTGGCGAAGGTACCACGGTACTTGAAAACGTGCCGGCCATACGTGATGTACAGGTGTTTGCTCAAATTATTAGGGCCTTGGGAGTAGACGTCAGTTTAGAACACAACGTTATGACCATTTCTCCCAACGGGTTTTCGACATACGTTACAGACTACGATCTAGTTCGCAAACTCAGAGCATCCTACTATCTTATGGGGGTTCTTTTGGCTAAGTTTGGCAGAGCAGAGGTCGGGCTTCCAGGGGGATGTGACATCGGCCCAAGGCCAATTGACCAGCATCTCAAGGGTTTTCGAGCTCTGGGCGCAGATGTTGTTGTTGAAGGCGGGGTAGTTAGGCTCAGTGCTGACCAGTTGCGCGGTGCTCCTGTGTATCTGGATATGCCGAGCGTAGGCGCCACAATTAACATTATGCTAGCTGCCTCAATGGCAGAGGGGACTACCACTATTGAAAATGCGGCAAAAGAGCCTCACGTGGTTGACCTCGCAAATTTCTTGAATGCTATGGGTGCCAGTGTGCACGGGGCAGGTACCGATGTAATAAGGGTTAATGGCACCAAGGAATTGCGAGGGACTGAACATTCAATAATCCCAGATGATATGGAAAGCGCCACGTACATGATGATGGCAGTGGCCACAGGCGGTGACATACAGATTAACGGCGTCATTACTAAACACTTGGAGCCTATTGTGGCCAAACTCAAAGAAGCCGATGCGCACATTGAGCAGAACGGAGATTTTATAGAGGTTTCAGGACCCGAAAGACCCAAGCCCGTCAATGTAAGGACGATGCCCTATCCGGGGTTTCCAACCGATGCGCAGCAACCTCTTACTGCAGTCCTTACACGGGCCACAGGAGTCAGCATAGTCCATGAATCCATGTACGACAATAGGCTTGGACACATAAATGAGCTAGTAAAGATGGGAGCCAAAGCGAGAGCTCAAGGGAGAACCGCAATCATCGAAGGTGTTGAGAAACTCACGGGCGCGCCGGTAACTGTTAGTGACCTGCGCGCGGGAGCTAGCCTTGTGATCGCGGGTCTTTCAGCCGAAGGCACTACGGAGATTTACGGGCTTGAGATAATCGAAAGAGGCTATGACTCGATTGTGAACAAACTGAGATCACTGGGAGCTAATGTCGAGGTAATTGATTAGCGAAGTTGGAGCATTTTGCAGCATTATCGTTAGCGTTAGAACCGAGACAAAGTTGAAGTTGAAGTTGCACAATTCTGTCTGTATACTGTCCTTAGATAGAGTGCTTCAAATTGGTAAAATGATCTAGGCCATCCTATTGATTGAAAGGAGTGTGATTGATACCAATAATTAGGATATTTTAAGAAACAACTGGTTTATGGAATCAACAAACGATTGTAGCCACTACTAGTCATCTATCACAAACAGTCATCACACATCTTACTTTTACTCTTTGTTCGCTTGTCATCTGCACCTAATTTGCATGGCCCAAATGTAACCATTTGAGCCGCTCAACGGAAGATATTACTTATTTTGCTAGAGGCCGTTTACAACATAACTTTGTAGTGCAAGGAGGAAAACTGAATGGGTAAGAAGACAGTTTGTTTGTGTTTGGTTCTAGTTATGATGCTCAGTCTTGCAGGTTGTGGGCCTAAAGAGCCGGAAGCCCCACCTGAATCTAAAGAGACCTACAAGATCGGCATAATGACTGGGACTGTCTCCCAGGGAGAAGAAGAATTCAGAGCAGCCCAGAACATGGCGGAGAAGTACGGCGATAAGATCGTAACCGCCACGTATCCGGACAACTTCTCATCTGAAACGGAAACCACAATCGCCAACGTCATCTCTATGGCATCAGACCCTGATGTTAAGGCAATAGTGTTCATCCAGGCAGTACCTGGAGCATGCGCAGCTGTAGACAAAGTTCGAGAAACTCGTCCCGATATGCTGTTTATTTTCGGCGTAGCACATGAAGACCCAGCTACAGTGGCGAGCAAGGCGGACATAGTACTCAACAGTGACGAGATTTCAATGGGCTATGCTATCCCGCAGAAGGCCCAGGAAATGGGGGCCACGACCCTTATTCACTATTCGTTCCCTCGTCACCTATCTATGGAAACCATAGCGACGCGCCGGCAAATATTGATAGCTGAATGCGAAAGACTAGGCATAAAGTTTGTCGATGTCACCGCTCCCGACCCAACGGGTGATGCAGGGCTGTCAGGTGCTCAGCAGTTCATTTTGGAAGATGTCCCTCGGCAAATCGCAGAATATGGCAAGGATACATGTTTCTTCTCAACAAACTGCGGTATGCAGGAGCCCTTAATCCGTTCAGTATGGGAAAATGGCGCCATATTAGTTCAGCAGTGCTGTCCCAGCCCGTACCATGGATATCCGGCTGCTTTGAATATCGACGTCACAGGACATGAAGGCGATATCCAGTACATCCTTGATGCCATTGCTGCGAAATTGAAAGAAAAAGGTCAGGAAAAACGTATGTCCACCTGGCCCGTTCCAGTAAACATGCTAATGGTGGAAGCGGGTGTGAATTACGCAATAGAGTTTCTAGAGGGTAAGACAGAAGGCAAGCTTGACGAAAAGGTCCTGAGCGAGATCATAAACACAATTGCAGGAGGGGAAGGCAAAGCCAAGCTTAGCAAGTATGAGGTAGGCGGAGAACCGCTTGACAATTTCTTCCTCATACTCTGCGATTACTATGATTTCAGCAGCTAGCGACTGCAGCTAAAAAGGTACAAAATCGCCGGCTTGTTCGGTAGCTGGCGATTTTGTTATACCTTTTAGCAGGTCAGTCGACTTTGCATGGTCAGGAGGAGCTGCAATTGGGAAGCAGATATGTGTTAGAAATGACCAATATATCAAAGGAGTATTATGGTAACCGCGTTCTCAAAAACGTCAATTTGCAGGTAGAATCTGGAGAAATCCATGCTCTAGTTGGGGAAAACGGTGCCGGAAAGTCTACTTTAATGAACATTCTCTTTGGTATGCCCGTTATACACGCAACCGGTGGCTACGAAGGGGAGATCAAGATCGACGGTCAGCCTGCAGTGATTGATGCTCCTCACAAAGCTATGGATTTCGGTATAGGCATGGTGCATCAGGAGTTCATGCTTATCCCGGGGTTTACTGTTACCGAGAACATCAAAGTCGGCAGAGAAATAGCCAATCCCACTTTTTTGAGCAAGATGCTCGGCGAAGATTTAGAGGTCCTCGATGTCGAGAAGATGCGAGAAGACGCTAGAGTTGCGCTAGATACGATTGGCCTGAATATTGAGGAATATGTGAGGATAGCAGGTCTGCCTATTGGATATCTTCAGTTCATAGAGATCGCAAGGGAAATTGATAAGACCGGCAGTAAACTTTTGGTTTTTGATGAACCTACAGCTGTGCTCACTGAATCGGAAGCGGATCACCTTCTTGAGATTATGCGGTTGATTGCAAGTAAGGGCATAGGGATAGTATTCATAACCCATCGGCTTGATGAAGTTATGGCGGTGTCGGATAGGCTCACGATTCTCAGGGACGGGGAAGTAGTCGCGACTTTGAACTCCAAAGAGACAACTGTAGAAAGAGTCGCCGAGCTCATGATAGGTCGAAAGATTGAGAAACTCATAGAGGTCACAGGAGACCACCGGATTCTTAGCGACACCGACATAGCCCTTTCGATTAGGGATTTTCATGTTGACATGCCAGGTGAGAGGGTCACCGGGCTCAATCTAGATGTCCGAAATGGTGAAATCTTTGGCATAGGGGGTCTTGCAGGTCAAGGGAAACTGGGGATTCCCAATGGCATCATGGGTCTTTACGAATCAAAAGGCACTGTCAAAGTGTTTGACAAGGTACTTGACTTGGCGAAGCTCGGCGAAGCGCTTCGAAGCGGGATCGCATTTGTATCGGAAGACAGACGAGGCGTAGGTTTGCTACTGGACGAGTCGATTGAGTTCAATATTGCGTTTTCAGCGATGCAGATAAAGGGCGACTTCCTCATTCGGCTGGGGCCCATCAGCCTCTTTGACTGGAGAAAAGCAAGGGAGCATGCTCTTGAGATGATACGGATCTTGGATATCCGCTGTACTGGGCCCAAACAGTCTGTGGGAAGCCTCTCAGGAGGCAACCAGCAAAAAGTGTGTTTGGCACGAGCGCTTGCGATGCGACCAAACCTGCTCATTGTTTCCGAACCTACTCGAGGCATAGATATCGGTGCTAAAAGACTAGTGCTCGAACATCTTGTAAAGCTCAATCGAGAAGAAGGACTGACCATAGTTATGGTGAGCTCAGAGCTGGTGGAGCTGCGTTCCTTATGCGACCGAATAGCCATAATATCAAGCGGAAAAGTGGCAGCGATACTAGAACCTGACGCTCCAGACGCAGAGTTTGGTCTTGCCATGGCCGGTTTGAGGAAAGAAGGTGCTAGTATTGCGTGAAAAACTAAGCGAGATATATGAAAATCTAGGACTCCCGCGCCTCATAATCATCGCCTTTTTCATCATTCTGCTTGTAACGGCGGCGCCGCTGGGCCTGAACGTTGGCAGTCTTTTGAGTGATGCCATCCGCCGTTGGGCTATGTATGGAGTGCTAGTCCTTGCCATGGTACCTGGAGTAGAATGCGGCATCAACCTCAATTTCGGCGTCAGCATAGGCATAGTTGCAGGGCTCTTAGGTTCTACGGTAGCCATAGAAATGGCCATACCCAATCCTTGGCTTAGCCTGGGGGCGGCTATGCTGACTGGGGCTCTAGTGGCTGCGCCTTTGGGTATTGGATACGGAGTGCTTCTAAATAGGGTCAAAGGTTCTGAAATGACTGTATCTACTTATGTGGGGTTTTCCATAGTTGCCTTCATGAATATGGTATGGCTTTCACTTCCTTTTAGGAGCGGAACACTAATATGGCCGTTAGGCGGCCAAGGTCTTAGAAACACCATTAGCCTCGCGGATAGTTTTGGAGGAGTCTTGAACAATTTCATGGGCATAAGGATAGGCGATCCGATACAGGGGCCATTCATTCCGACCGGGTTGATACTCTTTTTCATGCTGATGTGTGTTGTGGTCTGGCTGTTTATGAGAAGCAAAACGGGTATTGCTATGAGCGCTGCGGGCGATAACCCTGTGTTCGCTCGTGCTACGGGGATTGACGTAGACAGGATGAGAATTCTCGGGACGACCATATCCACTGTATTAGGGGCAATCGGCATTATTACATATTCCCAGAGCTACGGTTTCCTCCAGCTTTATAATGCGCCCTTGATGATGGGGTTTCACTGCGTAGCGGCGGTACTCATAGGCGGCGCAACTGTGAAGAAGGCGAAGATATCTCATGCGATTATTGGGACTTTTCTCTTCCAAGGGATACTTGCCGTAGCATTGCCGGTAGCCAACAAGCTTCTGCCCGGTACAAACCTTGCTGACGTCATGAGAATTATCATCTCAAACGGCATAATACTTTACGCTTTGTCGAAGACGAAAGAAGGTAATTAGTATGGACAACTTCAAACATAAAGCGCTGAATGTGCTAAGCGATAATAAGGTAGTGGTGCTGTTTGTTGTCTTGTGTATAGGAGCAATATATGTTTCAGGCGATCCCCTTACTTTTGTCGCCCGCGAGCTATTCACCCGCATTGGCAGAAACGGGTTCATGGTTCTTTCCCTTCTCATCCCTATCTTAGCAGGTATGGGTCTTAACTTTGGAATAACGATAGGGGCCATAGCAGCCCAGATCGCTGTGTTTTGGGTAGTTTATTGGGGCTTTGGCGGCATAAGCGGCTTCTTATTGACGGCGGCTATCGCTACGCCTATAGCGATGTTTTTCGGATGGTTGGTAGGCAAGCTGTTTAATACGATGAAAGGGGCGGAGATGATCGCCGGCATGATCTTGGGTTATTTTGCCGACGGTCTATATCAGCTCTTTTTCCTATTCATAATTGGCGGTGTCATCCCGGTTAAGAACGAGACTCTCATAATCAAAGGCGGAGTCGGGGTAAAAAACACTATTGACCTAACAGGCAATCTCAAGTATGCGCTGGATACAGTCTCTATGCTGTCTCTGGCCAAATTAGCTGTCTGGGTTATGGTGGCAATCGTTGCTGTTAGGCTAGTTTTGAGGTTTATGGGGAGGTTGGAAAGTCCAATCACTCAAGATGCGATTTTGGCGGTTGCCGCCGTCTTGATATACGGACTAACCAATGTGCCTGCCATAAAGAGTTTCATGGGAACAGATAGACTCCTGCTACTAGATGGCGTCATCATCGCCATTGCGGCACTTGCGGCCTTTCAATTGTGGAGAATTGTGGACAATAAGTTGATAAGACGCAATGAGGATTTCGGCATAGTGAAACCTGTAGTGATAATGGTATTGTGCGGAGCAGCTTACCTGCTCACGTACTTACAGTCCGTAAGAAAGATCTTGGTCTATGTAGATATTCCTGTGGCCACGTATTTGTGTATCGTACTTCTGTGTGTGTTCAACGATATGCTTCTGCGGACGAGGCTCGGTCAAAACATGCGCACCGTTGGACATAACCGAGTAGTTGCGAACGTTGCCGGTATTGACGTTGACAGGACCAGAATAATAGCCATGGTGCTGTCAACCGTGCTTGCTTGCTGGGGTCAGCTAGTATATCTGCAAAACATAGGCACGTTTGCGACATATGCCGCTCACACTCAGGTAAGTTTGTTTGCCATAGCGGCGCTCTTGGTAGGCGGCGCATCGATCCAGAAGGCTACGAATAGCCAGGCGATAATAGGGGTAATACTCTTCCACACTCTGTTCATAGTCGCACCTCAGGCTGGCACGCGTCTCTTTAGGAACCCTCAACTCGGTGAGTATTTCAGAGTGTTTGTAGCGTACGGAGTCATAGCCGTATCTCTGGCCATGCACGCGTGGAAAAGAAAGCCCAAGGTAGTCGTTCCCACAGAGGTCGAAAAAGAACCCGAACTTTGAAGCAGCGGGGACGGCACTTTTTGCTTCAGAGCGAACGCGGAGAAGCAACAGGAGAGGCAGCGGGGACGGCACTTTCTGCTTCGGTGCGGCGGACTCAGCGTGTCCAGATCCTAGGGAAAGGTCAATGGACCCAGTAGCGGTTTTTCGTTAGTCACTATCATCTACTTGAGTGTAAGGATTGGGTGCCAAAGAAGAGCTCTTTTACTAACCCGGGCTCTTCTTCTTTTTGCGCGGAATGAGTTTGCGGTTAGCTGATAGGTTAGACATGGTCAGATTGTCAAGTCGACAGGCGCATTGGATCAGCAGAGCGCCTAGCATAAAGATCGTTACTTGCGGCCCGTTTCCTCGTAAACTATTATTAATAATAGGTGAGACTATTAGCAATAAAGCATTGCGCGACGCCAAAAAGGTGACTGAAGGCATAGTATCTAGAAAAAGGTTTGACTGCACATAATCATTGCTCAAAGGTTTGGAGGTGTTATTGATGGTTATCGAAGGAAATGAGGTTCCGGCTCCGCAAAACACAAAGAAGACTAAAAAATCACAAATTTGGCTATTTCTCTTGGTAGGGCTAGTAGGGGCAGTTATCGGGGGACTAGTGGTTGTAGCCGTAATGCCGCAGGTAATGTTGAACAAGATAGAGTCTTTGCAGCTTTCAGTACCAGGTTCGGGCACGTCTACGGGGCAGAACGGGTCTACTGTACTGCCTCTTGCGTCAGGCTCCTACACCGATCCGTGGCAGATCGTTGTAGATGCTGCGGAGAAAGTAAGCCCTTCAGTTGTCTGCATAGTGAACACTCAGACGGCATACGACTTTTTCGGCCGAGAATATCTCAGAGATACGTCAGGTTCCGGTGTGATTCTTACTGAAGACGGCTACATTGTTACCAATAATCATGTGGTATCCGGGACGTCGAGAAAACTGACGGTCTTCTTGTCTGACGGAACTAGCACGGCTGCTCAAATAGTGGGAACTGATCCTGCCACAGACCTTGCTGTCATAAAGATAGAAGGTGCGGGTCTCCCTACGGCTGTTCTTGGTGACTCGGATTCTCTGAAGCCAGGGCAGTTGGCAATAGCTATTGGCAATCCTCTTGGAATAGAATTCAATAGGTCGGTTACTGTGGGAGTTATATCGGGATTGGATAGGGTTCTTAGCGTTGGTGACAGTTACATGAGACTTATTCAGACTGATGCGGTAATAAACCCAGGCAACAGCGGTGGACCATTGATCAACGGAAATGGTGAGGTAATCGGGCTTAACTCGGTCAAACTGAATGTAACGGCTGTCGAAGGTATGGGTTTTGCAATTCCTTCAAACCAGGTTAGACGGATTGTTGATGAACTAGTGCAGACGGGTAAGGTGAAAAGAGCCTATCTGGGCATAAGCTTCTTGGATAAGAGTGAAGTCGGTATGTACCTGCCAAATGTGAAAATCGATGAAGGTGTGTATGTTTATGAGGTTGTTTCGGGTGGGCCTGCTGCAAAAGCGGGTCTTCGCGAAGGAGACGTCATCTTAGAGTTTGACGGCCGGAAAGTAAATGACGCGGGTTCTTTGATTGCGTACCTGGCTGAGAAATCTCCGGGAGCAAAGGTTGTCATAAAGTTTCAGCGCCAAAGCCAAACTCGTGAAGTCGAAGTCGTTTTGGGCGAAGCTCCATCATCGTAAATGGACTCTCTGAATGGCGGCCCAAGGTAGATCATACCAAGGTAGATGATACTGAAGCGGCCCTACTTGCTTCTGGGCCGCTTTGATTTTTCTATAGGTCTAGATCGAAAGCCGCGGTTCACCTGCTCTGGTAGGTACTGTCTTAGGGTGAGATCTTCTTTCCCTCGTTATCCGCGTCTTCTTCCTTTGAGTTGTTGCCTTTCGGTTCCCTTTCTTCTGTGCCTGACTCATTGGAAGGAGGGTCTTTCTCATGCCCTTTGCCGTCGGTCTGGCCTTCTTCGTTTTCGGGAATTTCAACTGGGAGATCATCGACCGGATTGTCCTCGGGTAGATCACTTTCAGGCACTTGGCCGTCTTTTCCATCTTCGCCGGGTTCACCGTTGGGCACTTGACCATCTTCTCCTTCTCCGGGCTCTTTGTCGTGTTCACCTGTGCAAATGGGCCACTCGGTATCTACCCTGAATAGCTCCTGATGAGTGTCTGCGCAGGTTTCACCTGCTAGAAATCCGGTTTCATTGCATACTTCCTTCCAAGTGAGACCTTCAGGCATGTCCCAGGTTTTGTAAGGTTTGTCGGCGAGGGCATTGCTTACGAAACTTGCCCAAATAGGGCCAGCGACAGATCCGCCTGTGCCGGGAAGGGCCCTTTCTCTATTGTCCCAACCCACGTAAACTGCACAAGAGATTTCCTTAGTATATCCTACGAACCATGCCTCTAGTTGTCCGTCCGATGTGCCGGTCTTGCCCGCTGCTGGTCTCGCCCCTATGAAGTTTCTTAGCCCTGCACCTGTTCCGCCCGGCTCTAGGACTGAGCTTAAGACGTTGGTAAGCATGTATGACGTTGCAGGATTCAAGGCCCGACGTACGCTGGTTTTGTTCTCGATGATTACTCTCCCAGTGGAATCTACTACTTTTAGCACTGCTATGGGTTCTGCGTAGACTCCTTGGGCTGATAGGGCGGCGCCTGCAGCAGCCATCTCCATCGGGCTTACCTCGGAAGCACCGAGCGCAAGTGGTATATTTGGCTGCATTGGACTTTTAACGCCCAGTTCTTTGGCATACTTGATTATGGTTCGCGGGCCTATCTCATCGGCCCACCTAGCCGCTACTACGTTATCAGAGATAGCTACTGCCTTGCGTATGTCTAATGGTTCATTGTGATAAGGCGGCCACCCGAAATCCTTTGGCATGTAAACCTCTCCGGTCGAACTGCCCGGGAACTCAACTGGTTCACACATTTTCTGTTCGCATATTGGGTGGCCCGAATCCAGAACCGAGGCATATACAAATATCTTGAAGGCAGAGCCTGATTGGCGCCTGGTTTGGTAAGCGCGATTGAACTGAGTTTCTGTCCAATCTCTTCCCCCAACTAGGGCTTTGATGTGACCGGTCCCGGGCTCTATTGCAACGAGCGCGCCTTGAGGCTGCGTGATACCGTCCGCATCTTTTTCTCCTGCGGGGATGTACGTGGCGAAAGCCTTCTCGGCAGCGAGCTGCATATTTAGGTCCAAAGTAGTGTATATCTCATAACCGCCTTTATAGATATTGGATGCTATTTCGGGATTTGCATCTTTTATCTGAGATATAACAAAATCCGTGAAATAAGCTGCAGTGTTTCTAGGCATCCCTGCTAAGGTTATAGGTTCGTTCTTGGTACTTTCTGCGACTTCTTCATCGATAATGCCTTGGTCGGCCATGAGATCGAGCACCAAATTCCGTCTCTGGATAGCCAATTCAATGTTGTTGTAGGGAGAGTAATATTCAGGACCCTTTATTATTCCGGCTAGCGTAGCCGATTCTCCTAAGGTGAGGTCCCTTACCGACTTCCCGAAATAAAGGCGGGCGGCTGTCTCACACCCATAAGTTCCATGCCCAAGGTATATGATGTTCAAGTACATCTCTAGGATCTCGTCTTTTTCATATTCTTTTTCAAGCTTAAGCGCATAAACCGCTTCCATGGCTTTGCGCTTGAGGGTTTGTTCGTGACTGAGGAACAAGTTCCAGGAGAGTTGTTGAGTTATGGTGCTTCCGCCTTCTACGATTCTTAAGGCTGTAATGTTCCTCACCAGGGCTCTTCCAATCGCGCGAGGGTCGATGCCATTATGAGTGTAGAATCTCTTGTCCTCGACCGCAAGTACCGCCTGCTTCAACGAATCCGGTATTTCGTCTAGAGGAACTACGACTCTGTTTTCAACGAAAAGCGAAGAAATCGTTTTGCCGTTTATATCGTAAACACGCGTGGATTCAGGTACTGTCAGCTCAGGGAGATCCACAAACGCAAAAACCACGCCAAACGCAATCACTCCTATAAGAGCCAGAGCAAGCGCAATCTTCAACAACATGAACAAAGCGGACTTAACCTGCGCATGCCTATCACTAGCGGCAGTACTCATAGGCTCCTTCTGAGTCTTTGACATATCTCACGACTCCTTTCCAGATCAAAAAGCTTACCAGTCTTCAACACCTGAAGCAAGGGGGACGGCACTTTCTGC
>JAGPNE010000009.1:0-21047 GCA_018052455.1 Candidatus Fermentithermobacillaceae bacterium | reverse complement strand
GGTTACTATCACGTAATTGTGAGAGGCAATAATCGCGAAAAGGTGTTCTTGGGGCCGGACGAAAAGTCCTTTTTCATGGGGCTACTGAAAGAGGAGGTTGAAGAAGGAACCATCGATGTGGCAGCCTACTGCATGATGACTAACCATGCCCACGCGGTGGTTAACTGCGATCTTGTGGATCTGTCCAAAGCCATGTCAAGCATCAACATTCAATACGCAATGCGATTTAACAGAGACATGGACCGGGTAGGCCACGTTTTTCAGGATCGCTACAAAAGCAAAGCAATTTTCGATGAATATCAACTACTGCGTGTTATCAGGTACGTGCACAAGAACCCAGTGAGCGCAAATATGGTTCGATTTCCAGATGAGTACCCCTGGAGTAGCTATAGCGAATACCTCCGATACCCCGTTGTCATAAGCGAGCATCAGAAGCAGTTTGTCCTCGGCTTTTTCCAAGGAATTGGAGAGTTTGCCGAGTTTCACACAGAAACTGATAGCGATGAGTACATGGATGTAGCTGAAGAAGTTGAACGAAATAGGACACTAAGAGCGCAAAAAGTGGTATCAGACTATCTCGAGGAAAAGAGAGCGGAAAGTGCCTCAATTGGAGGTGGCGAACTGGTGGGTCTGGCCTCGTTGGACAAAGAGAGCGCTGAAGAGCTAATAGGCAGGTTGTTGGAAGAAGGGCTTACCCACCGCAGAATTGCCGAGTTGTTAGGGATCGGCAGGAACCGGGTGCACCGACTGAGTCTGGGGAAGAGGAAGGCCTAGAAGAAAAGTGAAGCAAAAAGTGCCGTCCCCCTTGCTTCCTCTGATTCGAAGCAAAAAGTGCCGTCCCCCTTGCTTCATGATATAATTCGTTTCGATGCTTGGTGCTGGTTTGGAAATATGTATGCTGGAGGGGAATTGAGTGCAGGTATGGTTTGTGGAGGATTGGACGGATGGGTTGTATCTGTCGGTTAAGATCAATTCGGTGGTGTACACGAAGCGAACCAAGTTCCAGGAGTTGGCGATTTTTGATACTGCGGAGTTTGGACGTATGCTGACGCTTGATAATGTTATTCAGACTACCGAGAAGGATGAATATTTGTACCATGAGAGTATCGTTCATGTGCCTTTGTGCAGCCACCCTAATCCCGTTAGTGTCCTTATTATCGGCGGAGGGGACGGAGGAACTTTACGTGAGGTGACTCGTCACAAGAATGTCGAGAGAATCACGATGGTAGATATCGACGGAGAAGTAATTGAGGCGTCAAAGAAGTATCTTCCGGGATGGAACGAAGGGTTTTACGATCCGAG
Organism: Candidatus Fermentithermobacillaceae bacterium; assembly: GCA_018052455.1. Taxonomy (GTDB): domain Bacteria; phylum Bacillota; class Sulfobacillia; order Fermentithermobacillales; family Fermentithermobacillaceae; genus UBA3907. The sequence continues at coordinate 19,745 of JAGPNE010000009.1, read as the reverse complement.
ATTAACCCTCCTTATTGAAGATGGTCTCAAGTTTGTGTCGGACACTGAAGATAGATTCGATGTTGTCATAGTAGATTCAACTGATCCAGAGGGACCTGGCGAGGCATTGTTTACGCCTGAATTCTACAAATCTATATCCAACATACTTAAGCCTGGCGGAATGCTGTGCGCCCAGACAGAAAGTCCGATAGCCACGCCTGAAATGGTAAGGGACATATTCCAGAGAATATCTTCTGTATTCCCTTTGACTAAGCTCTTTACGGTGCCCATGGCTTGTTATCCCGGCGGTTGGTGGAGCTTTACTTGCGCGTCCTTGGGAACGGATCCCTCCAAACCTCTGCGCAAGCCAGAGGAATCTTGGGATCTCAAGTTTTACTCGCCTGAGATCCATGAAAGAGTATTTGTTCTGAACCCAAAACTCAAAAAAGATCTGGGAATTTCAGAATAAGTCTGTTCTGGAGGGACACACATTGACCCAACATTCAAATACTGAATGGGTACGTTCTGACAAATTTCTCTGGTGCTCTCGGGATCCTCTAGCACCTTATATCGTGTTTGGGATCCCCCTAGACGAGACTACCTCATTTCGTCCAGGGACTCGGTTCGGACCTTTGGCTGCAAGGGAATCTTCTATGGCTCTTGAACAGTTTTCGTTGAGGCAGCAAAGGACCCTGGTCCCAGACAATTACTATGATGCGGGCGATCTGATATTGCCTATGGGGAACGTCGAGAATGCTCTGAAGGTGATAGAGACTGCAGCGACTGAGATCCTCGACAAAGGACAGAAGTTTATGGCCATCGGGGGGGAACACCTAATAACCTACCCGTTAGTCAAATCCGTGATAGAAAAATACCCCGACTTAATTGTGATTCAGTTCGACGCGCATGCCGACCTGAGGTCTAGATTCACAGGTACGGCGTTTTCCCATGGCACGGTTATGCGCCGGGTAATCGAGTTACTCGGGCCAGGAAGGTTGTACCAACTTGGTATTCGTTCAGCTGATGAAGAGGAGATTAAGGAAACGGCAGGTCTGTCCAAGGTTTTCTTTTACGAAGTGTTTGAACCACTTAAGAAAATCATGCCAGAGTTACGCGGAAAGCCTGTTTACCTTAGCATAGACATTGACGTCGTCGATCCCGCTTTTGCGCCGGGGACAGGTGTTCCGGAGCCTGGCGGAATTACGTCTCAAGAGCTTCTCAATGCTCTTGCGTATCTTTCTGGGACCAACATCGTAGGAGTCGACCTTGTAGAAGTAGCACCAGCTTACGACAGTACAGGACAAACCGGACTTTTGGCGGCAGCTGTTGTGAGGGAAAGCCTCTTGCTACTGACTCCTAATGAAAGATGATGTAGGATCAATACAAGTTCCAAAAGGAGATGTGCCCTGATGGATTCCGGTATTAGCATGATAGGTCAGATTAGGGAAGACCTAATTGAAAGAATCGCGAAAGCTATTCAAAAAGCCAAAGAAGCAGGGGATTTACCTGAATATGTGAAAGCGGAGATAAAAATTGAAACCCCTAAAAGGCCAGAACTTGGAGATTTTGCTACCGGAGTTGCCATGTCTGTAGCAAGAGAAGCCCAGGTCGAAGGACGGGCAGCTGCAGGTGCCATAGTGCGCCATCTATCTTTAGACGATTCGTACATCCAAAGGGTAGATATAGCAGGACCGGGATTCATAAACTTCTTCCTCAGCCCTGCTTGGCTCGAGAAAGCCATGGCGGATATCTGGAAGAAAGGGCCTCTTTATGGACACACCGATTACGGTCAAGGCAAGAAGATTCTGCTTGAGTTTGTAAGCGCTAATCCTACGGGACCTCTCAATGTGGTTAACGCAAGAGCGGCAGCCGTAGGAGATTGCCTCGCTTCGCTGTTTAGTGCTTGTGGATACGGGGTCTCCAGAGAGTTTTACGTAAATGACGCCGGGCGCCAAGTTGAGCTTTTGTCGGCCTCACTGGAGGCCAGGTACAGACAAGCTCTCGGCGAAGATGCTGCGATACCTGAAGGAGGATACCAAGGCGACTATCTTGTAGAGATGGCTCAGGAACTTGTTTCGAAACACGGATCCGTGCTTCTTGACATGCCAGATGAAGATAGGCGCCAGTGGTTCAAAGACTACGCCGTTTCTTACATGGTGGAAAAACAGAAACAGACCTTAAAGAACTATGGTCTGAGATACGATACTTGGTTCTCTGAGAAGACGCTGAGGGATTCGGGAGCCCACGAACAGATCATTCAAGAACTAAAAGAAAAAGACCTGATCTATGAGAAAGACGGGGCGCTGTGGTTCAAGTCAACCCAGTTTGGAGACGACAAAGATAGGGTATTAGTGAAATCGGATGGCGAGATGACCTACCTGGTACCTGACATTGCATACCACAAGAACAAACTCGCAAGAGGTTTTGACCATCTAATAGACATCTTAGGTCCTGATCATCACGGTTACGTCAATAGACTCAAAGCAGGTGTGATGGCTCTTGGTTATCCAGAAGACATCCTCGAAGTGATCATTGTCCAAACGGTAAGGCTTGTAAGAGGCGAAGAGGTCGTCAAGATGTCCAAGCGCGGCGGCGAATTCATATCCATGGATGAACTGTTAGAAGAGGTAGGCAAGGACGCGGCTCGGTTCTTTTTCCTTATGAGGTCTCCTTCCAGCCACCTTGATTTTGACCTAGATATTGCGAGACTCCAATCCAATGAGAACCCAGTGTATTACGTACAGTATGCGCATGCTAGGATCGCTAGCATCCACAGGCAGGCAAAGCAGGAAGGTTTCATCCCCGCGTCGGGCCCAAACGAAGTAAAGTTCTCGTTGCTAAGAGATCCATCCGAGATAGAGCTCATGAAACTACTGGCAACTTTCCCTGAGGAGATTTGGGATATAGCGAGCGCCAGAGAACCAAATAGGCTTATCACGTATCTGACAAATGTGGCTTCTGCGTTTCATTCTTTCTACACAAGATGCAGGGTGCTAGGGGAAGACAAAGATCTAAGCTCTGCAAGGCTGTATCTATCAAGGTTATGCCAGATTGTACTAGCCAACGGACTTAAGATGGCAGGCATATCAGCGCCCGACTCGATGTAGACACTGACATAGACATGGAGGCAGATACTTGTATCGGCGGTGACATGAGCATCGAGGCTAGTATCAGACCTGGTAGTCTACTTATCTGCATTGTTGTTTTTTCGTTGCTTCCGAAGGCTGGGTATACCTAGTATCTTCATTCTGTACTGAAGAGTCTGCCTTGGAATACCCAGTAGATTTGCTGCCTGAGAGATAGAGCCTCCTTCTGATAGAGCACTTTCTATGGCAGATTTCTCCGCCATCCTGAGTTCATCCTTGATGGAACTTGGCGAGGTGGGTGCCGATCCATCGCTACTTCCTCTACCGTTGCAATCCAATCTATCTGCGCTACCTGCTGTATCAGGCACCGGTTGGCTATTTGACGCAAGCTCTAGCAAGGGTTGGCGAGTCTTTGTCTTGAAAAGGTATGTGGCTGCGGTAACGCCTCTTACTGTCGCAGGTATATCCTCAAGATCAATCACATTGTCCTTTGCCATGGCGAGGCTCCCCTCTATTGCGTGTTCCAGCTCCCTTACGTTGCCCGGCCAATCGTAGGACAAAAAAGCAGACATAACTTCAGGGGATACAACAATCTTTTCTGGGTGCCTGGCGTGTTTGTGGACAAAATGAGAGCACAGAAGAGGGATGTCTTCTCTTCTTTCCCTAAGCGGCGGCACTCCTATTTCTACAACCGCAAGTCTGAAGTAAAGGTCCGATCTCAAAAGTCCCTTCTCTACGGCGGTCCTAGGCGGAATACTAGTAGAGCCTACTATCCTAACATCGACAGGTCGTTCCTTTACATCGCCTAGACGGCGGACTCTTTTTTCCTGAATTACTCGAAGCAGTTTCACCTGAAGGCCAAGGGGCATAGAGTCGATCTCGTCGAGGTAGAGTGTTCCTCCAGAGGCAAGTTCCAAAAGTCCAGGGCGGTCCTGGGCACCCGTGAACCCGCCTTTTGAAGTTCCGAAAACGAGGCTTTCAAGGAGAGTCTCCGGCAGAGCCGCGCAGTTTTGCGGCACAAACGGGAAGTCAGCCCTGTTTGAGGCGGAATGGATAGATTGGACCACAAGCTCCTTGCCTGTACCTGTTTCACCCCATACAACTACGCTGGAATTGGTGCGTGCTACTTGTACGATCTTTCTTTTGACATTTCTCATTAGGGTGGATTCTCCAACGATGTCCTCTACGCTGAATAGCCTGCGAGAAAGGACAGAGTCTCGTTCTTTCGCTCGGAGAGATGCGAGGCTTTGACTAGGTTCCTTACTCCTGAGTTCTTCTCTTAGGTCAGATATTTTCTCGGCCATGTCTTTGAGTTTCGTTATGTCCGCAGATATCTCGCAGGCTCCTGCGATTCTGCCTTCGACAACTATGGGGTGAGTTGAGTTTATGGTTGTAATCTTCTTGCCTTTGAAATTGGAGAACGTCTGCTGGCTTGCTATTTCGGGCACGCCTGTCTTAAGCACCCTCAAGAGAGTGCTTGAATCATGTGTGAGAGAAGGAAACACGTCGAGCACATGACGACCAATTACCTCGTCCGGCGACAGGCCGTCAAACTCCGATGCTGCCTTGTTGTAGATAAGGGTAACGCCATTTTCATCGACGAGGTGGATACCTTCGCTGGCTACTTCAACAATCTGCAGAAGAGCAGTAAGCAAGTTCAAAGGGAACACCTTCTTTCACTAATACTGCTATTATAGCCCAAGCGCCCAAAGTGTGCTTAAAATTCGGCGCAAAGCCGCAATCGCTGCCCAATAACAGGCAGCGGTTCGTGGATTATGACTAATATTCAGCAGTCGGTTTCAAAGACCTTCCCTGTGTTCAGCAACTTGAGGAGGTGCTACGTAGAGTCCTTGAGACCCATAGCTAAAGACAAGGGCCTATTTGAAAGGAGGGAGGTAGGGTGCGGCCCGTAGGTCGGGGAATTCATAGTTGAAAGACGGAGGATCCGGGCGTGCCCAAATAGTACAAACGGTGGCACGGTATTTGCATATTAATAATGGAAGATGTGGGATAATGAAATTAGGAGAAGTATGGCGCAAGAGCACAAGTGCCGCACTTCCCAGTAGAACTACCCGTAGGAGAAACTAATACGTATGAGTGGAGGTCATGCCATGAAGAAAGAATACAGACCAGGATGCGCGTACGGAACGCACAGAGTGTTGGAGCCTGAAGGAGTACTGCCCCAGGCCGCATGGAGAATCGATAACAGTCCTGAAATAAGGGACAACGAAATGCTAATAGATGTGGAAACGCTGAATATTGACGCGGCAAGTTTCAAACAAATATTGTCCGGATGCACCGAAGACATGGACGACGCCGCCAAAGAAGCGTATGTAGCTTCGCAGGTTATGGATATTGTGAGCAAACGAGGGAAGATGCATAATCCGGTAACCGGTTCAGGCGGCATGCTTTTGGGCAAGATTGCCGAGTTTGGCCCAAAGGTAGAGGGCAAGGACGGCACCAAGGTAGGAGACCGGATATGCACGTTAGTGTCTCTTTCTCTGACTCCACTGAAAATACACAAGGTAAAAAAGGTACATTTGGATAAAGACCAAGTTGACGTGGAAGGGACTGCCGTGCTCTTTGAAACAGGAGTGTTTTCGGTTATTCCGTCCGATCTAGGCGACAAGTTATCTTTGGCTGTTTTGGATGTTGCGGGTGCTCCAATTCAAACGGACAGACTCGTCAAGGAAGGGGATACCGTATTTATCCTAGGTGCGGGCGGCAAGTCGGGTATCATGTGTTCAAGTGTCGCCAAGAAAAAAGTTGGTCCCAAGGGCAAAGTAATAGGTCTTGCCCATAGCAATAGGTCTAAGGAGCGTCTTGAGCGTCTAGGATATTGCGACGTTGTTTTGCAAGGAGATGCCGGGGACGCTATATCTACTATGAACAAGCTCGTTGCAGCAAACAGCGGACACAAAGCAGATATTACCATAAACTGCGTCAACATTCCCGGGACAGAAATGAGCTCCATATTGAGCACAAAAGACGGAGGCAAGGTATATTTCTTCTCCATGGCTACTAGTTTCACGGCTGCGGCCTTGGGTGCCGAAGGGGTAGGCGCGGACGTTGAACTGATAATAGGCAACGGCTATGCGAAAGGCCATGCAAAATACGCCTTGGAGCTTGTCAGGCAGGACCAAAAACTCCGAGAGATTCTAGAAGAAATGTTTGAGAGCTAGCGTAGACAGATGTCAAGGATACGTAGATTAGCAGGGAGGTTACAGAAAATTGCGCCATTATAGAGAGATTCCCTTCTTCAAAGATGTGACGGATGAGCAATGGAACGATTGGCACTGGCAGTGGAAAAACAGGATCGAAAACGTCGAGACTTTGTCTAAGGTGATAGACCTTACGCCTGAAGCAAAGCAAGGAGTTGAGACAGCGCTTTCCAAGGTTAAGATGGCTATAACTCCTTACTATGCAAGCCTAATCGACCCAAACGACGAATCTTGCCCTATAAGGCTTCAGGCCGTTCCTCGAGCTCAGGAGGCACAACAGCTTCCATGGGAGTTCTTCGATCCCTTGGCTGAAGACGAAGACGCCCCAGTCCCAGGACTTACCCACCGTTATCCCGATAGAGTGCTGTTTCTTGTTACTGAGCAGTGTTCCATGTACTGCCGGCATTGCACTAGGCGCAGAGTTGTAGGGGTTACTGACAGGGTTGCTGCTGCCGAGCAAATTGACATGGGGATTGAATATATAAGAAATCACGAAGAGATAAGGGATGTTCTGATTTCGGGCGGAGATCCGCTTACTTTGTCAGATGACAAGCTGGAGTCGATCATAAAAAGAATCAGAGAGATTCCGCATGTTGAGATAATTAGGATCGGTTCGAGGGCTCCTGTGGTCATGCCGCAGAGGGTCACTAAGGAACTTGCGTCTATGTTGGCAAAGTATCATCCTCTGTACCTCAATACTCACTTTAACCATCCAAAAGAGATAACACCCGAGACTGAACGAGCCTGCGCAATACTTGCCGATGCCGGGGTTTGCCTGGGCAATCAGAGTGTGCTTCTGCGAGGTGTGAACAATTGTCCTAGTGTGATGAAAGAATTGGTTCACGGTCTTCTGAGGATAAGAGTGAAACCTTACTACATCTACCAGTGCGATCTCACCTGGGGCCTCGAGCATTTCCGGACTACTGTGGCCGAAGGTCTGGAGATCATGGAGTACCTACGTGGGCACACCTCGGGTCTGGCTGTGCCTACCTATGTTGTAGATGCCCCTGGCGGCGGTGGCAAGATCCCTCTAAGCCCGAACTACATTTTGTCTATGGGAGAGCGCACGGTTGTTGTTCGCAACTACGAAGGTGTGATCTCTGCCTACCACGAGCCTCAATACGATCACGGCGAGAACTGGACTTCAGATGGAAAATGCAGGTTGTGCGGAGGCGACCACAAAGACGCTACAGGTGTGGCAGGTCTTCTAGCGGGCAATAAGGTGAGTCTGGTGCCTTTCGGCACCGAGAGGTTGGAGAGAAGAAAAGACTACAAGAAAGGTAACTCTTGCAGTTGTGTTCTAAACGAAGAATAAAGAGTTGGCAAAGGCAATGTTGGGATTTGCGAGGTGATTCATGCGATGCAGAAGAGATCAGGTCTAGGTGACGCGAAGAAGAAAAGAACCGCAGAAAAGAAACCCAAAGATACGGGCAATGACCTTGCTGATCTGGTGATCAAAAGCGGTGCCAAGTCCTTAGCGGTTGTAGGTACTGCAAAAAACGTGGGAAAAACCGTCACCATGAATTACCTCGTCTCGGAACTGTCATCAAGGGGAATGACCTTGGGGCTCATATCTTCAGGGCGGGACGGAGAAGTCATTGACGTGCTAACGGGCGAGCCTAAGCCCAGCGTGGTCCCGCCCTCAGGGACATGGATCGCTACAGCCGAAGGGGTACTCGGGGAAGCGGCAATGCACATCGAGATAGCCGACGTTTTCGAACGAACGGGTATCTTTGGTCGAATTGTCATAGGGAGAATGGTCGAGTCAGCTCCCATCGAACTTGTAGGACCGCCAACCGCCAGAGAACTTTCTCTCATAGTAAAGAACCTGCTTGCCTTTGGCGCTGATATTGTACTTGTTGACGGTGCGTTGGACCGAAAGGCTGCAGCTAGTCCCCAGGTGACCGATGCGACTATCTTGTCTACCGGTGCTGTGGCCGGCAGGAACATAAAGGCCATTGCAGAAGAAATGGGGTTTTGGGTTTGGCTCTTGTCAAGGACGGAGCATGAAGATGAACGGATAAGGATGCTGGCTAGAAAAGCAGTGGATACAGAAACTGTATGTCTGATACGCCGCTTGGCAGAAGGGTTTACGCTAGAGCCTACTCCATATGTTACTGTACTTGGCCGGGAGGATGACATCCTTGAATTGGCTGAAGACGCGGTTGCAGTAATTGTACCCGGGGCTGTTACCCAAGAATTTGTCGAAGCGGTTTGGTCTTGGGTAGAGGATGAAGAGTTTTGCGTTATCGCAAGAGACGCGGTGAGCATATTTGTGGATAAGAAACCCGGACTTCCTCTTTGTGTTGTAGATCCCATGAGGGTGCTGGCGGCTACTGTAAACCCCAGCAGCTTCGCAGATGTGCAGCATGACTCGAGGGAGTTAGTATGCGAGATCGCGGAAGAAATCTCTAGATGGGGGCATCCTCTACCTGTGTTTGATGTCGTGTCAGGAGAAAAAAGCGTCAAGGGGGTGAGCAAGTTGGTTGTGGGGTAACTGATGATTTTGACTACGAGAAGAGGAAGGATAGGACCATACTTACGCCGCCGACTGCGAGAGAAAAGCTGGGCTTCGCAACTATTTGGGACAGAGTGACGCCTCGTTCAGCTATGGGGCGCAGAGTCAAGTTTAGGGCGAAACCTTTTCTGCCGGGCATGGAAGATGCCGTGGATACGGAGTTTGATGCCCTTGAAACAGTCGTGGTTCTGTGGGATAGACATCCGCAGATCCTTACTGAGCTTATAGGCATACTTAGCAACTCAAAAGATCCTTTTTATGCAATAACTCTCCTTAGAGATGGAAAACCTCTGCCTCATGCAGAGATGTTTATAATCGCTCACCTCTGTTTTACAGTAAACAGGATTTTGAGGCTCATAGCGGACGAAACGTTGGCAGGTGAAGATACGGTTTTGTGGCCAGAAAGAGTGGTTCCGCCTTCGCTGTACGAAATAGAAAAACACCTTCTTCCAGGTTCTCAGGGCCAGCCCACTTTCTACGTGAGCGACATATATTCTGAGCAGCTTGCCATCATAAGGAAGGAGCGCAAGCAAAAAGAAAGAGATCTAAGAGACGAGATGTCTAAGGAAGCAGACAAAGCTCAGCAGCTCATAGGCAGAAGACCCGGGCTAAGAGAAGAGATTGCAATACGCAGAACAGACTATGATACCGTAGAAAAAGCCAGGCTCATGCCTGAACTTGCAGAAACCAGAGAGACTCTGACACATGTGCACTTTAGGTTAAAGCCCACCCGCAATGCGGTAAAAATCGAAAGAGAGATAAACCGACTCAGGCAGAAAGAACGTGAGATTGAAGAGCAGGTTCTTATAGATCTCTCAAGAAAAGTCGCCGAGCACCTAGGGGAAATAGAAAAAGCAGCCAGGGCAATAGGAGAACTAGACTTTCTGATCTGCAAAGCCGAGCTCGCAAGGGCCATGGATGGGGTGAGGCCCCATATAGTTGGCGGACTGGAAGAGTCATGTGTTAAAGAACATAAGTCAGTCGGAGACCCCGAAAGTTCAAAAACTGGCTTGCCGCTTATAATCCATGATGCATTTCACCCTCTTGTGAAAGAAGAAGTCGAAGCTCGCGGCGGCAAATACCAGCCCGTAAGCATAGAGGTAGATTCAACTGTCTGTGTGATAACAGGACCGAATATGGGCGGCAAAACTGTGGCTCTTGCGACCATAGGATTGTGTGCAACCATGGTCCAATGGGGACTAATGGCGCCGTGTAAGTACATTGAAATGGGTCTCTACGATTTCATACACTTTCAGGCTCAGGAAGAAGAAGCGCCTGGGCTTTCAAGTTTTGCGGCGGAGATTGTAAGCCTCAAACAGCCTCTTTCGCGCCTGGATGAGCGGGGATTGATCCTTTTGGATGAGATAGGCAGAGGAACCAATCCTTCTCAGGGGCTTTCTCTATGTGCGGCGCTCCTTTCGTACTATCTTGAAAATGACAGGACTTCTTCCCACGTGATCGTTACGACCCATTATCACGGGTTGGCGGATATGCTCCATGTGCCTCATTGGCAGGTCAAAGGTTTGAGCACAGGTTTTCCTCTAGATACCCAAGAGGACGATTTCATCAAGATTAGCGATACCTGGGTGAATGGCACAGACGGAGTCCAATGGTTGTATCGGCATATGGACTATGGCCTTCAAAAAGTAGGCCCCGACACACCTACTCCGCACGACGCCCTTTTGATAGCAAGGGTCCTTGGAATCAACAAAGAGATTATCGAAAAAGCTGAACTTTTCTACAAAAGGAGTCAGCGCAACGGTGAGGTGAAAGTCTAGTGTTAAAACTCAACCTGGACACTAATAAAATAGATAGATGCCACGAGCTTGCTCAAAATATTACCTCAAAGGTAAATGAAGAACTCCAGCCATACGGTACGGTCGCCATAGAAAGAACAGTGACGCGATTCATGGGTGTAGATGGGGTAGATGACGAGGGAATACCTCTACCTAATGTGTTCGTAAATGAGCTGGTTGATAGGGGTAAGATCAACGATGGTGCCGCGCTTTATTTGGCAAATGCGTGCATGGAATTTGGAGTAACTCCTCAAGAAGTATGCGAATCGGTCGCCCGGAAGAAACTCGACGTTTCGAGTTTGCCTTGGCATGGGACAGATGCGGTGAAGGCAAAAGCAAAAGAACTGTGCAGTGAATCGCTGGCTTTGGTAAAAGCCAATAGAAAAAAGAGAGAATCAATGTTGCATGAAATGCCCGTCACGGAGACTCCGTGGCTTTATGTTATTTGCGCTACGGGAAATGCCCTTGAAGATGCGGCTCAGGCGAAAATGGCAGCAGCCCAAGGTGCGGATGTGATAGCAGTCATACGTTCTACAGGTCAGAGCCTTTTGGATTACGTGCCTCACGGGATAACAAGAGAAGGCTTTGGCGGTACGTACGCGACAAGGGAGAACTTCAAACTCATGCGCGCTGCCCTTGATGAGGAGTCACAAGAATTGGGGCGGTACGTAAGGCTCGTGAATTACTGCTCGGGGCTGTGTATGCCGGAGATCGCATTTATGGGAGCAGTAGAGAGGCTCGACATGATGCTCAACGACGCCATGTACGGTATCCTTTTTAGGGACATTAATATGGAAAGGACCTTAGTAGACCAGAACTTTTCACGCATGATAAATGCTTACGCTGGAATTATAATAAACACGGGCGAAGATAACTACCTTACTACAGCAGATGCTTTTGATGCAGGTCCATCAGTCCTTGCTTCTCAATTCATGAACTACCACTTTGCCAAGAACGCAGGTCTTGATGACGAATCCATAGGTCTAGGACACGCGTTTGAAATAAACCCGTTCATCCAAGACAGCATTTCCTATGAACTAGCAATGGCTCTTATGGTGCGACAGGTGTTTCCTGATTGCCCCATCAAGTACATGCCGCCTACGGTGCACAAAAAGGGTGATATCTTTTTCTCCCATGTCCTAGATAGTAGTTTCAATCTAGTCTCTACGCTGACGGGGCAGACCATTCACCTGGTGGGTATGTTGACAGAGGCCATACATACGCCCCTGATACAGGATAGATACCTTTCCATAACCTCAGCGTGTTACATGAGAAATGCGGCGAAGAATCTTGGTAAGAATCTTGAAATCACTGCAGGCGGTCTGATCCAGGAACGTGCGGCTAGCATCCTTGATGAGACATGCGACTTCTTGGAACATGTAAATGAAAAAGGGCTATTTGCATCCATAGGCGAAGGGTCTTTCGCAGGCGTAAAACGGTACAGAACAGGTGGAAGAGGAAGAGAGGGTGTTTTCAAGAGGAGCCTTCTTTATTTCAACCCTGTTGAAGAAGTGTTGTTAGAAGAATTGTTCTAAAGAGACATGCGCCCTCGTTTCCCGACGTGTTTTCGGTGCAGGGCTGCGGTTTTTCTTTGGAGTAGGGAGGTATAAGGTGTGACATACGATTTGGGGGGAAATCCTGATGTTTTCGAGGTTACAGGCGACCCGGAGAAAGCGGAGCCTAAGGATAAGTTAAGCAAGTCAGATTTTGTCTTGCCCTATGGAGACCACGAAAACGACGGAATTGTGCAGATAAGTTTTACTCTGCCTGTAGAAAAAGGAGCACTTGCGGACGAAGCGGCAAGGCAAGTTATGCGCATTATGGGTCTTGATGAACCGGCTGTTTCTGAATCTTCATATCTGAGCGAAGACTTCACTTTTTTTGTAGGTTACGGGAAACTCAAAAGACCAGTCCAACTTTCAAAACTCAAAGTAGCCAGACCCATGTGGGATCTCTTAGAACCTGGTGAGGTCGATAGAATGATAAGGGAGAGACTTGGCCGTCCCCTTATAGTCATTGGGGCGGCTACCGGAAATGACGCTCACACAGTAGGGCTTGATGCTATCTTGAATTACAAAGGGTTTGCTGGTGACCACGGGCTTGAAGCGTACTCGTCCTTCAGGGTAATCAATATGGGCAGTCAAGTGCCAAACGAGGTTCTTGTTGCCAAAGCAAGAGAGGTAAGGGCTGACGCCATATTGGTCTCTCAGGTAGTGACCCAGAGAAACGTGCACATTTCAAATCTGACCAACTTAGTAGAGCTTCTGGAAGCAGAGGGTCTGAGAGACAAAGTCATACTGATTGCAGGAGGTCCGCGGATAACTCATGCGCTGGCCCTTGAACTTGGCTACGATGCGGGCTTCGGAGCAGGCACAAAGCCTCAGGATGTGGCCTCTTATCTAGCGCAAGAAGTATTGAAACGAAAATCTCTGTATTGACGTTGCGCTATGTGTCTCAGATGAGTAGAATTACTGAGAACATTTAGCTGGTTGGGGGTGAAAAGGATGCCGGAATCGGACCAACCTCAAAACCTTCGGCCTGATCTTTCAGTGGCGGATATTGCTTATCAGATACTGAAAGATCGCCGAGAGCCAATGGGATACAAAGATTTGGTTGAGCAGGTCATTTATATAAAGGGAGTACACCCTGGGCAGAATTTGGCAAAGGTAAAAGCGAAGATCCATACGGAGATAAGCGTCGATGGCAGGTTCAAATCCCAGCCGGGTGGTTTGTGGGGGCTGAGAGAATGGGTGGTAAAACCTCCTCCTTACAAAGTGATTGAGCCTCATACCGGAGATAAGCCCAAACTGGTAGAGAGGTTGCGAAAGGAACTTGAAACCGAAATAGCCGACGAGGTGTTTGAAGTATCAGATGTCGCAGACGACCTGGTACTAGACGACGGCGACGAAGAAGAGGACGAAGAACTTATCATAGAAGAGCCGGAGGAGCCTGAAGAGGAGTAACGAAAGGCTCCTTCTTCTTTATGGGTAGATTTTGGGGAAACTGCTTAAGTCTTTGGAGGTTTTTCAATATGCCAAAATATGTGTTTGTAACCGGAGGGGTAGTATCTGGACTGGGAAAGGGCATCACCGCAGCGTCTCTCGGCACTTTGCTAAAAGCCAGAGGCCATTCGGTTACAATTATGAAGATGGATCCTTACGTCAATGTTGACGCGGGAACTATGAGCCCGCTTCAGCATGGTGAAGTATTTATAACAGACGATGGAGCGGAAACCGATCTAGATATCGGTCATTATGAGCGATTCATAGACAAGTCATTAAGCGGGGCAAATAATATCACCACAGGTCAGGTCTATGGTGCAGTTATTGCCAAAGAACGGAGAGGCGAGTTCTTAGGGAGCACAGTACAGGTAATTCCCCATGTAACCAATGAGATAAAAGAAAGAATCACCAAAGTTGCCAATGAATCAAAAGCGGACATTGTTATAGTCGAAGTCGGCGGCACCGTAGGCGACATAGAAGGACTTCCTTTTCTTGAGGCAATAAGGCAGTTCAAAGCAGACGTTGGACCTAACAACACAATGTACATACATGTGACTCTGATTCCCCATCTGCCTAGCTCAGGAGAACTCAAGACAAAGCCTACGCAGCACAGCGTAGCTGAGCTGAGGTCTATTGGAATTCAGCCAGATGTTATCGTATGCAGGTCAAGTCTGCCAATATCTGCTGATATGAAGGCAAAAATAGGTCTTTTTTGCAATGTTGAGGAAAACGCGGTAATACAGAATCTTGACTGTATGAGCATATATGAAGTCCCTGTGATGCTAGAAGAAGAAGGACTAGGGAAGATAGCAGAAGAAAGGCTAAGACTCGATCCTCGCGAACCAGACCTCAAAGAATGGCACGAGATTTCCTACAAAATTACACATCCCAATAAGAAGTGCCAAATAGCTATAGTCGGCAAATACGTATCCCTTCACGACGCCTATAAGAGTGTTATCGAGGCTCTCTATCACGGGGGACTAGCACATGATACCAGTGTAGACGTCTTGTGGGTGGATTCCGATAACCTAAGCGAGATCTCAGATCTGGCAGTAAATGAAGTCTTCAACGGTGTAGACGGCGTTTTGGTCCCAGGAGGTTTTGGAGGAAGGGGCATTGAAGGCAAACTCAAAGCGATAAAGTGGGCTAGGGAAAAGCAGGTTCCTTTTTTAGGGATATGCTTAGGTCTCCAATGTGCTGTGATTGAGACTGCTAGAAATGTCATGGGTCTTTATGATGCAAGCTCTACAGAATTTGATCCTGATACCCTAAACCCAGTCGTAGATCTAATGCCAGAGCAAAAGGCGATTCACGATAAAGGCGGTACAATGAGAAAGGGGCTCTTTGAGTGTGCCCTCAAGAAAGACTCTCTTGTGTGGCAGGCGTACAAGAAGGATTCCGTATGGGAACGTCACAGACATAGGTTCGAGATAAACCCTCGCTATGTCCAGAGACTGTCTGAAGCGGGCCTCGTTCCCGTGGGCATATGGCCCACCAGAGGGCTTGTTGAGATAATGGAGTACAAGGATCATCCATGGTTTGTCGGGACTCAGTTCCACCCCGAGTTCCTGTCTAGGCCTAACAGACCCCACCCGATCTTTAAGGGCTTTGTAGGGGCAGCACTGGATTTTTCTGAAAAAACGTGTTAAGTGGTGCACTATTCGCAAAGGTCGCATAATTCTTGATAGTTCAGGTATTATATAAGAAGGAGTTAGTAAGGTACCAAGACATCTAGTGTGGCACAAGAAACCTCAGGTATAAGGGACATGTAACAGGAAAAGTGTATTCGGGCAATAAGTCTTAGAACAAACTCAAGGGGTGAATGTCTTGTCAATGACCGCGTCTACTGAAATACGGAAGGTTGGTATCACAGACACTACTTTGCGCGATGCCCACCAGTCGCTTTTGGCAACTAGAATGAGAACAGACGACATGGTTCCTATACTCGACAAAATGGACGCAGTGGGTTTTTGCTCTGTAGAGTGTTGGGGTGGGGCTACTTTTGACACTTGCTTAAGGTTCCTTAACGAGGATCCCTGGGAGAGGCTAAGGATCCTAAAGAAGCACTTCAAGAACACCCCCCTTCTTATGCTTCTGAGGGGGCAAAACCTTCTTGGATATAGGCACTATCCTGACGATGTGGTAGAGGCGTTTGTAAGGGCTGCAGTCAGAAACGGAATAGACATAATGCGGATATTTGATGCTCTCAACGATACGAGAAACATGGAAAAAGCTATAGAGGTAACAAAGGAAGTAGGAGCTCATGTTCAGGCTACAGTGTGCTATACAATAAGTCCGGTGCACGACATTGAGTATTACGCCAGGATCGGCAAGGAACTGCAAAAAATGGGCGCGGATTCTCTTTGCCTAAAGGATATGGCGGGGATCTTGGGTCCAAAAGACGCGTATGAAATCGTGAAGCGGTGGAAAGATGACACCGGTCTTCCGGTAGAGGTCCATTCTCACTACACTTCGGGTATGGCCTCAATGGCCTATCTCAAGGCCATAGAAGCAGGGGCTGACGCTATAAACTGCGCCATTTCGTCTCTGTCTATGTCTACTTCTCAGCCTCCCGGGGATACTTTTGTCGCCGCTCTTAAGGGTACGCAGTATGATACAGGTCTAGATCTGGATCTTATGTCGGAAATAGCGGAGTACTTCAAGGGAGTCAGGGCAAAATATGCGGAGTTTGATAAGGCTTCACCGGTACCGGATCCCAATGTTCTTAGATACCAAATTCCTGGCGGCATGATATCAAACTTCATTAATCAGCTTGCGGAACAAGGGCAAATCGACAAGTTGCCTCGGGTTCTGGAGGAGGTACCCAGGGTAAGGGCGGACATGGGATATCCTCCGTTGGTAACACCGACGAGCCAGATCGTAGGCACCCAATCAGTGTTCAACGTGCTTACAGGTGAACGTTACAAAGTTGTGACTAACGAAGTTAAGGATTATTTCAGGGGGCTCTATGGGCGTCCGCCTGCGCCAGTTAACGAGGAAGTCAAGAAACTAGTCATAGGTGATGAAGAACCTATTACGGATAGGCCGGCAAACCACATTGAGCCGGGGATGGAGAAAGCCAAGGAGGAACTGGGCAATCTTTATACCCAGCCTGAAGACGTGATTTCTTATGCGGTGTTCCCGCAACAGGCCAAGAAGTTCTTGCAGGAGAAGCTGGCTAGGGAGACAAAAGTTGACTACAACCTCTTGGAACAGGCTGAAAAGGATCATCCTGCGGGATATGTTCCTGTTTAGCGCGTAGACCAAAGTAAAAGCCAAGTATAGGGACTTGCTTTAGACCCGGGGGAACCCGGGTCTTTTTTGACAGAAGTCCTTGGAAGCAAAGGACAGACTCTCTGATACAAGATAAAATGTGTGTTGAGAGGAGATAGCCTATGAAAAGCCACATCTCAAGAGGCGGAATTCACATATATCAGGTAGATGCGTTCACCAACGAGGTCTTTGGAGGGAACCCCGCTGGGGTGGTGCCAGATGCACGGGGGCTTTCAGATGATGCAATGCAGAAAATGGCTAGAGAGATGAACCTGTCTGAAACTGCGTTTGTGCTGGATCTTAGAGGCGACCAGGCATGGTTGGAGAAGGATGCTAAGGACAGATCTGGGGTAATCCCAGACTTTGAGGTGAGATTCTTTACTCCCAAAGCAGAAGTTGATCTTTGTGGGCATGCGACCATAGCTACGTTTTGGCTCCTAACTGAACTAGGGCTCATAAATGCTAAAGAGGAAGGGCCAGAACGCGGTCTGAGTTTTCTTGGGAAAGAGGGGCACGAGATACGAGTGTTTCAAAAGACCAAGGCTGGAGTATTGCCTGTGGATCTTTTCCTTGGTGAGGACGGCGAGATTTCAAGGGTGATGATGGGGCAGAATTTACCTTTTGTAGGGTTTACTTTGGATGAGAAAGAGATAGATGAACTGGAGAGGATCTTGGGAGCGCCTAAGTTCTCTATTTCGGATTTCTGCGGCCCAAGGCCACAGGCTGTGTCCACAGGTCTTTTGGACCTTATAGTTCCTGTTTCTTCTCGCGACGCTCTTTTTTCCATGAGTCCTGATATGGTTTCTCTGGCGGACTATTGTTCCAAGAGAGGGATTACTAGTGTGCACTGTTTCACTATGGAAACTATTGAGCCTACCTCGACAGTCCATTGCAGGGACTTTGCTCCCTCTGTGGGAATACCTGAAGAATCTGCGACAGGCACGGCGTCTGGAGCAACGGCAGCCTACCTCGTGCTGAATTCGCTGGTTAGGAAGGACGGGCCCGTTATTCCGGTCCTGTGCGAGCAAGGCTATATCATGGGGCGTCCATCGTCTATCTACGCTGAGATCGATACAGACGGAAACGAGATAGTATCTGTCAGGGTAGGAGGAGCCGCTGTTATTGTGATGGAAGGGATTATGAAGAAAGGGTAGTACTTATATTATGTTGATTCTCGCAAAAATGTGCGGAATTTGGAACAACTTTTTCGGCAGTTCGTCTAAGTGCGAATAAGGAGTGGGGTAGAATTGGAGCGAAACATTCTCCTTACAGGGTTTGAACCATTTGCCGGAGATGAGATGAATCCCTCAGGGGAAGCGGCAAAGGCTCTGGATGGCAAGAAGGTGTCCGGTTACAACATTTGCGGAGTAGTATTGCCAGTGGAGTGGGGGACTACTGCAAGGGCCATCGAAGAAGCAATTGATAAGGTAGACCCGGCTTTGGTGTTGTCACTCGGTCTGTCGTCAGGAAGGCCTGAGCTCAATGTTGAAAAAGTAGCTGTAAACTACATGTCCAGGGCAAAGGATAATAGAGAGGTTATTCCTGAAACTTCGATTATTTGCGGTGACGGGCCCGATGCTTACTTTGCCACTCTCCCGGTAGAAGATATAGTAGAAGAACTTAGGAAAAAAGGGATTCCAGCGAGGCTTTCTTTGTCTGCAGGAGGTTATTTGTGCAACTATACTTTCTATACGGCGTCTAATCATGTAGCCAAAAAAGGGCAGAGGAAAGAAGTGCCAGTAGGGTTTATTCACGTGCCGGCAACTCCTGGGATGGTAGCAGAATCCGGAAAAAGCATGGCGTCTATGAGCCTTGAAATGATTCAAGAAGGAGTTTTGACAACTATTAGTATTTCGATTAGAATCTTGGCAAGGCAAAATGCGAAAAGAAGGATTTTTGTCGAAAGCGGCGAATGAACGTAATACTACAGGTATTGTAGGGTATTTATTCTTTGACAACGGAATATTGATGAGGACGTGCTTATAGCGATACCATGTTTGATTGACCTGTTCTAGTGCGGATGTTATAATCACGCAGAGACAGCGCGAATTATGGCGCCAGTACACGTTGGCAAACACTATCGCTAGGACATAGGCAAGTTTGCCGTAACAAGCACCTACCCGGGAAAGAATCTCCCATACCATGAACTAGTTTATACAGGACTCCTTACTACATATATAACGGGAGTCCCCTCCCAAGACGGAGGGAATACACGGGCAGGGTGGAAGGCAAGGCTATGATTATCATTGAGAGGGGGGATCCTAGGCTAAAAGAAACAGCGAGGGACCCAAGATTTGAACCTCAAGTAATCAAACTAAAGGATTTAAGTCGGTTTAGTACTTAGGAAGTATAAGAACCGAGTAAAGGAGGAGTTTGGTAAGGATGAATATGAAGAAACTTATTGCTACTGCATTAGCGGTGGTAATGATCTTCGGACTAGTCAGCGTAGGATTTGCTGCTGCTCCCGAGTTCCCTGATATCGAGGGATATGAATTTGAGGACGAAGTTCGAAGATTGGCTTCTTTGGGCGTAATCGCTGGTTATCCAGACGGAACATTTAGACCCGAGGAAGCAGTTACCAGAGCCGAGTTCGCAAAGATGATAGTTGTTATGCTCGGCTTGGAAAACGCGGCTAATCTGATGAAGGGCCAGGCTGTATCTTTCTCAGACGTGCCGGCAACACATTGGGCTTCTGGCTACATTAACGTTGCCGAGATGAAGGGTGTAGTTAATGGGTATCCAGATGGCACGTTCAAGCCTGAAGGAGCTATCACTTATGCAGAAGCTCTTAAGATGATCTTGACTGCAATGGGTTATCACGAGGAAGGGTTCTTGGTACTGCGTTGGCCCACAACCTGGATAATCCAAGC
>JAGPNE010000029.1 GCA_018052455.1 Candidatus Fermentithermobacillaceae bacterium | reverse complement strand
GATGTTTCCAAAAGAATCTCAGATTGGGAGGTAGGAAAATGTCAATGTTTTGTTTTCAGTGCGAAGAGACCGCCGGAGGGAAAGGATGCACAAGAGCGGGAGTATGTGGCAAGGAATCTCAGGTAGCACAAAAACATGATGAGCTAACCTGTGCGCTGATTGGACTTGCCCGTGCGGCAGAGGGCAAAACCCCCGGCAAGGAAGCGGATGAGCTTGTAATGAAAGGGCTTTTTGCCACAGTTACAAATGTTAACTTTGATGCAAGGCGAATAGATGAACTTCTGAAACACGTGGAAAAAGAGAAGGAAAAGTTGGGTGGAGCCGAAGACTTTCCCGCTCAAGATCTTTGGAACGAAGATACGGACACTGTCTCACTGCGTTCCACACTGCTTTTTGGGATGCGGGGGATGGCGGCATATGCTTGGCACGCATACGTTTTGGGTAAAAAAGACGAAGAAGTAACATCCTGGTTCTACAAAGGATTAAGGGCTTTAGGCCGTCAACATACGGTGGATGAGTGGCTGGAACTCTTAATGGAATTCGGAAAGGTGAACCTAAAATGCATGAGTCTGCTTGATGAAGCTAATACAGACGCTTATGGCCATCCAGTGCCTACAAAGGTGACAATGAATGTAGAAAAGGGGCCTTTCATTATCATAACTGGCCATGATTTGCTAGATCTCAAACAGTTGCTTGAGCAGACAGAGGGCAAGGGCATAAATATATACACACACGGCGAAATGCTGCCGGCGCACGGCTATCCTGAGCTCAGAAGATATCCCCACCTAAAGGGCAATTTCGGCACAGCATGGCATAATCAGCAGAAAGAATTCGACAATGTTCCCGCACCAATCCTCTTTACCACAAACTGCCTGAAGCCGCCCAAGCCAAGTTATGCCGATAGAGTGTTTACAACGTCCGTTGTGGGCTATCCTGGCATGAAACATATTGAAGAGGGCATAGATGGGGTAAAAGACTTTTCGGCGGTTATCCAGAAAGCCATTGAACTTGGTGGCTATGAGGAGGATAAGCACTTTACGGGCGTAAACGGTGGATCCGAACTTGTAACAGGATTTGCGAGAAATGCGGTCCTTGGCGTAGCTGACAAAATCATAGATGCAGTAAAATCAGGGGACATACGGCATATATTTTTGGTAGGAGGCTGCGACGGTGCAAAACCTAGCAGAAACTACTACACCGAATTTGTGAAAAAAGCTCCGGAAGACACGATAATACTGACACTTGGCTGTGGCAAATACCGCTTCAACGACTTAGACCTTGGCGAAATCAGAGGCTTACCACGCATTATCGATATGGGTCAGTGCAATGATGCATATTCTGCTATTCAAGTAGCATCGGCCCTTGCCGAGGCATTTGGATGCGGTGTAAACGATCTTCCCCTGACACTTGTGTTGTCTTGGTATGAACAAAAGGCTGTGTGCATATTGCTTACGCTTCTTTCATTGGGAATCAGAAATATCTACGTGGGCCCTACGCTCCCGGCGTTTTTCTCATCAAATGTTCTGAGTGTGCTTGCAGACGATTTTAACCTGCGGTTAATTAGCACTCCCGAGGAGGATCTCGAAGCGATCGTTAGGTAAAGGGTTATTGTATCAACGTTCCAAGCAGGGAACACCAAATGTCGAGACAGATGACGAGTTTTGGCAGACTCGATTGTCTCGGCATTTGTTACTCTTGAAGGGGCGTCTTTGAGAAAAAGCCCTAGGTACTTATGGGCTTATAACAGAAGAAATCATGAAAGGTTTTGGAATACAGAACCCTCTTTTTGTACTGTAGCAGGATTTTGCGTGCATCTCGATAAACTTTCTATGAAGAATACGAGATGGATTGTGGTACATGCAAGAACGGTCTCAAGAGGTACGTTTCTTACTTAGAAAGGGAGGGCTAAATTGATGAAAGGCGCCTACATTATTCCCCTACGTGAACAGGCAAAAGTCCGCAATAGTTGGCTGGAGGAACGGTTTTGCACCATTTTGCCTCGCATGATGGACAGAGAGGGTTTTGACATGTGGATCGTTTCTGGGAGAGAGTACAACGAAGACCCTGTCATGATGAGCATGTTTCCCCAACCCATGATGTCTGCCCGCAGGCGTACCATGCTTGTGTTTTACCGAGAGCGCAGTCATGAAAGCGGCAAGGAAGGTGAAGCTGGTGAAAAAGCACTTGTCTCTGGGGAAGTCTCTGTAGAAAGTGTCTCTCCAGAGTCTTGCAATGGTTTGGAGAGGATCGCTGTTTACCGGGGAAGAACAGGCTTGTCCCCGATGTACCGGCCACTTTGGATTGAAGAGGAGCCCGATGAGTGGCACGTCCTTTCGCGAATAGTAGAGGAAAGGGATCCTAAATCCATAGGCATCAACGTGTCCGAGGTATTTGCATTTGGAGATGGATTGAGCCATTCTGAGTACTTGAATCTTATGGAAGCGTTAGGACCAATCTACAGGGAGCGGGTAAGGAGCGCCGAGAGGCTGGCTCTTGGATGGTTAGAAACGCGTCTCGCAGATGAAATATGGGCGTACACCGAGGTCGTGCGAATTTGTCACGACATAGTTAAGGAAGGTTTTTCTCGGAAGGTGATTGTCCCAGGTGTGACTAGCGCTTCGGATGTAGCGTGGTGGATGAGGCAGACTATGTGCGATATGGGACTTAAGGCATGGTTTCAGCCAAGCGTTGACATTCAACGATTCGGCGTAGGTGCTTTAGAACCCGATTCCCCTATACTTCCCGGAGATTTGCTCCATTGCGATGTGGGCTTTTACTACCTAGGTCTTGCGAGCGATATACAACAAAACGCTTACGTCCTCAAACTTGGAGAGGACAGCCCTCCTTTGGGCTTGGTTCGTGCATTGGCGACCGGGAACAAGATGCAGGATATAGTCATGGGGCAGATGCAAGCGGGGCGGACTGGAAATCAGATTTTGAAAGCGTCTCTCAAAGAAGCTGAGGATCAGGGGATAAAAGGCAGCGTGTATTGTCATCCTATCGGATATCATGGGCACGCTGCAGGACCAACCATTGGATTGTGGGACCATCAGGAAGGCGTACCCGGAAGAGGCGATTATGAGTTGTTTGAAGATACCTGTCACGCTCTGGAGCTGAATATTAGGCAGGAGATAGAGGAATGGGATGGGCAAGAGATTACGATAGCGCTAGAGGAAGATATAGTGTTTACTGGAAACAAAGTATATTTCCTCGACAAGAGGCAAGAAGCGTTTCATCTAATTTAGGGGGTTTTTAACGTGGACGAAGTAATTTCGAGAAGGGGATTTATGAAGTCTGGCTTTTCCAAAGGGCCTATAGAATCCGGCCGTAGGCGCGATCTTCCTCAGCCTCCACTAGAAAAGCCTCACAACCCTGATCTTGAGT
>JAGPNE010000015.1 GCA_018052455.1 Candidatus Fermentithermobacillaceae bacterium | reverse complement strand
TGGGGCGGTTTTAAGAAATTCGCCGCCGATATGTGGGATGGCGCCAAAGAAAAGTGGACCGGTTTCAAAGATTTTGCCGGGAATACCTGGGACGGTATCAAGACCACAATTCAGGAAAAATGGAACACGCTCAAAACCGAGGCACCTCTCGTCTGGGACAATATCAAAACAACGGTTAGTACCAGTTGGAATACGCTTAAGACTGAGGCGCCCATCGTCTGGGGCAACATAAAAGATTCTATATCTACTAAGTGGGACGAGCTCAAGACTAACGCGCCGGTTGTTTGGGATAATATCAAAACAACAATCAGTACCAAGTGGGATGAATTGAAAACCAATGCGCCCATTGTTTGGGGCAACATAAAAACGACGATCAGTACCAGTTGGGACGAACTAAAGACTAATGCGCCGGTTGTTTGGGACAACATAAAGCTGAGCATCACGGACCGATTCAATGCCGCCAAAACCTCGGTGACCGAAGCGGCTCGCAACATGCGCGACAACGTGCCTAAGTCTTGGGGCGAGATGCTCACTAAACTCAACGGCACAAAAGACACGGTACGCAAAGCAATAGAAGAGCCCTTTACAAAAGCGAAAGAGACCGTCCTCGGCATCATCGATGACGCCAAAAACTGGGGCAAGAACCTCATGACCAATATCAAAGAAGGCATTGGGTCCAAAGCCAAGTCCGTAAAAAACGCAATCACCGACACGGCTAACACCGTGAAGGACTTTCTCGGCTTTTCGTCGCCGACTCGAGAAGGCCCGGGCCGTGATGCCGACAAGTGGGCGCCGAACCTGATGAAGATGTATGCCGAGGGGATCTTGTCTGGCGTCAGTTCAGTCAAGAATGCAGCCGATATTGCAGCTCAAAGCTTGGGCGCAATGGCCGCGGCACCAAGGCCTGCTTTTGGCTCGGCCGGAGCAGGTTCGGGGTTTGGAGCCACGACTTCTGCAGCGGCCGCAGCGGGGCCAGCGCCCGAGATACACTTACACGTCGGCACGCTGATCGCAGATGACTATGGTCTTAAGAAATTGGAACAGAAGCTGCGAACCATTCGCATTTACGAGGACCAGCGGGTGGGTGATACCAGATGATGGTTAACGGGATCGAGGTCAAAACACCGACAACGCTCAGAACACCTTCTTTCGCGCTAAGCGCGGGCTCTCAGGCGGACAGTTCCCTCGTAGACTGCATCGAGCAGGCTGTTTTTCGCGCGATGTCTAGCGTCAACCGATTCTCGCAGGCCACACATCAAAGCAAAGAAATCGTGCTCAGAATTGATGGCAAAGCACTCGCCAGGTTGATCCTGCCGACAATAATTAGCGAAGGCCAGCGGCAAGGACTCGACCTCGTTGTCAGGCCGCGAGGGGTGTAGGCGCCTTGCGCGTATCCGGGCGAATCTCGCGGGGGTTGGATGGGATTCGATTAAAAGGTTGCAGTAGAATTGCAGTAGTAGCACCAAGAAGGCTACTTATACTGGCTTTCTTGGTGCACCTCCAGATACACAGTCAAGAGCACAGCATGTTTTAGGAGTTCCGTGACGTGGCGCCGGGAAGCAAACAACGGGTTGCGACAACCTTCCGCAAGGTTGCGATAATTTGCGATACTTCCGCAAGGTTGCGAAAGACGATTTATAGGTGTCTGAGACGTCTAGCGGGCAAAACACCAAGCAAAAGGCCGAAAACTTTTTTTAAGGTTGCGAAAACTTGCGAAAGCCGTGCGGAAAGTTGCGGAAGGGCTCTATGGCCACCTGGGTAAGGTTAGTATTCCACGTGGAATATGTTCCGAACTACCGTTGACAGTGCTTATGGACCGGTTCACAAAACAGCAATCGTTCTAGAGGTGTTTTAAACCGCTTTTGTTTGCAAACAGATGTCATGGACCGTAAATCTTCTTAAGACACCGGGGAGAGCGGCAGACAAACATTTAGGGAGGAATAGCCTTTGGATCTTAGCCGAGACGAGGTTAGGGTTATATGCGAGGCTTACCCGTTGCTAAAAATACGAGTAAGAGACTATGACCTCCGTAGAGATACGGTTATTAGCAGGGCCGGCGGTTCCTCGGTAACCGTAAGCAAAAAGCAAAAATCTGCTGGCGACCCCACTGCTGACAAAGTAGTGGCCCTGGAACAGCTTGAACAGCAATACTTGGGGGCTCTGCTGCTTACCCGCACAATTGAGGGTGTGCTGCAATTCCAGGGGCCAGAAGGGCGCAGAATGTTTGAGCTTTATTTTTGCAGGGGTCTTTCTCAAGAGGATGTAGCGGAGAAAGTCCGGTTCAGTGTGCGCACGGTGTCACGTAGGCTGAATAAGATTCTAGATACTCTTTCTTACTGGTTGGCACGGGAACCCGTTGTCCTGGAGGCAGCCCGAGAGCTGCTCAAAGTGTCTTAACCTGCCTTTTCTCTTTTCTTTGTTGAGCTGTATTGACATATCATGAAACACTATGGTACATTATGAATGGTAGGCGAATACCAATAAGAGGCCTGCCCGGGAGGTGAACGAGACCAATGACACAGTTACCGGACCTGATGACAATTCAGCAAGTGGCGGATTATTTGCAGGTGTCAATTTCGACTGTTCGGCGGATGCTGGATGACGGCCGGCTCCCTAGCGTGAAGATAGGCAGGGCCAGACGCATACCCAAGGAGGCTGTGTCCGAACTTGTTAACAAAGGGCTGGAGCAATGGCCCGAGAAATGGCCTAGAAGGGAGGAATGTTAAATGGCGAAACAAAGGCGACGTGGTAACAACGAGGGTACCATCTACCAGCGGGCAGACGGTAGATGGTGTTGCCAGTTTACTGTGGGCATCAACCCTGAGACTGGAAAACCAAAGCGGAAGACATTGTATGGCAAGACTAGGCGGGAGGTTGCCGATAAGCTGACTAAGGCCCTGCAAGAGCTAAACGGCGGCGCGTACATCGAACCCACCACCTACACCCTGGGCCAGTGGCTTGACAAATGGATGACGGATTATAAGAAGGTGCAGTTGAAGCCTGGCACTTATGCTAGCTACGAGTACCTTATCGATATCCATATCAAGCCGGCCTTGGGGAGGATACCTTTGGCGAAGCTCCAGGCGCATATGTTACAGAGTTTTTACAGCGAGAAATTACAGACAGGCCGCTGCGATGGCGAAGGCGGCCTGTCAACCCGAACAGTACGCTACCTCCATGCGATTATTAGGCAGGCACTGGAGCAATCAGTTAAGGAAGGTATGCTGCCTCGGAACGTTGCGGATGCTACCAATCCTCCGGTTGTTCAGAACAAGCCCATTCGGCCCCTTAACGAACAGGAACTTGTTCAGTTCTTCCAGGAGGCAAGGGAAGACAGGTATTTCGCAGCCTACGTCTTGGTGGCCACCACGGGAATGAGGCGGGGAGAACTTTGCGGCCTCTGCTGGGACAGCGTTGACCTGGAGCAGGGCGTTGCCGTTGTCCAGCGGCAGATGTTGGTCCTGAAAGACGGCCTCTCCCTGGAGGATACCACCAAGAGTAAGAGCGGCAGGCGAAGCATAATCTTGACTGATGATGCGGTACGCGAGTTGAAAGCCTACAGAAGAGAGCAGGCCAAGGAACGGCTGCTTCTTGGCCCGGCCTACCAGGACAACAACCTGGTTTTCTGCAAAGAAGATGGCTCACCGATTGACCCAAGGGACTTTACTAAGCGGTTCCAGCGGATTCTGGGGCGTGCTGGCCTGCCCAAGGTCAGGCTTCATGACCTGCGGCACACCCATGCAAGCCTTCTTTTGGCCCGGGGAGTTCACCCTAAGGTTGTCCAAGAGCGGTTAGGTCATTCTTCCATAACTATGACCCTGGACCTTTATAGCCACCTTACCCCTGGCCTGCAGGAGGCCGCGGCAGCAAGCCTTAATGGCTTGGTTCAAAAACAAGAAAAGAAGGAGGTGCAATAGATGCCAGCGCCAGAGATTGAAGTTACGTACCACGAATTACATGAATCTATTGTAGCGATGTTGGTCTGGGAGCCTGGATGGGATGTAAAGGTTCTTTGCATGAACCGGAAATACAAGGTTACCCCGGACATAATAGCCTGGGCAAAAAATAAGAAAGAAGTCTGTTTGCTGTGGATGGACGAACTTGTGAGTAACAGTGACCCCCAAAGAAATAGTCCTGTAACCGCACGTGACGTCTGCTAGGCAAACAGACTTCCTACCTCAATCGGCGGGGACTTGCGCTCCCTGCCGATTTCCTTCTTCCTATCAAATTGCAGTAAAACTGCAGTCATTTTCGCTGTTTTTGCGTTTCGGAAATTCCGAAACAGGTCTTAAACTGGTGGAGCCGATGGGGGTCGAACCCACGACCTCCTGAATGCCATTCAGGCGCTCTCCCAACTGAGCTACGGCCCCACCTATGTTACTACTTTACTATCATACTGGTGCTGTAGTAAAAGTCAAGTGCAGATGCGCGACCTTTGCGCATTGACACTTGACTTTCTGCTGTACTACTAACCTTTTGTTGAAGCCCCAGAACCATTACGCTTGTTAGTGAAGCATGAGAACCGACCCCGTGCTTCAGCTAATACAGGAAACAAGATACCCAGTGGTCCTGCTCGATTTCTTTGAGGACTGGGTCTTCTTGTCTGCAACGGTCGTGTGCCTGAGGGCACCTGCCTGCGAATCTGCATCCGGGCGGCGGGTTGATCGGGCTTGGCACTTCTCCTGGCAAGCTTATGCGTGCTCTTGAACTTTCTATGTTGGGGTCGGGTATAGGGTTGGCTGACATAAGTGCCTTGGTGTACGGGTGAAGGGGCCACTCGTAAATGCGCTCGGATGGTGCTATTTCGACTATTTTGCCTAGGTACATTACTGCTACTCTATGGGATATATGGCGCACCATTGAAAGATCATGGGCTATGAACATGAATGACAGGTCCCGTTCCTCTTGAAGCTTTGTAAGCAGGTTCACTACTTGTGCTTGGATCGACACGTCTAGTGATGAAATGGGTTCATCGGCGATTATAAATTCAGGATCCACCGCTAATGCTCGGGCTATTCCGATTCTTTGTCTTTGTCCGCCCGAGAACTCGTGAGGAAATCTATTGGCGTGCTCTCTGCTGAGACCGACAATGTCTAGCAGGTAGTGTACTTTGTCAGTACGCTCTTGACCTGATTCAAGCTCGTGAATGTCTAATGGTTCGCCTATGATTTCACCTACAGTCATTCGAGGGTCTAACGATGCATAAGGATCTTGAAAGATCATCTGCAGTTTCCTTCGGAACCATAGGAGATCTTTTTCCGGCATATTGGTGATGTCTTTCCCGTCAAAGATTATTGCGCCGTCTGTTGGCTCATACAACCGTGATACAGTTCTTCCTACAGTCGTTTTGCCGCATCCGCTTTCTCCTACGATTCCAAGCACCTCGCCCTTTCTTACCTCGAAAGATACATCGTCGACAGCCTTGAGGATCTTACGTTTTCCCACTCTGAAGTATTTCTTCAAGTTGTTGACCTTGAGGGCGATCTCATCAGTCATGTGTGTCACCCCCGCCATATAATTCTACTGGTACACGATTTGGATTCGCCGGATGGTGGAGCCAACATGATACTCTATGACCGTCTCCTACGCTGATTGGATCCGCGTCGTGCTCCAGACAAATCTTCATCGAATACTTGCATCTTGGTGCAAAGGCACATCCCAGAGGAGGCTCAAATAGGTCCGGTGGAGTGCCGGGAATTGATGCTAATTCCATCCGAGAGGGTCTATCCAACCTAGGCACAGCCTGTAGTAGCGCCCTAGTGTACGGGTGAGCAGGCCGGTAAAATATGTCCGAAGAGGTTCCGCTTTCAACAACTTTGCCGGCGTACATTACCACGATATTGCGCGCTAGACGAGCTACAACGCCCAAATTATGGGTTATGAGGACTATGGTCATACCCATCTTATCCTGCAAGTTCTGAAGAAGTTCAAGTATTTGGGACTGAATGGTTACATCAAGGGATGTGGTAGGCTCATCAGCGATCAAGAGTATTGGCTCGCAGGCAAGGGCAATGGCTATCATCGCTCTCTGACGCATGCCGCCGCTAAACTCGTGAGGGTACTGAGCAGCACGAACCGCGGGATTTGGTATCTCAACCAGATTGAGCATTTCAAGTGCTCTTTCCATAGCCTCGTGCTTTGGTAAGTGCTGGTGCTTCATTACTGCTTCCGCAATCTGATTGCCTACTGTCATTGTAGGGTTCAGTCCTGTCATAGGATCTTGGAAGATCATGCCTATGTCCTTTCCTCGAACAGATTGCATCTGCTTTTCAGTTAAAGAAAGTATGTCTCTACCATTGAAGATGATCTTGCCTCCCTTGATTTCCCCGGGTGGCATGGGTGTAAGTCTCATCACAGCTTGCACTGTTACAGTTTTACCGCAGCCTGATTCCCCTACAACCGCAAGGGATCCTCCTTGTTCCACCGAGTACGTTACTCCGCGTACTGCATGTACTTCGCCTGCGTAAGTGTGGAAAGATACCTGGAGGTCTTCTATGGAGAGCAACTTTTCTGTAGCGGGCTCCGCAAACTCCTGGTTAGCAATGTTTTGTTCCATATAGGCTCACTCCCTATTGACGCAGGCGCGGGTCAAGAGCATCTCTCAATCCATCGCCGACAAAGTTAAATGATAGTATAAGCAGGCTCATAACCAAGGCAGGGATAACCATGTTCTGCGGATATATCCTTAACACCTGGTATCCCTCGTTAGCGAGAGTTCCCAAACTAGCCTGTGGCATGGGTACTCCCAAACCGATGAAGCTTAAGAAAGCTTCTCCAAATATCGCGCCTGGTATGCTTGATGTAAGGCTGACAAGCACAACTCCCATTGTATTGGGGATAAGATGCCTGGCAATAATGCGCCGGGGAGAAGCTCCTACCGATCTGGCTGCAAGGACGTATTCCATTTCCTTCAACTGAAGAATTTGCCCTCGCACTAGTCTGGCCATCCCGACCCATCCGGTTAAGCTCATGGCGATAATAATCGAGGCGAGGCCCGGCTCCATAACAACCAGAAGCAAGATCACTACCAGTAGATACGGTACACCGTAAAGGATGTCCACTATGCGCATCATAATGTCATCTACAATGCCACCGAAGTAGCCAGCTATTCCTCCCCAGACCACGCCAATCACTAGATCTATAAGGGCAGCTGTAATTCCTATGAAAACAGAAATCCTTGTGCCCTGCCACAGACGAGTAAACATATCTCGGCCGAGATAGTCTGTGCCAAACCAGTGACGACTGCTCACAAATTCGTTAATGTGTCCGTAGTCGCAGGTCCTGTAATCCCATGGACTTATGATAGGACCGAAAATGGCCATGATCGCAAGAATAGCAAGGATGCTTAGTCCAATAACCGCGAGTTTGTTCTTGCGGAACCGGATCCAGACATCCTCCCAGTAACCAATTGGCGGCCGGGTGATTGCATCGCTTACCTTTTCGTCGAGTGTAAGACGCGCAAAGTCTTCCGGTTCTGGATAAAAATCGATCATCTGCTAGTCCTCCTTTCCCCGCGCAATGCGAATTCTAGGATCAATTAGGCCGTATGCTATATCTACGAGGAAGGTCATGAACAGCAGTAAAGCCGAGTAGAAAACAGTTGTCCCCATTATCATGGGATAATCCCTGTTGTAAATACTCTCTACGAAATACTTGCCAAGCCCGGGTATGCCAAACATACGCTCAATTACCAGGGTGCCTGTGGTTATTCCTGCTATCAAAGGGCCAAGGATTGTTACGACTGGCAGAATTGCATTTCTGACTCCGTGCTTCCATACTATCTGGGCCGAGTTAAGTCCTTTTGCCTTGGCGGTGCGTATGTAGTCCTGGTTAAGAACCTCAAGCATACTGGACCTCATCATCCTTGTCATAGTTGCCAAAGTGCCAAGCCCAAGTGCAAATGCTGGAAGTATGGTATGCTTGAAGCTCTCCCACCTGGCGATGGGTAGAAGTTTAAGCTTGTACCCTAGGATGTACTGTAGAATCGACGCCACAATGAAGTTTGGTATCGAGACTCCGATTACTGCGATGATTATCGCAATGTAGTCAAGGGCCTGACCCCGGTATAAAGCGGCTATAATTCCAAGTGCAAGACCTATGGTAACTGCGAAAACCAGTGCTTCAATACCCAGCGCGGCTGATGTTGGGAAAGTGTACTTGATAATGTCGTTTACGCTACGGCCTCGTTCACGGATAGAAAGACCCAGGTCGAGGTGTAACAGATTCTTTAGCAAGGTGGTGTACTGTTGCCATTTGGGTTTGTCGAGCCCATACTTGCGTTCAAGCTGTTTTTCGACCAGGGGCGTCAGTTTCACACTGGTAAAGGGACCGCCAGGTACCGCATTCATCAATATGAAACTAACGGTGACGATTACCCATAGCGATAAAAGCATGAAACCAAATCGCCTTAAGACATACCGTCCCATTTCTTCGCCTCCTTATACAAACGGGGAGCCTGAGCGAGGCTCCCCGTTTTCGCACTCTCTCAAATGCTTGTTGATGGATATATCACTTGCTACTTGCCAGGAGGTGTAGGCGCTTCGTATCCAAGTGCCTCGACCGCTTCCTTGAAGAGTTTCTGAGCTGCAGCAGCATCTCCCTTTATAGGCAGATAGTCTTTCAAGTACTTCTCGACAAAGACCTCGCCAGGTTCCGCTCCTTGCATTGAAGGAGGATTGTAGGCGTAGGCGGGTGCGGAGTAGTTTCTTAGAACGTTATCGCAATACTCCTGCCTGTCAATAGCTAGAGATAGCGCCTTTCTAACCTTGGCATCCTTAAGCAACGGATGTTCCAGATTGCACTCAAGATAGAAACATACGGCTTCGGGCATCTGCTTGAACTCGTCTGGGCGTTCAGACTGGAACTTCGGTATGAAGTCGCCAGGAACTCCAATCGCATCGAGTTCTCCTGCTTCGTACATGGTAACAGGTGTGTTAATGTCTTTGATCATGTCAAAGTTGATTGTACTTAGTTTTACATTTGAAGCATCCCAATAGTTGGAGTTCTTCTTCAAGACCATCTTGCTTCCATGTTTCCATTCACTGATGACAAACGGTCCGCAGTAGAGCATCTTGTCTAACTCAGTAGCATAGGATTCGCCCCACTCTTTGTGAGCCTCTTCGTTCAACGGGAAGTAGGTTGAAAATGCGGTAAGGCTCAGGAAGAATGTGCTCGGAGCTTCGAGGGTGACTACGAGATGTAGGTCGTCAATCGCGTCGACCCCCATATTGTCCATAGCTTCCTGCAGCTCTTGGAGAGCAGCAGTGTGCCCTTCAGGATCTTCGTTTGCATCTGGGATTTCAACATTGGCTACATCTTCAGCACCCTTTACAAAGAACAGCATGTAGTTGTACTGAGAAGCAGTTCGCGGATCAACTGCTGTTTTCCATGCGTACTCAAAGTCATGAGCAGTCAGTGGTTTCCCATTGGACCACTTCAGGCCATCTTTAATTGTAAATGTGTACACGAGACCGTCGTCGGATAGCGTCCAGCTTTCTGCGAGTCCTGAGCCTTGTTGATATGAACCGTCGGGACTCATACGCACAAGACCTTCCAAGACGGCGTTAAGCACGTCCAGGGATACTGTATCGGTGCACGTTACTGACTGAAGATCTGGGGGCTCCTCGCCAAGGTTCAGATTAAGTACATTATCACCTTCGGGACGACCTTCTGTGTATGCCCACTTCCATTCGTTGCTGGGCATGAAGGCAGTCCTGACAATATCCTTTACCCATGAATGCTCGGCATAGTTCCTTTGACGCCAGTAGACTGGAATAATTGGGGCTTCATCCAAAAGAACCTTTTCTGCTTCAGCCATAAGATCCATCCGCTCTTGCTGATCGCTGGATTTTTTGGCCTTGGCTATGAGTTCGTCATATGTAGCATTTGACCAGCCCACGTCATTGTAAGGTCCGTCTGTGACCCACAGATCGAGGAAACTCATGGGGTCGTTGTAATCGGCACCCCAGCCTGCGAAGACAAGATCAAAGTCGTGATCTCTCATCTTCTGTAGACGCGTTTTGAAGTCGACATTTTCTAGTACCAGCTCGATACCAAGGTTCGTCCTGATGATCTCCTGAAGTCCTTGCGCGTATTTCTTAGCGGCTTCACTATCATCTGACAAGAACCGGATCGTTGGCAATGCCTCCTTCTCCTGTTTCGGCCCACAGCCTGCGAGCATTGAAGCAATTAGAAGAGTGCAGGTTAAGGCCACCACAACCTTTTTGATTCGCATTAACTTCCCTCCCAAGAATTTTGTGTTGATCGGCCAGCCGCCAAAGATACCGTGTCGACTGGTCCAGTTAGGGTCAAATTCCCCGGACCCCGGCGAAAATCCTCCTTAGATGCCTAGAATCTCTAAGGAAGGTATCTTAAATGGCTATTCTACAAGCAAAGTTCTTGCCGCGCAAGTTAGAGAAGAGAAACTAAGTAGTATAGAAGCCATATATTGGTAGGTTCTTGGAGTAGGAAGGGCAAGAAAGTCTCCCCTTTATTATCGCCTCACTGCTGCACGAAGGGAGCCGGACCTTCGGCAATTCTTGGTTTGCGGTGTTAATAAGAATAGTGTATTGTTAATGTGTGTGCCTTGTAGGTAACACACGTTTGGGAAACCAAATACTGATACCGAAGAAAGGATGACAGATGTGTCACTGGGAAAGGAACTCCAGGATGTTAGGGTGGAAAAGGACTTATTGGGTACCAGGACTTTGCCCGCCCAGGCGTATTACGGAATTAACAGTCTCAGAGCCTCGGAAAACTACACTGTAAGCGGTTACAGCCTCCACCCCGAGCTGATTGTAGGTCTAGCTATGGTTAAGAAGGCAGCTGCTATGGCCAACCTACGGGCAGGGCAGCTGGAACCAGATAAGGCTCAGGCTATTGCCAAAGCAGCAGACGAGATTATAGAAGGCAAATTGCATGACCAGTTCATCGGGCAGGCAATTCAAGGAGGAGCCGGTACAGGTATTAATATGAATGCCAACGAGGTGATTGCTAACCGTGCGCTGGAAATTCTGGGCCACAGGCCAGGCGACTACCAGATCATTCACCCGCTAGATCACGTTAACAAAGGTCAATCAACTAATGATGTTGTCCCTACGGCTATACGGATAGCGGCAATCCGAATGTTCGACGGCTATGTGAAAGCGGCGCAAACGTTGGTTGATGCGCTTGAAGAAAAAGCGTCCGAGTATGCAGCCGTTCCTAAACTCGGCAGAACACACCTTCAGGACGCTGTTCCAATCACCATAGGGCAGGAACTAGAGGCATGGGCTTGTGCAATATCCAGAGATGTACAGCGAGGGCAGAGGGCCATCGATCTTTTGTCTGTAGTCAACCTAGGTGGCACTGCGATTGGCACCAGCCTGAACGCTGATCCTGTCTACGTTGACTGTGTAGTTGATGAACTGCGTAAGTGCAGCGGAATCGATAGTCTGAGACCTGCTTCAAACCGTGTGGACGCTACGCAGAATCTCGATATTTTAGTTGAGGTATCCGGACTCCTCAAGGCTAGTGCGACTACGCTGACGAAAATCGCCAATGATCTTCGTCTAATGGCCTCAGGTCCCATGGCAGGTCTTGCGGAGGTAAGGCTTCCTGCCATTGCGGCAGGATCCAGCATCATGCCTGGCAAGGTCAACCCGGTTATACCCGAGATGGTCAATCAGGTGTGTTTCCGTGTATACGGCAACGATTCGACAATCAGTTTGGCTGCTTCAGCAGGTCAGTTTGAACTCAACGTCATGCAGCCGGTACTTAGTTTTTCCCTCTTTGAGAGCATAGGGATGCTGACAGAAGCGATGACAGCCTTGGCTCTTAAGGTTGTAAAGGGCATGGAGTTCAATACTGAAAGATGCGAAAAGTATGCGAGCAGTTCTTTAAGTCTTGTAACAGCGCTTGCCCCGATAATTGGGCACTCTCGTGCGGCAGAAGTCTCGAAAAAGGCTATGGAAACCGGACAGGACATCCTAAGTGTTGTTACTAAGTCAGGGATACTAGACGAGAACACGGCCAAAACGTTGCTCGATCCGCGGCATATGCTTAATGTGGCTTCGAGTGACTAAGACATTCGCTCAACCTTAATCTAGGTTACCTTGACAAAGGTGCTGGGGCTATCTAGGTGATATACTTAACTGTGAGGATGGTCTAGTACTTGAAACGGCAATAGGCTCTGTTTGTTCGGCATTCTATTGAGGGCAGACTTAGGGCAATATGGAGCGCCAGGTGGTGTAGCAAATGAAGGAAGTCCAGGCGAAAGAGATTACTGATGTTGTGGAAAAATTATGTATAGATGCGTGCACTAAGTTGGGCGAGGACTGGTGGCAAGCCATAGATACTGCTATCTCGCAAGAAGAGTCTCCTATAGGCAAAGATATGTTGCAGATTGTAAAGGAAAACGCTCGTCTAGCGGCCGATACAGGCGAAGCAATCTGTCAGGATACAGGGTTAGCCGTAGTATTTCTCGAGATTGGTCAAGATGTGCATGTTGTAGGAGGAGACTTTTACGAAGCGGTAAATGAGGGAGTCCGTCGCGGATATGTGAACGGCTATTTGAGAAAGTCCGTAGTGAGGGATCCCCTTGTCCGCGAAAATACCGGCGACAACACTCCCGCAATAATACACGCAGAAATTGTGCCCGGCTCTGATCTGAGGATAGTTGTGGCTCCTAAGGGAGCCGGTTCCGAGAATTCATCGGGGCTTACGATGCTTAAGCCTGCGGATGGGAAGGATGGCGTGGTACGTTTTGTTTTGGAAACAGTTGAGGCTGCAGGGCCTAACGCTTGTCCGCCCGTTGTATTGGGTGTTGGGATAGGCGGAAACCTTGAAACGTCGGCTCTGCTAGCCAAAAAGGCCCTCCTGCGCCCCCTGGGGAGAAGACACCCTGAGCCTCATATAGCAGGGCTTGAAGAAGAGATCTTGGAATTGGTGAACAAAACCGGAATAGGTCCGCAGGGCCTAGGCGGACGAATAACAGCGTTAGACGTGCATGTGGAAGTTTATCCAACTCATATAGCAAGTCTGCCTGTGGCGGTCAACATCCAGTGCCATGCGTCTCGCCATGCAGAAGCTGTATTGTAAAAAGAGGTGACTCAAATGATTCGGATCAAGGCACCCCTTGATTCTGAGACCATAGATAGACTTCACGCCGGGGACCAGGTGAACCTTAGCGGAGTCATTTTTACTGCTAGAGATGCGGCTCATAAAAGATTGGTAGAAACCTATTTGGCAGGTAAAGAACTGCCAGTAGACCTAAACGGACAGGTAGTATATTATGTTGGTCCGTGTCCTGCAAAACCCGGAAGAGTCATTGGTTCTGCCGGACCTACGACTAGCACTCGCATGGACCCCTATACTCCTTTGCTTTTACGGGAACTCGGCCTGAAAGGCATGATCGGCAAGGGCAATAGGAGCCAAGAGGTCGTCGATGCAATCAAGGAGCAGGGAGCCGTATATTTTCTCACAATAGGTGGAGCCGCAGCCTATTTGGCTCAGAGGATCAAAAAGGCAGACGTGATAGCCTACCCTGAGTTTGGACCGGAGGCCATTTATCGTTTGGAAGTGCAGGATTTTCCTCTGATTGTAGGCATAGACCGCTATGGGAAAAACGCATATCAAGAGGGAAGAGCACAGTATAGACAGATCTCGTAAGAACTATGACTCTGATTTCTAGGTAAGTAGATAGCGTATAGGTTTTGGGATAGTAATGAAGCAGTGCGTTTCTGCAGCCTGTGAGATCGAGGATTGAAATATAAGGGGGTAATGGGTCTATGGATATTCGTACCAAGGCGTTGGCTTTGCATAAGGATAACAAAGGTAAAATCGCAATCCAAAGCAAGATAGAGCTCAAAGATAAAGATGACCTTGGCTTGGCATATACTCCCGGAGTCGCTGAGCCATGCAAAGAGATTCACCGAGATAAGGACCTGGTTTGGGAATATACGTTCAAAGGCAATATTATCGCTGTCGTCACTGACGGAAGCGCAGTATTAGGTCTTGGCAATATTGGACCTGAAGCAGCGTTGCCTGTTATGGAGGGCAAATGTGTTCTTTTCAAGAAGTTTGGTAACGTAGACGCTTTTCCTATCTGTCTTGGAACACAAGAGGTAGACAAAATAGTAGAGACCGTCAAACTCATCTCGCCGGCCCTGGGCGGGGTTAATCTTGAAGATATTTCAGCGCCTAGATGCTTCGAAATTGAAAAGAGGCTCAAGAAAGAAACCGATATACCAGTCTTCCACGATGACCAGCACGGAACTGCGATAGTGGTAGCCGCAGCGATGATCAATGCACTGAAGGTTGTAGGCAAGAACTTAAAAGAAATAAAGATCGTTGTAAACGGAGCTGGAGCAGCCGGGATGGCGATCACGAATCTGCTCATGAACATGGGGGCAGGCGATGTAATTCTCTGTGACAGCAGGGGAGCCATTTATAAGGGCCGGCCAGAAGGTATGAATCCGTACAAAGAGGAGATAGCCCAAAGGACCAACAAAGAAGGAGCCAAGACCTTAGCTGAAGCCCTACAGGATGCCGATGCATTCATAGGCGTATCCGTAGGCGGAGCGCTAAGTCAGGATATGGTAAAGACTATGGCCAAAGACGCAATAGTTATGGCAATGGCCAACCCTGTACCCGAGATATATCCTGATGAAGCAAAAGCAGCAGGAGCAAAAGTTGTAGGCACCGGACGTTCCGACTTCCCCAACCAGATCAATAACGTCCTAGCATTTCCAGGGATCTTCAGAGGCGCACTCGACGTTAGAGCACGCGACATAAACGAAGAGATGAAAATAGCGGCAGCAAACGCACTGGCCAGCCTAGTAAGCGAAGACGAACTCAGCCCAGACCTAATCATCACCGACGTCTTCGATCCCAGGGTAGGACCCACAGTAGCAAAAGCAGTCGCCCGCGCCGCCATAGACACCGGCGTAGCCAGAGTATAAACACTGAATCACGGGGTCGGTTCTCATGCTTCACTAGGTAGTAGGTTTCAGATTTCCTAGAGTGCAGAGATAAGTGTAGGGAGCCGTCCCCGTTATGTTCTATTCACTTTGTCACCATCGGATGCACAGCGTGGCATTTTCCTCCCATGCTTCTGTGAGTACATGAGTACAATAGTATTCAATACTCATTCACCTAATTGCCCTTCTCACTAGGAATCACCCTAGGAATCACCGCCGTTCATGTGTCAAAGCGCTTTGCTTTCTGATCTCCCAAAGAGCCTCAAATACAATCGGTGTATAACCATACATCGTGTTATAACTGCCTCCCCACGCATGGATCTTTGCCTGCACGCGGGAACGACCGTATACAAAATCAAATTCTCTAGATCATTTCAACAAAATGTTCTTTTTCATA
>JAGPNE010000008.1 GCA_018052455.1 Candidatus Fermentithermobacillaceae bacterium | reverse complement strand
CCATTAAATTCAAAGCTGCACTAATTAAATTCATCCCCTGAAATCATAACCAAAACATTAACTAAAAGTATTTCCGCTAAATTGTGCACACCCATATCAAAAAATACACACCCCTTTCACCCCCCTCTCTCATAACTGGCTTTTTAATCAAAAATTAAGCAAAAAACTTAGCCTAATCGTCATTATTTTGGGGCAAAAAAATAGCAAAACCCCTTGAAATCAAGGAGTTTGTATTGTATCAATATTTAAGTTCTTTTATGGTGGAGGCGGAGGGAATTGCACCCTCGTCCGTAAGTAACCAGGCCTCAGTCTCTACGAGCGTATCTCCGGATTTGTTCTCGCAAGTTGAGGCGCCCCGGAGCGGGCTTCCCAACTCGCCAGCTCAGAATTCTTTTCCCCAAGTGGTCCCAAGCAACCCCACATGGGTATCTTCCCTAGTGACGGCAACACGAAGATAGGGAAGCTTTCTCTCCGGTGCCGTGGCCGCTTATTTAAGCAGCCAGTGCGTAATTTGTATCAGCAGTTATTTGCTTGCCGCTTTGATGGGCACGGCTCCCATGCTCGCTGCTCAAACCCAACTACCCACGTCGAACCTGTATCGCCCCCATAACCTAACACTATTCTAGCACGATTCCTCAAGTTGAACAATGCACAGCTGCATAAGCTGCATCCGGCTTATGAGCAACATGCCAATCCGCCATGCTGCACAACCTGCAACTCATCTAACACCAAACATTTCTGACAGGGGTATCTACAGGCCATTCACCCAAACCCGGCCACAGGCTACTAGATGAACGAATCCCGAGATTTCAGCCCCGCCAGTTTGTCCGTCAGATTCAACTCGAACCAACAGACTCCCTCCGGGTTGCCCCAGTTCCAAGGTCTCAGTTTTAACGCCATCCCTAGCCGCTAAAACGCTTGCAACGGCAATACTACCTGACGCACAGCTTCCTTCCCAGACCAACGATTCAGTCTCTTTTACCCATACCGCTGGCACGACATGTCTTTCAGATTCATCCAAGAACATGACCCCAAAAGCCTGAGTCTCTCGGTACTTGCAGAACTCGGCTATTTCCCTGAATGCTCCTACGCTAGGCTTTTGGTCCCACACTACCGCGTGGCTGATACCCGGTAGCTCAACGAATCCCAAATAACCATGCTTGAATGGCAGGAATTCTATCCTGCGAGGCAAAGGCATAGGCGAAGAAACCCACAGCCCACTCTCTTGTTCCCGTCCGCGCACCGCTAGTACCCCATCATAACCAGAAGTCTCTATGGGAATCTCTACCTCGTCGCCCAAGAGACGCCGACCCAAATAGGATGTAGACATTAGCCAGGCTCCAAAAGCACGGCATGCATTGCCACAGAACTCATCACCCATCATCTGCAGTCTAGCAATTGCATTAGCATCTGAGGAACGTTCGGCAAATCCAACCTGTTCGGCCCCTAGTCCGTAAGGCCTCATGATTTCTGCGGCTACATCGCGATGCTTATCCCGCTCAACTGGAGTCAGAACGATTACAGTAACGTTACCTGATGGGTTTAGTTTGACGAAGCGAAGGAACATTTCACTGCTCCTCCCTACCTCGTACAATCCTCTCGCTCTCACGTTGTATGTCTCGTTGCTTGATGGCTTCACGTTTGTCGTATGTCTTACGACCTCTCGCAAGCGCCAATTCAACTTTAGCCTTACCATCTCGAAAATATATGGATAACGGTATAAGCGTGTACCCTTTCTGGGATACTTTGGACGCCAGCCGTCTTATCTCGCTCTTGTGCAAAAGCAGCCGCCTTGGTCGCAATGGATCATGGTTGAACCTGGCTGCAGGCTCATACTGGTCTATATGAGCATTGCGCAGTATCACTTCATTTCCGACTATCTCCGCATAGCTGTCCTGGAGGCTGGCCCTACCCATACGCAAGGATTTCACCTCAGAGCCAATAAGAGCTATGCCTGCCTCTATGGTTTCTTCGATATAGTAGTCATGCCTGGCACGCCGATTTCGCACAACTACTTTTTCATTGTCATCTTCTTTCATTTTCCATACACCCATTACTCGGGACTGTGGCTGGCGAACAAGTAGTTCCCTACGCCCACACCAAAAAGCCCCAGTATCTAAGCCGATTTGTGTTGATGCTGCGGTTCAGAGTATGAATCCCCTAGAACCAGACTAGAGGCCTAGATCGTCAGATATCTCCTTCATAGCTTCTAGCCCAAGACTTACAAACTCCGGAACTGTTAGTCCAAGCTCGGAGCACGCCTTTATGACCTCACGGTTCGCCCCTCTAGCAAAAGACTTCTCTCCCATCCTGTTTAGGACAAAGTCAGTGTCTATGGCAGACAATTTCTTCTTAGGAGAAATCAGTGCAGATGCGACAATGAGCCCCGTCAAAGGGTCAGCGCAGTAAAGCGCCTTTGCCATCATAGTGTTCCTCGGAAAACCGTGAATCTCATTGTGAGCCCTAACCGCGTCTACGATCTCCTCATCGAAACCAAGCTCCGCAGCAATCTCTCCAGACTTTATGCTATGGATATTTGGGTCATGCTTGGTATCTTCATAATCAATATCGTGGAGGAGCCCAGCTGCTCCCCATCTTTCCTCATCTTCACCAAAATAGCGAGCCAAACGCCGCATTACAGCCTCTACAGCCAGAATATGCTTGTACAGGTTGTTAGTACTGACCCTCTTAGACACTTCCGCTGCAATCTCATCTCTGGTCAAGACCTCAGTCTCCTTCCTCTCCACAGAACTGCGTGAAAAACGGGGGTAAAGAAGGGGATATCTGCAGTTCAAAGGCAAACATCCCCTGTTGCGTATCTTACCTAAACAGCGAAGCAAACACCAAAGCAACTATGCTCATGAGTTTTATCAAGATATTTAGCGACGGGCCTGCAGTATCCTTGCAAGGATCTCCTACGGTATCGCCCACAACTGCCGCCGCGTGAGTCGGAGTGCCTTTTCCACCAAGGTTGCCTGCTTCAATATACTTTTTAGCATTATCCCAGGCTCCGCCTGAGTTCGCAAGGAAAATCGCCATTAGTACCCCTGAAACAAGGCTACCCGCCAAAAGACCGGCTAATGCCTCTTTACCTAGGACAAAACCAATCAGGATCGGCGCACCCACAGCCATTAACCCAGGGACTATCATTTGTTTAAGTGCACTTGCAGTCGAAATATCCACGCATTTCGCGTAATCCGGCTTGGCCGTTCCCTCCATCAGACCTGCAATTTCTCTGAACTGACGCCGTACCTCCTCCACCATCTCAAAAGCTGCCTTTCCAACAGCCTCCATTGCCATGGACGAAAACAAGAAAGGTAGCATTCCGCCTATTAGAAGACCCGCGATTACGTTAGCATTCAAGAGATCAATTGAGGTAAGACCTGCTGCCTGCGAATATGCCGCAAATAGCGCCAGCGCCGTAAGAGCGGCAGAACCAATTGCAAATCCTTTGCCGAGTGCAGCCGTGGTGTTTCCGAGCGAATCAAGCGCGTCTGTGATCTCACGCACGCTCTTGTCCTGGTGCGTCATCTCTGCAATACCGCCTGCATTATCCGCAATGGGCCCGTAAGCATCGACCGAGACTGTCATACCAGTAGTAGAGAGCATACCAACCGCGGCCAAAGCAATCCCGTACAGGCCTCCAAATCCGCTGTCATTTCCGAACTTAAATGCTACCAAACTTGCAATAGCCACCAAAATGACGGGTACAGCAACAGATTTCATGCCGACCGCTAGCCCTTGAATGATATTGGTTGCAGCTCCTGTTTGAGAAGCTTCTGCAATCGCTTTTACAGGAGGGTAGTCGGCAGAAGTGTAGTACTCGGCCACAAGTCCTATCAAGACACCTGCTACCACTCCTGCCAGGACCGGCCAGAAGAGGGTTGCTGCTCCCGTAAAATAGTATATAATGCCAAATACAATTAGAAGCACCAATCCGCTAGACGAAAAAGAACCTAGCCTTAGGGCCGTGGATGGGTGAGACATCCTCATCCTGACGAAAAATGTCCCTAAAATAGACGCGAGAACCCCTCCGGCTGCTATGAGAAGTGGGAGGATTATAGCAAACAAGGCATCGCTTGGATCTTTCATCAAAACGCCCATAGCCATGGCAGCTATTATTGAACCTACATATGACTCAAAAAGATCCGCACCCATGCCGGCTACGTCACCTACGTTATCGCCTACATTATCAGCAATAACTGCAGGGTTTCTCGGATCATCTTCAGGGATGCCGGCTTCAACCTTGCCCACAAGGTCAGCGCCTACGTCGGCAGCCTTTGTGTAGATTCCCCCGCCAACCCTGGCAAAAAGAGCGATTGAACTGGCTCCGAACGCAAATCCATTTACAACTCCAAAAGAAGCCGGGTCCCCAGGGTCCCCGAAAAGAAAGTACACAATACTTATACCCACGAGACCTAGCCCCACGACTGTCATACCCATCACAGACCCGCCTGAGAAAGCCACGTCGAGAGCGCCAACAGTCCCTTTCTTCGCTGCCTGTGTAGTCCTTACGTTTGCAGCGGTGGCAGTCTGCATACCAATATAACCTGCCAGGGCCGAGGTAACCGAACCGATTATAAATGCTATCGCAGTCTCAGGCCGCATAGCGTCAGGAGGAGTGAAATATCCTGCTATGAATATGATCACAGAGACTGCGGCTACAAATATGGCCAAAGATTTATATTCTCTTTTGAGAAACGTCATCGCTCCTTCATGTATTGCATCAGATATCTCCCGCATGTCATCAGAACCAGGATCATGTGACGATACTTTGGAACGAAGGAATATTGCAAACAAAAGAGCAATAGCTCCCGCGATAAGTGCAGCTATTGCCCACTCCGAGCTGATCATGCCCTATATCTCCTTTCCAATGCTCTTAGCGGTTGTATGCTAGCCCTGCCTCATAAAAGTAAGGGCAACACAACATACTAAAAACGCGACTGCAAAGTATACGGTCAGCTTAGCATAGAATTCCTCGCGGCCCTTTTTCTTCCTCCTAACAGTGCCCTCGCTTCCTCCAAAAAGGCTAAGCCCTGCGGACTTGCCTGGCTGCAAAATGACAAGCACGATAAGACCTATTGTTGCAACAGTGTGAACAATCCTTACCGCAATCTCCACCCAATTCACCTCGCTTTAGCCAACAAACCAGCTATCCGATTGTAACACC
Source organism: Candidatus Fermentithermobacillaceae bacterium (assembly GCA_018052455.1). Taxonomy (GTDB): domain Bacteria; phylum Bacillota; class Sulfobacillia; order Fermentithermobacillales; family Fermentithermobacillaceae; genus UBA3907. The sequence continues at coordinate 57,733 of JAGPNE010000008.1, read as the reverse complement.
GCACCCCTTGCTAAGTCTACTTTCACACGTTACTTCCATATATCGCGAAGCGCCCAAGTTCCTCTTCGATCCTAAGAAGCCTATTGTATTTCGCTACTCTTTCGCTGCGGCACGGAGCGCCCGTTTTTATCTGACCACTGCAAGTAGCTACGGCTAGATCGGCTATGAAAGAATCTTCGGTCTCGCCAGACCTATGAGAAACGAGCCACCGGTATCCGGCATTAGCGGCAACTTGAATAGAATCTAGGGTCTCGGTAATAGTACCCACTTGATTCAGCTTTATCAACACCGAATTACCTGCGCCCACCGTAATTCCCTTTTCAATCCTCTCTTTCTGAGTAACAAAAAGGTCGTCGCCAATGATCTGTACCTTTCCCCCAAGCGCCTTGGTCAAAACGACCCAGCCTTCCCAATCATCTTCAAAGAGGCCGTCTTCGATTGATACTATGGGATAAGAATTCACCCATGCAGTGTATTTTTCGACCAGTTGTGCGGACGTTCCCGTCCAATTCTCTCCTTTGAGGACGTATTTGCCGTCCTCGTAAAACTCGGAGGCAGCCGCATCTATAGCTAGATTGCAGTGCAATCCCGGTTTATATCCAGCCTTTCGGATGGCCTCAACCAAAAGCCCCAGGGCTTCCTCGTTTGACCTGAGATCAGGGGCAAACCCGCCCTCGTCGCCTACTGCCGTCGAGTAACCCTTAGACTTCAATATACCTTTCAGACAATGGTATATCTCTACCGCCATCTGGAGCGCATCTGAAAACGTTTCCGCACCAGATGGTACAATCATGAATTCTTGAATATCAACATTATTGTCGGCATGCTTTCCGCCATTTAGTATGTTCATAAATGGTACAGGAAGAACCCTAGATTTGATACCACCTAGATACCTATATAAAGGAAGACCTCTGGACTGAGCTGAAGCATCGGAAACTGCCATTGAAACCGACAGTATCGCATTGGCACCCAGCTTTGACTTGTTGGGCGTGCCATCTAGTTCGATCATCAAGCTATCGATCCGTTCCTGCTCCAACGAGTCATAACCTATGATCTCCGGCGCTATCACCTGGTTCACGTTTGCAACCGCCTTAGTGACACCCTTACCCCCAAACGCCTTCCCACCGTCTCTTAGTTCGAGAGCTTCATAGGTCCCGGTCGATGCGCCGGAAGGTACCATCCCTCTTCCCAGAGATCCATCACTAAGTATGACATCAGTCTCTAAAGTAGGATTTCCACGGGAATCAAGTATCTGCCTTGACTTAACATCCACTATTACACTCACAAGCCCGCCTCCTATGTTATCTACCTATACATCCCTTAGCGACGCTGAAAGGATGAATCCAGCGTGAGCGTAGCCGTTCGTTCGAACTGATCTCTGCTCCACGCCATTGGATCGCAACGATATCCAACCGTTAGGAGAGATCTTTACGCATATGTTATCAAACTGTTTCTGTCCATCTCAGCCGGTTTTCCCAGCCCCATCATATCAAGAATAGTCGGGGCCACATCAGACAGTATGCCGTTTTCGATGCGCTCAACTATCCTTCGGTCTATCATTATTTTATTGGTACTTTCGTCCTTTTTACCTACAAGAATACATGGAACCCTATTTGAAGTATGATATGTGTGATTCTTATTCTCACCACATCCCGGTTCTTCTTTTGGTTTGGTAAGATCCTCAACATTTCCGTGATCTGAAACCAAAAGAACTATACCGCCCATCTCGACTACCGCAGGCAGAAGTCTGCTCAAGCATTGGTCAACGACCTCAAGCGCCTTTTTCGCAGCCTCAAAACACCCGGTGTGACCCACCATATCAGGGTTTGCGTAGTTCAATATAACCAGATCGTATGCTCCTTTTTCAAGCCGCCTGAGGGCCTCATCAGTTACTTCGAACGCGCTCATCTCGGGTTTTTCGTCGTAGGTAGGGACTTTCGGAGAGGGAATAAGGCACCAATCTTCCCCTGCAAAAGGCTGTTCTCTCTTTCCGTTGAAAAAGAACGTGACGTGAGCATATTTCTCAGTTTCGGCTATGCGTAATTGCCTCATACCTGCATTTGAAACAACCTCACCCAAAGTGTTTCTGAGGACTAACGGAGAATATGCAAATAGTCCGTCAAGATGCTCCTCATAGCAGAGCATCCCCACAAAGACAATGTCAGGATGCTTTTCGCGGTAAAACTCCTTAAACTCTTTATCGCAGAAGGCGTGCGAAATCTGACGGGCTCTGTCCGCCCTAAAGTTGAAAAACACCAAAGAATCTCCATCGTCTACAGTTTTGAAATCGCCACGGCCATCAACAATTGTCGGACATACAAACTCATCGGTCTCCCCTTGTTCATAGGCCATTTCCAAAGCGCTGCGCCAATCGGGCGCTCTACGACCGCGGCCTAATGTAAGAAGGTCGTAGGCTGTCTTAGTCCTCTCCCAGCGATTATCTCTATCCATGGCCCAATATCGGCCGGTTATCGAAGATATCTTTCCAATACCTATGTCTGCGATCCTCTTCTCAAGACGCTCGAGGTAAGTATGTGCAGACTGCGGGGGTACGTCCCGGCCATCAAGAAAAACATGAATGAACACCTGACTCAGGCCTTTCGACTTCGCCATTTCCAGGATCGCATACAGGTGCTCCTCATGACTATGGACTCCGCCATCAGACAAAAGGCCCATCACATGCAGCGCTGAACCTCTGTCTATCACATTATCCATAGCAAAAAGCAAAGCCTCGTTATTGTAGAAATGCCCTGTCTTAATGTCATTGAATATCCGAACTAGATCCTGATACACAATCCTACCTGCGCCAAGATTAAGATGTCCCACATTAGAATCTCCCATCTGGCTCGGCATTAGACCTACCGCCTCTCCAGACGCCTCTAGAGAAGCAGTGGGATAGTCGATGCCAAGAGATCTAAAATAAGGGATGTTCGCTTCAGTTACTGCGCTGGGGGCAGTCTCTGAAATTCCCCATCCATCGAGTATAACCAGCACAACCGGCCTGGGTCTTGACACGTCAATTCCCCCACACCAAACCCTATTGACAATACGCAACGAGCTATAGAAACTGCCTTTTGGCCTTGTATCCTTCTTCGACTATCTTGAAGAACTCCTCAGGGTCTAGACTCGCTCCCCCTACCAACACACCGTCGATACATTCTCTTGACATAAAGGAACGGACATTGGATGATTTGACGCTCCCGCCATATAGCACCCTGAGATGCTCGGACAGATCTTGCTTGTAGATTGCATCTACGGTTTCCCTCACACCCAATATGACGTCTTGTGCATCATCGGGCCGGGCTTCCCTGCCAGTCCCTATAGCCCACACAGGTTCATAAGCAACCGTACAAAACGAAATTTCCTCAGGCTTGACTTGAGAAAACGCGGCTCTTACCATTCGAGAGACCACATCAGCAGTCTTCCCGTCCTCTCTCTCCTCCAGCGTCTCTCCTACGCAAACAATGGGCCTCAGTCCATGGTTCAAAGCAGCTCTTACCTTTTTGAGGACATCATCATCGCTTTCTCCAAATATATGGCGCCTCTCTGAATGCCCAACAATGACATATAGGCAACCTGCGTCTTTTAACATGTGCGGAGAAACTTCACCGGTAAAAGCACCCTTTTCTTCCCAGTACATATTCTGGGCTCCGACATCTACCGGCTCATCGGCAAACAAGGCACACAGTGCAGGAATACTCAAAAAAGACGGGCATACAAGCACGTCTACAGGTATGTTTTTATCTGGGAATCGTCTGTACAATCGTTCTGCAAAAACACTGGCAAAAGACACCGCTTCGCCTATGCTTTTGTTCATCTTCCAGTTAGCAGCGATAAGTGGTTTTCGCATTTTTACTCTCCCTAGAAATAATGAAAATGTTCAATCACAGGTCTTAGGACACAGACATTTGACCCCTGGAAGCTCTCTGCCTTCTAAGAACTCAAGAGAGGCTCCCCCTCCAGTTGACAGATGACTTATTCTATCAGCACATCCAGCCATTTCGATGGCCGCCAGGGAGTCTCCGCCTCCTACTACGGTAAAACCGTCAACACTGGCAACAGCAGATGCTATCTCCAGAGTGCCCCCACGGAACTGCTCCACTTCAAAAACCCCCATGGGCCCGTTCCAAAAGACGGTCTTAGCCTTTGATATCACATTAGAAAATTCTCGTCGAGTCTCAGGGCCTATATCAAGAGCCATCATGTTTTCGGGAATACGCTGCGAGTGAACAACCTCAACGGGAACTCCTGCTTCTGGTTTCTCGGCAACTACCAAATCGACGGGAACCACCAACTCTTTGCCTAGGCTACCGGCCTTTTCAATGATCCTGATAGCGTCTTCCCTCTTTTCTTTCTCGCAAAGAGAACGACCGACGCCATAGCCTTTGGCCATCAAGAACGTATTGGCCATGCCGCCGCCAATCAAGAGGATATCCACCTTTTCAAGGAGATTCTCCAAAACTCCCAGTTTGTCAGAAACTTTTGCCCCTCCTATGACTGCAACAAATGGCCGCTCAGGTGAGCTTAACAGTCTCCCTAAGGCATTCAACTCACGTTTCATTAGGCAACCAGGATACGCTGGCAGGAAGTCCGCAACCCCTACTGTCGACGCGTGAGCTCTATGAGCAGTGCCAAAAGCGTCATTTATAAAGACGTCAAAAGGCGCCGCCAGTTTCTTTGCAAATTCTCTATCGTTCTGCTCTTCTTCAGGATAAAAGCGAACATTCTCCAGAAGCATCACTTCCCCTGGCTTCATTGAACGTACCGCTTGAGCCACATCCTCGCCGACGCAATCGTCCAATTTCCGAACGTCTACCCCAAGAAACTCTGAAAGGCGCGCCGCCACAGGATCCATTCTCAGATCTTCAACTACCTTACCCTTTGGCCTTCCAAGATGAGACACGAGGACAACCTTAGCACCACGTTCCGTAAGCCATCTAATCGTAGGCAGCGACGCCCTAATCCGCGTATCATCAGTAATCACACCATTGCGAATAGGCACATTAAAATCCACCCGACACAAACAAGCCTTCCCAGAAACATCCACAGCCCCTGCACCTCCTCATAGTGAATCACGGGGTCGGTTCTCCTGCTTCACGAAATGATGTATGTGATTAGGTCAACCAGGCGCTCTGAGTAACCCCACTCGTTATCGTACCAGGCGATGACTTTTACCATCTTGTCTCCTATAACCTGCGTGGACAGTGCATCCACTACAGAAGACTCTTTCATTCCTTTGTAGTCTGCTGAAACCAAGGGTTCGTAGGACACGCCGAGAATCCCTTTGAGTTCGTTTCTGGCTGCGTTCTCCAAAGCCTGGTTGACTTCCTGGGCATCGCATGCCTTAGATAGTTCGCAAGTTAGATCAATTACGGAGACCGTAGGAGTAGGCACTCTAAAAGCCATTCCGTTTATCTTGCCCTCCAACTGTGGAAGAACCAATGAAACGGCTCTTGCCGCCCCCGTAGTTGTCGGAATGATGTTTAGAGCGGCTGCCCTGCCCCTTCGAAAATCCTTATGGGGAAAATCAAGGGTAACTTGATCGTTTGTATAAGCGTGGATCGTAGTCATAAGACCTCTTTCAATCCCGAAGACCTCATCCAAAACCTTAGCTACAGGAGCTAGGCCGTTGGTCGTGCATGACGCGTTAGAGATAACATGGTGCTTCTGAGGATCGTACTTGTCCTGATTAACGCCCATTACAATTGTAATATCTTCGCCTTTGGCAGGAGCTGAAATAACCACTTTCTTGGCTCCTCCCGACTCTATGTGAGCAACTGCTTGCTCCTTCTTTGTAAATCTACCTGTAGACTCAAGGACAATATCTACTCCTACGTCTCTCCAAGGAATATTGCCAGGGTCTCTTTCAGAGAACACGCGTACATACTTGCCGCCTATGTTAAGTCCTTGACCCTCGACTCTCACGTCGTCTTCAAGAGTCCCGTAATTGGAGTCATACTTGAGAAGATACGCGAGATTACCGGGATCGGCCAAATCATTTAGTGCTACGACCTCGTAGTTCTCCGCACGCTTTGATGCTCTTAGAAATCGCCTGCCTATGCTACCAAATCCGTTAATACCTACCTTAACCATTTAGAATTACCCCCTGAACGATGAAGTTAGTCCCTTCCATATTATAGCCCAAGTGACAGCCCGACTGGGAAGGATACATCCCAAGAAAGCGAACGTTCCCAGAAGCAACACTCAAAGCGCGTTCTCTACCTGTACATGAAGAAACCCAAGACTCCTGACAACACAAGGAGCAGAATCGGATCTATGTTGAAAACCAGGATCGCAACAATGACTGCTGCTGAGATGATTCCAGGAACCAGTCCCGTAATTGAGTTGGGCAACACTGAAAGAGCTGCAGATAAAATCAAGGCTACTACGATAGGCCTTATACCTGACAGCATATACTTAACAAAGGGCACTTCCTTGTATCTTAGAAAAAGCCTTCCCAAGACCATCATGATGATAAACGAAGGAAGAACCACACCAAAAGTCGCTGTCACAGAACCAACCACGCCTGCAACCTTGAATCCTACGAAAGTGGCAGAATTGATGGCTATGGGACCTGGAGTGCCCTGAGATATAGCTATCACATCAATAAACTCCTCCATTGCCAGCCAGCCCCGATTGGTCACCACCTCCTCTGAAATCAGAGGAATCATGGCATAACCTCCGCCGAAGGCAAAAGCACCTACTTTGAGGAACGAAACGAAGAGTTGAAGCAAAATATCGGCCATAAGTAACTCATCTCACTCCCTAGATACCCGCGATCGACCAAAACCTGCGGCATCCCATCTTGTTCAACTTTGATTCCAATGTGGAAACACCAATGCTAAGCACTGTTTTTTGTGTCATCATATCTCGCGGCGCTCCGCGAATGCTCAATGCTCCCATAAACGACACCAGAAATGGCCGCCAAGAGCACTACGAAAATCGGATTTATATCCAGAAAAAGAAGCAGCCCTGCGCCTACTGCTGCGAACGCAATATCCCTCGCGCCGGTTATAGACTTTTTGCCTACCTGCCACACTGCCGAAATCAAGAGACCGAAAATGGCTGGCCTCATGCCCTTAAAGACCGCCTGAACTGCTGTTGACTCTTTCACCTTTAGAAAGAAATTAGCTATTACTAGGATAACGAGAAAAGATGGGAGGCTAGAACCCAAAGTAGCTACGATAGCCCCAGGGAACCCCCTCATTTTGTTACCGCACAAAACAGACGTGTTAATCGCAATGGGACCTGGCCCGCTCTGAGCAATAGCTAATATATCCACAAACTCAGAATCCTCAAGCCACCCCTGTCTATCCACAAGTTCCTTGCGGATAAGGGGTACCATGGCCCATCCTCCGCCAAATGTAAACGCCCCGATCTTGAAAAAACTCACAAATATGCTCCACAAAGAGATATCATCACGTGGATCTGTAGAGGGGAATTCTTCTTGAGGGCAGGCATCTGTATTGCCGATACCGTTCTTGTAGTCCTGTGTGCAATCTCCTAAGCTGCTTTTCGTACTGTTTTTGTTAGTGTCTTTCATATCGTTCGTGCCTAAAAGGCGCTCTCCCTCCTTTCGTACCTAGACATAACCAAACATAACCGCAGTATCTTACACATGCTGTGCCTAAAGCATACACAACTCATTATATCACTAAAGCCAAAAGACCAAGTCTCTTCGCAACGCAAAAGACCCGAGGGATTCCCCACCCGGGCCACCATGAAATTGCATATCCCACACAAGCTAGATGCGCCGCATAAGCAGACAAACTGTATTTCCCGTTAGCATTCCAGATATGTCCACCGAGCCCACATCTTAGGCCAGATAGTCTTTTAGTTTCTTGCTTCTCTGGGGATTTCTGAGTTTTCGCAAAGCCTTGGCCTCAATCTGCCTTATGCGTTCCCGCGTCACGCCAAACTCTCGCCCCACTTCTTCAAGGGTACGCGGTCTTCCGTCATCCAAACCGAAACGGAGCCTCAAGACCCTCTGCTCACGGTCATTCAAACCGGAAAGCACTTCCTCAATTTGCTCCCTCAGAAGCAGATATGAAGCTGCCTCATCAGGGGCAAGCGCATCCACATCTTCAATGAAGTCCCCAAGGTGGCTGTCTTCTTCCTCACCGATTGGCGTTTCCAGAGAAACAGGTTCTTGAGCTATCTTCTGAATCTCACGCACCTTTTCAGGTGTAATTCCCATCTTTTCCGCAATCTCTTCTGCCGTAGGTTCTCGACCAAGTTCCTGGACTAGTTCCCGCGAGGTTCTAACCAGTTTGTTGATCGTCTCTACCATGTGTACCGGAATCCTTATAGTCCTGGCCTGGTCGGCTATGGCTCTAGTGATAGCTTGCCTTATCCACCACGTTGCGTAAGTGCTAAGTTTGTAGCCCTTTCTGTAGTCAAACTTCTCAACAGCTTTTATCAAACCCATGTTGCCTTCCTGAATAAGGTCTAGAAAAGCCATTCCCCGGCCTACATATCTTTTGGCAATAGACACGACAAGCCGCAGGTTGGACTCGATTAGACGCTGCTTTGCCTCTCTATCACCCATTTCCATACGTTTGGCCAATTCCACTTCTTCCTCGGCAGTAAGGAGAGGAACCCGACCGATTTCCTTCAAATACATTCTAACCGGGTCATCTAAGGCCACTCCCTCCGGAACAGACAAATCGATATCTGCCCCATCTTCTTTGCCCTCAGCCTCTTCTGCCTCCTCTTCATCTTCGTCGATAATCTCATCTTCCATTTCTTCTTCTGCGTCTAGAATTGATTGTCTGGATCTTTCACGTCCCGGCTCGAAAGATTCCTCAACAGCCTCAGGTTCTTTTATCGACTGCGGATGAAAAGCACTAGATGCTGACTGCCTCTCGCTCAATACATTTATGCCAAGCCTATTGAATTCGCGGTAGACCTGGTCGACTTGCTCTTCGCTCATCTCCAGGCCTTCCAACGCATCGGCAATTTCCTTATAGGTTAAGAAGCCCTTACCTTGCCCCAGCGCAATTAGCTCCTTTATCGCATTCATCTCTGCACTAAGGTTCTTCAACCGTCTTCCCTCCCGGAGAAATCACCGGGGAAACCGCTCAAGTTTTCATCCCCTGTAGACTTCACCTGTCTAAGTAATTTCTGATATTCGTAAAGTATGGCGACTAACCGTTCCTGGTCTCCATCTTCTTCAGCTTTTCTCATCTCATCTCTCAATTCTGCCAAACGAAACTCATTTATCCTTCGTATGCAATCCGCAAGTACGCGTTCAGGTCTGTCGATAGGCCCAAAGCCTGCACAAATCTGCGCGACCCAGTTAGATATCTCAGGATCTTCTGTCCAAACAAGGAGATCATCACAATTCGCAAACATTAACCGGCATTGCTCATCCGAAAAATCTTCACCGGTAAGGTGCATTTTTGCAACATTCACTAATTCAGGTTTTTCTACGAGCACCTTGATAATTCCTTCCTCTGCACGGCGTCTAGCCAAATTTACTTCTTTACTCTTATTCCTTGGCAAGTTATTTTGAGATGTAGGACGTGACGCATTGCTATCGCTTGATTTGGTTGACGCCCTGCGCGCTTTCCTTCTATACAATTCTACGTCCTTGTAGAGAGATTCCTTCATAACGTCAAGATCCCGGGCAATTTCTGAGACGTATGCTGAGATTTCGACATCGCTCTCGAGTTCGGCAAGCACAGGTACGATAATATCCTTGACCTTGAGTTTTCCCTCAATCGTAGATAGGTCATTCGCTCTGACGGCTTCTCGGTATATGAATTCTATATCTGTAACTGCGTTTGCGACCAATCCCTCGAATTTCTCCGCACCATACTTGATCACATACTCATCAGGATCCTTTGCGCCCTCAAACACTGCCACTCGGCTTCTACCACCCGCTTCGCGGAAGACATCTATGCATCGTCTGACTGCCCTCTTCCCTGCGTCATCCTGGTCATACGCCAAAACCACATCTTCGCACAGAAGCAGAAGCGCCCTGGCCTGCTGCGCTGAAAAAGCAGTACCCATCCCCGCTACTGCGTAGTCAATACCATTCTGGAAAGCGCTAATCACATCCATGTAGCCTTCCATGACACATACTCTTCCTTTGTTGCGGATCCCGGTTTTTGCCAAGTTTAGCGCGTACAATTCCTTGCCCTTGTGGAAAAGGGGTGTATCTGGTGAATTAAGGTATTTCGGCTCATCATTTCCTACAGCGCGGCCCGCAAAACCTATGAGGTCCCCTGTGGAATTCCAAATGGGAAACATTATCCGCCCTCGAAACCGATCGTACATGTTGCTCAAACGTAGATCGGTCTTTGACTCTCCACCACGACCTGGCTCTTTCTCCACAACAAGGCCAGATTTCACCAAAGAATCAGGAGATATGCCGGCTTTACCAGTCTGACTCACTATAAAATCCCACTGGGCAGGTGCATAGCCTAGTTCAAAAAGGTCTATGGTGCCTCGGAGCACGCCGCGCTTCTCAAGATATTTGAGAGCATGCGCCCCCTGCTTGGAGAAAAGCACCTGCCTGTACTTCTCATGGGCAAAACTAAGAACATTTCGCACCCCGTCCAGCTCCTGTTTCCGCTTCTTCTCCGAAGAACTAAGAGTTGGTTCGGGAAGCCTAACTCCGGCCCTGGCCGCCAGTTTCTCAACTGCATCTGGGAAACTCATATTCTCCATTTTCATGAGGAAAGTGAAGATGTTTCCACCTTCGCCGCATCCGAAGCAATAGAAGAATTGCTTCTCTGGATCAACGGTAAAAGAAGGGGTCTTCTCCTGGTGAAATGGACACAGGCCTACGTAGTTCTTGCCGCTTTTGCGCAATTTTACATATTCGGACACAACTGAGACTATGTCTGTCCTGGCCCGTATCTCGTCTATGACCTCTTGGCTATAGTACCTTGCCGACACTTTCACACCCCGTTATCTTACTTCTTTTTCGTGAAAACCATATAACCTACGTATTATTCGATAACACTAGCAAAACTCCTTCATGTGTGTGCAACTATTTTGTCAATTTGAGTCATCATTTCTATTGAAGCATTAGTCCAAAAGACAGATGATTTCGGAAACCAAGGAGTTTTTTCTTTTGGTCATTACTAATTACTACGTGTTAGAAGATATAACCTTCCTATCGCTTGCCTAAAGAAAAACAAATGGCAAGCCAGACATAGATGCCCTTTATTACTACGAATTCTTCGCGCAAAGGTCTAAACAGAAACTGCCCCGGAGAAAAATAGGGTTATTGCCTCCTCACATAGAATGTACATAGAATGTATCGAAGAAAATATCAAGAATGTGGCGCACTTGGGCACCTGGTTTTTGTACGCGCATAGAATCAGATACGTCCATCCAAATACGCCGCACTCAGCGAGGTGCAACTGACACACAAGGAGGAACATACAATGGCCCTTTTATCGCACAAAAGACCCCTGAAGCCTGAAGATATTGCCGACTTGGTCTGTTACGGGGATCTGCAGGTTTCGCCTGACGGCAAGTTTCTCGCATACGTTCGCCAGTCAATCAAAGACGACGAATACGTAACGAACATACACGTAATTGAAATAGCAACGGGAAGAAACGTCCGGCTTACGAATTCAGGTAAAGATCGTTCGCCTAGATGGTCTCCTGATGCCAAAAAGATCGCATTCATATCTGAACGCTCGTCCCGAAGCCAGATCTGGGTCATAGGTTTGGACGGCGGCGAAGCAATCTGCGCCAAAACAAAAGAAAAGGTCCAAAGCGAACCTGTGTGGTCACCGGATGGACAACGGATCTATTATCTGGCAGGGGTCTTTGCTAAGCCTGCCGATTGGCTGCCGTACCCAGGGTGCCCCGAAGAAGATAGGCAGCGTGCTCTCGAACAGGCGGAGCGCAGATTGAGCAAAGATGAATCTAGCAAGGAGATCTCTGAAAAGAAGAACCTCAATGACATTAGAGTTGTAACCCGCCTGCGATACAGGATGGACGGAATCGGATACTACGACGACATAAGAACCCACATCTTCTACATAGACCTAGACAATAGTCTTTGCTCTGGAAAAGAACTAAAGAGCCATCAGGTTACCTCTGGTGACTTCGACTACGGGCTCCCTTCTTTGTCGCCTGACGCAAATTACCTTGTCACATCTGCTCTTTGTAGAGATGATGCAGACTACCACACCAAGTCAGATCTGTGGCTCGTAGACATATCAGAAAGAAAGAACTACCTCCTGTACGGTTCGCCCGGACCTGCTTGGCAACCTCAGTGGTCAGAAGATGGCAAGTACATTGCCTTCTTCGGCCACAACAATGCAAAGAGCGTCTCTACTAAGACTGATCTGTATCTCTTGCCTGTGGGCACGTTTCGGAAGTGTCTGGAAGAAGGCACTCTGCCAGAGCCTCTGTGCGAGGATAGCGTCACAAACGTAACGGCAGCGACTGATCTGGAAGCCGGGAGCTTCATTTCATCTGATACAACTTACGGCCATGGAACTTCGCTTTCGTGGGACGGTTCTACCTTATACTTCTCCGCAGTAGACCGCGGAACCCCTTACATCTACTGCGTAGATCTGCCATCCGGATCCGGTAGCGCCCTTCAAATGCGAGTTATTGCAGGCTCTCCCGAAAAGTCCTTATCTGCGTTTCACACAAAAAAAGGTGTCCTTGCTGCACGCTGGTCAACTCCTGAAGAACCGGAAAACCTGTTTCTGATGGAAGTCAGATGCTCCAACAAGGATATCCCCACTGAGATTCGCGAAAAGAAAGTGACTTTCGATAACGACGATCTTGTGTCCCAAGTCGCTCTAGGCAAGTGTGATAGATTTCAGTACCATGGGGAAGATGGGCAGAAACTAGACGCCTGGCTGATCCATCCACCAGTTGAGGATTTACCCTCTGGCAGTCCTTCCGACCAGTCATTGTACCCTATGGTGACCCTCGTCCATGGGGGGCCGCACGGAGCATACGGTTCGGCATTCATGCTAAGAGCTCAAATGTTTGCAGGACTGGGGTATTACGTATGTTACTTCAACCCAAGAGGTAGTTCTTCATACGGGCAAGATTTTGCCTCATGTATAGACGGTGATTGGGGACGAAAGGACTATTCGGACATAATGGATGGCGTAAAAACAGTACTTGGTGACTATCCAGTCGACAAAGACAACATGTTTATCCATGGCTGGTCATACGGGGGATACATGACTACATGGATTATAACCCAGACCAACGCTTTTAAAGCAGCATGTGCCGGCGCTCCTGTATGCAACCTCTACACAGACTACGGCTGTACAGACATCATATGGGCTGATGAGCGGGAGTACGGAGGGAAACCGTGGGAAGCAAGAGACCTCTATCTGGATCGATCACCCGTCAGCCATGTCGAGAACGTTGAAACCCCAATCCTCCTGGTACATGGCGAAAATGACTATAGGTGCAGAATAACTCATTCAGAGGAATTCTATCAGTCTCTCAAGCGTCTAGGCAAAACGACCGTGTTCGTGAGATACCCTGACGAGTACCACGGTTTCAAAAGACCGCTTCACAGAGTTGATTTGAACAAGAGAATCTTGGCTTGGTTTGAATACTATCGCAAGCAAGGATAGAATCCGTGCGAAGAGGTACTGCCTTCTTGCCTTCCCATTCGGAAGAATCTGACAAAGGCAGTACCTCCAATGTTCGATTCATTTTAATATCTATTTCGAATCGCTGCATGTGCCGCAGCAAGCCTTGCTACGGGCACACGATAAGGAGAACAAGATACGTAATCTAGCCCCGCCTTGTGGAAAAACTCTATGGAAGAAGGTTCTCCTCCATGCTCTCCGCATATCCCTACAACAAGATCGGCCCTCGTAGCCCTACCAAGATCAACACCGGTTTTGACCAGATGGCCTACTCCCTTCTGGTCTAACACCGCGAAGGGATTCTCAGGAAGTATCTTATCCGCGAGGTACTTATGCAGGAACTTTGCCTCTGCATCGTCTCGTGAAAATCCAAAGGTAGTCTGCGTCAAGTCGTTTGTCCCAAATGAGAAAAACTGGGCATGCTGAGCAATTTCGTTGGCAGTTAGAGCGGCACGCGGAATCTCTATCATGGTCCCTACTACAACTTCAAATTCGACATCTTGCTCCTGCTTGATAGTATTGGCCACTTGCTCAACCATCGCTCTTAGAATCTCGAGCTCTTTTGCTTCGCCCACAAGAGGTATCATCACTTCGGGCAGTACGTCCTCTACTCCTTCTTTGATAAGACGTGCTGTTGCCTGATATATTGCCCTTACCTGCATTTCATAGATCTCTGGAAAGACTATCCCCACTCTGCAGCCCCTCATGCCAAGCATAGGATTCATTTCCTGGTGAGATCTGACTTTTCTCAGCAGCTCTTCGGTTCTCGCGATTTCCGAGGCAGGCCCGCCTTTTGCTTTCATCTCAGTCACGGATCTCACTAAGTCCTCCACATTGGGCAAAAACTCGTGCAGAGGTGGATCCAGGAGTCGAATAGTCACAGGATAGCCACGCATGGCTTTTAGGATGGCATAGAAGTCATTCTCCTGCATCGGGAGAAGTTCATCTAGCGCTCGTCTTCGGTCTTCTTCGCTATCTGCCAAGATCATCTTCTGAACAACAGGCAGTCTGTCGTGTCCCATAAACATGTGCTCTGTACGGCACAGTCCTACACCTTCAGCCCCGAATTCTCTTGCCCGGACTGCATCTTCGGGGGTATCCGCATTGGCCTCGACTCCAAGTTCCCGCATTTCATCTGCCCAGCTCAAGACCTCTTTGAATGTCTCGCCCATTACAGGTTCGACCAAAGGTACTTCCCCCATGTAAACGGCACCGCCGCCGCCATCGATGGAGATGATGTCTCCTTCGTGGAGGACAAACTCGCCGATGAATGCCCGATTCTCCTCAAGATCAATCTTGAGCGCTTCGCAACCCACTATGGCAGGTTTACCCATCCCCCGGGCTACAATCGCAGCGTGGCAGGTCATGCCTCCCCTCGACGTCAAAATGCCCTGAGCATGAACAATACCCGGCATGTCTTCGGGGGTAGTCTCAGGCCTGACAAGTATTATCTTCTCGCCCTTCTCTCCGAGAGACTCGGCTACTCTGGTGTTAAAGACAACTTTGCCCGTAGCGGCTCCAGGCGACGCGGGCAACCCTCTTGCCAAAACCTCTGATTGGATATTGGGATCAATGCCCCTATGAAGGAGCCTTGCAATCTCCTCGGGCTTCACCCTCAGTATGGCCTCCTGCTTAGAAATTCTACCTTCCTTAACCATAGACCTAGCCACCTCCAAGGAAGCTTGCGCAGTCCTTTTGCCAGACCGGGTCTGAAGTATGTAGAGTTTCTTTCGTTCTATGGTAAATTCTATGTCCTGCATATCTTTGTAGTGGTCCTCGAGAATCGCAGCAACGTTTCTCAACTGCTCATACATTCCAGGCAGATCTTCGTCAATCTGAGATATGGGCTTAGGAGTTCTAAGGCCTGCTACAACATCCTCTCCCTGAGCATTTACCAGATACTCCCCATAAAGCGAATTCTCCCCGGTTGACGGGTTGCGAGTGAACATAACTCCTGTCGCAGAATCGTAACCCATATTGCCAAAAACCATAGCCTGAATATTCACCGCAGTTCCCAGATCATCTGGAATCTTGTTTACTTTTCGATATATGATGGCACGCTCATTGTTCCACGATCTAAATACCGCGGATATTGACATAAACAACTGCTCATAGGGATCCTCGGGAAACTGTACTCCTGCTCTCTCCGATATGATTTGCTTGTAGATTCCAACAAGAGATTTGAGTCCTTCGGCAGAAACGTCCTGATCCTGTGTTACACCTTCTGCGTCCTTTACATCCGCGAAAGCACTTTCAAACTCATCGTGGGAAATCTCTAGAACCACGTTTCCAAACATCTGAATAAACCTTCGATAGCAGTCATAGGCAAATCGAAGATCTCCTGTGGCCTCGTAAAGACCCATGACACTTTTGTCATTGAGTCCCAAGTTCAATATTGTGTCCATCATGCCAGGCATGCTGACAGGTGCGCCCGAGCGCACAGAGACCAAGAGAGGGTTGTGTTCGCCTCCAAAGGGTTTCCCCATCTCCTTCTCCAAATCTCTCATGTGGCCTACTACGTCTTCTTTCAAAGACGGAGGCAGTTTCTTACCCGAACTGTAGTAGATCTTGCAGGCTTCTGTCGTTATGGTAAAGCCAGGAGGTACAGGCAGCCCTATTCGCGTCATTTCAGCAAGACCGGCTCCTTTTCCCCCCAAAAGGTGGCGTTTCTCTTCCCCGCCCTCCTTAAACCAATATACCAAATCACTAGCCACGGTTTCTGTTCCTCCTCTCGATTATCTCCGTAACATTCAAGGCGGTTTCCTCAATAGCTTTATCTGTCACGTCTATGATACTACAACCTATCTCACGGAAGACTTTGTCCGCATATTCCAATTCAGCCAAAATGCGACCCGGATCCGCATATGGCGAATCCTCTTTCAGCCCCATAGTCTTGAGGCGCTGCTTCCGAACTTTGGCAAGCTTCTCGGGGCTTAAAGTGAGGCCTACTATTTTGTCCCTGGGAATCTGCATGAGTTCAGAAGGAGGGCTCAATTCTGGAACCAACGGCACGTTCGCAACTCTGTAACCCCGCTGGGCCAAGTATAAACTGACCGGAGTCTTTGAAGTCCTAGAAACCCCAATAAGAACGACGTCAGCCAGAGGCAATGATGAAAGGTTCTTGCCGTCGTCTGCATTTACGGCAAATTCAATAGCCTCGACACGCCTAAAATAGGCATCGTCGAGACGATGCATCAGACCAGGCTCAAATTTGGGATCCGTTTTGGTTATGGTACCTATGGCCTCCATTACAGGTCCCAAGACATCCACAGCACGAATACCCAGTTCCGATGCTCTTTGCGTTGCGTAGTCCCGCATCTCGGGCTTTACTAAGGTATGTACTACCACAGCATTCTCCCTACTCGCGCTCTCGAGCACCCTATCTATTGATTCCTTTGTCTGAGCACGTCCGTATTTGTGGATATCTACACCGCCCGCATTGAACTGTGCGGCTGCCGCAAGCACCACAACCTCGGCTGTGTCTCCTAGCGAATCTGATAACACGAAAACTTTGGGTTTGCCTCTATCTACCAAGATTTATCCCCCTAGAACCTGTAATCAATACATAAGCTAAGCCCTAACGGCCAACCATTACAACTTGCCCAAAAGAGGCAAGATGTAGGAAAAATCTGCAAATCTCGTAAAGAGACGAGAAACTACTCCCAACAGTTTTATGCGGTTTTCTTTTAGTCTTTCATCTTCGGACATGATAAGAACGTTATCCAGACAATTGTCTATGGGCACTCTAAGCGAGGACAATTCTTCAAGATAAAGCCCATAATCCCCCTGCTCAAAGTACCTCTCCATATCACTTTTCTTCCCCATCAAGAGGGCATACAATGTTTTTTCCTGGTCTTCAACAAGTAGTTCCGGAGAAATGTCACACCCCGAAGCCTTACTGCCTAATACCGAAGTCCTTCGCCAACCCGTAACAACATCTGCAAGGGTCTGAGAACCAAGTATCGACATAATCGCCTCAACCATGGCCGGGAACCTTGATATCCTATTCTCCCCGCCTGCCAGAACACTCTTTATGACCTCTATGGGATAGCCTCTTTCAGACAAGTGAACCTCAACTCTTGACAACAAGAACTGTTTAAGCCGCGCACATGCAGAGTCAATGTCTTCTACGGCTTTACCAGCCTTTTCCGCTGCATCTTTTGCGAAACACATACTTGTCATTATTGCGTCGTCCAGATCAATGTCATATCCATGCGAGAGGATAACACTTGCTATTCCGGAAGCAGCCCTCCTAAGGCCTAGAGGGTCTTGAGAACCTGACACCCCTACGCCAAGGCAAAAGGCCACAGCTAGGGTATCGAGTTTGTCTGAAATAGAGAGTATGCCACTTATGCCTTTATCGGGCAGTTTTCCGTTGGCACCTTTCGGAAGATACTGTTGTGAGATAGCTCTCGCGACATCCTCATTGACACCTTGTATTCTTGCGTAGTGGCCACCCATAACGCCCTCAAGTTCCGGCAGCTCTCTAACCATAAGAGTTACCAAGTCACACTTTGATAGACGTGCCGCGATCCTCACCATCTCTGTATCACGTTCGGAAAGGCCCGCTTTTTCTCCCAGGTATGCTGAGAGCCTTTCCAACCTCATTGTCTTGTCGTAAAGAGTACCCGCTTCGCCGAGAAAGTAAACTCGCTCGAGCTCGGGCAGTCTCTCCTCGAGTCGTACCTTGATATCCTGCGCGTAGAAAAAAGAAGCGTCCTCAAGACGCGCCTTAAGCACCCATTCATTGCCTTTTCGCACATTATCCATTCCCATATCTGGGCTGCCATCTCGCACTCCTACGAAGCCCGGAAGCACTTTGCCTAGACCGTCCAGAATCGGGAAGTACCTCTGGTGATGACGCATTACAGTTATCAGTACATCCTTAGGAAGCTCGAGATACCTGCTGCTAAACTCTCCCCTAAATGGAGAAGGGTGCTCGCAAAGAGAAGTTACTTCGTCAAGAAGATCTTGATCGTCCACGGGTAGCCCGCCTATTTCTCTGGATAGACTCTCGGCGCCATCTGCTATTATCTGTCGCCTGAGATCGTGATCTATAATTACACCCGCATCCGCGATTGTGTGGAAATAATCGTAAGCCGATGGAATTTCAATCGACCCCGGGTGAAGAGTCCTCTGCCCATAACTGGTCCTTCCTGAAGCTACTCCCGCCAGCATCATTGGAACGACCTCTTTGCCATAGAGGCAAACTACCCATCGTATCGGCCTAAACCATTTCCAGTTTTCTTTTCCCCACCTTAGGGGATACGGACAGTTCATCCCCATGACTACATCTGGGATAACCTCTTGCAAAACCAGACTCACAGGCTTTCCAGAGTCATGCCTGAGCCCGTACACGTACTCGCCGTTATTCTCTTGCTCGATAGAGACATCGGATGGTTCTATGCCCAAGGAACGACAAAACCCCAAGAGCGCCTTTGTAGGCATACCTTCGCTATCATAGGCGACCCTCTTTGAAGGTCCCCTCACCTTTACAGTTACGTCTGAGCTGAAAGCGCCCAGCTCTTTTACATAAAGTACCAACCTTCTAGGGGTTCCATATGAGGCCATCTCTTTGCAGCTTAGTCTTGCGTTTTCAAACGCTTGCTCGGCCCTTACCCGCAGATCCTCGATAGCGGGCAAGAGGTATCTAGCCGGGATCTCATCTGATCCTATTTCAAGCAGCAGGTCGTCAGTCATCATCTTTCAAACCCCCGAAGTTCACAGTATTTGCGCGCACATTCACGGGTAACGCTCCGCACCCTTGCTATATAGTTCTGCCTCTCTGAGACCGACAGAGCCCCGCGCGCATCTAGCAGGTTAAAAAGGTGTGAACACTTAAGCGCATAGTCGTAGGCTGGAAGTATCATACCGTTTTTTAGGATTCTCTTTGCTTCCTTTTCATACTGAGCAAAGTTCTCCCTCAAAAGGTCAATATCCGCCACCTCAAAACCATAACGAGAACCCTCTTTTTCTTGCTGTAAAAAGACTTCTCCATAGGTAAGTCCGGGTGACATTTGAATATCCCAAACATTATCAACGTCTTGGATGTACGACGTGAGACGTTCAAGCCCGTACGTCAATTCTACTGAAATTGGATAGATCTCCATGCCGCCCATTTCCTGAAAATATGTGAACTGGGTTATCTCCATTCCGTCTAACCAGACTTCCCATCCTAATCCGGATGCGCCTAGCGTCGGAGATTCCCAGTTATCCTCCACAAATCTTATGTCGTGCTCTTTCCGCATTATCCCTAACTCTTCAAGCGAATTAATATATATCTCCATAATGTCATCTGGCGGGGGTTTTTGTATAACTTGAAACTGAAAATAGTATCCCATCCTGTTGGGATTATCGCCATAGCGCGCATCCTGAGGTCGCCTGCAAGGCTCCACATATGCCATATTCCAGGACTCGGGACCAAGCGCCCTAAAAAAGGTGAGAGGATTCATGGTCCCTGCGCCTTTTTCAATGTCGTACGGCTGGCCAATGTAACACCCATGATCGCTCCAGAAACCTTCTAAAGACTTGATTACATCTTGAAAGTAAGAAAATCTGCCCAATGTCTCATCCCCTCAAATCTTCTATGCTTTCGACCAGTTCAGCCGACTTGAGTCGCTTTTCAATCACAAATGACACGTACTTGCGCATCACTGTGGTGATTTCTTCTCGCACTTGCCCTACTGCGTTTATCTTTGGACAAAAAAGATCCTTGGATTGGTCTTGAGCCAAAAACACTCCAGATGACAAGATCTGAAACGTTCTCAAAGCTCCTGGAGATATTCTCAGGGTCTCCCCGTATGGACGCACCTGGCTTGCCTCAGAATCTTCCACCCTCGAGCCGATGCTCTCAATACAGTCAGAGCAGACTATGCCTCCGTTTTGCAGTGAGAAATAAGAGGGAGCATCTAGCGCGCTTTTCCCGCAGAAAACACAACCCGAGAAGGTAGGAGCGAATCCTGCGGTTGACAAGATTCCTAGCTCGGCCCAACGCGCAATTACCCATGGATCTCCTTTTTGCTCCAGACATTTCAACACAGCCAATAGAAATTGGAATTGGCTCTGGTCCTTTGTTCTCTCAGGCAGCACAGTTATGAGAAGCTCGGCTATATACCTGGCATATACCATCTTTTCATATTCGTCCATGATCATGGGAAAGGAGTCCTTTACTGACACTTGGATGACTCTATCGAAGGTCCTGCCTCTGAAGAGCTCAAAAAGTGCATAGGTAAATGGCTGAGTCAAGCCTCTGAGTTTGCTTTTGGGCCTGGCTCCCCCCTTAACAACTGCTCTTACCAACCCGCTTTCCAAGGTAAATATGGTGGCAAGTTTGTCAGTCTCTCCAAGATCGGTCTGATCCAGCACGACTCCTTCTGACTGGTAAAGCAAATCCTATTTCCCCCCGGAACGCACAGAAACGTGACCGTTTCGCCGCGTCCCTTATCGAATCTCCTCACATTGCTACACCCTATGAGTATACTTAATCATACCCCAAAAAGAAGGCAAGATGAAAAAAAGACTGCAAACGGCAAACCATTTCCACCGGTATGCACAAAAGTTCTGCCAAACATTAGGCAGTCTTAAAAGCACTGGATAAAAGGCAGAAATGCCTATAACCACAGAAAATCCTGCAGTCAGAAGCACGCCACCGGCTGCGATATCCTTCACTCTCTTGGCCACTAGGTTATACTCAGGCTCTAGCAAATCAACTAGCGACTCTACTAGCGAATTCAACACTTCCGCAGAGAGAACCCCTAAGATTGCAAGAATCACCATGAAGAACTCTATCCGATCAAGACCGGCTGCGACACATAGAGATACCACCAAGGACGCGATGAAAACGTGGACGCGCATGTTTCGCTCAGAAGAATAGACGTACAAAAGTCCCTCCCAAGCATAGGAAAAACTCTCTCTGAGTGTACGGGACCTAAAAGGTCTCTTCCCTATACGTTCAGTTGCCTTAGGATTTCTTCCTGCCGTGCCCACATGTTCGCCTCTTTCTGAGGATCATCGTGATCATATCCTAGAAGGTGCAAAGTGCCATGGATGAGAAGAAGAGCTAGTTCCCGACGGAGAGGCACACCGTTTGTTTCTGCCTGCCTAGAAGCAGTATCCAAAGATATCACTACATCTCCAAGGACATTCGGCATCCCAGCGATGATTATTTCATCCTCAGCACCCTCAAAATCCATCATCGGAAATGCTAGCACGTCTGTAGGAGTTCCTTCGCCTCTGTATTGCTGGTTCAAATCCGCGATGAAGTCGTCATCGGTGAAGAGCACAGAGACTTCATTATCTTTTTCCCTCCGACCCTCTTTCTGCAACGCGAACTTCACTACTCGTTTGGCAAAAGAGGTTAGGAACTCTTTCTCTTGGTTGGCCATATCGGACTTAAAGATTATGTCGACCTCAATCGGCACATCACTGACCCCCTTCGTTTTCCTGCGCCTTTGGTGTCGGATATTCTATCCTTCTGTGGAATATACCTGACAAAACCTGAATGAATGTCTGCCCTATGATGTCCAGTTCTTTTAGGGTTAGATCGGATTTGTCTAGCTGGTGATCAATGAGCCTATCCTGGATCATTCTTCTCACAAGTGACTCTATTCTAGCAGGATTGGGATTAGAAATTGACCTGGCGGCAGCCTCAATTCCATCAGCTAGCATGACTATGGCAGTTTCCTTGCTCTGGGGGCGAGGTCCCTCATATCTGAAAGACCACTCATCTACGTCTCTGTGTTCGCTAGATTCCGCGCTTTCGCTGGCCTTTACGTAAAAGTACGAAACGAGAGTAGTTCCGTGGTGTTCTCTTATGAAGTTAATTAGGACCTCGGGCAGACCATGTTCTTTTGCCAGTTCGACGCCATCTTTGACATGAGACATAATAACGGTGGCAGAAAGGCTAGGGCTCATCTTTTCGTGAGGATTGTCCATGCCGAACATCTGGTTTTCTGAAAAGAAGTAGGGCCGCTTGAGTTTCCCTATATCATGGTAGTACGCCCCCACTCTGGTAAGAAGGCTGTCCGCTCCTATTGCCCATGCAGCAGCCTCTGATAGGTTTCCAACCATGATGCTGTGGTGGTATGTTCCAGGTGCCTCCAAAAGGAGCCTGTGAAGCAACGGCTGCTCAGGATTGGATAGTTCTACCAGTTTAAGCGGGGTTATGATGTCGAAAGCGCTCTCAAACACAGGCAGTGACCCTACTGCCAAAACCGAACACAAAGGACCGGTAATTATCACGAAAAGCACGTCTCGCCATACAGTAACATCATCTGTTGCCAAAGCTCCTGTAAGCACAAGGCAGCCATAGGTGATGCCTGAGACAATGCTTACTATCAGTCCGGCTTTGAAAAGCTGCGTCCTACTCCATGCTTGCCTCACGCTGAGCGCTGCGGCTATTCCCGAAGTCAAAGCCAAAGCTACGTAGACTATGTCAAATCCAGTCATAACTCCTACTGCAATAGACAGCGCAGCGGCAAAAAACGCCCCGAATCTCCTGTCCAAGAGGGTAGAGGACAACATGACACCGAAAGCGACCGGTGCAAGAAAACCTGATATGCTCGAGAGGATTTTCAAAACGATAACGCTGAGAATCACTACCGAACATATCAGAGGAACGCCCTTTTCCTCAATAACTTCGGCGTTGTAGGTAATAGCATAACCAGCAGTAAGGCCGCAGAAGATAAGGGAACAGAGAAAAGCGCCCAGAATTTCTGTAATCCTGACCGTTTTGCCCGTCATGCCCATCTTTTCGAGGATGGCTATCTGTTCTTCTGTTACAATATCGCCTTTGCGAACGATGTATTCACCTCGCCGAATCTTCACGGGTTCTACAGAGTCAATGGCAAGTTTTATTTTCTTGTCGGTTTCCTCTTTGTTGAAAATAAGGTTGGGCTGCAGGTTTTTACCTACAAAAGCACAGAGCAATCTACTTACATGGTCAGGTATTGATTTATCTGTCCTTATGTTTGCAGCGATTTCTTCTTTGCCCTTCTCAACGTTTTCGGGTTTCAGGCCCCTATTCAACGTGTCTTCGATGATAGCCCAAGCCCGATTGAATGACTCTTCCAAGATCGAAGGCGAAGTAGCCACAACAGCCACGATATCTGTATCAGAGATTGAATCATCCAAGTATGGTCTGAGTTCGTTAATGATATCTTGAGTTGACAACTCGTCAGATTCAGCTAGTGACTCTATCTTGCCCAATAACTCCTCAAAAAGATTCTTCGAGTCTTCTAAGACCTTAGGATTACTGTCCCAGACCTCCGATACATCGGCTAATGCCTTGTCTATAAGGAGTTTTGTGGCAAACTCATCAATGCCTTCCCTGGTTGCCTTAACATCGACCATTGCTACTTGCCCCGCAACAAGATCTACTTTGGGTGGCACGAGGGACATAAGGAACAAGGCAAATGTAACGAGAAATGTTAGCACAACCCACCAAACCGAGTCGCGGTGCCTTTCAAATACGTTAGCCCACTCGTTTGCGCCTGTTGAAACACTCTCACCTGCGTGAATTCCCCTTTGCGCTGACGAAGGACTACTCTTTGTCCGTACGCTTTTCTCCGGTTCCTTTTGGGGCACTGATCTTCCCCTCTTTCCAGGCATCTTCATCGAATTCTTCGTACGCCCTTATTATCCTTGAAACAAGTTCGTGACGGACTACATCCTTATCTGTAAGATAAACAATACCTATCCCGGGTATGTCCTTGAGCAGGAAACGCGCCTGATCCAGACCAGAATACACTCCTCGGGGCAGGTCAATCTGGGTAATATCTCCTGTGACTACCGCTTTTGAGTTAAGCCCCATCCTAGTGAGGAACATTTTCATCTGTTCCGGAGTCGTGTTCTGCGCCTCATCTAGTATCACAAATGCAGATTCCAGAGTTCGTCCTCTCATGTAGGCTAGAGGCGCCACTTCAATCAATCCCCTTTGCATATACCGCTCGAAAGCATCAAGGCCTAGAATATCGAAACACGCATCGTATATAGGTCTAAGGTATGGGTTTACCTTCTCTTGTATATCGCCTGGCAAAAAGCCAAGTTTCTCGCCGGCTTCTACCGCGGGTCTTGTAAGGATTATCCTATCAAAATCGCGGCGCTTGAATGCTGCGATGGCCATAGCCACGGCTAGGTAGGTCTTGCCTGTTCCTGCAGGTCCAATTCCAAACACTAGGGGATTTGATCTTATTGAATCAACATATTTCTTCTGACCCGGCGTCCGTGGGGTTATGACTTTTCCTCTATTCGTAACGACGACCACGTCACCGGAGTCAGTCAGATCGACTCCTTCGCGTAGGTTCCTGACTGCAATACTCACGTCTTGGGCAGTCACTCGCTGTCCTTTCCTCACCTTGGTGATAAGGTATTCAAGGAGTTTTTGCGCCTCCTTGACTTCTTTCTCTTCCCCAGAAATGGTAATGGAATCTCCTCGAGCAACCAATTTCACGTTAAGGCCGTCCTCTAAGAGAGCAAGGTTTTCATCATAGGAACCAAATAGGTTAAATGCTTCCGAATTACCAGATAACTGGATTACCACCTGGATTTGCGATGGCACCTCTCAAAATCAACCTCCATTTTATGCTCGCATCGAGCATATATATTTCTTGCCGTGTTGTTCCATCTCTGTGCCAAGCCGTGAATACGCCGAACGTGCCCGCCGAGAGTAATCTGCATGTTTGATTCTCTCCGTGCAAGTATATTCTTCTGCGAAATCATTCATGATCTCAAATTACCCCAGTTAAGGGTAGGTATCCTGTTTTGCCTTATTCCGCTTGCTGATTGTGCTTGCTTACTCTGCTTACCAGTTATCTAATTCGCCGTCTACTACCAAAAACTCCTGCATAATATGAAAAAGCCCGGGTGACCGGGCTTATACTGGCAATTCTTCTCTGCTTATTAGTCTTGAGGTTTGCTCGCGTTTAACGACGTTTTTTGCGAGCACGTGCAGCTTCCGATTTCTTCTTGCGCTTCTCGCTTGGACTTTCGTAATACTGATGTTTACGCGAATCCCTAAGGACGCCTGAACGCTGGCATTCCCTCTTGAAGCGGCGCAGGGCACTGTCAAAAGACTCCTCTTTACCAACTTTAATTTCCGGCATACCCAATTCCCTCCCTCCGCCGCAGGTCTTTTCGCCCGCTTTTCGTGACCTTTAGAATTGTACAATACTTGAACCAGCCCGGTCAACTTACCTAGCAAGGCCACATCATGCTATTTCCCCAAAAACCACATGACGAGATTAATGATGACTGTCAAGCCTACGCTAATCAATAGACACGTAACCACAGGGAAGAAAAACTTGAAGTTCTCCTTTTCAATGTAAATGTCACCTGGCAGTTTGCCCAGCCCCGGTACCTTCCCCCATAGCATCATCAACAGTCCCATGACCACTATGAAAATTCCTATGAATATGAGCATCTTTCCCATGTGCTCAAAGCCAGACATAGCCGTGCTCACGCTCCCCGTAACCGCATATGCTGTGACATGCTGCGCCTATATCATGCGAATCGCGCCTACGATTTGCTACTCGTCATATCGAAAACGGATGTCCGCTTGTGACAGTCTTTCATAGCACTTTACCTTCTCGGTGTACTTGCCGCGTTCAAAGGTGAAAAAAGATATGCTCCCCCAAAGAAACACCCAGCTGCCTATGATTAGACCTTCTTTTGCGATAGACATAAGTACGGTCTCTTGCCAGAGGTTTAGTACGTAAGTAACAGCCAGTAATCCGATGGCTAACAAGGCATAGTTTACCTGTTGCTTGTATGCACGAGCCAAGGTTCGGCGCTCAACTCCGGCATAAAAGGCGTAGTAGTGACGGATAACCTGTGTAATTATCCTCTCCTTTTCTACATCCTTAGCCCGCCTAGGTAGATAAAACACCAGGTCTAACCCGTACTGCATAGGAATCTCTTCGGAACACTCTTCTAGGAAAAAGGCCAGTTCGGGGTCCATATCGCGCCTGCCGTATGTGGCATGGTCCCACTCATTGAAAATGTCGCCGTATTTGTCTAGCGATATCTCGATAATGTAGTTACCTGTCTCTGGATTACGCTCATAAAAACTATGAGGGATCTCATCCTTCATACTTATTGCTCCCGTTTTGTTGCTCTTGTTTTGTTGCTCCTGTTGTGTTGCTCCCGTTCAAATAGGGCCACGTATATATTATACCCTAAACCCAAAAACGTCGCTCAAGTGCAGTTTTTCTATCAACAGCAAGATGCACCAGTTCTTCCACTAACCTGCTGTACGTCACGCCAGATGCTTCCCAGAGTTTGGGGTACATGCTAACATCGGTAAAACCAGGCATGGTGTTTACCTCGCTGACACGTATACTTCCATCAGCAGTATCTACAAAAACGTCTACGCGTGCAAGGCCGCTGCAACCCTCCGCCCTAAAGGTAGCAATTGAGATCTCTTGGACTTGTGCAGTAAGTCCTTCATCTAAGGGAGCAGGAATCACAAGTCGCGTACTTGTGTCAATGTACTTGGCCTCATAATCGTAAAACTCCCTGGAGGGAATAATCTGCCCGGGCACAGATGCCCTAGGATCTTCGTTTCCCAGCACCGCGCACTCAATCTCCAAGCATCCTTCCTGAGCGGGCTCAATCAGGGCCTTAACGTCGAACAAGAAAGCATAATCTAAGGCTTCACTAAGGCCGTCCGCGTCTTTGACCTTGCTCACGCCGAGGCTAGAGCCCGATCCGGAAGGTTTCACAAACACTGGATAAGTCAGATCGGCCAGCAATTCTTGCAGGACTTCGTCTCTTTTGTTTTTCCAAAGCCAACGCTGGACCTTCACATAGGGCACAAACGGTATTCCGTGATACGACATGACCATTTTGGCTGAATCTTTGTCCATGCAGACCGAAGATGCAAGAGTCCCGGAACCTACGTATGGCAACCCCGAAAGGTCCAGAAGTCCTTGAATGGTCCCGTCTTCTCCGAAAGAACCGTGCAGTACAGGGAAAACCACGTCTACATCCATATCGCGGTCAGCTCCGGCACTTTGAAAAGGCAGAGGAGAGTCTCGACAAAAACCATCTTCCTGCAATCTGCCATCTATCCACAGACCGGGTCGCGACGGGTCCGGCAGAACATAGCAGGAAGGGCCCAAATCAGCTGTAACCTCGGTATAAGCCTTCTCAAAAATGAGCTCGGGTTTGTCTATGAACACCCATCGCCCCTCTTTCGTAATGCCAACTGCAAGTACATCAAATCCGTTGTCAGTAAGGGCGGCAGATATTGACCTAGCGGACATGACAGATACTTCGTGTTCTCCTGACCTTCCTCCGAACAAAAGAGCGACTCGCACAATGCAAACCCCCTGAACTCAGTCTAATGAGTGTTTTTGATTATTTCGCAAAATGTGACGCAGACCCCAAACAAGAACCTCAACCCGCCGCGTGTACCCGGATATTCAACTTCCCGACGTGCTCTAAGCCTCCAACTTGCCACGAGTCTCCAACGGATAGTAGTTAGTGGAGCACGAGAACCGACCCTGTGTTGCATGATGCAAGGAGTCCGTCGTGCTTGGCCTCTTGTGCGTGTACTTGTGTGATCTGTCCTTGGAGTTCTTTGGGTCCTTGGAACCATACTTTGACATAGTTTCTTGTGACTCCTTGCAGGAGGCCGTCTTTTGTTTTGTCTTCTTCAACGAGTATCTCTATGTCTTTTCCCACTAGTTTTCTGTGAAAATCGAGGGATAGTTCGTGTCCTAAGGAGATCGCTGCCTTGCTGCGCTTCTCTTTTTCTCTCTCAGGGACTTTCCCGGGAAACTTGCTGGCAGGGGTACCTGGCCTTGGAGAGTATTGGAACACGTGAACGCGCGAGAACCTGGCAGTCTTCATAACGGTTAGGGTCTCTTTGAAATCATCATCTTCTTCGCCTGGAAAACCTACTATGATGTCTGCGGATATTCCTATGTCAGGTGCTACCTTTCTTACATCTTCGACTATCCTCAAGAAAGTCTCTGTATCGTATCGTCTACCCATGCTTCTTAGGATTTTGTTGCTTCCGCTTTGAAGAGGCAAGTGAATATGGTGGCATACCTGAGGATATCTAAAACAGTCTATCAGTTCAGGCGTCACATCGTGTGGCTCAAGAGAGCTTATTCTAAGCCGCAAGAGCCCCTCAATCTCTGCTAGGGAACGTACCACCGATGCAAGGTTAGGTTCGAGCCTTCCCGTGCATCCCCCTGGGTCACAGGCGTCTTGTAGAAAATCTCTACCGTAGAGGCCCAAGTGAGTTCCTGTAAGGATAATTTCCTTGTATCCTCTTTGGACCAGTGACCGGGCTTCGGAGATGATGTCCTCAAGAGACCTCGATCTCGAGGGACCGCGCGCGTAAGGGACTATGCAGTAGGTGCAATAGTCGTCGCAGCCTTCCTGGATCTTTAGGAACGCTCTCGTGAGACTCGGTTCGCGTACAGGAGTTTCTTCGAAAAGGGCGTTTTTTACGTGGGGCTCTACATCTATAATTAGATCTCCGTCTGAAAGAGCCTTATTCGCAATTTCTACTAGCTTAGAACGATTGAGAACTCCTGTTACTCCTATAACTCCGGGAAGATCAGCAATTTCCTCGTGGGCGACCTGGGAGTAACACCCGGTAACTAGAACCTTGGCGCCTGATCGCGCAGCAGCCCGTATGGCCTGTCTGCATTTGGCGGCGCTCCTCGATGTAACGGCGCAAGTATTTATAACCACAATGTCCGAAGGACCCGTAGCACGCGTTTCATACCCGGCGTCTTCAAACGATTGTCTCAAAAAGTCTGTGTCGTATTGATTGAGTTTGCATCCAAATGTCTTAAAAGATACCGTCCTTTTATTGCTCAACAATTACTTCCTCCATCAATTGAAATCACATGCTATGTAGTAGACGCCACCCCAGAGATACCAGCCTCTCCCGAATCAGACAGTAAGGCTAACCTTAGCCCTATGAAATATCGTCTTTTGACATGAGCTCCATCAAGATCGCGCATGCCGCAAGCGAGGCCGTCTCAGCTCTCAGTACATAAGGACCAAGGCTGACAGGAGAAAACCCCTTCGATAGAGCAAGTTCCACCTCTTGCGCTTCAAAGCCGCCCTCAGGTCCTATTACAATAGAGACCTCTCTTGCACGACCAACAGCTTCTGATATGCTCACACACATATGCCGCCTTTCCAAGGCCATAAGTGGCTTGCCGGGAAGCGTATCTGAAATAACATCCCCAAAGCTTGCAATATCGTTTATCCGAGGGATTACCGACCGGCCAGACTGCTCCGCTGCTGACCTCGCAATTTTTCCCCACCGATGAGTCCGCTTAGATTTCTTATCCTCATCCAGTCTCGGTATACACCTTGCCATGAGCACCGGCGTAATTGACGCGCACCCTAACTCGACGCTCTTTTCTACGACCAAATCAAACTTCTCGCCTTTGAGCACACCAGGGTAAAGATGCACTGCGTAAGGCGGAGATACTACCTGGTATCTTTCGATAATCTCGCCGACTAATTCTTCCTTACTGACAGATATCACCCTAACAACACACACTTCAATTGGGCTAGACGCAGCGTATTCTCCATAGAACACCTCAGGTATGGCATGAAAGATCTCGTTTGGCCTTAACCTTTGCGTGAGCGCGTGACGTAGAACGTCTCCAGTCAGTATAACAGCGTCCGCCGAAATGCACGAAGGGTCTACAAAAAACCGGGGCGGAGTGCTACGCAACATGTGAGCCACTCTGATCAACCTCTTCGAATAATATGCTCTGATGAGACACAGTGGTTATCGAAAAACCCGGCCAAGGCCGGGCAGGAAATACTACGGACTACTGAATCAATCGTCTTTGCCGCCTACGGCGTCTTTGAACCGCTTGAAGAATGACTTGCCGTACGAGAGTTCCTCGCCTTCGGATACACCTAGCTGCATCAAAAGTTCCTTTTCTTCAGGAGAAAGCCTCGTCGGAACTCTTACATTAAGACGCACGAGCATATCTCCTCGGCTTTTGCCACGGAGCCTAGGCATTCCCTTTCCTCTAAGGCGCAGCACCGCGCCTGGCTGAGTGCCAGCTGGAACAGTGAGATCTACTTCCCCTTCAAGCGTTGGCACGCTAACCACACCACCGAGAGCGGCAAGAGGAAAACTTATGACTCTATCCAAAATCAAGTCATCTCCTTGCCTCTGGAACAACGGATGTGGCTTTACCATAACATTCACGTACAAGTCGCCGGAAGGGCCTCCTCTTTTACCTGCGTCACCTTGCCCCGTCAAACGCAGACGGAGTCCTGAATCTGCTCCTGCCGGTATTTTCACACTTATGACTGCGTCTTTGATTGTCTCCCCAGAACCGCCGCATCGACTGCACGGCTTCTCTACCGTTTTACCCGTGCCCCCACAGGTAGGACAGGTCCTCACTGTAGTCATGGTACCGAACATTGTGCCCACAGAGGTCTTCACTTGGCCTGTTCCATGACAAGTCGAGCATGTTGTAACTTTCGATCCAGGCTCCGCTCCCGTCCCTCCGCAATGCGAGCACTGCTCCACCCGTCGCACAGTTACGTCTTTCTCAACTCCAGTAAAAGCTTCTTCCAGGGATATCTCAACAACAGCCTCCATATCCCTACCCCGCACCGGACCAGTATCAGCCCTTGTCCGCCTCGTTGATCCGCCAAATAGATTCTCAAACTGGTCAAAAATATCCCCGAACGGCGAACCACCAAAGTCGCTGAAAATCCTTCCAAAAGGATCCTGGCCTCCACCTGCGTAGCCGCCGCCCTGAAAACCAGGTCCGTCGGCATTCCCGTAAGCATCGTAATTCGATCGCTTGTCGGGATCCGATAACACCTCATATGCTTCGTTTATTTCCTTAAACTTGGCCTCAGTAGTCGGATCGTCTGGATTTGCATCTGGATGGTACTTCTTAGCAAGGTTTCTGAACGCCTGCTTTATCTCATCCTGATCCGCATCTTTGCCAACGCCAAGTATTTCGTAATAGTCCTTGCTCAAAAGCCTTCCTCCAAAGATCTATATGATTTTTCACCTTTTTTGCCGTCTGATTCGTCTTCGTCTTTCTTCTTGATGATTGTATCAATCCGCAAGATTGCGCATGCTATCTCCATCGCCGCCCTGAGCGCATGGACCTTCACTGGAGCAGGGTCAATTACTCCCAATTCAAGCATGTTTCTTACATCCCCTGTCTCACAATCCACCGCTAGGCCGGGATCGTCCTCTTCAGTCTGACGGGCCATAACGTCACCTGTTTTCTCCAGAGGGTTGAAACCTGCATTTGCCACAATTTGCTCAAAAGGCCTCTTCAGGGCCTCCGTTACGCACAAAAGACCGTAAGCCTGCATACCTCTCTGGCTAGAACGAAGTTTGTCAACCTCTCTGGCGCAAGCTATTTCTATTGCACCCCCTCCGGGAACAATACCGCCTCTTATTGCGGCTTGTACTGAGCATGCAGCATCATTGCATATACGTTCACGTTCGCCCCGCACCTCTTCAGTGCTTGCACCTACCAATATGGTAGCGATAGGCTTTCCTCTACCCCCTAGTACCCGTATGCACTTGAGTTTCTCGTCTTCGTACACTCGGTCGGCCCGTCCTAAGTAGTTAACCAAATCCTCAACGGGTTTCTTAAGCCCCGTCCTTTTTATGGGCCTTGCTCCTGTGTGCTCAGACACCTTACGGACATCGGAGGATGCCACCCTAGTAGCAACAGTAATCCCGGCATCGGTTAATATTTCTTCGGCCACATCGCTTATGCCCTTATCTATGACAACGAAGTTCACTCCGAGATCTGCTATTTTTTTAATGTTCTGCCTGAATTCTTCCTGAAGCTCCATATACCTTCTAAAACCAGATTCGGTAGCTAGCGCCTCTTCTTCTACTTCCTCGGGCTGAAGAGCGTCGTCTATCACAAGTATCAACGGATCTTTTATGTCCTCAGGCATTTCCTCGTTTAGCCTTTTTTTGTCGATTATTATCCCTGCAAATACTTGGTTGCTTGCACCTTCTTTTGCCGTAATGATCTCGGAAAACTTGAACTTTTTGTCTTTTAGCTTTTCCTCCCCAATCATTTCAGCAGCTGTAATTACAAGATCCGCAATGTCCTCATTGTCTCTTCCGGCTACAAGCGCTATTTGGCGCAGTAAAGGATCTTTGGCCCCTGCAACTTCAGTGGACTTTTCCTCGATGTATTCTATGGCTCTTGAAATCCCAATCTTGATACCCTCGATCACCCTAGTTACAGGCACCCCTCTCGCAACCTGGTTGAAGCCTTCTGTAACCAAGGCGCCTGCAATTATAGTTGCAGTGGTAGTTCCATCACCGACTTCTTCTTCCTGCGCTTTTGCAGTGTTGATGACCATCTTCGCCGCAGGATGATTCACGTCCATCCGAGTCAAAATGGTCATGCCATCATTGGTAATGACTACCTCTCCGTATCTATCAACCAAAAGGGTATCCAATCCCTTTGGACCTATGGTACCTTCTACCGCTGACGCAATGGCGCGAACAGCATTTACGTTTGTCAAGAGCGCTGCAAGTCTTTCGTCAATCTCCGAACCCTGGCCTGGCTGTCTCAGCGTCACTTAAGTCCCTCCCGGATCTTGCTACACTATGTGTTAAGGAT
Source organism: Candidatus Fermentithermobacillaceae bacterium (assembly GCA_018052455.1). GTDB lineage: Bacteria > Bacillota > Sulfobacillia > Fermentithermobacillales > Fermentithermobacillaceae > UBA3907. The sequence continues at coordinate 24,525 of JAGPNE010000008.1, read as the reverse complement.
CTTGCCCTATACGTTCTGAGTATAGAACAAAATCCAATATCATATCAATGTACTAAGAAGCGGTGCAGAAAACACAAGCATCGTCTCATTTCATAGTTTTAGTCCATTCGATCGAATATATCATTTAGGTTATTCTCAAAAAGCCTCACTATTGCCACCGCTCTGCGGTAGTCCATTCTTTTCGGCCCTAGAAGGCCTATTCTCCCTTCGCTTTGCCCAACCTTAAAGGTGCCATACACGAAGCTGAATTCTTTCACAGTTTCGATCTCATTTTCTTCGCCGATTGTAATTGCTGGGTCGGTACTCGAAGGTTGCGTAGCAACAATGTTCTTAAGCAAAGAACCGTTTTCGAGCATCTGCATGAGTTCTTGTACTCGGCTGACGTCTTTGAACTCAGGCTGCTTCAACAAGTGGACCGCTCCACCCATGTATAGACGTTCGCTTTCTGCTTCCTCGGTCATGCTTTCGAGAAACTCGGCTACCTGCACAATCACATCGGCGTACCGAGATCTCTCCTGGTTAAGCAGTGCTTGGGCCCTGTCTTTTACCTTATTCAGGTTTACATGGCATAGTTGCTCTGTTAGTATGTCCGAAACATATTCCATCTCTTCTTTTGACATGGGTGGAACATCAATCAGGCAGTTCTCTACAAAACCTATGTCGCTTACTATCACCAGCAACGCCTTATCGATGGTAACAGGCAATAGATGTATGGCATCAATAGTGGTTGTCTCATATTCAGGTCCAAGGACGAACGCAAGATAACTTGTGGCCTCCGACAGTGCCTTAACTACTTCTCTAAGCAGTGACTCTACGTCTTTCATCTTTGAGCGAAAGAAGGACTCGAGCATTTGAGATTCGCGCTGGGAAAGCCTAACATCACCCATTAGTTCATCCACATACACTCTGTAGCCCTTGTCAGATGGCACCCTGCCTGAAGATGTATGAGTTTTGCCTAGGTAACCCATTTCTTCGAGGTCACCCATCTCATTTCTTATTGTAGCCGGACTTATTCCCAACCGATACCTTCGCGCCACAGCCCTTGAGCCGACAGGAAGCCCAGTCTTTACATGCTCCTCGACCACAGCTGAAAGTATCTGAGCTTTCCTTTCATCAAGTGCCAATTTAACTCCCCCCCTTTAGCACTCACGTACACAGAGTGCTAACTAATTCGAAGATAGCACGACACACAAAACGTGTCAATAGTGCAGGGATACTCCCAATCATCCATGAATGCGCCTAGAGTTTTGGGGCTAAGAGAGGCAGATGTCAGACTGTTATCTTGGACTCAAGTATTGCACGATGCAAAAAGCATCTGCTTTAGGAGGATAATTGCACAAGCTGCTAGTTGCCACTTTCAGTAGCATAGGGCAAAACAAACCTGGTTCCGGATGAAGTGTCCTCTAGTATGCGGGCGTTCACGCCATATACCTCGCGAATAACATCCGAAGACAAGTCGCTGGGTTCAAGCGAATGTGCCAAGACACCATCTTTCATGAAGAACAGTCTGGACGCATATCTCAAGGCAAGATTGACGTCGTGCAAGATTGCAAATACAGTTCTGCCTTCTTGGGCCAGTCGGCTTACAAGTCCCATGATCTCCAGCTCAAATGACATATCAAGGTGAGCCGTAGGTTCATCCAGCAAAAACACTTCCGGATCCTGACAGATGGCTCTTGCTATCTGCACCCTTTGCTGTTCGCCTGATGAAAGGGAAGTCACGGTTCTATGGCGGAGGTGTTCGATATGAGTTATCCGCATCGCCTCCTCTGCGAACTCCAAGTCATCCGGTGAATGAGAGAATATCGATTGCGAGTACGGAAGCCTCCCCATAATCACTACTTCCTCGACGCTAAAATCAAAAGACGACTTGCTTTCAGGGGCTAGATAGGTTACAAGACGGCTTCTTTCTTTGTCTTTCAATATGTGCACTGGTTTTTCACATACCAAAACATTTCCCTTTTGAGGTCTGAGATACCCAGAAATAGTCTTTAGCAAGGTGCTTTTGCCTGCGCCGTTGGGCCCCAATAGAGCAGCGAAGGTACCACGCGGGATGTCCAGGTCTATGCCTCTTAAGGTAGAACCATGCCCGTACCCAAAAAACAGGTCGCTCACTTCGATACCAAGTCCGTACTCCATGGTCACATCCCGCCCTTTCTGGTTCTTGCCAAAAGATACAGAAAAAACGGTGCTCCAAACAGCGAAGTTATAACCCCTACGGGAATTTCGAGGGGAGGGACTATTGTGCGCGCCAGAAGGTCCGCCAGTATCAGCGCGTTTCCTCCAACCAAGGCGGATGCGGGCATGAGCCACCGGTGATCAGGCCCGAGCAAGATCCTTACTATGTGAGGAACTATGAGACCGATAAACCCAATAGGTCCTGTAAATGCCACGCAGCTAGCAGTTGCTATGGAGCTAGCCCATAGAATGCGCCGCTTGACAGTTTCCACAGAAACCCCCATATGAAATGCAGCCTCCTCTCCAAACGAGAAAGCGTTAAGCGACCTGGACTGAAACCACAGCACACCTGTACCCAATACCGCATACGGAAGGGCAGTACCTACGACTTTCCAGGACGTCCTTCCAAGACCTCCCATTGTCCAGAACACTATTTCTTCTACTCGCTGTCTGAAAAGAACCATAAGAAACGCGATTATTGACGAGATCAGACTGGATACCGCAATTCCCGCCAAAAGAAGTGTCCAGGTATCCGTACGACCGTTTTTCGTCGACAAAAGATATACAGTGCCTGTAGAGATGAAGGCTCCGGCAAATGCAAGGGCCGGGAGGGCCCAAAGGCCCAAGACCCCCCCTAACCCAAACACTATGCCAAGCACAGCGCCCAAAGACGCGCCTGAGGAAACTCCAAGTACGTAAGGATCTGCCATAGGGTTTCGAAACAGTCCTTGCATGGCAGCACCTGCAACTCCTAGCGATGCGCCTTCGATAAAGGCAAGTAGAACCCGGGGGAATCTCAGAGTCCACAGGATAGTATAGCCTATGTCATCTGTTTGTATTCCGGGACCTGCAAAAAGGGCGCTGACTATGTCCTTGAACGAGACAGGTACGCTGCCAAACGATAGACCTAGGAATACGCTTACCAAGGAGAGTCCTGCGGCCGCAGTCAGAAACAGCCACTTTGCCTGCCTTAGGTTCGTGTCCCGGTCAATTCCCACTATGGCTCCTCCCCATTCTATGCTTCAACGCAAACGGAGTTGGAAACACCCTTTGTCCGAGTACGCTCAGATGCTCCAACCTGGTCTTACTTACTCGCCAAGTTCTAGGTCAGGATACAGGTATCCCGCAACTTCTTCTATTGCGTCGACTATACAAGGACCCGGTCTGCTTACCAGATCGCCGTCTACGTAGTACACCCGGCCCTCTTTGACAGCACGCAAGTCGGTCCACCCTGGTCTTTCCTCCAAAGCGGCGCATTGATCTTCTGGCACAGTCATCAAGATCACGTCTGGATCTCTCGAAAGGACTTCCTCCATGCTCACCTGAAGATACTGCATATCAACGTCGCCCATGACGTTATCCCCACCGGCTAGGGCAACGACCTCGTCTATGAATGAACCTGGACCTACAGTCCACAATTCAGGGTCTACCAAAACCAGAACTTTGACCTTCGACCCCTCGGTAGTTTCTAATTTCTCCTTTATGCTATCGAGCTCACCCTCCAACTTCTCGGCTAATTGCTGCCCTTGGTCTTTCACGCCTGTTACTTCTGCGACCCGTCTTATCTCCTCGAACACTTGAGAGACACTTGCGGGATTTGATACGTACACGGCAATGCCCAGATCCTCGATTTCTTTTACTTGCGGCGAATCCTCGCTGCCCGGGATAAATACTATGTCGGGCTTGAGACTCACGAGTTTCTCTTTATTCAGGCTAAATGCGTCGCCAACTTTTTCTTTATCAAGGGCTTCTTCTGGTTTGTTGCACCAATTGCTGACTCCGACTATCTTATCGCCAAGACCTAAGGCAAATAGAATCTCAGTGTGCGCAGGCGAGAGAGATACTATTTTCTCCGGGGTCTTTTCAAGAGATATTGTCCTACCCACACCGTCTGTAAAGGTAGCAGGCTTAGATTCACAACCCATAAGCATCGCGCCTACACAAGAAACCGCGAGTATCAACGCTAGCACAAGGGTAAGTCCATTTTTCGACGTACCTCCAACACGTGACTTCGACGCTTTTTGCCTCACCAAATCTTTTCTTATCAAGATGCATCTGCCTCCTATAATATTCAACTACTACTCAACTACTATTCAACTGCGAACAGACATCATACGTAAAAAACCCGACATCTCGTCGGGGGGAAGTTTTCCGAATATAAAAACGTCCCCTCCTTTCGCTCGAAGTTAGGCAACGTACACATCCAGGCAGGTCTCCTGGCTTCCGGCTCATCGCCCCTGCGCCTTCCCAAAAGTCAACTGACTTAAGTGGCATTTTGCAGGTTGCTCCCCGGTTACAGTGGCGGCACCGCGCCGGCTTTGCGCTTCAACGCTTCACCGGACTTCCCTATTCTCCCTTATCAGGCACCTGAACGTCGTTAACAACTACACTCCATATTCAACTGTTCCAACTAGATTCATTCTAACCTAGTTTCACGAGGAATTCTAGTGAAGCATGGGGGACGGCACTTTTTGCTTCATATGCACAAGGCATCTACCTGCGCCTATTAGTCCTATTGAAAATGAACTCATAACCGCATATAATTTGAGCGTATTTTGGAGAGCATCCCAAACACGCGGCAGCATCTTAAGGAGGCATATCGGTTGGGATTCACGTCCGTCAGATATGTATGTCTCCTTCAGAGTGCCTCCAAACCGCCGGTACCAGGCTACTTCGGCAAATGCCACCTGAGGAATATCCACAATCTCACTTGGTTTTGCAATGCTCCGAATAACGGTCTTGCACCAACCCATCTCAGAAAGGTCCACAGCAAGAAAAGAGGTAACGAACATGGTTGAACAGCTGGATCCCGTCACTACAAGTACCTTGTTTCACCTGCTCTTCAAAACGCCAAGTATTGGAGATTTCGTCCAGCACAACGCAGAGCAGATGCGTCTACCCTCCTTCAGCGAATACATATCAGGCTTATGCGTAAAGCGTGGCGAAGTGCCAGAGCGGATCATAAAGCGAGCCAACATCGAGCGTTCTTTCGGCCACCAGTTGTTCAAAGGAACCAAAAAACCTTCGCGGGACACAGTTCTACAACTGGCATTCGGATTTCAGGCAGACGTAGACGCAGCGCAGACGCTCCTCAAGCACGCTGGCATGAGCCCGCTTTACCCACGCGTCAAGCGAGACGCCGCTATCCTCTACTGCTTGCATCACCACTTCACAGTAGTCGAAACGCAAAGCGTTCTCCATGACATGAATCTGCCGTTAATCGGAGGGAGGAAGCAACATGACGGATGTGGAAGTAGCCACTAGAAACATTGAAAGTTCATTTGATGCCTCGTACTTCCCAATAGGTTTCTTAGACACATACGATCAATTGGAATGTCTCGCCGAAGGCCATGGGACCGAAACATTTCTGGTCAAAGAGAAAACAAGTGACAAACTCCTCGTAGCAAAGTGCTTCAACAAGAACCTCTATCAGTCCGTCCATGAGAACCGTATCCTGAGGTCTCTAAACCACAAGGGCCTGCCCGCGTTCGCCGACGAATTCGAGAACGAGGCCACGCTATGCGTTATCCGGGAATACATAGAGGGAAAGCCCCTCGATCAGTACATATCCGACAATCACCTCTCTGATGAAGAGATCATCGCGATCGGCGCCGACCTCTGCGATATCCTCACCTACCTGCACAGTCAGCACCCGCCTGTGATCCATAGAGACATCAAGCCTCAGAATGTAATAGTGAGAGACAGCGGGCAGGTTGCACTTATCGATTTTGGCATCGCACGAATCTACAACGATGAATCGTTTTCGGATACTCAGTTCTTCGGAACAAGAGAATACGCCCCGCCCGAACAGTACGGTTTCTCGCAGACCGACTCGAGAACTGACATCTACGCCTTCGGCACCCTACTCCGATATATGGTGACGGGCAGCACGCGGGACAACCATAGTATTCGAGTCTATGGCCCGCTAAAAAACATCATTAAGAAATGCACTGCGTTTGCACCGAGCGAACGTTTTGCCAGCGCAGAAACGGTGAAACGCGCCCTTCTAGCCGCGAACCCGAAGACACAAAGGATTCGAAAAAGTCTTCTTGCTGCTGCCGCAGCGATTATGCTGGCCTTCTGCACTATTGGCGGACTTAAGTGGTATCGACAAGCCACGCTCGATCCTTTCGCGGAGGGAACCACCGCTGCAGTGCTCACTGACGCTGAAAGGAAAGCCGACGCTGTGGTATATATGAAAGATAAATACGGTACAAACCTATTCGACGATATGGAAAGTTACGCAGATATTGGCTTCATCAAGACCATTCTGACAGATATATATGGATATGACAGCGACTATGCGCATGCATTGCCCACTGAAGAGGGTCCGCCTCATGAAAGCTCCGAGAATTTCCTACCATGGGCCATAGGAGACGAACAATATGTCGCCCGAGACGTCATGGTCTATGTAACAGTAAAGATCTATTGGCCAGACAAAGTCTGCGATTACTCTAGCCTAAAAGACGATAACGGCTACTATCCGGGAGTCCGGGTGGCTGTCGCCTTTGCGGAGGAAACGGGCATTCTCACGGGAGTAGGGCGTCCAGAGGATATTACTAAAGGCGAGGCAGCAATTCTGCTCGCAAACGCTGACCGGGTCTTTGAAGCAACAGAAGAATAGCGGGAAAGATATTCAGAAAGGTGGGCTGGCAGCCCACCTTTTTTCTTTTTCCGATCTCTAGAATAGAAGAAGGTGTCAACGACAACCTGACAACTATTTAACAAAAAGGAGATCGAACGATGAAAACAACCGCCAAAGCTATCTTTTCTTTCCTGCTGGTTTTCGCCTTTGTCTTGGGAGCACTTGCACCAACGTCTGCAGCGGCCTCGAATGAAGCAAACACAAAAGCAACGGCCCTCAAACAGCTTCGACTGTTTAGGGGCGTGTCGGATAACGACTTTGCGCTGGACCGCGCGCCAACACGAACAGAAGCTCTGGTTATGCTCATCCGATCACTGGGTAAGGAATCGGAAGCACTATCTGGAACATGGTCGCATCCTTTTACTGACGTTCCTTCGTGGGCTGACAGCTATGTAGGATACAGCTACCAAAAGGGTCTGACCCGCGGTGTATCAGCAACACAGTTCGGGACAGGTAACGCGGACTCTGACATGTACCTGACTTTCATGCTACGTGCCCTAGGATACAGTGACACAGCAGGGGATTTCACTTGGAACGCACCTGATGAACTCGCCAAATCGGCAGGAATCCTGCCGGAGAGCATCGACACCGAAAACTTTCTCCGCGCAGACGTAGTGCTAATCTCATGGGCAGCTCTTCAAGCTAAACTCCAGAACGGAGGGCAACCTTTATTCCAGAAGCTCATGGAAATGGACGCGTTCAACTCGGGAGAATATGCAGTTACAAGCCTATTTGTAGAACAAAACGGGGGAACCAAGGTATCCACGCTTGCTGAACTTAGAGCTGCAGTGCAGAACAAGGACATCAGGGTAATTCAGATTGCGTCCGATATTGATATAGCGGATGAACTATTCGTTGATCGCGAGGATGGCCCGGAAACGCTAATTCACATAGAAGCAGGCGTCACGCTGACTGTTAGCAGCGAGTTCACCACAGTAGGGTGCTTTGTCATAAATGACGGCTCGATTGTAATCAGCGGCTCCTTTGATCGCGGTCTCAGCGGCCTGACAAATAACGGCTCCATAGCAGTAAGAAACGGCGGTATATTCGCATCAGGGATGTCAGACACATACAACCGCGGGAACATAACGGTAGACAACGGAGGTAATCTGCCCATAGAAAGGGGCACGCAGTTTCACAACTATGGCAACATAATAAACAATGGCCACATTACTATCGATAACGGCGGAAGCCTATCCAACAGCACCGGCGAAATCACAAATAACGGCACCATTGATCTCTGCTCCTACTTTGACGGAAACATCGAAGATATCAAAGGAACTGGCAAACTAAATGACAAACGGACCTAGCTCGAAGCAGCGGGGACGGCACTTTTTGCTTCGTACTTTCGCAATACAGAAGAAACTAGTCAGATGCGGGGATACATTCACTCAGTAAAGCATGAAAAGACAACCCGAACCTAGATGTAAGATTAGCCCGTCTCGATGAATCTAAGGTCACGAAAAAGTGAAAGGCATCCACTCTTAGAACTTCATGGGATGCCTTTCTTCGTTTTTCTGTGTCTTTGTCTGCGCTAGTCCATAAGCCTTATCTGCGCCAAGCCCGCAACGTTGGATCGCTTGACCACTGATCCTTGTCACTTTGTCCATCTTGGAGATGGCGAAGCAGAAAGTGCCGTCCCCCATGCTTCACCAATGTACCCTTTGCCTAACCGGTGAACCCGTGGACCAAATAGCCCAGACCAGCGATCATGAGCAAGATACCGATAATCATGGAGATCGACAGCCAGATAATGTCTGGTTTGAACAAAAGCACTACTCCACCAACTAGCAACAAGACGTTAAGCGTAACACTGAAGACATAGAGAGAGTTGCTCACATTCTTGTAAGCACCAGTAGCCACCAAGTTCTGAATGGCTTCCGCAATAAACCAAATAGCAGCAATGTACACGAATACATTGAGGATAAACTCGGGACCTACCAGGAATAATCCGCCAAGTACAATCAGCAATATCCCCATAAACAAAGAGAAAGTTGCGCGGCCATGGCTCAAGTCCTTTATGCTGTTGTAATCGACAATGAACATGATGCCTCGCACAATCGAAACTACGCCCACAATCGCAGCCAAAGTCGTAATGGTAGAACCGGGATGAGACAGGACCAAGATGCTAAGCAGAATCATTACAATCCCGCCAAGAACCGCCATCCAATCAGTCTTCTTCATCTCTAACTTCACCTCCGAAGCAGCGGGGACGGCACTTTCTGCTTCATCTTCCCTTCCCCGTTGGCTTGCTTTTTCTATACCCTGTACTGGGTGCTGCTTTACAAAAATACAACGCCCACAGCATGAAGAATGCTGCTACAAGTGTGGCGGCCAAGTATTGATATGCCTTCCGCCAACTCCTTGTACCTTCAGTTTATCAAAATCCTGCCAGTTTATGAAACACAATAGTAAGGCGCTGCGATCCAGCATGTCGCGCCGTCCCAAAGGACTAGTCCGCCCAGTTTCGAAGGAAAAACACGTATGCTGGCGAAACTGTTACATAATGAAAACAAACCCAGTAGGAGGATGCTGAAATGAGGTCCGCGCCCTGTATTACCCGCTCAACGGTTACTGGAATCACCATCGCAGCCATCTGCAGCATGTGCATTTTTGGCGCATCGGGTTGCCAAAGTAAAGGCACTTTCGCAGGATTCCCAATAGTCGAGGTCACTATGAATGGAGGCCCAATAGAGACAGAACTCCCTGCCATAGATGTCAAAGGTCATATAATGATCCCTGTTGAACTTATCGAACAGAGCCTGGAAGTTTCCATTCAAAAAACCCTTGAACCCCCAACGGTCTCAATTGACCTAGGGGCGCTGAGAAGCTTGCAGGATGAACTAGCCAAAGCCCAAGAGCAATTAGCCAGATACGCAGCCCAATCTGCCTCTGTGGGAGAAGTGCCTATAACTTCCGATCCTGTTAGGCTTGACCGCCCATATGTACTGCTTTCCCTGGGAGTGCCGCCCTATTGTTCTTTTGTAGATAAATTTGGCAAGGGAGGCTTGCTAGGAGGCAGCATGACCTATATCTACGATAACATACCAAAGCATATAGACTCGGTTCGGGGACGAGACTCTATACTGGTTTACGACATAGATCACGAAGTCGGCTTCCAGATACTCGAAAAAGCGCCTGCATGTATGGACGAGATCATACCTTTTACACCCGAAGAACTATCCTCTTATGCCCCTCCTTATATATGGTTCAAAATAGATACATGGGGTCGTCAAAGAGGCATCGCGGTAGTTGGAAGCAGTGACGACGTATTGGGGGATATTACTGCACTGGCCGATCTCGTAGCTTCAGGCAAGGTTCCTATCGATGTCCCGGTAACACCCCAGGTCGCTACATCAGCCCTAGCTGCAAAACCTATGGATCCTTCGGCGCTGCCTCAAGAGCCGACAATCATATCAAGCAAACACTTTGAAGTAGTTACTCACCATTTGTGCACCGAAGATGGTCCCAAAATGCTGGATTGGGCAGAAGAGACGATGGACAAGCTCTTAGTGGTATTTCCAGATGCGCTGGAGACAGTCCCTTATGTCAGCATCAGTCTAACAGTACCTAGCGGAAAACTGCAATACGGAACCGCCTTCGCCCATACCTCGTCTAACCCGCCCAAGATCACCTTTATCTCTCCTTCTATCGCATCTAGGGAAAATCCCAATTATGACAAAGATTGGTATATAGGAAACATAGCCCATGAATTCACGCACTGTCTTCACGAAAAGTACAGCCTGGCTGCAACAGGCAGATCGCTTTCAGATAGGCACGTCCCCATGTGGTTCAGCGAAGGCGTAGGTGAATTCGCCCGACTGGTGGTCCTCGGTGAATCCAAATTTGATGCCAAACAAAGAGACCAATACGATCCCGCCATCAACAAGATTATAGACGCCGGGCTGTCCAGCGTAGATGCGTATTCAGGCGGCGCCTGGGCATTGCGTTACATGGATTCAGAATACGGACAGGACAAGGTAATCGCACTCATGAAGAGCAAAGAACTCATGTTCGCAGATGCCATGAAAAAGGAACTGGGAGTTACTGTAACCGAATTCGAAAAGGGGTTGCAGGAATGGCTCAAGAAGCGGTGACGCAAGAAAACTGAAGGGTAAATAACAAACAAAGGCGAGGCAGAGGGGCAAACACAGATGCGAAGCAGAAAGTGCCGTCCCCGCTGCTTCTTATGTTGGCATAACGAACTTCTTTGTGATGAAACCACTACCCAGATATGGCAGGAGATTCCCTGTGCATATGGAATTAGTCTAGCATAGAAACACATTTGTCGTATTCACATGTTGGATACAAGCGATGGCCACTATCCCTATAAGTAACACAAGACCAAACAGTAGTAGTGCTAAGAGGCAATGTACGAAGCATAAAGATCCAGCAACCAGGTTTTGTGCCGATTGAATATCGATCGGACCGGCTTTCTGCCTGTCTTTGCTTATGTATATTGCCAGAACATGGGGTTCATATGCAAGCACAGGCGCAGAAAGGGGGAATTGGCGTTTAGTATGTTTCATGCCTCGCTGCTTCTTCTGAGTGAATCCACCGAAACACATGTCACTTGGTCAATGGGAACTCAGTTCGCCTATCCAACCGATACGACCAAACTGACTCCCTTTGGAGGTGAACCGAAATAATGTTACAAACGTTAATCTTGGCGGCCGAATCAGCGCCAAAAGAGCCCAAACTCGGTATTTTCGTAAATGTAGACGGTGCAATTTCAGGACTAATCGTGTCTATATTCCTCATGATTTTGACTTATGTGATGATTAATCTTGCGCGTTCTGGTAGACCATTGCCTGAGATTCGCAAACTGCCCGGGCTGGACTCAATCGATGAATCCATAGGTAGAGCAACTGAAATGGGACGCCCTGTCCTATTGGCCAACAGGTCCGACGGCGTGAGCAGTGTCCACTCTTTCGCCCTTTGGGGTTATCTATCGTATGTGGCCAACATCTGCGCCATGTATGACACCAGACTCATCAACATAGCAGGTTCATACCTGTCCGTCGCAGTGAACGAAGAAGTAGTCCGACAAGCCTACCTGCAAGCAGGTCGGCCAGACGCATTTAACCCAGAAGATGTAAGATACATCCCTGGTGACCAGTGGCCGTGGACTGCAGCCGTCGCGGGGCTCGTACGTCGAGAGCAGCCCGCCACTACTATGTGGATAGGTTACTGGTACGCTGAGTCCATGCTACTGGCAGAGGTAGCGGCGCAGATAGGCTCAATTCAAATCGCTGCAACTACAAACACAGCTCAGATCCCGTTTTTCATCGCAGCATGCGACTACGTACTCATAGGTGAGGAAGAGTATGCTGCCAGCGCATATCTTTCAAAGGAGCCTGTCCTCACCGCTACTATAGTCGCAGCCGACATCGGCAAGTTCGTCGTACTTGGAATAGTCCTTTTGGGTGTGATCGGCCAACTCATAAATCCCGAAGCCAACTTCATGATCAAGGCCTTGAAATTCTAGTAAGGGGGGATAACCAATGAAGCAGCAAGTACCTGCCATTCTAACCACAGGAATGGCCATAGTCATGTTCTTAGTTATAATGCTTCAGCCCCTGCAGGACATGGGAGCCGAGGCTTCAATAAACAGGTGGTTTCAGATGATGGGAACCGTCGCCCTTTTCATGGGCGTCTGGAACCTAACTAGAATGCACATGTCAACCATTAAGAAAAAACGAACAAACTGGATATTCTCGGTCTGGCTCCTAGTTGTAATGTACGGATACATGCTACTTGGTATGACTCAGGGCAATCAGAACACCGTCTACAGGTGGTTCTACGATGCGCTTATAGTGCCAATTAGTTCTACCATGTTCGCAACCGTGGCCTTCTACATTGTTTCAGGCGCGTACAGGGCTTTCAGAGTCCGAAACAGCGAAGCTGCAATAATGATGATCTGTGCAGTATGGGTCATGTTAGCAAACGTTCCAATAGGCGATTTCATCTGGTCCTCACAAGGATGGCTGGGTGGAATGCAAGGAGTAGCTAACTGGCTTGCTAACGTTCCAAATTCAGCCGTGTCTCGAGCCATAAGCGTAGGTACCTTCTTTGGAGCAATGGCTACACAACTCCGAATCTTCCTAGGTATTGAACGCAGACATCTTGGCATGAGCAATTAGGGGAGGTGCAACTATGTGGGAAAAACTCGCAAACATTGATAATCGAATACTCTACCTTTTCGTCGTCCTATGCTTGATAATCCCTATAATCAAACCTATAGGCATGCCTGTAAGCATAAACAAAGACCTTACACTCCCATTCTACGAGTTCATAGACTCCCTTTCTGAAGGCGACATTGTCCTGTTTGACATAGCTTATAGCGCATCTAATGATACCGAGCTCACCCCAATGGTTAAAGCTGTCATGGAACACTGCGCGAGAAAAGGCGTAAAAATCGTAGTAGCGGGCCAGTGGGAATCAGGAATCTACTTTACCGAATCCATCATTGAGAAAAAAGCAGAAGAACTAGGACTCGTATACGGTGAAGACTGGGTAAACATCGGTTTCAAAGCAGGAGAGACCGCAACCTGGCGACTCATGAGAACTAAGTTCTGGGAAGGTGCCATGGGCAGAGACATTAACGACGTCTCTTTTGAGGATCTTCCACTTATGCACAGAATACAAGGACTAGACCCTGAAACCTTCGCAGCCATCATATGCTTTACCTCCGGCTCTCCAGGAGACGGCACTTGGATAACTTACTTCCCTGACATTGCGCTCCTAACAGGACAAGTGTCGGTACAGGTGGCATCGAGGATTCGATACCTACAGACAGGGCAAATGAAAGGTCTCCTTGCTGGCATGAGAGGAGCGGCCGAATATGAACAACTCATAGGCCACCTTGATGTTGCAACAAAGCTCATGGATGCTCAGACCCTGTCCCACCTTCTTGTCATATTGTTTATCATCCTAGGCAACATCGGATACCTAGCCAGCAAGCGCCAGAACGCGCACGCTGGATATTAGAGGGGGTGTCAAAATGTTAACTCCTGAACTTCAAGTCTGGGTAGGAGCCATCGCTACCTTGGGCATATTCTCATTCCTACTCAAAGAAAACCCCGTTTACCGCTTCTTTGAATACACTGTAGTAGGAATGGCAGCAGCCCATTCAGTCGTCATGGAATGGGACAACTACACCAAACCGTTTTTTAGAGACTACGTTTTCAAAGAAGGCCAGTACTACCTGCTTACGGCAGCAGTCATCGGTCTTCTCTACTACACACGCTACATGAAGCCCGAAGTACAGTGGTTATCTAGATATCCGATTGCACTTGCAGTCGGATCGGGTATTGGTTACTCCTTAGCGTATGATCCTAGGCCTTTCCTAGTTCAAATACGAGGGACATTTTCAAAGCTAAGCCACATAAATGACTGGATATATCTGGCAGTATTCTGCCTTGTGGTTCTTTACTTCATATTTACACTCGGAAAAGAGAAACCGGCGATGCAAGTAGCAAGCAAAAGCGCGCGGTACGCCATGATGGTCTACTTCGGTATCGCATTCGGCAATACAGTACAAGGTAGATTCTCTCTCCTTCTTGGGAGACTCACTTTCTTGCTTCAAGACTGGCTTCACGTAATCACGCTATAAACATGAAAGCGAGTAAGGTCCAGAAAAGGGTGTAAGAAAACGCCGCGAAAGGCCGTGCAGGGAAGATGTTCCTTGCCCGGCCTTCCTGCTGATTGCATTTCACTATTAGCCCCGAGATCTTCCAAGGATGACAACAAACTTACACAACTCCTATTTGCTCACCAAAAAAGGCCAAGCAAGCATCTTGATGAAAGGTATAAAATCTATATAGAAATGCATAGAAAGACCCTCAAGACTCGTGAGGGATGGACGCCTGGCTTGGCAGTATTGTAGAGCCTGTGCCTAAGGAGGGATCTGTGAATTGCTCCGAAAGGTAACTGAAATCCTTGGCGAAGTGTTGCCAGAAAGCCTGGTCCACACCGGAACCATGCTCCCTGCACTATTTGTGGTTTTTGTTCTCGTTGAACTTTTGGAGACCTTATCCCACAAAAAAGGATCTGAGAAACTGGCGAGAGCATTCGCACATCCGTATCTAGGACCAATTGCAGCCGCCGCGCTAGGCATCATTCCGCAATGCGGCTTTTCGGTAGTAGCCACCACGTTATTTGTAGAAGGCATAATCCCCATGGGATCTTTGCTTTCTGCGTATATCTCAACATCTGACGAGGCCTTGCCTGTAATGCTCTCAGACCCGCTTTCGCTGCCGTGGGTAGCACCTTTGATTGCAGTAAAACTGATATGGGGAAGCGTTGTAGGCATCCTGGTAAACATCGCACTGCTTCGAAAGAAAGCACGCACCGAAATAGTAGACGAAAACCGAAAAACTCTCCCTGACATCAACGCCAGTTGCGCTATTGATGCCTCAACGCACAATCACGATTCTAATTCACATTCCCTACAAGGCACACACCCACTTGGCGAAGTCGTCATGAACGCCCTGTCACGAACTTTGAGGATAGGAGCTGTGGTGTTCTTGCTTTATGCTGCCATTAACCTAGTTGGGCACTTGGCACAGGAACAAATTTCAGGCAGCCTATCTAGCCCGGGGTTCTGGCAACCTTTTGTGGCATCGCTGGTAGGGCTGATCCCATCCTGTGCCACCTCGGTAGCTATTGCGGAAACGTTTAAGGCAGGCCTTTTGTCTTTTCCCGCTGCAGTGAGCGGACTTACATCCAATGGAGGAATCGGCCCCCTCGTCCTAGTCAAAGAATGCAAGAACAA
This sequence comes from Candidatus Fermentithermobacillaceae bacterium, assembly GCA_018052455.1. Taxonomy (GTDB): domain Bacteria; phylum Bacillota; class Sulfobacillia; order Fermentithermobacillales; family Fermentithermobacillaceae; genus UBA3907. The sequence goes on along the minus strand of JAGPNE010000008.1, from coordinate 8,926 downwards.
AAGAGACGTTGTAACCCTTATAGTGCTTCAGATAGTCTCTGCCCTAACAGTAGGCATTCTCGTGAGCTTGTTCTGGCCTTACGGATACTATATTCAGTAAAAAACAAGCGGGTACCATACACTGTGTGAGGCATGGACACCCGCATCGCACGCATACACAACTTGCTATACTATCTCCTGTCTACCTCAATTCTCCCGCCTTTTACCACCAGTTTGATGTTGTTTTTATCTTGAAGGACTTTTATGTCTAAGAAGGGGTTCCCGTCAACCAAGATAAGGTCCGCCCACATGCCGGGCTTAACCTGCCCCATTCTGTCTTCCCATCCCATCAGCTCAGCAGCTCGGGCAGTGGTAGAAAGGAGCGCATCCATCGGTTCCATACCCGCATTGACCATGAGTTCCAGTTCCAAGGCATTTCTACCATGATGGTTGAAAGGAGTAGCCGCATCTGTACCCATAGCAATCTTCACGCCAGCCTTGTACGCCTTGAAGAAACTACTCAAGTGGGCTTCTTGAGCCTCGCGCGCTTTCCTCACACCATACTCAGGAATACCCGCTTCCGTCCCCTTTTCAACTATATGGTGAACCGCACATAATGTGGGCACCAGGAAAACATCGTTCTTCAACATAAGTTCAATGATTTCGTCTGTAAGATAAAAACCATGCTCAATTGAGGAAATACCGGCTAAAATGGCGTTTCTTATTCCGACAGACCCTTGAGCGTGAGCCATCGCCTTCTTCCCTACATTGCGAGCTTCTTCTATGGCCGCCCGCATCTCCTCGACTGTAAGTCCTCGAGCGGTCGGAACGTCTCCTTCCGACATGACTCCACCCGTAGCGTGCAACTTTATATGATCTGCACCGTCCCTCAATTGTTCCCGAGCAGCCCTCCTAGCCTCATCTGGGCTATCTACAACATACCGACCCTTGAACTCAATCTCTGGCGGCCAACCGTTCCTGCTATCTCCATGGCCCCCTGTAATCGAAAGACCTCTGCATGCCACTTGGAGCCTAGGACCAGGAACTAACCCCTCAGTTATGGCTTGCTTCAACGCCACGTCCACAAGGTTTCCCCCGCCAGCGTCTCTTACTGCAGTAAAGCCTGCTTCCAGAGTATCTCTAGCATTTATCGTTGCCCTAATCGCCCCATGTGGCACCAGTTCTTTCAATGCTCTGAGTTGGTCGGGGTCCGATGAGCCTGTGATGTGAACATGGCAATCCACCATACCGGGCATGAGAAGTCTGCCTTGGCCATCGATTACGCGTAGGCATGCACTTGGTTCTTCGGGCACTTCTATCTCGTCTGAAGGCCCTATCTTATGGATTCCGTCTCCTTCAACGAAGAGAGTAGCGGGGCCCCAAGGCATACTTCCGGAACCGTCAAATACCATAACATTCTTTATGAGCAAACTCACTTTAACCACCTCCCATTTTTCTTGTTAACTCAGTTCCCGAAACTCTCGACTTCTGTTCACCTTCTATGAAACGACACTTATGAGGATCAGCACCTTCTTATTTTCGCCGTTCCTTACAGTACTCCTTCGGGTACCGATAGAAATCCGCCCCAAATCAACTCTCACGCCAAGCAAGTTAAATAGGGAAAAGGAGTATTCACGTATGCGTGGAAAGTGGAGAATGACATAGAAGAATAAGCAAGTGAAACGCACACCAGTAACCAGGGAGGAGATACGGAAATGCTGGTCGAACTAAGGAATAGGGTGGTTAGCGTGTCCCGCGAGTTGAGTCGTCTGCACCTTGCCCAAGGTACCTCTGGAAACGTGTCTGCAAGAGATCCTTCTACAGGCCTTATAGCTATAACCCCAACCGGTCTGCCATATGACATTATAGAACCACAAGACATACCAATCATAGATCAATCCGGAAGAACTGTATGGGGAAATAAGCAGCCCTCATCTGAAATGCCTATGCATACTGCAGTATACAAAGCTCGCTCAGATGTAAATGGTATCGTCCACACCCATTCGGTCTACGCCACAGTGTTTTCGGTCATAGACCGAGAAGTGCCCGTAGTCACAGTGCCCATGGCAGAGATAGGCCCAATCCCTGTAGCGCCTTTCCGCCTACCCGGATCCAACGAACTCGGTGAAGAGGCAGTGAAGTGGCTGGGCGCCGACAAGAAAGCAACTTTACTTCAGAACCATGGGATCTTGTGCGCAGACCAGACTGTAGAAAAAGCGCTCAGCTGCGCAGTATATGCAGAAGAAGGAGCACAAATAGCATACTTAGCGGTTTTGGTAGGTGGGATGAACCCAATCCCAAAAGAGTATATTGCCATCATGAGAGAGGCTCAGAAAAAAGGAAAGGCGCTCTAATTGGAGCTCAAAACCCCTTGTGCAATTGCATAGTATCCTTGGCAAGCATAGACTAGCTGAGCAATCTCTATGTACTCGTCACAAATATGGGCGAGTTCTTCGTCAGAGCCACCAAAACCTATGGTAGGTATCCCTGCCTTACCTGCATAGTAACTTCCATTTGTGCAAAACGAGTAGCAAGATAGTCTGGGAGAAAATCCTGCTTTTCTAAGTGCTGCCAAAGCACGCTTAAGATATTCCGAGTCCTCATCGAGGAGCCAAGCAGGAGCAAACCGCTTAGCCCTGAAAGTCTCCCCCGTGTAGCATGTACCTTCTCCTTCGGCGATATCAGCCCGTGGAACAAAATCGCCGTCTTTCCCGGACATATCCTCTATCACCTTTTCAAAAACACAAAGGACAGAAGAAGGCGTCTCTCCCACAAGAAGCCTCCTGTCAAATGTGACTCTACACCTGTCAGGCACAACGCTCGCACTGGGATAGGGGAAGGAGATAATATCGGTAAGCTCCAAAATCCCCTTGCCTAGAACCACGTGGTTAGGAGGAACATATACCTCATCAAGGTCATTAAGGAGTCTCACCATCTTTCTTACCGCATTTGTCCCCTTGTGGGGTGACGCCGAATGAGCAGATTTTCCGTACGTCTCTACCACTACTTCGGCCCTTCCCCGCTGTCCCTTTTTCACATCTAAAGATGACGGTTCCCCTATAACTACATAATCAGGTCTGGATATCAGGCCTATTTCTTGAGATGCAACACCTTCGAAGCACTCTTCGTGAACTGAGCCCGCTACCATCAGCTCACCGCAGAGCTCATCTGCCAGATCTGCCTTCACATATGAAGCCGCAACTATCATGGCAGATAGATTGCCTTTCATATCGGTAGTCCCGCGCCCAAAGATCTTGCCCTCTGATACGATTCCCCCGTAAGGATCCACGGTCCACTTTGAATAGTCTCCTGGGCTCACGTGGTCCATGTGCCCCTCAAAAAGAAGGGTCGGCCCTGGCTGCCCAAAGACAATCGTTCCTATCACATTCCCGTATCTGTCCACATAGATGTCGTCGTAGCCTAAGTTCGCCATGACCTCTTGGATCAGGGCTGCGACCTCGCCTTCTTCTCCCGAGAGACTAGGGCGCTTAACCATATTCTGGCAAAGATCTACTAGATAATTCCTACGCTCATTATTTAGCAATCCCAGCACCTCCAGGCGCGTGATTACATTTAACTCAATGCGGGTTCCACATTTCCAGGGTACCACACAGCGTGCCCGAGTCAAATGGCCTCACAAGCAAAATACTCTTATATTAGTAACTGATGGTAGGATTTGAGTGGAGCAAACGAGAATACCTTCTGTAGACTTTTCTGGGCTTATACATCTCGCATTCACAGATGGCATAGATCATCTTACTACCTGCCAAGGTGCACTACACTTGAGCAAGACTCGCCTGCCCAGACAAACATACCGATTTCAGCATTTCCATCAAACCCTATATTGAAGGAGGAAACCAAAATGGCAAAGCGCCTTTCGCGCGCAGAAGTACCAGAGGAGCTCACCTGGAATTTGACCGATTTGTTCCCCGATGACAGTGCGTGGGAACAAGAATTCAATTCGGTGATCTCAGAGATTCAGAAGGTTAGCCAGTTCAAAGGTAGGTTTGCACAAGGCCCTTCGGTGCTTTTGGATTGTTTTGAATTCGTAGAGAACCTGGTTAAGCAAGTTTTTCGTGTAGTATCTTACGCGTCTCTCAAGATGTCAGCAGATGGAACATCTCCTTCCAACCAGGCAATGGCAAGTAGAGCCGGGGCCCTAATAGCACAAGTCGGCGCTCACCTGTCTTTTGTGCAGACTGAACTCTTGGAACTTCCGGAAGAAACCGTAAGGAGGTACTTTGAAGAAGAGCCTCGGCTTAGGGACTTTCAGCGCATGGTAGACAAAATCTTGAGGCTGAAACCCCACATCCTTCACCCTGAAACAGAAAAAGTCCTGGCGGCTTTAGGTGAGATACTAGATGCGCCTTCTACTGTATATCAGATCTCGAAGGCAGCAGACATCACGTTTGAGCCCGTTACTGACAAAAACGGCAATAATCTTGCAATGTCCTTTGCCCTCTATGAGAACAAATACGAGATATCGCCTGATACGGCTCTTCGCCGCAATTCTTATGCTTCGTTTACAGAAGGTCTGAAGCATTACCAGAACACCTATGGTGCTACCTTGGGCACAGAGTTCAGAAAGAACGTGGTGTTGGCAAATCTTAGGAGATATCCATCTGCTATCCACATGTTTCTGCACCAACAAGAAGTGCCCATAGAAGTGTACAACAACCTCCATGACACTATCCTGACCGAGCTCGCTCCCCACATGAGACGTTATGCTCACCTCAGAAAAGAAGTGCTCGGCCTCGATGAAATCCTTTACTGCGACCTAGAAGCGCCTCTCGACCCAGACTTTAACCCGCAGACAACGTTTGAAGAAGCATCAGATATTATCTCCAAAGGTCTTTCCATCTTGGGGCCTGAATATATCGAGATCATCAATTCGGGACTGAAAAACCGCTGGATAGACCTGGCTGATAACATCGGAAAATCGACAGGGGCTTTTTGCAACACCGTACCCGGCGCGCACCCTTACATATTGACCACTTGGACCGATAACATGCGCGACGCTCTCACATTGGCCCACGAATTAGGACACGCAGGCAACGGCGAACTCACGTTCCGCTACCAAAGGCTGGCAAATGCTAGCACTCCCATGTTCTTCGTTGAGGCGCCTTCGACCATAAATGAGCTCTTGGTTGCCGACTACATGATGTCTCAGACTACCGATGCCAGGATGCGGCGTTGGATAATAATGCAGCTCCTTTCGACATACCACCATAATTTCGTGAGGCACCTAATCGAAGGCGAGCTTCAAAGGCGAGTATACACCCTTGCGGAACAGGGGCAACCTATAACCGCTTCCATACTAAGCAAAATCCAAGGAGATATACTGAAAGACTTCTGGGGAGACGAACTTGTAATCGACGACGGGGCTAGACTCACCTGGATGCGACAGCCCCACTATTACATGGGGCTTTATCCGTACACCTATTCAGCGGGACTGACTATAGGTACGGCTGTGGCCAGAGCAATTCGTCAAGAGGGCAAGCCTGCAATAGACCGTTGGCTCGAAGCTCTTAAAGCCGGAGGCTCGAAAGATCCGATAGGGCTCGCAGAGATGGCAGGGATCGATATGACCAAACCTGATCCTATACGCACTGCAGTAGAGTACGTCGGTTCTCTCATAGATGAGGTAGTAGAAAGTTTCAAAGGTTGACTAGAGAGATTCAGAACATAAACTGTTGTCCGGAGATGCCAGGGCTTGCTTTGGCGAATCGGGCGTTTCCGGACAACACACCATGTTTTCTAGACGGCCTTCTTGCACACAAAGACCATTTCAGTAGATTGGGGACCAATGGGAGAACCCTCAAGCAGCGAACCTCGCTGCTCCAGAATCACAAAACCCGAAGCCTCCAGTATGAACCTCAATTCCCTAGGAAAGAAGTACGTCAAGGTATCTTCACACAAAACGTACCTCAGCAGTTCGCCTGCGTCATCATATTCTTCTAGTTCAATTCTGTCGTATTCTAATTGATTTACAAAGTCATAGACGCTTTTAATCCTGTCCACAATCTTGTTTCCCGTAAGGGGGTGCTCGAATTCAAAGGCTTGAACGGTATCATTTACGCTTACCATATAGGCAATATCTGGAATGCTGTTGTCGAGGATAAAAGTGCCCGAATCTTTCAGATGATTCCTTACGCAAGAAAGTGTCTGAAGCAGCTCTCCCGGCTCCCAAAGGTGGTTGATCACATTGCACGGAGCGGTTATTAGATCGAATTTCTTCTTGAGATCAAAAGAACTCATATCAGCCTTGACTATAGATACCCTTTCCCTTGTACATTCTTCTTCATATGACAGTTTTATCTGGCACCTCTTTATCATGTCGTCGGAAAGATCCAGCCCCGTCACATTGAATCCGGCCAGTGCCAGGGGAATTGCTATCCGACCTGTTCCTATTCCCAGCTCTAAGATGTCAGGACCAAAGCAACGCCCGAATTCAATCCACGCATCAGTATCTTTCAAACCTGCATGGAGGATATCATAGAACTCTGCAAAGAATCCCTCGTATTGATTACCTTTTGCGTGTGCCACTTTCACACCCCTAATCCAGAGTACTTTCTCGGTTCAGCTCACATATAGAGTAACAGATAGTCAAACCGTACGTTCGGAAATCCACACACCCTTTTCATTCTCAAGCAGCGGTAAAAGACACATTAGTTCCTTACTCTCCAAGATATGCCTCACGTAGCTTCCCATTCTGGAGAAGGTCTGTGGAACTTCCACAACATACTACATTTCCAGTCTCCATAACATAAGCCCGCGACGCAGTGTTAAGGGCCAAGTTGGCGTTTTGCTCCACAAGCAGGATTGTTGTGCCGTTTCGGTTAAGATCTCTTACTATGCTGAAAATGTCCTTCACGACCAGTGGCGCAAGACCCATAGAAGGCTCGTCAAGAAGCAGAAGTCTCGGCCTAGACATAAGGGCGCGGCCAATGGCCAGCATCTGCTGTTCACCCCCGCTCAAGGTACTGGCAAGTTGCTTCTTGCGACCTTCCAACCGAGGGAAAAGGGAGAAAACCCAGTCCAGATCTTCTCGGATCTCCTGCTTGCCGAGCCGTCCCCCCGGCCGAATAAACGCGCCAAGCTCGAGGTTCTCCATAACCGACATTTGTGGAAATACCTTGCGTCCCTCGGGCACGTGAGAGATACCCATTTTCACAATCGCATCAGGTGGCACATGGGCTATACTCTGGCCTTCAAACGAAATATCCCCTTGGGATAAAGGCAGAAGCCCCGAAATCGTTTTTAACGCAGTAGTTTTCCCAGCTCCGTTGGCGCCAATCAAAGCTACAATTTCTCCGGATGCTATGTCCATGGATATGCCTTTAAGCGCCCTGATGGACCCATAGCGGGTTTCCACCCTCCTAAGCGATAGTACCGGGCCACTGGCTGAGCATCCACCATTTCTTTGACCTGGCACGGGGTCACTAATCTCCGAATCATCTCCTAAGTAGGCCTTAATAACCCTGGCATCCTGCTGGACTTCATTCGGTGCCCCCTCTGCGATTTTTACGCCGTTGTCCAAAACTGCCACGCTGTCCGCGGTACCCATCACCACTCTCATGTCGTGCTCAATAAGGAAAATTGTTATGCCTGCGTCCCTAATCCGCAAGATTAGGTTGATAAGGTCTTTTGTCTCTTGAGGATTCATACCCGCAGCAGGTTCATCAAGAAGCAGGAGTTCAGGCTCAGTAGCCATGGCCCTGGCTATCTCGAGTCTTCGCTGCTGACCGTAGGAAAGGCTAGACGCACTGCTATCGGGATCTGCGTCTAGCCCTACAAAATCTAAGAGCCTCGCGCACCTCTCTCTGTTTTCTTGCTCTTGTTGCTTGGCATAGGATGACCCGACCAACGCGGACAAAGCTCCTCCCCTCATACGAAAATGCCTGCCTATCATCACATTTTCAAGCAGAGTCATGTGACCGAAGACCTTGATGTTCTGAAAAGTGCGAGCCATACCTTTCTCAGTGATCTCGTGGGGCTTCAGTGCAGCCAAATCTTTCCCATTAAAAAGAACCTGGCCAGAACTGGGGCGGCACATACCGGTCACCATATTGAACAAGGTAGTTTTGCCCGCACCGTTAGGACCTATGAGTCCTTTTATCTCGCCTGAGTTAATTTCCAGGTCGACTTCTCGTACAGCTGTTACGCCTCCAAAAGATTTGGTGGCCTTGATTATCTCAAGCATTGGCATGCTGATCGCCCTCTCCTTTGGTAGTCCTCCTTCGAACCGTTCTTCCTCCAGTACTGCCCTTTGTGCCGAGCGTCACGCCCGCTTCTTTCTTGGGAGATTTGCAGAGTTTCGGCATATATGACCGTTTCACTGAGACTTCTCTTCCAACTAGCCCTTGGGGCCGAACTAGCATCATGATTACTAGAAGGGCTCCATAGAAAAGCATTCTATATTGAGAGACAAAGTCTGAGACTCCGCGAAGAAACTCTGGTGCAAAAGTCAAGACGAAAGCGCCTAGAACTGAGCCTTCAAGGCTCCCAATCCCTCCTAGAACCACCATGCTGAGAATCTCTATTGACTTCATGAAAGAAAATGAGGAGGGATTGAGATACCTGAACCAATGGGCGAAAAGCCCCCCGGCTATCCCCGCCCACGATGCCGCTATCACAAAGGCAAGGACTTTGTAGCGAGTAGTGTCTACGCCCATGGCTTCGGCTGCAACTTCGTCCTCGCGAATAGCGGCAAGCGCCCGCCCAAACCGTGATTTGGTCAACCGCTTTGAGGCAAGGCAAATAAGGATTGCAGCCGAAACCGCTACGGCGAGGTTAGTTTCTTTAGGTATACCTCTGAGTCCAAAAGCGCCTCCTGTTATTCCCATGTTTAGGACGCTCACTCGTATGATCTCTCCGAACCCCAACGTAGCTATGGCGAGGTAGTCACCTTTGAGCCTCAGCGTAGGAAGCCCTACAATGAGACCGA
>JAGPNE010000028.1 GCA_018052455.1 Candidatus Fermentithermobacillaceae bacterium | reverse complement strand
TACTATCAACCTTGGCTGTTACTGCCGGGACGTTGGAGAAGATCGCTACTGACCTAAGAACCTACGCGCGAACTGAGATAAGAGAAGTGGAGGAGCCTTTCGCCTCCGGGCAAAAAGGATCTTCGGCCATGCCGCATAAGAAGAATCCTGTTGGATTAGAACAGATATGTGGCATGTCTAGGCTCATGAGGAGCTATTGCCTATCCGCTTTGGAAAACATCAATTTGTGGGATCAAAGGGACATATCTAATTCATCGGTGGAACGCATAATACTACCTGACTCTATGACGCTTATGGATTACATGCTAGATCGGATGACCAGAATCCTCGAAGGTCTAAAAGTCTATCCAGATAGGATGCTAGCTAATTTGAACTTTACAGGAGGCCTGATTTTCTCCGAGGAAGTGCTTCTGAAACTGGTTTCAAAAGGGCTTAGCCGAGAAGAGGCATACGAGAAAGTGCAGTCCCATGCTCTGGCCGCCTGGGAAGAGCCGCCCACATTCAGAGAAAGAGTGATGAAAGATCCGGAGTTTTTGAAGTTGTGTAGCGCTCAGGAACTTGAATCGTGTTTTGATCTTACAGGCACCCTCTCGAATGTAGATTACATTTTCAAGAGAATTGGTCTTGTGTAGAAATAAGCGTGTGAAAGCAAATCAAACGATGAATCGAGGTGCGTCTTTGTGACCGATAACGACAGGAATCCAGAAGTTATAACTCCCGAAATGTGGAGAGAAATGGGGCTTACAGACGATGAGTACAATCTCATCGTGGACAAGTTGGGTAGAGAACCAAACTATACAGAGTTAGGTCTGTTTTCGGTTTTGTGGTCTGAGCACTGCGGTTACAAACATTCAAAAAACCTGCTGAGAACCTTACCCACTGAAGGGCCTTATGTGCTAGTGGGTCCGGGGGAGAATGCTGGTGTAGTTGACATAGGCGACGGATTGGCTGCGGCATTCAAAATTGAGTCCCACAACCATCCATGCGCTGTAGAACCGTATCATGGAGCGGCTACAGGTGTAGGAGGAATCGTACGAGATGTTTTGGCCATGGGAGCGCGGCCTGCAGGCGTTGCAGGGGCTGTGAGGTTCGGTCCCCTTTCGGGTGAAAGGAACAGGTTTCTTTGTTCACAAGTATCGGCCGGTATGATGGACTATCTGAGGACCTTGGGCATCCCTGCCTTATGGCTAGATGCTTTCTTTGCAGAACCCTATAGCCATAACCCTTTGTGCAATGTTATGTGCGTAGGGCTTATGGAGGTTTCTGACATCCATAGAGGCCAGGCTGAAGGCGTAGGTAATATTATAATGATTGCTGGCAATCCTACTGGACGGGACGGAATACACGGATGCACTTTTGCGTCGGAAGAGATCGCTGAGACTCTAGAAACCAAACCGCCTACTGTAGAAGGTAACCCGGAAGTGGAGAGACGCCTTATTGAAGCCTGCCTTGAAATGATGCGAGCCGGGGCAATAGTGGGGATACAAGACATGGGCGCAGCCGGAATAGCGTCTTCGGCAGCAGAAACAGCGGCAAGGGCTGGAACCGGAGTTTCAATAGAGATTACGAAAGTCCCACTTAGAGAAGAAGGAATGACACCTTACGAAATACTTCTGTCGGAGACTCAGGAACGGATGCTTTTGATCGTTGAACACGACAAGTTAGAAACTGTGAAACGCATTGCTGAAAAATGGAACGTAGGTGCGACTGAGATCGGCGTGGTTACCAATACAGGCAATCTGGAGGTTACGGAGAACGGACAGAAAGTAGCTCAGGTTCCGGCTGAGATTCTAACAGGCGCCCCAGTATATGATCCTGAATATCGTGAACCTATGTACCTTCTCAAAACCAGGGAATTTTTGCCAGAGGGAGTTCCAGTGCCTCCTCTAGAGGACTTCAACGATATTTTGCTCAGGCTTCTTGCATCGCCGAACATTGCCTCCAAGGACGTTTTGTGCACCTATTCCATGAAGAGTCAAGAGGAGCTGCAGAAGGACGAAGACTTTGACAATTCGAACTCCAGATCCCTGAAACTAGAGAAGGTTGGACCAGTTTGGCAAGTATCTGGCACAGATAAAGGTCTTTCAGCTGTTACAGGAGTAAACGGCAGATTAGTCTATCTTGACCCCAGAGCAGGTACCGAGTGGGCTGTTTGTGACGTGGTACGCAACGTGGCAGCTACTGGCGCTACCCCTCTTGGGATCAGCAATTGTCTGAACTTTGGCAATCCCGAGAACCCAGAGATATTCTGGCAGCTAAAAGAGTCGGTCGAAGGAATGGCAGAGGCATGTAGGGCGCTGCAGGTGCCAGTTACTGGCGGCAATGTAAGTCTTTACAATGAGACAGGGGGAGAATCTGTATATCCTACGCCTGCGATAGGTGCTGTTGGAGTAATCGACGATGTCGGCAAAGCAATTTTGCCGGGGTTCAGAGAGTGCGGGCACAGGATTGGGCTGATCGGTAAGGTCATAGGAGATGCACAGTCTATCTGCGGCTCAGAATATCTTGAGAGAGTACATGGGGTTTTGTCAGGTATCGTGAAATATCCAGATCTCAACCTTGAAAAAGGGATAGTTGACGTGCTCATTGCTTGCTCTCAGAAGGGAATGCTGAGTTCTGCTCAACCCGGTTCTTTGGGGGGACTTGCCACTGCTATAGCGCGATCTTGCATCTCTGGCGCCGACGGTGCAAAAGGAGCGAAGATAAGTATTGAGGCGATGAGATGGCTGTTTGTTACCAATCATCGTATTGACGCTGTTCTTTTTGGTGAGTGCGATTCCTTCGTGGTGGTTAGCTTCTCCTCTGAGTACGAAGATGCCATTTCCGAGTTATGTAGCGCCAAGGGTGTACCTTTCGCAGTAATAGGAGAAGTTGTGCCCGACGGGTTCAGCATAGATATGTGCGTACGCTGCGGAGAAGCAAGGGTGATAGACGCTTCCTTCAAGGAGATGGCCGATGCGTACCATGGTGGGATGCGAAGAGCCTTAGGTTCATAGGAGCTGGTTGCGGCTGGTTTGAGCGCAACTAGCATACCATAACGCAATACGGTCGTAACCAAATAGGGAAGCAGGGCCATAGAATCCTAGGGTCCTACGAGGATATCTATGGTCTAGTCCCAAAGGAGGCATGGTCGTTGCTAAAGATATCAGGAGTTTCCAAAACCTATGTTGGTGGTGTAAAAGCCGTAGACAACCTAGACCTAGAAGTGCGCCCGGGTGAGATATTCGGCTTTTTGGGCCCGAATGGAGCTGGCAAGAGCACCACCATCAAAATGATCGTTGGAATCTTGACTCCCGATGAAGGTTCCATCGAAATTGATGGGCTTGACGTATCTCGTGAACCCATAGAGGCCAAGAAACGGCTAGGTTATGTTCCTGATGAAGCTCAATTGTGGGATAAGATAACAGGGCTTGAATACCTCAGTTTCTTGTGCGATGTATACGGAGTGCCATACGAAGAAAGGAGTTCGCGAGCATTGGAACTCCTAGAGACCTTTGAGATGCTACTGGCGATTAAGGATCCAATTGGTACGTACTCTCGAGGTATGCGCCAGAAAATTGCTGTTATAGGTTCGCTTATGCACCGGCCTCGGATCTGGATCTTAGATGAGCCCATGGTCGGGTTAGATCCGAGATCTTCTTTTCTGCTAAAAGAGATGATGCGCTCACATACGGAACAAGGAGGTTCAGTATTCTTCTCGACCCACGTGTTGGAGGTTGCAGAGAGGCTCTGCGATAGAGTTGGCATCATTCATAAGGGCAAGCTTCTCGCCGTGAACACCGTGGAAGAAATGAAACATCTTTTTGCCCAAGAGGGCGACAAATCTCTAGAAGAGATCTTCCTGTTGATTACCGAAGCCCAGATTCCAGAAGAGCAGTTGGCTTC
>JAGPNE010000007.1 GCA_018052455.1 Candidatus Fermentithermobacillaceae bacterium | reverse complement strand
AACATATCAAAAGGCTGGCATTTAACCGCCTTCCATCCTCTTTCTTTGAGAAACAACATGTCCCTGGCGAAAGTAGATGGATTGCACGATACATACACTATACTTCTGGGTTTTATGTCAGCTATGGCAGCAAGAGTCTCTTTTTCAGCCCCTCCCCGAGGCGGATCCATTATCACAACGTCTGGCCTGGGATACTCAGCTAACAGCCCCGGAATTGCTCTTGCAGCCTTACCTGCCTTGAACGTTACATTCTCAATACCATTATCTCGGGCGTTTCTAAATGCATCCTTAACGGCAGGTTCCACCTCTTCAACACCGACCACAAAAGAAGCTCTGAGCGCCGCGAACAAAGATATTGTGCCAATTCCACTGTATACATCATAGACAACATCATTCGGCTTTAATTCTGCCCACGAAAGAGCAGTAGTGTACAGATTTACAGCTTGATAGGAGTTTACTTGATAGAAAGATCTGGGCGAAATTCGGAACCTAAGACGCCCAAGACTTCCGGACCCTTTGGTCTCAGATCCGAAGACGTCTTGAATGTAAGGTCTACCCGCAATCAGATAGTCTCTATCTCCAAAAATCATGTTAGTCGCTTCATCGTTCACATTGAGGACAACGCTTCTTAGGTTCGGTATGGACTCCATGAGTTCAGACGCCATATCATTCAAACCTGAGAGTCTGTGACCAGTAGAGACCAAAACCGCCACAGCCTCATCTGTGCCAGGTGCTACTCTCGCAACCAGGTGACGGACAGCACCTCTGCCTGTTTTCTCATTGTATACTTTGTACCTGCGCTTCCTAACCTGATCCAAGAGGTGCTTAATCACATTGCGAACTGCCGGGTGTTCAACAAGACAGTCTTGCGCAGGAACTACATTGTGGGTATATGGTTCATAGAACCCAGCTACTACTTGCCCATTTTCATAGGCAACAGGCACTTCTACTTTGTTCCTGTATCCTAGGATCTTAGGTGACGGCACACAAGGCGAGATCTCACAATCAAAGACCCTTGCAATCCTATGAAAAGCTTCTTCAACTATCTTAGTTTTCCATTCAAGCTGGACTCCGTAGTCCATATGCTGCCAAGAACATCCTCCGCATTTTGAAGCGACAGGGCATGCCTCTCCAACGCGGCCCTCACCCTGCTCCAATATCCTTTTCACTTGTGCGCGGGCAAAAGTCTTTTTCTTTTCCACAAAGAAAGTCTGAGCCACGTCACCTGGGACTGTACCCGGAACAAAAACCGTAAGTCCCTCATAAGGGCCTGAAAGTACCCTTCCTACGCCTTCCCCTCTGTGGTTGAGGCTCTCAATTCTGACCATGCAACTGTCCATATTTCGATCAGTCTTCCCCTATCACTACTATTTCAGGCTCCAGCCTTACCCCAAATTCCTCATACACTTTTTTCTCGATCATGCCCATGAGCGTGAGCACATCTTCAGCCGTAGCCTTACCTGTGTTTACTATAAATCCTGCGTGCTTAGGCGAAATCATCGCACCGCCGCATGACAACCCTTTCAATCCCAACATCTCGATCATCTGCCCAACATATCTTCCTTGGGGTCTTTTGAACACGCTACCTGCAGATGGGAAATCCAAGGGCTGCTTGTCTTGTCTGTCTTTTAGTCTCTGCGCAACAGTCTGCCGTATCGTGCCAGTATCCCCCTGCGCAAGGACCAGATCCGCTGACAATATGAGCAGATCCTCCCGGCCGGAAAAAAAGGAGTGCCTGTAGGAAAAATCCAGGGCACTGGCGCTCACAAAACCGATATCGCCATCCAACGTAGCGACTTCGACTCTCCTGACCAATGAACTTATGTCGCTTCCGTAGGCCCCCGCATTCATTGTAACTGCTCCACCAATGCTTCCAGGAATACCGGCGGCAAATTCCAAACCCGCGAGTCCTAAAGAAGCACTCAGTTCTACTACTTGTCCCAGAAGGCTTCCTGCCAAGACACTTAGCGTATTGCCGTCACGTCTATCTATCCCGCTGAAGCCTGGAGATAGTTTGATCATGCACCCTCTCAATCCGCCGTCTCTTACCAACAAATTCGTGCAGTTTCCAGCAATGTAGCAGGGCACGCCGAGATTTCTGCACGTTGACCACGCCTTTATGACGTCGTCTCTAGTCTTAGGCACGACAAGAAGATCGCAGGGACCCCCTATCCGAAATGACGTGTGATTCGCCATAGGTTCAGAGAAAAACACTTTTGAGTCATGCAGCCCTGCCGCAATCTCGGCATAGGTACAGTCCATATTCCTAGGAGTATTATCTCCCACTGATCCTTCCTCCCTGCAGAACCAAAAACACATTGCTAGTCGGAAAGTCTCTGTCTGAGAAGCTCATTGACCTTTCCGGGATTCGCTTTTCCTTTTGTAATCTTCATGACCTGGCCAACCAAGAAGCCTAAAGCCTTGTCTTTTCCTGCCTTGATCTCTTCTACAACAGACTGATTCTTCGATATGACTTCGTCTACTATCCTTGCAAGGCTCTCATCGTCGGAGATCTGCTCTAGCCCATGTTCCTCAACTATCGCCTTAGGCTCTTTCCCCGTCTCAATCATGGTCACGAGGACATCTTTTGCTATCTTCCCGCTTATTACTCCCTCTTCTATGAGGTCTAGCATAGATACGAAATATTGGGGACTTACAGGTATATTGTCGTAGGGTATTCCTTTGTTCTTCATATATCCAAGTAATTCTACCATTATCCAGTTGGAGACCATCTTTGGTTCTCCTCCAAGGGTAATGCAACCCTCAAAGAACGCGGAAATTGCCGGATTAAGCGTGAGCACTTCTGCATCGTATCGCGGTAGCCCCAGCTCTTGAACATAGTAAGCAACTATCTCCTCCGGCAATCGGGGCATGTTCCGTCCAACCTCATCTACAAACTCCCGAGTCAGCTGCAGAGGAGGCAAGTCAGGGTCTGGAAAATAGCGGTAGTCCTCGCTAGTCTGTTTGATCCGCAACAGTTTCGTGATCTCTTGAGCTTCATCCCAGTGTCTGGTCTGCCGTTGTATCGTTCCGCCTTGTGACAAAATTTCCTTTTGTCTTTCGAATTCATATGCCAAAGCCCTGGTCACCGCTCTAAAGGAACTCAAGTTCTTCATCTCGCAAGGGGTTCCCCTGACCTGTGCACCTCTGGGTCTCACGGATATGTTGCAGTCAACACGCATGGAACCCTCTTCCATCTTCACATCTGATACTGCAGAAAAAGCAAGCGTCCTTTGGAGTTTTTCAAGGTACTGCCTTGCTTCATCGGGTGATGCTATGTCAGGTTCCGAGACAATCTCAATAAGGGGCACGCCTGATCTATTGAAGTCGAGAAGCGAATATGATGCCGTAGTTATCTCCTCACCGGCGTGAATAGATTTCCCAGCATCCTCCTCGATATGTACTCTGTTTATCCTTATTCTCTTGCGCGGATTATCGATCTCTATATACCCCCCCTGAGCAAGTGGTATATAGAACTGAGATATTTGATATCCCTTTGGAAGATCCGGATAGAAATAGTGCTTCCTATCAAACCTGCTTGTGAGGTTGATGGAACAATTCAAAGCAAGGGCAGCTCTTACCGCAAGCTTTACCGCCTCCATGTTTGGCTGAGGAAGGCTACCCCCAAGGCCCATGCATATGGGGCAGATATTCGTATTTGGGGGATCGCCGAATCTAGATGAGCACCTGCAGAACATCTTGGTCTTAGTTGCCAATTCCACATGGACTTCCAACCCTACCATCATCTCGTACGTATCATCGTGAACTTCAGTCAACAAGCTCAACCTCCCTAACAGGCTTCAAACTCTGCCGCATGGCAACCCGTTTGGAGCGTATTTCCTCACCTATCTCTTGTTCTAGGGCATACCCAAGTCTGAGTACAGTATGTTCGTCATAAGGCTTGCCGATTATCTGCAATCCGCAGGGAAGATCCTTACCATGAGCGTGAGAAAACCCTACCGGCATGGAAAGCGCACATAGTCCGGCAAGGTTAACTGGGATGGTTATGAGGTCCCCGGTATACATAGCAAGAGGGTCTTCAATCTTATCGCCGATTTTGAAAGCAACATACGGTGTAGCAGGCGAGATAATCAGGTCAACTTTCTCAAAACTCTTCCTAAAATCTTCAATAAGCATAGTGCGAGCCTTAGCCGCCCGTATATAGTATTTCTCTTTGTTTCCTGCGCTGAGGGCATATGTGCCAATCATGATACGCCTTATGACCTCTTCGCCAAATCCTGTGCCCCTTGATAAACCATACAGGTCATCTAGAGTTTCCGCTTCGGCGCGTCTTCCAAATCTCACTCCGTCGAATCGCGCCAGATTAGAAGAAGCCTCCGCCGAAGCTATAATGTAGTATATATCGATGGCATATGCCAAAGAGGGAAGATTCAGTATTTGTATCTCAACGCCAAAGTCTTTGAGACGCTCTACGGCAGATTCAAAACACTCCATTACATCAGGCTCAACACCCTCTAGAAACTCCTCGGCAATGCCAACCTTGAGCCCTTTGACTTCTTTGCCTAGACCTGCAAGATAAGACGAACCAGTTGCTTCAAATGACGTTGGATCCATCTCATCAAACCCTGCTATCGCGTCTAGAGCCAAACCACAATCCCAGACTGTTTCGCCAATAGGACCTATAGTGTCAAGTGAAGACGCAAATGCCGTTACCCCATATCTTGAGACTAACCCGTAGGTCGGCTTCAATCCGCATACGCCCGTGAAACTTGCAGGTTGTCGGATAGAACCTCCCGTATCCGTACCTAGGGCAATAGGGACCATGCCTGATGAGACCGCGGCCGCCGAACCTCCACTAGATCCGCCTGGCACACGCTCTTTATCCCAAGGATTCCTCGTAACACCAAACGCTGACGTTTCAGTGGAAGAACCCATTGCAAACTCGTCGAGATTCGTTTTGCCTATGATAACAGCCCCCTGCTCCACAAGCCTAGTCACACACGAAGCATCGTATGGTGCGATCCAGTTTTCGAGCATCCTCGACGCGCAGGTACAGGGAGCTCCTTTCACGCAGATATTATCTTTAATGGCAACAGGCAGACCCGCAAGCAGGCCTGGATTCTCTCCTCTTTCTAGCTTCTTGTCAACCCGCGAGGCGCAAATCCTCGCACCAGGCTCTAAGAGTTCTATAAAAGCGTTCAACTGCGGTTCGACTTCTGCTATCCTGCCTAGAAAACTGTCGAGGACTTGATCTGCAGAAATGTCCCGCGATAGTACATGCGCCACAATTTCTTTTGCCGTCATTTCCCACAATTTCATACTCCAAGCCACCTTCCTTGTTAGGAACCCTGGGACTCTCTAGGAACCTTAAAATATCTTTCCAAAACTGAAGGAGCAGTCTCCAAGAAAACTTCTGAACTCAGAGTCTGCTCCACAACGTCATCAAACAATCTAAGATGCCGTGCTTCTACCATGCTAAACGTGGGCTCATAACCTTCCAAATCTGCCTTTAACAAGTGTTTCATATGCTCGAACAGTAAAGCCAGGTCATTAGCCAAATCCTGTTTGTACTCTTCCGGCAAGAATATGCCCGAATCATGTGTAATCTGCTTCATATCAAACTCCATTTTCCTTTTTACACTCCTTTTATCATTTCGAGGAATTCTTCTTCGGTCATTATCCGAATACCCATGTCCCTTGCCTTATCGAGCTTAGATCCTGGCGAATCCCCGACTATGAGCGCATATGTACTTCTGGATACTGAAGAAGACACCTTCCCACCCAAAGAAATGATCAATTCTTCAGCCTCGTGACGTGGCATGGTTTTCAAGGTGCCTGTAATAACAAAAGTCTTGCCGCCAAGGACCCCTCTTACAGATTCGCGGACCTCCTGACCAAGTGCTGCTTTAACCCCCGCATTCTTGAGTTTCTGCACAAGATCTTTCATGGACTCAGTTCGCACAAAGAGGGTTATTGACTTGGCAGTTTCAGGCCCTATTTCAGGAATGCTGGTAAGTTCCTCTTCTTCTGCCTGAATGAACTTATCGAGCGTTTGGAACCTTTCCGCAAGAAGTCTAGCGGTCTGCTTCCCTACATGTCTTATCCCCAAAGCGAAGATCAGACGATCCAGAGTCCTTCCCTTCGAAACCTCTATGCTTTTTATCAGGTTTTCTGCCGATTTCCTGCCCATCCTAGGTAGGTCGGCTATGTCGTCGACATTCAAAAAGTAAAGGTCGCCAGGGTCTTTTACCAGGCCTGACTGCAAAAGCGATTCGACAAGAGCAGGACCAAGCCCACGTATGTCCATTGCGTCCCGAGACGCAAAATGGGTAAGTCTCTCTTTGATCTGTGCTGGGCACGCCATGTTAGTGCAGCGATATGCCACCTCTCCAGGTAGCTTTATTAGATCTTCTCCGCATGCGGGGCATTTCTCCGGCATGGAAAACTCTATCTCAGAACCTGTTCTCTTTTCCTTGACAACACTGACTATCTCAGGGATGACCTCTCCTGCCTTTTGAAGTAGAACGGTGTCACCGATCATTAGGTCTTTTTCTCTTATGAAATCCTCATTGTGTAGAGTCGCTCTTGAAACAGTAGAACCCGATACCTTTACAGGCTCCAAAATCGCAACAGGCGTCACTATCCCGGTTCTGCCTACTTGAACTACTATATCTCTGACCTTGGTTTCAACCTGCTCGGGCGGAAACTTGAACGCTATCTGGGACCTAGGCGAATGACCGGTAGCTCCTAAAGAGCGGCCAAGTTCCAGATCGTTTACTTTTATTACAACACCATCTATGTCATAAGAAAGGGAGTGCCTCTTTAATTCCCATACCGGCAACAATTCTATGACCTCATCAATGCTCTGGCAATAGTCAAAAGAAGCTACAGGGAATCCGAGTTCTTTCAACAAGTTCATGCACTCAACCTGGTATCTAGGCAAATTCCAGCCAGAGCCTGTTACATCCCTAATCTCATAAAAAAGTGCTCGAAGCGGTCTCGAAGCGGTAATCCCTGGGTCTAGCTGCCTCAGCGAACCTGCCGCGGCATTGCGCGGGTTTGCGAAGGTAGGCAGACCGTCTTCTTCTCTTTCCTCATTTAGCCTCTTGAAGTCATCTTTTGGCAAGAATACCTCACCCCTGACTTCAATATGTTCAGGGGTAGGTTTAGAAGTCTGACGCAGTCTAAGAGGTATAGCCTTTATGGTCTTTACGTTTGCGGTGACGTCTTCACCAACAACTCCATCCCCTCTTGTGAGCCCGAGCCCAAAAACCCCACGTTCATACCTGAGAATCACTGAGAGCCCATCAATCTTGGGTTCAACCACGTAGTCAACTCTTTCTATCGCTCCAAGCTGCCTAACTCTCCTATCGAATTCTCTTATCTCTCCTTCAGTAAATGCATTAGAGAGGCTCAGAACCGGCCCACTGTGAGGTACAGATCGGAAAACGGACAAGACTTGTCCCCCTACCCTTTGAGTAGGCGAGTCAGGGGTAACAGATTCCGGATAAAGATTCTCGAGCTCTCTAAGTTCTTGGAACAGCCTGTCGTACTCCGCATCGGTTATGGTCGGAGCGTCTAGAACGTAGTAGCGGTAGTTATGCTCGTGAATTAAGGTTCGCAATTCCTCTATACGTTTGAGGGCACTGTCCTTTGAGTCCGCCTGTTCATTATCAGTCATGTTATTCCTCCTAAGAAGCGTTCCAGAACTTTATCTCAAGCAAGTTCTCAGGGATTTCGCATAAAAATCTGGAAATCCCTGCAGAGGTTGATCCCGTATAGGTTTCTCTCTGCGCTGCAAAGGTAAGGTACAGTAGTTCTTTGGCTCTTGTCATACCCACATAACACAGGCGCCGTTCTTCTTCTACTTGGTTTTCATCTCCTATCGACCTTATATGCGGCAGGATCCCCTCCTCCATTCCTACAAGGAATACCACATCAAATTCAAGGCCTTTGGCGGCATGAAGTGTCATCATGGCGCAAGCGTCTTGCGTTTCATCATACATGTCCTGGTCACTTGCAAGAGCTTGGTCTTCGAGGTACTCATACATTGTCAGGCCCCGAGAAGACGCCAACCTCATAGACACCAGGAGTTCTTCAAGGTTCTCTAACCGGCTTTCGCTCTCTTTTGTATCTTCAGCCTGAAGCCATGCCCTATATCCCGTACCCTCCAAGATGCGGGCCATTGCCAAATGGATGGGCATATCCGGCATTTCAGAAACTTCCTTGAGGACCACACCCAGTTCCTCGGCTCCTTGTTTGGCCAACCTGTTCAGCCCGGCAATAGAGGCAGCATTACATAAGGTATCAACTAAGCTTAGCTTATTTGTCTCGGAATAGGAGATTATCTTCCTAAGACTCGCAGGTCCTAGCCCTCGTGGAGGCACATTGCTTATACGCTCCAAAGCAATATAGTCGAAGGGGTAAGCTATCAGCCTTAGGTAGCTTATAGCATCCTTTATCTCTTTTCTCTCATAAAAGCGTAGCCCACCCACTATGTTGTAAGGTATACCGACGCGCATGAAAGCATCTTCGAAATTCTTTGACTGGGCATGAGTACGGTACAAAATGGCTATGGAATTTAGCGGTCTCATACTGGATAGCGCTAGTACCTCTTGGGCGACCACTTGGGCTTCTTCATGTTGATTGCTGGCCCCAAACACAACTATCGGATTGCCGCCTTTTCTGGAAGTCCACAACCGCTTTTCTTTTCGGAAGAAGTTCTTTGACACCACGTTATATGCTCCATCCAAAATAACTTGGGTAGAACGATAGTTTTCCTCAAGTTTCACGACTCTGCAGGAAGGATAGTCTTTCTCAAACTCCAAAATGTTTCTTAGGTCCGCACCTCTGAAGTTGTATATGCTCTGGTCATCGTCCCCTACAACAGCAAGGTTGTGATGCGCGGCTGCAAGTACCTTTACGAGTTCGTACTGAGCTCTATTTGTATCCTGGTACTCATCAACCATAATGTATCTGAACCTATTTTGGTACTTTTTCCTTATGATTTCGTTATCGTTCAACATGAAAACAGTCTGCATAATCAAATCATCAAAGTCTAGCGCATTGAGCTCTGCAAGCCTTTTCTGGTACAAATCGTAAGCTTGAGCCACCTTGGTTTCGTAGAAAGAGGACGCTTCCTTAGTCAACTTGCTGGGTGTCCACAACTTGTCTTTTGCGGCAGAGATGGACCTCAAGATACCAGAAGGTGGATATTGCTTTTCTGACAGGTTCATGTCTTTCAGAACTTGTCTCATTATCTTTACCTGGTCTTGCGAGTCCATTATTGAAAACCTGCCTGACTTACCAATAGACGGGTATTCAGTCCTGAGTATTCTTGCGCACATGGCATGGAAAGTCATCGCCCAGACACCCTGGGCCTTGGCCCCTAACATAGACTCAATTCGCGACTTCATCTCGTTGGCAGCCTTATTGGTAAAAGTAATTGCCAAGATAGACCAGGGTTCAACGCCTTGGGAGATCAAATATGCGACTCGCCTTGTGAGCACTGTGGTTTTTCCGCTACCGGCCCCCGCAAGTATAAGGAGCGGACCGTCTTTATGTTGCACGGCTTCCTTCTGCCGATCATTTAGCCCTGCAAGAACATGGTCATGCTGCAGACTATGAGATTTCACTTCAGCCAAAGTTGAAACACCGCCATATAGTTTGATAGTCTTTCCGAACAAGTAAATTATACAGTATCCTCCCTTAAGTAGCCAAAACTCTCATGAACCCCTTGAAGGAAACTCATTATGCAAGGTAGAATATAATGAAGGATTACTGACTATATAGTAATAGAAATACAGATAGATTTCAGGAGGAGTATTGTTGGGAAAAGACCGTCCGGCCATAGTGCAAAGCGATGGCAGCATTCTACTAGAAGTAGACAATGCAGAGTACGAAAACGCCCGGGACACCATTATGCGGTTTTCGGACCTTGTCAAGAGCCCTGAATATGTCCACACATATCGGCTGTCGGTTCTGTCTTTGTGGAACGCCGCGTCATGCGGGTTTACTCCTGAGGAGGTAATCGAGGGACTTCGCCGCTACTCTCGGTACCCTGTACCCGATAACATTGAAGTATACATCCGGGATACCATGGCGAAGTTCGGTATACTGAAGCTAACTCAAGAAGGCGATGCTTTTGTATTGAAATCGGCCGACGAGTTTATTATGGAAGAAATCCGTCGCTCAGACAGGTTAGCGCCTCACATTCAAGAAGTAAAAGGAAAGGACTCTGTTGTAATAAGACCGTACTCCCGGGGACTGGTTAAGCAAATACTTGTAAAGATGGGCTATCCCTGCGAAGACCTCGCAGGTTACGTTGAAGGTGACCCTCTCGATGTACCACTTAGAAACAAGACCTTAACCGGTGCACCTTTCGCATTAAGGCCCTATCAAGAAGCAGCGAGAGATGCCTTTTGGGCTGGCGGAAGCGTAAGAGGAGGAAGCGGAGTAGTTGTTCTTCCATGTGGAGCTGGAAAAACGATCGTAGGTCTTGGAGTCATGGAAAAGGTTGCGGCCCAAACATTGATCCTTACAACTAATGTGGTTGCACTAAGACAGTGGATAAATGAAATCCTAGACAAATCGGAACTGACGGAAGATATGGTAAAAGAATACAGCGGCGAGAAGAAAGAAGTGGGCCCGGTTACCGTAACAACTTACCAGATACTCACATACAAGAAGCGGGGTACTGCCGAAGAAGAATTTCCTCACTTTCGATTGTTCAACGAGAAAAACTGGGGTCTTATCATCTATGATGAAGTCCATCTTCTCCCAGCACCTGTGTTTAGAATCACTGCTGATCTTCAAGCCAGAAGAAGACTAGGCTTAACGGCCACGCTAGTTAGGGAAGACGGTCGCGAAGATGACGTCTTCAGCCTCATAGGCCCGAAGAGATTCGATAAGCCCTGGAAGGAGCTAGAGGCACAGAATTGGATCGCAGCCGCAAAGTGCTACGAAGTGAGGGTAGATCTTGACCAAGAAAATAGACTGGACTACCATACTGCCAGTGAAAGGGATAGATACAGGATCGCCGCTACAAATCCTGCCAAATACGAATTGGTGAAACAAATAGTTGAGCATCACAAAGATGACCAGATTCTGATTTTGGGACAGTATATAGACCAGCTAGAAACCATAGCAGGGATCTTGAAGGCCCCTATGATATATGGGCAGACTCCTAATAGCGTAAGAGAAGAACTGTACTCGAAGTTCAAATCAGGAGAGATCAAAGTACTGGTAGTGTCAAAGGTAGCAAATTTCGCTGTTGACTTACCCGATGCAAGCGTCGCAATACAGGTGTCAGGTACCTTTGGTTCAAGGCAAGAGGAAGCTCAACGCCTAGGGCGGATCCTTAGGCCGAAACCGCAAGGGGAAAGTGCTTTGTTCTACTCGTTGGTAACAAGGAATACCAAGGACCAGGATTTTTCACAAAAGCGGCAGCTTTTTCTTACCGAACAGGGATATAAATACACAATCTGGGAGCAAGACAGATTTGTATCAGAACTAAAGAAAGGGAAATTGCCATGAACCTAAAAGAAGCGCTTTTGAATATTCCTGTTGAGAGACTTGTCTCCATATCAAGTTTCTACGGTATCCCCTTACCTGGCAACTCGGGATGCAACAAAGCCGAATTCTCGTGTAGTCTCGCGTCTTTGGTGTCTGAGCATCTTCTTGTACCTGCAAACGTGCTGGTGGCGATGAATGGGCTAGACGACGAAGAAATGATTGCATTGAGACTCATAACCCTCTCCGGCGGCGGTAACGGAGTCGTTGTGGAACAGTGCCACCAAAAGCTCAATCAGCTTTCGCGCAAGTGGCGACGAAACGGATTCAAAGTGATTGAGGCTCTCATAAACAGAGGTCTTGTTTTTTCCAAGCGTGAGGACTATCGCCAAGTGTATTTTGTGCCCGAAGACTTGAGAGTCATATTGGCAGATTTCTTCCTCACCAGGATTTTTGACGAAATTGGCTCTGATCCAGCCCGCTTCTATCCCCGTCACATAGTAGACCATGCGGCGCCCTTGAGGCATTTGTGCCTATTTCTCTCTTACCTGCGCAAAAACGAAGTACGGCTGACGCAAGCAGGTACCATATTCAAAAAAGCCCAAAGCGATCTTTCGGTCTTGATAGAAGAAGCTGATTCTGATATAGAGCAATCATTTTTCCCGGTGAGATACCCGCCCAGGCTTGCATTCCTTATGTATTTCGCTAAGTCAAAAAGCCTGTGCGAAGAAAGAAACGAGGTCCTTAGGCTAGGCTCTCAGGCAAGCACGTGGATTCAAACGCCCTATTCAGAGTGGCGAACCGATCTTTACGAATACTGGCTGCAGACTTTCGTGGCCCAAGACTCAGATCTTCAGACTATGCACTGGATCATGATGAACTCACCCGAAGGCTCTGTTGTCTCTGTCGACAAACTCCTCGAAGAAATGGATACTCTATCTACAAATCACTCATCACATGGCTTGAGCCTACGCGTACAAAGAAACCTTG
The DNA here is from genome assembly GCA_018052455.1 of Candidatus Fermentithermobacillaceae bacterium. Classification (GTDB taxonomy): domain Bacteria; phylum Bacillota; class Sulfobacillia; order Fermentithermobacillales; family Fermentithermobacillaceae; genus UBA3907. The sequence goes on along the minus strand of JAGPNE010000007.1, from coordinate 53,144 downwards.
TTCAAATGATGGAGTACCTAGGGGGACTTGAGGTAGCTCAAAGCAGAGGAGAGACCGTCATACGTGTTACCCCTTTGGGAAGGGCGCTCTTTGGCTTGGAAAAGTGGCCAGAAGAGGTTTTTGATACCTATATATATGTGCAATCAAACTTTGAAATACTCGTTCCGTGCACGATTGAACCTAGAATTCTGTGGGCCATCGACACGTTCGCTCAAAACACAAAAGTAGACCAGATGATGGTATACAAACTTACAAAAAACTCGGTATACAAGGCAATGTTGCACGGGTACACCCCAGAGATGATTCAGCATTTCCTCGCAAGGCATTCTAAGACCCCTCTTCCTCAGAACGTCATGTATTCAATATCTCATTGGGGAACGTCCTACGGACGCATCGAGTTTGAAGACGTCATTTTGCTCAAATGCGATTCTGACGAACTTGCGGATGAACTCATGATGTCTCCCAAGATTAAGGTCTATCTGAAAAAGAAGGTTGGCCCTTGTTATTTGGTAGTAGACAGGGAATCATATGAATCGCTCATAGCCGCCTTGTCAGAGGAAGGATATATGCCTAAGGTTAGTGCAGGAAGCCCCAGACTGGTACCAAAAGAGGCAAGTCGTTAGACCCCAATCTAAAACCTTTCCACAGGCCTCGCTATGGGCATGTATTTCTTAGATTCAGTAGACAGTCTGTCATAGCGCCTTAGCCAGACAAAAGATAGGGCAAAGCCCAGAAGCGTCAAGATCCACTCAAACACCTGTTGACCGCCAAAGAACCGGACTACCGACCACCCAATGCCATACCCTAACGCAGCAAAAAGAAGCGGAAGACCATATACCAAGAAAGATAGGCGGACGTAGTCGGAACTAGGGAGTTCTAATTGAACGAGATCCCCAGGCTTCATCTCGCCGACTGCCCTGGCTTCAACAATAAGAGAATCTCCTCCAGAGGAAATCTTGCCTCCGCAGCGCCCGCAGTTTTCACAGGCAGCTTTTCTTTTGACTTCAACGGTAACTAAGGTATCCTCTCGAGATACGACCACAGCAAGCTCTTTCACGAAAGATCCCTCACCCTGGTATAAACCCCGATACGTATTGCCAACTAACACCTAGAAGAGAATCTTGTGACGTTTCCAGCTCACGTTCAGGACCAAGCCAACACAAAAACCATTCACGATCAACGCGGTTCCTCCATAGCTGAGAAAAGGAAGGGGAATCCCAGTCACAGGCATTATGCCCATTGTCATACCTACATTTACCAGGACCTGAAACAAGAACATGGTGAAGACACCACCTGCAATTAGCATACCTTCTTTGTCAGGCGAACCGATCGCCACTACAAGGCAACGGTAGACTATAAGCGCATACAAGCCAAGCACACATAGGGTGCCAACAAACCCCAGTTCCTCACCGACTACAGAAAAGATGAAATCGGTATGCTGTTCAGGAATAAAGTCCAACCTGTTTTGGGTGCCCTGGCCGAGACCTTTCCCCCAGAGGCCACCGGAACCTATAGCGATCTTAGACTGCAATACCTGATAGCCAAGACCCAAAGGATCTTTTTCAGGATTGAAAGCAGATACTATTCTGTCAATCCAATGCTGTTCAATTGGAAGTGGTAACCCGGCATACCAGTACAGTCCAAACACTAAAACCACCGCTACCATGCCTAAGGCCACAATACTCAGGATCACCTTGCCGGGAGTACCTGAGAAATAGACAACTCCTGTCCCAATGACGATAGTGGTGATAGCTGTACCTAGGTCCGGCTGCCACAGTATCAAGACAACAGGTACGACCATCCACGCATAAACAGGGAGTATATCCCATAAAGAATCGGGATAGGTGTCTTTTGAACACAGCAGCGCCACACTAAAAAGGATTGTTACAATCTTCTGCAGCTCCGAAGGTTGTAGATCAAACAGCCCAAGAGGAATCCAACGCGTAGAGCCGCCTACGGTCTTACCTATGAAACGCAATGACAAAAGCAGTAACACGTTAGCCGCAAATATCCATGGTGACAGGCGCACCAGGTCATGGTAGTCAACAAAGGCTCCTACCACTAACGCTAAAAACGAGACGGCGATCATGACTGCCTGCCGCTTGAGATAATAGTGCCCGTCTGCTCCATGGGTAGCACTATCTATGAGAGGCAGAGATAGTATCTCCAAAACAAGCACTGCGCCTAACAACCAGAAGTCTATGCGTCTTACCGCTTTTCTGTCGATCCTAACGCTTGGCAGCGCCACGAGTCTCTCCTGCACCCCTTTTAACGGACCGAATAGGTATGCTAGCCACCAGGACTTTGTTCCTGTCGGTGTCTTCCCATTCAAACTCGAGTCCTTTTTCATCGATCTCAACAAACTTAGATATCGCTACAATGACCGCGTCTTGCATCTGCTCCATGGTTTGGGGGGCAATGGCCAACCTGTCTTGCATCAAGACTACTTTGAGCCTATCTCGTGCAACTTCCTTGGATTTTTCCTTTTTCTTGAAGAAACCAAACAAGCCTATCCCCCCTTACTTTGCTTTGAAGAAATTCAGGATCTTGTTCCACAGCGTTTCAGTATCAGACAGATCCAAAAACGGGACGTCTTCTCCTTTTATCCGGAGAGCAATGTTCCTAAAAGCTTCGCCGGCCTTAGAGTTATTAGGCGCAAGAGCCGCGGGTTCCCCTCGATTTGTCGAAACTACTATGTACTCGTCGTCAGGTACCACGCCAATCAAGTCTATTGCCAAGATGTCCATTATGTCTGATATATCCATCATGTCGCCTTTGGCCACCATTTTCGGCTTTATACGGTTTACTATCAAGGCCGGGTCCAAAAGATCCGAAGATTCCAAAAGACCAATAATCCTATCAGCATCTCTAACAGCGGCAACTTCTGGCGTAGTTACGATCAACGCCCTGTCGGCCCCTGCAATAGCGTTTCTGAACCCCTGCTCTATGCCCGCTGGGCAGTCAACCAAAATATAGTCATGATCTTCCCTGAGCTTATCCATGAGTTCTTTCATTTGGTCTGGGCTGACCGCCGATTTGTCCCTTGTTTGAGCCGCAGGGAGTAAGAACAACCCGTCAAGCCTTTTGTCCTTTATGAGAGCCTGTCTCAACCTGCACGACCCTTCAACTACGTCTATAAGGTCGTATACTATTCGGTTTTCGAGACCCAAGACCACGTCTAGGTTCCTAAGACCAATATCTGCATCAACTAGTACAACTTTGTAACCTAGAGATGCCAAAGCTACCCCCAAATTGGCGCAGGCTGTAGTTTTTCCCACGCCTCCTTTTCCTGATGTAATGACTATCGCTTCGCTCACCGATCTCCCTCCCAACGGCTTTCATCTAGAGGCTCAATAACAATCACGCCATCTCTCACCCTTGCTACCTCTGGTACTCTACGCGAGCCTGCATCGCCTTCCGGCGGACGTCCTATAACATTTCCTATTCTAATCTGCGTCGGTTCTAGGTTAAAGGCTACTACGACCGCGTCTGAAGATCCTGCCGCACCGGCATGAGCCAGGCCTCTTAAGGTACCCAAGACAACAATATCGCCTCTCGCCCGTATTTCCGCACCTGGATTAACATCACCAACAACTACTACATCTCCGTCGTATGAGATACGCTGTCCTGATCTGAGAGTGCCTTTGTGCAGAAACGCGCCTTGGCCATCTCTGACCTTCGACGTCAGCTCTACATCTCTTGTCCGGCGTTCTTGGATTCGCCCAGCACTTCTTAACCCTTTGCCTGCCCTATCGGCAGTTTCTCGAGATCGCCCATTAGCCCTCAAAGAGTCGTCTTTGCCATACACGATTTTCTTCAGGTGCAGCCCATAGGGAAAAGCCAGTATCTCTTGAATCGCCAAGATTTGATCAATGGACAGCTCCATGTCTCCCGCATCTAGAGTCACATCGGCCCCTTCGAAGAACTTGTCCGCTTTGTTTAAGTGGTCTTTGAGTTTTTCTGTCAAGACATCGAAATCCTGGGTCCCGTTTAAGATAAGATGCAGTCCATTTTTCGTCCCTCTGAATACTATGTCTGGCTTGTCGGCCATCTCAGTGCTCCTCCCTAGCTTGGTCCGGTTCGCTTTGTACTTCGACCTCCGGTGGATACTTGAGCGTCATATACGACTCGAAAATCTTCCTAGCAATAGGTCCTGCAACTGTTGAGCCAGAACCTCCTTGATCTACGACTACCGCCAAAGCAATTTCTGGCTCTTCATACGGAGCAAAACCTATAAACCAGGCATGGTCTTCACCAAGAGGATTCTGGGCCGTTCCGGTTTTACCTGCAACTTGAAATGCAACATTGTAGAAAACCCAGTAAGCCGTCCCTTTCGGATCTGACGTTACTTTGAGCATACCCTTCTTCACCGTGTCAATCACATCAGGCGTCACGTCTAAGACACTCGAAATCTCTGGTTCAACTTCTTCGATCACGTTGTGATCTGAATCAAGGATCTTGGCAGCCAGCCTAGGTTTCATCCTAACACCGTCATTTGCAATGCACTGAACCACAGATGCCATCTGAATGGGGGTATATAGGTGGAAAACTTGTCCCATTCCGGCCATCATATGCTCAGACAAGAGAAACTGAGGTTCGGCGACCCTTCCTTCGCTATATGCTTTCTCTTTCCACTCTGTACTAGGTACTGTACCATAATTCTCTCCAAAAAGGTCAATCCCAGTCTTTGCTCCAAGTCCCATGGCTCTTGAGTATTTCGCTATAGCATCTACGCCCAAGCGCCTGCCCATTTCGTAGAAGTAAGTATTGCACGATACTGCCAAGGCATCTACTATGTTCACGTATCCGTGTCCGCCTCGCTTATGGCATACCAGTGTAGTAACCATGGGATGGTACCCTGGATCGAAAAACAGCTCGGACTCTGTAGTTTTCCCTTCGGCCAAGGCAGCTATGGCAGTGACAACCTTAAAGGCCGAGCCAGGCGGATAAAGCCCAGTTACAGCCAAATTCGCAAAGCGCCACTCCCCTGACGATATTTTCTCGTCCAACTCTTTGGCGGAAATGCCCGAAATTAACGCATTTGCATCGAAACCAGGTACAGAAGCAATGGCCCGGACTCCACCGGTTTTCACATCCAATACCACGGCCGAAGCGCTTTTTGCAGTTTTGCTACTCTTAAGCACTTCGTAAAGCGCCTCTTCAACTGCCCGCTGAAACTCGATATCGACTTCAATCTGTATGGTTTTACCAGGCTCTGGTTCGGTTCCAGAGCCTACGTCGCTTCCCGTAGGTCTGCCTCGGTAATCGACCTCCACTTGATATCCACCGTCTTTACCTTTCAAAATATCCTCGTAGTAAGCCTCTAGGCCCTCTTGCCCCAGAATATCGCCCATTTTGTACCCATCCCAACGCGCGTCGGCTAATTGGGATTGGCTGATCTCTCCCACATAACCAAGCGTAGTGCTAAGAAGCGTACCTTCGGGATAGTATCTGATTGGTTCAGGCTCGATAAACACTCCGGGCAGATTTGGGGCATCTTCGATGATCCGGGTGTAGGTCTCAGACGTGATATCCTTAGCGATAGGTATAGGTTGGTAATACCTACCCGCATACTGCTCAACTCTCGTTTCTATTTGCTCTAGTTCCATATCAAGTATATCTGCCAGCCTAGGCAGTGCCTCTTGAGCTTTTGCCTCGTCCAAGTACCAGTAAAAGACTGTGAAAGTCGGCCGCGAAGTAGCCAAGACATTCCCGTTACAGTCTATGATGTCCCCACGTGGTGCGGGTATTGGAGTAATTCGCAGGTAGTTGTTCTGGGACATGGTCCTATATTTTTCACCATTTACAATTTGCAGATTGAAAAGCTGCAGAGATAAGACGCCGAAACACACGATCATAGCAGCCACCAGGACGCCCTTTATTCGCCTCATGTCTTTGCGAGGTAGGTTCTGAGATGTCTCTTTCACATCTTTATGCCCTAGATTCATAGCTTGACCGACCTACCTTTTCATTCGTGCTTTCAGGCCACATTTTCTCCAATGAACGCGAAACACCTCTGAACAGTAGATAGAACGGAAATATCATGATCAAAGACCAAATAGCATCGTAGTACAGGATGCCTCTAAGGAAGAATTTCCAATGAATACGTGTTCCAAAAGACAAAAGCGCCGCATAAGACACAAGGCCGCTGGTAATAGCAGAAATCACCGCAGCTATAGCAGGTGAAAGGACCATGTCGGGGTTGAGAGGTCCGCGCATCCCCATCATTGTCATTGCCGCTACCAAGAACGATAACGCAGATATACCAACAAATCGCCCTATGATGATGTCTTCTATGACTCCAACCAGAAAAGCTGCAATGAGACCCACCGGCCACGAACATACCCAACTAACGGCGCAAACCAATCCAAGCGTCAAATCCGGCTTTCCCGGTCCTCCAAGATAAACATACTCCACGCTCATAGCCAAAAAAGCAAGCAAGACACATAGTACAATCAAGACTGCATCCCTTTTGGTCATTTCATCATCACCAGTACTTCTTCGAGATGGTCAAAATCAGTTGCAGGCCTTATATGGCATTCTCTAATCAAACCAGGTTGGGGTACGTACACCTCAGTCACTTCACCGATCAAAAGACCAGGAGGGTACAGACTACCAATACCGGAAGTAACAACAATATCTCCTTCTTGCACATCCGCATCTTTGGAGAAAAAAGTCATTGTCAGTAGGTCAGATCCACTACCGCCTACTACGACCCCGTAGTCGCGCGACCTGGCGACCAACGCTCCTACTCCACTTTCGGGATCGGTAAGGAGCAAAACGTCAGCTTGTTCTTCATCAACTTTCATGATCCGTCCTACGAGGCCGCTCCTGGAAATCACAGGATCGTCCACTTCCACACCGTCGTCGGCTCCTAATCCCACGGTAATCGTACAAAACCACTTACTGGGATTTCGCCCTATTACATCGCCACCCTTGTATTCGCCCGGCAATTGGTCTTTGAACTCAAGCAGTTCTCTCAATCTTTGATTCTCTTGCTGCACATCTTTCAACTGAGCCAACAGGAGTTCAAGAGAACCCAGTTTCTTTCTCAGATCCTCGTTCTCTTCCATGAGTTCCTGCTTTGACTCTAGTAGGGCAGCATAAGCGGATGCTCTTTCCATCAGCGCGGAAAAGAGGTTTACGAAAGGTTCCATGCATTGGCGCAAAATTCTCTCCCAAAACGAAGGACTATCTTGTGAACTGCCTGTAATGTTCATCAGAAACACTGAGGCGGCCACTAACAAAATGGCAAGTACTACTTTCTTATATGGAAATAGCCGCCTCAACCTGTGTCATCCTTCCTTTTATCGTTTCGACGAGGCTAGGACTTTCCGCAAAGTCTCGATCTCTTCAAGTGCCTTGCCTGTCCCCCGAACAACCGCGTACATAGGTTCGTCAACCGTATGTACAGGCATTCCTGTTTCGTCGCTAACCAGCTTATCCAACCCTTTTAGCATCGAACCTCCGCCTGTCATCACTATTCCCCTATCCATTATGTCTGCGGCAAGCTCCGGTGGCGTATTCTCCAGAGTCTCTTTTATACTATCAAGAATTGCACGGACCGGCTCAGATAGTGCCTTGCGTATCTCAGGTGACTCTACTGAGATTGTTCTAGGCAACCCGGTAACCAAGTCCCTGCCGCGTATCTCCATTGTTTCTTCTGGATTGAGTTGATAGGCAGATCCGATATTGATCTTTATCTCTTCAGCAGTTCTTTCACCGATAAGCAGATTGTATGCCCTCTTGAGATAGTTTATAACGGATTCATCCATTTCATCTCCGCCAACTCTGATCGACCGAGAGGCTACTATACCGTCCAGAGATATGACTGCTACCTCACTCGTTCCTCCCCCTACGTCGACAATCATGTTCCCTGTAGGCTCGTTCACGGGAAGACCGGCGCCGATTGCCGCTGCCATAGGCTCCTCAATTGTGTAAGCTTCTCTCGCTCCAGCCCGCAACACTGCATCTAGCACTGCCCTTCGTTCAACTTCTGTGCAGCCTGAAGGGACGGCTACGATAACTCTGGGCTTCAGTAGACCTCGCCTGTAAGCTTTTCTGATAAAATGGTGCATCATAGCCTGAGTTACGTCAAAATCGGCAATTACTCCGTCCTTCATTGGTCTTATAGCTATTATATTACCAGGTGTTCTTCCAATCATCTGCTTGGCCTCAGTACCAACTGCAAGGATCTCCTTACTGTCGGCATGAATAGCTACTACAGAAGGTTCAACCAGTACTATACCCTGACCACGCACGTGAACCAAAGTATTTGCTGTGCCAAGATCCATGCCTATATCCCTAGTAATATAGTTGTAGAGCCATTGCACCTTCTTCCACTCCCCTCTCCGTCCGAAAAACAGACCAGTTCCTACCATGTAAACCAGCTGTTAAAAGACTCCCTTAAACTAATGTACTGGCCGTGCCCAACTATCACGTGATCCAGCACGTCTATGCCAACTATTCTACCTGCTTCTATGATCCTCTTGGTCACTGCAACATCCTCATCGCTTGGCGCAGGTTCGCCGCTTGGATGATTATGTACAAGAATCACAGCGGCAGCGCTCTTTTTTATGCAGTTTTTGAATATCTCACGCGGATGCACAATCGCTGCATTTAATCCGCCTACGGACACCACTTCCTTTGCGATAACCTGATTTCTCACGTTGACCATGATTATGCAGAAGTGTTCTCTGTCTAGTTCTTCCACGTCGCCTTTGATGAATTCGTACACGTCTCGTCCGCTTCTTAGATACACCGACTTGAAACTACAGTCATCTACTCTTTGCAACCTTCTCGAGATTTCAAAACATGCCTTTAGTCTTGCTGCCTTAGCAGGCCCTATACCTGGCAGACACATAAGTTCCTCTATTGAGCTTTCTTTCAAAAATCCCATCCCCGGTCCGTACTGACCCGTTCCCCAGAACAAGAGTCGTTTGGCCAAGTCAAGAGCAGTCTCTTCTGGACTACCTGTGCCCAGCAAAATAGCCAGAAGTTCCGCATCTGACAACGCTGATGGCCCTAACGAAAACAACCGTTCACGCGGTTTCTCTTGCTCTGGCCAATCTTTGATCGTCAATCTTTCAAGGGTAATGGCAAATACCTCCTGTATTCCTTCGCAGCCATCCCCGCTTGCTCTTTATGAAACCAAAGACTCAAACGAAACACCAGCTTGTTTTAATATATGGTAGAACTTGGGCATAGATAGTCCTACTATGCTAGTGTAGTCGCCAATGATCCTATTGATAAACAGGGCAGCTCTGCCCTGAATAGCATATCCGCCTGCTTTGCCTATTGGTTCGTCAGTTCCTATGTACCATTGGATCTCCAAAGGACTCATCTCAGCGAAAGTAACGTACGAACAGTCAACGTCTGAAAACACCTGCTTGCTTCTGGGCTCATAAAGGGCAACTCCAGTGTAGACTCTATGGGTGTTCCCTGACAGTTTTCTGAGCATTCCTTCTGCTTCATCTCGGCTTCGCGGCTTGCCTATAGTCTCACCTTTGACATAGACAATTGTATCTGCGCCCAGAACCAGAGAGTCAGGATACGTACGACTCACAGTTTCCGCCTTCCTGCAGGCCAATATCTTGACAAGCCTATCCGGACCTAGACTCTCTTCTAAGATGGAACTCTCATCGAAGCCTGAGGGAACGACAACAGGCCTTATGCCTACGGCCTCCAGAAGCTCCTTCCGTCTTGGCGACCCCGAAGCCAAAATCAGCTGCAACCTTCTCACCGCCCAAGAAACAAGACTAGAATAAGCACCATCACCGCACCGGCTAAGTTAAGTCGAACAGTAAACCCCAATGTAAGTGAAACTACATTGAGATCAAGATTGAAAGGCGGCTGTATTCCAACAGCAAACCCTTTGGCTAGCAAGGGTACTACTCCCGACAACGCCTCGCCAATTACGCTGCCCACTATGGCGCCTGCCAAAAGGCCTATCACCCATACCCAGGTGTTCGATTGTCTCCTCACGATTGCCCGCCCCCTAGATTCTCGGTATCATTGACATCACCAAACAGCCCACACACCAACCCCCGTGAAAAGTATGTATCCTACGTCGGCTTACCTACGCGCTTACGTCCTCCGCCTCGTTTTCATCTCGAATGGTTTTCATAGGGCATTTGGTAGCACATATCCCACAGTTGTCGCACAAGGTATAGTCGATTCTTGCCAAAGTACCTTTGTCCATAGATATGGCAGTCTGAGGACACGCCTTGGCACACAACTGGCAGGCAATACATCCAACCTTGCAGTACTTCCTCACCAAGGGTCCCTTGTCATAAGAACTGCATAGGATGTGCACATCCTTACCCCTAGGGGCAAGATGAATGATCCCTCTAGGACATGCCCTTACGCACGCCCCACAACCCGTGCATTTTTCAGGAATGACTACAGGCAATCCCTCGGATGACATATGCATGGCACCAAAGGGACAGGCTTTTACGCAATCGCCAAACCCCAGACATCCGTACGGACAACCCTTAAGCCCGCCCAGAAGATTTACTGCCTGACAACTTGAGACTCCATGGTAGTCTGCCACACTTTGAGCGTTATCTCGATCTCCCTGGCAATACACAACCGCAACCTGCGGTCGATCCACCTCAGCTTCGACTCCCATTATCTTGGAAATTGCTTCTGCGACCGCTTTTCCGCCTGGAACACACGCGTTGGTGGGAGCCTTGCCCTGAACTATTGCTTGAGCTAACCCTGAACACCCTGGGAAGCCGCACGCCCCGCAGTTTGCTCCTGGAAGCGCAGCTAGCACCTCTAGCACCCTAGGATCTTGTTCAATCTTGAACTTCTGAGCGGCCATGGCCAACATGGCGCCGAATACAAGACCTGCTAGTCCTAACGCAAGCACCGCATTTAGCAACAGTAGTTCCCCCTTTTAATCACAACAGACCTTTGAATAATCCTGAAAAGCCCAAAAAAGCCAAAGACATGAGCCCAGTAGATATTAGAGCCAATGGAAAACCCTCGAGTGCGGGAGGAATGTCCATAAGCTGCCACCGCTCCCTAATGCCGGCAAATATGATTATCGCTAAACTCCATCCTAGGGCTCCCGCAAACCCATTCACAGTACTCATCAAGATACCGTATGAGTGCCTTACATTCAACATGGTAACCCCTAACACCGCACAGTTTGTTGTGATTAGTGGGAGGTAAATGCCCAGAGCTTTGTAGAGACCAGGCAACGTCTTTTTCATAAATATTTCCACTAACTGCACAAAGGCGGCTATGACTAGTATATACGCAATTGTTCTCAGGTACTGCAGACCAAACTGAACCAACACAAACTGCTCAAACGCTGCTGTAACCGCAGAAGCGACTGTCATAACGAATACAACCGCACCTGACATCCCCAGTGCCGTTTCAAGGTTCTGAGATACGCCAACAAACGGGCATATGCCCAGGTATTGCATGAAAATAAAGTTGTTAATAAGGACTCCGCTTATTATAATCCCGATTACGGACACATAAATCCCTCCCCATTAGTGAGTCTCTTACGACGAAGTCTCACCGTCATTCTTCGGCTTCGCCTTAGAGCCTAACGTAGCTTTGAAAAGGACCATAAGAAGCCCCAGCGTTATGAACCCCCCTGGAGGAGTCAGCATAACTGCGGCAGGTTCGAAAAACGGGGCTGACGGGAAAACAGCACTTCCAAAGGCGATTTGGCCGGTACCGAGAAACTCACGTATTCCTCCGATGACCATTAGGTTCACCGTGTATGCAGCACCTATGCCAAGACCATCCATCAGAGAATTCATTACGGGACGTCTGTATGCGAACGCCTCAGCCCGGGCGATGATTATGCAGTTTACTACAATAAGGGGGACGAAAATCCCCAAGACTTCATAGATGGCAGGAAGATAAGCTTCCATGACTAGCTCAACAATGACAACAGGCGTAGCAATTAGTATGACAAATATTGGAATCCTTATTTCATCAGGTATAAACTTTCTTAATAGAGACACAAACACATTGGAAAAGGTCAGCACAAACAGCACTGCGATACCCATCCAAAAACCGTTCACTACGTTTGTAGTAACGGCAAGAGTAGGGCACATGCCGATCACCAACGCAAAAGTAGGGTTCTCTTGTACAAACCCCTTGATGAAATCAAAGCCAAGAGATGACCTAGACTCGTTCATTTCGTTGCACCTCCTGCAGCCCTTCTAGCTTGCACATCATGTGCGTAACCGTAGTACTTAGGCACTACGTACTTGTCGATAAGGGGTGTGACAAGATTCATGAACAAGATAGCATATGTAACACCTTCAGGATAACTACCCCAGAGCCTAATGAGGAGCGTGACAATACCTGCTCCAATTCCCATAAACAGTCGGCCTCTGCGAGTAACCGGAGAGGTAACATAGTCGGTAGCCATAAAGAACGAACCTAGAACAGCACCACCCAGAAATATAGCACTTATCCAATCTCCTTGGAAAAGCCCGTTAGGACTCCCAAAAATCCATGTTCCGAGTGCAAGAGTTCCGAGATATCCGACAGGAATTCGCCAGTCTATCACGTCTCTTACAATTAGATAAACGCCTCCTGCCAAAAGAGCTATTACGCAGGTTTCACCTAAAGAACCCGCTCTCAACCCAAGAAACAACTCCTTGAGCGTCAACCCAGTTCTTCCAGTGCTATTGAAGGCCACAAGAGGCGTGGCACCTGTTAGCGCATCATATCCCATGGGAGTAACCCAATCGTGAGTCATGTGAAGAGGCCAGGCAGCCAAAACAAATGCTCTTCCAGCCAAGGCTGGGTTTATGAAATTGGTCCCTAACCCACCAAATATTTGCTTTGCAATTACGATGGCAAACGCCGACCCGATAATGGGAACCCATATGGGGACACCGGGCGGCAACGTAAGCGCCAAAAGAAGACCTGTTACAGTTGCGGACATATCGTTTATAGTAAGTGGTTTCTTTAGGAGCTTTTGATATATTGCTTCCGCTGCAACTGCCGAAACCAAAGAAGCGAGTATCACCCACAACGACCTAACCCCAAATATGACTACCGCAGCGATACTAGCGGGAACAAGAGCAATCACCACATCCAACATTTGCCCCCGTACCGTGTTTTTACTTGTGATATGGGGTGCCGGCGTTATAAGTAGTTTGTCCTCCATACTAAATACCTCCGTCTCTTCTTATGAGCCTAACGGCTACGCTCAGCCTTTCGCCTCGCAGTAATCTCAGCTTTGGCCATCTTTATCCATTGCACCAAAGGCCTTTTTGCCGGGCACACAAAGGCACACGCTCCGCACTCGCAGCAATCCATTGCTCTTGCCTCCTCGGCTTGGTCAATGAGGCCGCGTTCCGAATAGGCGGCTATCCACAGAGGCTGTATCCGCATCGGGCATGCGTCAACACATTTTCCGCAGCGCACACACGGCAGAATAGGCTCTTGTACTACCTGGTCTTTGCCTAACACCAAAACACCTGACGTGCCTTTCAAGACGGGCGAGTTCAATTCTCTAATCGCCATGCCCATCATAGGCCCACCCATTATGACTTTGCGAGGGGTATTGCTATATCCTCCTGCTTTTTCAATCAAAAAAGAGATAGGAGTCCCAATAAGAGTTCTGAAGTTTGACGGTTTCTTTACACCCTCACCAGTAACGCTTACAATCCTCTCTACCAGCGGGAGGCCCTCCAAAATGCCCTCTGCCATGGCATAAGCAGTACCTACGTTTGATACAATCACCCCGACGTCCAGCGGAAGACCTGGAGGCGGAGGCACCTCTCGCCCTAAGACCGCTTGAATGAGCTGCTTCTCGCCTCCTCGAGGGTAACGGGAACTAAGCACAGCTAGTTCAATCCCGTCGAAAGGCTCAATTGCCCGCTTCATAGTCTCGATCGCTTGTGGCTTGTTATCCTCTATACATATTATGCCTCTCCCAACACCTGAGGCTTTCATAAATGCCCTAAACCCAAATACAACCTTTTCAGGCTGCTCGACCATGAGTCTATAGTCTGCCGTTAAGTAGGGCTCACATTCTGCACCATTCAAGAGATATGTATCTATGGGCTTGTCTTTGGGCGGAGACAGTTTTACATCCGTTGGAAATGCCGCCCCTCCTAAGCCTACGAGTCCCATCTTCCTAGCGATTTCCCTCACATTCTCGGGCGAAATCTCCTCTAGGTTAGACGCTATCGGCGCCAAGCTCTCACAGGATTCATGCTGTCCATCAGGTTGTAAGATAATCGCGTCAGCCATTCGTCCCTGCACCGGATGGAACCTCGGTTCAATGCTCTTTATGACCCCTGATGTAGGTGCGTGTAATGCGGCACTGATTGCACCCTGAGGCTCAGCTATGACCTGCCCCCTCTTAACCACATCCTTGGATTGTACGATGGGCCTAGACGGAGCTCCCGTGTGCTGGGATACGAAAAGCACAAGCTCTTGAGGAATGCCCGGGAACTCTATGGGAGAATCTTCAGATAGATGCTTCTTATCTGGAACGCTAACGCCTCCAAACACTTTCCTTATCGTGATCACTCACACCACCTCAATTACAACCTATAGTCAACCACAAAATCTATTCTAAATTCTACCACACATAGTAGACATGCATTGAGAAAAACAGTTTCAAGAAGGCTATTGCTTGAGGCCAAGAGAAAAGTCATAACCCCTTCCTCCGGTTTGACGCAGGGATACCCAGTTGGGAACGATATTTGGCAACAGTACGCCTTGCAACAAAAATCCCGTTTCTAGACAAAACCTCGCTAATCTGGTTATCAGTGAGGGGATTTCTGGGGTCCTCGTTGCCTACTATCTCTGATATGGCTCTTTTTACGTTATACTGAGAAACTTCGTCACCCGCAGATTTGATGCCGGGACCAAAAAACATTTTGCACGGGAAAAGACCAAACGGAGTATCTACGTATTTGCCTGATATCGCCCTTGATACAGTAGAGGCATGAATCCCAAGCTCATCCGCAATATCACTTAGAGTCATAGGTTCAAGATGCCCAGGTCCTTCTATGAAGAAACGCTTTTGGTGCTTCAATATGCTATCCATGACTCTGGATATGGTCATCCTTCTTTGTTCCACGCTCTTCATCAAGTAATATGCCCTTTTGGCTTGCTGGGTTAAGTAATCCTTCGTTTCCTTCTGGCCCTCGGAGAGCAACTTGCGGTAGTAAGGGTTCCACCTTATTACAGGCAGGGTGTTTTCGTTCAATATCACAACGAATTCGTCACCCAGTTTCTTAACGGTGATATCGGGCAGTATATAGGTTGTGTGTGTGTAAGAAAGGCTCGCTCCCGGTTTCGGGTCTAGCCCAACAATGGAATCTCTCGCTCTAAGAACGTCCTCTATTGACACTTGTTCTTCCTCGGCGATTTTGCTGTATCTAGCCTGCCCTAAATCCTCAAGATGCGCCCTTATGATCCTCAATTCGAGGTCCCCTAGTCCTCTCGATACGGCTTGAAGTTCCAGACATTCTCTTAAGTCCCTCGCACAGATGCCTGCAGGTTCGAAACCTTGAATCATCCTGATCACGGATTCGGCCGTTCGCTCCGTACAAGATGCGGCTGAAGCAACATCGGAAACAGAACACCTCAAATACCCGTTGCCATCGATGTTACCAATTACAAATCGTGCGACCTCAAGCTCTTTTCTGCCCAAACGCAGAAGCCCTAGTTGCGATGAAAGAACATCCCATATGCTCCCTGTGGTCTCTGGTATATCCTGATACGACGGACCGACCTGGTCCTTGTTGTCTTTCAGAGTTGTCTGGACCACTCCAAGGTCTGAGGAATCCGCAAAATACGCTATCCACTCCTCGTAGTCATCATCAACTGGACCATCCGAAGAGATCGTGTCGCTCTGTTCATCCGATACGTCCAAAAGAGGATTCGCTTCTACTTCCCGAAGTATAAACTGGGCAAGCTCCTGAACATTCATTTGCAAAACCATAATGGCCTGACGAAGTTCAGGTGTAAGAATGAGTTTTTGTGTCTGTACAAGTTCAAGACTATATCCTGGTTCCACATTCTCACTCCCTTGCAGCCGATTCACACGTAGGTCTGGAGTAGGCGCATAACTATCATTTACCCCTTCGCTAATCCAAACTGATTTTCCTTGTAACTACATCCACGCTGACCAAGTAGATTCCTGTAAGGTACTCGAGTTTTTGCTTGAGCTTCGTCTGCACTTCGCTCATGACGGAAAACACCTGCACGCCATAAGCCAGTGCCAGTTCTACCTCTAGAGTCGTGCCCTCACCCGTATTGATAACTATCGTCCTTAGTACCTTCTTCACCCCTGGAATTTCGTAACAGATTTGGGCTGCGATATGCATCACTACATTGTCTGCAATGTAGAAATTCCCAAAATAGCTATAGGTAGGCCTCACAACGCTTCTTTCAAGTATGGCTGGCCTTTGTTCTCGCGACCTCACAAATATCTGCAAAGGATCTACCAAGTAACCCGAAAAGGTCTTTTTGACCTCGAACGTAGGAGCGGGAATGACGTGCTTGCCCTCCTGTTTTCTATGCCTCAAGGCCTCCATAATCTCCTCTTCGCTCTGCAGATCGGCTATATCTAGGATAACAGAAGGATTTGGTAAGCCTAGTCTTTCCACTATCCTCTCTACCATAGACAAAGAAGTGCCCAGGATTAAAACGCGCCTGGGCTTTAGCTCGGCAATTGCTGCACGAACTTCAAAAGCATGAGAAGGCGAAGTGAAGACGGCCCTCCTAACAGCAGCTAGTTTGGTTTCCTCCCTCTTTGCAGATCTCCCTGCAGCAATCCTAGAGCCAGAGATTAAGAGACCGTCATCTATAATTGCTTCGCATCCCTGCTCTTGCGCCACCCACATCGCGTGATGCGACTTACCTGTTCCGCTAGGCCCTATAAGCGCGACAACCTCCACATCAGGAAAGACTGGGCCGGGTCCTATTTCTTTTCCCATGGACGCCACTTGAAACCTTCCTTTCCAGTCCCCTTAGAACCTGGAATTCTATCTACACCGCGAGGAGGTTCAGCATCCTCTTTCACAAAACTCCCAACCAAACTAACGACTCTCTTCTCATCTTCAGTTTTTGCATTTTCCTTTGCAAAAGCAATCAGTTCCGGCCAGATCGCTCGCGATATGAATGCCCCTGATTCAAGGGCAAAGTTGGGGTTATACCTCATCGCCGCTAACCAGTTCTTAAGGCCTTCTCTTGCATTGCCTAATGCCAGATTCACCGTGCCAGACAAGAACTCGCAGTCGGATCTGAACTTCCTCTCGTCTATGTCTGTAGGCTCGGTCTGCCTTTGTGCATCCAACACTTCCTCAGCGATTTCTTTGGCTTTGGAGAGATTACCTGCTCTATAGTTGAGCTCCGCCAATACCAGCATCGGTTGAGGCGAGCTCGGCTGCAACATGCGGATCTGTTCCCACTGATATATGGCTTTTTCGTATTCATTATCCATCAAAAAACACGTTGCAAGGTTTTGACGCGCAGAAACATAGTTGGGATTAATGAGAACACACTTCTCCCATAGTTTGATTGCTTCGTCTTTCTCGCCCTTTTGGAACAGCCCAAGCGCTAGATTGTACATGGCAAACAGATCGTTTGGATCTTTAGAGAGAACCTCTTTCCATTGCTCCATGCCCGAGTCAAGATCACCTGACATAGCATAGGCTTCACCGAGCGTGGTTATAGTGTGGGTGTTTTCGGGTTCCATCTCCTTGGCCTGAAGTAAGGACTCAATCGCTTTGGAATACTCCTTCTTGCCCAAGTACGACAAGCCTTTGTTGAAATAGAGTAAAGGCGCGTCCGAACCCAGGCGTTCCGCTCTTTCAAGGGTATCCAGGGCTTCGTCATACATCTGGAGATCTATATAAATGGCACCCACATTATGCAGCGCCTGCACATTTGACGGATCAAGTTTGAGAACCTCATGCCACTCTAGCAGTGAATCTTTTACTCTCCCCTTAGCTAAGTAGAGTTCGCCCAGCTGAGAATGCGCCAGTATGTTGCTAGGCTTTATGTTTCGCGCTCTTTCTGTCATGGCTATTGCCTCGTCAATGTTCCCTTCCAAAGCATAAAGTTTGCCCAAGAAGTACAAGGATGGACTGTGGTTTTTGTCTATGGATAGAACCTTCTCCCATGCAGCTTTGGCCTCGTCAATCTCCTCGGCATCAGCCATAGTAATCCCCAAATAGTAGTAGGCGTCTACATTGCGCCTATCAATTTCAGTAACTTTCATAAGTTGCTCTTTAGCTTTGTCTGTCTCTCCAAGCTTCATATAGGACAAAGCAAGTTGCAGCCTAGTAGCTACATCCTTAGGTCTCTTAGAAACTTCTTTTTCGAGCCGCTCTATTATCTCTCTCAAGGACTTCTCATCAATGTCCACAATAATCCCTCGCTATACTATTGAAGTCTCATACATATTCTATCTTCCCTTATATAATACCTTTATGTTGCCCTCCATGTCGAAGCGCTCAGACTACTGACGATTGACGATTTTTTCCGAAACCATATTGACTCCGATTAATCCTAGTACAATAATAGGATTATCGTGTTATGACAGATTCGAGGTGAATCAAATGGCTTTTTCCCTGTCGACAAAGGGATGTTACGCGGTCTTGCTGATGTATCAGCTAGCCCAGTCAGACGGTGCATTAACGTCTTTATCTGAGATTTCATCGGCCCAGAACATCTCTCAGGGGTACCTCGAACAGATCGTGAGACCGCTTAAGGAACAAAACCTTGTTCAAAGCAAAAGAGGTTATGGGGGCGGGTACAGACTGGCGAAACCACCGGACCAGATTACGATTGGGGAGATTGTGACCATATCAGAAGGTCCCGTGGCTCCTGTCCAGTGCGTGAACAATGATTTCTCCTTTTGTGTCAGCCCCTTGGACTGCAAGGCCAGACTAGTATGGCGCAAAGTTGGAGATGCCATCAGTAGTGTTCTGAACTCGATTACTCTCCAAGATTTACTTGAACTAGATGATTCTTACAATTTGAAGGGAGAAAATGACCATGGGTAGTCGACCGCATGCTACTAGATCCGTGTACCTGGATCACTCCGCTACAACTCCAGTACGACCCGAGGTGCTGGCAGCCATGCTGCCATATTTCGGCGATAAATTTGGTAACCCCTCCAGCGTCCACAGCTGGGGACGTCAAGCCCGAACCGCAGTTGATCTAGCTCGGGAACAGGTAGCGTCAATCATAGGCGCAAATCCATCCGAGATTATTTTCACATCTGGCGGCACCGAATCTGACAACCTAGCAATTAGGGGCGTTGCCGAATCGATGCGGAGTAAAGGCAAGCATCTAATTACGAGTCAGATCGAACATCACGCAGTTCTTAATACATTTGAATCCTTGGCCAAAGATGGCTATAAGGTAACTTATCTTCCTTGTGACAAATACGGTTTGATTGATCCTGACGACGTAAGAAAAGCTATCACAAAGGAAACAGTCCTCATATCCATCATTCACGGCCATAACGAAGTGGGAACAATCGAACCAATCGACGAAATTGGCAAAATCGCTAAAGAACATGGAGTGCTCTTTCACTCTGATGCGGTACAAAGCCTTGGCAAGATTCCCGTTAAGGTAGACGACATGGGGGTCGATTTGCTGACCCTGTCGAGCCATAAGATATATGGTCCCAAAGGCGTAGGAGCTCTTTATATAAGAAAAGGAACCAGAATAAGACCTCAAGTCACAGGCGGCATACATGAAAAAGGGTTGAGAGCGGGTACTGAAAACGTTCCTGGAATGGTAGGCTTCGGCGCAGCATGTCTCCTCGCAGACAAAGAAATGCCTGAAGAGTCCAAGAGACTGCAGATGCTCCGCGATAGACTCATAGACGGCATCTTGTCCACAATTCCGGATACGGCCCTAAACGGCCACCCTGAGAAAAGATTGCCTCACAATGCAAATGTGAGCGTGAAATACGTAGAGGGAGAGTCTATGCTCCTTAACATGGATCTACTTGGTATTGGAGCTTCCTCGGGTTCTGCTTGTACCTCAGGCTCACTAGAGCCTTCTCACGTGCTGCTGGCCATGGGAATTCCTCACGAAGTAGCACACGGTTCGCTGAGAATGACATTGGGGAAATCTAACACTAAAGACGATATCGACTATGTCCTGGAAGTATTGCCGCCAATAGTAGAAAAACTGCGGGCAATGTCTGTATTTGGACGCTAGACAAGACTAACTCTAAGGTGGGATAACATGTACAACGAGAGAGTAATGGACCACTTCATGAATCCGCGAAATGTAGGCGAAATTGAAAATCCCGACGGGGTAGGCTTGGTAGGAAATCCTGTGTGCGGCGATGTCATGAAGATGACCATAAAAGTCAAGGATAACAGGATCGAAGACATCAAGTTCAAGACGTTTGGTTGTGGCGCAGCAATTGCTACAAGTTCCATGGTCACCGAACTAGTCAAGGGGCGCACTTTGGAGGAAGCTCTGGATATCTCCAATCGAACGGTTGCCGAAGCTCTAGATGGTTTGCCCCCTCAGAAACTGCACTGCTCAAATCTCGCTGCAGATGCGGTCCACATGGCAATCCAAGACTATTACAGTAAGACGGGTAAAGACCAGTTAGCTCAAGAGAGCGAGTGTTAGGTTGTAGCAAAGACGCATGGAGCCACAGTCGTACCAAGATGGGAGACTGTGGCCTAGTTCTTACATATAGCGGGCATCGTTTCTTGGAACATTTTGGCCAAAAACACTGTCATAACAGAAAGAGACGCGATTAACGCGTTCTACCCTTTTGTCGACCCAAATACTGATGCGAGGTTAGTACATATGAAAAGTCTTAATCTATTAGCACATCCTAACGGGCACAAGAAGGTGCAGCGAAAGAAAACCCAGGTTTCAAGTGCTTTTTCTCTTGCAGTGATCATCTGTCTTTTGTCCGCCAACCTTTTGGCCGCAACTCCTGTGCTTAGCGCATCGGAAACGCCCTCAATCCCTCCGGATTTTGCAGGGTTTAAGGGCATAGTGGTTGGAGACGCGTGCAACTTAAGAACCGGCCCCGGGACTGACTATCCCTCCAAAGGCCTCGTCCTTCAAGGAACGTGGCTAGACATTCTGACAAAGGAAAATAACTGGCTAAAGGTAAAATACAAAAACGACGAGGTATGGATAGCCGATTGGCTTGTCGACATAGATCTGAGTTCACACAACATAAAAGCGGTCATAAGCAAAGCTGATGTAAACATACGCCAAGGTCCCGGCACTGATTACCCCGTAATTGGCCTCACGCAAAAGGGATATTCCTATTACGCCGAAGCAAAAAGGGGTGACTGGATTAGGTTCTCGCTGGGGACCGGAAAAGCAGGTTGGGTACGTGCTGATTTACTAGATCTCCTGCTACCTTCCATCAAAGAAACAGAAAAACCTGCAGGTGACATGGTGGTTAGACCCCGAAGCAGTACTGTAACTGTGTACCAGTTTCCTCTGAAGGGTTCGGCCACTATGGCAACCATAGCCCCGGGAAACTCAGCCAAGTACATAACCTCTAGGGGAGCCTGGATCGCAGTTGAAACGTCAAGTGGAACACGAGGATGGGTCTACGGTCCGGATACTGTCATCACCCTCCTCACCGACCCGGCACTGTCATTCGGCGTATCTGAGTCGTCGTGGTCTATGGGTAAGTATAGCACCATCGTGGTAAACGCTACCAACGTCAACTTCCGTTCGGGTCCCGGCACAACCTACCCGGTAATATCAATGGTCCAAAAAGGAGATACTCTTCGAGTTCTTGAAACGGAAGGCCAATGGATAAAGTGCATTTCGCCCAAAGGGATAGTAGGCTGGATCGCATCATGGCTAACCGCAGGAACTCCAGGAAAATCTCCCGGCTTTTCCGTTTCTTTGGACATAAGTTCCAGTGTGCGTGTATTCACTGTACAAGGTCCATTTGAATCCTCTTCTATTGCATCTAAGGAAGACGACAAGGTTCTTGAGATTTCTACGTCCAGTTCTTTTGGAACCTCGGGACGGCTGGATATAAATTTCTGTGAGTTTCAGAGCATAAAAGTTGAAGGCAATAGTGTTGTAGTTAGTTTTCAAGAAAAGCCTTCGTATGTCATAAAGGAACAAAATGCAGGAAAATTGGTCCTTGTTTTCTCACCTGTCATTACATCAGTGACTATCGAACCGGGTACGGACGGTGAAACCCTCGAGGTCAAAACCTTAGGTTATGCCTGGCCAACTATGCATAGAAATGGTTCTTCAATAAACATGTTCTTGCCCGGAGCATCGTATTCAGGCGAGATCTCCGAGATCCAAGGTAATCTAGTCAAGGCAACCAGTATTTCATCTCAACAAGATGGCGTTACGCTCTCTTTGGATGCATCTCAGAGCGGGTCGTATCTCCTAAGAAAAAACCCTAACTCCTTGGAAGCCATGTTCCATAATCCAGGTCTTTCAGGTAAAACCATCGTAATTGACCCTGGACATGGCGGGACTGATCCCGGGGCTTCAGGACCTACAGGCTATGCGGAGCGCGTTGCAAACTGGGAAATAGCTATCAGGCTCAAGAAACTTCTTGAAGATGCTGGAGCTACCGTCATAATGACGCGACATGGGATCTATGAAGGAGCTACACCTCCTGAAGACTGGAATCCTGACATAGACGAATACTCGGGCGATCTTGCAAAAAGAACGGCGTGGTCGCAGAAGGCGCACGCTTTTGTATCGATCCACAACGACGCTCACGCAGACAGATCCATTGCAGGCACGACTTCATATATCTGTGAAAACACGTTAAATGTGTCTGAATCGAGAAGATTGGCCCAGCTAATTCAGGGCGAAGTAACAAGGAGCGTAGGTACTTACGATCGCGGCATTAGAACTGCAAACTTCTTTGTAAATAGAGAGTCCCTATGCCCTTCAGTCCTGGTTGAGGTAATGTACCTTTCAAATCCTAGAGAGGAACAACTTCTAAAGCAAGCATACATCCAGGACGCTGCGGCTCTTGGGATTTTCAATGCACTGAAAGCCTATTTTTCGCCCGGAACCACCAAGTAATGTTGATGTTCAGTACTAAGACCAAGGAAAGATGCCGGATGCTCGACATCTGCCCTTGGTCTCGGAATTAGAACGTTGTAGAACCCGTGAAATTGAAGTCCCTTATTTTGACAGCTGGCAGCACCGAAATGAACGTGCTCCACCAATCTTTTACTATTCTAGAATCCCTTGAGATAGCCTCTACGTTGGAAAAAGCGTCAAGCATGGATTCGGTAAACCGTAAGTTCCGTACTCGGGCGCATATCTCTCCATCCTGTATGAGGAATGTACCGTCTCTCGTAGTGCCGGTCGCAACAACTCTCATAGGCTCGGGACAATGCGTGTAGTGAAAGCGGGTCACCAAGATACCTCTTTCCGTGGACTTGATCATCTTTTCAACAGAGGAATCGCCTCTGGCCATGAACATGTTGTGGGGCATTGGTTGCGACCTTCCCATCACCGAAGTCGCGTGACCTGTTGAAGCCACTCCATCTTTAGCCGCAGTTCTGGTATCATACACTACACCGCTGGCGATACCTTTATCGATGAACACCACTTTTGTCCTAGGGACACCTTCTGCGTCGAAGGGGGAAGCAAAGCCGCTTGTGTCAAGACCGTCATCCCAGATGGTCACGTTATCTCCCATGACCTTTTGCCCCATCTTCGTAGCCATGAAACTCGTACCACGCTGCTTCGCCGCAGCGCCAAAAGCAACATACCCCAAGAAACGGACTAGGTCTGCCAGAGCATACTCCGTAAAAATCGTATCGTACCTTCCCGGCTCAATGGCAACCGGATTATCCAAACAAAGCGCCCGGCCTATGGCCTCTTTCGCTACTTCGCCGTAGTCTATATCTCTTACGTCTCTCACAAGCCTGTCGGCATATCCTGTATTGTCGCCTGACTCCACGACCGTCTTGAAGAAGGCCTCTGTCGATAAGCTGTACGCTCTAGTGCCTGGGGTGTTCGCGACGGCTGTTTCTCTTACCAACGTCGAATAAGTTCCAGATGCTAGAATCCCTTTTTCGCGGGAGGCTGAAATCAGGACCCCACAGCCAGACGCTCTATCTTCTGGTGTCATATGGGCAGTATGAGGAACATATGTGTTTATGATCGGAGCAGGTTCAGCTTTGAAAAGAGGCGGAAGGTCGGGGTCTTCTTGAGCAAGTTCCATACTCTCCTGCGCCTGCTGCACCACCCATCGCAGAGATCCCTCATCCAACAAGTTGGTAGACGCCGCGCCAACTTTCTTGCCCTTCACCGTCGTCACTGTCAGGAGATGATTCTTGCGGCTGAGGTTCTGATGGATCTGATTCCTTGCGTATCTGGTAAGGCTTAAATCCTCTGAAACAAGGTGCGCAGCAATATCAAACCCTTTGCCAAGAGAAAGCACCGTGTCAAGCACCTTAAGTGCGTCATCTCTGCCGATCATTCCTCAACACCTACCTTTATCTTACGGAATCGGGCAGGCGCTGCTCCGTGTCCTACGTGAATCACCTGTACTGGTTCTCCCTTTGCACATCCAGGAGTTCCCCAGACTCTCCATTCGTCTTTTCCGGCGCACGCATCGCATGATCTCCAGAACTCAGGGGTCATACCCGTGTATGCCGGATTCTTAAGCATCTTACCCAGTGAGCCATCTCTAATCTCATAGGCTATTTCTTGACCAAAGTGGAAATTGAGCCTTTTATCATCAAGGCTCCAGCTCTTGGGAGTGTCTACAAAAACCCCTTCTTTTGTATCCCGTATGATTTCATCGAGTGTCCAGTCACCCGGCTCCAGATTTATGTTGGTCATACGCACCATCGGCAAATTCTCCCAGCCAACCGCACGCATACTGCCATTTGACTCCTGACCAAACATTGGAGCCAGTTCCCTTGAAGTCAAGTAGTCCTGGAAGATTCCCTCGACAATGAGGTCTGTCCTCTGCGCTTCTAGGCCTTCATCGTCATATCCAAAGGTGCCCAAGCCACCCGGCACCGTCGCGTCAGCTACTAAGTGCACTGACGGAGAACCGTATCTGAAACTACCCTTCTTCTCTGGTGTCAGAAACGAAGTCCCCGCATAAGTAGTTTCCCATCCCATCACTCTGTCCAGTTCTACGGGATGCCCGCATGACTCGTGGATCTGTAAAGCTGTCATCGATCCGCCCATTACAAGGTCAGTCACACCTTTAGGACAAACAGGAGCGGCAAGTAGCTCCTTTGCTTCTTCTGCTAACTCTTGGATCTTTGTCTTTAGGTCCAAGCCCACAACGAACTCATATCCTGAAGTAGCATAGTCTTCGAAAGACCTCACTTGAGTATCACCCTGGCCTCTTGCAGTAACCGAAACCGATGCTCCTGTATACGAGAGGTTCTGGACGATTCTACGCCCATCTGTCGACAAAAACTCTTTTTCCTCAGAACAAGTAATCATCGAAGCCCGCGCACGAGAAATATCCGGCATACCTTTAGCGGCATTAATTGCATCGGTCAAGTATTCCAACTTCTCTTCGGGTTCAACACTGAATGGATCGATTCTAGAAGTAGTACTGTACTTTGCGTCAATCGACGGCAAGGGCTCAAGTTTGGTACCTTCCCCTTGTTTGTGTAATGCAGAAGCACCGGCTATTCTTACGGCTTCTTTCGCGAGTTCGCCAAGGCTTCTATCATCCATATATGGGGTTGAAGCAAAGCCCCAAGCACCGTCCACGAGCACCCGCAACCCAATACCGGTGCTTTTCGAAGTGGATACGCTGACCGCGCCATCACTTTCTACCGATATGGGTTCTCTCTTGGTAGACACGTACCGCGCATCAGCATACTCGGCACCCCATTTCTGAGCCAGGGCTATGACCGTTTCTAGCTCTAGCATTAATACGACGCTCCTTCCCGCTTAGAATTCCAGGGAGCTATGACATGCCGCAACACAAAGGTCAATGCAAGCTTTCACATCATCAAGGTCAATGACCTCACCGGGAGTATGAATGTACCGTGATGGGATTGAGATGACACCTGCGGGTATGCCCGCCTTCGTCATTTGTATGGCAGCTGCATTGGTGCCGCCGTATTCCAATACTTCTAACTGATAAGGAATTCCGTTTTCCTCAGCAAGTTTCACAAGATATTCTCTTAGCCCTGGGTGGCATATAAGACTAGAATCCTTAACCTTTATTGCGGCTCCTTTTCCAAGTGAAACGTCCATAGTACGCGCTTTTGGAGTATCTCCAGTACCAGTCACATCAAAAGCTATGCCTACGTCAGGTTCTATGCCGAACGCTGCAACTCTCGCGCCTCTGAGCCCGACTTCTTCCTGCGTCGCAAAAACCGCGTAGACATCATGCTGTAGGGATTTGAGTTTCTTTAGTACCTCCGCGATTACAACACATCCAATCCTGTCGTCCATGGCTTTTGCTATCATTCTATCGCCTAGATCGATGGCGCTTTGCAGGAACGCCGCACTTTGGCCCACTTTCACTTTCTCCAAAGCCTCTTGTTGGCCCTTGGCGCCAATATCTATAAAGAACTTGCTCAACTTCAGGTCCTTTGGATCTTCGATGGCCTCGCACCCGATCACTCCGCAAACACCATTTTCGAAGTAGACTCGCTGACCCAAAGCTACTACAGGATTTATGCCGCCTATATTGCCAAATCGCAGAAACCCATTCTCGTCAACGTGCGTCACGATGACGCCTATCTCATCCATGTGGGCATCAAGCAGAATCTTCTTCCCACCGTTGCCCTTTTTGAAGCAGATCAGATTCCCAAGGGCATCTACTTTGATTTCATCAACAAAAGGTTCTACTTCTTCGCGGATAATCTGTCGGATTGAATCTTCAAACCCAGAGGGCCCAAAACCCTCAGTGAATTTCTTTATAAGTTCCTTCATGGTCTAAAACCTCCCTCAACACTTTTCAGGAAAAGAATCACGAGTCTTCTCGCTGCTTCGAAATCAGACATCGACATGATAGAACACGGGGTGTGTATATAGCGGCAGGGCACAGAAACAGATGCTACAGGGCACCCTGACCTGGCTTGTTGAATTGCTCCTGCATCATTTCCACCTGAAGTAGCTTCCCTAAACTGGACGGGGATGTTGTTTTCCTCGGCGATTCTCAGAAGTTCCTTTAGCATGGCCTGATTTGGTATAGAACCTCCGTCCATTATGCTGAGGGCGGCGCCTTTACCAATTCGAGTAGCTTGAAATTCTTTGTCGGTACCAGGAATATCAGCGCAAATAGTGCCTTCAATGGCCAAACCCATGTCAGGCTCCACACTGAACGCGGCTACTCGTGCGCCTCTTAATCCTACTTCTTCTTGTACTGCAAATACTGCGTTGAGCTGAATATCCTCCCACGGTTCTTTGAGGACCTCTAGCAGCAAGGCGCAGCCGACTCTGTCATCTAGAGCCTTGGCCTTCACCATCCCGCAAGACAACTCTTCATACTGTGTATCAAAGATCACGTAGTCACCCATGGAGACTTTCTTCTGAGCTTCTTCTTGGGATCCCGCTCCAATATCGATGAAAAGCTGGTCCGGAGGTATTACTCTGGTTCGCTCTTCCCGTTCCTGAAGGTGTATGGCTTTGGCCCCTATCACTCCGGGCACTTTGTCCTTACCGATCAAAACCCGCTTAGAAACCAAGACTCTAGGGTCAATACCTCCTACAGTCGCAAACCGGAGGAATCCGTTTTTCTCGATGTAAGTTATTACTAGCCCAACTTCATCCATGTGGGCGTCGACAATTACTTTAACCCCCTTGGAACCCTTCTTAGCAATCACGTTACCCAAGACATCACACTCGTATGAGATCCCCATCTCTTTGAGTTCAGCAATGATCGCATTTCGTACCTCATGCTCGTTTCCTGAAACACCTGAGAGGGATGTTAGGGTTTTTAGGTCCATGTCTTCAACTCCTTCACAAAAGCCGCATCGACTGATGATATAAACCTGGCAATTAGCCGCCCAGCCTTATCTACATCTTGTACCGAAAAAGTTTCCACTGAAGTATGCATATATCTTTCTGGGATCGAAACCAAACCCGTAGCTACACCTGAACGAGCTACCTGAATGGCCCACGCGTCAGTTCCAGTTGCTGCAGGCGTCACGTCTGGCTGCACGGAAATACCAAGTTCTTTTGCTGCCTTATCCAGTCCCGCATACACCGCGGGGTGAATGTTCGCGCCCTGAGTAATGGAGGGACCTTTCCCCATTGAAAAAGTCTTCCAATCAGGAACACCTGGAGTCTCCGCATGGCAGACATCGATAGCTATGCCAATATCAGGCACAATACCATATGTAGATACGAGTGCCCCTCTTAGGCCCACTTCTTCTTGTGTAGTAGCAACAGCATACACGTCAGCATTTACTTTATAGCGCCTTAGCTCCTCAAGACAGACAAGGATTACAGCAACGCCTGCACGATCGTCAAAAGATTTGCCGGACATTGCATCTTGCGTAAGCTCAGTCACTTCACGCTTGAAGGTTACGACATCGCCTACATTCACCAACTGCCTAACCTCTTCTTCGGGTATACCTATGTCAATGAACAGATCTTCCATCTTATGGGCCTTTCCTGCCTCCTCCCTAGACGTCATATGAGGGGGCTTCACCCCAATGACGCCGGTTAGAGGTTTCCTCCCATATACGATAACTTCGTGGCCTGGTAGTATCCGAGGATCTACTCCTCCTACTTGTGCGAATCTAAGGAACCCGCCTTCTTCGATTTTCGTAATCATGAGCCCGATTTCGTCCATATGCCCAGCCAACATTATCCTTGGCCTTGGTTCGGGCCCTTCCCCATAGCGCACCCCGATGACGTCGCCGAGAGCATCTACGCGGATTTCATTTACCAGTTCCGACATTGCATCCTTAACAAGATCCGCAATATTCGAAAACTCGAAACCGCTCACGCCATAGGCCATGGATGCTTTTTTAAGGAATCGCTTAACATCCACTCTGTTCTCAACCTCCTAATAACACTCTGCCTACTGCAACGAATCACATAGTTTCCCCTACCCGTAAGTCTTCTCCAATAATAGGAGCCATTCCTCCTTTTCGCTACGCCAGAACCACCGGGCGTCCAGTTATCATCTCAAGTTCCTTGTACCTGACGCATTCCAGATCTCTTCCCCACGGGTCAAAAGCACGTTTGGGCAAGGTAATGACATCAGGCAAGAATCCTGAAGAAGCGACATCCTCATAAACAGCTAGAAAATCGCGTACCGTAAGCAACCCAGCCGCTTGAATGTTTCCTCCGAAGAAAATAGAAGGAACAGCCTCTATTCTTGCATGCAGTCCTCGCTTCAAGAGAGCGCTTTCTATAAGTGGTTTTGCGAAGCTTGATGTAAGGATTAGCACTTTTTTACGCCGCACTCCTGACTTGCGTTCCCATTCGAACCAATCTTCAGCATCGAGGTCATCGTACATTATCAGACCAGGAGGATCATACTTTTCTTTGTAGAGGACAGTATCGTAAGACACTCCGTCTCTTTCGTATGTCAACCTGGGATTCTCCAAATACCTCGTCGTTTCGAATGCATTTGTCCTAGAGAACATCTCGTCGCCCTGTACGCGAGTGATCACGTCTTTAGGCCTTATGCCAGCCTTTTTCGCCGGAGACCTTGGCAAAACGTCTATCACCTCGGGTGTCAAATCCTTTAGTCGAGGAGGCTCGAAGAGAACAGGACTCTTTGTTTTTCTGGTTAGTTCAATACTGAGATGGTAAAGGTCGTCCCACATGCTTGGTGAAACCTTTGAACTCAGCGGATGAAACCTTGAGAAACCCGGTGCCAGCAATCTTGTAGTCGTCGCGCCTGATTCTTTGAGGAACATGGTCGTTTCGCTAATATCGTCCCATCCGGTTATAAAAGGCAGCGCGACAATACTACCTTCAAATGGGATCTTGGAGCCAAGTATGGAGACATTCTTAAGAGTCCTTTGGGGATCCGTATCTCCCATTAGGTCTCTTCTATATCCTACGGTGTTCAGAGAAACAACAAACTCGACTTCTCCTATTTGTGAGATCCGTTCGATCAGTTCCTCAGTGAATAAGGTAGCATTGGTTGTCACGCTAATTGTGCGTTCAGGATAGGCTTTACGCACTGCCTCCACTATTTCGAGAAACTCGGGGTGAGTAAGAGGTTCTCCCTCATTAATCCTTGTTACTGACTCACCAATCACTATCGGTCCCCTGGTACCTCCAAGCCACGGAATTGTCTCTCTTATTTCCTCCAAGGACCGAGGCGGAATGCTCAAAACCTCGCAGCCCTGCGGATTATACTTGTTGGAACAAAAAACACAGTTCATATTGCAGACTGAGGTAATGGGCAATATCCCTTCTTTTTGCGCGTGATACAAAAGCGCGTCTATGGATGGAGAGGGTGTAGGTGTAAGAATCATAAAGCGCCTTCCCCCCACGACTCTAGTTCAAGGCCGGCTGATGGGCTTAAATGCAACCACTGTGCCGTATCGCTGCCCGTACGACGGTACTTGAAGAAACCTGCGGCAGCTATCATGGCTCCATTGTCTGTACAGAGTTCAATTGGTGGAATATATAGAGGAACCCCCAGTCTATCGCAGAGAAGCTCGGCTTCCCTTCTCAGTAGCCTGTTAGCTGCAACTCCCCCTGAGATCGCAAAACTGCTTGCCCTTGTCTCCTGGATGACCTCATTCACCGGATGCAGTAGCTGCTCCACAACTGCTTTCCTGAAACTTGCGCACAAATCAGGAATGATCTCTTCGTTTCTCTCACTTGCCTCAAACTCCAAAAGAGCACGCGTTTTGATGCCAGAGAAACTGTAGGCATGCCTAACACCTTGGATTTTTGGCAGAGGAAAGAATATGCTCTCAGGATCCCCTTTTTCGGCAAGTTCGTCTAGATGCGGACCTCCTGGAAACGGCAAACCCATTTCGCGAGCCACCTTATCAAAAACTTCCCCTGCAGCATCATCCAAGGTTTGGGAAATAATCTCAAACTTACCGTGGTCTTTCATCAAAATGAGTTCAGAGTGACCGCCCGAGACCACAAGGTTCAAAACCGGAAAGACAGGTTGATTGGCCCGCAGGAAATTGGCATAGATATGTCCGGCCAGATGATGCACAGGTACAAGAGGGACACCAAGCGCGTATGCCAGAGACTTTGCAAAAGATGTTCCTACAAGAAGCGCCCCTATCAGACCAGGGCCATGAGTCACTGACACTGCATCGATATCTGAGAGTCCCACACCCGCTTCGCTAAGACATTGCTCAGTAACAGGTATCATCATCTCGACATGACGCCTTGATGCTATTTCCGGAACAACACCTCCGTACCTTGAATGAATGTCGGTCTGTGAGGAAACCACGTTGGATTGCATTGTCACCCCATTTTCGACCACTGCGCATGAAGTGTCATCGCAGGACGTATCAATTCCAAGCATTAGCATTTGTATCACCTCTTAGAAGTCTACAATAATTATACTGTGATCCAAAGGCTTTACCAGGATTTCGTCGAACTACAAACTTGTGTGCCGGTATTGAAACCTTACAGTAGTATTGATAGTCTTTTTATGACCCATAGATTGCAGTACCTAGTAGGTCACATAAGGCGGGATAACAAGAATGCACTTTGCAGACAGGCTCCAGAGTAGAATCGATGAAGTAAACTCTAGGATCGTAATAGGTATCGATCCAGACCCGAAACGTGTTTTTTCTCCCCAATCCAGGCTGCAAGAGGCCTTTTCGGGCAAATCTTCAGAATATGTGTTGGAAACATTCTGTCGCATGATAGTAGACGTAGCAAAAGAATATGCGTGTGCCGTAAAGCCTCAGGCCGCTTTTTTTGAATGCATGGGCATTATGGGTCTTACGGTCCTATCTAGAGTAATTCTGTACGCTCGTTCTCTTAGGATCCCAGTTATTCTTGACGCCAAAAGAGGTGACATTGGAAACACAGCTTCCGCGTACGCTACTGCATACCTTGAGCCTAACTCGGATTTCTTCGCGGATGCTCTGACCGTTAACCCCTTCTTGGGTCCCGATACACTCAGGCCTTTCATCGAAACCGCAAACAAGAACGACTGCGGGTTGTTCGTACTCGTAAAAACATCTAACGCTGGTTCTTCAGTGTTTCAAGATCTCAGGGTCTTGGATGAAGATAAAAGATACAACACTACTGTGTCTGAGATAGTAGGCGCCGAAATCGCCAATCTTGGAGACGAAAGCCTAGGCACCTGCGGGTTCTCCAATATAGGAGCAGTCGTTGGGGCTACATATCCCGAAAGCATGATTCGCTTAAGACAAATCATGCCCCACACTATCTTTCTTCTTCCAGGTTATGGTGCTCAAGGCGGAACAGCGCAGGATGTACTACCCGCATTTACTGCCAGGGGAAATGGCGCGGTAGTCTCTTCGTCAAGGCAAATCATATTTGCCTACGAAAAGCTTGAAGACCCGCGTCCTACGCGGGAAGAAATAGCCGGTGCGATCAAAGACGCGGCCTTGAAGGCAAGAGACGATGTAAACTCGGCAGTTTCCCTACTCTAGGTCCTTTTGTCAAAACCCAAACTTGACCGTAAAATCGCCTTCCGGGACGTCTACACCATCCATTTGACCTGTTCTGACTGGGGGTTTTCTGGTCCGAGATCATCTTTCCACATTATGAGAGCATCTTCATTGGTGTCAGTATAGTATCCCTTTCTGATCCCTCGTTCCACAAAACCCAGCTTTCGGTACAGGTTTTGGGCTTGGTGGTTGGAGACTCTCACTTCCAAAGTCATTCTAGAGGCACCGAGTTCCCTCGCTTTGTCAAAAGCAAACCTGAGCATCTGCTCACCTATGCCTTGACGCCTCATCTTCGGGCTTACAGCTATGTTGGTAATATGGGCTTCGTCTAATATGATCCACATGCCAAAGTAGCCGACAATTTGGTCTTCGTGTCTAGCCACAAAGTAGTGAGCATACACATTGTCTCTAAGCTCTGATTCAAACGCTCTTCTGGACCATGGCGTAGGATAGGATTGACTCTCTATGGCCAGAACTTCGTCAAGATCCTTGGGCGTCATCTCACTTATTGTAACCTGCAAAATACTCTTCATCGCCTTTCACCTTCGTCTCCTCGTTCTGAAAACAAGACCTCGGCCTGAGACTGCCTGTAATACTCTGGGGTAACTAAAGAAGGGGCTACGGCCAACCCTTGTTCAAACATTCGCCGACCGATCAACCCTACTATGCCTGGCTTAGGCAGCAAAAGATACTCATCGACCAGACGTACCTCATAAGGTAACAGGTCTGAAGCCGATATACTGAATTCATGAGCCGCGTCTCCTGTAACCCAAAGAGGCCCCTCTATTGGCTCTTTGCATAGATCCTCACAGAAATCAGTGTATGTCCTCGGCCCAATTCGGACCTTCTCCTCGAACCCGTAATCACACGAAAACTCACGCTCATCTGAAACAAACGATGCTATGCGTTCAAAATAGGCACACACCGTTTGACCTTTAGCCTTTCCCTGGACAATTGCCAGGTTGTCATATGCTTTGCACTGTCTCAAGTATACTTCAAAAGTTGGCACTTTAACTACGCCTTTGCCGAGAGCCAAAGCCATCCCCTGGACACTTGCACAACCTATCCTCAATCCAGTAAACGAGCCGGGGCCTTGTGATACTGCAAAGCAGTCTATATCGTCCATGGCCAGATCCGCCATTCTCAGCGCTTCTACCGATAGGGGAAGAAGCATGGCAGAATGAACCCTTGGCCTGGATGTAGTTACCTCGGAAAGCACACCCCTTTTGTTGACCACAGATACCCCGAGCAAGTCTGTACTTGTTTCTACTGCTAATACTGTGTTATTCATCCTATTTGCTTCCTCTTTCACTGAGCTTTTCGATTACATCAGCCCAGAACTCATCTTCCGTGCTAATATCAATGCTACGGGCATCCGTTACTGCCATAGTTGCAGCGCTAAGAGGCACACCAACAAAATCCATACGAATTCTAAGTGTAACATCGTGCATTCCACTGCTCAAACGGTCAGCCCACTCGATCACAACTACCGCCTCTGGATCCAGGTCGAAAAGGAGTCCCGATTCTTCAATTTCCCTCTCATCCAAGCGATAGAAGTCGAAGTGATAAAGGTTGCATCTACCTTCATAGATCTTCTCGAGGACAAAACTAGGACTATTCACTGGTTTGTCAATGCCCAACCCTGATGCAATTCCTTGCACCATTGTAGTCTTTCCGGCGCCCAACGGACCCTCTAGAAGGATCACCTCTCCGCCTTTTAGATGTGTTCCTATTAGTCTTCCCAGTTCCTTCGTTTCATCGGAAGATTGTGTCTTTACACTAAAGGATCTCGTTTCCAATAATCTCACCATTTCATGTGCAATGTTATCTCTTAAGTGCGTTTCTTTGTCAATTCATCATATTTGGTCCTTAAGCTTTTCATATCGTTGAGCATAAGGGGCTTCTTCCCCGCTTCGTCCCGTAAGACAGCCGCAGGGTGAAATGTTACCAGATACTTGATCCCATCTTTTTCAAACCACTTGCCTCTATCCTTTGTGACCCTCAGACCAGGGTCTATTAAGGTCTGGCACGAAAGTGCCCCGAGAAGAACAATTATCTCCGGCCTGATAAGGCGAATCTGCGCCCTCAGATTGGGGAGACATGCCTCAACCTCTTCATTGGCTGGCATTCTGTTTCCGGGGGGACGACATTTCACGATATTGGTTATGAAGACCTCTCCTCGAGAGAAACCGTTAGCTTCAAGCATGGAATCCAAAAGCTGTCCTGCCCGCCCTACGAAAGGCTTGCCAGTGTCATCCTCAGTTTTCCCAGGCGCCTCTCCTACGAACATTATGCGTGCTCGGCTATCTCCCTCGCCAAAGACCACGCCTTTTGCTCCATGCCTCAGCTCGCACTCTGCGCATTCGGCTACAGCTTTCCTCAAAGTCTCCAAATCACGAATGTTAAGAAATTCGTTTGAATAGTCCGGCTCAACCACCAGAACTGCTTCGAGCAGACTATTGTCTTCGCCCCTGTCAGGATAGTCAAAAAGTGAGTGCTGTAACCACTCATTCTTTTTGGTCAACGTGATCGCCTTCTTCTGAATGGCTCTGGCGTTCCAGGCTCCTTATTCTCTCCTCTATGATCTCGGGGTACCGCCTGACTAAGTCCAGGTTGTCACTTAGGTGCTGCAGATACAGTTCCGCTAGTTCTGGGTCAAAGTCTTTTAGTTTCTCATACATAACCCTACCAATCTCTGCAGCTGACTCGCAATCAGGCTGGCAAGGGAAAAAGTCTTTCGTGAAATAGGCAAACTTGTCCACCTCTTCGGGACTCTCTGCGTGTATTATCTGATTGGCTGCCCTAACTTCAGGGCTCAGAACTCCGGAACCCCGATCGAAAATATACCTATCTATGCAGCATGGAGGGAATCCAAGAATGCTTCCAATCTTTCTCAGAAACGCGGGGCTGTTTTCCTCCGGAAAAGCTCGCAAGGATACTGGCGCAGAAAGATCTGGGGATCGCATCGCATCCCACCTTATGTCTTTGCGCATATCCTGCAATTCCTCTAGTTCAACCGCTACGGAAGGGTCCCTGAAAATGTAGACCTCTCGTATGGTAGGCCTGGACTCAAGTATTTTCTTCTGTAGACCCAGTCTATCAATCCAATCCATGTATAGGTTGTAAGAAATGGAACCTTCGACGATCTCCGCGTATAGTTCTCTCAGAAGTTCTGTCTTCATCCGAGCTTCTTTCACTTTGTCATTTCGCCCAAATTTCCCCGTTTTGCTTTTAACATAGTCGGCAAAAGACCCCCCTAAGCTCTTCTTGCCTTCGGTTTTGCTGCGAAATCTACTGTCAATGGTCGCACCGAGGATGGCTGCGTCAGGCAATTCAGCAGGCACTATGATCTGTGAGGCCTTACGTACACCTAACACTACGGGCAAGAAATCGTCAAACTTGCATCCAAGAGGTATTGCGGATTCCTCCATAAACTCTTGCAGAATTTTACTATCCATGTTGCCGGCAGGCAATAATCACAGTGGCCTGCCTTTTGATCCTCCTTCCTCATGGTTCTAGAATACCTTTGCACTTTCATCATACATCATACGGTCATCGCCGTTTACAATGGTTCTTCACCCTGGTATTGTAACCCTCTAAGTGACAAAACGAAAAGGAAATGCGGCCCTACAGAAACTAGAAAGGGACGGTAGAGCCGCGCAAGGCTCTATCGCCCCTCGATTCTTCAGAACGTTGCTGTTCTCTTTTGTCTCTACATAGGTCACGATGCCTTAAGCTTCGATTATCTCTACGTTTGCTCTTGGAACAGTTACAACAGTTCCATCTTCCAACTTCGCTTTTAGAATTCTAACCTTAGATTCGGACTCGATTACGTGAAGCTCAGGTGGCAGTTCAACAACCTGAGCAAGCAATCCAAAATAGGGCTCCCTAATGATTCTTATGGGTGTTCCAACAACCAACCCTTGAGCCAGATCCTGCTCATCCCCTGCTGACGAGTTTGCCTGATATCCTGGTACTATTATTTCAGGACGCATGACGCCGGCCCTGATCTGTGTGGCCCCATTTATACAGGCTTTAAGCCCGCTCAGTTTCTGCAGCAGTGAAAACGTCCTG
The DNA here is from genome assembly GCA_018052455.1 of Candidatus Fermentithermobacillaceae bacterium. Taxonomy (GTDB): domain Bacteria; phylum Bacillota; class Sulfobacillia; order Fermentithermobacillales; family Fermentithermobacillaceae; genus UBA3907. The sequence goes on along the minus strand of JAGPNE010000007.1, from coordinate 16,545 downwards.
TCTGCCATCCTCATCTGGCCAAAACCCTCGGTTATGATAACAGTAACCGGTACATCCTCGTGACCCGTGATAGCAACTCCAATGTCAAACCCCAAGTATTCAACCAGATCGCGGTCTATGATGCCGCCTGCAACAATACCGCGCGCTCCTACCTCCGCAGCTCTTTTGATTGCATCTGCAGTCACGAGTGAGCCGCCGACCAGCACCTTGTCTGTATCGTCACTCTTTATCCACGAGGCATCGAATATGTCGCTAGGAGAATCGACTGCTACTCTTACAACCCCCGTTGTTTCGCCGCCTACGCCAAAAATCCCCTGTATGAAAGCACCTTCGGTCGCAACGACTACGCCCTCTTTTGGAAGAACCTCCTCCACTATGCCTTCGATATAGGCATCGACCTCAACAGGAATCGGAGGCTCTCTGAGCGTTACCTGACCGGTAACCTTTGAGATCATTTCTATCGTGCCATTTACAGGTGATCTCGCCTCACGTTTGAAGAGGCCAAAGAAGGAACTATACTGGGCAAGGATATCTCCTTGGTGAACGTAATCGCCTTCTTTTTTTATCATGTACTCTGCAACGTCTTCAGGCTCTACGCCTAGAATATTGGCGACGTTAACAGTCTGCGGATTGCCCGGAATACTGGTTCTCGCTACAACCGTACTAGGCGAGACTTTCTGCCCTTTTTCAACCAAAACTTCGCCGAGGATAGGAAGGCGCCGGGTCTTTTTTATAACCGCCTTTTCCGTGACTTTCAGCCCTGGTGTATATGCGTGTGCCATTTAATCCTTCCTCCCCTCTATATGCCCTTGTCCGCATATTTCTTAAGTAACTCTGCCGGATACATATCCATGGCCGTAAACCACTCCAACAGTTTCTGGCCTCTCAGCGTCGGATCGTCAGGAAGAGCGATAGGACGTCCTCGACAGTCTATCACTACCCCAACTACGCCGCCGTTAACCTTCGTCTCAACAACACGTCCATGCCCTTTCCCTGCGTCAAACTGCCTTGCTGGATGAATAACTGCATCAACCTCAACGTTTTCAGGAATCTTTACGACTTTCATCGATCCGTAGGGAACAGATTCTTCAATTGTCTCGCCGTTATAGTCAATCGTTACAGTGACGCACGGTTCTCCAAATTGTGCATTGCCGCTAGGACCTATGGGAGCAATAGAAGTGCCCAGTTTCACCAGACAGTCTCTATCAAAAACCTGCATCGCTGCCTTGGGATGAACAGAAGCAAGTATCCCAAGCTGGGGCATCATGAAAATGGAGTCAACGGCAAGCATTGTTTCAGCCTCCGGTTGGAACGCATCTAGTAGCATAAGAGCGGCCTGCGCACGTCTAGGTGCGTGAGAAAGCGTTCCTCCTGACCCGATCAACATCCCCAAGTCCGCCATGTCGATGTATGTTTCTCCTGAACCTGATTGCTCAAATGTATCTCCGATTGTCCTTTCCCTATGAACACCTCTTAAGCCTACTGCAAGGCTCTTGTGGTGGACAAACGCAAGGCGAAGAGCCTCGCGCGCAATTCCTTGCTCGATTATGAGGTCGTCTAGAGTCTGTGGAATCGTAGTAGGACGGATCATCTTGTTTCTAATCCTGTTCCTAAGGTCTGCCTCATCGATGGGAAACGGGATCCACCTTGAAATATTGGGCATTCCCGCTTCAAGAAGCACGTTACAAATGGAATAGCTCATTCCCAGGTTTGCTGATACCGTTCTGTTGAAGAATTCTCCAAAAACTGAGAATACGTCAGTAGTAGCCCCTCCGATATCAACGCCTATGACGCTCATATCATACTCCTTAGATGCTGTCTGCATACAGTTTCCTACGGCACCAGGAGTCGGCATTATAGGAATAGGCGTCCAGGTCATGAGTTTGTTGTAACCAGGAGCCTGCGCCATAACGTGTTCCATGAAAAGATTGTGGATAGCTTCCCTGGCAGGCCCAAGGACCTCTCGTTCCAGAACAGGCCTTAGGTTATCTACCACCCTCAGGTCTGTCTTTTCGCCAAGGATATCCTCGATGTGCTTTCTAGCATGCTGGTTGCCAGCATAAATTACGGGTAGCTTGTACCCTATCCCAAGCCTGGGCTTGGGCTCCGCCGCAGAAATTAGCTCTGCGATTTCGACAACGTGTGTTATTGTGCCTCCGTCGATCCCTCCGGAAAGAAGGATCATATCAGGCCTCAAATGCCTGATTCTTTGGATTTTCTCGTGAGGTTTTCTTCCGTCGTCAACTGAAATTACATCCATTACTATTGCGCCTGCTCCAAGAGCGGCTCTCGCTGCCGATTCTGCCGTCATCGTTTTGACAACGCCGGCTACCATCATCTGCAATCCTCCACCTGCAGAAGAGGTTGACATGAAGATATCAGCACCTGACCCATCTGGTTGCCTCGGGGTTATAACTCCCTGGTCACTCAAGAAACGCCTGCCCGTAAGCTCTTCGATCTCTCTTATGGCGTTCCTCGCACCCATCGTAACGTCTTCAAAAGGTGCTTCTACTGTGGTTGGTGCCTCGCCTCTTACAATAAGGCGATACTCGTCTTCAACCTTCTCGATGAGGATAGCTTTTGTTGTAGTAGAACCGCAGTCGGTCGCCAGAACAGTGTTGATTTCTGTATCTGGCTTGAACGCAGTTTTTTCTTCCTGCACGAACTCTTCCCCTCCCTCGCTGCCACATGTAGCGTCATAAATACCTAACATATAGACTACGACATTTGGTTTGTAAATCCTCTTATTCTTCTACTGATTCTCAATTGTTCCCTCTGGTTTGGACCCACTATTCTTATCACTATCCATATTCAGGGCTTCGTCTAGCATGGAACCTCTCTTCATTCTCCTTGCTTTCTTTGCTTCCTTCTTGGTAGCCTTTTCCGCTTTACGTTCAGCTTCTTCCTCCATGGCTGCAAGTTCAAGGCGCTGAATCAAGAGTTCCACATTGTCTCTTTGATCAAAAAAGTACGCATAGTCTTCAAAAGTTTCGAAAAAGACACCAACTATGGGCGCAAAAAAGTGCATAGCTTGTCCTCCAAAGTAGCTGAGGGGCTTGTTCATCTCGAGAAAGAAGATTGCAGGAACTGTCATTCCAAACTGCACAATCCGAGCCGCTATAGCTTCTATAATCTCGTCCCGTCTACCCTCATCAATTGGCTCATGAAATTCCAGCATCTATGACACCTCCTCCTGGTTCCGGATAGCTTATAACCTTCATATTGTACATCACTTTTGTCAACTTGGCCAATCCATTCTAGCATCCCAACCGCCCCAACATCGTGACAAAGCCAGGGGTTAAGCTCATAAGTAAAATGGTCCAAAGCCACCTTACAGCATCTCTACATTCGCTCTTGGCACCATAACTTGCTTGCCATCCTCAAGTTGTACTTTCACGACTGGAACTTTGGCTTCAGTGTCGATCATCACGGGCTCTTTGATGATCTCCGCTACAGTACCTACAGCACCAAAGTAAGGCTCGCTCACAATGCGTATTTCTGCACCCTTTCTCAGATCAACGTCGTACCGCGCCGGCTTAGCCAGTTCCCCTGTGTAACCAAAGAACGAGACAATTATCTCGGGTCTTATGGCTCCCGCTCTAATCTGAGTTGCACCATTCATGGACGCAGTCATGCCCTCAAGAGCCGCCAGCGTCTCCCATACTTCTTTTCTCATGTTGAGGTGTCCGAAGCCTTCCATGAGAATTACCGTTATAGGTATATCCTCTTGGCCTGTGATACCTATCCCTAGTTTTACGCCCAAAGACTGCGTGAGATTAAAATAGTTCGCCGTGCCAGTTACTACGCCTTTTGCACCAACGTCTATAGCCTTTGAAAGAGCGTCGTTAGTGGCAAAAGAACCTCCAATGATTATCTTGTCTCTGCAATCATCGGTTATCATGCCAGCTTCAAGGACCTGGTCCGGCCCGCTCACTAAGACCTTGATCTCGCCGTTAGTCTCGCGACCTAGGCCAAAGATGCCGTTTATCTTTATTCCCGGGGTCTCAATAACACATCCCCGCGTTTCCATTACCTTAGAAACACGCCCCTCTACATAGGCGTTCACTACAACTTCCCTAAAGGGCCTGGAAATAGTAACTTTTCCGGTCTTGGAATCGATATCGGATATTATCCCGGACACAGGCGCAAGTGCTGTCTTAGTGAAAAAAGCCTGAGCTTCGCCTTTTTTTGCAATCATCTGATCTTTTTTCACTTCTTGCCCCACTGTCCTTAGCATGTGCTGTGGCAGTTCCTCGGGTTTGCATTTGATCTCGAAGGCAACATCAAATGTGACAGGGGGTTCCTCTTTTCCAAATTCTTCTCGTATAGTTACCCTTCCCGAGCGGTCGGATATTGACTCTATAACCCCATCTGTGGGAGATTCAAGCTCTTTTCGGCCATATAGCCCCTGCTCTGCCCTTGCAAAGACTTCTTTCGTCTTGACCGAATCGCCAATTTCTTTCAACATGCTTCTAGAAAGATGACTCGGTTCAATTCCCAACAGTCTAGCGGCCGGTATAACCCAGGGGATCCCAGGTCTAACAGCAATTTTGGCTACCGGCGTATCTGGCTTTACTATATCTCCCTCTTTAACCAGTACTTCTCCTGGAAGAGGCAGTTTACGAGTTTTCCTAACTAGGGTAATCTGGTCCTTAACGTTAGTCGGCAAATCTGCTGAAAAGTCCGCCACGCTTCTTCCCTCCTTTTGCGCCTTCCGAGCTCTTGGCCGGGTATTTCTCTTGTAGGTCACGAACAGCATCCATTGGGTACGCGTTCATGCTTTCAATCCAAGATGTGAGCAAATTGATTCTCTCAACGTTGTCTTCAGGCAGTTCCAAGGGGCGTCCCCTTCCGTCTAGAACAACACCGACCAGACCTCCATGGATTTCTTTCTCCAAGGCCTTACCCTTACCGGCACCCACATCTATGTTTCCACCGTGAGGTTGTATCTTGCACAGCGCTGTTTCCCCAACACCGAGCGGGATAACCCGGATCTCTCCGCCTGTAACTTTATGCTCCACTACTGTGCCGTCTGCCATGGTCATTTTTACGGTGGCTGTTACTGTACCCTGCTTGAACGGTCCAACAGGCGCTATAACGGTTCCTAGTCTCACTAGGCAGTCCTTGTCAAAGACCTCGGCTGCTATGTCAGGATATACTGATGAAAGAACGCCAAGGTGGGGCATCATGAATATTGAGTCCACAGCCAGATACGTTACGCCAGATGGCTCAAAAGCATCGATAAGCATCAAAGCGGCCTGTTGTCTGCGGGGAGCATGCGACAGGGCTCCGCCCGAACCTACTAACATATCAAGATGGAGCATGTCTATGATGTCTCGCCCTGTAGCTGATGCTACCTTGCTACGCCCTGCAATTTGAAGTCCTATCTCTTCTTTTTCAACCTTCTTAGCAAGACTCTTGTGGTGTTCAAAACTGAGGCGAAGCGCTTCTCTAGCAATAGCCTGCTCAACTATCAAATGGTACATTGTCTGCGGTATAGTAGTGGGCCTTATCATCTTATTTGCAACCCAGTCTGAGATGCGCGAATGGTCAACCTCAAACGGTACCCATCGTAGGATGTTCTCAAAACTAGCTTCTTCGAGAACGTTGCAGATTGAATAACTCATACCTAGGTTTGCAGATACAGTCCTGGTAAAAGTGTCCTCGAAGTTTGAGAACACGTCGGTTGTAGCACCGCCAATGTCCACGCCTATTATGTTCTCAGCATTTCTCTCTGCAAGAAGCATGATGAGTTTGCCTACCGCACCAGGGGTGGGCATGATTGTTGTATCGACCCATTCCATTAGAGTCCCGTACCCTGGAGCCTGAGCCATTACGTGGTTCATGAAAATCTCGTGTATGGCCTCCCTGGCAGGTCCCAGGTTCTCGATATCGTGCCGGGGCCTCAGATTCTCGACTATATGCACATCCATGTCCGCCCCGCATATTTCCATAACAAGATCCTGGGCATCTTTGTTACCTGCATATATCAGTGGCAGTTTGTACGTCGCACCGAATCTGGGCTGCGGATTAGCTTGTTTTATAATCTCGGCAATTGACGCTATATAAGCAACTGAGCCGCCATCTACGCCACCTGACATAAGAATAATGTCCGGTCGCAGTTCCGTAATCCTGGTGATCTGCTCCGACTGTGATCTACCGTCATCTACCGAGATTACATCCAACACAACCGCTCCTGCACCGAGGGCGGCACGGTGGGCTGAACTGGCACTTATTGTCTTGACTAACCCTGCAACCATCATCTGCAATCCACCACCGGCAGATGACGTTGAAACGTAAATGTCTACACCCTTATCTCCTTCTTTTGGTCGAATCAAATTACCTGACTCATCTAGAATTGGTCTGTCGATAAGCTCCTCGATACGTCGAACGGCTTTCTTGACACCAATCATTACATCCTCCCACGGCTCTTCAACTGTGGTCGGCATCTCTCCGCGGGTTACCAGCCGATATTCGTCGCCGCGCTTTTCGATTAGTATGGCTTTGGTAGTAGTCGATCCTACGTCGGTTGCAAGGATAGACTCTACCTGTCTTTCATCAACGCCTTCCTTTCGCTGGATTTCTTCCATCCGATTCCCTCCTTAAAGTCGTTCCTTGGTCCAGTGGTCCGCCTTAACTGTCGCATCGCCTATTACACCAAGATCCTACCTGTGTGATTGCAAATCTCAGTCTTTGGGTTTGACCTTGCGAGTTCGCTCAATTGCCGCTCGGATCCCTCCTCTTTCCTTCTTCTCTTTCTCGACGATCTTGTCTTTCTCAGTAAACGCCTCTTCAGGCGGGTTGAGCTTTGAGGATATTATTTCGAGTACTTTGTCTTTGTTCGAACCATCCGGGCTGTAGTAGAGGAACATGCCCTGTTTCATGCGTCCCCTGACTGTTCGTGTGTCGTGGGAAAGAAGCACGCCGTCGTGGAACTGGTAGTAGGTTAGGAATTTGTTCCAAGGACGGATATCTCTAGCAAGAAAGGTCCTGTACCCTACAGTCTGCTCTGTGATTACATACTTCACGGGGAACAGGTAAAGAGCCAGCCTGTTCAAGAGTATAACAGTCATCACAGCCACGAAGAAAAACTGAGGAAACGCCCAGTAGGCAAGCCCTATACAACCTGCCACAGATGCTACTACCAAGACAGAAACGAGAGGACGGAGCGGAAGGAGCCAAACCTTCCACGAATACAATTCAACATCTTCTCCTTTTTCTTCGGCTGCTTGAGGAACGCTGTTTTCAACAGCACCCGCATCTGCTTTCTCCTGCGGCTCGCTCTTGACTTCTACATCACCTTTTTTAGGCAGTGGGCCCCTAAGGTACGAAGGTCTGCTTGCATCTGGCGTACGCCTGTCAGTACCTTTGCCCTCATCTTTTGTTTCCGTCATCATAAACCTCCCCAATGAACACATTTCTTACCAGCTTGTACCATTTGCCCTGGGCATTTCGTACCTGATTCTACGACCCTTAGAATTCTCCTGCTATCTAGTAATTGCCGCTCAAATACTGCTACAACCATGTTCAATCGATAACATTATGCCGCGCTAGAATATCCAACACTATGTCAGTAGGTATGCCAAGGCTCGTATGCCCGTCGCGTCCTACCATAGTCTCTGCCATAAATAAAGAATTAAGGACGCTTTCTTCGACCGCCTCTACGCAAGCCCTGAAAAGAAGACCCATGTAAGGAGAGTCGTCTCTTATGTACATCTCCTCTGAGAGTTGTGAGGTATCAGAATCTGAAACCTTATTGGCTGTCGAAAAAGCCAACGCAAAATCACCACTGCCGTTAGAAAAAACAGACCCCGTCCGAGCCAGGCCACCTTGGCATCGGCGTGCAATCCGTAACAGCTGCCTATCTGATAAAGGAGCGTCAGTTCCAACGATAACTACGATTGATCCTGGAGGTTTTTTCGGCTGCATTCCAATAGTTTGTTTGATCTCTACGCCTACGGGGATACCACAGATTAGCAGATCTTCCAGCCTGCCAAAGTTAGACATTACCAGAACACCTAGGGTCCATTGTTCGTCTACCTGTACGACTCTCGAGGATGTACCAATTCCTCCCTTGAACCCCAAACACGACATACCCGTGCCCCCACCCACATTACCTTCAGGTACGAGGCCACCTTTGGCACCTGAAAGAGCTGACAAGACATGCTCCTTCTTTACATGCCTGCCCCTTATGTCGTTAAGATAGCCATCATTACACTCCAAAACACAGGGATTGACTGTTCCTGCAGATACACCTATTTCAGGGTTGCTATCCAACATATATCCACAAAGGCTATCCCAAGCGGAACCTACACTAAGCGTATTCGTAAGAACAATCGGCGTTTCTATGATACCAAGTTCCTGTATCTGTGCAATACCCGTAGCCTTACCGAAACCATTGATTACGTGTATAGCACCCCTTACTTTGTCCCTGAACAGATTTCCCCCATGAGGCAGAATTGCAGTAACACCCGTTCTAACTGGGCCTTGCCCTGGAATAAGCGCACCTTCGCCTTGAACGATTGTGGAGTGACCTACAAGAACTCCTGGGACATCTGTTATTGCATTGCAGGGACCAGTTGGTAACAAACCTGTTGACAATCTGTAATCCCGAAACCTGCGTCGAGGACCTTCGGTAGACTTTACTGAAATATCATATCCCATTACTAACTAATATCCTCCAAGTCAATGACTGAACTCTTTTGCGGCTTCAATAAATGCCTTGAACGGTTTGATAAACAAAGGATTGTGTCTCCACATCCCTTCGGGGTGCCACTGAATAAGCAAGACGAATCCTTGCCTGCCTTCTACCACTTCTACCACCCCGTCAAGAGCCCTACCTGAAACGGTCAGACCGTCTCCTGGATCTCTGACTGACTGATGGTGATACGAATTAACAACTAAGCGACGAGTTTCGAAAATGTCTGCCACCATGGAGCCTTCCTCAAGAATTACCTCGTGCGTCCCGTACCATCTCGGAGCATCTTGATTGTGTTTCATAGCTCCTCCAACCTGCGATGGTATATCCTGTACCAATGAGCCACCTGCGGCTACGTTAACTATCTGACATCCCCTGCAGATACCTATAATCGGCAACCTACGTTCCAGCGCACGTTTAGCGACATTCAACTCTAATTCATCAAGCCTAGGGTTGATATTGCCAAGTTTCTGATGCGGGCGTTCCATATACCTCTGTGGATCTACATCCGCACCTCCTGGAAACAACACGCCATCTACTCTCGACAAAAGTTCTTCGGCCTCCGATTTCCCAAGTATTGGGATCAACACTGGGATGCCACCTGCTTCTAACACTGCATCAACATAAGTATATTGCAAAACCGCTGCTTGTCTTTCCTCGTCCCAGCTAGACGTTATGCCGATAATTGGCTTCAATCTAAACCCCTTCTTTCAAGAAAGCATTTACATATGCAAAGTTTGCAGGCGTTCCTCCTGTATGGAGAAAAACAATTGCCTCATCTTTGCTATACAGTCCGTTTCGCACGTCCGCCATTAGGCACGCGAGTGCCTTACCTGTGTATACCGGGTCAGTGATTATCCCCTCGCTTCGGGCAAGCGTAAAGATAGCTTCTATGCCCTCGGCAGTTGGCACAGCATACCCAGGGCCAACAAAACCTTCGGTAATGCTTATGTTGGCTCTTATGTCTTCCTCGGTAATACCGAAGATTTGATTTTTCAGCTTATCAACATCGCACGAACCAGCCTGTATCTCGGTCCGTCTTTCAAAGCCTTCGAGCTTCTCCTTTATGAGATCTATAGCCTCTTTTATCAGTTCTAGGACCCTGGCTTCTTTCTTATCCGCGCCTGGGCTTACCGCAACTCCCTTGATGGAGAAAGACAGCCCATATATCAGTTTTCCGAGCAAGAGACCAGCCAGAGTACCCGACGAACCTGTCGCAAGGTACAAAGTGCTAGGGGAAATCTCTGCGCTTGCAAAATCATGTGCAAGTTCTCGAGCGCAACCGATGTAGCCTAGCGTTCCTATAGAGTTAGAACCGCCTACCGGAATAACATAAGGCTTTTTACCCTCGCGCTTTAGATTCACCTCAGTTTCTGCTATCACATCTTCTGAAGCCCTCTGACCAGTAAACACTAAATCTGCGCCCAGAATGTGATCTAGCAATAGGTTGCCCTGCCTAGTTCCCGGGTCGTCACCATCTAGTACAAGAACAGGCTGCATGCCAAGCTTTACCGAGGCTGCCGCCGTCATTCTAGCGTGATTCGATTGCGGTCCTCCTGCTGTAATCACTGTATCGCATTGCCTCGCAAGCGCATCTCCAAGGAGAAATTCAAGTTTCCTGGCTTTGTTTCCACCTAAAGCAAGAGCCGTAGCATCATCACGTTTGACAAATATCCGCGGTCCTCCTAAGACCTGGCTAAATCGTGGAGCTTCCTCAAAAGGAGTTGGCAAATCAGAAAGGCGCACTTTGGAGAAACCTAGATCGCTTATTGACATTTCAAAACCCCCTTGTTAGAAAAACCTCAGAATACACTCATATTTCCTTAAGTCCCAACGAGATGGATAGACTCTCATCGACCCTATCCATGATATCCTTGTCAAGTCTAGCTACCCATTTCTTTAGCCGCCTTTTATCTATAGTTCTGATCTGCTCAAGCAAGATGACCGAATCTTTTTCGAGATTAGAAACGCTTGCAGGTAGTTCAACATGAGTGGGGAGTTTCGCTTTCTGGATCTGTGAACTTATGGCCGATACAATGACGGTAGGACTATACTTGTTGCCTATGTCATTTTGCACTATCAAGACTGGTCTGAATCCGCCTTGTTCCGAACCAAGCACAGGATTCAAGTCTGCAAAATAGATATCTCCTCGAGAAGGCTCCAATCAGGTCTTCCTCCATTTGTCTAAGTTCTCGGAATGCAAGATCCTTCCTATCGCATCTGAATAATACTCTTTTTCGTAATCACTACGAGGAAGACAAGCGAAATCGCACCATATCTCCTCAGCAAGAACCTGGTTTATCTCTGCCATTTCCAAGTATCCAGTTTTCATAGATTCAAGCATGTTGTCCCGTCTTATCTTCTCAATGTAAAAGCAACAGGCCTCTTCGATAAACAAAGACCTGGTCTTGCTCGTTTTTCTTGCAATGTCATCAATATCTGCAAGCATATCTTCGGGAAGTGTTGTCACAAACTCTTTCATCCTGTCCAAAATCCAAGCCCACCTTCTGGCGGGCCCTTCACCTCTCTTCGCAGAATCTTCATCGCCTCTGACCGCTTTCTATCGCAGCGCGGCTATAAGGCAAATAATCTACGATGTCTCCGGCGAGTATCCCATACGAACCCTTGTTCTCATGCGCCATCTCGCCTGCGGTTCCGTGCCAAAACACTCCCACAACGGCACTGTCTAGGGCAGCTAGACCCTGCGCTCCTAGACCTGCAATTACCCCTGTCAAAACGTCTCCAGATCCCGCTGTAGCCATAGCAGCAGTACCTGAGGTGTTAATAAACAATTCACCTCGTGGCCCTGCGGTACATGTACCGGCGCCTTTGAGGCATACAACGCTTCCAGACTCCATAGCTGCTCTCCTGGCGACAGCCGGCCTATCTCGGTTCAATTCTGACACACCCATACTACGAAGTATCGCCATCTCTCCGGGATGAGGCGTAAGTATGAACTCGCCGTGCAGTTGTTCAAGATATGCCAATCCACCCAATTCCGCGAGAGCAAAAAGCGCGTCTGCATCTACTACACAAGGTATGTTCAACACAAGAGGCAACATTTCCTTCAAGAATTCCGTTTGAGAAGGTCCCCTGCCCCATCCTGGCCCTATGGCTATCGCGTCGGTCTTTTCTAACTTATCTTTTACCATTCTAAATGATTTGGGATCGGGCGTAAAGGCCTTGGAATCCCCGTAAGGCAGCACCATTACTTCGGGTGCCGCAGAAGCGCACACCTCATATATCTTACCAGGGCAGACAAGGGTAACTGTACCTGCGCCGGCCCTTAGAGCACTCTTTGCGCACAAGACAGATGCACCTGCCATCCCCAATGAACCTGCAATTACCATAACATGACCTGACAGTCCCTTGTGATGATCTTCTTGCCTTTGGGGAAATAGCGGCCTCACATCTTCTGAGAACACGGCCTGTGTCATGATCTCGAGTGGAGCTGGAACTGTGCACTGAATGTTCTCTGAAATCATGTCGATCTTCACTGGTTCCGCAGAGCCCGCTACAAGGTCACGTGGGAAACTCAGGTTTTCAACTACTACATTGCCCGCAAACATCCTACCAGGATAAGACAAAAGCCCTATTTTGGCGTATCCCATGGTCACAGTAGTATTGGCTCTTATGCATGGCTCATATACCTCTCCTGTATCTGCAGAGATCCCTGTAGGGATATCGCAGGCCACAATTGGTACCCCTTGGGAATTGGCCCACTTTACAGCAAGGTCTATTGGAAATCTAGGAGGTCCTTTGGTCCCGATCCCCAAAAGAGCATCAATTACCAGGTCAGGCGAGCCTAACTGTTCGACTGTCGCCTGCGGATTTTCAAAGTCGAGAGGAAGAACTTCAATCGGATACGCTCTGAGCACCTCGTAATTGAGGGACGCTTCATACGGCAAATCCTCCTTTTTTCCGAAGAGGCCCACCTTGACTTCATAGCCATGCGCCGCTAGATGTCTTGCGGCGCAGAACCCGTCACCCCCATTTTGACCAGGACCGGCAAGAACAACAATGGTCCCTCTCTTTGCGTGGCGTGTGGTCATATGTGCCGCCCGAGATGACTTTTCTATCCCTTTGGGAAAAAAGTGTTCTCCCTCATCTAGGAGATCCATGGAATGATGAGCCAAAGCCCTCCCCGCGTTTTCCATAAGGAGAAGAGCTGAAACACCCATTTTCTGAACCATGCGATCTAACTCTCGCATTTGCTCCGAAGATACAAGAACCACCGCTGACCCCCCCTTCAAATACCTTTCAACCTGCCAGATTACTTTCACATAGACGAACTTCGCAAACCACTATTTGGGAACTCCAATGGCAACCGCAGCCGCCATCTGACCATCATGAGTAATCGAAATCGGTATAGATTGCAGATTCTCTTCTTCCATAAGTTCTAAGGCTTTCCCTTTCAAGCAAGCGACAGGACGCCCTGTTTCTTTACGCACGATCTCAATATCTGTCCACGGAATCTTCGGCCATCCTTCGCCCAAAACCTTCATCACTGCTTCCTTAGCAGCGATAGAGCCTGCCATGCTCTCTATCTGCCTCCTAGGATTTGGACTCAGCAAGCAGAACTCGATTTCATCGCCTGTAAAGAACCTCTCGAGAAATAGAAATTGCCTTGTCTCGTACATCTCTTCTACTCGAGCAAGAGACACCAGATCCAGGCCTATTCTGAAGCCATAAGAGCCCATGAGAATTGCTCCTTTCAAAGAACCCCCAAAACCGTCGCCCGTCTTTGTTCCTAGATCATATAGGAGGGCGCCTTTACATTCCATATACTACGCGCATATACCTTCTTCGGCCAGCACCGCGTTTTCTGGCATTGACCCTTCACTTTTGTCTTGCAATCGCACCCCTGATTGCAGTATGAGTAAGTAAGAGGGGGTTAGCGATTTGATAGAAGATTTTAAGGTCAGCGAATTTGAGGACTACGTTTGTAAATTGATGGAAAAAACCAGAGCCCCTGGTGTAGCCGTGGGGATCAGTGTCGATGGGAGTATGGAATATTTCAAGGGTTTCGGTCTCTCAGACGTGGAGAAGAACCAACCGATAACAGAAGACACCGTATTTGGTCTTGCGTCTCTAACCAAATCGTTTACGGCGCTTTGCATAAACCTTCTGGCTGAGGAGAAGAAACTGTCGGTATCTCACCCTGTGAAACGCTATCTTCCGGAATTCAGCATCCGAGGATCGGATGCTGCTCACAAGATGACGATCCACTCTTTCTTAACACATACCTCAGGAATGCCACCTCTTCCATCACTTGACTACGTGAACGAACTTAGTATTACTGTGGAAGAGTACCTAGCCGACCGCATGGCTCTGAGAAACAAACCCGAGAATAGCATGCAGGGCAAACCCGTTATTCGAACCAACAAAGACCTCTTGCGATTTATCTCGAATTACGACTTCGAACCACTCGGCCGACCAGGACAATACATGAGCTATTCCAATGATTGCTTCTCGCTCTTGGGCGAGGTAGTTGAAAGGGTTTCGGGTGTCTCGTTTGAACAGTATCTGAAGAAGAATGTCCTGGAACCATTAGGAATGGACCATACGTTCATTGATGTGGCTGCTCTATCGAATTTCGAGTTTCAAGGACTGTACTACCGCAATGAAAAAGGCGGCCTAGTCAAGGCACCCTGGAAACACAGGGAGACATTCGTATCATCGGGATCTCTGAAATCATCCATCAGGGACCTGCTGAACTACACTAACTTATATATCAAAAGAGGTTTCTGTGGGAGTAATAGGATATGTGAAACGGCAACCGCAGACAGAATAACCTCGCCTTACTATTCTCTTGAAAATGGAAGTTACTATGGCTATGGATTTCAGGTAGAGCCTGAATATTATGACGGCGTTACTCTGGTTCACCATGGTGGAAACATAGTCGGCGTGGCCTCTTACATTGGGTTCATACCCGAAAAGAAGATCTCTGTTTCCGTACTGACTAACCTCAGCGGTTTCCCTGCTTCGAAGGTATTCTTCGCTGCTTTGAACGGAGTTCTTGGACTTCCGCGTGACTACCACGAGCCAAAACTACCTGCAGCAGACATTCCTTCTGAGCATATTGCAAAGTTTGCAGGCCTTTACGCATCGGGAGAAGGTACTGAGATTTCCGTCGCCTTCGATGGAAAAAACCTTTTTTACATCTCGCATGGGAGAAATGGAGCAAATGCGTACCCTGCAAAACCAACAGGCTACAATTCCATCCGCGTAGATAAAGATATTGACATGGAAGACGACGAAGACAGCACGGATTTGTACTTCTTGTTCGATACAAAAGGCAATGTGTGGGCAATGCGGCATGGTCTTAGGCTTATTAGAAAAACTCAATAGAAATTGCTCAGTCGAAAAACATAGTAGAATATGAGGGATCGCGAACCATCACCCGAGTGGAAGGAGCAAGGATATGATCACAGTGAACACCTTCGAATCAGACGAAACACGTTGTGACGACATAGTCGAAGACTGCAGCGCAATCATAGTTGGAAAAAAGGCATCTCTAACCAACGAAGTTCTCTTTGGTCACAATGAGGACGACAGTGGCAATAATGTAATGGTGCAATACAGGGTTCCGCGGGAAAATCATGAACCTGGAGAGTTTCTGACTTTTGAACCCGAGTGCGCCAAGATCCCCCAAGTCCAGGTAACCTGGAGCTACCTATGGTCCGAGACAAGAGCAAGCTGGAAAGCTCCATTTAGCGACACTTTCATAAATGAGTGGGGAGTAGCAATAGCTAGTGACAGCTGCTCAAATTCCAGGGAAGACATGCCCGAACTGACAAACGGCGGCATAGGATATGGACTGGGACATATAGTAGCTCAGAGAGCACGAACTGCAAGAGAAGGGGTCGAAATCGCGGCAAGTCTGTTGGATAAGTACGGATATACAGCGTCAGGCCGAGCTTATCAGATTGTCGACAAGAATGAAGGTTGGGTACTTCAGGTCGTAAAGGGTAAGCATTACGTAGCAAAAAGAGTCCCAGATGATGAGGTCATGTTTATTCCCAACTGGTACACCATTCGAAATGTGGATCTTTCGGACAAGAAAAACTACGTTGCATCGAATGACATAGTCACCTACGCAATCAACCGAGGCTGGTATACACCTAGTACTCCTTCGGATTTCAGCGATTTTGACTTCGCGATCGCCTATCAAGATCCGAACCAAAAGCAAGATGGCAACATTTACCGCCAAAAAAACGCTCTTAGGATGATTTTGGGCCAGGAACCTGAAACCTTACGAGTTTTTTCTGTGAAACCAGAACAGAAATTGGGGTTAGAGGATGTAAAGAAAATCTTGAGGACGCACTACGAGGGAAAAGAAGACGACCTATCCCTTGGATACTCCGTAAACCCTCACAAGACTGGCGTGCGCACCATATGCACTTCAACCACAATTGAGAGCATAGTCGTCCAGTTCAGGGAAAAGCCTGAACTCACCTGTGTCTGGCGCGCCCTGCTTAATCCCTGCACCAGCCCGTACGTGCCATGGTATTTAGGCATTGACAAGGTACCTGCCGGTTTCGGTTGGATTTCACCGAAAATAGGGTTGGGTAATCATTTTGATGTCCCTCCCGCAGACCTTTCGTATAGACCAGGCAGAGCATGGTGGGCATTTCAAGACGTTCAAGACTTAGCCAACGCATCCTATGCAGAGTTCATCGGTCGGATTACGGAATATAGAGATACTCTCGAAGACAAGTGGAGCAAGTCTCAATGCGAATTCGAAGCGCAAGTCTTGGGTGCTTTCGCGGAAGACCCCGACCGCGCAAAAGAGATGCTCACTTCCTATACCGATCAGCAAGCCCGGCTGGCGTGGACAACTTGGA
>JAGPNE010000002.1 GCA_018052455.1 Candidatus Fermentithermobacillaceae bacterium | reverse complement strand
AGAGTCATGCAGCTACGGCTGCGCTCTTGTTGCAGATGGGTTTGCTCATCTCAGTAGAATCCCACATGTCATGCTGTTTCCGTTGGCCAAACGACAGACACGGGGAAGCAGAAAGTGCCGTCCCCGCCGCTGGCCAAACGACACACACGCCGAAGCAGAAAGTGCCGTCCCCGCTGCCTCTCCTGTTGCTTCTCCGCGTTCGCTCTGAAGCAAAAAGTGCCGTCCCCGCCGCTTCTTAGTTCAGATCAAGGATTGGGCGCTTTTGACGGAGAATTGTGTATCTACAAGATTTGGAACCAGTTTATCAGGTACCTACCTGGCCCTTGAACTGATTCGGGAACAGTCACAAGATATGCGATAAAGGAAACGCCAACGTTAGGAGAACAAGGAGGAATAACAATGAGACTACGCAAGTTATGGTCTGTACTGCTGCTCGCTTTCTGCATCGGATTGTCTATCACCCCCATTTCCGCAGCATCGGCAGGTGTAACTGCCAAGCCAACAAACTCCAGTGTATTCATTAACGGTATCGCCGTCGATTTCACAGCCTACAACATCGGCGGCAACAATTACTTCAAGTTGAGAGACTTGGCCGCCGCGCTTAACAGCACTGAGAAGAAGTTCTCTGTGCGCTACGATGGCGCGTCGAAGAGGATCTATCTAGAAACAGGGCAGGTTTATAGTCCCATTGGCGGCGAACTCGAAACCAATGTTAACCCCGCACCGAAAACTGCCAGTCCAACATCTGAGACCCTATTCTGCAACAATGTGAACATCCGCTGCACTGCCTACAAGATAGACGGAGCCAACTACTTCAAACTGAGAGACATCATGAAAGTCATGGATATCGGAGTTACCTGGGATAGCACGCGAAACTCAATACTAATCGACACCGGTCAACACTATGTCTACGAAAACGGGATCCTCAGTGGGACGATGCTGCCCGAACTGAGGATAAAGGGAGACTGGCCGATGCCGGAAAGGAGCCTCCAGACATTCTGGGCAAAATCCTATCCAGTATATGCTACATATCTTGGCCTTCCCACCAAAATCCTGGCCGAAGGGATTACCTGGGAATGGGATGCCAACATCACCGAGCATACTGTCGGCTACTATGCTGAGACCAATTCGTTCAAAATGGGCCCTCTGCCCCACCACAATAATTTCGATGTTCACAACCATGAGGACTACGAACCGCTGTACCTGCAGAACATGCACGAAACGGCACACCTTTTCTGGCAGATGGGCGACGTGAACCTAGATTACGAGTTCGGGCAGTGGATCTGGGAAGCATCTGCCCTCATAGCCGAGGTTCTCTACAAACTCGATTATTACGATGAGTACGTGTTCGAACCAGTCTATGATCTAGAAGCCAATCTCGGCCCAGATAGAGTCAACGGGGTTATGAGCGACGGCAACAAATTTGGAAGTGCGGGAAGAACGATGGTCGACGGCAACTCGACGGAAGCATTGACGATGCTTGCATCTGTGATGAGCTACGACAGCGGATATGACTATTTTGCACACGTAAACGAAATGAGGGTGAAGCACTACAACGAGACGGGAAATGCGAGTATATCCAAGGATGCCTATGCACAGATACTAGATAGTGCCTCAAAGGGAAGAACAATAGACGGGATGAAACCCTCAGACTGGCTGTTCTCTCAGCCGGTAGCGAATACAGACGGAGCAGAGGGCGTCTACTTAACCGTCGTACCCGTTCACCCGTGGGAACTTAGGGACAACGCTATTGTTCTTGAGACCGCGCTATACAGAAGATCTGTCGATAGCAGAGGCGACAAGGTGGAAGAACCGATCGCGGGCACGAGCATTGATCTTAAACTGTTCGACAGCTCATCGCAACTAATCACGCAGGCAATGACGCCTTCGCCCAATGGGCAAATCGAGAGTGTAGATCTTCGGGTAGGGGGCAACCTGCCCAAAGGAGCATATCGAATCGACGGCCATGCCTCAGTATCAGGAAAAGATGTGATGTGCACCACATACTTCATAAGTTTGGAAGGTCGCATGAGCAAAGACCAGATAGCCATTATTCTCCTAGAAAGTGATGGGACTATATGCACTAGAGCAGGTTCGAATTTGACAATCACTGGCGCAAACACCGTGGACAGATCCGCGGTTTCTAAGGGACTTATCGTGCTAACTGCTGATGAAGGTGCAAAGATTTCTCTTTCGTACGGCAATTCAAATTGGACCATTTCTAAGCCTTACGGAAGTCGTATTGTTCCAATAAAGATAAAGTAGGAACGCACCCAACTAGTAATAGGAATCTCCGTCTAGAACTTCTGCCCGGGAAAACTGGTCCCCGGAAGAAGAACGCAATCTGTGAAGCTGAAAACGAAGCATAAAGAACCGGTCCTATGCTTGTTTGATTTCTTCTATGAGCTTGCGTAGCGTGTCGGCTGTATCTTTCTTTGTTCGCGGATTTGCGTAGTCTCTTTCGTCTATGGTCTGTTTCAGGTAATCCCAAAAGGCCGCGGTTAAGTTGCTTTCATTGATTGCCATAGCCATGGGAGGAGCGGATGTCCTGGCAACAATGACACCTACGTCCTCTTTTACATATACGAGGGATTTGTCTTCTCTAGGAGACCTATCGATGGACACATAAAATCCCGGATACCTATCGAGAAGGTAAATGATGTGTTCGAGGTGCTCTACATACTGTTCAGCAATGTAGTAGGCAGAATTCATGCTGAGCATGTCTGCAGAGGCTATCTTGACGCGCCCTTCTTTTACCATTTCTACGGTCGGCAATCGCATGATTTCGGTAAACATATGGTTCTGAATTTGGTTCTCGAAGTTCTCTCTTCTTACCCTATGATGATTAAGAAACCTGCCTCTTTCTTTGGATCCAAATTCGGCAAACACACTGTGTGCTAGGCTCTCTGGCATAGTTAGAAGAGAGATGGAATCTGTTGAGATGATAGAATTCGCCTCTTCCTTTTCGAACTCAACAAGAGTAGAGATGTAAGACTCTCTGTCCCTTGCAGTAAAAATTCTCATGAGAGGTCTGCACATTTTGAGGTAAGCATTGTACTCGTCAACGAAAGAACCTATGGTCTCTTTGTCTCTGAATAGGAAATTGGCCGGCTTAGCCTCTTCACTTCCTACTGAGGTGGAAACGACAGCAGCAGTTTCCGGGGCAATGAAAAGAGTCCGTCTAAAGACGCCGTCTCTCTTTTTGGGATAGAAATACGGTTCTATCGCCCCCGACATGTAAAGTGGTATCCATTGAGCAATCGCAGCGAGCATCTCATCTAGGTCCCTGCTTACAACATGTATGATCTTGATGCGATTTCCTCGTGAGACAACTTCGATCATCAGCTGAGCCCACCTATGCGTGAACTGGCGGTCATCCACAAGCCACTCTATATCTTCATCACTAAACAGCAAAAGAGTCTGGGGAGTTTCGTGCTCAATAACCTCAGACAGAAAGTCTATCGCTGCTTGCCTCTTGCCGTCCACACCGTAGTACACAGAAGTATCGGGTCTAGCTATGGGATCTGATGCATTATTGTCATAGGCACGCCGCGGATCTTTGGTAAACTGAATGTTTGATAACCCTTCAAGGAAACTGCCAACAGTCTGAGCATTGGTATCATCTGCTAGAAGCCACTCATAGATCACCTCTGCAATCTCGTCCTCGTCATATGAAAAAGGGCTTATCTTCAGAAGATCATATAGCGCCTTTCGTTGATAATCCTGAGTGCAACGGCGAGCAAAGTACGTTGCCATGCTCCTGAAATACTCTTCTCTAGTCTCTTTCCTCACGAACACCCTGGCTCCAGACCGCAACCTGCTTATATAAGAAGGGTCCAAGGAGACATAGCGAGCCAGCATGCTATTACTGGTATTGGTGATACCCATTAGAACATCCAGTTTCTGAGAAATCTGCATAGCCAGCTCTCCTCTCCATATACAAAAGTCCATAATCCTCGTGTTTTGGGTTTCGCCACCAGTGGGGCTCAATCCTGCACTCCACGAAAAAACTCGGCGAGATTTCGCCGAAAATTGACACAATTCGTGAGGGTATTTGGCATTGCCAAATGAAAGTAATGCGTATGCAAATCACTCTTTTCTGTGCACAATTGAGATTAGGGAGGCGATATTAGTGGATGCTCCAGTAAGACTCAGAACCGGCTTCTACGAGACCACGCCATACCGAATCCGAAGCACATGTGAAGAAGTGGTGCTGTCACCGTCTGATTTCGAGTCTGAAAAAAAGATAATAACAATCCGCCCGGACGTGGTAGTTTCGGTATCCTTCTTGAGAAAAAGAATCCCCGAACTGGAGATAGAGACTGAAATCGGGACGTACAGATGTATCTTGGATCCCGACACAGATATTGTGCAGCTGCTCAGCTCTATAGAGAACGCCTTGGACGCGAAGGTTGTCGTAAGACCAGCTTAGCCACCATAGGCGCGTAAATCTGCGACTCCATAATTGCCTCTACACTACATACTATGAATCGCAAGAGTAGTCTTACGGCTGCCTGCTAATTAGAACCGTCTTGTAACCGTAGTCGATAGAGTACTCAAAATCGACGGTAGCGCCCAAGAGTTCAGAGACGTACCTTACAGGGACCATTGTCCGGCTATTTGACAACACAGGGACAGTATCCATCACAAATCTTTGCCCGTCGATCCACGCGATCTTGCTCCCTATTGTCATACTAACGACCGTGGAGCCGTTCGTTATGGTGACCTCGCTCCGTTTCTGGTCCCACTTCACTTCTGCCCCTAGAGCTTCTGCAATTGCCCTAATAGGTGCTATTGTCCGGCCGTTTTCGTCTATGTATGGTTCGGAATCAAAGAAAAGAGGCACGCTATCGACCACTAAACTTACAGTTCCAGGTTTTCCTGCATATCCGTATATCAAATACTCTTGTCTTTCTCTTTTGAACTGCTCGAGCTCTTTGGCATATCTCTTTTCAATTTCGCGAGGAGGAAGTTTCTGTTCAAGCCAGATGCCCACCCTATCCGTACCCATTATCTTATCGAACAACACTATGCTGGTAGGAGTAGAACCGCTCTTGGGCACCTTGAAACTGCTTAACTGTCTGGCATAGGCCAGGGCATACAGGCCCGATCGTGCAGGATTGAATGTCCTGTAGTCAGTAATCCTGAGTTTCACTCCACCATACGATCCTCTTGTGTCAGGAACATACTCCACGCCTGAAAGGTTAGAACCGTTTAGGAGATCCGCAAATCGTTGGCTGTCAATTCCCAATCCGCCCACCCATGTAAACTTGTCTCTCTGGCCAACACCAGTACCTTCTCCCAAACCTGTAGCCATGTAGCAAAAAACCGACTCAATGGTAGGTATATTCGGCGAGGTTGGAATCCAATCAAGACCGGTATCCTGCCAAATCATGTCTCTCGTGTAGCCTTGCATAGGTACAACTGTGAGGTCTGTATTAAAGCCGTTAGCTGGGCGATTGAAGAACCGGGCCAGTTCCCCAACGGTCATCCCGTGCGCAATTGGAATGTTGTCCACACCAACAAAAGTCTTGAGTCTGTCTTCAAGCACAGGACCTTCCACGATCTCGCCTCCGAGAGGATTTGGCCTATCAAGAACAATGACGGGCTTTCCGCAAGACCCCGCTGCTTCCATAACGTAGTTTAGAGTAGAAATGTATGTATACCACCTGGCGCCTACATCCTGGATATCGAAAACCAGGACATCCACATTTTGCAGCATATCCGAGGTAGGCTTTCTTGTACTACCGTACAGGCTATACACTGGAATGTTGAGCGTGGGATGGGTATAGGACTTAACGTTGGAACCCGCCGGTGCAGTGCCATCGAGTCCATGCTCAGGACAAAAAAGAGCCGCCAGTCTTACGCTAGGATCGCTGGCTAAGCGGACTACAGTGCTTACGCCTTGGCTGTCGACCCCTGTTTGATTGGTTACAAGACCGATCCGTTTGCCTTTTATGAGGTTATAGTATCGCGGTGAGTCAAACAAAACCTCGCTCCCCAGTCTGAACTCCACACCAGGGACATGAGCTTGGGCTACTGACACAAAGGGAGAAATCAAAAAACAAAGAACTAGGGTTATTGCCAAAAGGGTCAAAGATGTCTTGTTCATACTCAGTCTCTCCATAAGAATAGTTCCGACGACGAATACCAATACCCCGGGTATTACTCGGAAAAGTCCACTATAGGCGCATCACCCCAGAGTCTCTCCAATCCGTAAAAGCTCCGTTGTGACTCTCTAAATATGTGCACGACTACGTCTCCGTAATCCAAAAGGACCCACGTTCCTAACTGATAGCCTTCTACATGTAGAGGTTTTCTTGTGCTCTCGGACAAATATAGCACACGGTCTGCAAGACCCTTCACGTGCCTCGAGCTTGAGCCGGATGCAATGACAAAATAGTCCGCGATCAACGTAACATTTCTTACATCTAAGATATCAACGTCGAGGCCTTTTCCGTCATACAAAGCTCTAGCTACACTGACTGCAAATTCCCTTGCAGCTTGCGCGGCAGAATCGAACTCCAAAGATCCTTTCTTTCCCACATCAGTCTTATCTATTCAAATCAAGCCTCCCGTACGGTGAGTCCACGAAAGTGTCGGCTTCTTACTGTCCGTACTTACTAAAATCATTACCTATTATGACTAAGACATCCGCCTCATCAGGTATGTCCTGGGAAACATACGCCTTTGCTTGATCGGACGTACTCTTTAGAATCCTCAAAATCTCGATCTGGACATCTTTTTTCTCTTTGGATGCCAGTATTCTGGTTTCCTCATAGTTAAATCGGCCCGCATTCCCAACGTTTACAACTTCAAAGTCATAACTTCTTAGAATTGAAGCAACGTAGTCAGCGGCCCCCGCAACTCCACAGCCATTCTGTATAGTTACTTTGACGGTGGCATTCTTGCTGCGGTCTATGCCTCTTAAAAGCCTATCGACAGTTTCCTGGGCTTTTTCGGCGTCTACAAGCCAATAGCTCAAATCCCCTATATACCCATGGTCTCCTGGCAAAATGTCCATCTCAACATCTTCGAGTTTGATGTTGAGCCCAACAGAAGCCAAATACATAATATCCTCGTTTGAAAGGTCGGTTAGGACGTAAGGTATGATATCAGATACTATCTGTGGTATCTTAGGCACAGTTGCAACTCTCAAAATCTTATCTGACAGAGCCTGTAGGAACAAATGCTGCGCTTCTATCCTGCCGATATCTCCATTGCTATACTGCCTATACCGAACAAATCCTAGAGCCTTTTCGCCGTCTAGAAGCTGGGGGCCCTTGTCTATATGGATATAGAGGTTCTGGTAAGGATCTTCGTAGTCCATGTCTTCGGGCACATCAACATATACCCCGCCCAGAATGTCTATGACTTTCTTGAAGCCTTCGAAGTCAATTCGCACAT
Source organism: Candidatus Fermentithermobacillaceae bacterium (assembly GCA_018052455.1). Lineage (GTDB taxonomy): Bacteria > Bacillota > Sulfobacillia > Fermentithermobacillales > Fermentithermobacillaceae > UBA3907. The sequence goes on along the minus strand of JAGPNE010000002.1, from coordinate 166,098 downwards.
ATCGGTGTATATCTATCTTAAGCAAACTCTCCAAAGTTGCGACTACAAGATCCGGTCCACCGTATGCGTGGGCATGTCCAGCCTTTTCTATGCTGTTTACCGTAGGTATAAGAACCCGGGTATCTCTGGGCACAGACAGTATGCCGACCTTCTTCAATTCAGGATCTATGCTTACAACCATCATCACATCGGACCGTGTTCCCGTGTTTCCCGATGTGTTCACCTTTCCGTTGACTCCACCGTCAATGCCTATAACAGCTACGTTAATCCTTGAACTAGAACCTTCGGCCACTACATCGCTGCTTGAAAACGGGTAGCTGCTAGAGTACGCCTTAAGATACGAGTACATTCCAAAAACGGTGCCTGCCATGAACAACACAACAGCAAGCACAATGACGCCCGCCTGTTTTAGGCGCCGTCTTTTCTGCGTTTTGGATGCTCCCTTAGGCATTTCATATATCCTTGTTTCATCAATATCGTTTTCAGACTTGCTGCGATTAGAATCTCGTCGCCATCCCATTAAATATCACCACCGTGTCAGTATCAACAATCCAGCCCTGAGTTTTGGCTGCATATATAATATTCTCGCGCAGACACTCAAAAAGGGCGCCCTCAAAATCTCCTTCTGCAAGTAGACTGCGTATCTGTCCCACCCCAGGATAGAGTCTCTCCGGCTCAGTCTTGTCAGCTAGGTAAAGCACCTGCTCGAGCCTGGTCCAATTTGGTCTCCCTGTAACATGAAATGAAATTGCGTTGAGGACTCCCTGGTCCTTGAGACCAATTTCATCCTTAACTATCTGGGCCCCAACTTTCCCATGCAATAAAAAAGGACAAATGCGCTCTTCTTTTCTAGGTATTATACCCTCTTTTGCTGCCTGCCGCAAAATCTCTTGGGGTGCAAGATCCCTAGCAACATCATGGAGCAGTCCCGACAAGTACGCTCTTTCGGGATCAACTCCATAGGCATTTGCAATGTCATAGGCAGACTGAGCCGTGTTTAGGCTGTGTTCAAACCGTTCTTTATTGAGGCAATTTCTGGCAAACTCCTGCGCCCGCTTGTATATCAACTGGCTACTATCCTCCTATAGCCAAAATGGTTCTTACTCTTGGTATGGCTTCTTGTCCTTTACCAAACACGAAATTGGCTTTCACAACAGTTAGACATGAAAACCCTCGTGTAGGTTGCAATGATAGTCTAACACAATTAGAGGGCAGGCAGAAATAAGGACCACTCCGAGGGCCTGGAAGCAAATGAAGACGGAAACGAGCAGCAACAATTGTGCTAACGCAAGAGGCGGACGGCTCTTGCCGCCCGCCCCGTAAAATGGATCCGGCCTGACACTTTAGAACCCCTGCTTCTAACGGACAATACCTAGCCAGTTGGAGTATAAAAAATGCAACCGGTCAATAAGAAGCGCCATACGTCCCATAACAGTGCTTCCGAATGCCGCGCCAAAGGACACCATCATGATGCACCTTCCAAAAGTCGAAACGTGCTTGAGAACCCCCTTGTGCTCTTTGGAGAAATAGAAGTAAGCAAGAACCCCAAGGGTCCCAAAAACTATGATGGCATTATTGATGCTGTCTAGTGGAAGCACCGTACTCTTGACTTGGTTAACTATCTGTGACCCAATTGTTCCCCTTATGGCCAAACCTGTTCCTATGCCAACAAGGATCGCCAATGGGAATCGCGACAGCCAGGCAATATCCTTGAAGTATCTCGTGTACAGAAAAAGACCAAGTACCAAAGGAATTATGACGCTCCACTGGCCCTCCGAAGTCAGAGGGGCTATCCCTTGGTCCCTTATGTTGATCCAACCCAAAACTAGAGCATGCCCTGCAGATACTCCTACGTATACATTCTCAACAAGCCTGTAGAGCGGATTATCTTTGAAGACAAAACTCATAATACCTATGGTAGCTATAGCGGCAATCCATGTCCCTAAGTCACTGCTAATCTGCATTAACGTGCACCTCCTTCGGAGGGTTTAGAGTCTTTTGTTGCAAGATGTACTACGTTCCCTAGCACTACCAATGCAAGTATCATAAGATGCGATATTGACTGGGCATCCATTCCTCTCGTTCCTAGCCCGGCAGTACCCATAAGGCTCTCATAGCCGGCCGCACCTTTCATGCTCGGTATCATGCCTACGATCTGCCCCGACTGAACATAAGGGGTCATGTTTGGCACATTTACTGCAACGATGACCGTGGCTATGGGAACGCCCAAAGGATCGCCGACCTGCCTTATCCACTCTGGAACTCCTGGAGTTCCAGAGGAAATGCTGATTATGAGAGCTATATCCTCGCATGACGTGATACCTTTCATTACAGGCAACTCGCTGGTTACATTACCCCTATAATCTCTGGGAAAGCTGCCTGGTATGTCTTTGGCCACCTTGGCCATGGCAGTTTCGCCGCCCGCCAGGTACCCTAGATTTGCGTAGTCGATCCCATACTCTTTGTTCCGAAAATCCGAACCTCCCAGAGCGGTTTCCAAAAGACTTGGGCCCGTATCAAAAAAGCCCATACCAATCACTCTTATCTCTTTTTCCGCAAGGTGGTTAAGCAAAGCTAGCGCACCTGAAGACAGCTCCCCATACCCTCCGGGAGATGTGTCCATTGACACTATAACCGCACTGCCAGGAGATAAACTGTCTACCATGTCGTACAACAGCTTTGTTTCTGGTCCTACTGCTACTCCAAGGCCTATAGGCCAAATAAGCGGAATAGAGAGGGACAGAAACACAACTCCGTATATGACACGGCGATCCATGTGTACGAGTTTTTCAAACAATGCTTGTCCCTCCTTCTATGAACTCGAGCTGCCCAGGTATGTTCTTTCAATACCTAGAAGCACCCTTACGCCTGAAGCTATACCGCCGATCCCGGCGCCTATGAGCATACCCCGTTGCCCCGCAAGGTTAGGAATGTTCATGAGCCATTCCCCTATTACAGGCAACTGGGACCAGATTCTCTCTCCAATCGGAACGTTTCCGAGCATCAGGATGGCAGCCGACACCAGTAAAATCGCCGAATCAAGGTTCCTTATTCTAAATGCCCTGTACGCTGCCGACGCAATGAAAAAACCGGTCATTGCATATACTGTGGCTTGCCCTGGAACAAACAACGCATCGAACCAGAACTGGTAGTTTGTATCCGTAGGCCCTTTGGTGATTCCTAGTATAGCTATGCCTATCATCGAAAATAGCAGCGCACCTGAGTACAGCCAGTCCAGATCCTTACCCTTCATGATCCTTTTTGCATGGATTTGAATGAGATTGATTGAAGCCAATCCCAGCGCAAAAGCAGCAATTATCACTCCCCAGTTCTGCACCGTATTGGCTGCTCGAACCAGAGGCTCTGACGAAAAAAAGAATGACACTATCATGAGCAAACCAACGACAAAGGCCAGTATCATAGGTAATTCACGTTTCATAGACTTATCGCCCCTTTCACTTGCCCAAGAGTTCCACGAAGAAATTGGAGCCAAGACTTCGAGTCACTACACCGGCGATGATAAGAACGGCCACTATCATTTTTGCCATATCCTGACCTACTATAGATCCTAACTGCATCGTGTCTCCGGAAAGATATGCTGCTGCTGCAAACAGTTCCTCTCCAATGAGCGTGTAGTCAGAAGAAGCTACGAAGAAAGGAACCTGCGATAGCTGAGCGGTACCTGTGATCTGAAGGGCGCCGACCTCAGAACCTACCTCTGCTAACATCAGCGATTCTGCCCAAAATGCCCCCATCATAAAGTTGGCAGCAGGCTTCTCCCGAGTCATAATCCCTAGAAGCGCCGCAGCGTAGGCGAATTGTTGAGACGAAAGAAATCGTATGCTTGTCGGATCGTACCTGTCATTTCTGCCTTCCTCCAGATACGCCTGCCTAACCGTTTCTTCAGCCATGGGAAATACTTCCGGTTGCCTTATGGTTACAATAAGAGGCACATCAAATCTAGCAGTAAGTCTTGCAATATGGCTCAAGATAGCCAGTCCCGAAAATGTCTGTGGCGCTTCAGCAGCACCTATTCCGCCAAGGCCAGGACAGTAGTGAACGGGTCTCCCCATTTCTGTTGCACGCCCTACTGCTTCTTCAATCGAATCGAGCCCTGCAATCTTTCTTATCGATACATTACCTCCTTTGGAAGCCTTCCACATAGAGTACACAATACAACCTATAACCACCACAAGCAGCCAAAATGAAAACACTCTGCCTTTTACTAACGTCAAAGCGGACTCACCTCCTGTGATTCTCGCAATTGCTGTCTAATGTCTCCTTTGATGTTCCCTGTCCGTGGCGAGAGGGCAAGTCATCGCCATTTATTCCGACGCCTACATAGCTGCCAATTGTATTCATTTCGACAATTGAAACAAAACTCCTTCAAGAAATAGTGATTCTTCTAACATCCGATTCAAAGCGCAGAGCCTACTAGGAGAGTTTTGCGGTTGCCACACAAAAAAGATAGCGGCACCAACCAGATCAGGTGCCGCCTTGCTGTCACGCCACAGTTTTATTGATGCCAGCATAAGCTACTATAGTCCCGGATAACTTGAGAAAACCAAGAAACGCTTTCTCCCGGCGTCTTGTGCGCCACTACATCCTGGCCTGCCGCGGCCTTGCTTCGTTTACGACCAACTGTCGGCCACCGAGCATAGTGCCGTTGACTGCCTCTATGGCTTTTTCTACGTCCTCATCGTTAACTTCAACGAATCCGAAACCTCTGGATCTTCCAGTATCTCTATCCGTGATGATACGGCAGTTTAGCACATTGACGTACGCACTGAACATCTCTGATAGTTCCTCACTGGTTGTCTCCCATGGCAAATTCCCCACATACAAAGTCCTCACAAATACGCACCTCCCCTCCCAGAACCTGAACCATTCCCGACACCACTTTCAACCTCAAACTAGATACCTACTTCTCTTCTGTGCAACAGACACACGGAAGCGCTGCACCTTCACTTCCGTTTTGCCCTACACCACAATCAATCTAGACAACCGGGAAGCCAAAACTTCTTGCCTATGCTTTCGGTGTAAAGCCCGCCTTTTTCCACGTATAGCCGCACGGATTCCGGCACTAGATACCGGATTGACCTGCCCTCTTTGACTCTCTGCCTTATGTCTCGAGATGCGATAGCCAAAAGCGTAATAGGGAAGTGGTGTATCTTGCTAAATCGCTCAGGCCCAATCACCTTTTCAAGAGTACCTAAAGTCTCGACACTGTAACCAGGTCTTGATACTGCTATGAATTCGGCAAGTTCAAACAAATGTTCAAATTCATTCCATGTGTGGACATCAACTATCGCATCAAGCCCTGTTATGAAATAGATCTTTGTATCGCTGCTTAGCGCACTCTTGAACTCTCTGAGGGTATCTATCGTGTAGGACGGCCCTTCCCTATCGATCTCAATTCTGGATACCTCAAAGTTCGGGTTATCAGCAGTGGCAAGTTCGGCCATCATATACCTGTGTTCAGCAGAAGTCACTTCAGCAGGAGACTTATGCGGAGGCCTACCAGAAGGTACAAACACCACACGTTTAAGCCCAAATCCCTGTAATACCTCTTCAGCGGCTCTGAGATGTCCAAAGTGAATCGGATCGAAAGTGCCACCCATTATACCAATCGCAGTCACTAACATGCCTCCAAAACCAAGTAACCCTCTTAAGAATCAACCTTCAGAGTTTTCCTTTGTATTCTCTATATCTACTGAAAATCCTTCTTTCCTGCCGCTAAAATGTGACAAAGCTCAGAAATTAGCGGTTTAATTCCTGTTTTTTGCTGGGCGGAGATCAGAAACACTGGTTTTTGCGAGATCTCTTCAAGGTGCTTCTTGATCTGCATCAGTTCTTCGACAGAGGCAACCAGATCCGTTTTGTTTATTGCCACTACGCTCTCTTTTCTCTTCATGCCTTCGCTATACTGCAGAACTTCACGCTGTACAGTGGTAAAGTCGTCGATCGCCGACTGATAGCCGTTAGCCCCGTCTACCACGTAAAGAAGTACCTGTGTTCTTTCTATGTGCCTTAAGAACTCGTGCCCTAGGCCCTTGCCTTCGCTAGCGCCTTCTATAAGCCCTGGTATATCCGCGACCACAAACCTACAGGCATCCTGATCTACAACACCAAGGTGAGGTGTAAGGGTCGTGAAAGGGTAAGGCGCAACTTCCGGAGTAGCTTTTGATATGGCTCTGAGCAGCGTAGATTTCCCCGCGTTCGGAAAACCAACTAGCCCAACGTCTGCAATAGACTTAAGCTCCAGTTGAATCCACCGTTCTTCACCAGGCTTGCCTTCTTCGAACTTCCTAGGGGCTTGATTGACCGAAGTCGCAAATCTGGCGTTTCCTTTGCCCCCTTTACCACCTCTGGCAACTACTGCCTCCTGGCCTATCTCCGTAAGATCCGCAATCATCTCGCCGGTCTCAGCATCGAACAAAACAGTGCCCGGAGGAACACTAATAACTAGGTCTCTCCCTTTCTTGCCCGACCTGTTGCTCCCTTCTCCTGGGCGTCCGTTCTGTGCAATAAGGTGAGGTCTGTGCCTAAAATCAAGCAAGGTGTTAATGTTTGGGTCAACTCGAAAAACGACGTTGCCACCATTTCCGCCATCTCCACCTGCAGGTCCTCCGAAAGGCACGAACTTCTCCCGGCGAAAAGCAACGCACCCTTTTCCCCCGTCCCCGGCTTTAACGTATATCTTCGCTCTATCTATGAAACGTGCGCTCAATTCCAAAGTTCCTCCCAGGCACACACAAAGGTAAGACTATAATACCAAAAGCGGCGGGCCAAGCCGCCGCGCAGACCACCTTGTATTAGCATGTAACTTTTTCCAGACACGCAGACCATAAAAGCCTGCTCACTCTAATTACTGTCATTGGGTAAAGAAACCGTAGCTTCTGTCACACGGTTTTCCGGCAAGACGGACACAATCTTCCTGTCTCTGCCTTTTCTTTCAAAGGACACGTATCCGTCGGTTTTCGCAAAAATAGTGTAATCGTTCCCTATCCCAACATTTGCGCCAGGATGTACCTTCGTACCTCTCTGCCTAACTATAATGCTCCCGGCTTTGACAAACTGACCGTCATGGTTCTTTACGCCAAGCCGTTTGGAGCGGGAGTCGCGTCCGTTCCTTGAACTTCCTACACCCTTCTTCTTAGCGAACAACTGGAGATCTATAAGCATCATATTGCTCCCCTCCTTCCTACCAGCACAAATAACTAGAAATTGCGCGGCTTGTAGCTAAATGCGCCCTACCTAAACCACATCCAAATAAACTATATCTATATGCCCCGCGTACGCCTGGCGGATTGATTGGAGTCCAAGTTCTAATACTCTCATTATAGTCTGGGATCGAATCTCAGATGCGTCTTCTATATCCATGGATATCTCCAAGAACCCGGGTTCTCTTTTAAACAGAACCTTTTCGCCTAGCAAATCCTGGAGCCCTAGTAGAGCAGCTTGAGCTATTGCAGATGCTCCTGCACAAACAATATCTTGCCCGTGTTCAGCAAAGTCTGCATGGCCCTCGATGATAAATCCGACCAAAACGCCTGGATTTGCTGCCCGCTCATTTAGCCGGCACTTACGCAGTAGCTGTACTTTCAGCATCGGTTTCGATGGAATCGATTTTCACTTCAGTAAAAGCCTGCCTGTGCCCATAGCGCCTTCGGTAGTTGGTTTTGGCTTTGTACTTGAAAACCAGAATCTTCTTTCCCCTGCCCTGCCTAACAATGGTACCGCTCACCACGGCTCCTTGAATGTAGGGTGCCCCGACTGTGAGAGACTCTCCATCAGATATAGCAAGTACCTTATCGAGGACTACTCTTCCGCCGCGGTCCCCATCCACTTTTTCTATTCTCAGAGTGCTTCCTGGTGACACTCTATACTGCTTACCGCCTGTTTCAACTATCGCATACAACTTAGTAAACCCCCTACTCTTGAGCCAACTATGCAGTTACCGATACAGTCTAGCACGCCTGTAAAACGTATGTCAAGAAACATGTCTGCCAGGTCCATAGCCATGCTGTTCGGTAACGCGCCTACCCTTTATTCCGCAGATGTCTCTACCAACCCTGACTATCGTCTTCGCTTATTATGACACCTTTTGCGAACGTCCTCAAACTCGACGTAATCTCAACTCGCACTTTCTGACCAACTTTTGAACCCGCGCCTTCAACATGAATAACGTAACCCTCTATCCTTGCAATTCCGTCATTGTCATTTTGTGAATGGGGTTCTTCAATGACTAATTCAAGAACATCCCCAACCTGGACTGGAGCGGCTCTTACCGCAATTTCCTCTTTGGTGCCCAGAGCTTTTACGTTCATATCTTCAATATGAAGATCCTCTGATCCTCTTATGAAGATGCTCCTGCCTGTTTCCTTTTCCAGGTCTTTTAGATTGGACCCGCCTGGACCGATCAGATATGAGGCAACCCCGGGACTAACCTCCACCAGAACCGCTTCGCACGAAGTATTCCTCAAAAGCGTCCTTATCTCCCGCCTTATCCTGGATGCAACGGCTTCTTCAGACATCACAGTTCCTTTACCTCCGCAGTAAGGGCACATCCGAGTAAGCATGGCATCTAGACTTTGTCTAGCCTTTTTCCTGGTCATCTCTACCAATCCAAGCCCGGTAAGGCCAACCACGACCGTTTTTGTGTGATCTCTTCTCAAATGCTCTTCAAGTTCGCTAAGAACCATGGCTTTGTCTTCGGGATTGTCCATGTCTATGAAATCAATAACGATTATCCCGCCAATGTCTCGCAATCGCAATTGCTTACATATTTCGTCACACGCTTCTAGATTCGTCCTTAGCACAGTATCTGAAAGGTTCTTGGTTCCCACATAGCGCCCTGTATTCACGTCGATTACTGTCAAGGCCTCAGTCTTATCGATGACTATATAGCCACCGGACTTGAGCCCAACCTGACGCTGTAACGCCCGTTCGATCGCAGCATCAACACCGTACAAGCTGAAAAGGGGGACATCTTTGTCTCTGTAGTATATGACCCTGTCTTTCATCTCAGGGGACACGGCTTCAAGAAGATCTAGTACCCTACCGTAGGTAGGACCGTCGTCTATAATCATCTTTGCCGTTTTCTCGTTAAGCTCATCTCTGACCATTCGCGCAACAAGATCAAGATCTTCGTGAACTAAAGCCGGAGCCTGCTTCAACTTCGCTTCTGCTTTGATCTTTTCCCAAAGTCGGAGGCCAAACTGTAGGTCTCTTTCAATCTCCTCTCTGGTCTTTGCTTCCGCGACTGTCCTTATTATGATCCCCATATTCTCAGGCTTTATGTCCTTTGCCAGCTGACGCAACCTCTGGCGCTCTTGTTCATCTACAATCCTTTTCGACACACCCACATAGTTAACTGTAGGCATAAGCACAAGGTATCTCCCTGGAAGGGTAATGTGTCGTGTCACTCTTGAGCCTTTTGTGCCCATCGCCTCTTTGGTTACCTGTACCAGTATGCTCTGTCCCGGTTTGACCAAATCATTGATGGTTCTTTTGCGCCTGCCTGTGGGTTTATGGGCTCTTTCCCCCTGCAGTTCGGGCGGCAGTGAAGCATCGTCTACATACAAGAAGGCATTTTTGTCTTCCCCTATGTCTACAAATGCAGCCTGCATACCTGGCAATACATTGGTCACCTTGCCTAGGTAAATATTGCCCACTGTTTTGTGACTTGTGGGCCTTTCTAAGTAGAACTCTACAACAGAGCCGTCCTCAACGAGAGCAACTCTGGTCTCATCTGGATTCACATTCACAAGAATCTCCCTGTTCATGGGAGTAACATCATCTCCTACTAATATCGGTCGAGAACAATCTCGAGCCTGTTTACTATTATTTCTCTCGGATCGATTTTCAATCCGAACTCAGACAGTGAGCCGACTACCCATTGGGGCCGCGCAGTCCGTCCGTCTACGTGCTTTATTCCCATCGATAAACATACAACACCTGTCTCTGGATTCGCGCTTGGTTGCACTTGTGCACTTTCCACGAACCGACGCAAATCCATGGTCCTGGTTCCTTTTGGCCCGTGTATATCGTAAGAAACAGTCGGAGACGCCAAGAAGTTGTCTATGGCCAAAGACAGCGCTTTTTCGTCTACACCTCTAGTACGGGCCTCATACAAAGAACGTGCAATCCTCGATTCGAAAGGCTTTTCATCCTTTGGAGCCAGAAACACTTCCTTGACGAAAATACCCAATGGCAAAGATTCAGAAAACGAAAGGGTTAATCGCGAGAGAAACTCATGCACCAAAGACACGCCACCTTCGGTTCGGAACCATTCCTCGGAGACACTTGTGGGCAGACCTAAGACCACATCCATGTATTCGTCATATCCTGCAGTCCCTACTGGTAGAGGAGAGTAAAAGGATACTCTCATTTTGGGCGAGAATCCACCAGTCACAACAATGGGCCACTTGGCTCTTCTAAGCGCCATCCTGATAGTTCGCGCCAAGTCAAGATGACTCAAAAACCTGACTTCATCGCCTTTAACGTAATTGACTCTTATTTTTAGTTCTTCCACCTATGAACCTCTTTCTAATCACATAACTTGTTCTCGACTTCAAAACCAGGGCACACTCCGCACCCGACGCACTCACCATGCCTGCAGTCAGGAGTAGTAATTCCCGCTTTGGATCTAGAACGCTCTGAGAGCAAAAACTCTTTCCCTACGCCAGAATCTAGATGATCCCATGGGAGTGTTTCAGTTTCGCTGCGCTCCCTGTGGGCAAAAAAGCGGGGGTCTACTCCCGATTCCAAAAAAGACTCTTGCCACAAGCTCTCGTTTAGCATGTTCGGCCAGGCATCAAATCTGGCACCCTTCCCGTAGGCTATCTCCAGTGTCTTGGAAAGCCTTCGGTCTCCCCTGGCAAATACCGCTTCAAGCCAGGTAGTTTTCGTATCGTGATACTTGTAGGTAAGTCCCGGACCTCGCAAAGCTCTGCCCAGGAGCATCTGTCGCCTTTTCAGTTCGTCTTGAGATACACACTTCTCCCACTGAAACGCCGTGTTAGGCTTTGGCACAAACCCCGAAACCGACACAACCACATTCGGACGAACTCTCATGTTCCTTCCTATCTGCCTGATCTTCTTCGCCAGATCTGCAATTGCCAGAACGTCCTCATCAGTTTCCCCGGGAAGTCCTATCATAAAGTAAAACTTTATGTGGGAAAATCCATTTGAAAAGGCATAGGTGGCCGCCTCTACAAGATCCTTTTCTGTAACCTTCTTGTTAATGGAGTCTCTCATTCGCTGGGAACCTGCTTCGGGCGCTAGAGTCAGCCCAACCTTCTGGCCTGTAGACAGCATCTGAGCAAGTTCAACCGAAAATGAATCCACGCGAAGTGAAGGGAGGGACACCCTTGCCCCGCCAGGCTTATCCTTCACCAGCCTGCCTATTAGTTCCTCAATGCAGCTGTAGTCAGCGGAGGACAAAGATACAAGAGAAACTTCCTCGTAGCCCGAAGACTCGATCAGGTGTCTCGCAAGGTCATAGGACGCTTCTAGCGATCGCTCCCGTACAGGCCGATATATCGTCCCTGCTTCGCAGAACCTACAGCCTTGCGTACATCCTCTAAAAATCTCGACCATTGCCCGGTCGTGTATGGGTTCCATGAGAGGAATTAAAGGCCTATCCGAACACGGGGCTTGGTCAAGAGACTTTATGACCCTACGCTTTACTCTTGAAGGTACTCCAAACGATTTACGAATGTCTTCTATGGTTCCGTCATCTTCATACTCTACATTGTAGAGACACGGAACATAAACACCCTCCAATGTAGAGAGAGCCTCTAGTAGTTCTAACCTTGATTTCCCCGAATTTGCCCACGTCTTGTAGGTATCTATGATCTCAAGTACAACTTCTTCACCATCGCCTAGGGCAAAGGCATCTATGAAAGGCGCAATTGGTTCCGGTGCCATGGCACACGGTCCACCTGCAATCACTAGCGGATCGCCCTTTCCTCTCTCCTCAGACTTTAGGGGGATGCCTCCCAGATCGAGCATTGAAAGAACGTTAGTATACGTAAGTTCATACTGCAATGAAAATCCAACAATATCGAAAAGCGATAGCGGCAGGCGGTTTTCAATGCTAAATAGCGGTAGACCAATATCCCGAAGCAAACTTTCCATATCGATCCACGGAGCGTACACGCGATCGCAGACAACATCCGGTCTTTGGTTCAGTAAATGGTATAAGATATGAGAACCTAGGTGGCTCATGCCAACTTCGTAGACATCTGGAAAGGCCAAGGCAAAAAGGACTTCTGCTGATAGAGGGTCCTTATGGATAGCGTTGATTTCTCCACCTGCGTATCTTGCAGGCTTTTCCACCTTACCCAGATGCCATTTGAGTTCATCCCAGGAAATCATCTCAAGTTCTCTTCCAGACAATCGCAACCATACCTTTCTTTGGGTACAAAATCGTAAGCTTCCTAGTCCGGCGGACAGCCGCTTACATTCTCACTTTACATTATAACCTGCTTGAAACCAAGAGTAGATACCTACCAGGCGCGAATATGCCAAACAGTTTGCCATTCTTATGAGGATTGGTATAGTACTATAAAGGGAGGGTTCTGGCGTGGAAAACATAGGAGCTTTTGCATCGGATTACCGTGAGCAGTTAATCACTGCCCCAAATATAATCATGGGTGCCATGGAAATCGGGCCCGAAGATCCAAATCCCTCCGCACTGTTATGTATCTCTTACCCATCTGTCGAGGAAGCCAGTGCGTGGGCAAGGTTCTTCATGTCATATCAAAGCGGAGTAAAGCCTTTCCAATCAGGTCCCGATATTTTCGTAGGAGATACATCCATAAAGGTCGATATATCTTCGCGCGCCGTGCCTGGCAAGGGCCACTTGTGCCAGGTAATGCTCAAAGCCGACCCCAAACACCTGACCTATGCATTTTATACTGCTTGCTACGTCAGTCCAGAGGCGCGGCGAACCTTCTGCACATTTTATGATCTAAGCAATAGCTACGTGTTCACAGTATCATGCGGCGGTGCTCTGCTTCTGGACGACATAAACCTAGTCAAATACACCATAACCACCAAAGGAGTGTGAACCTGTGTCCTTACCAGACAGATACGATGACGAACAAGTCCTATGCATTCCTGCCAGACACTTGTACTCCAAAGTGGGGCGTTGGCGCGGCCTTAAGATGCCCACTACCGATTTGTGGCAGACAATTGCAAGACATTCAACGTTCAAGCCAAGAACTCTTGTTGAGACTGATCCTTCATTTAAGCAGCTCATTTCCTACACGCTCTTTATATCCAAAAAAAGGGTCTTCGTTATGAAGCGGCTTAACACGCAGACAGAAACGAGACTCCAAGGCCTCTTGTCCATTGGAGTAGGGGGCCACATGAACCCTGTAGATGACGTGCCCTGGCCGGGGCGAAGGCTGGTTTCAGACCTAAAAACAATCGTCGGACTCAACACTATTAGAGAAATACGTGAAGAAGTCATCCTTTGCGGGAACCCATCTCTTAGCGTAATAGGTTTCATCAATGATGACGAAAACGATGTTGGAACCGTCCACATGGGCGTCGCATCAATTGTACAGCTACCGTCGCCTATACTTGCAGTAAGGGAGACAGATAAGATGATGGGCGGCTGGGTTGACTTAAGCGCAGCTACGACCCTGGATCCCCTAGAGACATGGTCATCACTTATCCTTGCCAACATAACATAGGAAAACCAGGAAGGCGCCTGCTCGGGAACCTTCCTGGTTGCAACTTGCTTCACATGCTACATCCTACCAGATTTGTATGCCAAGCCAGTCTACTAACAAGAACGACAGCCTGTTTAGGAACAGTGAGATACGCCCTTGAACCGTATTTCCAAAAGCGCATCCAAATCCCACCATCATGATGTATCTTCCGATTCGGCCGGAGCCCTGTATGAACTTAGACTCTTTGCCTGTGGTGAAGAAGAAGTAGAACATGATGCATAGGAAGAAAACAAAGAACAGGACGTTATTCACACTGTTCAACGGCCTCATAGCGTCCCTCACCTGGACCATAACCGGTCTGGGAAGTCGAATTAGGTTGTAACCCAACCCCCATCCAACGGCGATAGCAATCGGATACCTTGCAATCCAGTTGTATTTCGCCGGTGCGTACCTGAAATAAAGGAGCAGGCCTAAAGCACCCATTACCCAGAAGTACCATTGCCCTTCTTCTATAGCGTACTGTTTGGCATATGGTATCAAGTATTCATGAAAGTCCAAAGTTATCGAGTAAGACGTGTACAGCGCCACAAGGGTATATTCAGCGATTCTATACGCAGGATTCTCTTTGTATAGGTAACTGTAAACAGCCAGGGTACAAAGCGCGGCAATCCAGATTTGAGCAGTTGTCAATTGAGTTCACCTCCTATCTTTTGGACAGATCCCTGTATCTTTTGAGCTCTGTAACATTTGCCTCATCATATTGCTCAACCTCAATCTAACGGTGCGCCGCTTTTTCTTCTCATGTAGAAGCCGATATTGCCTAAAATAACAAGTACAATAATCCAAAGGTGACCCAGTGACTGAGCATCCATGAGTTTTACTGCTTTACCTGGCTTCTCGAGAAGGATCTCGTACTGAGCCGCTCCTGGCAAACCACAAAGCATCCCCTTTATCTGGCCCGACCTGAGCAAGTTCATGTTCCCTGGGACCTGCACTGCAACGTCTCCGAGATAGATGTCATAATCTTGGAAATACGTTGTATAAGTCGGCACACCTGGGGAACCCGCAGTAAAGAGCATAATACCCTTGCAGGTCTGCTTATCCCACTTCCTTACTTTCTCCATTAGAGGAAGATCCTCAAAAGAATTCCCAAGCATATCGGTTTTTGCGCAAGCATCCCAGAAATCGAGTTGCATATTGCGCCACATTGTGGTGCCGCCGGCTTTCCAGCCTACGTATACCCAATCTACACCGTATTCAGTATGAATACCCTCGTCTTCCAATTTCTGGGCAACCTCTGAACAGATATTATATCCTAGTCGCTCACCTGTATTCCACTGCGCAACCCATACGACTTTCACGCCTTTCTGCAGACAGTGCCTAAACCAGGCCTGAAGCTGAGGACCTAGTTCTCCTTCAGAGCCGCCGCTGAAAGATACATCGGCAAACACTATGTCTCCAGGATTAAGGCTTTCCACCCAGTTGAAAATGGGTATGGTAGTCTCCTGGTCTATTGTTATGGCTAATCCTAGGGGACTGAGCACTGGAAAAGTGAGAAGAACAGCCATTCCAAGATAGATCCATCTTGGATCTATGGAGCCGAACTTTTCCCAAAATGTCACGTCATTTCCCTCCCTTCAACGGTCACGATTTCTATGGAAATATTCCATCATTTTCATTCACCAAACCAACCTCAAACGAGTACACACATACACAGACTGCAGTTAGTCAGTACCGCCGAGGTATTTTTTATCCAGCCCCAAGAACACACGCAAGGTAGCCGCGTATGCCCCGAGGAATATTCCTATAGCGAGCGCTCTCGCATGTGCAACGTTGGGCACCGCCAGTATCCAGTCTTTGATGCCTTTGAATCCACCTAGCCAACCCGAAGAACTCCATATCATCTCCCCTATGGACACATTGCCCAGCATGACTATGAACGCAACTAATAGTAGTATAGTAGCCTCGATATTCCTTATTCTAAAGGCCCTATAGGCCGCTGATGCAATGAAAAATGCCAGCATAGAGAACATGGTCGAGTCAAGAGGAACAATGACAGCCTCATAGATCCAGTTGAAAGCGTCGCCATTGGGACCCCATCCAAGCCCTAGGATGGCGTAACCGTACAGCACAAAGAGAAGCCAAATACTGTACACCCAGTTTTCTCGCTTGCGCCTGATTGTATGCACGTGGAGTCGAGTGAGGTTAATGAGTCCCATCAAGAGGCCCATAACGGTCATAAAAGTGATTGAAAAGGACAATCTCGAGAATACTGTTTTGCCCGGTGCCAGTTCCCAGGAAAGCATAGGCTCAATCAACTCAAATCCGCATCGTACGATAGCGAATATGAGGGTCAATACCATTGGAACTTCCCTTCTCAAGTTTCTTCACCTCCTTATCCATCCTACTGGGCACTAAAACTTGGTAAGTCTTATAATCGCATCACTACCGAAAGTGTTCATGATTGCGCCTATGACAATGAGGACAGTAAGGGCTACACGCCCTATGTCCTGGGCCACTACGGAACCGTAGATCACTGGTTCCTTGGAAAGAGCAGCGGCGCCAGCATAGAACTCTTCACCAATCATGGTATAGTCGCAAGCTGCAATGAAGAAAGGCAACTGAGCAGTTGAGGCACTTGCTGCCACTTGAATAGCCCCTACTAAAGAACCTGCTTCAGCCAAGATAAGTGCTTCTGCATAGAAATAGCCTGTGAGGAAGTTCGCAGCAGGTTTTTCCCTGGCTATTATGCCGGCAACACCCATGGTGTAACCAAACTGCCAAGGAGAAACGAACCTTACATCATCTGGGTTAAAAGCATCTGGTCTTCCGGCTTCGAGATAAGCCTGTTTGATGATTTCCTCGTTTACTGCCATTGTGAGGTACTCAGCGTTGGTATTGATTATTCTGGTGTCATACGAAGCACACAATTTGGCTACGTGCGCAAGGTATGACCAGAATGCCCACGTGTCGTAGTCTCCTACGTCAGCTGAGTAGTTGGTTATGTGGACAGGTCTGCCCATTTCCGTTGCCCTGCCTACGGCTTCTTCAAAAGCTTCCATTCCAGGGATCCGACGGATCTCAGGGATTGGCAATCCTGCACGTGCGCGCTGAATCATGACATAGACCAAAATCAGCATAGCAATCCCGAAGAAGAGACCAAAAATCGTGCTGTCATCGGGTACAAAGATACCCCACTTTCTGGCTGGTGCCTCGGCCGCCAACATCAATAAAGTAGTCATGTTTTCACCTCCTTTTTTGAAAATAAGTCATGCATTCCCTATTGGGCACAACATTATAGAAGGTAATGCTGCTAGATGGAAGTTGTTGCGATTTTGCTACGAATAAGTTTTCGATGAAGTTTCTGCATGACCTTGTTTGCTATTATCCTTTCGACGCAAAGTACAGAAATCCTTCTTCCTATTCACTTATGTTTAAATTCTAAGTATAACTTGTTTTCAGCTGTATATTCAATAGCTATCCCGAATATTCTCATCGGTCGCTAGCAGTGCATATCCGGCCGCGATGATTTGACTTGCAAAGCCCAAATTTCGAAATGTGATTCTGCTACACACTTATGCATATTGTCCAATCGATCATCTCAGCATATCCCTTTCACGTCTGCTATAATCATCACAGGAGGGTGACTCTTGTGACCAGAAACGACAAGATTCTCGTGCTTTCATGCGTAGTAGTTACGATAATCTTCTGGGCGAGATTCAATGTACTTACGCAAGGTCCAGACGCCCTTTCTGCCGTAGTCGTGATAGGTGGGAAAGAGGTAGTAAGGCTTCCTGTAGATATCGATACCCTATCACAAGTAACCGTGTCTGTTCCAAGGGGAGAAATCACGATCGAGTACGGTCAGGGAAAGGTCAGGGTCTTACCCCTAGACCACTCAGTCTGTCCCAACAAGATATGCTGGCGAACGGGATGGATTTCTAGATCTGGTCAGTCAATAGTGTGCGTGCCAAACCAACTAGTGATTACTCTCGAAGGCGCCCAGCCGGAAATCGATTTCATCTTACACTAAAGATGCGCTCCGTTGTCTGCCTCATGAAAAGCCCTCACTTCTTCCAACCTCTTACTTCAGTTTCTCTATTAGAGCAGGGTTTCTCATTATAGACAGCAACAAAGGAAGGCCCAACACGTAGCATGAAGCGACCTCGCCCAGAAGAATCTGTGCAAATACAATGGAATAGGTGAGATTGCTCAAAAATGACACATATGACGAAATAATCACAGCATTTACGATCACAGGCGGCAACGGGGCCAAGTAGGGACTCGGCATTTTCTCAGTAAGGTATGCGCTTACGAAAGTAGCAAGAGCACCAATAGTGACATCCCAGATAAAAAAAGGACTTCCAAGGTTGGCAAGAATACAACCAACATAGAGCCCCCATTTTGCCCACGGAAACACAAAAGGTAGCACAGTGAACATTTCGGCAACCCTTATTTGGACAGGGCCATAGCTGAAACCTGAAAAAGGAGGCAACACGGTAAGGACTGCATACAAGCCCGCTAGCATTGCGACTCTAGTAAGTTCGAAAGTACGGCCTTTCTTCATAGGCTCCTCTCATTTCAGTCTGCCAATGTCCTTCCTGTAGTAAGCGCCGTTGAACTTGATTTCTTTCGCCGCATTATACGCAATTTCGCGTGCACCCTCAATAGTGTCCGAAAGTGCAGTAACAGAAAGAACTCGTCCGCCTGCAGTCACTATTTGTCCTTGCTGGTTCCTCGCAGTACCTGCTTGAAATAAAACCACATTACCTGGAGATACGTTTTCTGCTTTGTCAATCCCCTCCACAACATAGCCTGTAGCATATCTTTCGGGGTACCCCGCCGAAGCCACTACTACGGTGACCGCTGACTCATCTAAGACTTTTACTTCGTTTTCGGAGAGAAAACCAAGGAGTTCTCCCTGAGCACATGCCCGCAATATGCCTGCTACATCGCCCGAAAGCCTAGGCAGCACACACTGAGCTTCCGGATCGCCAAATCTGACGTTGTACTCCAGCACTTTCGGCCCCTTCTCAGTAAGCATCAATCCGGCGTAGATAACTCCCCGATAATCAATGCCGTCTTCTTTCAGCCCTAGATAGGTCTTTTTCAGAATATCGGTGCAGATCTTTTTCTCCATGTCTTCATCCACAAAGGGAAGCGGTGAAAAAACACCCATGCCTCCCGTCATAGGACCTTTGTCGCCGTCCCAGGCTCGTTTGTGGTCCTTGGCCATGGGAAGGCAGCATATGCTATTGCCATCGGAGATAGCCATCGCCGTGGCCTCTCGGCCCTCAAGGAATTCTTCTATGACAATTCTTCTTCCCGCTTCGCCATGGAGTCTCCCCGAGACCAATCCCTCGATTACTGCAACGGCTTCATCTAGATTTCCCGTAATTGTTACGCCCTTACCTTTTGCTAGACCATCGGCCTTGATGACCCATGGGCCATGTTCCGACCTTACGTAATCAACTGCATCCTTCGAGGATTCAAAAACATGGAATAGGGGGTGAGGGATATTGTGCCTTGCCATGAAATTCTTAGCCACACTCTTGCTAGCCTCTAGCATAGCGCCATTTCTCGTCGGGCCAAAAACTAAGACATTGTGCCTGGCCAGATAATCTGTAATCCCTGCCGCCAGCGGATCTTCAGGTCCTACGACTACTAGATCTATCGCCTCTTCTTTGCACAATTCTAAGATGCCAGGAAAATCCAGAGGATCCAACGAAACGTTCTTCGCAATCATCTCAGTTCCCGGATTTCCAGGTACTGCCCACAGCTCCTCTACCTCCGGACTTCGAGCAATCGACCAGACCAGAGCATGCTCTCTTCCACCGGACCCAATGACTGCTACTCTCACAAGAATGCCCCCTTATCTCTAACTGCTCTCAACGCAATCTATCATGAATGTACTATGCAAGTTCCTTATCCGGCATCTCTTCACAGAAAACGGCCCGCCAAACAGTATTTCTGGCTCGCCATACTTAGTGCAGGAAATGGCGCGTTCCCGTAGTAACCATGGCAATCCCAAGCCGGTCAGCAGCATCTATCGACTCCTGATCTCTCAATGACCCTCCAGGGTGCGCAATGGCCGTAATCCCTGCTTCTCCCGCTTCTTCAACAGAATCCGGGAAGGGGAAGAAGGCGTCAGACGCCAGGCACGAGCCTACTGACCTCTCGCCTGCTCTTTGAACGGCTATTCTAACAGAATCAACCCTGTTAGGCTGTCCACCTCCAATACCTACAGTAGACAAGTCTTTAGCCAGTACAATGGAATTTGACCTTACATATTTGCATACTGTCACTGCAAACTGAAGATCTCTTAGTTCCTCGGAAGTAGGTGTCCTTTTTGAAACTACCTTCCATGTTTCATCTTTGGGAAGACAGGTATCCTTTTCCTGCACCAGTACCCCGCCCATAGCTGACTTCAAACTCAAGACCCTGGACTGGCCAAACCCCGCTGCCAAAGGTGCCTGCGGAGCAAGCCTAATGACTCTCAAGTCTTTTTTCGTTTTCAGAATCTCTATCGCCTCTTCTGTAAGAGAAGGAGCCACCAGAACCTCGAGAAACAGTTTCTTCATCGCCAAAGCGCACGGCTTGTCTACTTCGCAATTAAACGCCACAACACCGCCAAAAGCAGACACGGGATCCGAAGCTAGCGCTTTCTCGAATGCGTCCTTGGCCGAATTTCCTACTGCAGCACCGCAAGGAGAGGCATGTTTGACTATTACGCAACCTGGAGATTCCAGGTCCCATACCGCGTGGAACGCGTTATCCATATCATTTATGTTATTGTACGAAATCTCTTTCCCTTGGAGCTGACGTTCCTCTAAAGAAGGAATCACGCCTTTGAGCATAGGTTCGTAATAGGCTGCTTTTTGATGCGGGTTTTCTCCGTACCTTAGGGAGAATAACTTATCAAATCCGAAAGCAAGTTCTTCGGGGAATTCAGAGCCGATTTCAGGCCATTTTGAGGCCAAATACGACGCAACCGCCGCGTCATAGCAAGCAGTATGCCGAAATACCTCAATAGCTAGTTCCCGCCTGAACTCCTCGCTCACATCACCTTTGGCTTTTAGTTCCTGAATTACTTCGCCGTATCTCTGCGGTTTGCAGACACAAGTTACCCACTTGTAATTCTTGGCAGCAGCGCGCATAAGACTTGGCCCGCCTATATCTATCTGCTCAATCATATCTTGTATTGTCATATCAGGCCGTGATGCGTATTTGACAAAGGGATAGAGGTTGCACACAACCATGTCTACCTCTTTTATGCCGAGTTCTTCGATCTGGCGCATATCTTCTGGCACATCACGCCTTGCCAGAATGCCACCGTGAATCATTGGGTTAAGAGTCTTTACTCTGCCTCCCAAAATCTCGGGGAACCCTGTTACCTCGCTTGCTTCTACAACCCCAATGCCATGTTCCTTGAGAAACCGTGCGGTACCTCCTGAAGATACGATTTCCCAACCAAGTTCTGAAAGAGCTCCGGCAAACTCCGAAATGCCGGTCTTGTCGGCTACGCTAATGATCGCGCGCTTCAACGTATACGCCTCCCATTTTTACTCCTGAGATTGTTCTAGGATCCTTACCTTCCTTCCCTCGATCCTGAGTCTGCCTTCGGCTACAAGAGATATTGCTCCTGGAAGAATCCTATGCTCAATTCCTAGTATTCGATCGGACAATGACTCGACTGTATCATCGTCCATGACTCTGCATGTATCCTGCAGAATTATGGGCCCGCCATCTACAGATAAATCTACAAAGAACACAGTAGCCCCTGACACCTTAACACCGTATTCCAGAGCTTGCTTTTGGGCGTTGAGCCCCGGAAATGATGGCAGAAGAGCTGGATGTATGTTGATAACCTTCATAGGGTATGCATTCAGCAAGGTTTCACCTACCAGGCGGTCGTACCCTGCTAGCACAATCAGATCCGCTTCATACGATTGCAGAACCTCCACTATTTTCTCCTCGTATTTGTCTTTGCATTCGGGCCACTTACCGAAATCCCTAGGCTGTATGACAACTGACGGAACTCCTTTCGCCGATGCCCTTCCTAACGCCATTACTCCAGGTCTATTGGATATAACAACCCTGACTTCAGCCGAGACATCCCCTTTCTCGCAGCTGTCCAGGATAGCCTGAAGATTGGTACCGCGACCTGAAACCAAGACACCAAGCGAGATCCTCTTGTCTTTTTTACCTGTCATTTACATCACCCACCGGAAAACATGGAATTGCAGATTCTTTGCTGATTGAGACGATCCGATCCACGTCCTTAGGATCGACTACTATGACCATACCCACACCCATATTAAAGACCCTGTACATTTCATCGCGTGCAACACCGCCAAGTTCTTGAAGTAGTTCAAACACGCAGGGAACTTCCCAATCCCCAGATAATCTCATTTTCAGCCCTTCAGGCAGTATTCTCGGAACATTCTCAACCAGCCCTCCGCCTGTTATGTGCACGATGCCTTTCACAGGAACCGCTTCTTTCAACCTCAAAACAAAGGGCGCATATATCCTGGTAGGTTCGAGAAGCTCCTCACCTAGAGTCCTTCCGAATTCCTTGACATACCGATCAATTTCCCAACCTGCTTTTTCAAAAAAAACTTTGCGAGCAAGAGTATAGCCATTGGAGTGTAGTCCAGTAGAACCAAGCCCTAAAAGCACATCCCCTTTTCTTATGCTCTTTCCGTCTACAATTTCCCGTTTGTCAACTACTCCTACGCAAAAGCCTGCAAGATCGTACTCGCCAGGACCGTAGAGATCTGGCATCTGTGCAGTCTCGCCTCCGAGCAGAGCACACTCGGCCCGAACACATCCTTCTACAACGCCCGAGACAATGTCTTCCACTACTTCCGGACTTAGGTTTGCACCGGCTATGTAGTCCAAGAAGAAGACAGGCTTTGCCCCTGAGGCTACCACGTCATCTACGTTCATCGCCACGAGATCTATGCCGACTGTGTCATTTCTACCCATCATTTGAGCAATAATCACTTTGGTGCCAACACCATCGGCGCCAGCCGCCAAGACCAAGTTGTCAAAGCCAAACCCATCCATAGAGTAGAGCCCCGCAAACCCTCCTATTCCCGATAGAACCGCCTCGTTTTGCGATCGTTGAGCGAGATCTCTTATCCTTCGAACCCACTCAGATGCCGCATCGATATTGACTCCAGCCTTCCTGTACTCGTCTGATCTACCTGACGCCATCTCAATTCAGCTCCTAGCTGCGTGTAGTATCAGTTACTCAATTCTACCAGGCCTAGCCATGTCCTCAACAAAAACAGGATACTGCCCTGTGAAGCAAGCCGTACATAGATTGCCTACCTTTGCCCCTAAGACATCTTCTAGATCCTGCAGCTCCAAGAATCTAAGGGTGTCAGCGCCAATGGCTACTCGGATTTCTTCTTCCTTCCTGTTTGCGGCTATTAGCTCACCTTTCGAAGATGTGTCTATCCCGTAATAGCATGGAAATCTGTAAGGCGGAGAACTTATCCGGACGTGTACTTCTGTAGCTCCTGCCGCCCTAAACAGGTTGACAATGTACTTGGAAGTTGTTCCTCTTACTATGGAATCGTCAACCATCACTACGCGCTTTCCACAGATAACCCTTTTCAACGGGTTTAGTTTTATCTTCACCCCTATTTCTCTCACAGACTGCCCTGGAGTAATAAACGTCCTGCCAATATACCTATTCTTTACAAGTCCGATTTCATATGGTATCTTTGCCTGTTCAGCGTAACCGGTTGCTGCAGAAATCGACGAGTCTGGGATTCCGGTAACAAGATCTGCACTACACACATCTTTTTCGGCTAGTTTCCGCCCAAGGGCCTTTCGTGCCGCGTGCACATTTAGTCCGTAGATATCCGAATCAGGTCTGGCAAAGTATATGAACTCAAAAGCGCACAGAGATGGCTTAATTTCCGACAAATCCCTGCGGTAAGACTCCACCCTAAGAGTAGAAGAATCGATGAATATTGCTTCACCAGGGTCAAGTTCCCGAATAAACTCAGCAC
The DNA here is from genome assembly GCA_018052455.1 of Candidatus Fermentithermobacillaceae bacterium. Classification (GTDB taxonomy): domain Bacteria; phylum Bacillota; class Sulfobacillia; order Fermentithermobacillales; family Fermentithermobacillaceae; genus UBA3907. Next base: position 142,385 of record JAGPNE010000002.1, on the reverse strand, counting down.
CAACGGCGTCCAGGGCGCACGTCTCAGAGCACACAATATACGCGCCATCTAAAAAACCGAGGCACAGCGGCCGAAAACCATTGGGATCTTTTGCGGCAATTACGCCATTGGGCGTAAGAATACATAGCGAATAGGCCCCTTTTATGTGAGGCAATATGCCTGTAAGAGCTTTGAAAGGATTGGTCTCCTTGCTCCTTGCCATAAGGTGAGGTATGACTTCACAATCGGAGGTAGTCTGAAAGATAGAACCATCACGCTCAAGTTCGGCTCTCAGTTTCCTAGCATTTACCAGGTTGCCGTTATGCGCGAAAGACATCTGGCCCTGCCACATCTTTACGGTTATTGGTTGGGAATCTTCGATTCCGCCTTCCCCTGCAGTCGAATATCTCACGTGTCCCAAGGCGGTACTGCCTACCATTCCCAGTATGTCCTCTTTGGCAAAAACTTCAGAGACCAAGCCGGTGCCCTTTTCAGTGTGAATACGTGATCCGTCGCTAACGGCAATGCCTGCAGACTCCTGCCCTCTGTGCTGAAGGGCGTATAAGCCGTAATAGCACACAAGTGAGGCATTTGGGTGACCAACTACAGCAAACACACCGCATTTTTCCGATATTTCGTTTTCGCTCAGAGCTCCCATATAGGGTATCCTTCTTTCTTGAGATTAAGTGATTTCTGGAGGACCTCGTCAGCCATATCCTTTTTGTATTCACACAGTTTTCCCGCCAACACACTATCGTTGAGTGCAAGGATCCTGAGAACCAAAAGGCCTGCGTTTCTCGAAGCATCGATCCCAACGCTTGCTACAGGAACCCCTGGCGGCATCTGAGCAATTGACAAAAGTGCATCCATTCCGCCCAATGTGCCTGCGCTCACAGGAATCCCAATAACTGGTATATCTACAAGCGATGCAAGCACACCAGGGAGAGCGGCCGACAGACCTGCAGCCGCTATAATTACCTCAATACCTCTTGAGACCGCCGAGCGGGCGTACTCCTCAAGCAATGCATGCGTCCTATGAGCCGAGATAATCGCAAGTTCGTATTTGACCTCAAAATCATCTAATACCTTAAAGAGATCCTTGACTTTGCCTACATCGCTCGCAGAACCCAGAACTACACCTATACGAATTCTCTCATCTTTGCCCATAAGAATACGCCCCCCATGGCGATATAACTTAGCTAATCTCCCACTAACCTTACATTACAACAACGGCTCTTGCGTTCCCTAGAAAAGTCCTGGAACAAGGTGGACTACTGAGATCAATGCCAACACGTAAACCAGCCAGTGTACCTCTTTGGCTCTTCCGGTGAACACCTTAACAACCACGTAGCTGATAAAGCCTGCGGAAATACCGTCAGATATTGAGAATGTGAAGGGCATCATTGCTATGGTCATAAACGCTGGAAATGCCTCTGAAAAATCCGACCAATCAATATCCCTTACCGGAAGCATCATCAGGACGCCCACGATGATTAGTGCGGGTGCTGTGGCCTCAGTAGGAACCATGCCGGCTAAGGGCGCAAAAATCAAGCTCACCAGGAAAAGAACACCCACGACAATTGCAGTAAGCCCGGTCCTACCACCTTCCGCAATGCCTGCGCTTGATTCAACATATGTAGTTACGGTACTTGTTCCCAAGAGCGCGCCCAGACATGTACCTATGGCATCGACAGTCATCATCTCCCTTATGCGCGGAAGCTGACCCTTTTCGTCTAGCATATTTGCTCTTGATGCAGTACCCATCAAGGTACCTACGGTGTCAAAAACGTCTACAAACCAGAAGCTGAATATGGTCATGAAGCCTAGATCAAGGGCCCCCTTTATGTCCATCTTGCAGAAAATAGGAGCTATCGACTCAGGCCTGCCGATTATACTGCCTTCAATGTGTGTGACCCCCATAGGTATTCCAATCAAAGTAGTTATGAATATGCCGATGAGAATTGCACCTTTTACATTCCTTGCCATGAGGATCGCAGTAATCATCAGACCTATTAAGGCAAGAGCAGGTCCACGCGCTGAAAAGTCGCCCCTTGTAAGTATCGTAGCAGCGTCCGAAGCGATGATCCCGGCATTTTTTACGCCTATGAACGCGATAAACAGTCCTATTCCTACTCCTACCGCTCGTTTAATGGTCTGCGGAATAGAAGCATCTATCACGTTAATTGCGCCTGTCAGAGCGAGAATCAGAAACACAACCCCGGACAAAAACACAACGCCTAGAGCTGCCTGCCAGCCGGCTTGAGCCGAGACCACAAACGCAAAGAAAGCGTTCAGGCCCATCCCACTTGCCAGAGCATACGGATAATTAGCAATCAGCCCAGCCAGAATTGTTGTGATACCGGCCGATAAAACGGTTGCAGTCATGACGGCTCCAAATGGCATGCCTGCTGCGCTCAGAATGTCGGGATTTACGAAAATGATGTATGCCATGGTCATAAAAGTAGTAAGCCCGGCGATCACCTCTGTTTTTACGTCGGTACCATTCTCTTTCAGTTTGAACATTCTTTCTAACAACAATTCCTCCCCCTTTTGTTTATCATCACTAGTTGGAACATGAGGCTGGTTCCTCATTTATGGATTCTTAAGAACACCTACGTATGGCAGCCCCCGGTATTTTTCACCGTAGTCTAGTCCATAACCTACCACGAATACATTGGGAATTATGAAACCATAGTAGTCTAAATTCACTCTGGTCCTTCTGCGAGCGGGCTTGTCGAGCAGGGCACATACTTTGAGACTTGCTGGTTGTCTGGTCTTGAGGGTATCTAAGAGGTACCTAAGGGTCAAGCCCGTATCAACAATATCTTCTACAAGAAGCACATGCCTACCTGAAACGCTCTGCTCAAGATCTTTGGTGATCCTCACCTCACCCGAGGATTCGGTAGACACTCCGTAACTTACAGTTCCCATGAAATCGACGGCTGCATCGCCCTCTAGACTCCTCAGCAAGTCTGCAAGAAACACGAAACTTCCTTTTAGGATGCCTACCATAAGGAGATCTTTGTCTGCATAGTCTCGAGATATCTCAAGAGCCATCTCCTTTACTCTTTTCCTTATCTCCTCTTGGCTTATAAGTACATCAATATCTTCTCCTACCACATACTCACCTCCTCACACTCTTTTCTGATTTCAATCTATCACCGTGGTGTTGGTTGTGCAATAACATATTAGGCAACTGTTAAATTGTCAAACAATTTAACCAAAACCGCTGAGTTGGGCTTTTCCTTGTAGGTTCGACACAGAAAACATGCATTACTGAGATTGTTACAAAATCCTAAGTCATCCGTATTACAAGTCAGTGATTGACTAATCTATTAAGGAGAGGGTCACATGAAGAAGAAACTCTATCGCTCAAGGACAAATCGGATGGTATCTGGGATCTGCGGAGGAATAGCAGAGTACTTCAACATTGATGAAACACTGGTGCGCTTGGCAGCAGCCCTTATAATGCTTGCGTCAGGAGTAATACCTTTTGTCATCGTCTACTTCATCGCAGCAATCATAATACCCGAAGCTCCTGAAACCTATGAGCCACACGCCTGACTGCCAAGAAGATTGCCAAGATCTTAGTCAATTAGGTTTCTGGCCAAATATAGGCACAATCCCATGACTACTACCACAACAACTGTTATGGCCAAGTCATGAGTGCCTGCTGTTCCTTTGACCTCACCTCTAATATACCATCCGAGGCTCCCCAGAAAAGAGCATATGAATATGCAGCCAAGGACAAAGTTTATCTTCCTATGTCTTTCCCAAAGAGCCATCTTCTCGTCCCACGGCATGTCCTCCCACTGAGGAGTCTCCCAAATGGGAGGCTTGCGCTTGAACACGTCTCTGATTCTCATTGCTTCATTCCGTAAGTGCGCCAGGAAAAACCTCGAGGTTGGCCTGGGGCACTTTTACAAGACGACCGTCATCTAACTTAACCAGTGCTACTTCTGTGGTAACTTCAGACTCCACTTGTTCAGGCATTAGACTTATGTCTTCTACGACGCCCCACAGCCCGAAGTACGGCGGTCTTATGCACCTTACTCTTTTGCCCTTCTCAACCTCTGCAAATACAACGTGTGGCGAGGGCTCAATGTACTGCGACGAAGACACTAAGGGAGTTTCTTTGAGCGACGGATCGCCCAATAGTCTCTCGAAATCATCAGCAGGGATCACAACCTCCGGTCTTATTACGCCAGCCCTTATCTGAGTTGTACCATTAATGCAAGCAGTTTTTCCCTGATGCCTTGAAAGGATATTCCAAGCCTCTTCATTCATAGGAAGTTCTCCAAACCCTTCTAGCACGACAACTGTAAAATCGGATTCCTCATAACCTGTAATACCGGCGGACATTTCTTTCCCGAGGATTGAAACCAAACTCTTTTGATTTATTCCGCCTACGATAAGGCCCGCAGCCCCTCTCTCCCTCGCTTCTCTAACCGCTTCTTCAGTTGCAAAAGACCCTCCCACAAGGATCTTTCCTTTTACCTCTTGCGTCTTTATATTCTCACTTGAAAGGGATTCTGAAGGACCCTTGCATAGCAGCAAAAGTTCACCTGAAGCTTCGTATCCTATACCAAATACACCTTGAATATATGCGCCGACAGTCTCCACAACCGCGCCGTAGTTAGGAACAATGCTCTCAACTACTCCCGGCACATGTGCCAACACCTCTATATGCTTTATAACCCTCGCAATAGTAATGGTACCTGTGAGTGTGCAGATTTTCTCGACCACACCGCCCATTGGTGCATACACAAAATCGACTGACGCAACCCCTGGTGCCGCAGCAATTATCTGTCCCTCATTGACGAACTGACCTTCCTTGACCGTTGTAAACATCCTAAGAAGTCGCGGTGGAATAGACAGTCGTGACGCAGCTGCAACAATACTCAAAGGCCTTGCCGAACGAGGGTCCTCGCGAATAACAATCTGGCCATTCAACCTTGAAATGTGCTCTATAAACCCATCGCAGGGCGATTTTATTTCTATTACGGGAGACCAGAAATCCTTTTGGTACCTAGCAATTATCTCGCCCGTCTTTACAGGATCCCCTTCTTTCTTAAGCAGCACGCTATCTACGAAATCCATGTCCAACGGACGCTTGAGTTCAGACTTAAGATCAATTACATAGGGGTTCCCCCTTATGAACTCAGTCTTTGCAATAACAGTCTCAGGAGCTACAATATCACCTATCTTAACCAGAACCTCGCCAGGCGTTGGGATTCTTCTTTCCTTTTCAACTCTGGCCATATCCAGCACCTTTAATGTAGACACTAACGCCACGTTCCTCACCTCCTCGTCAAGTTGTCTAGGAATTCGGCAGGATAAGCGTCAAACTCGCTATACCAGCGCGCTACGGCTCCGTATTGATAGCTGTCTGCCGCGGGAAATACTATGGGACGCGCTCGCCCGTCAAGAATAACACCAGTAACTCCGGTTACTCCCTCTTTCACCATGGGTCTGCCCGGACCTTCGCCTACATCAAAGTTCCTTCCGGGCATAATCTCCATCCTGGTTGTATCTGCATGGTCAAGAGGAATTACTGTAATCTCGCCTCCAACGACCTCGTAGGTACGTTCTCCAATCTTGACCTGGGCCATGACAGTACCTGGACTCACTCGCGGCCCCATTGGCACTACGCAAGTGCCCAAGGGGACTAAGCACTCGGTCATCATCATTTCTTCCGCTATATCACTATCAAGATCCATGAGGGCGCCCATATGCGGCAACAGGAACTGGCTGTCTACGTAAAGATCAGTTACACCTTCAGGTTGAAAGCCATCTATGAGTATCATGGCAGCCTGGTTTCGTCTAGGAGCGTATGAAAGAGAGCCGCCTGTTCCAACAATGGCCTTTACTTTCATCATATCTACCAGAGTCTCACCGCTAGGTACCTGGTAAAACATATCACCGATGCTACGGCGCCGCTGAACTCCCTTGAGTTCGCGAATAAGCGACTTGTGGTGACTCATGGAAAGGCGCAGGACCTCTTTGCAGACTGCTTGTTCTAACATAAGTTCTTCAAAGGTCTGCGGCAAAGTAGTAGGCCTTATCATCTTGTTGAAATTCCAGTTTCTCAGAATGTTGTCATCCCACTGCCCGGGTAGCCATCTCATGACAGCATCTATACCTGCTTCACCCAGGACATTTCCCATACTGTAGGACATTCCCAAGTTGGCTGATACTGTTCTGTAGAATTCGCCGTCAATAACAGAAAACACGTCAGTGGTTGCCCCTCCAACGTCGACAGCCAGAACGTCGCCTTGAGCTAATTCACTCACATACCTCAGCGCATCGCCTACCGCCACAGGGGTAGGCTTCACGTTACCCTGTGTCCAAGAAACCAATGTAGCATAGCCAGGAGCATGCATCATTACGTGCTCCAGAAACAGTTCGTGGATAGCTCTCCTTGCAGGTTCAAGGACCTCTCTTTCAAGCACAGGCCGGATGTTGTCAGTATAGACGACGTACATACGCTCAGATAGCTTTTCAAAAATCCTCTCTATCATGGGCCTTGCCTGCACATTCCCTGCGAAAATAACGGGAAGTTTGAAATCTTTCCCAAATCTAGGCTCCGGGGCCCCCATTGCAACGATTTCCGCAATAGATGCTACTTCTGAGATATTTCCCCCGTCGGTACCGCCGGTTATGAGGATCATGTCAGGTCTAATCCGCTTTAGAGTTTCTATCTTTTCTATCGTACTTCTCGAATCGTCAATCGCGATCACGTCGGCCACAATAGCGCCTGCTCCAAGCGCTGCTCTGTGAGCGGATTCTGCCGTAAGCTCTTTGACCAATCCTGCCACAACCATCTGCAGTCCTCCGCCGGCACTCGATGTCCCTACCAAAGCATCTACACCCTTATTCCCTTCTACGCCAACAACGAGTCTTGAGTTCTCTAGCATATGGACACCCGTGCGCTCTTGAAGCTTAGATAGCGCACTCTTAAGGCCAATCATCACGTCAAGATTAGGTGCCTCAACGGTCGTAGGAACAGACGTCTTTCCGGCAAGCACCCACTTGTCGTTTCTCCGTTCAAAAAGCACGGTTTTTGTCGTGGTACTGCCGATATCTGCCGCTAGGATTCTTCTAAACAAAGGCGCAACCTCCTTTCCCGGTCCAGAATGTTAACTTAAGAGTGTTTTCGATGAACGAATTCAGAGCTACATGTCTAGATGTGAAGGTAGATCGATATGCTGTCGGTACGTATAATTTCTCCCAAACTAGTAATATTCCTCTTTTCGCTGCCCAACCTCCTGCAGAGGATACGCATACACCCAAAAGAGAATTCGGACTAATCTACATCTTTACTATACAGCAAACTGGACGTACATTCATCACCACGTACTACCCGCGCCATTTACTCACAAAGGGTTGTATGCGCAAACAGTTCTCACACTTGTAAAGCAACTACTCGAGTGTTACACTCTTGTAAATACTCTCATGGTTTAGCGAGGGATCGAATATGATTAAAGAGGATAAGTTCTTAGGTGATGGTCTATCGTTTGATGACGTCCTCCTCGTCCCTGGATATTCAGAAGTAGTCCCCAAAGATGTCGATGTGTCTACAGCCCTCGGTAACGACCTTAAGCTGAGCATACCGATAATCAGCGCAGCGATGGACACAGTGACCGAAAGTAGAATGGCGATCGCAATGGCTCGTGAAGGGGGGCTCGGGGTAATACACCGCAATATGTCAATACAAAGACAAGCGCAGGAAGTGGACAAGGTTAAACGTTCTGAGCACGGTGTCATTTCAGACCCTTTTTACCTGTCGCCAGACAAGACTGTAGAAGACGCGCTTAACTTGATGGCACGCTATCATATTTCCGGAGTACCAATAATCGAGAATAACAGACTGGTAGGAATCATAACCAACAGGGATATCCGCTTTGAGGAAGATTACACAAAACTCATAGAAGACGTAATGACCAAAGAAGGTCTCATAACTGCTCCGGTAGGAACCTCCTTGGATGAAGCAAAAAAGATCATGGCCAAGCACAAGATTGAAAAGCTCCCATTGGTAGATGAGGAGTTTCACCTCAAAGGATTAATTACCCTAAAAGACATAGAAAAAACGCGCCAATACCCCAACGCGTCCAAAGATGATAAAGGGCGACTCATGGCAGCCGCCTGCGTAGGCGCCGGTCCAGGTACTATCGATCGCGTAAAGGCTCTAGTGGACGCAGGCGTAGATGTGCTTGTTGTAGACAGTGCCCACGGTCATTCAGTAGGAGTGCTCAGCGCTGTAGAGATGATAAAGAACGCTTTCCCGGAAAAGACAGTAGTTGCAGGCAATGTAGCGACAGGCGAAGGGGCCAAGGCGCTTATCGATAGAGGTGCTGACTGCGTCAAAGTAGGGGTCGGCCCCGGCTCTATATGCACAACCAGAGTCATCGCCGGAACAGGCGTCCCTCAGATCACTGCTATATTTAATGCAGCACTTGTTGCCAAAGAATACGGAGTTCCGATTATCGCAGACGGCGGAATCAAGTACTCAGGTGACATTGTGAAGGCTTTGGCCGCAGGCGCTGATGCTGTTATGCTAGGTGGGCTTCTGGCCGGTACTGAAGAAAGTCCTGGGGAAATGGAAATATGGCAGGGCCGAAGCTTCAAGGTGTACAGAGGGATGGGATCTTTGGCGGCGATGAAAGAAGGAGCCGCAGACCGCTACTTCCAAGAACCTTCAACTAAACTTGTCCCTGAAGGCATCGAAGGACGAGTCCCATACAAAGGAGCCGTGTCGGAAACCATCTTCCAATTGGTCGGCGGATTAAGAGCAGGTATGGGTTATTGTGGGGCTAAAGACCTGAAGAATCTGCACAATAACGGGAAGTTCATCAAGATTACCAGTTCAGGCCTGCGAGAAAGCCACCCCCACGATGTCTATATAACAAAGGAAGCACCGAATTATACGCTTTTCACAAGCTAGCGCTGCTTTTTTATGCGATTTCAAAGAAACAACCTGGAGACAGATGCTTCCAGGTTGTTTTTCATCAGTCTGTTTTGCTCTAGCGTTCAGTGGACTCGTCTCTTATATATTTTACGCCGTCGGTGTAAACGTTAGCCGGGTTCCATAGCATAAAAGTTTCTATGCCATGTTCGTAAACCGCGTCGATTTGGGCCTGAACCTCTTTAGGACCATACTTGATTCTCATAGAAAAATCCTGCAGCCACGGACGTATCTTGGCTTTCAGGCCGTCGGTCCTCTGAATAGCCTCTTGCATCGCTCTATACACTACCTCTGAAGGGTGAGCTTCGGGGACTTCGAACCCGTAAATACCTGCGTTGTAGTAGTGAGATGGGTAAACCATAGGTGATATGAAATCAACTAAGGACGCAAGCTGCTCTAGTCTTTGACCGATACCCATGTCGTCCTGGGCGATCGTAACAAATCCAAATACGTCGGCGCTCAAAAGACCTTTGCCCTCCAAGGCCCCATTCATGTATTCAAGGAATGCCGCGATGGCATCTCCCCTGGAATCATAGTTCTCGGAACCAGGCATAAGGATGCTAGTTCGCTCTAATCCCCTGGCGCTATCAGGAAATCTCACATAGTCAAGTTGAACCTCATCAAAACCCATTTCGCAGGCCCAAAGGGCGATGTCTCTTATAAACTCCCAATTCCTTTCGTCATACGGGTTAAGCCATAGCCTTCCATCTCTATCTTTCCACAGGCTGCCATCTGCATTTCTTATGGCTTGTTCAGGCCTGAGCCTTGCCAAATATGGATCCTGAAAAGCCACTACACGTGCGATCATGTAGTAATCCTCTTCTTTGAGGACGTTAACCAGCGCGGAAAAGTGGTTGTAACCTCCCGCCTTGGCGGGTATGTCAAAATCACCCTTTGGCGTACAGGGTATCCTTCCATTATTATCCTTTACATCGACCACAAAGCAGTTCAGTCCTGGGTTTTCTCTCACAAACGTGATCACCCGTTTGAACTGAGACGGCGTGCCAAAGACATCCATTGTGACATATACGCCTCTGGCCTGAAGGCCTTTTTCCACTAGGGAAACTGCCTCGGCAGGGTCGGTTTCAGGAAGTTCCTCGACGCTGGGATCTTGTTCTGCGGAAGGAGACGAAGGTGTTTGACGAAAGAATTCCTTGATCGATGAACCTCCTTGACCGTAGGCAACACACACTCCGGCTACAAGCAAAAGCGCCACGAACATGCCCATAACTGCACGTCTACGGCGCCTTGACTTTCCTTCCTTTGCTAATGCTCTCTCACTTTGCCTGGATCTGTCATGATTCTGCATGGCTTGACTTCCAATCTGCGCAGCTACAATTGAGTGCTCACGTTAGTTACTTAATCTTATACGGTCCGGGCTAGCTTTGCGAGTACTAAGACGAAGAAAACCTTCGGTTAGTTTCCTTCAGGCATGCAAAGACTACCTCGTCACAAGATATCTCAGAGCCACGCAAATATCAAGATGTCCAAGAGAAAGATCCAGCGGTATGATAAGCCTCTGGATGTCCAGTGTGGAAATCACGACCCCTTTGCCTGATATTATCGTAGGCGGCGAAAGTTTGCATATGTATCCATGCTCTTCCAACCCTGTTGCCGCCTGCCCGGTTATTATGTTCCCCATCTCTGCAATCGCTGACTCAGCTAGGCTATCAAACACAGGCACAGCATCGCCGATTAGCGCTCCTGCAATGGCCTTTGCAGTGCGCTCTGACATACAGTACAAAACGATACCTTCAGCTTCCCCAGTTACTCCTATGGCTACGTTAACCTCTCCCGACGTAGCCCTTGACTCCTCAAGACGTAATTGTCCGCGAGTCACCTCTGCCCCCAATTCTTGTTTGAGGAAAGTGTAAGCGGATTCCAAAAAAGGGTTGACCAAACTCGCTTTCAACATTAGATAATCCTCCTAACATGCATTAGACCCTGATTGTATGTATACACTTCATCTAAGAGCAACGTCTGTAGAAAAACGGACGAATCTGAGAAAACCCGTAATCCCTTGCGTTGAACAACGCTTCCGTCGCACCTATGAATAGTATCCCGCCTGGCACAATAGAACGAGCTATATGCGCAAGGACGTGATTTTTGCCTTCATCTGTGAAATATATTAAAACATTTCTGCAAAGAACAAGATCCATATTCCTGGGATACTCCATCCCCAACAGGTTTTGCTTTTCAAACCTCACAATTTGCCGTAGTTTCTTGTTGATCCTATAAGATTGTCCGTCAACGTCGAAATACTTAGAAAGAAGCGCCTCCGGAACACCTTTGATTTCGTCTTCCGAATACAGTCCTTCTTCCGCTTTCTTCAGGCTACCTTCGTCTATGTCAGTCCCGAGTATTGATACTTTGCGAAAACCTGCCTCTAGGAAAACCATTCCAAGAGAATACGCTTCCTGTCCTCCTGAAGAACCTGCGCTCCACGCGTGTATTGTTGTGCCTAGCGGAGTCGAGCGGACAAGTTCGGGAATAATCTCGTCTCGTAACACTTCCCAGTGCTCCGAATTGCGAAAGAACTCAGAAACGTTTATGGTAAGGTAGTCAAGTAACTTGGCCAACTCATGCTGGTTTTTCTCCAAGCGTTTTGCAAATGTAAGGAAGTCTGGTATCTGATTCCTTTTCATGTAGTTCACGAGCCTGCGATGCATCTGTTGGCTCTTGTAGTTATGTAGTTTTATTCCCGATAGGTCAGTTACCTTCTTACAAAAAAACGCATACTCAGTACCGTAGAAGTTAACGTCGTCTTCAGAAAGACCTTGGTTTCTGATCATTTCCCAAAACCCCGTTTCGTATGGTTCATGCAAAACTGGTTGATAATACCAGCAATATCCGTAACAGGTACAAGCACGTCTGTAGCTCCAGTCTCATAGCAGGCCTTTGGCATCCCCCATACAACCGATGTCTCCTGATCTTGACAAATCACTGTAGCACCTTTCTGTTTCGCAGCCCATGCTCCTTTTGCCCCATCAAAGCCCATACCTGTAAGTATTACCACCATAAGACTCGAGCCAAAAAGTGAGACTGCGTCAAAGAGAGTTATGTCTACTGACGGCCTAACTCCATGGACAGGCGTACCTTCATCTAGATATGCGTGGAAAGACTGTCTGACATCTGAAAGAGACGAATCGAGGCGAAGATGATACCCACCCCTTGCCACAAGTACTACCCCCGGTTCGAGAATATCTTCTTGCTCAGACTCTCGCACGGACAAAGAGGACATTCCGTCAAGCCTCTGAGCAAAAGAACTCGTAAACCCTTTAGGCATGTGCTGACATATAACAACCGCACAAGAAAGGCTAGGCGACAATCGTGGAACAATCTGCTCCAAAGCCTGCGGTCCACCAGTTGAGGAGCCAATCACAACCAAAGACCCCAAAGGAGCCTCGCCAATAGAAGGCTTCCTCTTCTTGGCCCTCTCTTTCTCGTGGCGACGCAGCGGCTCCCGAATTCTCAGTCTGGCTTTAGAAGCTTGGATAACTTTTTGACACAATTCGGAAGCAACAGAAGTAACGGCATCTTTAGAGGCAGGTTTGGGAACAAAATCTACGGCTCCGATAGAAAGGGCCTCCAGCGTCACCTGGGAACCACGCTGAGTCAGCGATGAAAACATCACTACTGGCAAAGGCCGATTGCTCATTATGTTCTTCAGGACTGAGATCCCGTCAAGTTTGGGCATCTCCACGTCCAGGATCAGCACATCGGGGCTGACCGAAATGCACTTGGCAACCGCCTCAACCCCATCTACCGCTTCGTCGACGACCTCGATGCGGGAGTCGCTAGATAGCATCTGCCTGAGCATCCGCCGCATGAACACAGAATCATCGGCAATAAGGACCCTTACCTTTTCTTCATTCATACCCAATTATCTTACGCCTCACATTGCTTCCTGACTGCTTCCAATAGTGTGTCTGACTGAAAAGGCTTTACGATAAAATCCCTTGCGCCCGCTTTTAGTGCCTCTAGCACCATGCTTTTCTGCCCAAGCGCTGTTACCATCACTACTCTCGCTTCCGGATCATGCTCTTTCATCTGTTTGAGAGACTCGATGCCATCTAGTATCGGCATGGTAATATCCATAAGTACCAGATCAGGATTCTCTTTTACGTAACGCTCGACGGCTTCCTCACCGTTACTTGCTTCTACCACCTCATAGCCGTTCTCCTGAAGCAACCTTGAAGTCTTGTTTCTCATGAACATCGCATCATCTACAACCAAGATTTTCGCCATACTCTTCACTCCTTGAATCTGAATTCTCTTTCAGGCCCTGATATGGAAATGACTTTCACAACACCTGCGTCCACATATAGGTACATCGACCTTCCATAGTTGCCGCCTGTATCTCTCCCAACTACCGTGATTCGCTCAACTGCTAAAGCCTCTTCTACTGCTTTGAGATTCATATCTCCGACGTCTCCAAAAGGGGAAGACAAGCCTGGTATAACGTTGGCTCCACCTGCTATTACTGCCACAAGGCTTTCTTTTTTGCAGCCACTTTTGGCCAATGAGTGTATAAGGTTAGAAACTGCCATAGTTCCGTACTTTCCTGGCTGTTCATTCGGCTCCGTCGGACGAAAACGACCAGGGATGATTTCTGAGTTTCCGGAGGCAGCTATGTAGTTGGACTGTCTAGGACACGGCAGAAATACATGTGCCATTCCTCCGGCGCGACAGCCGGGATCCCATAGCGCTACCCCTACACAAGAACCTAGCGAGTAAGCAACCAGTAACTCATCGTGGTCGTTTGACACTTTGATTTCTGCAATCTTTACCGGGGTAACCCGGAAACCGTCTACGTCCATTTGGATCCCCCATCCTAGGTAGTGCCATTTGTTCTACTTTTCCCTACTCGACAGCAAAACTATCTCAAAGAAAGCCTCGCTACCGTCAAGAGAAAACTTCACGTCAGACGCAAACACCTCGCCTGAGTAAAGATAGCTAGTGGCTAATGCTGTTTCTAGGATCGCGCCGGCCATTTCCCTAATCAAAAGAGGCGGAGACGGCTTAAGAGTCATCTGCGCCATATCTGCTATAGCACCCAAAAGCGAACACCCTATCATGTTCGCAATTTCAGAAACTATGGATTCCTCCAGTTCCTGCTGATTTTCTGAATCTGCTTCTTCAATGAAATGAGGCACCATAGAGGAAACCACATCGTGAGGCGAATCGGGCCTAAACAGTATTATGATCTGACCTTCCATTTCACCTGTAAAGGACACCCAAGAACTAAACACGATATCATCGAGATACCCAGAAAGCATAGGTACATGATCGACTTCAGTACACTTTACGTTGCTGAAGTCAGCTTCACAAGGCATCCCTGTAATGGCGCTAAGAGTCGTTCTCGCCTTCTCGACACCAAGTCTGGTACACTCCTGGAAAAAAGACTTGTTCATCCATGCTCCTCCTTACGCAGATGAGCAAAACTTCTCAAAGCAGACGATTAACGTCCAGAATCAGTGCAGGATCGCCGTCGGGAAGGATAGTTGCACCAGTGATACCCTTGAGCCTAGACAGCATCTTGCCCATGTCTTTAAGCACGATCTCTTCTTCTCCTACTAGGTCATCTACTCCCAAAGCCAGAGGCTCATCGTTAGTCCTTGTAAGGACCGCATACTGTAGGGTGTCTTTCAAAGCCCACGAATTCCCGTCAAGAGCTCCTTCGAGAGAAACGAGAGGAAAGACCCTGCCCCTCACTAACATAGCGGGCTTACCCTGTATCGTCCTTATCTCTTCCTTTCTGAGGGCAATTGCCTCTTCAACGGATGATGTGGGTATGGCGTAGGTAAGCCCAGAACATTCTATTAGCAGAGCACGCATTATGGCCAGGGTCAAAGGCAACCTCAACGTAAATGCAGTCCCAAGATCTACTTGGCTCCTCACCTCAATATGACCGTTAATTCGTTCAAGGTTGGTGCGAACGACATCCATGCCCACACCCCTACCGGACACCTGAGTAGCAACCTGCGCAGTAGAAAACCCGGGCAAGAAAATGAGCTCCAGCGCATCCTTCTCAGACATCTTCGCCGCCTCGTCCGCGCTTATAAGCCCTTTGTTCAAAGCCGATCGCTTTATTTTCTCTGGATCTATTCCGGCACCATCATCTTTTACCTGTATCACAACTTGGTTTTCCTCGTGCCAGGCAGATAGCGTAACAGTGCCATTCTCTGGTTTGCCTTTGGCTCTTCTTTCCTCTGGGCTCTCGATGCCATGGTCCACGGCATTTCTCAATATGTGAATGAGAGGATCGTCTATGGCCTCTAGAACGGTGCGATCCAATTCTGTGTTTTCTCCTTGGATTTGCAGATCTATCTGCTTTCCGCACCTGCTCGCCAAATCTCTTGTCATCCTTGGGAACTTGGTGAATATGTTCTTAAGGGGCAGAAGTCTCGCCCTCATTATTCCTTCCTGCAATTCCTGAGAAGTCCGCTGCAGATGAGATGCCAAAGCCCCCAGTTCGTTTCCAATCACTGAGGTACTCTTGTCCACTAGTAGCCTAGACGCCAACTGGGTCAGACGGGTCCTGTCAATTACAAGCTCGCCTACCATGTTCATAAGAAAGTCGAGGAGGTCCACATCAACTCTTACCGTACGCCCTAATGAGGACCGCTTGACAGCCTTATCTGATGAAACTCCTTCTGGCGCGCCGTTTCTGACATTCGCCTGGGAAGACTCTCGGGCCTGGGGTTTGTAAGGCATTACAGAGACTTCGGCTACATCCTGCACTGATTCGGCGGTTCTTCTGGCAAGCTCGCCACTGTCGGCTCCTACAACATAAAGCGTTACAGTATCTCCCACATTGTCGGATTCTATATCTTGGATTGACGGGCTTGAGCCAAGGATATCCACTAACTCAGATACCAGAGTATAGACCTGGAAACACCTCACAGACAAAAGATCGGCGTGCGGATTGAGCCTCACTTTCACCTCGTACAAGGAAACTCCCTCAGAGACACAGGCATCAAGTTTCTCAAGTAAGTCGCTACTTGGAGCTTTTCTGGTCTTTGCATCTTTCGCCGGGGTACTTCTGCCCTGCACATTTCCCTCAGAAGCAAACCGCCTTATACGGTCCATTACGCCCTCAATGGAAGGGGTCTGTGTTTGATCTTCTAGGGAAATCCTCCAGGCCTTCAACCAATCAAGCACCATAAACAGTATATCTACCATTTCTGAAGTGAGCTCTTGCTCTCCCGAGCGCACCTTTTCCATTATGCTTTCCATAGTATGGGTTACTTCCACACCATCTTGAAACCCCAAAGTAGCAGCTCCACCCTTGATTGTGTGCATTGCTCTAAATACTTCCTGGATGACAGAAATGTCTGGCGACTTCTCGAGTGCAACTAGGTTCTCCTCAGTGTCTGCGAGGATTTCGTCCACTTCTGCCAGAAACACCTGTAAATCTTCTTGGAATTCTGTTAGGTCTTTTTCGCTCATGATACGCCACTCACTTGACTACGGCAGATGCCAGGTCTACTTCCTTGAGACTACGGGTTTCGGCATCCGATATTATCTTTGTAAGGTCGAGAAGCACAATCAAAGAACTATTCATCTTGGCGATACCTGCTATGTATTCAACACCGTCTCCCGTTATTACAGAAGCTGGCGGTTCTATGGAGTCTTCGGGAATTCTTAACACTGAAGACACTGAATCGACTATTACGCCTATACTCTCGCTGTGAGATTCGGCAAGTACAATCTTCTGATCCTCATCTCTTTCTTTTTTTTCAAAGCCAAAGTGCTTTCTTAGGTCGAGTACAGGAATGACTTTGCCCCTAAGGTTGATGATTCCCTCAACGAATTCGGGCGCTCTGGGCACCGGAACGATCTTTTGGATTGGGATTATCTCCCGTACCTGACTTATGTCTACTCCATAGATCTCGCTTCCCAGAGAAAAGGCCACTATTTGCTTACCGTCACTCTTGTCACTCGCTTCTTCCCGTAAGGTCTCGACTTTTGACATTACATCGCCTCCCTGCTCTATGTAATGTATCGAAACTACGCTAAGGGAAGTTAAGCACTGAAAAAGCACAAAAAGTGAGTCAGCGGAGAAAACGGCGTTTAATGTGGGTACGCTTGGAACTTATTTGAGGGTATTTTCTATAGTACTCCAGATATCAGGGGTTTCAAACCCGCGGGACCAAGCTGCTATTCCTGCAAGACTGTATTTGTTTGCCAGTTCTACTCGTTTCTCCACAGAACTTGCATCTTCGATCCAGACTTTGTAGGTAGTGCTCCCAGTTCTTTTTTCAGCATAGAAGAGGCCCGTTTGCGCCTGGTATGAAGGAGTCACGTTTTGCTCTCGAAGCCACTTCGATACAGATTCCATTCCAAGAGCCTTAGAGGTCACAGCGGTGGTACCGTCTTCCGTCCTTTCTGTCCACAACCTCGTATAAAAAGGTATTCCCAGTACCAGCTTCTTGCTCGGTACCTCTAGAAGGGTGGTCACTATATTCGATTCGGTCCAGGAGATTGACGAGACAGGGCCGGCTACACCTGAGCCTGAAGAATATTGGTCATACGACATAAGCATTACGTAGTCAACTGTTTCCGACAATTTGTCTCTCTCCAAAAAAAGAGACCATGTGGGGCTCTTAGACCTAACGGTAATATCTATAGAGACAGTGAGCCCTTGTTCGTGCAACAAGGGGGTCAGTTCCCGCACAAATTGAGTCAGGTAAGGCCCGTCATCAAGATACACGTTCTCAAAATCAATGTTTATCCCATCAAGTCTGTAGATCTTACAGTACACAAGTATCTGGGAAATGACCTTGTCTCTAAGTTCAGAGTCTCTTAGCACCTTTGAAGTCCTCTCGAGATCGAAAGAATTGGAAAAAAGAGCCCAGACTTGATATCCTCTTGAGTGAGCCCAGTTCACGTAGTTTATGTCGCCACGGTTTTCGACGTTTCCTTGGTCGTCGGAAAGATGAAACCATGTAGGCGAGACGACGTTTAGTCCCGGCATGTCCCCTATTTTTGATGTGTCAATCCTGGCGCTATATACTTGCTCCCAGGCCAATACTACCTTATCTCCTCTTAGAGACTTCGGTACGTAATCTGCAACACTGTCAACTACAGGCGGTCTTTCAATTACACCTGCTACCTGCTTGCTCCGAACAAACCCACATAGTCCATCCTCAGTCTCCACCTGAAGCCACCGCCCACTCTCTCCATATATAGTAACCTCTGTTCCCTCATCGAGCTCCTTAACCCTAGGCGACAGTACTGAAGGTCCTTGCCTCAGGAAAGCATCTGACACTAACGTGCCGGCTTTTACAACCTGGTCCAACCGTTTTACAGAGAACATGCCTGCCTCGGCGTTGTATACTGTGGAAACTGGGTATAAGGATTGTAGAGTATTGCTAGGGACATAGGGCTCCCCATCTTCGAGTATGACTGGAAACTGCAACGGAGCCGGATGCTGGTTTACATACGCGGTAAGCGAATCTGTTCTGAGTTTTATCACTTTATCTTTCGTAGTAACAACCATAACCCCAGAATCATCCCAATACACATCCGGATCGATCTTGTCCTTTATAAATGTGAGAGGTACATAGGGTTCTTTGTCTTCCATTATGACCGGAAATTCCTGAATTTCCGCTAAATACACCAGGTACGGACGATCGGCTTCTGGGGATTCTACAGTACGAAATGAGTAATGAGTCAAAACCCCAATGACCACGATAGCAGGAAGGAATACAAGCAGCCACTTTCTCCGCGACCGCTTTCTTTTTTTCCTGTTTCTCCTAGATGGAATATCACCGTGAAAACTCGTGGCAGACGTCATTATCATTCCCTTACACAATCAAAATAGGGATTGAGCTCAGGCCCTATCCCCATTTTTCAGGTTTGCCTATTGCGTCGGGTTGGCAGCCCAAGCAGATATGCCTAACCCAGGACTTCCTCGTACACCCTCAGCCAGTTACCTCCTAGAACTTTCTGAACCTCTTCCTCGTTATATCCGCGGTTCAGTAGTTCTTCCGTAAGAAGCGGCAACTCCGAGACATCCTTGAAAACCTGAGGCTTTCCAGGTGGAGTCCCAAATCCATCAAAATCGGAACCCAAACCTACGTGGTCTACGCCCGCAACCTTTTTAATGTGATCTATATGGTCACAAAGCCTGGAAAGAGACACTTTTTCGTCATCGTCATCAACAAAAGCCGGGCAGTACACTACACCGATAACTCCGCCTTTTTTGGCCAAGGCCTCTATTTGCTTATCCGAAAGATTGCGCGGGTGCGAGGCAAGCTCTCTAGCATTGGAGTGAGACGCGATATACGGCCTTTCGGCGATCTCGTCGATGCCCCAGAAGCTTGATTCGGACAGGTGAGAAACGTCTACGAGCATTCCAAGCCGTTCCATTTCCTTAACAACCGAAACACCTAAATCCGTAATGCCGGAACCTGCATGCTTTTCTCCTACTCCGTCAGCTAGGTCGTTTCTCTGATTCCATGTAAGACCCATAGCTCTTACTCCCAGTCGATAAAAGGTCCTTAGTACACGAAGGCTGCCTTCGATGGCCTCGCCTCCTTCTATGCTAAGGAGCCCACAAACCTCACCGTTCTTCTTCGCATTTCTTATGTCTTTTGCAGAAGTTGCAAGAACAAAACTTTCGGACTCGTCAACTAGACTGTAAAACGCGTCCAAAAGTTCCAAGCATCTTCGCGAGGAACGCGTTGGCTTGTATTGAGGCTCAATGTAAAGAGCCATCACTTGGCAGGTCACCCCGCCTTCTTTCAGTCGAGGAAGGTCTATGTGTCCCGTATCATTTTTCTCGAAGAAATCACGCTGCTGCGAAGAATCGTATAGTCCTCTTCCGGCAAAAGACAAAAGGGTGTCGCAGTGGCCGTCTATTATTATAGATCTCTGGTGAAGATTCAAAGCGTCTGTCAAGAGACTTCCCCCTTATCAAATTGCCAGGTTAGCTATTAGCCTAGACCTGGCAATCTCTGTAGCTATTCCTCTCGTAGAGGAACCACTATGTACAAACCTGTGCTGCTTCGTTTACTCCCCAATCTTGATGGCCTCGGTAGGACAAGTATCCGCAGCTTCTCTTGCGCAGTCGATATTGGCCTCAGCACCTTCTTTTACCGCTGCCTTGCCCTCATCGGTCAATTCAAAGACATCGGGACACGTATCGGCGCACAACCCGCAACCAATGCAAAGATCTTGATCAACACAAACCTTTGGCATGTTCCAACCCACCCTTCTTCTGCGTGATATTTTTACGCTAAAATTATAACATACTTCACATGGTTTTTTGGACGAAGACTGTTTCCTACCTCACTCTCGCAGCATTCAAGGCGTCCGACACAGCCTCGATCCACCTCTTGGAACTGATCGTCGCCCCAGTAAATCCTTCGACCTCAGCAGAGTTTTTGTCCACGAATGCTCTCTCTAGTTGCTCTTTGGCTTGAAGCACAGGTGTATATGAGTAGGTCGGGTAGTCTCGGCGTTCGTCCTTGTCGTCAAATTCTAAGAGGCGGACTTTGGTGATCATGTCATTCTCTATTGTTACTAGTGCTACCCCGTATCCACCGTTCTCAATAGACGATTTGCCTGAGAAAGTACCGTCAAAGTAGACACTCTTTATGTCGGGGTTCTTCTTTGCCTTTTCTAGAGCAAAGGAGACAGCCGATATGTATTTCTTCGAAGATATAGTCGCCCCAGTATAAACACTGACCGCGGCGTCTTGCCTACCTACTAGCTGTTTCGAAATCTCCTCGTTTGCTTTCTTGGCTCCCTCGAATTCGTAAGTATCAAGGTCCTTCTCCGCCCCGAATACAGTAAACTCGGATAGTCTCACTTCCGTAATTTTGTCATTTTTCACAGTGACTTCCGCAACAGCATAGCCTCTGTCATCTGCCGTAGAAACTCCCTTGTATGTACCATCAATGTAGATTTTGGGACCACAACCTGCCATTAGAAAACTAGTTAGTACAGTGAGTATTGCCAGGTAAGTAAGAGAGCGCTTCATTCCAACCTCATCCCCTTGTAACGTTGACTGTTATAGACATTTTCGGACTACAACACCTATTATGACCTATTTTGAACCAAGATGTTCCGGCGAATGTGTCTGTTTGCATGAAAACGCATTAGCCCGAACAAAGCAAAGTCTTGTTCGTCAAGATTGATCATCTCTTGTCGTAATAAGCCTCCAGACAGTAAGGCGGCCTACCGGGGCCACTACTTACGAGTGAATTTCACACCTTTCACCCATCTTCATCTGTCAGCGAATGTCGACCGACTTGCCAATATCCTCAAGGGAATTCACACGGTTATCGGTGAAGTCTCGCAAAATGGCAAGAGGCGCGCCTCAGTCAACTAGATTAATAGAAAAAGAGGGGGATGGCCATGGTAGAAACAGACAGGCCGATCGAACAAACAAGAGAGCATCTCGAGGAAGGACGACATTTTCTGATTCGCTACGAAATCAATTGCACCACGCATCCCGGTGTGTACTCAATAAAAGCAACTCTTATGGAAAAGCGCGGAGATGGCCAGGTATACGAGATTATGTCCAGCGCAGAACTATCGCAGTTGGACCGTAGGCTGGTTGAGCAGCTGCTCCGGGCAATACAGAAAACTCAGGAACCCGTGTTTCCAGTGCACCTTCCAGACATCGCAAGAGATCTAGCATCACAGACCATGCTAGAGAACATCTTGCCGGAACAAGTAGCTAGTCCCTAGTAATATCGTCGAGAATATCGTAAAGCTCTATGAATTCGTCGGCGGCATCTACCAGCTCATCTGCAGCCTTGTAGTTGCATCTCATATAGGCTTCCTGATGCTGGGTAGAAAGCACCTGTATACGAACCCCGCGTTGCGCTACCGCGCGGACTAGTGGGACAAAATCACCGTCACCGGAACAAAGAATATACTTGTCACATCGAGGAACCAAAGAAAGCATATCTATTGCAAGTTCCAGATCCAGGTCGGCTTTTATCGCGCCGCCGGCGAAAACCTTAAGAGGTTTGCGGACTACCATGTAGCCATTACGGTTCAAAAACCTATAAAACGATTGCGAACGTCGTCTTTGACCTTCAAGATCCTCCTTAAGACTGTGGAGATCCGACTGGGTTGATAGCTTAACGTATTGGTCAATGCTATCTGTAGTCCACTCGCCGGTGTAGTAGTAAGCCCTTATCAGGATGCTTCCCTTGGTCAGATAGTCGAGCAGTTTCACAAAGTCTACCTGGATCCCAAAGGCGTCGTACGTAGCGTACTTGAAATTCCATCCATCGACAAATACGGCAACTCGTGTTATTGCAGAGTAGTTTTCGTCCACAATGGTTTCCCCCTAATTAGTTTAATTTAGATCTTTTCTCCCAATCTTTTGTTTGTGGCATTTGCCGAGATGAACCCGATCATATACAGGTTTTTCGCTGTAGATCACATGGTGCGCCCGGCGCGAATCGAACGCGCAGCCTTTGGCTCCGGAGGCCAACGCTCTGTCCTTTTGAGCTACGGGCGCACTGTCTCACCTAGTTGTATACTAATACTATCTTCAAAGACGCACCTATTCAATACACTCCAATTGCTTCAGACCTTGCCCAGAAGCATCAAAACCCCAACTAGCACGAAAGCTCCCCCTGCGCAATACTTTATAATATGTGGAGGTACTACGCGGTATAGGCTAGCCCCAACCAAAACGCCAATAAAAGACGACAAGACAAGCGCCAGAGCCGAACCCACAAAAACGCTCCAAGCTGCCTTTTCGGAAGCCGCTAAGGCCATTGTAGAAAGCTGCGTCTTGTCCCCAAGTTCAGCCAGAAACACAACCAAAAATGTTGATAGTACAGTCTCCCAATTCAATCTCGCAGGGCTTTTGAGCCCCATTCCCCCCTTTTCAACTCCGCTTTATCCTCCATGATATTAGAATACATCCAAGGAGTCTAGGAAAAACCATACAAAAGGAGCGGCCATCGAACCGCTCCTTCTCGATACCTTAGAAAACCTGCGCGTTTCTAGGATATCACTCCTACCATCTTCATGGCTTCTTCCAATGACGGAGTACCGATCTCCTGCAATTCGTAGCGAATGCGTACTGTCGGCTTGTCAATGTTCACAACCCGCCTAAGATCTATCGGCGTTGCGATAAGGACTACGTCGCAAGGAACACTTTTTATAGTCTCTTCCAGTTCTCCAATCTGCTTGTCTGAGTAACCCATTGCAGGCAGCAAAGGACCAATGTGGGAATACTTCTCAAAAGTATGTCTTATTGATCCAACAGCCCAAGGCCTCGGATCAACCGTCTCCAGTGCCCCCCATTTGCTAGCTGCGATCATACCTGCTCCATAAGGCATCTCGCCATGCGTAAGGGTCGGGCCGTCTTCTACAACAAGAACCTTTTTCCCAGTTATCTTCCGGGGTTCATCTGTAAATATGGGAGATGCAGCCTCAACAATAATGGCGTCAGGATTGACTCTTCTTATTGTATCCCTCAGCTGATCTACATTCTTGGGGTCTGCGGTATCTATCTTGTTTATGACAACAATATCTGCCATCCTAAGGTTTGTCTCACCCGGATGGTAGCTCACTTCGTGACCTGGCCGGTGCGGGTCTACGAGTACGATTTGACAGTCCACCTTGTAGAACGGTACATCGTTGTTACCACCATCCCACAAAATGACATCTGCTTCTTCTTCGGCTCTCTTTAGGATCTCACCGTAGTCTACTCCCGCAAAAACCAATATGCCCCTATCGATGTGAGGTTCATACTCCTCTCGCTCTTCAATGGTACACTTGTGGCGGTCTAGATCTTCGTAAGTAGCAAACCTCTGCCAGATTTGCTCCTCCAAATTTCCGTAAGGCATAGGGTGACGAATCACTGCGGTCTTCAAGCCTCGCTCGTTAAGGATCTGGGCAACTCTCCTAGTAGTCTGGCTTTTGCCAACACCCGTCCTGATTGCACACACAGAAATCACAGGTTTGCTTGATTCAATAGCAGTTGCACGGTAACTCAGGAGACTAAAGTTAGCCCCTGCAGCAAGCACTGCAGAAGCTTTGTGCATGAGATTTTCGTGAGAAATGTCGCTGTATGAGAAAACGACCTCGTCTATCTCATGCTTCTTGATAAGATCAGCCAGTTCCGACTCAGCGTAAATGGGAATCCCATTCGGATACAATGGCCCAGCAAGCCTTGGCGGATAAGTCCTGCCTTCTATATCAGGAATTTGGGTAGCGGTAAAACATACGACTTCGACGTTGGGATCCTCCCTGTACACAGTGTTGAAGTTGTGAAAATCTCTTCCCGCTGCCCCCATTATTATGACCTTTTTGCGTGCCAATAAACTTCCCTCCAAATCGTAGATACTGTTCTCGATTATCTATGCGTTCATGCGATCATATCCATACTTTACCTACAAACTCTAATTCTCTGCCGCAGGCAGGACAGGTCCTTTCTTTGAGAAAGGAGCGCTCCAATTCAAGTCCACCCCGAACCAACAGGGCCTGCCCACAGTTAGGGCAGAAAGTATCAGCATATCCTTTCTTTATGGCGTTTCCAATGTACACATAGTGAAGTTCTTCCCGTGCGATTTCTCTCAACCTCTCCAAAGTATCAAGCGGAGTCGGTGGAAGATCGACCTGATACGCGGGGAAGAACCTCGAAAGATGTAGCGGTATGTCTTTGGAAATCCCGGAAAGCCAGCGAGCCACCCCTCTTATGTCCTCGTCTGAGTCATTTTCGCCGGGTATAACAAGGTACGTTACTTCAACCCAGGTGCCAGACGAGTAGGCCTCTTCAACGGTCCTAAGGACCGGTTCTATCCTCCCACTCACCATGCGTTTGTAGAAGTCATCATCCCACGCCTTGACATCAATGTTCAGCGCATCTAGAAAAGGCAGAAGATCATGAAGAGGCTCGCTGCATATATAGCCGTTGGTTACAAGAACATTGGATAGTCCTCTTGATTTCGCCAGCTGGGCACATTCCAAAACAAACTCAAACCACACTGTCGGCTCATTGTACGTGTAGGCAATGCCAACAGTGCTAGGATACACCTTCTGCTGCGATACAGTAGTTTTA
Source organism: Candidatus Fermentithermobacillaceae bacterium (assembly GCA_018052455.1). Taxonomy (GTDB): domain Bacteria; phylum Bacillota; class Sulfobacillia; order Fermentithermobacillales; family Fermentithermobacillaceae; genus UBA3907. The sequence goes on along the minus strand of JAGPNE010000002.1, from coordinate 117,396 downwards.
ACTATTTCTTCGGGTGTGTATGAATAGTAGGGAGGCGTCATTTGGGAAATCTGCCAGTTTTGGCAGAACTTACACCTAAGGTTACAGCCATAGGTCCCAATTGAAAGCAGCAAACCTCCGGGATGAAAGTGAAACAAGGGCTTCTTCTCTACAGGGTCAAGGCCAATCGAGGTAACCCGTCCGTAGTTCTCAGAATAAAGACGGCCCTCATAGTTCTGCCTAACCCTACATATCCCCGACTTGCCCAGATCAATAGAGCATGAATGAGGGCAAAGCCTGCACCTAACGGCACCTTGTCTACCAGACTCCCAGTGCAGCGCTTCCTTCAACCTTGCCTAACCTCCCGTTCTAACTCTCATTTGGTTTCTACGTGTACCTTTTTACAGTAAACTTGTAAATCGTGACGTCTTTGTCATATGGATCGATGCCTGCTTTCCTCTTTGCTATGGAGAGCTGCTCAGATACAGTATCAACTCCAGGCAGATCTGGCAAAAGCAAGCCTCGACGATTTCCCTTCTCACATATGACACCGTATACTTTGGGATCGAGTTCTGAAAGATCGGTTACTTTCACAGGCTCCGACAAGATGTCTACAGAGTATTCCAGAGCACCAAGTTCATCCCGACTAATCGGATGAAATCTCGGATCCCTAGTCGCGGCATTTATGGCATTTATGACTATCTCTTCGGCTATGTTTGATTGCGTGGGCTCGGTAGTGCCTATACAGCCTCTTAGATCCCCTTCTTTATGGATAGTCACAAATACCCCTGCCCGTCCTCTGAACTCTTCCGGAACATCCTCAAAAGCGGGTATCTTCCCCTCTCGAATGTACGTCTCAACAGTCCTGCGAGCCAAAGACACTGGATAGGATTCTTCTGAACGGAGTCTTTCTATCTTTTCCTTCTTAGTTCTCATAATCTTATCCAACCGTGAGTATGAGGGATTCCAGTCTTTGGGAGTAAAGAGTGCCACTCCATAGCCAACCCCAAACGGTCCTTCGTACGATAAGACTCTTGGGACAACCTGCGCCTCATCGAGGGTGCCTAACATAATACATATGGGCCTAAGCCCGCACTCACCCGCATCTTGTATAAGGTCCGACGGCATAGTTAAGATATCTTCCACAGAGAACTTGCTAAGGTAGTCTACGAGGGTTTCATCGAAGATGCTACCCATTGGATTGTAGCCCGCTGGCGCCCCAGGTTGTAACCTGTGGGAAAGATCTCCCGAGGCCAAAACAGCTACTTTCTTTCCCAGTTCAGACGCACTTTCCGTGATGGTACGGCCAAACCTGTATAGGTCTGTATATTGGAGAAATCCAATATTCACCACTATAACGGGCTTCGAGAACCCATGCTTTCTTAAGTAGTAAAGAGGAACCAACACACCGTGGTCAAGTCGCGCCCCTGCTCCATACCTGAGAACATTGCGCCTATCGAGAATCACGCACGGAATGGAAGAATGTTGGCTGTTTTTTCTTATGCATTCCACCAATTCCAAGTCCGTTTCGACTTCTAACTTGATCCTCGCTGCACCAAAATCGCCGAAATCTCCTTGCAGGGTCTTATTGCCGAGCATTGAAACTGCATCCGAAAATACAGGGCCATGAGGCGTAATTATTACCAGAGTGTCAATGTCCACATCACAAAAAGCCTTCCCCAGTTCATCCATTGCACGTACAGTGTTTATAGCGTTTTGTTCTTCTCCGCGCCCCACCTCAGGAATGATGATCGCAGGATGGGGTGATAGACCTGCAAGAACTACATTGCCTTGCATGCTTCAAACCTCCTTTCCATAGATAGGATGCAAGCCTTCCGCACTGCGCCGCTGAATGGTATTTGGTGTCTGAACAGAGCTACTCTGAATGCGACCCCGGGAATCAATGAATACTCCTGAGTTATTCATTCTTGCATAACCCGGAAATTCCTTCTTTGCAATAGGCGGTAGGACAATTCGTCTCCAAAACGTCATATAGAAACCATATGCCCGGGCCGGTCAGTACTCACCTTTTGAGAACAAGATGACAGCATTGCATATGCAGTCGGCCAGAGTCTCTTGATAACCGGGAGAACCCAAGAGCTTTTCCTCATCGGGATTAGATAGAAACCCTAACTCTACAGTAACCGCGGGGACTTGAGTGCCCTCAAGCATGAAGTGATCTATCTCGTCTGAGACTTCACGCGAAGTACCTGTACTCGCCTCTAGTTCTTTTTGGATCAACTCAGCCAAACGACCAGATAACTCGTCAGTTGAACTCTTGTAAAACACTTGGGCTCCTTTTATGCGGGGATCCTCAAAGTCATTACAGTGGATCGACACCACAATCGTTGCCTTCGAGTCTTCAATAAGGGAGCGTCTGTACGTGCTAGTGCCAGATTCTTCGTTTGGTTCAATATCATCGCCTGTGCGTGTGTAAACAACATTTGCCCCAGCCCGTTCCAGTTTCTGTCCTAAGAGCAGACCTACATCCAAAACAATATCTTTTTCGAAAAAGATCAGGCCGCAAGCGCCTGGGTCGATCCCGCCATGCCCTGGATCGATAAGGACGATCTGCCCAGTAAGGGGGCCTGTGGCCAAAGCCGGGGTTTCGACACGACCCCCGGCTAGTCCAAGAAGGAACCAACCTGCAACCAAGGCAAGAACCAGACCAATTATTGATTTACACCAAAAAAGGGGCCTGCGTTTCCGCTTGCCCCGTCTTCTTTTGGCTCTTGTCATTCCCACGGCACCCCTCAACATTGAATTGTCGATGCCTAAGTCCATCATACATCCCGCGCCAAACGCAGGAAACTCGCCGTGGCCAACAGTTATATGTTAACGCTTCGAGAACTGCGATGCTTTTCTTGCCTTCTTGAGACCGTACTTCTTGCGTTCCTTCATACGAGGATCGCGAGTAAGATACCCTGCTTTTTTGAGCACATCACGGTAATTCTCATCGACCTGCAGCAAAGCCCTTGCGATACCATGCCTCGCTGCTCCGGCCTGACCGCTCAAGCCGCCACCTTCTGCTGTTATGTAGACATCAAACCTGCCTTCCGTTTGAGTCAAACGCAGAGGTGAAACAACATGAGACTCCAGAACTGGATCGGCGAAATACTCGGAGAGTTCTTTGCCGTTACACGTAATTCTACCTGTGCCAGGCAAAACCCTTACTCTAGCTGAGGCGGTCTTTCTCCTGCCTGTTGCCATTATAGAACTCATTCTCTATATCCCTCCCTGCCACAACTCGGGTTTTTGTGCCTGATGAGGGTGCGTAGAACCCTTGTACACAAAAAGCCGTTTCTCAATCTTCTTCCCAAGACGATTTCTGGGAAGCATACCCTTAACTGCAGTTTCTACAACCCGTTCCGGAAACTTCTCCATCATGATCTTATATGGAATATACTTGTCCCCGCCGGGATATCCGGAGTGGGTAAAGTATATCTTCTGATCTCTTTTTTTACCGGTCAGTGCAACATCCTTTGCATTGATTATTATCACACTGTCACCCATATCAACAGAAGGGGTAAACTCAGGTTTGTGTTTCCCGCGAAGCAATGTAGCCGCAAGAGAAGCAACCCTGCCTAATGATCTGCCTTTTGCATCAATAATCCACCATTTTCGCGGAACCTCACCAGGTTTAGCCATATAAGTTGCGCCCAATGTTAAAACCTCCTTATGCCACCGTACAAGCAATACTCATTCTAACCATGCTTTTTTTGCGGGTCAAGAGAATTGAACTCTTTCAAGGCACAGCCCTTTACCCGGGACACACCTGCCTATCTTCATGTTCTGATCCCTTGCACCCGTATCCAGCGCCTTTCTAACTGTGCCCTGTGGAAGATACCCTCTTCCTATGTCAATCAGAGTCCCAACCATTAATCTTATCATTCGGTACAAGAATCCGTCTGCGGTCACCCAAAACTCCCACAAGACATCCTTCTCATCTTCCATGTCTCTTGTTACCCATTTTGCCTCCAAAACATTGCGCACAGTCGTCTTTGCCGAAGAACCTTCGTTTCTGAAATTGCAAAAATCATTTGTGCCCAAGAAGTCCGCCGTTTCTTGAACCATCAATCCAAAATCCAACGAGCCAGGATACCATAGAACGTACCTGTGAGCAAATACCAAGAGGTCTTCCTTTCGCCATATTCTGTAACAATAAGTCTTGCTCACTGCGTCTCTCACTGGGTCAAATGCCCGGTCAACCAACTCTGCCGAATTGGCAATTATGTCGTCAGGAAGCAGTCCGTTGAGAGCTCTAGGTATTCTCTCCGCAGGAATCGGAGATGATGTGTTGAAAGCAATCACTTGCCCTCTGGCGTGCACTCCCGCGTCGGTCCTACCTGATGCACGCACCTTAACGCGGTGGCCTAACAACTCTCCGAGGCAGTCCTCTAGGACCTCCTGAACACTCAAAAAGCCTATCTGCCTTTGAAATCCTGCATACATCGTCCCGTCATACTGAATGACCATCTTAATTCTGCTAGTTCCCACGACGCCACTATTCACTCGCACAATCACGCTATGACCTGCTGCAAAACAGGCCCAAATCTAATCCTTGTGTAGATCACAAGGCACGACATTAAAACAGTCATACCAATGGCCAAAAAATCTTCATTTGTGAGCTTAAGCTCCCTCATCCTAGTTCTTCCTTCGCCGCCACGATAACAACGGGCCTCCATAGCCATGGCTAGTTCGTCGGCTCGCCGAAAAGCGCTAACAAAGAGAGGGACCAAAAGCGGCACCAAGCTCTTTGCTCTTTCTATCATGTTCCCTGACTCAAAATCCGCCCCCCTGGCCATCTGGGCTTTCATGATCCTGTCGGCCTCTTCTAGCAGGGTAGGTATGAATCTGAGTGCAATTGTCATCATCATTGCAATCTCATGCGCCGGGACTCCGACTTTCGACAAAGGCTTCAGTATGTCCTCGAGCCCGTCTGTGAGTTCTATAGGAGAAGTGGTCAAAGTAAGAAGCGACGTAAAAGTGATAAGGATAATAAGCCTCAGACCTATGAATAGCCCCTGTACTAATCCGGACCACGTTGCCTTAAGAGGACCTATTTCGAACATCGTCGGTCCAGGCGTAAGAAATATGTGAAGAGCCATCGTGAAAATCATGATAAAGATGATTGGTTTAAGACCTCTTATTAGCATTCCGAGGGGGACCTTTGAAAGAAGCACACAAACCAAAGTAAAGATACCTGTCACCAAAAAAGCGTAAAAGTTGTTGCCTACAAATAGCACTATCATAAACATTATGGATATGAGTATCTTGCCCCTTGGATCCAGGGAGTGCACTATTGAATTTGCGGGATAATACTGGCCAATTATTGCTCCGCCTGAAATCATGCCAACGCTACCCCCTTTTTCTCCAAATCACATGTGATCTCTTTGTAGGCTTCCTCAACGGTCAGAACGTCTTCCCTAACGCTCCAACCTCTACTTTTTAGTTTCTGCATGAGGACTGTGACCTCTGGTGGCTTGAGGCCGATGGACTCGAGGAAAGTCCCTTGAGTGAAGACTTCTCTTGGCGGTCCATCTGCGACCAGTCTGCCTTCGTTGAGAACCAAGATCCTCTCGCAAAAATAGGCCACATCTTCCATATTGTGGGATACCAACACTACAGTGATTCCAGTCTCATGTAGTCTTTTGATGTTATCCAATATGTCTTTTCTGCCCCTCGGATCCAGCCCTGCGGCGGGCTCGTCCAGAACAAGCACATCAGGTTTCATTGCCAATATACCTGCTACGGCCACCCTTCTAAGCTGCCCTCCTGACAGATCAAAAGGTGAACGAGACAAAAGTTCTGCTTCAAGCCCTACCATTTCCCTAGCGGTTTCTACACTGCTTTTCACTTCATCGGAAGAATATCCAAGATTCCTCGGACCAAATGCTATGTCGTCGAAAACCGTTTCTTCGAACACCTGCTGTTCAGGATACTGAAATACCAGGCCAATCTTCTGCCTTATTTTCTTCAGGCTGACCTCTTTTGACCAAATGTCCACCCCATCGACAAGTACGGTGCCTGAAGAAGGCTTCAAAAGCCCGTTAAGATGCTGAATCAGCGTCGACTTGCCTGAACCGGTCGGACCTATCAGACCGATAAACTCCCCGTCTTCGATTGTAAAAGAGACGTCAGACAGAGCAAAGGCTTCCGTTAAGGCCCCTTGCGTGTATATGTGACTTAAGTTCCTTACTTCAATTGACATAATTCATCCACCAGTTCATCTACATTGAGTGCTCCCGGATCTATTCCAATACCGCTAGAAGCCAGCATATGGGCAAGTTTACCTACAGGCGGAACATCGAGTCCAAGGGCGGACAGAGTCTCTTCCTCTTCAAAGACTTCCCTTGGAGTTCCTTGCATTACGATCTTCCCTTCATTCATCACTACGACCCTGTCGGCGTACAAGGCTTCATCCATGTAGTGGGTTATGTGGACAATTGTTATTCCCATCTCCCGGTTAAGCCTAGTAATGGTTTCCATTACTTCTTCTCTGCCGATAGGATCAAGCATCGCGGTAGGCTCATCGAGAATCACGCACTTTGGCTCCATAGCAAGTATTCCGGCGATAGCGACTCTTTGTTTCTGGCCTCCGGATAGAAAATGTGGTGCATGATGGGCAAACTTGGTCATCCCTACAGACTCAAGCGCCCGCGCCACCCTTTCTCTAATCTCTTTCGGCTCAACGCCCAGATTCTCAGGGCCAAATGCCACGTCCTCTTCAACAACAGTAGCCACAAGCTGGTTATCAGGGTTCTGAAACACCATACCAGCATTCTTCCTGATCTCCCACGTGAACTCAGGATTTTTTGTGTTCATCCCAAAAACCCAGACATCTCCCTCATCCGGCAGCAGAAGAGCATTTAGATGCTTAGCCAAAGTAGATTTCCCTGAACCGTTGGGCCCTAAGATTACTAAGAACTCTCCCTCGTCTATGGCAAGGTCAACCCCAGATAGAGCCATTACGCTATGTGACTCGTCCACCTGGTAAGTGTGGGTTAAACCCTTGATCTCAATACGACTGGCATCTACATTCATTGTTCCATTCAACCTTCTATTTCTCTGGCTCAACGAGCTCCAATATAGCCATAGGAGAACCGTCTCCCCTTCGCTGGCCGGTTTGGATTATTCTGGTATAGCCGCCTTGGCGGTGTGCGTATCTAGGTCCTATTGTCTCAAACAGTTTCGTCACTGTATCCTCGTCAGTTATATATGCAAGCGCCTGTCGCCTAGCCGCAAGCGTATCTTTCTTTGCAATGGTAATCATCTTCTCAGCAATAGGCTGTAATTCTTTGGCCTTTGCAAGAGTAGTCTCTATTCGTTCGTTCTCCAACAGCGACGTTACAAGCCCGCGAAGGAGCGCCTTGCGTTGCGCAGTAGGCCTGTCAAATCGTGAATAACCCAACTTCGTCTCCCCCTCATTCCTCTTCTAGGCGGAAAGCTAACCCTAGTTCAGCCAGCTTCGTTTTTACCTCTTCGAGGGACTTTTTACCCATGTTTCTAACCTTGGAAATCTCTTGTTCGGTTTTTTGTATGAGCTGCCCAACCGTGTCTATATCGGCTCTTTTGAGGCAGTTGTACGCCCTCATCGAGAGTTCCAGTTCTTCCACAGGCATTTCGAGGAGTTTTTCAAATTCCGACTTCTCCTCGAATTCGTCTTCAACAACATCTTCTTCCATATCGACTGAGATGTTGCGGAAAAGCTCGAGATGGCTGATTAGTATGCCCGCGGCAGTTTCAACAGCTTCATCGGCCCTAAGGCTTCCGTCTGTCCAGACTTCAAGAGTCAGTTTGTCATAGTCCGTCCTTTGCCCAACACGGGTATCTTCCACCTGGAAATTGACTTTAGTAATCGGCGTGAACCGCGAGTCTATAGCTATGACGCCTATAGGTTGATTTACGCCCTTATTGTCATCTTGAGTAACATATCCACGTCCGTCTTCAACTGTCAGCTCCAAAAAGAGCCTGCCACCTTCATCCAACTCCGCAATATGCGTATCTGGATTAATGACCTCAATATCAGGATCTGAAATGATGTCATGCCCCGTAATAATCGCCGGCCCCTCTTTATCGATACGGGCATATTTCGCCCCAGGACTGTGCAATTTGAAAACCAATTCTTTGATGTTGAGTATGAGATCGGTTACATCTTCTCTGAGTCCGGGTATGGTAGCAAATTCGTGGAGCACCCCATCTATCCTTACCCTAGTAACAGCAGCACCAGGAAGCGATGACAGCAGAACTCGCCGCAACGAATTGCCCAAAGTAACACCGTATCCTTCTTCCAAGGGTTCCACGACAAACCGCCCGTATTTCTTGTCAGGCGAGATTTCCTCGCATTGAATTCTTGGCTCGATCAAGTCGAACAATATGTGAGCCCCCCTTTGTTTAACACACTTTCCTTGAACAACTACTTGGAGTAAAGCTCAACAATAAACCGCTCATCCACAGGAACATCGATTTCGTCCCTCTCGGGTAATCTCACAAACACACACTTCCAGTTCTGAGGATCTAGCGAGATCCAGGCAGGTGGAGTGTAATCTGCAAGGTACTCGGCCATGGATTTGAACCTCTCCATTTTCAGAGACCTAGGCCTAATAGAAATCTCATCTCCAGGACTTACGAGATATGATGGAATATCGACTTTGCGCCCGTTGACCGCCACATGACCGTGATTTACGATCTGCCGCGCCTCATTCCTTGATCTGGCAAACCCTGCCCTGTAAACTACGTTGTCAAGCCGTCTTTCGAGGTTCTGCATAAGGGTCTGACCCGTTACACCTCTAACCTTTACAGCTTGTTTGAAATACAATCGGAACTGGCTTTCGCCTACTCCGTAAAATCTCCTTGCTTTTTGCTTCTCTCTAAGCTGCAAACCATACTCACTTGCACGTCTCGTCCTAGTATGCATCCCTGGAGGCATAGGTCGCTTTTCCAGAGTGCACTTTGTATAGCACTTATCACCTTTAAGGTACAGCTTCTGACCTTCTCGTCTGCATAGTTTGCAAACTGGTCCCGTATATCTACTCATTTTTGGCCTCCCTCAAACTCTTCGCCGCTTCGGCGGACGGCATCCGTTATGTGGAACAGGAGTAACATCCTTGATTACAGTCACCTCAAGACCTGCGGCCTGCAAAGCGCGAATAGCCGCTTCTCTCCCTGAACCCGGTCCCTTTACACATACTTCCACTTCTCTCATGCCCACATCAAGCGCCTCTTTTGCCGCTGATTCGGCCGCGAGCTGCGCTGCGAAAGGCGTGCTTTTTCTGGAGCCCTTGAAACCCTGCTTTCCGGCAGAAGCCCAAGAAACCGCACCGCCATTTTGATCAGTTATGGTCACGATAGTATTATTGAACGTGGATTTTATGTGAGCCACGCCTCTTTCGACGACACGCTTTTCCTTTCTTCTTACTCTTTCTTTCCGTTTGGCCAAGTCCTATCTAGCCTCCTTGAATTCTATTTTTTGCGCCGCACGCCGACGGTTTTCTTCGGACCCTTACGCGTACGCGCATTTGTCTGAGTTCTTTGGCCTCGAACCGGCAACCCTCGTCTATGCCTTAGGCCTCTATATGTTCCAAGGTCGACTAGGCGCTTAACATTGAGTTGCTCTTCCATCCTCAGATCGCCTTCAACCTTATAGTTATTGTCAATAAAGTCCCTAATGCGCGCTACTTCCTCCTCGGTAAGATCTCGCACGCGAGTATCCGGATCGACCCCGGTAGACTCCAGAATCTCCTTGGCACGAGTCGGTCCAATACCGTAGATGTATGGGAGGGCCGCAAAAACCTTTTTATCTCTAGGCAAATCGACGCCTGCTATACGAGCCATATAATCTCACCCCCAGTCAACCCTGTCTCTGTTTGTGCTTTGGATTAGGGCAAAGCACCATAACTCGGCCGTGACGCCTAATCACACGGCACTTATCGCACATCTTTTTCACAGAAGGCCGTACCTTCATATGAGTAACCCCCTCTTTCTTAAAAAGGAAGATATCCCTTTGTCCTCACTTAAGACGACGGACAATTCTGCCGCGGGTAAGGTCATATGGGCTCAGCTCTACAAGTACCTTGTCCCCTGGAAGGATCTTGATAAAATTGATCCTCATCTTCCCAGAGATATGAGCCAAAACTACATGCCCACCTTCAACCTCTACCCGAAACATGGCATTGGGAAGCGGCTCTATTACTCTGCCTTCTACCTCAATGCTGTCTTGTTTCGGCATGTTATTCCCCCTCATTAATATAAATTACCAGTAATCCCAAAACTACGCTAAACTTCAGTCAGACGCACAGGTCCTTCTTCAGTAATGGCCACAGTATGCTCAAAATGAGCTGACAGTGAGCCGTCTCTCGTTACGACATGCATGTCTGGATAGGTAATGACTTCAGAACCACCAATATTGACCATAGGCTCAATAGCTATAACCATACCAGGGCGCAGAACAGGTCCCGTTTTTGGTCTACCATAATTAGGAACGATTGGGTCCTCATGCATAGATCTCCCTACGCCGTGGCCTGCGTATTCTTTGACCACGTTGTACCCATGCTTCCTAACAAATCCCTCGATCGCATGCCCAATGTCACCAATGTGAGCACCTGCCTGGGCGGCTTCAATTCCTGTGTAAAGAGCCTCTTTAGTGATCCGAATAAGCTGAAGGGCGTCCCCGGAAACAGCACCTACAGGAAAAGTAGCCGCGGTATCCCCTACAAATCCCTGGAAGGTAGCTCCTACATCTATGGCTATAATGTCTCCTTCTTCCAACCTTGAGTCTCCGGGTACACCGTGTACAACTACTTCGTTAATTGACGTACATAAAGAACACGGAAATCCATTATAACCCTTAAAAGTTGGAATAGCACCCCTACTCCTTATGAAGTCTTCCGCTGCCCTATCAAGGTCTCGCGTGCAAACCCCAGGCCTTATCATCTCGCCGACCATGGCCAGACACTGTCCCGCAATCTGCCCGGCCATACGCATAATAGACAGGTCCTCTCGAGTCTTAAGAACAATCATTCCTCTATCGCTTCCCTAATTAGTCCTCTGTCTGAGAGGGATGCGATGACTCGGTCGCACACGCATTCCACTTCACCACAGCCGTCTATAGACACAAGAATTCCAAATTTCCTATAGTATTCACGCAATGGCTCGGTTTCCTCATGATACACTCTAAAGCGTTCCCTAACAGTGTCTTCTTTGTCATCTTGGCGAGTCGCAAGGTCGCCGCCGCAAACATCACATTTGCCCTCTACTTTGGGCGGATCCAGTTTCAGATTGTAAGGTTTGCCACATTTGGAGCAAACCCTGCGTGTCCTTGACCGCTCTAGCAGTTCCTCTTCAGGAACAAGCAAATCTATCACTAGGTCGAGCTGCTCTCCCTTCTCCTCGAGCATAGACCTGAGCGCTTCCGCTTGAGCTAGATTCCTGGGAAATCCATCCAAGACAAAGCCTTCCCGAGCCTCCGGCGAGTTCAGCCTTTTCTCAATAATTCGCACTGTGACATCGTCAGGAACTAGTTGACCTCGAGCCATTATTCCTTCAACTAGGTGTCCAAGTTCTGTGCCTTCTTTGACCTCTTGCCTGAAGATATCACCGGGCGCAATATGTAGCAACCCGAATTTCTCTGCTATTATCTTTGCCTGGGTTCCTTTTCCTGCGCCTGGCGGACCCAAAAACAAAAGTTTCACTACGCTCTCCTCACTTTAAGAAACCATCATAATGACGCATTACTAGTTGAGCTTCAATCTGCTTCATAGTTTCAAGCGCCACACCTATAACGATTAGCATTGCCGTGCCGCTTAGTGCTTGGAAACCGGACAGACCGGTTAGCTGCATCATGAAACTAGGCAAAATCGCAATCAACGCAAGAAACAGCGCACCCACAAACGTTATTCGATTGACCACCCTGCCTAGCATATCAGCCGTTGGCCGTCCTGCTCGGACACCTGGGATGAAACCACCGTATTTTCTTATGTTGTCTGCTACTTCTACTGGGTTGAAGACCATAGATGTGTAGAAAAACGTAAACCCGAATATCAAAGCAGCATAGATAACAGTATACCAAGGTTGCGAATAGTCAAAAAACGCCGCCAACGACTTGGCCCACGGAGCTTGGATAAACGTTGCCAAAGTAGCCGGAAGAGCCAACAATGAAGACGCAAAAATCACCGGAATAACGCCTGCTTGGTTTATCCGTATGGGAATGTGGGTAGAATAGCCACCCATCATTTTCCTGCCAACAACTCTTTTGGAGTACTGTACAGGCACACGACGTTCTCCCTCAGTAACCCAAATCACAGCGATGAGTGTTCCAAGAGATATAAGGAGCAATCCCAGCACATTGTACCATTTGGTCTGCCCTGCCTTCAATAAGACGTAGATAGTGCCAAGTTCTCTTGGTATTCCGGACACGATTCCGCCAAAGATGAAAAGCGAAATACCGTTGCCTATACCTTTTTCCGTAATTAGCTCTCCGAGCCACATTAGAAACACCGTGCCGGCGGTAAGGCTGAGCACAGCCTCTATTACTAACCAGATCGAAGTCGATACAAGAGCTCCCTGAGCCCTGATGCCCAAAGTCATACCGGTTGCCTGTATAGCGGCAAGAATTACCGTGCCGTACCTTGTGTAATCTTGAAGCTTCTGCCTTCCTTCCTCCTCTTTTGACATGTCTTCCCATTTGGGAATAACCATAGTCAGAAGCTGGGTGATGATGGAGCTATTGATATAAGGATAGATACTCATCGCAAATACAGAGTAATTCCTCATAGCACCACCTGAGAAAAGGTCCATAAAAGCAAACAAGGTGCCCTGTTGAAACAAGTCCGCTATAACCTCAGGAATAATGCCCGGCACAGGTACTGCAACTCCAGCCCTAAAGACAACGAGCATACCCATGGTAAAGAGCATTCGTCTCCTTAAGTCTGGAACACGCCAGGCATTTCTTATCATCGATATCATCTATATCACCTCGGCTCTGCCGCCTGCGGCTTCGATCTTCTCCTTCGCAGAAGCGGAAAATGCATGTGCCGTAACGGTAAGAGCCTTGTCTATTTCACCCTCACCAAGTATTTTTACATATTCCCGATTTCTTCTGATAAGCCCGGCATTCCTCAATTCTTCTGGGCCTACCTCGCTTCCATCCTCAAATACGTTAATCTCACCAACGTTTACGGTGCCATATTCCTTGCCAAATATGTTCTTGAAGCCCCTCTTAGGGACACGTCTAACAAGTTTCGTCTGCCCGCCTTCAAACCCAGGCGGCTTCACTCCTCCGGATCTGGACTTCTGCCCCTTCTGCCCACGACCTGCAGTCTTTCCGGTACCAGAACCTAACCCCTGCCCCTTCCTCTTGGGTTTCTTGACCGATCCGGGAACTGGTGATAATACATCATGCAATTCCATTAGAACCGACCTCCGCTTCGTCGCCTTTTTCCCTTCTCCTGGCCAAGCCACGGATCTCACCTATTTCACGGGCACTGCGAAGGTTTTTGAGTGCCTCAATGGTTGCATATACTACGTTGTAAGGATTTGACGAGCCAAGAGATTTGGTCAAAACATCCTGAATTCCGGCGAGTTCCATGACCGGCCTGACGCCGCGTCCTGCAATTATGCCGGTACCTGGTGATGCAGGCCTAAGGAGAACCTTCCCCGCACCAAACTCGCCTATGACCTCATGGGGAATAGTAGTACCATTCATTGGTACTTCAATTAGGTTCTTTTTGGCATCATCTATACCTTTTCTAATAGCATCTGTAAGATCCTGAGCTTTTCCCAAACCGGCTCCAACCTTACCGTTTCCGTTTCCAACGACCACAAGCGCTCTAAAACTTCGCTTGCGACCTCCCTTTACTGTCTTAGAGACAGGACCAAATGTGACAACCTGGTCCTTCAACTCCTCTTGAGGTTGGTTTTTGTAACCATCCATATTGGAATCGTCTATTGCAAACAAATAATCACCCCGCATGTTAGAAATCCAACCCGCCTTCTCTTGCTCCATCTGCTAGAGCCTTAACTCTCCCGTGGTAAACGTAACCACCTCTGTCGAAAACAACCTTCTTTATATCTTTTTCAAGAGCTCTTGCGGCCAGTAACTTGCCTACCGCGGCCGCTCCTTCAATATTGCCTCCGGATTTGCCCAATTCCTTAAAAGCTGGTTCGGTTGAAGACGCAGACACCAAGGTCTTTTGGCTAACATCATCTATTATCTGGGCATATACATGTTTGGAACTCCTAAATACGTTGAGCCTGGGACGCTCGGGCGTTCCAGCCACTTTTCTTCTCACTCTTAAGTGGCGCTTAGCTCTTTCATTAGATCTCTTCTTAACAGCCATCGATTGTTTTCCCTCCTCCACAGAGCTACTTGGCGCCCTTGACTACTTTGCGCTTTATAACTTCACCCGCGTACTTGACTCCAGTCCCTTGATAGGGCTCGGGCGGCCGTAATCTCCGTATGTCCGCCGCAATCTGCCCAACTACTTGCTTATCAGTTCCACGCACTATCACCTGGTTGGGAGCTGGCACGTCAATCTCGATCCCTTTAGGAGGTACTATTTCACACGGTTTCGAGAACCCGAGGTTCAGAATCAGTTTGTCTCCGGACTTTGCAGCCCTATAGCCTACGCCGGAGATCTCTAGCACTTTCTCGTATCCTTCGGTGACTCCGACAACCATGTTATCGATCAAGGTTCGCGTGAGGCCGTGAAGCGACCTGTGCTTCTTTACGTCAGACGGCCTTTCTACCTTGACAACATCATCTTCTATATACACGTGCATATCCGGATGAATAGTATTGCTCAAAGTCCCCTTGGGGCCTTTTACTGTAACCAGAGTGTCCTCTATGCTTACAGAAACCCCTGAGGGTATCTTTATGGGTTTTGTTCCAATTCGCGACATATGAAAACCCTCCTGTACCTTCCTACCATACGTAGCAGACTACTTCTCCGCCAACTCCTTCTTTACGAGCCGCCCTGTCGTCCATGATTCCTCTGGACGTAGATATGACAGCTATTCCTAACCCTCCCAGAACTCTCGGAATATCATCTTTACCCGCATAGACCCTAAGACCAGGTTTTGATATCTGCCGAATACCTGTAATGGCGCAGGTCTTCCCCGGCCCATACTTCATGTAAACCCTAAGTTGTGCAACCGGTTTCCCTTGGACAACTTCATAGTCTCGGATATACCCTTGTTCTTTGAGAACCATAAGAATCCGTTCCTTTGTCCTGGAAAAAGGCACATCTACCCTATCATGCTTTGCCATGCCGGCGTTGCGGAGTCTGGTAAGCATATCCCCAATAGGATCATGTGTCATCTATAATCTCCCTCCTACCAGCTGGCTTTCTTTACGCCAGGAATCTCACCGCGATGGGCCAACGCTCTGAAACAGTGCCTGCACAAACCGAACTTTCTCATGTAGGCGCCAGATCTGCCGCAGATCTTGCATCGGTTGACTCTTTGCGTAGAGTATTTTGGCTCCTTCATCGCCTTGTTTATTTTGGCTTTGCTAGCCAAGAAATCTCCCCCTTACCGTTTAAAGGGCATACCCATTGCCCTAAGAAGGTAACGCCCTTCTTCATCTGTCTTTGCTGTTGTGGTAATTGTAATGTTCATACCACGTATTTTGGTTACCTGATCGTAATCGATTTCAGGGAAAATGAGCTGTTCCTTAAGTCCCATGGAGTAGTTGCCTCTGCCGTCGAAACCGTCAGGTGACATTCCGCGGAAGTCTCTCACTCTGGGCAATACCACATTGAACAGTTTCTCGAGGAAATCGTACATTCGCTTTCCCCTTAAAGTAACCTTGCATCCCACATTCATGCCTTCTCTTACCTTAAAGGCAGAAATGGACCTCTTCGCTCTGGTAATAACAGGCTTCTGACCCGCAATCCTGGTAAGATCAGCAACCGCGGCTTCCAGAGCATCTGGATTTTGAGTAGCCTCGCCGACACCCATATTAATGACTACTTTCTCAATTCTCGGTACCTCGAAAATGTTCTTGTAGCCAAATTCATTCGCCATGGCAGGGACTACTTCTTCAGTATAAAGTTCCTTAAGCGCCACGTTACTCGACCTCACTTGTCAATAACTTCGCCACATTTTTTGCAGACTCTACGTTTTCCGCCATCAGTAACAGTGAATCCAATCCTAGTCGGTCGCGAACATTTGGGACACACAAGCATCACAGCAGATCTGCTAATGGGACCTTCTCTCTCGATTATGCCACCCTGCGGTAACTCCTGAGTCGGTCTCTGGTGTTTTTTCTGCAAATTGACCCTTTCAACGATCAACCTGTTCTCCCCGGGCATTGCGCGTAGAACAGTACCTTTGGTACCCTTGTACTTCCCGCTTATTACCAGGACTGTGTCACCCTTGCGAATATTCACTAGTTCCACCACCTTCTCAAGACGCTATATGACTTCCGGAGCTAGGGAAACGATTTTGGTAAATCGCTTTTCTCTAAGTTCCCGAGCCACAGGGCCGAAAATACGAGTACCCTGGGGTTCAGTAGCATCCTTCAGTATGACCGCCGCATTATCATCGAATTTGATATATGTTCCGTCGGGACGCCTAACATTGGTGCTCGTCCGAACAATTACGGCCCGAACTACTTGCCCCTTCTTGACAACGCCTCCGGGCGTGGCCTCTTTGACCGAAGCCACAATGACGTCCCCTAGACCTGCATAACGCCTAAAACCGCTTCCAAGTATCCTTATACACATAATCTCTCTGGCGCCGGTGTTATCAGCAACCTTCAATCTGCTCTGCGGTTGTATCAAGCTCGGTCACCTCCGAGCGGGCTCTTGGATGCTTCTAGCACCTCGGCTATTCTCCAGCGTTTCTGCTTGGATATGGGCTTGGTCTCAATAAGAAGAACCTTGTCCCCTAAAGATGCAATATTCTCTTCATCGTGAGCCTGTATCTTCTTGGTCGACTTGATCCGCTTTCCGTAAAGTGGACTTACCTTCCACGTATCGACTGCGACAACACGTGTCTTGTCCATCTTGTCGCTTACTACGACACCAACAATCTTCTTACGTTGTGCGCGCTCCATGACTCTAACCCTCCTGGGCCAACCTTCCTAATTCTCTCTGGCGCTGAATAGTCTTTACCCGTGCTATTGACCGCTTAACCTCGCTTATCCTCATCACGTTATCCAACTGCCCCGTTGCGAGCTGAAAGCGCAGGTTAAAAAGCTCATCCTTCAGATCCAGAAGGGTCTTATTCAAGTCCGTATCGCTCATCGCTCTAATTTCCTGCACTTTCATCGTCAGTCACCGCCTTTTCCCGTACAGCGCCCATTACTTCGGGTCGCTTCACAAACTTCGTTTTGATTGGCAGCTTGGTTCCTGCCAGCCTTAGAGCTTCTCGGGCTACTTCCTCAGAAACTCCTGCAACTTCAAAGAGAATCCTGCCTGGCTTCACCACAGCCACCCAGTACTCTGGATTGCCTTTGCCGCTACCCATTCGGGTTTCAGCCGGTTTTTTTGTAAAAGGCTTATCCGGAAATACTCGGATCCACACCTTACCGCCTCTTTTCATATATCGGGTAAGGGCAACTCTGGCAGCTTCTATCTGTCTGTCAGTAATCCACGCCGGTTCCAGCGCCATGAGTCCGTATTCACCGTAAAATATCTCATTCCCGCGTGAAGCCTGGCCTTTCATCCTGCCTCTTTGCTGTTTTCTATACTTCACACGTTTGGGCATTAACATAGATCAATTACCTCCCTCAGCAGCTTTACCCTGGGATTTCGAGGGGGTGACATCACCTTTGTAAATCCACACCTTAACCCCAATACGACCGTAGGTTGTATGAGCCTCGGCGAAGCCGTAGTCAACGTCGGCTCTAAGTGTGTGCAAGGGAACCGTACCCTCGCTTGCCTTTTCACTTCGAGCAATTTCTGCGCCCTGCAAGCGACCAGATACCCTGATCTTTATCCCTTTCGCGCCGGATCTCATAGTTCTCTGAATGGCCTGCCTCATCGCTCGCCTGTAAGACACCCTCCTGGCTATTGACTCGGCTACGTTTTCAGCTACCAGCTGGGCATCCGTTTCCGGACTCTTAACTTCGATACAATGAACGTTCACTCTCTTGCCCGTCTGCTTCGCAAGATCCTTGCGAAGATTCTCAATACCACTACCTCCACGCCCTATGACCATTCCAGGTCTAGCCGCGTGGATATACACGGTAATTTCCTGTGGTTTCCGCTCGATCTCAATCCTTGGAATACCTGCCTGCCCCAAATTCCCTTTTATATAATCCCTTATCTTCTTGTCTTCGAGGAGGAGCTCAGAAAAATCCTTGGTGGCAAACCATCTGGAATCCCAATTGTATATCACGCCCACACGAAGTCCTTTTGGATGAACTTTCTGACCCAAATCCTTAACCCTCCTCTCTCTCTTTCAATACTACAGTCAAATGCGACGTTCTCTTCAAAATCGGGAAAGCCTGTCCCCTCTGTCTGGGATGATACCTCTTAAGAGTCGGACCTGGTCCAACGTGTATTTCGGACACATATAGCTCGTCCCTGCTCATATCATGATTATTCTCTGCGTTCGCTATTGCTGAACGGATAGCTTTTTCCACAACCACACTTGCCTTTTTTGGAGTGAACCGCAAAATGGCTAGCGCTTCGTCAACTGGTTTCCCCCGCACAAGGTCGGCCACTATGCCCACTTTAGTAGGGGATATTCTTATGTGTTTTACTACGCAACGTGCTTCCATGAGTTTCGAATAGACCCCCTTACTTCAGTGCTGTGGAGCGCTGTGTGTGCGATCCATGGCCCCTAAATGTACGTGTGGGAGCGAATTCGCCTAGTTTGTGACCCACAGCGTCTTCTGTAATGTAGACGGGAACGTGCTTACGTCCGTCGTGAACTGCTATAGTATGGCCAACCATCTCAGGCACGATTGTAGAGCTGCGTGCCCACGTTCGTATGACCCTCTTATCACCCTTCTCGTTCATTGCCCTTACCTTAGCTAGAAGCTTAAGATCAACATAGGGCCCTTTCTTCTTGGATCGGCTCATAATCGCCCCC
The DNA here is from genome assembly GCA_018052455.1 of Candidatus Fermentithermobacillaceae bacterium. Taxonomy (GTDB): domain Bacteria; phylum Bacillota; class Sulfobacillia; order Fermentithermobacillales; family Fermentithermobacillaceae; genus UBA3907. The sequence goes on along the minus strand of JAGPNE010000002.1, from coordinate 98,376 downwards.
TCCTTCCTTAGATTATTTTCTCCGCTTCACAATGAGTTTATCTGACGCCTTATTCTTCTTCCTTGTCTTATACCCCAATGTAGGCTTGCCCCACGGAGTTACCGGCCCCGGCATTCCAATAGGAGCCTTCCCTTCTCCGCCTCCATGCGGATGGTCCACTGGGTTCATTGCTGCACCTCGTACGCTTGGGCGCCATCCCATATGCCTGGTGCTTCCAGCTTTGCCCTTGCTTGTGTTCTCATGTTCAACATTGCCTACCTGACCCACAGTAGCCTTGCACTCAACGGGCACCTTCCTCTGTTCGCCTGAGCCAAGTCTGAGCAGAGCATATCCGCCCTCTTTTGCCATAAGCTGAACCTGCGCCCCCGCGGATCTCGCGATCTGACCGCCTTTGCCTGGAACCATCTCAACGTTATGGACAAATGTACCTGTAGGTATACTGCTAAGTGGCAGCGCGTTCCCAGGCTTTATATCTACATCTGACCCCGCAACGACAGTGTCACCCACGCTAATCCCTGCAGGAGCCAAAATATACCTTTTCTCCCCGTCAGCGTAGACAATGAGCGCAAGGCGCGCTGACCGACCAGGATCATACTCTATGGCAGTAACCTTGCCGGGAATACCTTCCTTATCGCGTTTGAAGTCCACAACACGGACCATCTGTTTCGTGCCGCCACCGCGATGACGCACTGTTATCTTGCCTTGAGAGTTTCGCCCTGCCGACTTCTTCTTCGAAACAACTAGACTCTTTTCCGGTTCAGTCTTGGTTATCTCTTCATAAGTACCGGACACTCGCTGGCGAAGCCCTGGTGATGTTGGCTTAAAATCTTTTACCGGCAACCAATTTCCCTCCCTTACGGTGTCCTAAATACCTTCGAAGAATTCTATCTTCTGCCCTGGGGCTAAGGTCACCATAGCCTTCTTCCAATTCGACGTACGTCCAATAGAGTAACCCATTCTCCTGGGTTTGCCCTTCATCGAAATTGTATTTACCTGCAAAACCTTAACCTTAAATATCTCTTCAACTGCATTCTGAATATCAGCTTTTGTCGCTTTGGGGTGAACCTTAAACGTATACGTCCCCTGTGTTGTAAGATCATTGCTCTTCTCCGTAATAACAGGAGCTATGATAATATCTCTGGCAGTAAGGTTCATGCTAATACCTCCTCCATTTTACGGAGCGCATCTTCTGTAACCACGAGGTACCGCTTGGACATAGCATCGTACGTAGATACCTGCCTTGCGGTTGTAACCTTTACGCCAGGAATATTCCGCGACGAAAGGACCACGTTGGGCTCAGCGTCTGCAGTAATGATCAGGGAACTCTCTTCCGCCCCTAATTTCTTCAAGATTCCGTAGATTTCTTTTGTCTTGGGTTTATCCATCTTAAGTTCCTTAAGCACCATGATCTTCCCCTCAGACGCCTTTAGTGAAAGGGCAGATGCCAAAGCCTGCCTTTTCATTCTCTTGGGCAAAGGAGAGCTGTAGTCCCTTTGCTCTGGACCAAATACTACTCCTCCACCTTTCCAAATGGGCGACCTTATGCTTCCGTGCCTGGCTCTTCCCAGACCCTTCTGCCTCCAAGGTTTTCGGCCGCCTCCCCTGACTTCCCCTCTTGTTTTGGCTCTGGCTGTACCCAATCTCGCATTGTTTTGGTGAGAAAGGACAGCTGCCCGTATTAGCGCCCTATTGATGTCTGCGCTGAACAATTGGTCAGGTAGGCTCACAGTGCCTATCTTATCGCCTTCTGTATTGTAAACATGCGCTTCCGGCACGAGGCTCCCTCCTTAACAACCTATGTGCTTCACCGAGAAGCCTCTCTAATCATTACCAAGGACCCTCTGCTCCCAGGTACTCCTCCGTACACAAGAAGCAAGTTCTTCTCGGGATCTACATCTACTACTTTCAAATTCTTTATGGTGACTCTCTCGCTACCCTTATGCCCCGGCATCTTTCTGCCTTTCCAGACTCGGGCAGCGTCCCTTGCTTGCAGCGATCCTGGACCTCTATGGTATTTTGAACCGTGAGATGACGGCCCCCGCCTAAAGTTCCATCTCTTTATGCCGCCTGCATACCCTTTGCCAAGGGAAGTTCCTGTGACGTCCACGTATTCGCCTGACTTAAATACATCCACCTTTACCTGATCCCCAATCTTCGGGGAAGCGCCAGGCTCAACCCTAAACTCTCTTAGATACCTAGAGGGAGTTACCCCCTTGCTCTTAAAGTATCCCTTCTGAGGTTTGGAAAGACGCCTCTCGTTCACGAAACCAAATCCAATCTGCACCGCATCATAGCCATCTCTATCCATAGTCTTCACGTCGACGACTGTGCAAGGACCGGCTTCAAGGACGGTTACAGGAATCAGCTTGCCTTCTTCATCAAACACCTGGGTCATCCCAACCTTCTTACCAAGGATGGCCTTCATAGCACAGCACCTCCTCCATAACAAGCCGCAAATTTACACAGCCTTAATCTCTATATCCACGCCAGCAGGCAAATCCAGCCTCGTAAGGGCATCCATCGTTTTAGTTGTGGGTTCAATTATGTCAATTAGACGTTTATGAACCCTCATCTCAAACTGTTCGCGAATATCCTTTTCTCCGTTTGGAGCGGTTAGGATAGTGTAAACGCTTCTTTCTGTAGGAAGAGGCACTGGCCCTGACACAAGCGCTCCTGTCCTCTTCGCCGTTTCAACTATCCTACTGGCTGAATGATCCAGTATTTCGTGGTCGAAGGCTCTTAACCGAACTCTAATCTTCTGCCTCCGCACAATGATCACTCCTTAATCCTGGTAACTACACCTGATGCAACAGTGCGACCGCCTTCACGTATTGCAAACCTTAGACCCTCTTCTATCGCTATCGGAGCTATTAACTCTACTTCTACGCTTACGTTGTCCCCAGGCATTACCATCTCTACCCCTTCAGGTAGCGTCACAGTCCCTGTTACGTCTGTGGTCCTAAAGTAGAACTGGGGCCTGTATCCTGAGAAGAACGCGCTGTGTCTTCCGCCTTCTTCTTTCGTAAGTACATAAATCTCTGCGCCAAAGTTCGTGTGAGGCTTTATGCTGCCTGGCTTCGCCAATACTTGGCCTCGCTCTACTTCGTCCTTTGAGATCCCTCGCAGTAAGCACCCTACGTTGTCTCCGGCTTGTCCTACGTCAAGCGTCTTCCTGAACATCTCTATCCCTGTAACTACCGTGCTCTTTGGCTTCTCAGATAAACCTACTATCTCTACCTGGTCCCCTACCTTCACCATTCCTCTTTCTATCCTGCCTGTAACTACTGTCCCTCGACCCGTTATCGTAAATACGTCTTCTATCGACAGCAAGAATGGTTTGTCTACGTCCCTTTCAGGCGTAGGTATATATTCGTCTACTGCATCCATAAGCTTAAGTATCGGACCACACCACTGGCACTCCGGCTTCCCACATCCGCACTCCAATGCTTTTAGTGCCGAACCCCTTATCACCGGCGTGTCATCGCCTGGATAATCGTACTTGTCCAAAAGTTCCCTTACCTCAAGTTCCGATATCTCCAAAAGTTCCTCGTCATCTACCATGTCTACCTTGTTCAAAAATACCACTATCGCAGGAACTCCTACCTGCCTCGCCAAAAGAACGTGCTCTCTCGTCTGCGGCATCGTGCCATCTGCGGCCGATACTACTAGAATAGCTCCGTCCATCTGCGCTGCTCCCGTTATCATGTTCTTGATGTAGTCAGCGTGTCCAGGACAGTCTACGTGAGCATAGTGCCTCTTGTCTGTCTCGTACTCTACGTGCGATACGGATATTGTTATCCCTCTCGCTCTTTCTTCCGGCGCTTTGTCTATCTTGTCAAAAGGCGTGAAATCCGCCTTCCCCTGGCCAGACAATACCTTCGTTATTGCAGCCGTAAGTGTCGTCTTGCCATGGTCTATATGACCTATGGTGCCTATATTCACATGAGGCTTCGTTCTTTCGAATTTCTTCTTAGCCATTTCCAGTTTAACCCTCCTTAATTACACCTAACCATAATTCTTAGAAATTATCTTTTCCGCTTCTGCGGGAGGAACCACATCGTAATGGGAAAACACCATTGTGTATGTTCCACGGCCCTGGGTCTTCGACCGAAGGTCAGTTGCATAGCCGAACATTGTTGCAAGAGGTACCAAGGCATCGATAGTTTCAAAGGTACCCGTAGTCTGCATTCCGGTTATCTGACCTCTTCTAGCGGTGAGGTCTCCCAGTACTTCGCCCAAAAACTCAGAAGGCGTGCTAACCTCCACCTTCATAATGGGCTCCAAGAGAATAACTTTTGCCCGCGACAAAGCATCTTTGACTGCCATAGAACCTGCTATCTTAAAAGCAAGTTCTGACGAGTCGACTTCATGATAGGATCCATCTTCAAGGACAGCTTTTACGTCGACCAGCGGGTAACCCACCAAAGAGCCTGATTCAAGAGCTTCCCTAACACCCGCTTCGACTGCGGGAATAAATTCTTGCGGAATTACTCCGCCTCGAATCATGTTATCAAACGCAAATCCTGAACCTCTTGGCAGAGGCTCCAACCTGATCTTGGCGTGCCCATACTGACCATGCCCGCCTGACTGTCTGATGAATTTCCCTTCTCCAAAAACAGGTTCCAAAATGCTTTCTTTGTAAGCCACCTGTGGCTTTCCGACTGTAGCGCCGACACCAAACTCACGCAACAACCTATCGCAGATAACCTCCAAGTGCAATTCTCCCATCCCTGCTATTAGCGTCTGACCAGTCTCCTCATCTGTCTTGAAAGTAAATGTAGGATCTTCTTCCGCCAATTTCGCAAGACAAGTGCCCAACCTGTCTACATCTTGCCTCGTCTTGGGCTCAATTGCTACCGTGATAACAGGTGTCGGAAATACGATAGGTTCCAGTATTATTGGGTGGTTCTGGTCACACAAGGTATCCCCGGTTATTGTATGTTTCAACGCAACTGTAGCAACAATATCCCCAGTAGATACGGCCTCAACGTCTTCTCTGTGATTTGCATGCATAAGCAGAAGGCGCTGAATCCTTTCGGTTTTGTCCCGGGTTGCATTATACACATAAGATCGGTTAGTCAAAACTCCTGAATAAACCCGAAAATACGTGACCCTGCCGACGTAAGGATCGGTCATGACTTTGAACGCGAGCGCGCAAAACGGCTCGTCGTCGCTGGGCTCGCGGACTGTTACCTCGCCCGTTCCGGGCACAATACCCTCAACCGGAGGAACGTCCAAGGGCGAAGGAAGAAAATCGACTATTCCGTCCAAGAGCCTCTGAACACCCTTGTTTCTAAACGAAGAACCGCAGAAACATGGTACCAACTCATTTGTAACTGTGCCTTTTCGAAGAGCTGCTATGAGCATATCTACAGGTATTTCTTCTCCCTGCACATACCTCTCAAGTATGCCGTCATCAAAGTCAGATGCCGCACTGATTAGCCTTTCGCGGTAATCCAAAAACAGCGATTGCATATCTTGAGGTATATCTGTCACTTCAATCTCGAGACCTAGCTCGTCAGTCCAAAGCAGAGCTTTTTGACGAAGGATGTCTACCACACCTACAAACGTATCTTCCACACCAATAGGTAAGGTAATAACAACAGGATTTGCTCCAAGCTTAGCTTCGATTGCACCTAAAACCTTGTAAAAATCCGCCCCCATCGAGTCCATTTTGTTTATATAGGCAATCCTGGGGACTCTGTAGCGGTCAGCCTGCCGCCAAACCGCCTCTGACTGGGGTTCGACGCCGCCCTTCGCGCAAAATATCGCTACAGCTCCATCAAGCACTCTAAGACTTCTCTCGACCTCTGCTGTGAAGTCAACGTGCCCTGGCGTGTCTATAATGTTTATTCGAAAATCTTTCCAATGACACGTAGTAGCTGCGGAAGTGATGGTAATACCTCTCTCTTGCTCTTGCTGCATCCAGTCCATTGTGGCAGAGCCTTCATCGACTTCCCCTATTCGGTGGACTTTACCGGTATAAAACAAGATACGCTCGGTCGTCGTTGTCTTGCCCGCGTCTATATGTGCCATAATGCCTATATTCCTGATCTTATCCAGCGGATACGTCTGCGGCATCGAGTTCCCCCCTTTCATAATTTTTGCCAACTTGTCTACCACCTATAGTGAGCAAAAGCTCTATTCGCTTCTGCCATCCTATGCATTTCTTCTTTTCTTCTTACAGTGTTCCCAGTGTTGTTTGCTGCGTCCATTATCTCAGCAGCCAATTTGTTCTCAAAACCCCGCTCTGAACGCTGCCTGGAGAAATCAACTATCCATCTCAGCGCCAGAGACAGCCTTCGTTCAGGTCTTACTTCCATAGGCACCTGGTACGTAGCACCGCCTACTCTCCTGGGCCGCACCTCGAGAACAGGCATAGAGTTCTTTACTGCCTGATCAAGAACTTCCAGGGGATTCTTGCCTGTCTTCTCTGCAATTGTATCCATGGCGCCGTAAACTATGCGCCTGGCTTTTGCCTTTTCTCCATCGTACATGATTTTGTTGGTAAGCCTTGCTACCAGCACAGAATTATATACAGGATCCGGCGTCCACGTTCTTGACGGAGCTTTACCCCTTCTAGGCACACAATTCACCTCCACAACTTTATTTTTTAGGCTTCTTAGTTCCGTACTTTGACCGCCCTTGCTTCCTATCAGTAACACCGGCGGTATCAAGAGTGCCTCGTACAATATGGTACCGCACTCCAGGCAAGTCCCTTACACGTCCACCACGTATCAAAACCACAGAGTGTTCTTGCAGGTTGTGACCTATCCCGGGAATGTATGCTGTTACTTCCAGCCCATTTACGAGACGAACACGTGCGATCTTCCTCAAAGCCGAGTTAGGCTTTTTGGGTGTGGTGGTCCTTACCACAGTACATACTCCACGCTTAAAGGGGTTGCCCATTAGCGCAGGGGATTTAGCCTTTTCTTCTGACTTCGTTCTTCCCTGTCGGACCAACTGATTCACCGTTGGCACATCTAACCCTCCTCTCAATATCGTTCATTCAAATCTCATCGCTGGAACAAATAGATTTACCACTTAACCCTCGTTTTTCAATATCGCACAGCAAGAAGCTCCTACGCTTATGCCGCAATACTCACCAAGCTCTTTCATGCTACAAACCCAATAAATCTCTACATCACTCTTCTCGGCAAGGTTGATCACGTCTGATAATACCTTTGTGTCTGCATCTTTTGCAACCAAAACTCTTTCAACCGATCCTCTCGATATCGCCTTCATAACAGCCTTTGCCCCTGCAACCTTGCGTCTTCTGGGAACGTGTTCATACGCCGGGCTCATTATACACCCAACCTCCCGCGTAGTAACATAAAAAAGCACGCTTTATGAGTCTAGCATCCTCTTAAAAGCGTGTCAATGGTAAGGACACTGCGCTTTCCAGCGTTTTGAGGGGCCAGGACGAAGCCGATATCTAGGCCGGATCCCGGCCCCCTCTACAAACTATATCTGAAAAACCCAGATCTCCCGTGTGCCAGAAACAGCACCCGGGTCAAATTCCACTTCATCGCTAAGGAGCCTTACGACGTTAGTTTGTCCTTCGAGAAAACTGTCAACAGTTGATATGGGCCACGACTCTATATATTTCGTCTTGTAGTGCATAGGTATTGCAACGTTAGGGTTGATTCGTTCAGTTACTACTCTGGCAGAAGGTCCATCTATAGTATAGTAGCCTCCTACAGGTATCATAAGCATGTTTACCTTGCCAATTTTTCGCAATGTATCAGCACTTGGGACGTGCCCCAAATCGCCTAAGTGCGCTATGGTAAATCCTCCAAAATCCATGACGAAAATCCCATTGTGACCACGCTTTTTCCCAGTTCCATCATCGTGATAAGAAGGAACAGTTCTAAAAACTACATCGCCTATGGTTTCGCTGATTTCTACGCATTTGTTTGTTGTCTCATCTAGACCCCTTAGAACCCTGAAATCGCCTCGCAGCACGTTGACTGCATTATGATCATGGTGCTCGTGGGACACAGTCACTACGTCGACGGTTTCGTCTATCCTTGGATAAGGAACATCGTCATCAAACGGGTCGGTCAATATTCTAAGGCCCTTGGGCGACTCAATCAAAAAAGCAGAATGCCCTTTCCATTTGATTTTCACTGTGACACTCCCCCATTTCTCATAAGACACGTGGCTGAATTCACTCGCCTACTGCTTCGGCTACTCCAACTTCCTCTTCTTTTTCGGAAACAGACTCGACAACTACCTCATCATATTTCTGCATACCTGTTCCTGCAGGGATAAGCTTACCTATGATCACATTCTCCTTAAGCCCGATAAGTTTATCGGTCTTGCCCTTTATCGCTGCGTCTGTAAGCACTCGCGTGGTCTCCTGGAACGAAGCTGCTGACAAGAATGAATCTGTCGAAAGAGATGCCTTGGTAATCCCTAGTATGATGGGCTTTCCTGTCGCAGGCTCCCCACCATCCTCGAAAACCCTTGCGTTGGCATCTGCAAACTCAAATACGTCGACAACTCCTCCGGGTAGAAGAGTAGTATCCCCGGGGTCGTCGACCTTTACCTTCCGCATCATCTGCCTGACTATGACTTCAATGTGTTTGTCAGAAATATCTATTCCCTGTAGCCTGTACACCCTTTGGACCTCACTGAGGATGTATTCTTCTACCGCCCTTACGCCTTTTATCACAAGCAGATCATGGGGGTTCACAGAACCTTCGGTTAGAATATCTCCGGGCTCTACGACTTGGCCGTCTTTTACCTTCATAAGTCCTCCAAAAGGAACCACGATTGTGCTTTGGTCACCTTCCGGAGACGTGATAACAATCTCCCGCTTCTTGTCGCCTTCTATGATCTCGGCAACTCCGCCGATCTCAGCTATTGCGGCTTGTCTCTTGGGTTTCCTTGCTTCAAAAAGTTCTTCGACCCTTGGAAGTCCTTGGGTGATATCTTCTCCTGCGATTCCGCCCAAGTGGAACGTCCTAAGCGTAAGCTGAGTGCCGGGTTCTCCAATGGATTGAGCTGCAATTATGCCAACTGCTTCTCCTACGTCGACAATATCCCCGGTAGCCAAGTTCTTGCCGTAACACTTAACGCACACGCCGTGGCGAGTCTCGCATGTAAGGACTGACCTGACTGCGACTTCCTTGATACCGGCTTCAACTATCTTATCTGCCGTTTTTGGGTCAATAAGTTCTTGCTTCTTGCAAAGCACCTCACCGGTATCCGGATGGATAACGTCCTTCACTGAGTATCTTCCGACTATCCTGTCATAAAGACCCTCGATTAGTTCTCCATCTATCACAACATCTCTTACCAAAATACCTGCATCAGTGCCACAATCATCTTCCCTTACTATCACGTCCTGGGCTACGTCAACTAATCTTCTGGTCAGATAACCTGAGTCTGCGGTTCTAAGAGCCATGTCCACAAGCCCTTTTCTTTGGCCGTGCGTCGAAGTGAAGTACTCAAGAACCGAAAGCCCTTCACGGAAATTCGACCTAATAGGTTGCTCAACCATCCTGCCGGAAGGGTCGACCATAATCCCGCGCATGCCGCCCAACTGGGATATTTGCTGTATATTCCCTCGAGCGCCTGAGGCCGCCATCATATACACTGGGTTCCATCTGCCGATGGACTCCTGAAGTTCCTTCGTGACCTTGTCTGTTGCGTCTCTCCAGATATCTATTACCTTGTGATAACGTTCTTCTTCCGTTAGTAGACCCATCTTGTATTGGTCCTCGATCTGGTCAACTCTTTCATCTGCATCCGAGAGTATATCTGGTTTTTGTTCAGGAACCACCACGTCACTGATAGCGATAGTAGAACCCGCCACTGTAGCGAACGAGAACCCTAGGTCCTTTATTCCGTCTAGCATCTCCACGGTTTTTTCCATACCGTACAAACTGATGCTCTCAGATACAATACGGTTCAAGAGTCTCCGGTCTACGACTTCATTTGCAAACCTCAGCCCTTGAGGAAGCACTTGGTTGAAAATGCACCTTCCAGGCGTTGTGACTATCCGTTCAAACAGGCCGTCTTCTCTTTGATACCTTAATAGGACTGTATCGTGCAGTCCTACTGCGCCAACTTCGTATGCCATGATCACTTCGTCCATTGAACCGTATCTCTTGCCACAGTCTTTTTCCTCTACTGCCGCTAAATCTTCTTCCTTTGACAGGGTAAGGTAATATATCCCGAGAACTACGTCTTTTGTTGGTGTAACTGCAGGGGTGCCATCTTTTGGAAGCAACAGATTGTAGACAGAAGACATAAGTATCTTGGATTCTGCCTGAGCTTCAGCTGAAAGAGGCACGTGTACGGGCATTTGGTCACCGTCGAAGTCCGCATTATAAGGCGGACATACCAATGGGTGAATCTGTATGGCTCGTCCTTCAATTAGTACAGGCTCAAAAGCCTGTACGCTCAATCTATGCAAAGTAGGAGCCCTGTTCAGAAGCACAGGGTGATCCTTAATAACTTCTTCAAGAATATCCCACACCTCAGGGCGAGATCTCTCGACAAGACGCCTAGCGCTTTTTATGTTCGGTGCAAGCCCTGTTTCCACAAGACGCTTCATGACAAAAGGTTTGAACAGTTCAAGCGCCATCTCTTTGGGCAGTCCACACTGATAGAATTTAAGGTTAGGACCTACCACAATAACAGACCGACCCGAATAGTCTACTCGCTTACCTAGGAGGTTCTGTCTGAACCGACCCTGTTTGCCCTTTAGCATATCAGACAGGGACTTTAGCGGCCTCTGCCCAGGTCCGGTAACAGGCTTTCCGCGTCGCCCATTGTCGATTAGGGCGTCGACCGCCTCCTGGAGCATCCTTTTCTCGTTTCTAACGATTATGTCGGGCGCGCCTAGGTCCAAAAGCCTCTTTAACCTGTTGTTCCTATTGATGACTCTTCGGTATAAGTCATTTAGGTCAGATGTGGCAAACCTGCCTCCATCCAGCTGAACCATTGGCCTTAGATCAGGTGGTATTACCGGGATAACGTCTAGGATCATCCATTCAGGCCTATTACCCGACACCCTGAAGGCTTCTACAACTTCTAATCGCCTTATAGCCCTTACTTTTCTTTGACCAGTTGCATTTCGAGCCTCATCCCTGAGTCCCTCGGATTCTTTTTCAAGATCGACATTGCCCAAGATCTCTTTGATAGCCTCGGCACCCATGCCGGCTCTGAACCTGCTGCCATATTTATCTCTTGCGTCGCGGTACTCGTTTTCGCTTAGTACTTGCTTATACTCAAGTTCCTCGCAATCTCCAGGATCTGTCACAATATAAGATGCAAAATAAAGAACCTGCTCCAAGACTTTAGGCGACATATCCAGAAGAAGCCCCATCCTCGAAGGTACTCCTTTGAAATACCAAATGTGAGACACAGGCGTTGCCAACTCTATGTGGCCCATGCGCTCACGCCTTACCTTCGCCCTGGTAACCTCCACACCGCATTTATCGCAGACTACGCCTTTGTACCTAATACGCTTGTATTTGCCGCAGTAACATTCCCAGTCCTTGGTAGGCCCGAAAATCCTTTCGCAGAACAACCCGTCTCGTTCTGGTTTTAGCGTCCTGTAATTAAGAGTTTCAGGTTTCTTCACTTCTCCTCGAGACCACTCTCTGATCCTTTCGGGTGATGCAAGAGAAATACGCATTGCAGCAAAATCGTTAATGTCCACTCTTTAACATCCCCTCTATCTAAATTTCCGGTTCTTCTTCGTCATCAGGCTCGAGGTCTCGAATAGACCTTACCCTGCCCAAGCGTCCCAGTTCATCGGCCTCTTCGTAGCGAACCTTACGTTTTGCCTTTGTTTTGGTGGGCTTTTTCTTGACTACAGTTTCTTCTTCTTTAATGGCTTCATGCACATCTTCAGGAACCTCGATCTCTTTGAAGAGTTCATCAAAGATCATTCTAGTATCTTCCTCCAACTGCTTGGCACGCATAATATCTTCGGATTCCTGCCTATCGTCTGAAGAGATCTCTTCCTCGAGGATAGAACCTTCCAAAGACATGTCGTCTGACGCAGGGATTTCCGATTCTTCCTCAGCTTCAACCTCTCCGAGTTCTTCTTGCACGTAGGCGACCTCTTCTTCCTGGTCCTCGTACTGTTCCTCATCGGCAACTTCTCTTTCGCGACGGCGAACAGGTCTCCTTACTTCGGTCTCAATCATGAGATCAAGTTCTCTCGCAGTCTCTTGCACGTCCTCATCTAACTCTTTAATCTCGACCTCGTTGCCTTCTTCGTCAAGGATCTGTACATCCAACGCAAGGCTTTGCAGTTCCTTAATCAAAACCTTGAAGGACTCAGGGATTCCCGGTTCCGGTATGTTCTCCCCCTTAACTATAGCTTCATAGGTCTTGACCCTGCCTACTACGTCGTCGGACTTAACGGTCAGCATCTCCTGCAAGGTGTATGCTGCGCCGTGCGCCTCTAGCGCCCAGACTTCCATTTCACCGAACCTCTGCCCGCCCATCTGAGCTTTTCCACCTAAAGGTTGCTGTGTTACAAGTGAGTATGGGCCTGTAGAACGGGCGTGCACCTTGTCGTCTACTAGGTGCAATAGCTTCATCATGTATACATAGCCTACCGTGACGGGACTATCGAAGTACTCTCCGGTTCTACCGTCTCTGAGATCGGTCTTACCAATCTTGGGCAATCCTGACTGTTCAAGCAATTCTTCAATTTCCTGTTCTGTTATGCCGTCAAAGATGGGAGTTGCAAATTGAACACCTAACGCTTTGGCCGCCCACCCTAAATGGCATTCAAAAACCTGTCCAAGGTTCATTCTCGAAGGAACACCCAATGGTGTAAGTACAATTTGAACCGGGGTGCCATCAGGCATAAAAGGCATTTCTTCGCGAGGCAGTATTTTGGCTACAACACCCTTGTTGCCATGTCTTCCTGCCATTTTGTCGCCTTCGGATATTTTCCGCTTTTGAGCAACATAAACGCGCACAAGCTCATTGACACCCGGAGGCAGTTCGTCTCCTGCATCTCTAGTAAACACTTTTACGTCAACTACAATGCCGCTTTCGCCGTGAGGCATTTTAAGGGAATTATCCCTGACCTCTCTGGCTTTTTCTCCAAATATCGCACGAAGAAGCCGCTCTTCAGGAGTAAGCTCAGTTTCACCCTTGGGTGTTACCTTGCCAACCAAGATATCACCCGAACGCACTTCGGCTCCAATCCTAACTATCCCCCGGTCATCTAAGTCTTTCATCTGGTCTTCACCAACGTTGGGGATGTCTCTGGTAATCTCTTCCGGACCTAGTTTTGTGTCTCTGGCATCACATTCATATTCTTCAATGTGAATCGAAGTATAGACGTCTTCTTCAACGAGTTCTCTTGAGATCAGTATGGCGTCTTCGAAGTTAAAGCCCTGCCAGGGCATATATGCGACCAACACATTTCTGCCTAAAGCTAGTTCGCCCATGTCTGTAGAAGGCCCGTCGGCAAGCACGTCTCCCTCGGACACTATGTCCCCCTTTGACACGATGGTCTTTTGGTTAAAGCACGTGCCTTGGTTGGACCTGCCAAACTTTCGGAGCTTATAGGCGTCTTTTTCGCCTGTCTCCGTCTGGACCACAATCTCCTGAGATGAAGCCTTTACCACTTGGCCTCTTCTCCTCGCTAGGGTCATAACTCCTGAGTCCAAAGCAGCCTTGTGCTCCAAACCAGTACCCACAGACGGGGCTTCGGGCCTGACAAGCGGTACAGCCTGCCTCTGCATGTTAGAACCCATAAGGGCACGGCTGGCGTCATCATGCTCCAAAAATGGAATAAGCGAAGTAGCTACCGAAAACACCTGCTTAGGGGATACGTCCATGTAGTCTATCTGATCAGGAGGCGACTTCATTACCTCTCTCCCGTACCTTGCCATCACAGCGTCTTCCAAGAAGTAGCCTTCGTCGTCTATGGCGGCGTTTGCCTGGGCAATAATGCAGTCATCTTCTTCATCAGCAGTCAGATATTCAATCTCGTGTGTTACTTTCTTCTCTGACTTATTCACTTTCCTGTAGGGGGTTTCTATGAACCCTAACCTGTTGATTCGCGCGTAACACGTAAGTGAACTAGTCAGCCCAATATTTGGACCTTCCGGGGTCTCAATGGGGCATATTCGTCCGTAGTGGGAGTGGTGTACGTCACGAACCTCAAAACCGGCTCTGTCACGAGTTAGACCGCCGGGCCCTAGCGCAGATAAACGTCTTTTGGACGTGAGCTCTGTAAGCGGGTTCGTTTGCTCCATGAATTGGGAAAGCTGGCTCGACCCAAAGAACTCTTTTATCGCGCCTACAACAGGTCTCACATTTATGAGTGCCTGTGGAGTGATGGTATCTATGTCTTGGATGGTCATCCGTTCCCTTACTACTCGCTCCATCCTAGAAAGCCCTATTCGAAACTGATTTTGCAGTAGTTCGCCAACGGTTCGAACGCGCCTATTGCCTAGGTGATCGATATCGTCTACGGTACCGACTCCCTTTATCAGCCCGAAAAAGTAGTTAACAAATGCAATTATGTCCGAAGGTGTTAGGTGCTTCTCCTCAGACCAGGCCCTTTCGTTCTGCTGGTGAATCCCATTGGCCAGAACGTGCACAGCCTGCCCGTCCAGAGTGACCACATCAATCTGGGTAACACCTGCGTCAGATATGACCTGAGCAGTGTCTCTATTTATATGTGTTCCTGCTTCAACTAGTAATTCGTCAGTCGTTGGATGCACTATATCCAACATAGCTACCGTGTTTGTTATACGTCTCCGTAAAGAGAATTTCTTGTTGAGCCTGTACCTGCCAACAGCCGCTAGATCGTAGCGTCTGGGCTCAAAAAACAAGTTCTCAAAAAGATTCTTTGCGCTATCGACCGTAGGAGGTTCTCCCGGTCTCAACCTTCTGTAGATCTCCACCAGGGCCTCGTCACGAGACTTAGTGCTGTCTTTGTCCAAGGTGTTTTGGAGTACCGGACTTTCGCCCATTAGTTCCAAGATCTGAACGTCAGTTTCAACTCCTACAGCTCTTAGAAGCACAGTCAAAGGAAGCTTGCGCGTCCTGTCTATCCTGACCCACGCAATGTCGTTGGAGTCGGTTTCTACCTCAAGCCAAGCTCCTCTGTTGGGAATCAAGGTTGCAGAATAGACGTTCTTGCCATTTTGGTCGGTTTCACACGAGTAGTATGCACCTGGTGAACGTACAAGTTGACTGACGATGACGCGCTCGGCACCATTAATAATGAAGGTTCCGGCATCTGTCATCAGCGGAAAGTCTCCCATGAACACCTCTTGCTCTTTAAGTTCCCTGGTTGACTTGTTTATGAGTCTGACTCTTGCTTTCAAGGGGGCTGAGTAAGTGACATCCCTTTCCTTGCATTCTTCTACAGAGTACTTGGGTTCTCCCAAACTGTAATCGATGAATTCAAGAAACAAGTTGTCTGTAAAGTCTCTAATAGGTGAAATGTCCTTGAATACTTCACGCAATCCCTCTTTCAAAAACCAGTCGTAAGAATCTTTCTGTACTGCAATAAGGTTTGGAATCTCGCGGACTTCGCGGATACGGCCATAATTCAGCCGTTCGCGCTTGCCTACCTTGACCGGATAGGCCATTCATTTCACTCCTTAGGGGGTAAATTTGCGCCTACGCCCTGAGAAATCGACCTCTTCATTTCTACCTAAACAGGTCATCGGTATTTCATACCTAGGTTTCCGGCTGGCGAGCGTATTATAAATGCAATTAATAATATTATCACGCCTGTTGACTCCTGTCAACAAACGAGACCCGTAACAACCATTTACTTAGATCTTCCTACCCTGTAGAAACAATCCTTTCATCCCGCAGTAAAACCACCCCTACTCCCCGTCGGCAGCCAAAAGCTTCGTCTGAACAAGCACATCCCGTATCGCTTTTGCTTCTTTCTCTGATGGCCCACATAATGGTAACCGAAATCCCCCAACTGGAATTCCCACCATCTCCAAAGCTGTTTTGACCGGCACAGGGTTACTTGTTATGAATAGAACTTTGAAAAGATCAAAAAGTTTGTGATGTATCTTCCGTGCTTCTTCTACGTCGCCTTCAATAAAACATTTTATCATATTCTTGAGGTCCTGCGCTACAAGATGACCCGCCACTGACACTATACCTGAACCGCCTAAAGAAAGAATCGGAAGAGTGAGGCTGTCATCTCCCGAGTACACATAGAAGTCTCCTGGACAGTTTCCAAGTATCCGAGAAACCTGGTCTAGGTTGCCTGAGGCCTCCTTAATTGCTTTTATGTTCCTGAGTTCGGTCAACCGCAGCACAGTATCAGGCAGTATGTTAACTGAAGTGCGACCCGGAACATTGTACAGCATGATGGGCAGAGAGGTAGACTCTGAAATAGCCTTAAAGTGCTGATACAGACCTTCCTGGCTCGGTTTGTTGTAATAGGGCGTAACCGCCAAAATCCCATCTGCGCCCCTGGATTCTGCGAGCTTAGTTAGCCTTACGCTGTCTGCCGTATTATACGAACTTGTTCCTGCCCATACCATAACATTGCCTGGGAGTGCCGATCTCACCTCTGAGACCAGTTCGATCTTCTCCTCAGCTGTAAGCGTAGGAGATTCTCCCGTTGTTCCCGAAACAAGTATACCATCTGCCCCCTGCTCAACAAGACTTTTCGCAAGTCTTACGGAAGTGCCATAATCTACATCTAGGGCCGACGTAAATGGCGTTACCATTGCAATGATCACACTTCCGTAAGGTGATTCTCTCATAGAATCACACCTCCTTCAGCTTAGAGTAGACTCCTATTTTCTACGAGTAATCTAACTATATTGCAAGCGTTTGTAGCGGCGCCACGCCTAAGGTTATCCGCTACCAACCAATAAAGGATCCCATTTTTTGAACTAAGATCACGTCGGATGCGACCTATGTAGACATCATCGGTATCTTCACAATAAAGAGGCATTGGATAGACTTGGTTTGCCGGATCATCCAAAAGCGTCACACCAGGAAACGCTGCCAGAACTTCCCGTACTCTCTCAACACTTGGCTCGTCCTTGGTTTCTACGAGACAAGCCTCCGAGTGGCCAATGAAAACGGGTACTCTCACACATGTGCATGATACTGCTAAATCCGGAATACTCAATATCTTCCGGGTCTCATTTATCATTTTCATCTCTTCTTTAGAATAACCGTTATTAACAAAAGAGTCTATCTGTGGTATAAGGTTGAAAGCTATAGGGTGCGGGAACTCAGACGAATCTTCGCACAATTCAGGGTCATTGGAAGTCAGTTTCCTCAAAGAGGTTTCTCTCAACTCCTGCATCGCCTTATACCCTGCCCCAGACACCGACTGATAAGTGCTTACGTGCACCCTGCAAAGACCAAACTCAAGGTGAATAGGGTAAAGACTCATGACCAGTTGTATGGTTGAGCAGTTAGGACCGGCTATCAGTCCTCGATGCTCCCGAATACTTTTGCCGTTAACCTCAGGAACTATGAGTGGCACATTTTCTTCCATTCTGAAGGCGGAGGAAGTGTCAACTACGACCGGGCCTCCCATAAGCTGAACTACCAGATCCCTAGATACGTCCGTCGGCGTGCATAAGACTACAATATCGAGTTTCCTAAGAGCCTCTACATCGGTTTTTTCGATCGTTAAATAGTCTGGGCCAAAAATGACTGATTTTCCGACTGACTTTTCATAGCCGCTTAGATAGAGTTCACAATCGGGCATGTTCATCTCTTCAAAAACCTTTACCACACGACCGCCTACAAGTCCTCCCGCACCTACTACCCCTATTCTGACCATAGTCTTTGCCTCCAGACTCCTAAGTTAGAATCAACATTTCATTTGAGAAACCTTTTGTATGGTAAGAATTATCACCAAAAAGAAAAAAGGGCAAGCGGAAACGATATCTTGCCCTTTCTTTGTCGCGAAACTTATCTCATTACTTCAGTTCAACAGTAGCTCCGGCTGCTTCCAAAGCCTCTTTCACTTTCTGTGCTTCTTCTTTGGAAACCTTTTCCTTTATTGCCTTTGGCGCAGCTTCAACAAGCTCTTTAGCTTCCTTCAAGCCAAGACCGGTAAGCTCTCTTACTGTCTTGATGACAGCAACTCTGCTAGCTCCGGCGTCGGCAAGCACCACATCAAACTCTGTCTTTTCCTCTTCGGCAGGCTTAGCGGCCTCTTGTGCGCCTGCATTTGCGACAGGAGCTGCTACAACAGCCTGTGCAGATACACCAAATTCTTCTTCAAATGCCTTTACCAGTTCTGCCAGTTCTACGACTGTCATCTCTTTTACCAAATTCAAAACCTGTTCTATCTTAGACATTCTGATTGACCTCCCTATGGTCTATATTTGCGCTTTCTCTTTTTGCTCTTTGACTTGACCAAGTACTGTCGCCAAACCCGCCAAAGGCGCGTTCAAAACGGTAGCTAGCGATGAAAGTGGTCCGTTCATAGCCACTGCGACCTGAGTCAACAAAACCTCTCTTGGCGGTAACGTAGCCAAGAATACTACCCTATCTGGCGATATACTCTGCCCTTCCAACACGCCTCCCTTGATTTTTACCACAGGAATCTCAAGGGAAAAATCTCGCAAGACCTTCGCGGGGGCTACAGGATCCACTTCACTCGCCGCCATGGCAGTAGGTCCCTTAAAAACATCTTCCATACCCCCGAGGTTAAGCTCTTGGGCTGCTCTTAGAGCCAGAGTATTCTTAACCACTTTGTAAGAAACACCGCTTTCTCGACACTTGCGGCGCAATGCCGTATCATCCTGAACTGACAAACCTCGGAAATCCACGAACACTACGCTTTTGGCTGCTTCCATGCTTTTCCTGAGTTCTTCCTGCGCCTTAGCTTTTTCTCGTCTCTGTCTGCTCTCCAACAATATCCCTCCCATCTCGACCGCCTACTGACATCAAAAAGGGCCCTGCACGAGGCATAGGCCCTTATAGTTCTTAGGTAAATCCATAAAGAGTCTAACCTCGGCAGGCGGCCTTCCTCAGAAGACCATTACGTTTTCACACCTGCTGTCTTAGGTTCACGTTATTCAGTTTATCAAGAATCTAGTTGTTGCTGCTAAGCGCTCTGCGGCCTAGTAAGCCTGGAAAGATTGATTGGGACTCCTGGTCCCATAGACGGACTCACGGTAACACTTCTTATATACTGCCCTTTAGCCGCAGGAGGCTTTGCTCTAATGATTGCGTCCATAAAGACGTAGAAATTGTCAAGAAGCTTGTCAGTGCCGAAAGATACTTTACCTATCTTCGAGTGGACTATACCTGCCCTTTCGGTCCTGAACTCTACTTTACCCTGTTTAATCTCCTTAACCGCAGTCTCTACATCCGCAGTCACTGTTCCGGTTCGAGGGTTGGGCATCAGCCCCCTGGGTCCGAGGATCCGACCGAGACGTCCTACGATACCCATCATATCAGGGGTCGCGACCGCTCTATCAAACTCCAACCAGCCTTTTTGGATCTGCTCTGCCAAGTCCTCGGCTCCTACGTAGTCAGCTCCGGCTTCCTGGGCTTCCTTGGCCTTTTCGCCACGCGCAAACACAAGGACTCTTACTTCTTTGCCTGTACCATGAGGCAGTATTATGGCTCCTCTTACTATTTGATCTGCATGTCTTGGATCAACTCCAAGCCTAACGGCAATGTCCACAGTTTCGTCAAAGTTGGCAAATGAAATCTGAGGAACAAGATCAAATGCTTCGCGAGGTTCATAGTCTTTCTCGGGTTCTATAAGCTTAGACGCTTCGATATACTTCTTGCCTCTTTTTGGCATTACTCTAACCTCCTAGTGGTAGTAACGGATTC
The DNA here is from genome assembly GCA_018052455.1 of Candidatus Fermentithermobacillaceae bacterium. Classification (GTDB taxonomy): domain Bacteria; phylum Bacillota; class Sulfobacillia; order Fermentithermobacillales; family Fermentithermobacillaceae; genus UBA3907. The sequence goes on along the minus strand of JAGPNE010000002.1, from coordinate 78,582 downwards.
AATCCTCCCACAGAATTACGAAATAAAACTAAACTACTTCAACTCCCATGCTCCTGGCAGTACCCTCGACCATCCGCATTGCAGCTTCGATAGAGGCCGCGTTAAGGTCCTTCATCTTTAGTTCGGCTATCTCTCTAACCTGGTCCTTGGTAACTTTCCCAACTTTCTTCTTGTTGGGCTCACCCGAGGCTCTGTCGATCCCAGCCGCTTTTTTAAGCAATACTGCCGCAGGCGGAGTTTTTACCACAAAACTGAATGACCTGTCTTCGTATATTGTGACTACTACCGGCACAATAGTCCCGATTTGACCGGACGTGCGGTCGTTAAACTGCTGGCAGAAAAGCTGCAAGTTTACCTGATGAGGAGCCAACGCAGGGCCCACCGGCGGAGCTGGCGTAGCTTTGCCACCTTGGATCTGCAACTTGACTACTGCTTTTACTTTCTTAGCCATATGCCTTCCCTCACACTTCCTCTACCTGATTGAAGTCTAACTCTACTGGCGTTTCCCGACCAAATATCGAGATGAGCAGTCGAAGTTTACCTCGATCGGCCATAATATCCTGAACGGTGCCCATCATTCCCTGGAAGGGACCAGATTTTACCCTGAGACTCTGTCCTGGTTTGAATCTCACTCTTACCCTAGGCGCCTCCTCGCCACTTGCGCGTCGCAATATCATCCCGACTTCATCTTCGTCAAGTGGAATAGGCTTAGAGCCGGGGCCGACAAATCCTGTGACCCCCGGTGTATTGCGGACCATGTACCATGAATCGTCGTCCATGAGCATATTTACCATGACGTATCCGGGGAAGACTTTGCGCTTGACTACTCGCTTCTTTCCTTCTTTGTAGTCAATTTCTTCTTCCTCGGGTACCAGAATCTCAAATATCTTGTCGCCCATCTTCATGTTAGCTATACGTTGCTCCAGGTTAGTTTTAACCTTGTTTTCATACCCCGAATATGTATGAACAACATACCAACGGGCTTTGTCTTTAGTCTCGTTTGAGTTTATATCCATAAACAAGGACCCCCTCGATAACGTTCTGCTGGGTCCCAATCTCTCCCTTATTTCTACTTCTTAATGATAAGACCCATTAAAAGAGTCAAAAGAGCGTCGGTCCCCCACAAAACAAGGCCAACGCCGACCATGGCAAACAACACAGCTTTTGTGTACAGCTTTAGCTCATGCCACGAAGGCCAAATTACTTTTTTTAGTTCCGAACGGACTTCCCTAAGAAAACTACCGATTTTGCCGAAAAAACCCTTTATCCATTGTAGAATTTTCATTTATCTCACCTAACGTGAAAGTTTATGGCAGGCCCGGAGGGATTCGAACCCCCAGCCATCGGTTTTGGAGACCGCCGCTCTACCGTTGGAGCTACGGGCCTGCATTCTGGGGCTCGCGAGCCCCGCAAAACCACGAAAACCATGGAAATAGACTACTGGCACAGCTACTAAAGCAATTAACGCGTTTCTCTGTGAACAGTATGCGTACGGCAAAACTTGCAGTACTTCTTAAGCTCAAGTCTTCCGGAATGGTTCCTCTTATTCTTCTTGGTAGTGTAATTACGCTGCTTGCATTCCTGACATGCAAGGGTAATTATCTCCGTCGGCCCTTTTGCCAACTAGTCTCCCTCCCACCCCGGCGCGATTTTCAAAGCCGAGTGTAACACACGCCTGTTTCTTATGTCAATTGCATGCTTTGGCAATAAACCTAGAGCACTGACTTACCCTAGAATCTTCGTAACTACGCCTGATGCAACAGTGCGACCGCCTTCACGTATTGCAAACCTTAGACCCTCTTCTATCGCTATCGGAGCTATTAACTCTACTTCTACGCTTACGTTGTCCCCAGGCATTACCATCTCTACCCCTTCAGGTAGCGTCACAGTCCCTGTTACGTCTGTGGTCCTAAAGTAGAACTGGGGCCTGTATCCTGAGAAGAACGCGCTGTGTCTTCCGCCTTCTTCTTTCGTAAGTACATAAATCTCTGCGCCAAAGTTCGTGTGAGGCTTTATGCTGCCTGGCTTCGCCAATACTTGGCCTCGCTCTACTTCGTCCTTTGAGATCCCTCGCAGTAAGCACCCTACGTTGTCTCCGGCTTGTCCTACGTCAAGCGTCTTCCTGAACATCTCTATCCCTGTAACTACCGTGCTCTTTGGCTTCTCAGATAAACCTACTATCTCTACCTGGTCCCCTACCTTCACCATTCCTCTTTCTATCCTGCCTGTAACTACTGTCCCTCGACCCGTTATCGTAAATACGTCTTCTATCGACAGCAAGAATGGTTTGTCTACGTCCCTTTCAGGCGTAGGTATATATTCGTCTACTGCATCCATAAGCTTAAGTATCGGACCACACCACTGGCACTCCGGCTTCCCACATCCGCACTCCAATGCTTTTAGTGCCGAACCCCTTATCACCGGCGTGTCATCGCCTGGATAATCGTACTTGTCCAAAAGTTCCCTTACCTCAAGTTCCGATATCTCCAAAAGTTCCTCGTCATCTACCATGTCTACCTTGTTCAAAAATACCACTATCGCAGGAACTCCTACCTGCCTCGCCAAAAGAACGTGCTCTCTCGTCTGCGGCATCGTGCCATCTGCGGCCGATACTACTAGAATAGCTCCGTCCATCTGCGCTGCTCCCGTTATCATGTTCTTGATGTAGTCAGCGTGTCCAGGACAGTCTACGTGAGCATAGTGCCTCTTGTCTGTCTCGTACTCTACGTGCGATACGGATATTGTTATCCCTCTCGCTCTTTCTTCCGGCGCTTTGTCTATCTTGTCAAAAGGCGTGAAATCCGCCTTCCCCTGGCCAGACAATACCTTCGTTATTGCAGCCGTAAGTGTCGTCTTGCCATGGTCTATATGACCTATGGTGCCTATATTCACATGAGGTTTCGTTCTTTCGAATTTCTTCTTAGCCACGATAGAATCCCCTTTCGTTAGACTTTACTGTTTTGTGCCAAACTAATTAGACAATTCTTCTTTATCTTGATCTTACGGGCATGCCTCTACTTTATGCAAGCAGAACATTAAAATGGAGCTCACAACCGGAATCGAACCGGTGACCTCATCCTTACCAAGGATGCGCTCTGCCTACTGAGCTATGTGAGCACCACGGATACTGCAAATTTGGTTGCGGGGGTAGGATTTGAACCTACGACCTCCGGGTTATGAGCCCGACGAGCTACCTGACTGCTCCACCCCGCGTCGTTACTTTATGGTGGAGAGGGCTGGATTCGAACCAGCGAAGGCGTCCGCCAACAGATTTACAGTCTGCCCCCTTTGGCCACTTGGGTACCTCTCCTGACAACCTTTATACTACTATGTTTTCCAGACTCGCGCAACCTAAGAAGGGACTTGCCTTCGCAAGATTCCTAAAGTTCTAGGAGCGTTTTCGATTATACAATGCCAGAACATATATTGCAACTTAACTTTCGACTAAGCCTGAGGATTGCGGTTTGGCTACCCCCATAGCGGTTAACAGTCTGTTACTAACTGACAGGTAGGGATTTTACCCACTTGGCTATGTCGTTTACCACCTCTTCTGAAACGTTAGATCGCTCCATATATTCAGAAGGTCCCTTTCCTGAACCACTCATGAATAGGTGGTTTACATCCGGGTATACCTTAATCGAAACGTTAGGTTTCCCTTCCAGTGCAGTTTTCCATATAGTTACATCTGTCATAGTCACTTGATAGTCTTGTTCCCCTTGCAAAATCAGAATTGGCAAACTTAGGTCTTGAGCAGTTTTGACCTGGTCATACGCTAGGAGATCCTCCCAATACGCCTTATATGCGCCTAGGACAATCTCTCCATCCCCCACCGCGCCAGATTTGATCTTCTCAGCCGCTTCTTTGATTTCTCTTATTCTAGCCATCTCATCCGAATCCGCATTCCCATCTAAATTAGCCAGGTATTGAGCCTGATCCACTGCTAAATCTAGCAAGTTCCTTGCGGGCGCAGCCATCATCACCAACCCTGCTACAGTCGCATCTGGTCTATGGAGATCAGTAACATTGTTACACATCTGGGCGATCCTAGGAGCTAGCATCGCCCCCAAACTATGACCTATTATTGCTATCCTATCGGGATCTATTTCATCTATAGTTTTGAGAAGATTTACTGCTGCTACAGCATCTTCCATAGTTTCTTCTCTGACGGTCAACTTTGCCGATTCTTGAGGATCTTCGCTAAGCTCTTTCTGATATTCCTTTGTCCGCTTCTCATATCGCAGAACGGCAACGCCCTTTGAAGCCAAACCCCAAGCCAAGTCTTTGAAAGGCTTATTGGGACCCATAGTTTCATCTCTGTCGTTAGGACCTGAGCCATGAACTAACACTACTCCCGGAACCTTGTTAATCGCTGACGCAGACTTAGGCAAGGTGAGCGTTCCCGGAAGGGCCCATCTGCCTTCACCTACTACTACTTCGATTTCTATAAATAGATCTTCTTCAGCATAAGAAGGCGGTTCATACTCAACTGATACAAGATTCCCAAACCATAATCCGGCGATCTTCGCCTCATCGTCGAAAACTACTTTTATATCCACCGAGCCATTCTCAAAAAGCCCAGTGACGTAGATGACCCTGTAGCCCGATTCCTCGGCAAACTCCATGCCTGTGATCTGTCCCCAGTTTCCTGCTTGAGATAAAAGACTTGTCCAAATCTTTTTCAGTTCGGAAGCAGGTAGAGCTTTCTCCATCTTCTTGTCCAGTAATTCGCAAGCATCATCATATTTGTCTTCAGCGAGTGATATCACAAATGTCCGGGCGATCTCCTCTAGTTCTTCGCGCGTCTTCATAGGCTCAGAAGGCAGTCGCGAACTGCAACCAGTGACTAATAAAGCCAAGATCGCCGCTGACGCGAGAATCAGTGAAAACTTCAATGAGATCCCTTCCTTTCTCTTTTCAAGTCTACTTCATCAATATACTTCTACACCATCAAAATCAATCCCATATATCAAGATCAGTTATAGGTCAAAAGGTTGTCCCTGTATGCCTTAGGGGCGTCCAGAACGAATTCCTCTTCATCTTAAGGATGGAACACAAGCCAATGTAGTGACATAATTCGTGCAGGAGGCTGACATGAAATGACGAATACCACCTACAGGAGGTGTTTGGTATGAGCGATAACAACAGGAACTTTAAGATTGCTCTGACAGGGGACTCTTTCATCACGACAAAGATTTCAGACTACAAGGAGCCTGACTTTGTTGAGGTTTTCGACATCATCAGATCGCAAGATCTAGGTTTTACGAATCTGGAAGTGCTTCTAAACGATTTCAAGGGAATCCCTGCGGCCCAAAGCGGAGGCACTTACGCCGGAGCACCTACTGCGCTGGCAGATGAACTGAAGTGGGCCGGCTTTCAGATAGTCGCGAGGGCAAATAACCATTCTCTAGACTATTCATACGAAGGACTACGTATAACTACTGATACTCTTAACAAGAAAGGGATCGTCCACGCAGGAGTAGGAGAGAATCTTGCAGAAGCCAGGTCTCCGGCATACTGTGAAACTCCTTTTGGGAGAGTAGCGCTCCTGTCCGCAAGTTCGTCTTTTGCTCCCTGGGGAAGAGCAGGTCATACCAGACCCGACTTCCAAGGCCGTCCAGGCCTATCGCCTCTGAGATACCAAACAAGGTTTTTGGTAACGAGCGAGCAATTTCGGGCCGTTGGACAGATAGAAGAATCTTTGGGGCTGCGGGCAGCGAAGGAACAGGCAAAGAAGATGGGCTGGGAGCAACCAGAAGAGGAGAAAGAAATCTCTATTGGCCAGGCAACTTTCGTCGAATCTGATACTCCGGGCATCGAAACCAAGCCCAATGCAAAGGATGTAGAAGAAATAACCAAATGGATCAAAGATGCACGGCGACAGGCCGATTGGGTTCTGTTCACTCTTCACGCTCACGAATCTCAACTAGACAGGACTGTCCCTGCAGACTTCATAGTAGAGTTCGCCAAGGCCTGCATAGACGCTGGAGCAGATATGTTCATTGGACATGGCCCTCATGTTCTTCGCGGGATACAGATATATAACGGCAAGCCCATATTCTACAGCCTTGGCAACTTCATTTTCCAAAACGACCTTGTCTACAAGCATCCTCAAGACATATACGACAGGTTCGGCCTTACGCTTGAAGATACCCCGGCCGATATGTATGACAAAAGAAGCAATAACGACCAGTCAGGCTTCCCAGGAGACCCAGTCTATTGGGAGAGCATCATTGCCATAACCCATTTCAATGACAACAAACTGGCTACTATAGAGCTTATTCCCATTTCTCTGGGACATGAAAAGCCAAGGTCACAAAGGGGCAAGCCGGCTGTAGCAAGAGGTGAAAAAGCCCAGAAGATCCTTGATGATATAAGGAAAATGTCGGAGCCGTTTGGTACGTCTATAAGTGTCTGCGGTGATAGAGGTTTTATCGAGCTATAGGGTCATTCTGAAGCAATGGCACGGGCTGCCCAAGCACAGGCAGCCCGTTTTTCATCCCGGTATATGAAACAATGAGGCCCTGAGCCTCAAACGCTCCTACAAGATTCCCAACCAGTCCCCCAGCAGATATTGTAACCTTCCTATGAAGAGAGATAGCCTGCCCATAACCGTGTTCCCAAATGCAGAGCCAAATGCTATCATCATGATCATTCGCCCTACTTTGTTCGTCCCAGTCAGGACTTTGTTTTCTGATGTGAAAAAGAAGTAAGAAATGGTGCAAAGTGTTCCTACCACTATTATGATGTTATTTAGAGTCCCAAGGTTTAGCATAGTTCCAACGATCTGGCCCATTAGGTCGGATTGGGCAAATCTCGTAAACGCCAAACCTGTACCGACTCCAACCATAAGCGCAGTTGGTATTCTATTTAACCACTTCGTGCTACCGCTACCAAACCTCGTATAAAGGAGCAGTCCAAGAACAATCGGTATGATAGCGGAAATCTTGCCTTCGGTAGTCATCGGTTCTATTGCCAGGTTCTTTACGTTGAGCCACCCCATCACAATAGCCTGCCCGGCCGCAAGCCCCACGTAGAGGTGCTCTGCGAGATCAAAGACTGGATTCTCTTTGAAGAGAATGCTCCAAAATGCAAGGGTAAGAAAAGCACCTATCCAAACTCCCAGTTCAGTAGTCATCTGCTTCGCTTCCTCCTTTCTTATGCGGCCTGTTTAGGTCTTTTGCGCGCAAATTCACCAATGTTTCCTAGGACGATCAAGACAAATATGAAAAGGTGCGCGACTGACTGAGCATCCATTGAAGCAGTAGCTGTTCCTGCAATGCCAAGCAGTTTTTCGTATTCAGCCGCACCTCTGAGACTTGCAAGATAACCCTTGAGCTGCCCGGCATCAGCGTACGACTGATATCGAGATATCTGGGTACCTATAGCTCCACCTGTCACAGGAGTACCGTATGGCCCGTGAAAATACTGAATGCACGGCAATATGGACCCAGTATTTATGCTTATAACCAGATTCACATCGGCCACAGTCTGTACACCCTCGAAGATCTCCATTCCTTCGGTCTTATTGTTGTAGTAATCTGTACCCACAAAGCCGGGTATATTCTTGGCAAACGAGGCCAGGGCCGCTTCTCCACCGGCAAAAAAGCCGAGGTTTACAAAGTCCTTACCGTACTCCTTGCCCTGAGCTTTCCATATCTCCCATATTTTATCTGCAAACCTTGGGCCTTGCTCGCTAGGCGAATACGCTATGACGCGGATACCCTTTTGCATACAGTGCGCAAAAAACGCCTCGGCTTGCGGATGTACTTCCGCAGCACCACCTGCGTCGTACCCAAAGTCCATCACCACAACATCGCCAGGTTTCAATGATTCTACGGCATTGAATGCCTTTTGTGTTTCAGCCGTCACGCTAAAAGGTAGTCCCATTGGCTTTAGAAGCGGGATTACAACAACCACGGCCAATAACACATAGATGATCCTGCGATCTATATTGAAGAATTTCTCCATTTTGCTCTCCCTCCTCAACTACCCAGATACCTGCGCTCTAGCCCAAGCATGACGCGCAGTGAGGTGGACATAACTCCAATTGCCGAGCATATAATGATGCCTCTTTGGGCGGCTACGTTAGGAATGTTTATAATCCAGCTGGCAACTTCAGGAAGTGCTGCGGATATGCTGTCGCCTATCGGCGCTCTTCCAAGAAGTACTATTAGACCTGCAATAAGAAGAACAGTGGCCTCTACGCTTCTTGCTCTGAACGCCCTATAGGCAGCAGAAGCTACGTAAAAAGCCAACGATGCATATACCGCCGCCCCAAGTGGAGTAAGCATATTGTCGAACAAAAACAGGTAGTATTTGTCGTTTACCCCGTTTAGAATGCCGCGCAGAGTCATAAAGAGCATCGCAGCTATAAGAACAATGCTATTCAGCCAGCCCTTTTCGCGTCTTGAGATCTTGCGACCATGAAGCCTAATCAGAGATACCGCCCCAAGCCCTAGAGCAAAGGCAGCTACCACCACTGTCCAGTCCTGAACGTCTTTGGAAAAGTTTTGCAGCCACGCATTCTTGAACAGAAAGTCGGCTACCATCAAGAATCCAGAAAGGCCAGCTATGAGTACTGGCAGAACACGTTTCATTGTATATCACCTCGCTATCACACTATTTGGCTAAAAGATCCACAAGGAAAGTAGAACCTAAGGTCACCGCGATTGAACCTATTACTATGAGCACAGCTGCCATAGCCTTTGCTACATCCTGCCCTGCGATAGTGCCCAAAGTCTCAGGTTCTCTATCAAGATAGGCAGACACGGCATAGACTTCTTCTCCTATCAAGCAGTAGTCGCATGCTACGACAAAGAAGGGGATCTGAGGCATGACGGCAGTACCGGCAATCTGGATGGCGCCAAGGCTGTTGCCTGTTTCCGCCAGAATCAAGGATTCTGCCGCAAAATAACCTATCATGATATTCGCTGCAACCTGCTCTCGAGTCATTATGCCGATTGCAGCTGTCGTGTACGCGAATTGAGCAGGTGAAAGGAACCTGACTACCGACGGGTCAAAAGCATCGGGCTTCCCAGCCTCGATGTAGGCAGTGCGGACAACTTCTTCGGCTACTGAGTAAGTTTCGGCTGCGGCAACTGTTACGATGAGGCTGGTGTCCATCTCTGCTGCCTTTCTAGCCACATACCTTGATACTGATATACCGGCTAGTATCATCGGACTGGCTGCAGACGACGTGATGCTGCCGCTTCCCAAAGTCTGATGGATGGGCTTTCCTAGCTCTGTAGCCCTTCCAACTGCTTCGTCGATAGCGTCGAGTGCAGGCAACCGCCTGATTTCTGGGAGTTTGCCATGCCTAGCGGCATAGACCTTCCACAGGAACACGATGCCAAACACGAGCATCGCTACGCCAATCGACGCCCTTCCTTCAAAGATCATGGTTTTCCCTCCTATTCTCTATGTGTAGACCAATTGGAGTTTTCTTTGAGCGATTGAATGATTGAACAATGAGTCGTAACTAGGAGTCCCAGGCAGAAAAACATGCGAATGGCGGATAACTGCAGTCCTTGCGTGCAGCAAGTACAGTGCGCAGATCGGCAACATCTGCTCTATGCTTTGAAGATTGGTACGAGAAGTGCGCAATGACAACGGGCTCGCGAAGCCGGTCCAAGCCATCCGGACCGTTACCGCTTTGGCGAAATGCGCCAAGTAGCTGCAAGTTGTTTGAGCCAAGCCTGGACATCTCCTTTGTGTAATGGAATGTTCGCCTAGAGATACTTTTCCAATGATGTGCTCGACAACTCATGTGCCAATATGCTGGCCAACTTCCCAAAGATGTGTAGTTTTGCACCCCCTTCCCTTGAAAGAGTTTCACGCTTCGGTAAGGGCGCTCACAAGTGATCGCTTCTAGTGGCTACCTGTGCCCACTTATGAGTGCGTGAAGGTACACCGATGCATAAGCTATCATATAACGATTCTGTGCAAAAACAAAGGGTCTTCAGTCAAAACATGGTGTCTCTGGGTTAAGAAGAGCACAAAGACCGTGGGTGGAACAGAACATAGAACGGCGCATGGGGGAAACACGTAGGGTCACTGGCTGACGGCACGCATACGTATTGTCTATCATGAAACCATATTCACCGTGTTAATGGTAACGTCACCCAAAAGCAATTGGAGAGATTTCGCTTGCAAAGGTCACATCCAAATTGCCCAGTTAACGAGAGATCCTACAATCACGGCGGTCAAAGTAAAAGGCAAACCTACGTGGAGAAATTCTGAGAAAGACACGTGATAGCCTTGTTTTTTGAGTAATGACACCGCTGCAATGTTGGCGGAAGCACCTATTGGCGTGATGTTCCCTCCGAGAGTAGTACCAAGCAATAGTCCAAACATCATGACGTACTGGGACGTTCCAAGACTCTGCGCAACGAGCTGCGCGGTAGGCAGCATAGCCATGGTGAAAGGAATGTTGTCAACAAAAGCCGAAACTATAACTGAGAACCATACTATCGCATTATACGCACGAAAAGGATGTCCATTGGCTACCTTCGATATGATGTTCGCTGCATCCATGACAAGGCCTGTTGAAGTCAGACTGCCTACTACTATGAAAAGGCCGCTCAAGAGGAGAACAGTTGACCAGTCTAGATTGCGGCGTAGATCAATGTCCTTGTACCTTGCAAGTGCGTTCCATAGAAGTACAAAGACGGCATACGTCATGGCTATTGCCCCTAAGGCCCAGTCGGGTCGATTCGGAATAAAACTTGAAGCAGCCATGGTTGCCATCATAGTCAACATGAGGACAGTTGGAACCCAGGAGGTTACGTGAACCTCCTCTACTGGGACACAACTGCCTTTGTAAGTTTTTCGGAAGACAAGATAAAGTACAAAGAACGCTGCTATTGCCCCTGCCTGAACAGCGAAAAAGATTCCTGGACGGCCGTTCATCCAGAAAAAATCCGTAAATGTCATTCGTGCGGCAGAAGCTAGAAGTATTGAGGTCGAGTCGCCAACCATTGTGGCTGCTCCTTGAAGGTTGGCAGACACTGCTATCCCGATTACAAAAGGCACCGGAGAAACTTCAAGCCGCTTCGACACCTCAATTGCAATAGGCACTACCATTAATACTGTCGCCACATTATCTACAAACGCGGAAATTGCCCCAGCCAGGAGGCAGACTGCCATTATGGCACCTACAGCAGAGCGGCCAGGTGTCACAAGTACACTGGCTAAGTAAGCAGGCACCTTTGAGTATATGAGGAAACTCGACAGAATCATGGTTCCAATGAAAATCCCAAGTACGTTCACGTTTATGCTTTCAAGAGCCTCGGATGGGGTTATCACGCGTATGGCGAGAAGCAGTGCTGCCCCGGACCATACCACAAGGGGTGGTTTGCCTTTGTGCAAAATAAGCATTGCGTATACTGCAAGGAATGTTAGACCAGCTATTAGTTTCGGGTGCAAATTCGGCCCTCCCAACTTCTGGTGTCGACTGGTTTATCTAATACGTAATTGGATCTATTATACTTTACGCCCGCGGCAAAGGGATGTATCGGGTGTGCTGAAAGCGAAACAGCAGGATGAAGGGTGAAGCAGAAAGTGCCGTCCCCTATGCTTCGCGCTCTTTGCTGAAGAATAGGGCTACTGAGAAGATTGCTATAGCGAATCCTACTTGGATGAGAATACTGTTATATATAGAATGCAGATGCTCGGGGTTGGAATTTCGTAAGACTGCGATGGCATCGTTGGCTTTTACGAACCAGTAGGATGGCAGGAATTTACTTACGGCCAGGACTGATTCGCTCATTATTGACTGAGGAACGAATACTCCACCGAGAAAACATAGTCCTAAGGTAACTACGTTCACGACTCCCGATTGAGCGCTTGTGCTTCGTACAAACGCACCTATAATAAGGCCAATAGCGGCACATACGAAAGTAAAGGCAAGGGTGTTTAGGGAGTACAACCCTAGCACGCCCGTCTGAAATAGGTTTCTACCATGCATGACTAAACTGCCGATCATCAGTATTGCCCAACATCCCAGGGCAAAGGTAGTATGCCCTGCGGCCAATTGGAGATTCATACGCCTTTTTGAAAGTGGCGAGCATGAATTGCGCATATATAGATCAGGTTCGTTAAAACTAATCATAATCGTGCTTACGCCCATGGTGATAAGGCCAAGCAGAGCATAGGCGCAATAAAGAAAGTAGTAATAATAACCAGGGCGGTACTCCTCACTAATTACAGTCTCACCTATCATTGTGACTGGCGTCTCGACTGCAAGGTCTTCCATGGCTGACGCAATCAGCCGTGGCAAAGAATCCTCCTCACCAACTCCACCGTACATCCGGTATAGATCCAGCGTGTCCAGAAACCTGTTGATAATAATGTCAACGTAGTAGCCCTCGGCAGAACCTGGAACAATTACCTTCTGGATGACGCAGTCTTCTCCAGACATAAATGCGTCTGAAAAGCCAGGTGGGATAATAGCAACATATTTGACCTGCCCGTGAAAAAGCGCATCCTGGAGCTTCTCTGGATCGTCTGGACGCTCTACTACTTTACATACCTTCTCTATGTATTCTGCAAGACCCTGAGATACCTCTCCTTCTTTATCCCTATTTATGATTGCCACAGGGATCCTGGATGGTTCGAAACCTACAGGTTGGACTTGAGGCGCGATAAACGAGAAAAGTACCGCAAGTGCTAAAAACACAAAAAGATTAATCGAAAGAGTCGCAACAGCGCCGCGCATTACTTTGAAGTAAGCCTTAAATACTTGCATACTTTTCCCTCCTCAGCCTTACAAAACTAAGCCCGCAAAATACTGTGGAAATGACGCATAGCATACCTATATTAATAAAGAAACGACGGTGAGTATCGAATATATAAAGGCTGTAAAAAGCATCGGCTACGAGAGTTGCAGGGTTTATGTAAGCAAGCCAAGGCGCTTTTAGGGCCACAACGTGCTTCATATCGATCCACATCAAACCGGCCAGAAAACTCATGGCCATGGTAGACCCAATCAGCAGTCCTGTTTTAACACCCTCGCTCCCGCGGACAGAAGTACCTATGAAAGTCCCGAAGGAAACGCCGGCTACAGATCCGGCTAAGCAGGTAAGCAATACGTACCCTACCTGATTTCCAAAATTCACTCCTAGTACAAACGCTAGGTAGCCAAGAAGAATCAACACTTCAGAGAAACTTATAGCCAAAGCAGCTGCAGAGTCAGCCAAAACTACCAACATCTTATGGGTGGGCGCCACGCTCCGACGGGCGCCTTTGTCCGAAAGGTCTGCTTGAATGTCAATTGCGTTGCGCAGACCCCAAAACCCGCTGTACATACAAGCCATAGCCAAAAGGGCGTAGAAGTAACCCAACATCATGTCGGGCATGGCATCTGAAAAGGATATCTGCTCTGTATAGTCCCTGCGGTAACCGTTTTGGCTCTGGAGGTTCTCAAAGAGTTCACCGGCAATTTGAGGGGTTCTCGAGACTATATTAGTAACAGTCTTGGTTGTCTGAATATATTCATCTAAAATCATTTTGAGTATGCTTTGGTATATGCCTGGTTCCTTGACGGTAAGCCCAGGCAATTCGCCGGCTGTTATGATGCCAGAAACTGCCCCTTCCTCAAGCAACTCCTGAGCCTCTTCATCATCGACAACTAAGAGGTCAAGCATTTGATTTGCTCCTGCCGACGATAACTCTTTCAAAACGGCCTGAAGGGCCGGGTCTTGGTTATATGCCTCGTTATTTACCACTGCTACCTTTATAGGCTGAAACCTTGCAGATTCAGCAGTCAAGTGACCAAAAGCAACATGAAATAGTGTTCCTAGTAGGATCGAGAAGATGAGGGTCCAAAAGACCAATTCCCGGTCCCTGACAAGACATTTCAGCCTATAGACAAATACGTGCCAAAACATGCCCTCGCCCTCCTCATTCTCTAAGCTGCTTGCCAGTGATCTCGAGAAATACGTCGTTTAGGGTAGGCTGCTGTGAAAACACCCTGTTAAAAGAAATCTCACGCGACTTCAAATAGTCCAAAAGGTTAAGCAAGTTATGAAGCCCACCCTCGAAATGCACAGTAAGATGGTCATCTTCATAATATGCTCTAGATACGTTAGAGAGCTGCCGAATCTGGGCTAGGTCCTCAGGATCTAGTCTGTAAATCTCTACCACCACAGTTTCTCCGCTGTTTACCATGGCTTTGAGTTCCTCAATAGTGCCTGTCGCAAGAGGCTTCCCTTGGTCCATAATCACCACACGAGTGCACAGCTGCTCAACTTCCTCCATGTAATGGGATGTGTAAAGAACGGTAGTCCCCTGGCGGTTGAGTTCTCGTATACCTTCTAAGATACTGTTTCTGCTCTGGGGATCTACGCCTACTGTAGGTTCGTCAAGTATCAGCAGCTTTGGCTTGTGGGCAATGCCGCACGCAATGTTTAACCTGCGCAATAATCCACCTGAAAGTTTCCTGGGATAGAACTCTCGGAAAGCGTCTAGCTCAACGAATTCAATCGCCTCGTCTACCAGGCGCTTGCGAGAGGCTCCATCTTTTACGTACAATCCGCAAAAGTAATCTACGTTTTCTTCCACCTTCAGTTCTTTGAACACGGCTACGTTTTGCATCACAATGCCAATATCTCTTTTTATGTCATATGCATCCGGCCTCATTTCTTTGCCGAATACCTGAATGGTTCCTTTGTCGTACTTGAGCAGTGACAAAACGCAGTTGATGAGGGTGGTCTTACCGGAACCGTTAGGACCTAGCAAGCCTACGATCTCGCCTTCCCTTACTTCCAGACTGAAATGATCGAGAGCAAGCAAGTTTCCGTAGCGTTTTACCAAGTTCTTTACCTCAATGAGCATATGCACTCCTCCAGGTTAGCGGCTTTTGCCTCAAAGCTCCTTCTATTACGTCGCTTCTATCATCTGACTAGAGAGTTCACAGACACCGCGGCTTCTATCTCTTATGAGACTACTGAAACGCATTCGGCCACCGGATATGTCCTTTTACTAGCATGTTCTTTACTACTTTACTTCTTCTGTGATCCACATTGTAAGTGTTTCTGATCAGTTTCTTGAGGTGACAAAAGTCATAGAATCTGGGCTTCGCCTTCTGCTTGTTGTGTGGACAATGTAGCAGATGTTCTGCTTTGAACCGGGATTCTGGCCGGTTCTTTGGGTCTGGGCAGTTCTCATCCACATGCCTCTAGATAAGAAGATCTCCCTACCCCGGATTGGCATGTTGGCTGAACCACCATTTCCAATTGCTGCCTTACAACTCATGTGTTAGACTTGGTGCCGTAAGAGGCACTGGGACAGAGGGAGAGTTAATATGCAAAGTGCTGCCGACAGACTGCTTCTACTGATTTGCTGTTTGGTTGTGCTTCCGATAGAAGCAGATGAAGCCACCACGGTGGCAGCTCTTCTATGCGCAATAACAATAGTTGCATTAAACGGCTATAGCAGCCGCGATGTAATTGTGATGGCAAGCACCATCTTGTATACCTTATTCTGCATTGTGCGGCCAAGATTCATTACTTTCCTGCCTCTGGTCCATTATGATGCCATGACCAAGATCCAAAAGAATCCTTTCGAACAACCAGACACGCGCCTTTTGTACCTCGACCCTCCGCCTCCTGCTGAAACTTCAAAGCGAAATGCCTGGCCAATATGGGCTTCGCTGATCACAGTAGGCGTTATAGTATCGCTTGTGCACCTTTCTCTCCAAGGGTTCCTCGTATTCTCTGCACTCACAGCGGTATCTTATGTATTGGCGTCAAGGCAAAATGCGTTGGAATACAGCCGGAGCCAAGCAAACAGACTGCGCGATGACAGCTATGAAAAGGCCATGCTTCTGGCTCAAAGGAACCGAGAACTTCTCGAAAACCAAGACTACGAGGTCCGACTGGCAACACTGAATGAACGCGGCCGCATTGCCCGGGAAATCCACGACCATGTAGGTCACCTTTTGTCGAGGTTAATTCTTCAAATAGGCGCTCTCATAGTTACCGAAGAGGACGAAGAAAAGAGGCGCGGCCTGTCGGTCATCCGCGAAACACTGTCACAGGCTATGGATAGCATACGGGCTAGCGTCCGCAACCTACACGATGAGTCCATTGACCTCAAGACACAAGTAGAGGCTATTGTCGAAGATTTCACATTCTGCCCTATTCGTCTGGATTACAGACTCGAAGATGAACCCGAAAAGGCCATCGCGTACTGCTTCATAGCCGTAATCAAAGAAGCATTGAGCAATGTGATCCATCACTCAGATGCGACTTTGGTCACAGTCATTCTTGTCGAACATCCCGCGCTCTACCAACTCATAGTCCAGGACAACGGCACCGAGCTGCATCTTGGTTCGGGAGAAGGTCTTGGCCTTCTCAGTATAGAAGATAGAGTGCGAGCCTTAGGCGGGCAATTTGTGATCGAGCATAAAAGCGGGTTCAGGCTGTTCATCTCTGTCCCCAAAAGGAGGTAGCTTTTACGCGCGTACTCATAGTAGATGATGACCCTCTGGTATGCCAATCCCTTAAGACGATTCTCCAAACGGATGGCAGCATCGAGGTTATCGGGATAGGCTCCGACGGAAGCGAGGCAGTATCACTTTTCGCAAAACTCCGACCTGATGTCGTGCTAATGGACATTCGCATGGCGGAAATGACAGGACTTCAGGCTTGCGAAGATATCTTGAGCCAATTCCCTGACGCTCGTATCCTGTTTCTGACTACGTTTTCAGACGATGAGTACATCGTGGAAGCGTTAAGATTGGGTGCAAAAGGCTACATCCTGAAGCAGGATTTTGAAAGCATCATTCCTGCTTTGAAGGCGGTCCAAAATGGTCAGAATGTATTTGGAGACGCTGTCGTAACCAGACTGCCCAACCTGCTGAAAGACGGTAAAAAGACTAGCATCTCGGACTTCGGAGTTACTGAAAAAGAAGAGAGAATCATAGAGATGGTGGCAAGAGGCTTGAGTAATCGTGAGATAGCCGAGGTACTCTATCTTAGCGAAGGCACAGTGCGCAACTATGTAAGCGCAATTCTAGAAAAACTTGATCTAAGGGATCGTACGCAGTTGGCCATATTCTACCTGAAGCACAAGTGATGAAGCAAAAAGTGCCGTCCCCCATGCTTCTGAAGCAGAAAGTGCCGTCCCCGGTGCTTGACGGAAAAAGGAGAGAGACGATATGAGTTTGGTAAGTGAGTATAGGCGGAAGCTGAAGACTCCGGATGATGCGGTTAAGGTGGTGAGAAGCGGCGATTGGGTGGATTATGGCATGAATTCGAATCTCCCTGAGCTCTTAGATGGAGCCTTGGCTAGGCGGAAGGATGAGCTTCAAGATGTTAAGGTGCGGGGCGGGGTTTTGCCGAAACCGCTTCAGATTGTGGAATGTGATCCACAAAGGAATAGCTTCACGTATAACAGCTGGCACTTTAGCGGGCCTGAGAGAAGATACCATGACCGCGGTCTTTGCAACTACATACCTATGATGTATAGGAACCAGGCGACTTTTTACCGAAAATATCTGGATGTAGACGTGGCTTGCATTGCAGTTACTCCCATGGACGAATACGGATATTTCAACTTGTCTCTAACTAACTCTTCTACTAAGACCATAATCGATAAGGCAAAGACGGTTATAGTCGAGGTAAATGAACACCTTCCATGGGCTTGCGGGGGATACGCTGAGGCTATCCACATATCTGAGGTAGATGTTGTGGTAGAAGGTGCTCATGAGCCTCTGGCGGTGCTAAGCCCGGTTGCCCCAACAAGAGAAGACGAGGAGATAGCTAAGCTCATATGCGAACATGTGATGGACGGTTCAGTGATCCAGCTTGGAATAGGCGCTATGCCTAACTTGGTCGGACAAATGATTGCATCGTCTGACCTCAAAGACTTGGGTATGCATACTGAAATGCTATGCGACTCGTATCTTGATATGTATAAAGCAGGCAAACTCACCAACAAGCTCAAATCAATCGATCGAGGAAAGGGCGTGTGGTCTTTTGGTCTGGGTAGTCGTGAGCTTTATGATTGGGTACACCGCAACCCAGGGTTAGCCTCTTTCCCCGTAGAATACACTAATTCGCCTGAAGTCATGTCGCAACATGATCGTTTGATCGCCATAAATAGCTGCGTAGAGATAGACCTATATGGGCAGGTCTGTTCGGAGTCCGCAGGCACGAGACACATAAGCGGTACCGGAGGCCAACTGGACTTTGTCACAGGCGCCCTTATGGCTAAAGAAGGGAAATCTTTCGTCTGTATGCCATCGACATACGTAGATCGAAACACAAAGGAGGTGAAATCCCGCGTAGTACCAACCTTACCTCCTGGCGGCATCGTATCAGATCCGCGCAGCCAGGCGATGTACCTTGTTACGGAGTGGGGTATCGTTAATCTAGCAGGCCGCAGCACCTGGGAGAGGGCAGAACTTGTGATATCGATTGCCCACCCTGACTTCCGAGATGATTTGGTCCGAGACGCACAAGCGATGAATATCTGGAGACAGAGCAACAAGATCAAGTAGACACTCTGACATACTACAACTTACTACTTACCATAGTACCCTCGTAGATGTATAATCATGCACAGTAACTCAAGCCGTAGCATATGATTCGAGAATTAGGGGCATTGCCGCTTTGTATATTCTAGCGGCATAGTACGGCAAACACAAAATGGAAGGGAGATATTAACATGAAAAAGAGGTTTGGAATTCTATGCTTTTCGCTTCTGCTTGTCCTTGCCCTTTTCGCAGGATGCACTGAACAACCTGAGACGCCTCCTCAAACCGGCGAAGAGGAACCTGGCGCACCCGTTGCAGAACTTGTCGCGGTTGGAGAGTGCACATTTGCGCCCTTTGAATTCGTAGATCCAGACACCGGGGAACTTACAGGGTTCGACGTTGATCTTATCTACGCTATTGCAGAGGCCTCCAATTTTGAGGTCGAATACAAAAACATGGACTGGAACAGCCTAATTGCCGCTCTGCAGACAGGGGAGGCCGATCTCATCGTATCGGGAATGACTATTACCGACGAGAGGGCAATGGAAGTAAAGTTCTCAGACCCATATTTTGAATCTGGTCAAGCGTGGTGCGTAGAAGAAGGTTCTCCAATTAAGACACTAGATGACCTTTCGGGGAAGACAGTTGCGGTGCAGATAAACACCACAGCGGATTACGCAGCCAAAGACTTGGACGCGAAATTCAAAGAGGAAAACATGGCCGGGCTGACTATCAAGAGGCTAGAACAAGCTGCCGACGTATTCAATGAACTCAAAGTCGGCGGAGTAGATGCAGTGATTTCAGACTTGCCTGTGATTCAAGAGTACCTAAAGAACAACCCTGACTCAAAGATAATCATACCCGAGCCAGCCTTCACGGTTGAGTATTACGGCATTGCCATGCGCAAGCAGGATAAGGACATACATGAGCTAGTAAACAAAGGCCTTGCGAAGATAAAAGCAAGCGGCAAGTATGACGAAATCTACGAAAAGTACTTTGGACCCAGGTAACCCCGGGGCCAAAGAGCCAAACAGCTTGGCGCCTAGGCCGAAACCAAGGGCTCCTTTGAATACACCTGCCGAAAAGAGGGGCCGGATCAGAAACGTCCATCCGTGGCCCCTTTTGAGCCATGCCGAGGTTGAGCAGAAGAAATTCGACTTAAGGAGGGAACCAATCTGTTTGATCTAGACATAGTCGCGAAGTATTTCCCCTTCTTGGTAAGAGGTGTTGGAATCACAGTTCAATTCACATTTGTGTCTTTTCTGATCGCAATCTTGCTTGGACTGCTGATTGCGCTCGGTCGCATTAGCGGGAACAAGATGCTCCGAATTCCGTGTCAGGCGTATATAGATTTCATAAGGGGCACCCCCCTCCTCGCCCAAATCTATCTGGTGCACTTCGGCTTACCTCAAATACTTCACTACAAACCTGTAGGATCTATCGACGCCTTGGTATCTCTAACCCTCAACTCGTCAGCCTACATGGCCGAGATCTACAGAAGCGGCATTGAATCTATAGAATCAGGTCAGATGGAGGCGGCTCGATCCTTGGGTATGACCTACGGCCAGGCTATGCAGTATGTAATCTTGCCTCAGGCCATTAGGCGCGTCATTCCTCCCATGGGTAACGAGTTCGTGACCCTGCTCAAAGAATCGTCCCTCGTTTCGGTAATCGGGATGGAAGACCTCATGATGCGCTCAAAAATGATGGCAGGACAGAGTTTTAGGCCATTTGAGGCATACTTCACTACCGCCTTAATATACCTTGTGTTGACTTTTACGATCAGCAGAATGTTAGGCCTCTTAGAGGGGAGGCTCAAAGCCGGTGGTTAAGGTCAAAGATCTGCACAAGTATTTTGGAGATCTCCATGTGCTTCGCGGCATAGACTTGGAAGTTGAAAAAGGTGAAGTTGTAGTCATAATTGGTCCTAGCGGTTCTGGAAAAAGCACTTTGTTGCGATGCATCAACCACCTGGAGCAACCAAGTTCAGGTCAAGTGTATATAGACGGCGTAAACCTAGATGACGGCAGCGTAGATATTAACCTGGTTAGGCAAACTGCTGGAATGGTGTTTCAACAGTTCAATCTGTTCCCACACCTTACGGTCTTGGATAACGTATGCCTTGCGCCCACCAAGGTCCTTAAAATGCCAGTTGACGAAGCTCACCAGATGGGAAGGGCTCTTCTTAAAAAAGTAGGTCTAGCTGACAAAGAGTCGGCCTACCCTCGCCAACTGTCAGGAGGACAACAGCAAAGGGCCGCTATTGCGCGGGCCCTGGCTATGAAACCCAAGCTCATGCTGTTTGATGAGCCTACTTCGGCTTTGGACCCTGAAATGATAGGCGAAGTCCTTGCCGTCATGAAGGAACTTGCCTTGGAAGGCATGACCATGATCGTGGTTAGCCATGAAATGGGATTTGCCAGGGAAGTAGCAGACAGGGTCATATTCATGGACCAGGGATTACTGGTAGAGGAAGGACCGCCTTTGGAATTCTTCAGCCATCCCAGACATGAAAGGACAAAGGCTTTCCTTAGCAAAATCCTATGAGTGCCAAGAATATCTTTGATTGGGAGGCGCACCTGTGGCGATCGACCGCGTTCTGCCATGGCCGCGCCTTCTGGTTTTTATCATCGAGCCCTATCAGACTTGCGAGGAAAATAGCAGCACAAGTCATAGAATCTGTAACCTAGCGCTTCTGAGACAAAAAATCAGCAGGTTCTGATTAGACCTTGTGCCCGTTCTTTTCCTCGCGCAACTCGATTTCCCCTCGCACCAGAAAATGTCTTCCTAGGAATGTCACCTCTGTGGTTTTGGGAGTCTTTGCTTCCTTCGAATCGGAACCATCTGTACTCAGCGCTGAAGAACCGTTAGAGTGCTGCAGGTCTTTGCGCAATTCTATGGTGTTCAAATACACATATCCATTTCCCATGAAAAAATCCAAGGCACCGAGATTCGAAGGGACCACGTCTAGAAACAAAGAAGTAGCTCCTTTTGAAAGGACCCAGTTTTCCACCTCTTTTAGGATCTCAGAGCCTATCCCTCTATGGCGCCGCTCCTCGTCCACCATAATGTCTTCTATCCAGTATGTGCCGTGGTCTTCACGCAGCCTTACAAGTCCCACCAGCACCCTTTCGGACCCCTGGTCTGGTGATCCATCTGGAGGCGCAGACAGGCCCTCTGACAGACTGCTGCTATCAAACCCTGTATCTTCACACACAAAAAGGAGCCCGTCTTCCAGCCACTCATCGAGAATGGTCTCGGCTTGGGATAGATCGATCCATCGTTCTTGGCCCATTCGGTCTGCGTGGTGATTGAAAAACTGGACTATTAGGTCTAGACACTTAGGCTTACATCTTTTTTCGTACTTTCCCATGGTGATCATTTGATGTCGCCTCTCATCGCATATTATTACCTGAAGCTGCCTAGATGCAACTATCACGGCTCAATACTTGCAGTAACTACATACTGATATCCAGGGGGAGGATCTTGTCTTTCATCATCGCCAAATTGGAATGAAAGTGACTTGCCCAGGTGCTCAGCGCTTAGAACCAGATGGCATAAACCTATCCCTGTATCTATCTGATTAAGCCTGTTGTAGATGGGATAAGTTACAGGGTTCAGTTTTTCCCTTGCTACATGAAGTTCCTGTGGCGTGCCGTAAAAGTACCAAGGCTGCCTGTTTACTGCAGAAGGAGCCAAGCGCACAGGTTCTAGAAGCTCCTCTGCCCCTAGGACGGAAGATATCTGGGACAAGGGCTTTCTTTTGAACTGTGAAACCTCTTCCCTGTACAATGGTTCGGCAGCCTCTCCAAAGCCCAGCATGATCACAAAATCCAGTTCCTCTGTGCCGGATATTTCTTGGTGGGGTTTAGCCAAGCCTAGCCAGCAGCTTCCCAATCCCCTAGCAGAAAGGTACAAGTCTATTTGTTGTCCTATAAACCCTACGTTGTACAAATAGTTGTCCTCAGTCTCAGAGAACATGAGAAGGTAATGGGGGCATCTCACAGGAAGCAAGTTTGCTATTTCCCCATGTTCTGCAAACATGAATCTGACTTTGATTTCCGGGCAAAGGGGCTCTAAGGTCTCTAAGTGATCGGAAATCTCACCTATGGTCCCTTGACTTATGGGATCCATGTTATATTTTCGAACGGACTTCCTTCGAAATATTGAATCATACAGACCAACATCCATGTGAATCCCTTTCTGCACAATCTGACATATTCAAAGATCCCTAAATATCACTGCGCAACTTGAATCACGAGCATTATAACCCTACATCTACAGAAGGCAAAAGCTGCCTGAAGTTATAAATATATGCTTCGCACAGCTTCTTCATTCCTTCCTTTGGAGCTCTAGTCCTGTTCTTCCTGGAAGTACAAGACTTATGCGAGTATGGGTTCGCAATACCCCTCTCTTTAAGTATCCTGCTTACAGACTTGCGCCTTTGTATTCATTTTGAGCCAGCAAAGCGACCATATCTTTAGCTAGGCCGTGTTGGCTGTTCTGCCTCTATTGCCATGAACTAGGGCTAGAACACCTTTTCACCAGTCGCTCGCTACGGTTCAAATATGCTGCTGCTTCTCTTACTGTTATCCTTCCTTCAACTACTTCTTGCATAAAGAAAGCTCTTGCTTCCTTTGTGCTCAAAAAAACGTCCTCTCTTTCTCTCATGGTGACATTTTCTCAGTCCCGTTTCATGGTGATAATATCACTGTCCGATCACGTGTGCGCATAATGCCGTTTACGATGCGCAGGAAGAGTGGTACAATTTGCTGGAGAAAGGCTATGGAGGGAGTAACCAATGTCTGTTCACAGCAATTTGTCCACGCTAATGGGAAGCCGGCGCTACTCGATAAAAGACGTTCACGAGAAAACAGGGCTTTCAAGAAATACGATTTCTAATCTGTATAATGACAAAGCAACAAGAATCGACTTTGAAACAATATATAAGTTATGCACTCTGTTCGACTGCGGAGTAGAAGAACTTCTGCATAAGGAATAAGAGTAATTCGTCGGTGGACACTCAAGGAAGGATGGTGGAAATGCTCCAGTGCGCTTTACCACTTACTGATGAAGATAAAATTGATCTCTCATCTGCTCCGTGGAGGATGCATGAATTTTTCGCCGGAAGCGGTTTGGTCGCTTATGGTTTGAAAGATATGTTCTCGCCTGTTTGGGCAAATGATGTTAGCCAGCAAAAGGCTGACGTATATGCGGCTAATTTCCATTCTGAGCATTTTTTATTGGATGATATCAAAAATGTTAGAGGTACTGATCTGCCTTACGCCCACTTGTCGTGGGCGAGTTTCCCTTGCCAGGATTTGTCGCTTGCCGGTTCTATCGGGGGTATCGACGCTTGCCGAAGCGGATTGGTATGGGAGTGGCTTAGAATCCTCGACGAAATGCCGGAAAAGCCTCGCGTTCTACTTGTAGAAAATGTGTCTGGCCTTCTGTCCACCAGCAATGGAAACAACTATAGAAAACTGCATATAGCGCTCACTGATAGAGGGTATGACTGTGGCGCGATTATACTTAACGCTTCTCTTTTTCTGCCGCAGTCAAGGCCGAGAGTTTTTATAATCGCTGTTCAGCATGGACATCATATTCCCGAAGAACTTATTGGCACAGAGCCGTGTTGGTTGCACAACAAGACGGCGGCGGAGTTGGGAAAGACCTTACCAGGCTGGATATGGTGGCATACGGAAAAGCCTCCGAAACGTCATGTCGCCCTCAAAGATATCATCGAAACAAACGTGCCTTTTGACAAGGACAATGTAATACGCTTGATACCGGAAAAACACAAAACCATGCTCGAAAAACACGAGACAGTATATGCTACGGGATATAGAAGGACCCGTCATGGACAGCAGCAATTAGAATTACGCTTTGACGGCATCGCCGGCTGTCTGAGGACGCCGGAGGGTGGCAGCAGTAAACAATTTTTAGTCGTCAAGAGAAATGGAGAAGTACACGCAAGGCTATTGACCGTTCGTGAGGCTGCGCGTCTTATGGGGGCTCCCGATACCTTCATTCTCCCAGGTACATACAACGACGGCTATAAGGCTATGGGTGATGCGGTAGCGCTTCCTGTCGCCCGTTTCATAGGCCAGAAATTCCTAGTAAAGATTGCGGAGGCGGCTTATAATGGTTAACACTGAAGAAAAGTTGAGAGCATTTCAGAACGAAAATAATATAGTGACTAAAGGCTCGCTTTCGCTCCTCGTTCAATTTACCCGTATGGTTAGCGGCGACGCATTCCCGCTTAACCCGGATGATTACCAGACTGGCAGTAAAGGCCAAGTCGCCGGACTCGGCGGCGGCAACCTCAAGAAAATCTTGAATGAGCATGGCATCACGCAAATACTCGCATCCGAAGGCGGGCGTACCAGCCGCGGCAGCATGGGATTGATGATAAAGTATGTGGAATTCCTCAATGCATGGAATGCAGAGGAACCAGTGGACTTTGCTGTCATAGAAGATTTCTGGGCTGAGCAAGTTCGCGAGTATTTTAGAAACCAGCCGTTTGTCTTGACCTCCGATACGTCGAAAACAATTGGAGCTAACTTGGAGGATCTTTTCGAGCAGGCAAGAAAGAGGCAAGCACAAAACCCAGGGACACAATACCTTGGTATGGTACTTCAGCATCTCGTGGCAGCTAAACTTTCTATGATTCTACCAATGGGAGCGTTTGAAGTCCATGGGGCATCCGTAGCCGATGCGCCTACGGAGCGAAGCGGAGATTTTGTTATAAACAGCACGATTATTCACTGTACGACCGCTCCCGGCGCTCCCCTCTTAGAAAAATGCAGACTTAATCTGCGGGCCGGATGCCATCCTGTGATAATAACTATATTCGATCGTGTCCGCACGGCGTTGGATTTAGCGTCGGATGCGGGGCTTGACGGCCGCGTCGACGTTTGGGATATTCAGCAGTTTTTATCCTCGAACATTTATGAACATAGCTTGTTTGATGAGAGAAATCGCAATGCCACGATTGCGGACATCGTGGACAAATATAATGAAATTGTCCTTGCGGAAACCGACCCCAGCCTGCGTATTGAGTTTGAAAGGTGATGGGCGTTGAGCGACATATTCGACAAAAAAGACCGCTCGGAAATAATGCGAAAGGTCAAAGCCCAGGGGAATAAATCCACGGAAGTAAGGCTTATTCAAATCTTTCAGAAAAATGGAATTACTGGCTGGCGTCGGAATTATCATGTAAAGGGCCATCCGGATTTTGTTTTTCTCAATAGAAAGATAGCAATATTTGTAGACGGGTGTTTCTGGCACGGCCACGATTGCCGGAATACACGTCCCGAAGATAATAAAGACTACTGGCAGAAGAAGCGGGAACGGAACATTCGACATGATAAAGAGATAACCGCTCTATTTGTTTCTCGCGGGTGGACAGTATTGCGTATATGGGAATGTGAACTTAAAAAGAAGAACGAACCAGTACTGGCTGATAAGCTCATCAAAGTTCTTCGATAAAAGCATTGCACTTTCCTGAACGGGAGGTTGTTGCTATGAGTGACTTAGAGACTAGTTTGTTAGATTGGGGAGCCAAGCTCCAGCTGTGGCAACGAGATCTCCTTCGAAGACTTGCTCAAGGAGAAGTACTGGGTACGGCTGATTATCGTGCCTATGCGGAGGAAGCAAAACGCATTGAATTTGCAAAGCCCGCTCCGTGGGCAAACACACCACCTTCGCCGGCCTTGCCCAAATATGTGCCTCTGGATGCAACCCATTTACAAGCCACGGCATCTGGAAGCCCGCCGGTTTGTATTGACAAGATTACCCATCTCGAAGGAGCTAATGATCTAGCACCCGGAGCAACAGTGCCATTTGCGTGTGCAGGGTTGACTATTATCGCCGGACGAAACGGTAGCGGCAAGTCTGGCTATGTACGAATACTGAAACAGGCCGCCGCTTCCAGAGGGCCAGAGAAGGTTTTGCCGAATGCATTTAGGCCAGCACCAGTGCCAAAGGCTGTGATTAGCTATCATGTCGGTTCGTCTGCTATTGAAGATTTGAGTTGGCAATCGGGCAAGCCTCTGGAATCCAGTCCATTGCAGCGAGTACGAGTTTTTGATGCAAAATCAGCCGCCGCACAAGTTGCAACTTCCAATGAAGTGGCCTTTGTTCCACCAACGCTTCAGGTGCTGTCGGACTATACTTCTGCACTCAGCGCTATCGGCGCTGTAATTGAATATGATCGTCAGCAGGCAGAACATCGTAAACGATCATGGCCAGACCTGGAGACGGGAATTGGAGCTGAGATATTCGAACATCTTGGGGAAAAAACCGGTTTGGAAATGCTTAGAAAAATGACTCCGCTTTTGGACGAAGAAGTCACAGAACTCGGAGAAATTCCTGATAAGTTAAAGGTTCTAACCGTAAGCGATCCAGCCAAAGCGGCGACTCAGGCCCGCATCCGTGCCGGACAACTTTCCACATTGGCACGAAATCTCAAGATGATATCTAACGGCTTGAGCGATACCCGCGTCAAGGAATCAGTCAAAACCCATCAAAGAGTCTTGGCAACACAGCGTGCAGTCGATGAAGCCAGTAAGCAAATCCAGCAAAACATGATACTGCCTGCAACCGGTTCTGAAAAATGGCGGTCAATGTGGCTTGCCGCGAAAAAGTTTGTCGAGGATATACCTGATCATGAATTCCCTGATCTTACAGACGGGGCGGTCTGTGCTCTCTGTCAGCAACCGCTTGAGTTCGATGCTCGTGAACGGTTTAGGTGTTTTGAAGAGTTTATGAAGGGCGAAGCGCAAACTGAGTTACAAGAAGCCGAGAATGCGCGAAGAACCAATATTGCTGCACTTAAGGCCCTACCGATTGAGACTGCTGTCAATCAAGACCTTGTAAATTTGGTTACTACATACGATGAACGGACCGGAGAGGCGCTGCTACCTTTAATAGCCAGTGCGACAACTCTACGCAACTGGCTTGTTATAATGGAAAACCCCGACAATCCGCCCGAAGATGTTGTTAAATTAGAGGAGACTTTTAGAGCATCAATAGCCTCGCTGAATAAGGCGGCCACTGAAGAGACTGCGGCTGCTGAACAGTACGGTAGTTCCGATTCCAATGCTCTTGAGGCCAGCAAGTTACAGACGCGCGAGCAAGAGTTGAAGTTACGGCAGCAAATAGCAGCAGACAGGGCCGATATTGAAGGTCAACACGACCTACTGGTCGAAATCAGCTGCCTGCAAGCGGCAGCTAAAACCTGTGAAACCACTGCCGCCAGCCGGGAAAACACGAAGCTCTCAAAGAAATATGTCGACAAAGTCTGTGCGTCATTTACCAGCGAAACAAAAATGCTCGGGCTTGATCGTGTCCCGGTCGAGCTGGTTTTCGACAAATCGGCTCGTGGCGTCAGTTATATCAGAGTCAGCTTGGTAGGAGCTCCGACTATATCTGTGCCGACGGTGCTTAGCGAAGGCGAACAACGTATAGCGGCAATCGCCGGCTTTTTCGCCGACCTCACGGAATCTGGTGATAATTCCACACTGGTTTTCGACGATCCGGTCTGTAGCCTAGATCAATCTTACAGAGAAGCGGTGGCACGTCGTCTTCTTATTGAGGCTGAAAAGCGACAAGTGCTAGTTTTCTCACACGATTTTACTTTTGTGCAGTATCTTTATGAGCAGCAAGGCTTACTCAAAAACTCAGCCGCAACCAAACAGCCTGCAGGTGCATTCGCAAATATTGAGTATGTTCATATCGCCCGTTCGCAAAATGGCGCGGGTGAGCCAACGACAGCGGAACAGTGGCGGCATGTTACGGTTGGCGAACGTATCAAACGGCTTAATGAGCGCATCCAGGAGGCAGAGAAGTCATATCGCGCACGTGACGATGCGGCTTACGAGAAGGATGCGAGGGATATTGTTGGCGCGATCCGTGAGACTTGGGAATGCTTCGTTGAACAGGAGTTGCTTAATAGTGTAGTGCAGCGCCATGAACGCGCAGTTCAGACACAACGGCTCAAGCACCTCGTGGATATCAATGACGCTGATATCGCCGCGGTTGATAAGGGCATGAAAATTAGCTCCCGGTGGCTAACTGGACATGACGCACCGGTCAGCGATGGTACTCAAATAATTCCTCCTGATCAACTGAGAGAAGAAATGGATCAATTTATAGATTTTCGCAGCAGTGTAATTAACCGTCGGAAGAGAAAGTAGATGGAGGCAAAATGATTATGTCTTCTAGTTATATGAGCATCGAAGGTGTTTTGCGGAAAGTCTCTCTTCCAGAGCGATACTTTGGAGGCGATTTTGTCATCGCAGAAGAATACGAAGAAGAAAAGACATGTTTCTTTGAGAACTTTGAGCAATGCGATGGCAGTGAATTTTTCTGAATCTAGTCAGCAGAAAGCTGGGGCTGTTTTGTCTGACATACGACACGCGATTAAGCACAACTTTGGTTTTATTTCGGCAGCGCTAATGCACCACGAAAACGCCGACCCGAAATGGGCCCAGATTGCGTTCGACGCGCTAATTGAGAATATAAAAGATGACTTGTTCATTGGAACAACTGATGATTGGACAAGAATTGTTGTGGGGAAACAGATCCTATTATACCGGCATTCGCACCACACGAAGGAGCGAGTTTTTCAGGGTCAGACCGGTGAGTCTTTTTCAAGCGAGATTCGCGACAACGCTGACGAGTTATTTCACATACCTATTTCTAGGTCCCAGAACACAAGTAATGCAAGGTTTGGCTTGGCGGGATTCCCAAGTCTGTACTTGTCAATGATGCTCCCTTTGGCATAGCAAGAAACAGGCTATCCAATTAAATACTATTACTCCGAGTATCAATATGAATATAAATACGACGATTCGTTAAAAGATCGCGAAGTGACTGATGAAGTGCAATTTGTTTCTCTGTATTCTCCGAATGAGATAGTTCGCTGGGGAGCGGCTACGAAGTATAGCAACTTCGACCTTTGGCTCGAGGTTATAGCTCGGTACATTGAAACACATCCGCTGATGCTGGCATGTTCGTTTCTCAACGCGAGTGGACATGCTCCATATAAACAGGACTACATTATTCCGCAAATGCTAATGCAGTGGATTCACCTGAATCACAGCTTTGGATGGCAATGGCAATATGTTACTTTGTCATCAACTAACTGATACTTTTGACCATAGTAAGAGATGGTTGAGCCAGTGGCTGTCCGCTCTTCCCTGAGGCATATTATGGACTCCATTTTTCCCTTACCCATGGGCGCAGCGAAAGCAGATTCCACATCGGCAGGTTCCACTGCAAATTGTTTGTTGTACTTCTTGTACCAGCATCCCTTCCTCTGGAGCTCTAGTCCTGCTCTTCCTGGGATTACAAGACTTATGCGAGTATGGGTTCACAATACCCCTCTCTTTAAGTATCCTGCTTACAGACTTGCGCCTTTGTATTCATTTTGAGCCAGCAAAGCGACCATATCTTTAGCTAGGCCGTGTTGGCTGTTCTGCCTCTATTGCCATGAACTAGGGCTAGAACACCTTTTCACCAGTCGCTCGCTACGGTTCAAATATGCTGCTGCTTCTCTTACTGTTATCCTTCCTTCAACTACTTCTTGCATAAAGAAAGCTCTTGCTTCCTTTGTGCTCAAAAAAACGTCCTCTCTTTCTCTCATGGTGACATTTTCTCAGTCCCATTTCATGGTGATAATATCACTGTCCGATCACAGAAGAGGGCGTTTTCATTGATGGTTGGAAGACAACATGTTAAGATTATAGTCGCATCGTAATAAAAGCGCTTCTTATGAACTGTCAGCCCGTATAACCAAAAGCATAAAGCGTGAAGCCGTCCGGCGCTGATCGGATGTGGGAAAAGATGAAATTCAAACGAGTGGCGTCTGTGGCGCTGCCCATACTCATAGCAATCATGTCTATGGCGGGAATATACTCCTACGCGTCCGCTTCCAATGCCGTAACGCCCCGCGCAGAGAACGGCGTTTTGAATCTCGCTGAGTGGAACCAAAAGAGTGCGTTTGAAATCGCGGGCGAATGGGAGTTTTACTGGAATCGGGCGCTGACCGACGCGCAGATCGAGTGCGGCACGGAAGCCTTTGAGATTGTCGAAGCGCCCAGCGAATGGAACTACTACGAAACGGAATTGGGCGAGCTGCCCAGCTTCGGCATTGCCACCTATCGCGTCCGCGTGACCAGCGCAGAGCCAGGGACGGAATACGGCTTCCGCATCCAAAACGAGGCATCGGCCTACCGCCTGTACGCGGACGGTGAACTGATCGGGCAGAACGGAACCTTTGGGGATAAGGCCAGCGTGCCCGCGTCGGAGTACCGACCCCAGCTTGGCGCTTTCACGGCGAAAGCGGACAGCTTCAATCTCATCCTGCAAATCAGCAATAACGCTTATGCCGGTGGCGGTATGTGGGAACCGGTCATATTCGGTACATACGAACAGGCCGCGGCGTTCAATGCCGCGCTATCCGACGTGGGCATGTTCTCCTTCGGCGGCCTCGCGTTCATCTGCCTGTTCTTCTTCATTTTCTATACAGCCCAGCGGCGGGAAAAAGACATGCTGATACTCGCGGGTATCGGCGTACTGGTGATGCTGCGCCTCCTAATCGCGGGCGATATGCTGTCCACTTTCATATTCCCCAACATGCCCATATCGGGGTACGGCTGGATAGACTACCTCTCGCTGATCTGGATACAATTTCTGCTCCTGTATTTTGTCTATTGCGCATACGGCGGCCTTGCTCGCAAGTGGCAGGTCGTTACGCTGTTTGCCTACTGCTGCGTCGCGTCGCTGGGCGTTATCGCACTGCCCTTTGCGGTCATAACGAACGCATACATGGTTCTCAATTTCATATTACTGATTGTGACGGCGTTCGTGGCGGTTCAGCTTGGGCGCGCGGCATGGCGGGGACAGACAGGCGCGCCCGCGCTGCTGGGCGCGATGGCGTTCATATTGCTGTTCGCGCTTTATGATCTGTTCATCGGGCTGTGGCCTGCCGAGTATTACCTATTAACGGCAACGTCCATCGACTACATGGCACTGTTCGTCGTGTACTGTTTTGTGGTGGCGCAGCGCTACAACCATTCGCAGCAGATGGAAGTGATGCTCCTCAAGAATCAGATACGCCCGCACTTCATACATAATTCGCTGGCCTGCATCATCAATCTGTCCCGCACCGACGCCGACAATGCGCGCAAGCTGCTGACGGAGTTCAGCACCTACCTTCGGGGCTATTATGATTACGATACCGAGGAACGGATTGCGCTGGGGCAGGAATTGGAGCTTGTGCGCGCATACGCCGCGCTGGAACAGGCGCGCTTCGGGGAGCGCGTGCGGGTGGAATACGACATCGAATCGGAACGCCTGCTGGTGCCACCCCTGTCATTGCAGCCGCTTGTGGAAAACGCCTTTGTCCACGGCCTGCGCGAAAAGCCGGGCGGCGGTACGGTGACAATCTACGCCAAGCGGACAAATAAGGGCAGGGCGCTCATCGGCGTGCGCGATGACGGCCTGGGTCTGCGAGAAAAAGCCCCGGCTACGCGCGACGGGGTGGGCATCGAAAATATCAACCGCCGCTTATCGCGGCTCTACCGGACGCAGCTTGTGTTTGCTGTACCGGAGGGCGGCGGGTGCGATGTCAGCATGGAAATCCCGTGGAAGGAGGCTGATAAAAATGCGCGTATTCATCGTTGACGACGAACAGCATTGTTTGGACGAGTTCAAATGGCTGCTGCACAAATACCCCGACATTGAAGTAATGGGCATGTCTTCCGACCCGAACGCCGCCCTTGCGGCGGCAGCGGAGGGCTGCCCCGACGCGGCGTTTCTGGACATCGACATGCCGGGCCTGACCGGGCTGGAGCTGGCGTTGGAAATTCAGGCGGTGTGCCCCGGTATCGTCGTGGTATTCGTCACGGCCTACGCGCAATACGCACTGGAGGCGTTCAGCACCTTCCCGCTGGACTTCCTGCTCAAACCCGTAAAGGAAGCGCGGCTGGACGAAACCATAGAGCATCTTCGCGCGCAGCATAAGCTCCTGAACCGCGCGTCCGCGCCGGACAACCGCATGAAAATCCGCTGCTTCGGAGCCTTTGAGCTGCTTGCCGCCGAGGAAGTCAAATGGGAAACCCGCAGGGTGCGGGATCTTTTCCTTTATCTCATAGACCTGCGCGGCGCGGCCCCCGCCAAGGATGAAATGCTGCGCGCCCTGTTTGACGATCAGGACAGCAAAGGCACGGCGGTCAACCTGCGCATGACCATCTACCGGCTCCGCAGCCTGCTCTGCGCGCTGGACGCGGAGGGAGAACACTTGAAAATGGGCGACGATTACCGCCTGACCATAGCGCCCGGCGTGTGCGACTACACGGATTTCATGGCCTTTGCCGAGGGCAATCCCGTTATATCCACAAAAAACGCGGTAGAGGCCGCGCGCGCCCTGAACCTGTATACAAGGCCGTACCTGGAGGGCGAGGGCTACGAATGGGCAGTCGAAACAGCTTATGAGACGGAGACCGAATACGAGCGCATCGCGCTGGGGCTGGCCGCGTGCCACACGCTGGCGGGCCGCGCGCCCGAAGCGGAGAATATATTGAATGCGCTGCTTGCGCGAAACCCGCTTTCCACCGAAGGCTACGAGGCGCTTTTAGATATTTACATGGAGGGCGGCAACCTCCCCGCCTACTGCGAATGGTTTGAGCAATACGCCCGCATGCTGAAAAAAGAGTATCGCGTCAGGCCGCAGGCCAAATACCGCGAATATTTCGACCGCGTGAGGCGCATGAAAGCCACCGTCTGACGCGCCAAAAATTCTTCTGAAGATTTTTTCGAAAGACCGCTTGAAAAGTGCAAAACGCCCCTGAAAAGCGGTCTTTTTGCGTCTGCGCGAAGCGCAAAACACGCATGGAACATACGTTTTTGAGTTTGTTACGTTTTGTTACGCCCCCATGCTAAAGCAAGCGCAGTATGAAGAAAAGGAGGGAGTTTTTCACGCGTGTGATGATCGTGGACGACGAAGCCCCGTGTTTGAGCGAGATGGTCTACTGGCTCTCCCGCTATGACGCGGTGGAGATCGCTGGCGCGTTTACGGCGTCGGCGGCGGCGCTGGAGGCCGCGCAGAGCGTCCGGCCGGACGTGTTTTTCCTTGACCTGTCCATGCCAAAAATGAGCGGCGCGGAACTGGCGAAAAAGATACTCGCGCAAAACCCTGCGGCCCGCATCGTGTTCGTGACGGCGTATGCCAAAGAGCTTGAAAGCGCGAAAGGGATACCGGCTTTTGGAACCATCCTGAAGCCGGTGGACGGCGCGAAGCTGGACGAACTGATGGAACGGCTGCGTGCAAGCCCGCCTGATACAAGACGGGATATTAAAGCACAACCCTAATTTTTGAGAAAGAAGGTGTTATTAAGGTGTTATTCATGAAGAAGAAATTTTTGGCGTGGCTGCTGTGCACTGCGATGGCGGCGGTCATGCTGCCCGTTACAGCGTGGGCGGATTCTGCTGACCCGGTGATGACGCTGACGACTTCGCGGGCAATCGGCTCCAACATCATGCTGAGCCTGCAGGCGGCAAATGCGGAAGATCTGGCGGGCGTCTGGGTTGATCTCAACGGCAACGCCGTCAAGGATACTGGCGAGGATAATGTCGGCCTGTATAAATCCTATACGATCAGTTCCCAGACCATTACGATATATGGCAAGGTCACACTGCTCGATTGCGTTTTGGCCGATACGACCACCGCACTGGACGTGTCGGAAAATCCTTATCTGGAGAGCCTCACCTGCCGCAGCGGCAGCCTGACGGCGCTGGACGTGACGCAAAACACGGCGCTGACCAAGCTGGACGTCTACCATAACAGCCTGACGACGCTGGATGTCAGCCAAAATACAGCACTGACCGAACTGAATGTTTCGGATAACCAGATCACCGCGCTGGACGTTTCCGGCAACACCGCGCTTCAAACGCTCAACTGCTCCAATAACGCGGTTGCCGCGCTGGACCTGAGCGCCAACACACTGCTCGCCAGCCTGCTATGCGCCAACTGCGGCCTTACGGGGCTGAACGTATCCGCGCAGACCGCCCTAGTCGGACTAAACTGCCGCAACAACGCGATCAGTTCGCTGGACCTGTCGGCAAACACAGCGCTCAGCAATCTCGAATGCACAAATAACGCGCTGACCTCGCTGACGCTACCGCAGAGCACGGCGCTCAAACGGGTGCAATGCGAGAAAAACCAGCTGACCTCACTGGACGTGACGCACAACACGGCGATGACGGTGCTCAACTGCGCCATAAACAAGCTGACGGCGCTGGATATTTCGCAAAATACCGCTCTGATGCAGGTGAAACTCTACTGCAATAGAATCAAGGGCGCAGCGATGACAAATATCGTCTCGGCGCTGGCCGCGACCACGGAGAATTACAAACTGTATGTCATTGACACGGCGGCCTCCCCGGCGGACGGCAACGTCGCGCCGGAGAGCGATGTGGCCGTTGCGACGGGCCGCGGCTGGAAGGTGATGGACTGGAACGACGGATATGAGCAGGCCTACGCGGGCGGCACGGACCCGGCGGCCACCACCTTTGTCCTCTCCAACGAGGAAGGCGGGCTGATTGACAGGCTGATTGCGGGAGGATACGGAGATGGTAGTTTGTATGATGCTCTTGTGGCGTTAGAGCCTGCTTCGGGGGGCATCATATCGCAGATCTTCCTTGATACTCTGTCAAACTGCCCTGCCGGAAGCGAGATATTTACGGCAAAGCTCTCTGACTTCACCGGAATAAACAACCCGGTGGGCATCAATACGGACGGAACGCTTATAATCGTACCGATATTTGGGCGCGATTATTATGGGCAAACGGGCTATTCCAATTATCCCACAACGCTTGTTCCGGGCGATACAAATTTCGTTGAGGCTGGTAGTCCGGGGTATTACATTGACGCAGGTTCAAGCGGTTCAATAAACTATCATGCCTTTGCCATCGCGTGGATGCCCTCCGATACCCTCACCGTCGCGGGGACGGCCACGGACGATACCGCCATCCTGCAAATCGACAACAAGACCCCATCGGCCAGAGATAAAGCGTGGGAAATCAACGTGACCTCCGGCACGGTAGCGACGGGCGTGTCGGCTTCCGACGTGACGCTGACCGGGCTTCCTGCCGGTCTTTCCTACACCGCCGCCAAAGGCACGGGCAACACCATCGTTATCACGCTCACGGGCGCTGCGACAACGGCCCGGACCGCCGACGCGACGCTTACGGCAACCATCAAGGGCAGCGCCGTCACCGAGGAGGGCGCGCAGGATTCGGCGGGCATATCGTTAAAATTGTGGTACATCGGCGCGGGTACGACGCTTGTTATAAGCAACGAATTGGGCACAGAAGATGAAGGCGGCCTCATCGACGCGCTTATAGCTGCGAGCTACGGCGATGATACGATGTATGAAGTGCTGGAGCTTTCACAGCCTGATTTCAGCAGCGTTATTACAGAACGCTTTGTGAAAACGCTGGATTCCACTCCGGCAGGTAGCGAGGTTTTCACGGTCGCTCTTAGCAATTTTGCCGGGGTGAATGGCCCTGTGGGTATCAATGCGGACGGAACACTTACCATTACAGCGATATACGGGCGTGATTATGACGGCGACACCGGCTATACAACCGCTTCAAGCACCTATACCGGCGTGGGTGTTGTACGCCTTACAACCGCTGACAGCGAAGATGATTACATTCCTGCGGGGTCGAGTAGCGTTGGGGGCGTCACGACAAACTACTATGCCTTAGCCATAGCGTGGATGTCCACGGGCGGCGGCGGGGACGACGATCCTGTGGCCCCGACCGTCGTAACCAATGACCCATCGGGCATCACGGCCTCCGGCGCGACGCTCAACGGCAACGTCACGGCAAGCGGCAGCGCGTCGGTGACGGAACGCGGCTTTGTGTACGGTTCGTCGGCCAATCCTGCCGTCGGCGGCACGGGCGTTACGAAAGTGACCGTAGGCAGCGGCACGGGCATCTTCAATACGGCCATCAGCGGCCTTGCGGCCAGTACGCCCTACCATGTGCGCGCCTACGCCACGAGCAGCGCGGGCACAGCCTACGGCGAGGACAGGGCATTTACCACCAAAACGGGAGGCGGTGGTGACTCTACCACGCAGACTTATAACGCCGACGTGAAACAGAGCGGCGTCACAACGGATACGCTGCCCGTGATGGTCAGCGACTCCATCGGCACAGCCAGCCTGAACGGGGCCAAAGCGGAAAATCTGCTGCGCGCCGGGAATGCCTCCGTCTCCATGCCCAATATATCCGGCGTCAGCGCCTACAGACTGGAGTTTCCGGCCTCCGCGCTGTCAGTCGATCAGAGGGGCGGCGCGCTGACGCTAACAACAGGCTTCGGCAGCGTAACCTTCTCCGATAATATGCTCTCGTCCCTGACGGGCACGGAGGAAAAAACGGCGGGTATCACCGTCGCACGGGGTGACGCCTTTGGCCTCTCCGAAGCGGAAAAAGCCGCTGTCGGTAATAGACCGATTGTCCAGCTCACCCTGACGCTTGACGGCACGCAAACGGCGTGGAACAACCACGCCGCCCCCATCGCCGTGACCATTCCCTATACGCCCACGGCGGAGGAACTGAAAACTCCCGAAAGCCTGATCATCTGGTATCTGGACGGCAGCGGCAAGCTGGTCTGCCTCCCGAACGGCCACTTTGACGCGGCCACGGGTACGGTCACTTTTACCACTACCCATTTCAGTAAATATGCTGTGGGCTATAATCCCGTGAGCTTCAAGGACGTGGCCGACGCCGCGTGGTACAAAAAGGCCGTGGCCTTCATCGGAGCGCGGGGCATCACTGCAGGCACAGGCAACGGGAACTACGGCCCGGACGCCAAACTGACACGGGGCGAATTCATCGTCCTGCTGATGCGGGCCTATAGCATCGCGCCAGACACAACCCCTACGGACAATTTCGCGGACGCGGGCAACACCTATTACACGAATTATCTGGCAGCGACAAAGCGGCTGGGTATCTCGGCGGGCGTAGGCAACGATATGTTCGCGCCGGGCAGAGAGATCACCCGGCAGGAAGTATTTACCCTGCTGTACAACGCCCTGAACGTCATCGGCCAGCTTCCCCAGGGCAATTCCGGCAAGACGCTTGCAGACTTCTCCGACACTGGAAATATCGCCTCTTGGGCGAAGGAAGCTCTGACGCTGCTCGTTAAAACAGGCACTGTCAGCGGCAGCGATGGCAAGCTCTCACCGACAGACACCACCACCCGCGCGGAAATGGCGCAGATGCTGTACAACCTTCTGATGAAATAACGGCAAACGGGAAGGACAGGGCCATATACCGCCTGTCCTTCCCGTCTCCCCGCGAAAATAGAAAAGATACAGCGACAAAGTCTCGAAAAAGAAAAACTGAATATGAAAATCCCAATCAGGCGGTCTTGGAAAACAAGGTCGCCTGATTTTTTACGTTCGACAAAACATTGCCAGATTCTATACAAGTCAGCAGGAACCGGCAATGAAATCTCCGTAAAGCGGCGTTACCTATAATAGGAGGCTCTGCCGCGCTTTACAGATCGGATATTGTATGGGCTTACGACACGACAATGTCAAGCTGGTTCGCACCCATCCCAATGTACAGGTAAAAACAGCACGGAAGTTCAAGGGTAACTACACTGGGCAGGCCTCGTCATGGGATGTCCCTGTGGGCAGAGAACCGCTTGATACATCAGTTTCTACAGCCGGGTTTACCGTTTCGAGTAGACCCGGCTATCTTTCTGTAAATCACCGTTCCCCAAAAGTCCAGGCAGGGCCGGGCCTAATCGTCATGCCCATGTGACGGACAAGCCCCTATGCCACTTCGGGCCAACTTGGCCCAAAGTGCGGGGCTATCCCCGTTGCCGTTCTCCGCCGCCTCCGTTTCGATTCGCCACTCCCAAAAACTCGAAACGGAGAAAAATCAAGTGATAAAAATCAATCTGGGGGATTACTACCCGTTTATGTGTCCGACTGCTTCATCCACGTGCCGGACGAGGTTACAGCCCTGCTGCGCAGCCTTGAGCTATAAGAGGCGGCCTATCTCCTGCGTACATACTGGCACAAAGCCTATTTCTCCCTTGGCCGGGACGACGGCATCGAGTATGACATCGTGTTCGTGTCCCTGTCCCCCTGCGAGATATACCAACGCAAAGTCACGAATCAGCAGCTCCACGCGGCCATAGCCAAGGGCAGAGGGCATAAGCAAGGCCGCTGTTGGCACTTCGGTTGAACGCAGCCTGCGCCACATGGAGGTGTATCTGAGAAAATACTGTTGATTGCCCGTTTATTCTTCGCCTGAAAATGAACAGGCGTATGAGGACATAGTTTTTCCTCAAGCACAGCTTCATAACTGAATAAAACGGCAAACCGGGCACAAACCGCGAGTAGCGGCATACAGAGAGCCGGGCGACGGGCGCGCCACGATGTTTCCAGCCGAAAAGAGCGTGATCTTTTCCCCAGGGCAGCGGGGACGGAGCGAAAAACGCCAGCGCCGCAAGCGGAGAAGGGCAGACGCATGGAGCGTAGGATACATTTGCCTATACTCCCTGTATTGCAAGGCTCGTTCCGTTTCGCGGTAGTTCCAAAACAGCTTATCTCATTCAATCCCATGCAGTATGTGGTAAGACGCGGCAAGAAAGAGGATTACGAACTTTTTTCCCGATGAGAACGGTAACGACTGTTCCGTAACGACCATCACCTACGAGCAGTATTCGGCGTTGGCCGCGTTCCTGAAAGCCAAAGACAATCCCGCCCTGCTGCCTATTCAGATCGCCTGCTTTACAGGGCTTCGCATTGGCGAGGTTCGCGGGAAGCAAAGAAAGAGCAGCACCTTTGCCGTTTCAAATATGGCAAACTGTTCAATCTGAAGTACTATGTGGTGGCAAAGGAAAAAGACTGCACCTATTATGAAGTTTACACCTTGCTACGTTCTGCGGAAGCACCGAAAGATGTGCAAGAACTTTTTGGGCCACGCTAGTGTTAGTACCACAATGAACATCTATATTCATGCTCCAAGGGAAGCAAAGCGTACTTCCGCAAGGCTGCTTGATAAGGTAGTAGGAGAAGGATAGACGAAAATTTCCCTCATTTCTTCCCGCAAAGGAAAAACGAGGGAAAAGGCACAAGGCCAACGCTCAAAAACGCTGTAAACACCCGTATTTCAAGGCGTTTTAGAACTTGGCATAGATAAATATGAGTTTAGCTTTGATTTCTGGGCAAAGGGGCTCTAAGGTCTCTAAGTAATCGGAAATCTCATCGTGAATCCCTTTCTGCACAATCTGACATATTCAAAGATCCTAAAATATTACTGCGCAACTTGAATCACGAGCATTATAACCCTACATCTAAAGAAGGCAAAAGCTGCCTGAAGTTATAAATATATGCTTCGCACAGCTTCTTCATATCTTCCTGGGAAGAAGCATAATGCTCATCGTATACACCGCATGGCTTCATACCTGCGGCTAAAACCCCTTTTATGCCTTCTAGGGTATCTTCAAAGACTACGCACTTTTCCGGAGGAACGCCTAGTTTGCTAACTCCTAGAATATACAAGTCGGGTCTGGATTTGCCTCGGTTCACCTCATCTGTTGAAGTGAACGCGTCAAAAAGATGGTAGATCCCTAGTCTTTTAAGGGCAGGTTCTGAGAGGATATCAGGAAGGGATGTTGCAGTACCTAGTCTTACTCCTTTTCCCTTGAGATACTGGAGATACTCTTTTGCATAGGGTTTAAGAGGTACTTTGTACGCATAGGCATCTCTGGCCATGGCGTTCCATTCAGCCATAATCTCTTCAGGAGGCTCGTCTAGGTGAAACCGTTCCCGAGTATACTCGGCTGTCTCTCTGAAAGTCATGGGCGCAATTGTATGGAAATAATCAGGCGGCACTTTTATGCCTCGCCTTGACAAAAACTCTTCATCTATTTTTTCCCATAGCCACATAGAGTCTAGCAAAGTACCATCTAGATCAAATAAAGCTCCTTCGAAATCCAACAAGCCTGCGTCCTCCCCATCCTTAAACTCTTCCTTTGCATCACTAGATTAACACTGATCTGCCTTTAGTTTGATTCCAAATCTTCAAGAATATTTCCTTGAAACATCTCTTTGAGCCTCCGAGCTTTTCCCGCAACATCCTCGGCTCCCATTATGGCAGACACTACAGCTATTCCTTGTATATCTATCCCCTCAAATCTAGGAATAGTATTCTCGTTTATGCCGCCTATTACCACTATGGGTATGGTTACCGCCTCCCTTATCTTGGTAAGTTCCTCAAGGGAGACAGTTTCAGCGCCTTTCTTAGTATCAGTAGGGAACATTGGGCCTACGCCCAAATAGTCAGCTCCGCCTTCTTGGGCTTCTACAGCTTCTTTCACATTGGATACAGAAACACCTACTATTTTGTCATCTCCCATGATTTCTCTCGCTATCTCTGCAGGGATATCAGACTGGCCCACATGCACTCCCGAAGCATGCGCTCCCAAGGCAATATCGGCCCTGTCGTTTATTATCAAGGGTATTTTGTGCTTGTCAGTTACCGCCTTAACCCTTACAGCCAACTCGTAAAACTCTCGAGAAGACGCCTTCTTCTCCCGCAATTGAACCAAGGTGACCCCTCCGGATATGGCTTGTTCTACCGCTTCTTCTAACGTGGAGGTAGTCATAAGGTCCCTATCGGTAACCAAATACAAGCTGAGATCTGCCTTAGGCTTCACTGATTTTCGCCCTCCTAGCCATGGTTTCAGAAGTCAATTTGCTGGCTGCATCTATAATGGCCATGTGAAAACTCCCGTAACCGAATGTACCTGCGTTTTCGTACGCCATCTCGCCGCATATTCCCATGGCACATATGCCCCCTACGCACCCTGAAAAGAGATCGCCCGGGCCCGAGGCTCCGCAAAAAGAAGCCACCAAAGATGTGCACATACAACCGGTTCCTGTCACGTTAGATAAATGCTTATTTCCGTTTTCAACAAATACTGTACCCCTTCCGTCTGTTATGACGTCAGTAGCCCCTGTTACTGCAACTATGCACTCCAGCTTTTTAGCCGCCTTATTGGCAATTTGGACCGCTGAAGCAAGGCTCATATTCTTGTCAGTTTCTGACACGTCCACTCCTTTTGTCTTTGAATCCAAGCCGGCCACAAACCCTATCTCGGACATATTGCCCCTTAAGACTGCTACCTTGACCTGGTCTATGATCTTCTCAGTAGTTTCGCTCCTAAGTTGCGAAGCGCCGGCGCCTACCGGATCGAAAATGACTGGAATGCCAATTGCGTTGGCCTTCTTTCCAGCCGTTATCATTGATTCTATTGTCCTTTGGTTCAAGGTGCCTATGTTTAGGACCAAAGCAGAAGATATCGAAGTTATATCTTCCACCTCGTTTATATCATCAGCCATTATTGGCGATGCGCCAATTGCCAGAACCATGTTGGCGCAGTCGTTAACAGTCACGTAGTTAGTAATATGGTGTATAAGGGGTTTTTGGAAACGAACCTTATCGAGGATTTGGCATATGTCATCTATTGCTAAGTTCAAATCAGCATCCTCCCTCTTCACAGATCTAGGTCTTCTAGGACTTTCTTCGTAGTTAGAACTGCACACATTTTCCCGCACATGGAACAGGTCCTGGTATCTTCAAGAGATACGCTTTGTCGATACGCTTGGGCCTTCTCTTTGTCCAAGGCCAGTTCCAACATGGCATCCCAATCCAAAGCGCCTCTGGCATCTGACATCTTGTTATCCATATCTCTGGCGCCTTCTACTCCTTTTACAATGTCACCTGCGTGGGCGGCGATTTTGGCTGCCATGATCCCTTCCTTCACATCTTGGAGATCTGGTAACCTAAGATGCTCTGCAGGGGTTACGTAACACAGAAAATCCGCGCCGCTGGCTGCCGCTATACTTCCTCCTATGGCAGAAGTAATGTGGTCATATCCAGGAGCAATATCTGTAACAATTGGTCCTAATACGTAGAAAGGAGCTTGGTGACACAATCTTTTTTGTAGTTTGACATTGGCAGAAATCTCATCCAGGGCCATGTGTCCAGGTCCTTCTACCATTACCTGCACATTCTTTCCCCAAGCCCTTTCAACCAGACGTCCCAGCTCCACAAGCTCAGACACCTGGAAAGCATCTGTAGAATCATGGATGCACCCTGGCCTAAAGCCGTCACCTAGGCTAATAGTCACATCATATTCGCGCAGAATATCTAAAAGATCGTCAAAATACTCGTAAAATGGGTTTTCCTTCCCTGTCATCTTCATCCAGGCAAGTGTAAGGGAACCGCCTCGGGAAACCATATTCATGCGGCGCTTCTTTTGGTCAAATAGTTCCACCACCCTTTT
The DNA here is from genome assembly GCA_018052455.1 of Candidatus Fermentithermobacillaceae bacterium. Lineage (GTDB taxonomy): Bacteria > Bacillota > Sulfobacillia > Fermentithermobacillales > Fermentithermobacillaceae > UBA3907. The sequence continues at coordinate 35,719 of JAGPNE010000002.1, read as the reverse complement.
GTTTACCCCTGCGTGGATAGTCATGAAGTCGACGCCCTCTTTGGCATGGGAGGCCACAACATCTAGAAACTCTTTTCCAGTAATATCTTTGAGATCCTTTGAGCAGTAGCCTATTGCATCGTAGATAGGGACTGTACCTATAATTGCAGGGGACATATTTATCAAAGTTGTTCTAAAGTCTCTGGTCTTTCCGTAATTGCTAAGGTCCATAATAGATTCAGCACCGCATCTAATAGCCAGATTGGCCTTTTCCATTTCCTCAGAATAGTCGGCACAGTCTCCTGAAACTCCCAAGTTAACGTTGATCTTGGTTCTAAGACCTGCACCTATCCCTTTGGGTTCAAGGGATTTGTGTTTTACATTCGCAGGTATGACCACCTGTCCCGATGACACCAAGGACAACAAGTCTTGGAGATCCATGCCTTCATGGTGGGCAACTTCCTTCATCTCCCGGGTCACTATACCTTTTCTCGACGCTTCCATTTGGGTCTTGTATGTCATATGCTCAATACTTCCTTTCAAAGATTTCCGCGAACTGATAGAAGTGATTGACAGGGCCATGGCCCTTGCCAATGTCCACCGAACATCTAATGGCTTCTGTAATGTACTTCTTCCCTCTCCTTACCGCTTCTTTTACGTCAAAGCCCAGAGCCAAGTTAGAAGCTATGGCCGAAGAATAGGTGCAGCCTGTCCCGTGGGTGTTCTTTGTTTCTATGCGCTCTGAAGCAAAGTAAGTGAATTCTTTACCGTCGTAAAGGACATCTATTGCGTCCCCTTCCAGATGACCGCCTTTTACCAAAGGATATTTAACTCCGAGATGGTATATGGCTTCTGCCGCCTTCTCCATGTCATGAACAGTCTCTATATACACACCTGTTATTTTCTCCGCTTCTAGGAGATTTGGGGTAAGGACGTCTGCCAGAGGTAGAACCTTGGCTATCAAGGTGTCTATGGCATCTTTCGCCATAAGAGGATGTCCATTTTTTGCATACATGACTGGATCTAGGACAACGTTCCCAGGTCTGTATTCCTCAAGTTTCTCTACCACAGCTTCCATGGCTTTTGCATTTGAAAGCATGCCTATCTTCACGGCATCGGGACTAATGTCTTCAAATACGGCGTCTATCTGGCTTTGTATCACCTGCGGGCTCACGTCTTCTATGTCAATTACCCTAACAGTGTTTTCAGCCACTACAGAAACTATGACGCTCATACCGTACAGACCATGGGCAGAAAAAGTTTTGAGGTCGGCCTGAACTCCTGCGCCTCCGCTGCAATCAGACCCGGCAATAGTCAGGACTTTCTTCATTAGTGTCGTCACCTCCTTTGCGGTTTGGACCGCCTTGCTGGTGAGCTTTCTCGGGTCTTGGAGGTAACGTGGCATTGAGCGCACATATGCTGTCTTTGTTCTCAAGAACTTTCTTAGGTAGCCGAACACAATTTCACGTCCGTGTCTTTTACTACCTAACAACAAAAAAGGTGCCTTCGTATTGGAAGAGCACCTTCTAAAGTTCAAACGCTCAGCTAGTTTGCTTCCCTACGATGGTATTGACCAACAGGTTCAAAGGGTAAGGTTCTACCTTCTCAACTCCTAGGAGTTCCCCCGCAAATGCTCATCGCTTATTTAGTTGTCATCGACTCAAGTCAATCACACAATATCTTGAATGTCAAACCCATGCAAATACAATCACCCAAGCTGGTCTAGAGATTACAAAGACCACAAACTCATCAGATCCACGTCGTGCAGGACCTCTCCCGCCTTGTTGTAAGCAACCACCCTGCTTTTTGAGAAATCTCTTCCCCAATCGTAAGGGCCTGCCCACCAAAACCCATTCTTCATCCTGGCCGTTACTGTTTCGCCTTGAGGGCTAATAACTTCAATCTTGGATACCTTTGAGTCTTTCACCCAACCCGCACTGTATTTGCACCCAGCTTGGGCGCAGAAATCATCTCTTGAAAACACGGCGCTCAACGCGCCTTTTTCACATGAGCAAGTGTAACCGCCCCCGGCACACAGATCACCTGTCCATACTTGGTTACCTTCCTCATCAACAGACTCTTTTACCAGACCAAACACTAGAAACTCGTCGTGATGGTCGTTATGGCGTACTAGATCCGCCTCGGCAAAGGCAATAAGGAAATATCCATCATCTTCAGGTTCAAATACGTAATACTCCACATTATTGATTTGAAAAACAGCAGGATCAGCACATTGTTTAACTAGTTCTTGAACTCCTACGGGGATATCATCCTCGCTCAGGCGAACATGCTTAGTCGCAGAGCACCCGGATACGGATACCGCCATTGCGCAGAGGACAAAAATCGAGGTGATGGTCCGAAGCGTTTTGGCTGACATAAGCCTCCTCCTTTATTTCGATTTTTCGGTCGACATTTATCGCGTAAGATTTTATGTCAAAGTCTAAGCTCGGTCATATTGCTCCTACTCTAATTGTATCTCAAGTGACGGCAAAGGGGCCGCACAAATTCGCCATATTTGATACTTATCAGTCTCTTTCTTTGCCGCAAGGACTTGATCCAAGCTTTTCCATTTCTGAGCACCCGCCTGATTCTATTCTACCAAATTACTAGGCATCCACAATATAGGATACCGCGATTTCTTCAAAATCCCAAGGCCCTTTGGCTTCTCGTACACAACGAAAACACGGCAGTCACAGAAAAACTGTCTATCGAGATATAAGAGGCGTTGGAGCCAATTTCTCAGCACCATTTAGCAATAAATAGCCACCGAGCCCCAATTCAGACAGGATTCTCATTGACCTATGCTGAAGTCTTAATGGCGTTGTATCAATCCATACTTTAGGGAGGAGTAATTAATGCTCAAAACAGATATCTTTACCCCTTCTCGCTTTGTCGGAGAAGGAAGTATCAACTTACGCGGCGTCAAAATACCCTACCACACCGTAAGCGAAGACAACGTGTTTTATGACGATGAAGGAAAACCCATTGCTTCGATATTTTCGTATTCATATTTCCGTTCCGACGTTGAAGATCTGAAATCCCGCCCCGTTATGTTCGGCTTTAACGGTGGTCCTGGCACTTCTTCTATGATGGTGCACGTCGGTTTCTTGGGTCCAAAGCGAGTAAAATATGGTGAAGTTGACGACGATTGCCTTCCACTCCCTCCTTATGAATACTGCGATAATGAACAATGCCTATTAGATATCGCCGACCTAGTCCTGGTGGATCCAGTGGGCACAGGTTTTGGCCGTTTGCTCGACGAATCCAAAAAGGATATGTTCTACGGCATAGAACCGGATGCCGAAGCCTTTCTCACTTTCGTACAGAGCTGGTTGGCCCGCTATAACCGCTGGGAAAGTCCCAAGTACCTGATAGGAGAAAGCTATGGTTGCACCAGGGCTAGCACCGTCGCTGGTATGGGGTCTCTCTCAGGCTCGGACCGTGCATACAGCGTCACCTTTGACGGTCTGGTTATGATCGGAAACACAGTCACTGTTGGCAAACACTTCGGGGATAAACCCCCTGTCTACTCGGCTGTCTTGGCCTTCCCCACTCTTGCCGCAGTCAACTGGTACCATAATCATCCTTCCAACCAGACGGTCGAGGAATTCGTAGCCGAAGCCAAAGAATTTGCTGATACCGAGTACCTCCTGGCCTTGTATCAAGGAGAATCCTTGAAAGGAGAAGCTAGGGAGCACGTAATCGAACGTGTTATGTACTATACTGGGGTTTCCCGTGAGTACTTGGATAAGCGTGCGCTAGTTCTGGAGGACGTAGAGTATCGCAGCGAAGTCATACGCCATAAAGGCCGTTCCGTGGCTCGTTTGGACGGCAGGATTACTCGGCCTCTGTACACGCCGTTGTTAGATGAGCAGAAGTGGGGAGTACACGACGACCCGGCGGAAGGAAAGTACAACTCGTTCTTCCAGTCAGTGCTCTGCGGTGAAGTTTTCCCTATGCTGGGTATCAAAACAGACCGCAACTTTGTCAATTCTCACTCTCTGTGGTCTAGTTGGAACAATGATATCAAGGGCCGAAATACCTCGGAGAGCCTCAGCTCGGCTATGCGTCGGACGCCCACTATGCGAACATTCTTCGTCAATGGTTGGTATGATATCTGCACTCAGATCGGCATATTGTACTATACTCTGAACCATTCTGGTCTACCTATGGATCGCGTTTTCGTAAAGGGCTATGAGTCTGGTCACATGGCATACTTGGGTGAGGAGAACATTAAGGCCGTGTGTGATGACATATACACCTTTATTATGGGCAAAGATCCTACGAAATAGGCGGGTAAAGGACAAAATAGTCTCATGGAAAAGGGCGGGCCGTGCTTCTTCCGGCCTGCCTATCATATCGCTTCACATTGGCATCTTCTCATTGCGACGGTTTCTTCATGGCGGATCAGCATTTCCTCTTTGCGCATTAGTGCCCCTGTTCAATACTCTTAGCTCTTACCACAAGCCTACCTGTAGGCTTCACGCTGTAGTCGCATGTGACTAGGGTAATTAGGCTATCTTTTCCGTTTCCCTGTATAACCCAGCTGTCTTCTGCCTTAACGATGAGCACTTCGTATACTTCGTAGGTGTACAGTTCCTCAGCACATGAGACCTTTATCAGGTCACCTTTCTCAAGCTCTCCCAACCTGTTGAAATGTTTGCCGTAGGTGCGGTTTCTGTGCCCTGCTATTGCATAGTTGCCAATGGCACCTAGTTCGGATTCGGTCTGGATCTTGGCAACACCCACGTACAAGTTGGTCTCTGTTACTTCCTTGAAAACGGGTTCCTTGAGATCTATTCTCTCGATCTCCAAGATCCCATCTATATCTTCTAGTTCGATGCTTCCCCAGAAGTCTTGAGCCTCAGATCCTTCATGGAAGGCGTCTTCTTCCAGGTGACACGTAAGGCTTTCCCATGCTTCTAGGATATCGTCCTGTTTGCGTTCAAAATAGACGACCCGAAGAGAGGGAAAGATGATCACCAACACTCCAATGACTATTAATACACTAGAAACAGCTCTCCTCATTGGCACCCTCAAAAGATTGCAACAAAGCAGGGCTCAGGATAACTCAACCCTGCTTTGTTTTTCTATTCCTTTTTTCTGAATCCTAATGCAACACCACATAGGGTAATGCTTCCCCCTACTCCATAGAACACCCAATGGGATATCTCACCGGTTTTGGGAAGGGGAACAGGCCCGGCCCCCGGTACTATCGGTTCAGGCAGTTCTTCCGTGATTTCACCCGGTTCTTCTATAACCTGGTCATCGGACGTTTCTGGTTCGTCTGAAGGAGGAGTCTGAGGGACTTCTTCTTCGGGTATTTCTTCGGTAGGTTCAGTAGGAGGTTCATACGGCAATTCAGGGTCCTTGGATTCGGCAGTAAAAACCCATTGCACTGAAGCACTGCAACCCTGGTAGTCATTGCCTGTCCCAGGGCCAGGCAGACTTACCGTGACCACTAGGTTGTCTGAAGTGCCAGGCTCCAATAATCCCAGATAAGTAGACGACGTTGCAAAATCCCGTAAGAGCCCATTGTAAAATTGCGTCCCCCTAAACGTCACGACCGCGTGCAAGACATCAAAAAGGTCGTTAGGCCCCTGCGCTGCGTCTCCCCTGATCGCCGTCATGTATAGAGTAAAAGACTCCGAATACCCGTTCCTAATAGTGAGAGCTTTTTCCTCAGAGTCACCAGGGCTCATGTTGGAAAGCTCAAACAGTCTGGAAACCGGAGCCGGAGGTACGAGTTCCAAGCCCAAATGCGTTCCTCTGAGCTCCAGATCAGCTGGATGAGCGTAGACCCGAGTAGGAACAAGCGAAAACACCACACCTGCTACTAGGAGGAAGCACCCAATTGCCCTATATAATCTTGATGCTCGATCCATATGACCACCAACTCTTCTTGGTTGTCGCACATCCTTTCGGTATGCGACCCAAGTTTCTCTATGAAACCAGGCCACCGCTACAGGCCAGACTACGTACTCATGCAAAGAACTGCAGGCTGATAGACGGCGGCCTTTTCGCTTTATCCATGAATCCAAAATGCCACACCAAATGGCCAACAAAAGGTCAGAATTCAGTGCAACTGCCCTAGAATCCCGTTAGGGAGTTGTTGGCCTAAGTAACTCCGGATTGATTCCCCATTCGCCTTCAGCCGCTCCATTAGTTGCCTGGATCGCTTCGGCTTCTACTTTCAAGGTAAACGTTGCACCCTGGTACTCGTTGGTCATATCCTTGCCAGCGAATATGACCTTATCGATTAAGTGCTCAGTCTCTGACTCAACAGCGACGCTCTCCGTGAAGTAATACCAACCGTCTGTATGCAAAACCCATTTGGCTCCTTGGGCGATCGGATATGTAACAACCTCATCGCTAGGTGTAAACTCCTCTGGCAAGCCACTCCACTGAGGTGTCAACTTAACCCTAACGTATATGGGTATGGTACCTGTGTTTTTCACGTACACTACCTTAGAATGTTCATCACCAGGGTTTACGTTCGGTATGCCGTCTTCTGGAAACTCATCATGCAGTTCAATTTCAACCTTTCCAGCGGTGAACTTATTCTCTACTGGATCAGCTTCTGCTGTGAACCAAGCCATTGTGCCACCTACTACCAAGAGTGCCGCTAGAACCACAACCGAACCTAACACTAAATTTCTCTTTTTCATTTCGGTATCTCCCTCTCTGCTTTTTTTGCAGCCAGGCTGCCACCCTAAAGGGAGAGGCCCTATAGCTTTGCGTCCTTAGGTTTCCCTAAGTTTGCCAATAATGTCAATTAGATGTGACAGAAAATATCTCTGAAACTACTAACTCGGATTCCAGGGCATATCCGGTTCAAATGGTAATTCTGTAAGCCCCCATACCTCCTTCCAAGCATCATGAGTAGTTTGAACGCCTTCGACCAATACTTTCACACTGAGAGTTTTGCCGCTGTATTCAGGGCCCAAATCTGTAAAAGTCACGCTCTGAAGAAGTTCGCTAGTCACCTGCCCTTGCGTAAGATAGTACTTGAAGTAGAAATACCCGTCCCCATGGAGTACCCAATCTGAATTATCAGCTAGGTTAAACTGCACGTTAGATACGGGCAAACTCGGTTCGCTCCACTCTGGAAAAAGTTTCACTCTCACATATGTGTTTTTAGTGCCATTGCTCTGTACTTGCACTGTTTTCTTGTACTCAACATTTCTCACAGCGTCCGTCACAGACTGAAAATCTTCAACTACTTCGACCTCCACCGTACCCATATCAAGTCTGTTTTCTCCAGTTTCTCTAGCCGTGAACCAAGAATAGGTTACCCCTGATGCAAGACAGATTATCGCTATTAAAGAAACCATGATCGTTTTGTGCCTCATTTTACACCCATACCCATCGTATTTTTGCCTGCTTACATCGACTCAGAAAAAACCACTCTACTAAACATCCAAACTAGGCATTTCAGAATCTGCATAGTAAAGTTTAGGCAACGCAGCACACCTTAGATTGTTCAGGATCAAATCCGATCCACATATGCCGCCGCTCCAAATTGCAACCTGAAAAGTATTAGTAACCTGGTCATCATCCCAAAACCAACCATCGTTTGAACGACGATTGGTAACCGAAACGTCTATGCTCCAATCTTCATCAGATACTTCCAGACTGCATATGCCACCAGTACCGCCCAAACAATCTTCTCCTGTATAGATACCAATAAGTTCGAAATTCATAGGCACTATCTCACGCACAGTGTAGGTTCCAGGCAACAAGCCTTTGACAGTCTTTCTGCTTCCAGGTGTAAGGGAAACAGTCCACGTCTTTTGGTAAGGACCCTCTGGTCCTTGGAGGACAACGTCAAATTCGGTATCTTGGTATAGCGTGTCGTCTAAGAGTTTTTCGAAGGTTATCCCTCTCATCTTGCAGGTGGGTACTTCAAAGTATTTTCTGGCGTTATTCCCGTCTATGTTTTGATAGTCGATAGGAGTATCGCCATTTGTAGGGTAAGCTACCCCTAAGTCAGCATCAAAACTCATATATAAACGATATTTCATTGTGTATATACTGTCTTCCGCAATAGTGCCAATATCCCACCTAAGAGTCCTAGAAGATTCATCGTACTGTACTTGTCCGTGACTAACCTCTACCAATTCATCTACGTTTTCCCCTGTGATGCCAGGTATATAGAACATTTCTCCAATGGGATCTGTCACCACAGCGTTACTGGCCGCGTAACATATTCTTCCAGAAATCTCGAGGAAGATTTGCTCTAACGAATCAGGATCAGAGGTTTCGTAGTATTTGCCATCGTTCGCTATCTGGCTTAGCGCCCATTCGCCTTCGGAACCTGCAGACAAAGCTATGGAGTACACTTCAATTCCCTGATTCTTGGCAAAACCGGCTTCGGCTACTGCACTGGCTCCGTGACGAATGTAGTATATGTGGTAGATATAAGAATAGTGGTAAGGGTCAAGGTACTCCACGTCCTGATAGTACCAGTAGTATTCTCTCGTTCCATCACCTATAGTCCCGTTATAGTTAAAACTACTCTCGGGAATGCTAGTGTTGCTCCTGTAATAGCGATCACCCAAGTAGGAGTTTCTATACCAAAAATCAAAATAACTCTCTGAAAACTGTTTTATATTGTAGCTGTACGTCGCTGCACCGTCTCCAAGAATCACCATGTCCTTGTGATCTGCACTGCTATTACTAAACAAACCTCTAGCTTTCCTAATCCCGGCTTGCATATGGGTACCGCCGTAATTACCCCAGTTAGCGTGTATGTTGTTTATGGCATTAACCAGGGTGCTTTTTTGATTGTAATCACAGAAATTGCATTCTGTTTTTGCATAACTGCCAAACGATACGACAGCTATCCTTAGTTGCCCTTGGCTTTCCGGAGTCAAAAGACTTTCCACAAATGCTTGGGCCGCTTCCTTTGCTCTGGTGATCTTGTTGTCATTTTGCATGCTATTGGAACAGTCTATAACCAAAACGATATCAGTAGTTTCAATCAGATTCTTGCCTTCAATAGTCAAAGTGATGTCCCACTTGTATCCGCTGCCTTCAACCCCTTCAGCGCCCTTGTTCAATAGAAGGGACCCAGGCTCCGGCCAATCCATATTTCCCCATTGGTCACATTGCAAAACATACTTGTTTGAATTGATCCCTGGCGTACTTTTCAAAACTCCCTCGAAAACTTCAATGTGAGGGGAATCTATTTCAACCCCCTCTCCCGGGGCAAAGTCGGCAGCCTCGGGCAGTGGAATATCTGGAGCATCTATTATGTAGTAAAGCCGTATAAGGTTTTCATCTTCTCCTGCCAAAATCACATCCGGGTCGCTTCCGATAAACTCTAGGCCCGGTTCGGTAAGGGCATAAACCGCACCCACAACCGAAGCGCCCACATAAATGTTTTTCAGCACTTCATTACCTACTAATCGCTCAGTTTCGTTCCATTTCACTATATGCTCGATGACTACGCTGACATAGACCGGATCTGCAGATTCATCTACATCCAATTCCTCATCCGGATCCAGGTCTTTTTCATCACCTGGTGGCTCATCTGTAGAATCTACATCATCAGAGGCCTCATTGACTCCCTCACCCAAATCAGATTCGTCTTCATCCATGTGCTCTGGAACATCTAGTTCGGGTAGTTCGGGCTCTTCGTTTCCATCTGAATCGCTAATGTCGCCTGGAGATTCATCTTCCAATGAAGTATCTACCTCAGTCCCCGTCTCAGCACGACCTTGCCGTTCACTAGGCTCGTCTGGTTGTTGGATGGGGTCTATATAACCTTCTGCAACATCCCCATCTGGCAAATCGTACTGATCTAAAGACTCTTCAAACTCATCTGACTGGCGTTCATAGGTAGGAGCAGGATCTTCAGATCGGTCTGAATCAAAGGGAATCGGATCTGGATCGTCAAAAGCCGCGATAGTTTCGGCGTACGCTAGACAAACATTACTGAGTAAAATAGCGAGAACAATAGAGATAGATATTGTAACTAGGAGTTTTCCGTTATTCTTCATGATACTCAACCCTCCCTATGCATCTCTGAGGCGAAACTGCACCTTTGTTCTACCGGGCCGCCGCAAGTACACATGACATATAGAGTGTACATAGGTCTACAATACGGACCCAACAGGAAACAAAGATCCTTGCCTGCAGGATGTGATAAAGGAGAGAAGATTGGAAACTAGACCACGCGAAGCAAAACATGTAATGATACAACGTACACAAATTAAGGAACCCATGGCCATAAACCTCTTCTCTCCCTGTCAGGTTCAATCATTGCAGCCAGGCTGCCACCCCAAGAGGGAGAGGCCCTATGGCTTTGCGTCCCCAGGTTCCCCTAGGTTTGCCAAAAGGTCATTACTCCATAATGCCTCTTTGCAAACGTCAAAGCTCTTTCGTTCAAACAAACAAAAACGCGGTTGTTGACTCGATTCTATCAGGTAGTGTAAACAAAGCAAGTCTTTCTCTCGACGTAAAGCGACAAATTCTACATGATTCGAGTACCCAACTGGCCAATCTAGACAGAAGAGCACATGCAAAACTTGTCTGCATGTTCAAGACAAATATCTCTCGCTCTGTAATTTCCATATCATCCTGTGGTAATCGCTTCCTCCTAACGGGTTTTCATGAGGGTCGAATCTCTCTATTTGCGCGTCTTGGCGAACAATTATTCTATTTACGAACCTAACCAGGCTCAGCCTGTGGGTATGATAATTGTCGTTCGATTCTGTGAAGTTCTTGTGAATTTGTCGAAAATATAGGCCTCTCAAACGGGATCGGTCTCCTTAGTTGGTCCATCTAGGATCAGAACCCGGTTGCCTCCATTGGGATATCTTGCGGATCCAAATTGAGTTTTTTCACCAATTATGAGACTAGATCATCATCTAGCCCTTTCACATAATCAAATATCCTCACATTATCCCCAACAGTAAGCTGGTAAGCGCTGGCGACTTCTCCAACTCTCTGAGTTTTCGTGTGAGACACGAACGCAAACTCGAACCGCAAACATACAGTTTTGGGCTTGGCCTCAAAAGATCTGTAGAACCCTATCCTGATAATCTATACAAATCATGCAACTCTATCTTCTAGAAGTCAGAGTAAAAGAACAGACACATGGGGATGAAACGGCTGGGACAAGGTGAAAGAGTAACGCTGCAATCATTCCAGACGTTATCCTGAACAATCATTCCAATTCTACCGCACCCATTTGGCAGGGTCTGAGTTCCATTACCTTGCACCCTATTCCGCTACGTTCAAATGCACTTTTCATGGCCCCTCCTACTTGGGGAGAACTCTGGCAACAAAGGGCTATGACTGTAGGGCCAGAACCGCTCAGGGCCACACCTAATGCTCCGGCTTCTCTGGCAGCGGCAAAAACTTCGGTCATACCAGGCACCAGATCCATCCTGTATGGCTGATGCAACTTGTCGTCCATGGCTTTTCCTGCAGTCTCCAGATCTCCTGATGCAATAGCCGCGACCAAAAGCGCTGTCTTTCCCAGGTTGAAGACGGCATCTTCCAAAGGCACTGTAGAGGGTAGCACGTTTCGCGCTACCTTTGTTTGTAGAGTAAAGTCAGGCACTGCTACCTGAAAACACAACGACTTAGGAGGTTCCAAGCGCTGGTAGAATACTCTTTCCTCACAGCGCAAAGCTGCCGTGAAACCTCCTAAGAGGGCAGGGACTACGTTATCAGGATGGCCTTCTAACGCCACAGCCATGGGTATGAGTTCACCACGATTCAGAGGATTCCCCAAAAGAGCATTGGCCCCTACCAGGCCCCCTGCTATGGCCGCTGCACTCGAACCCAGTCCCCGGGCTACAGGTATGTTATTCTCCAAAACAATTCGAAACCCAGAAGGTTTCAGTCCTACGCAGGAATATACAGTTTGAGCGGCTTTATAAACCATATTGTGCTCTCCGCATGGAATGTCCTTTTCCCCTTCTCCCGAAACACTTATGTTCAAACCCGACGTTTCCTCTATATAGATATAGTTGTAAAGGTCAAGCGCAATGCCCAAAACATCGAATCCAGGTCCTAGGTTTGCTGACGTAGCAGGTACCTGCACTCTCACCACAGTCTTCACCCCCTCAGCTTTTCTCGTAGCTATTCGTGCCTTCTAGCACTACTTCCAATATGGCTCCTTCATCTGCCGGCAAAGAAAGCGGTTTTTCGACCTGCTCAATGGCAATATCCGGATCCTTTAGCCCGTGCCCTGTGAGAACGCATACCACAGTATCCCCAGGGTCAAACAGTCCTTTTTGAGCATGTTTGAGCACCCCTGCCAAAGAAGCGGCAGAAGCTGGTTCGGCGAAGATTCCTTCCTCTTGAGCCAAGAGTCTCTGAGCCGAAAGGATCTCTGCGTCAGTAACACTATCTATGAAGCCGCCTGAATCTTTCCCTGCTTCCACAGCCCTTTCCCAGCTGGCAGGATTTCCGATCCGTATGGCCGTAGCCACTGTTTCAGGATTTTCCACCACATGGCCTTTTACTATAGGAGAGGCACCTTCAGCTTGAAAACCTATCATCTTTGGAAGGTTATCTATCTTCCCAGCTTCTCTGTATTCCCTGAAGCCTTGCCAATATGCCGTTATGTTTCCTGCGTTCCCCACAGGAATGGCCAAGTAGTCGGGAGCCCTTCCTAACGTATCGCAGACTTCAAAAGCGGCGGTCTTCTGGCCTTCTATCCGGTATGGATTAAGGGAGTTGACCAGAGTAATAGGGTGTTCTGCCGTAATTTTCCGCACTAGTTTCAGGGCTTCATCGAAGTTACCCTGGATTGCAATTACCTGAGCTCCGTAGAATAAGGCTTGGGCTAGCTTGCCCAAGGCGATATTTCCTTCTGGAATCAGAACAATACACCTCATACCGCATCGAGCTGCGTAGGCCGCTGCAGATGCAGACGTGTTCCCAGTAGAAGCGCACATGATTGCTGAAGAGCCGCTCTCTATGGCTTTCGCCACAGCCATGACCATACCTCTATCTTTGAAAGAACCTGTGGGATTTAGCCCTTCATATTTCAAGTAGACGTCGGCACCTATTTTCTTGGAGATAGAAATTGCAGGGACCAGTGGTGTGTTTCCTTCGAAAAGGGTGACTAGGGGAGTATTTACATCTACAGGCAAAAATTTTCTGTATGCCGATATTATGCCAGGCCAGCTCAATTTGATTGCCTCCTTGTTGGGTGTTTCTGGATATATCAGATCCATCCTGAATTGTTGTCCTAGGTCGCTTATGCTTTGATCAATTGGAGAAAATCGCTCTCTTTGATAATCCGTATTGGGTAACCCATTCTGATAAGTTCTTCTGCTTTTCTGTGCTTAGAACTTTTGTTGTGACCTGCAAGTCTTTTCAAATCTTGGTCCCCTACTACCAACAATGTAGTTTCCTTGTTCACGTTAGTTGAGACATGACACCCCAGAGCTGCAGCTAGGTCTGCGGCTTCTCGACGCGGCACCTCGAGAGCGCCAGTAAAAACGATCACCTCATCGTACAAAGGACCATCAGGATTTCCTTCACAAGCGTAGGAATCGCTTGAACGGCTTGCAGAACTATCAATTGGCATCTCTACTCGCTTTAACCACCCGCTTATATCTAACCCAGTTTCGTCGCAAGCAACAACCATAATATGAGCTACAGCTTTTGCGTCCTGTAAGGCATCATGGTGCTTGAAGTCGTATTCTAGAAACTTACACACATCGTGTAGTCCATATCCCTTTCGCACGAAGTTCTTCCACGTTCGACGCACTACCATCGCCGAATCGAGCCAGATACAACTTATAGGGTCTACGTTGTAACGCTCACTCGCCTTATGCAAAGCCACACGGTCAAAATGAGTATGGCAGACTACCACATTGCCTTCAAGATACGAACGCAGCGTGTCTGAAAACTCTGAAAACGGAGGATAACCTTCAACTGCCGTTTCGTCGATTCCATGAATGCTCACATTCACCCTGTCAAATTCATCTTCTGGGTCCACGTATGTGCTCCATTCCTCGGCTATGGCACCGTCTTTGCACCTTACAATGCCAATTTGACAGATAGATGCCATATCACTATTTGCGGTTTCCAAGTCGATGGCAATGAAGTTCATCATATGCGTATCACACTCCTAGACTAAACTGTGCACTGCGGTGCGCCTGTGCCACAATGGTTATTCTTCACTTTTCAGGAATTAGCCTTCAACATTGAAGAGACGTTCGATGAGAGCGACTCACTAGATGAGCACCTATGCCCGAGAACCCGGTGGCAATCAACAAAAAGGAAATGGCTCGTTCCATGAGCCAATTAATTGCGCCAAGTCATGGGATTACCGCGAGTTTTGCTCTTTGCTCTTAGCGAAGCAAAAAGTGCCGTCCCCGTTGCTTCCTATTGACTTCTTGCTTCACACGATGTTAGATTTGACATTACAAACCAATAGGCTCACGTAGAGCAGGCGATGATCGGGAATAGTAGGCGGTTTGACCCGCAAAGAGAGCCAGGGGCTGGTGCGACCTGGTCGGTAGACCCGCCGAATACGCCCAGGAGCTACCGGTTGAACCTGCAGGTTTTTGGCAGCAGTAGACTCAGGCGGAGCTTCCACCGTTAAAAGGAAGACGGTATCGCGAGTAGCTACAACCGTGGATATAGATTAGCTGAAGTATTCACCATGGAGGTTACGTCGCCGTACCTGTAGAGCGGAGCTTGATCATCAAGTATCAAAAAGGGTGGTACCGCGGGCAAAGAACCCGTCCCTTCCAGGGGCGGATTTTTTATTTTCGGATACAAGCGTCGGTATCACCGGATAGAGAGGCGGTATCAGGAGGATTTTCAGGTTGCGCCTCTCAGGAAGCAGCTTGACTCTGCATAAGGCAAAAGGGGAAAAGACGAAAGGAGGTCATAAGATGTTAAGAGGGATACGAGGTGCCACAACAGCAACGTCTAACTGCAAGAAGGATATAATAGAAGCAAGTGAAGAGTTGCTAAGCCAAATGTTCGTCCAAAACAGCGTTGATTCTGAGACCGTAGCGTGTATCATCTTCAGTTCAACGGCCGATCTTGACACTGCTTATCCTGCAACCGCCGCAAGAAACCTGGGTCTGCTAAAGGTTCCTCTGTTTGGTACCCAAGAGGCAAACGTAAGAAACGGGTTGTCTAAGTGCATAAGAGTGCTCATGCTAGTCAACACAGAGAGAACGCAAGAGGAAATCAACCATGTCTATATTGGAAGAGCTTGCGTATTGAGGCAAGACCTGCCGCAAAGAAGTCTTGAGAAGGGAGAAGGATATTAATGATTGTTGTTATGAAAGCAGGCTCAACTAAAGAAGAACTGAATACATTGGTAGACAAAATACACGACGCAGGCTTACAAACGCATGTGTCTGCGGGCCTTGAAAGAACCATAGTCGGCATCATTGGCGATGAAAGGAATCTTGATGAAGGCAAAATTGAGGTCCTTCCTGGCGTTGAAAGAATCATTCGAGTCCTGCGACCGTTTAAGCTCGCCAGCCGGGAGTTCAAACAGGAACCCACGGTCATCACGCTTTCCAACGGTCTCAGGATAGGCGGAGACGGCATAGTGATTATAGCCGGTCCCTGCGCCATAGAAAACGAAGAATCTATCATAGATACCGCGTTAGCCATAAAGGACTCTGGAGCGCACGTGCTGCGTGGGGGAGCTTACAAGCCTCGAACTTCCCCATATACTTTTCAAGGTCTAGGAGTAAAGGGCCTCGAAATGCTAGCTCGAGCAAGGGAAGAATCCGGCCTTCCCATAGTCACCGAAGTCATGTCCCCCTCAGACGTCAGACTAGTGAGCGAATTTGCGGATATACTACAGGTCGGCGCAAGAAACATGCAGAATTTCAGCCTTCTCCACGCATTGGGAGAAATACAAAAACCTGTGCTTCTAAAAAGAGGAATGATGTGTACAATCGAAGAATGGCTGATGGCCGCCGAACATATCATGTCCAGCGGCAACCATCAAGTAATATTGTGTGAAAGAGGCATACGCACCTTCGAAACGTATACTAGAAACACTATGGATTTGAGCGCAGTTCCTTTGGTTAAGCAACTGAGCCATCTGCCTATAATCGCTGACCCTAGCCACGCGACAGGAGCTAGCGCCTTGGTTCCACCTATGGCTAAGGCTTCCATCGCTGCAGGAGCGGACGGCTTGATGATCGAAGTTCATCTAGATCCAGAAAACGCTCTGTCAGACGGTGCGCAAAGCCTCAAACCTGGTGTGTTCGCTGAACTAATGCAAGACGTCAGAACAATTGCCGCTGCGGTCGGCAGGCATCTGGAGAGTTCTTCAAAATGTTAGGCGGATTAGCCTCATTACGCGTAACCATAATAGGGCTCGGACTAATAGGCGGTTCTTTGGGGCAATCTCTTATAGAATCTTCTGCAGTATCAAGAGTGATCGGGGTAGATCTTGAGCAGACAATACTGGACAAAGCACTGAGCAAAAAAGCAATTCACTGGGGGACCGCTGACCCGGTGACCGCATGCAGAGATGCAGATATAGTCATACTTGCGACCCCGCTAAGAACAATGCCCGTGGTGGCCGAAAAAACTCTGCCCCATCTCAAACCAGGTGCCATAATCACCGATCTGGGAGGCGCCAAACAATTCATGTACAATAGCATGGCCAAACTCCTATCATCACCTGCTTGCGAAAAAGTAGACATAGCCTATGCCGGTTGCCATCCATTGACTGGTACTGAACGTTCGGGGATAGATGCCGCAGAACCTGATTTGTTTCAAGGCAGGTATTTCGTGATCTGTCCCCCTGTATTTAATGAAGCGTGTGGCAGAAGAGGATTCAGAACTGACCCAATCGATATACTCAGTAACATGGCCAATTCAATAGGCGCTATACCTTTATATGTAGACCCTGCCGAGCACGACCTTATATGCGCGTTTACAAGCCATGTTGAACATCTGTTAGCAGTATCGCTTTTAGACGGTCTAAACTCCATATCCCAATCGCACCCAACCGCACTGAAAATGGCTGCCGGCTCTTTCAAAGATGCAACAAGAGTAGCTTCATCGAATCCAGAAATGGTCACCGATATGCTGATCACGAATGCCGCCGAAACAAAGAAAGGACTGTCGCTGCTGATAGAAAAACTGACTTCTGTAGCCTCTTTGGTAGAATCAGGAGACGTGGCAGCCTTGAAACAACACCTGTACGCTGCCAAAGCATTAAGAGATCTCATATTCGGGAAAATGGCAGAGGATATTTGAACCTGAATACTGTATCTATGAATAAACGTCATGGAGGAATAGTTGTGAAGACTCTAGCAAAACCGAACAAAGGTGTAACCGGTTCTATAAGAGTACCTGGTGATAAGTCTATTTCTCACAGAACGGCTATCATAGGAGCTATTGCTTCTGGAACAACTGAAATAACCGGATACGCTTCCGGCCTGGATTGCTCCTCTACCCTCACCTGTATTGAGAAACTGGGCGTCACAGTAGAGCACCCGAGCCAAAACAATATACTTATCCACAGCGGTGGGCCAGAATCTTTAAAAGAGCCTGATACGGTCTTAGACGCGGGTAACTCTGGAACTACTATGAGGCTTCTTACCGGTACGCTAGCATCTCTCCCATTCTGCTCAGTAATTACTGGTGATTCATCGCTTCGAAATAGGCCTATGGACAGAGTTACAGGACCGCTACGCCAGATGGGAGCCTGCATCTGCGGCCGAAAGGACGGTTGCTACGCACCTTTAATGATCAAAGGAGGAAACACCCACGGAATCTACTACCAACTGAAAATCGCTAGCGCACAAGTGAAATCGGCGATTCTGCTCGCCGGTCTCAACGCAACCGGATGTACGACTGTAGAAGAGCCCTATCGTTCGAGGGACCATACGGAACGGCTGTTGAAATGGTTTGGAGCAGAAATTTCGACTGAGGGCATGCAGACGACTATAACGGGCAAAACACGTATTCGTGGGACAAGGGTCCCTGTGCCCGGCGACATATCATCAGCCGCGTATTTCTTGGCTCTTGCTGCAGCGCTACCAGAATCGGATCTAACAATAGCCAGCGTAGGTATCAATCCCACTAGAATAGGTTTTGTGGAAGCGCTGCAGCATATGGGAGCCAACATAACTCTGACAGATAATAAACAATACGGCTTCGAGCCAGTTGCATCCATCAGGGTCAAAAGTTCAGACTTGACTGCAATCGAAGTACGACCGGAACAAATACCTAATCTCATTGATGAGATTCCAGTCCTTGCCGTAGTATGTACTCAGGCGAAGGGTGTTACCCGAATATCAGGTGCCCAGGAGTTAAGAGTAAAAGAATCAGACCGTTTGAGTGCCATTACCAAAGAGCTCAAAAAGATGGGTGCAAACATCCAAGAAACATCTAGCGGACTTGTTATCGAAGGACCTACCCCTCTATGTGGCGCAGAAGTTGAAACTTACGGCGATCATAGGATTGCTATGGCTATGGCGGTAGCAGGCAGTTTAGCATCGGGAACTACGATGACAAATAACCCAAGCTGCGTAGACATATCTTTTCCAGAATTTTGGGACCTTATAGAACAGGTGAAACAGTAATAGATCCGTGAAATGGTAACGGTACGCAGTCATTACGTTTTGTAATCTCGGCAAATTGCGCAAGGAGCAAGCGTGACATGGTCAATTCAGATGAAGAAACCTCTCAAGTGGAACAGAATCTGTATAACATTACCAAGGAAACGTGCGAATTACCAAATGCATACCCATATAAGATCAGTGGCACAACCAAGGTGACTGGGCTCATAGGGCATCCAGTATCTCATAGCTTATCGCCTAAAATGCAGAACGCCGCCTTTCACTACTGTGGCCTTGATATCTGTTACTTGCCCTTTGACGTGTGCCCCGATGAACTTGAAAAAGCTATGGTGGGAATACGTGCTCTGGGTTTGTTAGGCGTCAATATTACAATTCCGCATAAGGTACGCGCTGCGGAGATTGTCGATGAACTATCACCTGAAGCGCATGCGTCAAATGCAATAAATACGGTGATAAACTATGAAGGGCGCTTAATAGGCTACAACACAGATATACAAGGCATCCTAGATGCTATAAAACACGATGTAGGAATGTCTCTCAAAAGCAAAACAGCTGTCGTAGCAGGAGCAGGAGGAGCAGCTAGAGCTGCGATATACGCCATGGCCAAGGCGGGTTGTAGTCAAATAGTGGTAGTAAACAGAACTTTCTCAAAAGCTTTTGATCTGTGTCGCATTATGAAACAAGCTATATCTACACCCGATCCTAAAAAATCCGGCCACGACAAAACGGAACCGGTAGAAAACTGCCCTGAATTAACACCGGGTAAGCTATGCGAACTACACTCAATTGCAAATTCTCTCGACTTCGATATCTTCATAAATGCTACTCCTTTGGGGCTTGTCGAACGGACTAACCCCTTCCCTGAACTCATCAATTGCAAAGGAAGACCTTTAGTATGCGATTTGACCTATACCCCTAAAGGAACACCTCTTATACTAGAAGCATCATGCAAGGGGTTCCCAACCATAGACGGCCGCTCCATTCTGGTTTGGCAGGGGGCAGAGTCTTTTGAACTATGGACTGGGCAAAAGGCGCCTGTCGAAGCTATGAAAAAGGCAGTGTCACTTTACCCCTCAGAGGAAAGAAGGGACTTGTAGAATCGAAGCGCGTAGAGAGGAGCTGAGAGAATGCTTCGTTTTTTGACTTCAGGAGAATCACACGGGAAATGCTTAACAGCCATAATTGATGGAGTGCCAGCGGGCCTTTCCATTGAAGAAGAATACATCAACCATCATCTATCTAGAAGACAGATGGGTTACGGTCGCGGTCCTCGGATGGATATAGAGAAAGATGCCGTTCAGATACTATCAGGCGTAAGGGCAGGCAAAACCATAGGCAGTCCTATATGCATGCTTATTCCGAATCGGGATTGGGAAAACTGGGCTTCTATAATGGATATTTCCTCCGCACCTATGCCCAAAGAAACCAGGGTAACCAGACCCAGGCCAGGACACGCAGATTTGGCGGGAGCAATTAAATATGATCACTTCCAAGACCTCAGAAACGTGCTTGAGAGAGCCAGCGCTAGAGAAACGGCAGCCAGAGTCGCCTGCGGAGCGGTAGCCAAAAGATTTTTGGAAGAATTTCACATACTTGTGACCAGCCATGTGATACAAATAGGAACGGTCCGGGCTCAAAATATACCCCCGGACATCAGGTTAATTGAACAACTATCCCTTTCTTCACCGGTGAGGTGCGCTGACCCAAATGCGTCACAAAAAATGGTTGCTGTCATAGACGAATGCGCACAGTTAGGAGATACGATAGGCGGCATCTTCCAAGTGTTATCAAGCGGTCTGCCACCTGGATTAGGAACTTACGTCCAGTGGGACCGACGACTTGACACTAGGTTGGCAGGAGCGGTTATGAGCATTCCGGGAGTAAAGGGAGTTGAAATCGGCCTGGGTTTCAAATGCTCTGAGCTGAGAGGAACCGAGGTTCATGATGAAATAGTCTTAGACGCGCAAAGTAACAAATTAGCACGCAGGAGCAACAACGCAGGAGGCATTGAAGGCGGTGTCACGAACGGTCAACCCCTGGTCATTCAGGCAGTTATGAAGCCGATCTCTACCACGAGAACGTCTCTTGAATCAGTCGACCTCGAAACAAAAAAACCGTCGATGGCACATTTTGAGAGATCCGACGTGTGCGCTGTACCTGCGTGCGGTACAGTTGCTGAAGCCATGGTAGCTATAGAGCTATCTTCAGCCCTTATGGAAAGATACGGTAGCGATACCGTTGAGAGAATCAAGATCGCCCTGAAGAACGATTTGGAAAATCTACCCTTGACTATGAGATGATAGGTGGAACAAAATGGGAACTAGTATTCTATTCTGTGGGCCTATGGCGTGTGGAAAAACTTCTACCGGCAGGATGGTTGCCAGTGCTTTGAGCATGCCGTTTGTAGATACCGATACTTTGATAGAAACTGAGGTTGGAAAACCTATATCTGCGATTTTTGACGAACAAGGTGAGACCGGTTTCCGGTCAATAGAGAAGGTAATACTAGGAAAAGTATTTGCGCTGCAGAACACGGTCATCGCGTTGGGCGGTGGATCTCTCATGGACCCCGAAAATGTGGCTGCCGCAAAAGAGTCCGGTGTACTTATAGGCCTCACAGCAGCCCCTAGCGAGATAATGCACCGCACAAAAAACGACCGGTCTCGACCTTTGCTGACTTGCAGCGACGAAACAGGAATTATGGAGCGCGTAGAAAATCTGCTGAATCAAAGATTGCCTGCGCTGAAATCTTGCGACTTCGTGCTTGATACAACAAATCTCACCGCAGATGAAAGCTGCGCCCTTGTTTTGTCATATGTGTCCGACTGCAAGAACATAGATTGTGCCAAATCAGCCAAGATTCCAAACCTTCATTGCGTGCCCATTGATACACATTTGGGCGATGATTACTGCGTACTCATCGGGCAGAACCTTCTTGAACAATCTGGCACTACTCTGCTCTCGATTTTTGAACGTTCAGGATACTCTCAAAAACCAGTTGTAGTTACGAACCCCCTCATTAATCAACTGTATGCGGGCAAATTGATTGAGAGTATGTCGCATTTAGGGCTTGAACCGGCGATCGTAATAGTGCCTGACGGCGAACACGCCAAAAGCCTGAAAACTGCATCGTACGTATATGATAACCTGGCAGCAAAAAACGCAACGCGCAATACCCCCGTATTAGCACTAGGGGGCGGCGTAATCGGTGACCTGGCGGGATTTGTGGCTTCAACCTATATGAGAGGAGTCCCGTTAGTTCAAATCCCTACCACACTTTTAGCCCAGGTAGACTCGAGTATAGGCGGCAAAGTCGCAGTTAATCATCATAAGACGAAAAACCTCATAGGAAGTTTCTATAACCCTGAATTAGTAATTTCCGACATAAGCGCTTTAGCCACTCTGCCCGAGCGCGACTACGTCGAAGGGCTCGCAGAGGTGGTCAAATATGGTGTAGCAATGGACCGAGAGTTTCTCCTTTTCATGGAGAATAAATCTCGCCAGATCTTGGAAAGAGAGGTAGAAACCCTCGAGTACCTCGTGAAACGAAGTTGCGAACTAAAGGCTAAGGTAGTCCAAGAAGATCCCTTAGAAAAAGGGCCGCGCATGATTCTAAACTTCGGCCATACCCTTGGTCATGCAATTGAGGCAGCATCAGGCTATGGAGCCCTTCGTCATGGGGAGGCAGTAAGTATCGGAATGGTCTTGGCGATGTCTATTTCAGTGAACATGGGGCTTATGGAATCTGAAGAGATGAATAGAACCATCGAACTGTTGAAAACCCTTGGATTGCCTACTCGGACTGACCTTAGTTTTTCCAAACTCAGCCCATTTCTCCAACTAGACAAAAAATCTGCCCAAGGGAACGCAAGGTTCGTGCTGTGTGAAGGGCTAGGCAGGGCTAGGATAATAGACAATTTTGACTGGGAACTTGTAAGAAGAGCTCTCGACAACCAAGAAGTGTTAACTATTGCAAGGAGAGGTGTTAACAGATGAAAAAGATCCTTACAATTCACGGCCCCAACCTCAATCTTCTAGGAGATAGGCAACCAGATATTTATGGAAACCTGGGCATTTCTGAAGTGAACGCGATGCTAAAGGAAAAAGGTGAGCGATTGGGTGTAAGCGTAGAGACGTTTCAATCAAACCATGAAGGAGAACTAGTTGATGTCATACAAGAAGCACGAACAGAATATGACGGACTTATTATCAATCCAGCGGCTTTTACCCATTATAGTTACGCCATAAGAGACGCCCTTGAATCGCTAAGAATTCCCGTTGTAGAAGTGCATTTATCCAATATATACGCAAGAGAACAGTTCCGACACACATCAGTGACTGCACCGGCAGTTGTTGGGCAAATATGCGGGTTAGGGGTCTACGGCTACCTATTTGCCTTAGAGTGGCTCGCACTGCATGTGGAAAATCCCTACTGAGCAGATTGAAATCCCAAGCAAAACAAGTGGCGCCCGCTGCTTACAGATCTACAAAGCGGGCGCTATTTGTCTATTATATATAAGCAATTGCATCCTTCATTACGTGCACATACTCTAACACATAAGGGACACACCCCTCACCGTACGTTCCCATAATTTCGACTATTGCGCTTCCTACAATTACCCCGTCAGCAAAACTAGCAATCTCCCTGGCCTGGTCCGGCTTGGAAATACCAAACCCCACTGCAACCGGAATGTCGGTAACTGTTCTAACGTCTCTCACCATCTCCCGCGCTTCGTCCCCAATCCTCTCACGCACACCTGTCACTCCCATAGACGATACACAGTATAGAAAACCCTCCGCTTCTTTGGCGATAAGATTCATTCGATCTCTGGATGTTGGCGCCACCATCGAGATCAACGTAATTCCATGCGCCGAGCAATATGGGAGCAGCTCTCCTTTTTCCTCATACGGTAGATCAGGTACGATCAGCGCCTGCACACCTGCTTCCCTGCATCTTCGCATGAATTCATAGCTGCCGTAGGCAAAAACCGTGTTCGCATATACCATGAATGCGATCGGAAGGTCATGACTCTCTTTTATCGATTCCATAGCGCTCAAAATCTTGTCCACGTTAACACCGCCCGACAACGCTCGAATGCTAGCTTCTTGAATTGCAGGTCCTTCCCCAATGGGATCAGAAAACGGTATGCCTATCTCAATCAAATCGGCACCTGCTTTCTCCATAGCCAACACCAGTTTCTGAGTCACCTCTATTGAAGGATCTCCTGCCATTATGAACGGGATAAACGCTCTCCCTTTGGCAAACACTTTACGCAAGTCACTCATAGATTTGCACCCCCCTGTATCTGGCAATAGCCGCAACATCCTTATCGCCCCTGCCCGAAAGACATATGACCGCTATTTCATCGCGGCTCATCTCAGGGACAATCTCTCGCGCATACGCGACTGCATGTGCGCTTTCAATTGCTGGAATAATCCCTTCAGTTCTCGCCAGATACTCAAAACCGTCTACCGCTTCGTCATCAGTTACCGAAACGTACTGTGCCCTACCGATATCGGCCAAGAAAGCGTGCTCAGGACCAATTCCGGGGTAATCAAGTCCGGCTGAAATTGAGTAGACCGGGGCTATTTGACCATGTTTGTCCTGGCAAAAATAGGATTTCATACCGTGAAAGATTCCTACTTTACCAACTGCCATGGTCGCGGCAGTCTTTCCGGTATGAGTTCCGTGACCGGCACCTTCACACCCTATAAGGCGGACGCTTTCGTCATTCAGAAACTCATGGAACAGCCCCATTGAATTGCTGCCACCTCCAACGCACGCCAGCAGAACATCGGGAAGCTTGCCTTCTCTTTCAAGCATCTCCCGTCTGACTTCACGCCCTATCACGCTTTGAAAATCTCTAACGATGGTTGGAAACGGATGGGGACCCATTACCGAGCCAAGAACATAGTGAGTATCGTGAACTCGCCTGCTCCATTCGCGCATGGCTTCGTTTACTGCATCTTTTAAGGTTCGGGTTCCGCTAGAAACCACGTCTACCTTTGCACCTAACAGATTCATCCGGTATACATTAAGGGATTGCCGTTTCGTATCTTCTTCGCCCATAAATATCTCGCATTTCATATCCATAAGAGCTGCAACAGTAGCTACTGCTACTCCATGCTGACCGGCTCCAGTTTCGGCAATCACCCGTGTTTTGCCCATACGTTTGGCCAAAAGCATCTGGCCCAATACGTTGTTTATCTTATGAGAACCTGTATGATTAAGATCTTCGCGCTTTAGGTATACTTTGGCTCCGCCTAGATCTTTGGTCATCTTATCCGCATAATACAAAAGAGAGGGCCTTCCGGCGTAGTTCGCAAGCAGGTCGTCCAATTCACTTACAAAGTCAGCATCTTTGCTGAAATAGGCGTAAGCCTCTTCCAACTCCAAAAGTGCGTTCATCAACGTTTCGGGCACATATTGCCCACCGTAAATCCCAAATCTACCTTTCGCCATACTCTCAACCAACCTTTCTTCCAAATAGGTTCTCCCAACCTCTGCCAATCCTCTAGATGTATTCTGCAATTGCGTAAATTAGGTGTTCAGATTCTTTCCAGCCCAAGCAGGGATCTGTAATTGATTTCCCATAAACACCCCCATGCACATCCTGGTTACCTGACTCAATGTAACTTTCTATCATGAGCCCTTTGACCAGTTGTCTAACGTCGCGACTGATCAAACGACTGTACAGCACCTCTTTTGCAATTCTTGGCTGTTCAGAGTAAATTTTGCCCGAATTTGCATGGTTAACATCTACGATGACAGCAGGATTTGACAGACTCCGCTGCTCGTACATTTCCAAAACTCGCATCAGATCCTCGTAGTGGTAGTTCGGCATAAACTGACCGTACCCGTTCACCCCGCCCCGCAAAACACAGTGGGCAAGCGGGTTACCCGCACTAAGCACCTCGTAGCCCTGATAGAGAAATCCATGCCCTGATTGTGCAGCAACACAGGAATCGAGCATAACCGAGAGGTTGCCGCTTGTAGGGTTCTTAAATCCCACAGTGCACTCCAATCCGCTGATAGTAAGCCTGTACTGCTGATTCTCGACTGACCTAGCGCCTACGACTGCGTACGAGACAAGGTCTTCTATATACGGCCAACCGTCGATATACAAAAGCTCATCAGCACCTGTCATCCCAGTTTCCGTTAGCACCTGCAGGTGGAGCCTCCTTGCGGCTACCAACCCTGCCTGCAGATCGGAGGGGCCATGGGGATCTGGGCCGTGAACAATTCCCTTATACCCTTTGCCAGTAGTCCTGGGTTTGCTCGTAAAGATCCTCGGAACCAAGATCAGTCGGTCTGCTACCTTTTCTTGAACTCGTGCCACTCGAGTTGCGTAATCGCGTACGGCATCCTCTCTATCAGCCGAACAAGGGCCGATAATAACCAGAAACTTGTCGGATTCTCCTGTCAGCACCTGTTCTATTTGCCTATCTCTTGCGGCCTTCGTCTCACGACATTTTGACGTCACAGGATATGCGTCTTTTAGTTCCTCGCAAGACATCAGCTTCTGCTTGTAGACTAAACCCATGCTTTACCTCCTCACCTGCTCCACAAAAGCCCAGCTGATTAGCATTTTGTGAAACAGGGTTCCTCCTGTCCTGTTTGCCCTTTGTCTAACTTTCTTACTGCTCTTACAATGCTCTTTATTTTGGTGGGATCTTTATACCCGTTTGTCTCCACGCTGCTGCTTACATCTACGCAGTATGGCCTGCATTGCTCAATTGCTTTATCTATATTGTCCTCATTTATGCCACCTGCCAGAAAAAAAGGTCTCTCCACTCCTGCGATCAAAGACCAGTCGAAACTCATCCCTGTGCCACCCCATGTGCCCTGATGATAAGTATCAAATAACAGGTAATCGCTGGGTAATAACTTTGCTGCTTCTACATCGCGGTGATCTCTGACTCTAATTGCCTTGATGATTTCGTTAGAAATTCCCGCCTTTAGGGCTTTGATGTACATGTCATCTTCTGTCCCATGAAGTTGAACCACATCTACGATCCCACACTCACATGCTCCTACCACATTGTCGATGTCTTCGTCTACGAATACGCCTACCGTCATAATAGACGGGTTAAGATAAGATCTAAGACGATGAGCACAAGTAAAACTCAGCCTTCGCCTACTAGTGCTGGCGAAGACAAAACCTATGTAATCTGGAAGAGCTTCATTCACCGCTTCTATTTCTTCTTCTCGAGTCAATCCGCATATCTTAATCCTGGTCACTGATATCACCCTTGAGATAGGACAACATCCTTTTCTTGTCAGAACTTTTCATCAGGGCTTCCCCAATCAAAACGGCATCCACTCTAGCCTGTTCAAGTGCCAACACATGGTCACGTGTTTGGATTCCACTTTCTGCAACGTATATAATGTGCTCAGGAACCAATGGTCGCAAACTAATGCAGGCCTTAAAATCCACTTCAAATGTGTTGAGATCCCGATTATTGACCCCTATCATTCTTGCTCCCGCAGTCATCGCAGCAAAAATTTCATCTTCGTTATGAGCCTCAACCAAAGCAGATAGACCCAAGTCATCACATATACCTATAAATCTTTTTATTACTTTTGCATCCAAAAGAGCACATATAAGAAGCACGCAATCTGCTCCTAAGACCTTGGCCTCGTAGATCTGATACTCGTCTACAACAAAATCTTTCCGTAACACAGGAATATCAACTGCTTCGCTAATCTCTCTGAGATAAGCGTCGCTTCCTTTGAAAAACTCAGGCTCAGTCACAACGGAAATCCCCTGTGCACCGACATCTTCGTATTCCAACGCAATCTGTAGGTAAGGAAACTCCGGCGCTATAACTCCCTTAGACGGAGATGCCTTTTTTACTTCGCATACGAAAGATATTTCTTGGTCTTTGAGACTGTTCTCAAAAGCAAAATCCTCTCTACGATTGAACTTTCTCGGTTTGCCGTGGCATAGCACATGGTCCCTTAGCTCGCTTAGCGTAACTCTGTCCTTTGCCGATTCTACCCGAGTCCTAGAAGCCTTCGCCAAATCCGCTAGAATCACAGTGCCCACCTTCTTCCTCGTGCAATCTTGCCTATGTGATCGGTCGTGGATCCTGCCAACGGATCCAAGCGTAAGATCAGTTTTCCACGTCATTTGATAATCGAACGAACTCTTGCAGCTGCCGAAGCGCCCTGCCGCTATCTATGACTTCCGCCGCTAGTGTCAGACTCTCTCTCAGTGTCATATTGTGGTAAAACATGTAAATACACGCCGCCGAATTAAGCAGCACAATATCTCTCTGTGGTCCCTTCTCGCCCGCTAGAATGCGTCTCACAATGTCTGCATTTTCCTCGGGACCCCCACCTTTTAGGTCAGAAGGCTGACACAGTTCAAGACCAAACTGGCGCGGATCCAAAAAGAAACTGTTTAGGCGACCATCGTTTACTTCACAGACTGTAGACGGAGCTGTTAGGGATATTTCATCCAAACCATCGTGCCCATGAACTACCATAGCTTTCTTCACACCAAGGTTTGAAAGAACGCCAGCCAGAGGCTCTACAAGATTTTCATCGTAAACGCCCAATAACAAGTATTCAGCGTTCGCAGGGCTAGCGAGGGGTCCGAGAATGTTGAAGATCGTACGCACCCCGATTTCTTTTCTAACAGGCGCCGCATATTTCATTGAGGAATTATAGTTGGGAGCAAACATGAAACACAGGCCAATTTCCGCCAGGATTTTTTCGCTCAAACATACAGGTACATCTATTTTCACGCCCAGCGCTTCTAACACGTCGGCGCTGCCGCACTTGCTTGAAACGCTCCTATTGCCGTGCTTCGCAACTGGTACGCCCGCTGCAGACACTACTAAGGCAGAGGCAGTAGATATGTTGAACGTGTGGGCCTCGTCTCCTCCAGTTCCTACAATGTCTAAAACATCATTGTCATGCTTGAGTTTTGCACCATGTCTTCTCATTATCACAGCGCAAGCAGTAATTTCATCTATAGTTTCGCCTCTCATGCGCATAGCCGTTATAAACGCCGATATCTGTGCGTTTGTTGCATTACCGCTCATTATCTGGTCCATGACCAATCTAGTCATTTCGAAAGA
This sequence comes from Candidatus Fermentithermobacillaceae bacterium, assembly GCA_018052455.1. Classification (GTDB taxonomy): domain Bacteria; phylum Bacillota; class Sulfobacillia; order Fermentithermobacillales; family Fermentithermobacillaceae; genus UBA3907. The sequence goes on along the minus strand of JAGPNE010000002.1, from coordinate 7,103 downwards.
AAGGTCTTCCCCATTCAAAAGTCGCCTTATCCCCTCTTTTATCATCTGTTTTCACCACCTATAGATAGGAAATTTCTCATGATTGCGTCGCCCTGCGGCGTAAGTATGGATTCGGGGTTAAACTGAAGACCGTATATTTCGTGATACCTGTGTTTAACCCCCATTACTTCTCCACGATCGCTTTCTGCAATAACTAGGATCTCATCGGGCAACGACAGTTTTTCAACTACAGACGAATGGTATCTGCCAACTTGAATTATTGGGGGCAACCGTTTGAAAATAGGGCTTCCGTTTGCTATATGGATGCTACTTTGCTTACCATACATAGGCTGCTCAGCGGAAATGATCGAAGCTCCAAATACTTCACATATTGCCTGATGGCCCGAACACACGCCAAGTATGACGGCGTGCCCTCTCATGTGACGGACGATTTCCTTACATGTTTTATTCCTTAGATGGTCAAAGCCGGCCGAAATGATAATGTGCGAGGGAGACATCTCCATAACTTCCTCAAGGCTAGTCTCGTCGCTACGTTTCAAACTTACATCCTGCGTGTCACCAATAAGGTGCAGCAAATTGTAAGCAAAACTATCACAGTCATAGATCAGTAAAATCACTAAAAGCCCACCTCTTCTCCTAAAACAATAGCTTCTAAAACTGCCTCAGCCTTCTTTTTTGACTCTTCACACTCATTTTCAGGGATGCTATCTGCAACGATCCCCGATCCCGACTGAACATACACTTTGCCGTCTTTTCTGACTGCCATTCTTATCCCTATAGACATATCCATGTTGCCGGTGAAATCTATGTACCCGATTGCTCCACCGTAAATCCCTCTAGGGTCTCTTTCGATTTCTTCTATGATCTGACACGCCTTTACCTTGGGGGCTCCCGATACAGTACCTGCGGGAATAACTGCCTGCAGCACGTCGAAAGCGTCTTTACCATCTTCAATTTGCCCTTGCACTTCGGAAGCAATGTGCATTACCTTGGAATAGCGCTGTACGTGCTTGTAATTTTTGACCTCTACAGTTGAACATTTGCAGACTTTTGCCAAATCGTTTCTTGCCAAGTCAACAAGCATGTTGTGTTCTGATAATTCTTTTTCGTCTTCGAGCATTTCTTTTTCTAGAAGTCCGTCCTCTTCTAGATTTTCACCCCTAGGTCTGGAACCTGCGATAGGAAAAGTTGTAAGCACACCATCTTTGAGCCTAACCAGCGTTTCTGGAGAAGTGCTCATTATTTGAACGTCCTTATCTTGCAGATAGACCATGTACGGAGAAGGGTTGGTTGTCCTCAGAACTCGGTAGGCGTTAATAAGACTGTTATGGTATTCGGCTTCAAATCGTCTTGAGATGACTGCTTGAAATATGCCTCCGCTTTCTATGCGCTTTTTGGTTTCAAGAATCATCGCTTTGTATTCCTCTTCAGAGACATTGCAGCCAAACGACAAAACACGCCCTGCATTTGGCTCTGGTAAGGGAGCGTACCTGGTAATAGTAGAAACGATGTCGTCCATATCATCCATGGCTTTGCGGTAATTTCCTTGCAGATCGTGTGTACGGATATTTGCAATCACGCTTATCTTTTGACGCATATGGTCGTATACGATCGCCTTATCAAATAGCATAAGAGCAAAATCATCGAACTCACTAGGTCTAAGATCGAGCGAAGGCTCTGTGTACTCGATCATGTTGTAAGAAAAATAGCCGACCAATCCCCCAGTAAAAGGAGGTAGACTAGCAAGTCTAGGTCCGCTATAGTCCGAGCGAAAACGTCTCAAAAAAGCATATGGATGATCGCAATGAAATGTTCGCGGTGTGCCCTCTTCTTCTACAGTAATTTCATTGCGTCTACATGAAATGTGTACGATGGGATCAAAACCTAAAAACGAATACCTTCCCCATTTTTCTCCGCCCTCCACGCTCTCTAAAAGGTAGTAACGATTGCTAATTCGGGAAATCTTGGAGAGAAGCCCGATCGGCGTCACCACATCTGCATATATCTCTCTGCTTACGGGTACCACCTTATACCTGCTGCTCAATTCCTCAATCTGGGCATAACTCATAGTTTCCACCAAAAACCACCTCGTTTTGTCATAGTCACTCATACTCGCAGGACCAGTCAGACCGCATCTCTTTCTAAGGACTGTAAAGAAGTGACGTTACAGAAAAAAAAGAGCTTTTGTCCCCTCTATAGGGACAAAAGCTCTCGCTTCTGCGGTGCCACCCCAATTGACGTACTTAACGCCCGCTCATTGTACATACTGTCATATGTATCCTTATGGTAACGGACAGGAACTCCGTAGGCGCCTACTTTGTTAGGATTTCGGGCCTCCCTCACAAGTCCATTCAGAGTGAACCTGCAGCCGCATTCTCATCATCTAGTGGCTCTCTGAATGCAGGTGCTCATTCTTACTAGTCTTGTTCAACGGTTTGTGTTTTGCACTATTCGATTACGCGTTTTATAACACAGCTAGTTTCCGGTGTCAACCAAATGTCGTCGACAAGAGGAGAGTAACTCACAAACACGCATTTATCCTGAGGCAAGGAACTAACAAGGGACAGATTGCAAAGCTCAATTTCCAAAGCAGGGGGGACGGCACTTTTTGCTTCACATTGCAGTTTTCTTTGAACATGCGAAGCAAAAAGTGCCGTCCCCCTTGCTTCCCCCTTGCTTCTGCCAGTTTGAAAAAAGAGCAGATGTACCTTAGAATGGTTATTGGCGGCTTGAGTTTAGGATGCTCGATGCATGCATAGGCTAAGCAGTCCGGATCAAGATATGTTCTTCGCATCATTAGTCTTAGTGATTAGCATCATATTTACTCAGTAACTTCTAGTTTTCAATTCTGGTTAAGGAGGGAGATCTCAATGCAAGCAATACAAGTTAAGCCAGGCATTTATTGGGTTGGGGGAATTGATTGGGATTTGAGGTACTTTCACGGGTACGTTACACCGCGAGGTTCTACATATAACTCGTACCTTATAGTAGATGAGAAGGTAGTCTTGGTAGACACTGTGAAGCACTATTTAGCTGACGAAATGTTGGCGAGAATTGCGTCTGTCATAGACCCTGAAAAGATCGACTACGTTTTGGTTAATCACGTAGAAATGGACCATTCGGGAAGCGTCCCCAAGGTTATGGAAATAGCTCCTAATGCCAAGATCATAACCAACGCCAAGGCCAAACGGGGTCTGGAGCGACACTACAAGAAAGACTGGGAATACGTGCTGGTTAAGTCAGGCGACCAAATAGATATAGGTTCAAGAACTCTAACTTTCGTAGAAACTCCCATGGTCCACTGGCCTGATAACATGGTGACGTACGTGCCTGAAGAAAAACTGCTCTTTTCAAATGACGCTTTCGGGCAGCACATAGCCAGCACAGAAAGGTTTGTAGATGAACTGGGTCTAGATGTAGTGCTGGAAAACGCAGCTTCATATTACGCCAACATAGTATTTCCCTATGGCGATCAGGTGCTAAAAGCTCTTGATGTAGTCGAAAACCTCCCCGTTGACATTATCGCGCCCAGCCACGGCCTTATCTGGCGGTCGGACCTACCCGTAATATTGAAAAACTATCGCAAGTGGGCCAGCGATCAAACAGATGGAAAAGCCCTTATCGTGTACGACACTATGTGGGGTTCCACGGAGAAAATGGCCCTTGCCCTGAGAGAAGGGCTAGAAGATAGCGGCATTCCGGTTACCATGAAGTCCCTTCAAACCAATCACATATCCCAGGTGGTTCCCGAGATCCTCGATGCAAAACTGGTTCTCGTAGGGTGCCCTACTCTCAATAACGGAATGCTCCCATCGGTTGCAGAATTTTTGACGTATGTAAAAGGACTTCGTCCTAAAAACCGCGTAGGATTTGCCTTTGGCTCTTACGGCTGGGGAGGTCAAGGCGCCAGGGAGACAGAGGGGATCCTCAAGGATATGGGTTGGGAAGTTCCTGAGCCCTTTGTGAATATCCAATATGTTCCCGATGAAAAAGAGTTGGAAGATCTCAAAGAAGTAGGCAAGAGGTTGGCAGAGGCTTTGAAAACCGAAAAGTAGCCAATAGACAAACCCAGAATTGTGTTTTTCAGGTAGTCGGTAGGCAAACTCTAGACTCAAGCACCAATCTATTTGAAACGGAGGGCTGACCATGGATCTAAAAGCGTTACACAACATCACTTATGGAGTATACGTGGTGACCTCTAAGGCCGACGGACGCATAAACGGCCAAGCGGCCAATACAGTTTTTCAGATTTCCAGCGAGCCTGCAACCTTGGCTGTGAGCATAAACAAACAGAATTTCACCCATGGGCTTATAGAGAAAAGCAGGCTTTTTGCCGTGTCGGTGCTGCCTGAAGAAACGCCCATTTCCCTGATTGGGCAATTTGGGTTCAAGTCAGGCAGAGACGTAGACAAGTTTGAGGGTGTAAAGTACGAAACTACTGAAAATGGCATACCTTACCTCACTGCCGATGACTCTCTGGCCTACATAGAAGCCAAAGTCATTCAAGAAGTTGACGCCAACACTCACACTATTTTCATAGGAGAAGTGACTGACGCAAAGGTCTTGAGAGAGGGCAAACCTATGACCTATGCCTATTATCATCAAGTGAAACGTGGGACTACACCGCCTACGGCGCCTACTTACATCAAAGAGGAAAGGAGGGTCGAAATGGGAGATATATATGAATGCACTGTGTGCGGGTATAGGTATGATCCAGCAAAAGGGGATCCTGAGCACAGTATTCCGCCAGGCACTCCTTTTGAAGAACTTCCAGATGACTGGACATGCCCAGTTTGCGGCGCTACAAAGGATCAGTTTGAGAAAGTAGAGTGAAGAAACTGAAAAGAACCGCCCAAACAGCAGGTGATTCACAACAAATGCGCACCCGGGCTTTGTTCAACGGATCGATGTAGATAGGATTTGATGTTGTTTATAGAAACTGGTGGCAGGAACACTGGTGGCAGGAACATTTGTAAGCCACAACCTACGACTCTAAAAATGAAATCGGAACTGTCCCTGTCACCAGTTGAGACTCGTTTCATTGCAATCCTCGCATAGTGCTTCTGGACTCTCGTAGGTCCAAAAGCATAGTGCAGACGCTCTTTCTTGATTCTGCAGTCGACCGCTATTGTTCCCAGTACATGTCTTTTATCTCAACTACCCCAATACTCCAAATATTGTCCACCTTGAGACCGGCCTTTGAAGCACAGACCCCTGTAGGGTAGTAAAGTGGGACTACGACTGCATCGTCGCTCAGAATCTGGGCTAATTCCGCATATATCGCAAGTCTGTCCTCGCTTACGATTGTCCTCTCTCCTGCTTCAAACAATTCATCCACTCTGGGATTGCTGGATCTAGAGAAGTTGCCTCCTTCTCCACTTCTAAAGATAATTGAGTAGCAACCTACATCGGGAGCGGTGGATACTGCAATAATACCCATCTGGTAATTACCCTTAGCCAGGTCTTGAATGTAGGCGTTTCTCTCTTCGACCTCTATTTTGGCGGTCACACCAATGCTCCTCAGATTGTCCTGAATAACCTCTGCAGTCTTGCGAAATCCACCTTCATCCATGGTCTTTAGAGTCACCGCAAAACCACTCTCGTATCCTGCTTCTTTGAGTAACTGTTGAGCCTCCGTTGGATCATAGTTATAGCCCTTGACTTCACTGAACCCGAAAATCTCAGGACTGAATATACCTGCCGTCTCCTGCGCCAAACCTTCTTCAGCTACTTCGATAACGCTTTGCTTGTTTATTGCATAGTTCATTGCACGTCTAATTAACACGTTGTCGAACGGTTCTGTATCACAGTTCATCAGAATATAGGTAAGTCGTGTGGAGCTATACTCGTGGAGATCCAAATCAGGGTTTTCGTCTATTGCTTCCCGAGAGATTTTTGGGATGTTGTACAGAAAGTCAACTTCTCCCGCTTCCAGAGCAATCAGGGCAGTGTTCAAATCCGTAATGATCCGGAATTCGACTGTCTTGATTGGAGGCAATTCGCCCCAATAGTCGTCAAATCGTTCGAGAATGATCTTCTGGCCCGACTCCCGCTTCACGAATTTGTAAGGCCCAGTCCCTATGGGATTCTCTCCGTACGCATCGCCTTGCTCCGTATAGGCAGCTTCATTAACGATGCAACCGAATTCATCCATGCTGGCCAAAAAAGGAGCGTAAACATCGTTTAGCTCTACTTCGACAGCATAGTCATCCACTACGCGTGCCTCCTTGACCTGGCCGACGACGTCTGCCCTGTAGGGGCACTCTTTTGCTTCGTTGAATGTGAATGCAACATCCTTAGCAGTCAACTCGTCTCCGTTATGGAACTTTACCCCTTTTCTAAGGTAGAACGTATATGTTTTTCCGTCGTCGCTAACCGACCAGTTCTCTGCCAGAACAGGGACAAAGGCTCCTTTTGTTTTGTCGTAGGTGATCAGCTTATCAAAGATATTGCATGCAACACATGTATCGGTTACAGAAACTGATTGCAGAGCGTCTAATGTGTCAATATCGCTTTCCAGCACTACAATAACTGAATCCCGGGCTTCTGACTTTCCCTCTTCTTGAACACAGCCTGCGAAAAGAGTCAAAGACAAGGCAACCACTACCAAACATCTCACCCATTTTGACTTCACTTTTGCTTCACCCTTTCAGAATCTGTTATCGCTTTTGTTCTGGCATTTCATCGTTGCTCCAGCCCGAAAAAATGGCATGCTACAAAATGCCCTTTAGAGATCTCGCGCAACTCTGGCTCTGCATCCAAACACTCTGGTAACGCCTGCAAACATCGAGGACGAAACCTGCAACCTTCCCCAGGATTGATTGGGGACGTAACCTCACCTCCTAACACCTGTCTCTTCTTGTGCCTATGTTTCAGGCTCGGTATGGGAATAGCACCCAGAAGGGCTTTGGTATACGGGTGAGACGGATTTGCGAACAGCTCATTACTGGACGCTTTTTCCACTATGCGCCCGATATACATAACGGCAACTTGGTCTGAAATGTGCTTCGACACGGATAGATCGTGGGTAATGAACATATAGGCAATCTGCAGCTGCTCCTGCAGGTCCATCATTAGGTTTAGGATCTGAGCCTGTATTGAGA
>JAGPNE010000014.1 GCA_018052455.1 Candidatus Fermentithermobacillaceae bacterium | reverse complement strand
TCAGTGAAGCAAAAAGTGCCGTCCCTTCTGCTTCGCATGCTTCAATTATTCAGCGATTTCCAGGTGAGGGCTCCTGTTGGACACTCATTGACGACCCTGATTATGCTTTCCGTATCTGCTCCTTCCATATCGACCCACGGCCGTTTTGAAGGGTCAAACACCTGGCCAAGGCTTTTCCAGCAGTTACCATTATGGTTGCAAAGGTCGGGCTGCCAGATCACTGTGATTTCCTGGTTCGAATAGTATTTGATTATGGGTGCTGGATCTTCGATTGGTTCAAACTCATCTTTCCCCACGCCGCAAATCGGGCATTTCCAAGTATCATCTAGGGCTTCAAATGGTGTATTTGGTGATGCGTCTGGAAGAACTCCTTTTGCGGGGTCATAGATGTATCCGCAGACTCTGCAACGGTATCTAGTCATATGTATCTCTCCTCATAGGAGAGTGACCAAAGTCTGGTCACTCTCGGTTTGTCAATTGGACGTAGCCGAGTTCACTAGACTATGGTATCACTCCTTACGCGTCTTGCACCACAGCTCTAGAAGCAGAAAGTGCCGTCCCCCATGCTTCACTTGCGCAGAAGGGCATATAATTGATAATATGCCCAAGGAGTCTTTTGTGAGCGTGGAATTAGGAGGAGATGCCGTTTATGGAGTATTCTACGGAAAACATTCGAAACGTTGCTTTGATTTCTCACAGTGGTTCAGGTAAGACTACTCTCGGGGATGCCATGTTGTTTGTTTCTGGTGGTAATGATAGGTTTGGCAAGGTGGATGATGGGACGTCGGTCTTGGATTTTGATTCTGAGGAGATACGGCGAAAGACTACGATATCTACGGCTTTGGCACCTTTGGAGTGGAAAGGGAGTAAGATCAATATCCTCGATACGCCCGGATATTTCGACTTTGTTGGAGAGGTTCGTTCTGCTCTTAGGGTTGCAGACGGAGCTGTAATCTTGATTGATGCCACGGGAGGGGTCGAGGTCGGTACGGAACTAGTGTGGCAGTACGCCTCCGATTACAATATCCCAGTTATATTTGCTGTAAGCAAACTTGATAGAGAGAACACCGAGTTTACGAAGGTTGTAGATGAAATAGGTAATTCGTTTGGCATTAGGCCTATTTCCCTTTATCTGCCCATCGGGAAGGAATCAAAGATAAAGGGTGTTGTGGACGTGATACGAGGAGTTGCTCTAGTTTCATCAAGTGACGGGCGGGTGAAGGAAGAGGAAGTCCCAGGGGACTTGAAAGACACGGTTGCAGAAATGAAGGAGCAGTTGAAAGAAGCCGCGTGTGACGGTGACGATGACCTTTTGGAGAAGTATCTCGAAGAAGGGGATCTGACTGATGAGGAAGTTCTGAGAGGTTTAAGAGCTGCGAGCCTTAAGAGGAAAGTTTTCTTGGTTGTTCCTGTTGCCGCCTCGAACTTAGTCGGCGTTAGCTCACTTATGGACGCACTTGTGAGTTATCTTCCTAGTCCTTCCGACGTTGGACCGGTAACCGGAATTGTTCCGAGCACGGGTGAGGAGGCGGTTAGATATCCCAAGAATTCAGAACCTTTCTCAGCCCTTGCATTCAAAACAACTGCCGACCCGTATGTGGGCAAACTCACGGTGTTTCGTGTCTATTCAGGGAAGCTGGATTCTAACAGCACATGCTTAAATTCTACCAGGGGTCGAGTTGAAAGGATCGGCCAGCTCTACTCCATGAAGGGTAAGCATCAGGAATCAGTCCCATGTGTGGTTGCAGGAGATATAGGCGCAGTGGGTAAGTTGCAGGAGACCTTGACCGGAGATACCCTTTGCGATGAAGACAAACCTATAGTGCTGCCTGGCATTACGTTCCCCGCTCCCGTCTACTCTGTTGCGGTTCATCCAAAGACAAAAGGTGACGAAGACAAAATATCGGCTGGTCTTACCCGGCTTACAGAGGAAGATCCTACCATCACCGTGGAAAGAAACCCAGAAACCGGCGAGACTATCCTATCAGGATTAGGAGAAGTGCATGTCGACGTGACTACGACAAAACTCAAAAAGAAGTTTGGCGTAGACGTCGATCTCACTATGCCTAAGATACCTTATAGAGAGACCATAAAAGGTTCGGCTAAGGCTGAAGGAAAGCACAAAAAACAATCCGGTGGCCGTGGGCAATACGGGCACGTATGGATTGAGTTTGAGCATAGTCCCGATGAAGAGTTTGAGTTTGTCGACAAGATCTTTGGCGGCTCTGTTCCCAGACAGTATATTCCCGCCGTTGAAAAGGGGCTCAGAGAAGCGATCACAGAGGGAGTGCTTGCCGGATATCCCGCTGTAAATATCAGAGCCATCTTGTATGATGGTTCTTTCCATCCAGTTGATTCATCGGAAATGGCTTTTAAGATAGCGGCTTCTCTTGCATTCAAGAAAGGGTGTTCTGAAGCGCAACCTATTATCCTCGAGCCCATAATGAGAGTTGAGGTTACTGTCCCTGAGCAATTCATGGGAGATATCATGGGCGATCTGAATAAGAAGCGGGGAAAAATCCTGGGTATGGAATCCAGGGGACACATCCAGGTTATAAAGGCACTCGCGCCTTTGGCTGAGATGCAAAGGTATGCTATAGACCTAAGGTCAATGACGCAAGGAAGAGGCTTTTTTACGATGGAGTTTGATCACTATGAAGAGGCGCCATCGAGCATAGCGCAGAGCATTATTGAAGAGGCCCTCAAAGAAAAGGAAAACAAGTAACGTAAGATACGCTAGGGAAGGCCTTGACCTATATGACATGATGTCTTTGGTCGAGGCTTTTGTTTTGTGTTTTTCGTCCTACTCACTAGGGTCCTCCGTTGTTCATTTTCCTTTTCTACTATGCTGTTGAGATCCTAGAGTCTACCATGCTAGCATGAGATGAAAACATTAGTCTTTATCCACGAAGCCAGGATTTGTCATGAGATTTCTCGGGAGGAGGATTACACATGCTATACGATGTTGTAATAGGGGGCGGCGGACCTGGGGGGATCACCTCAGCTATTTACACTGCCCGCGCGGGACTGAGTGTCCAAGTTTTGGATCCAATGGGTGGTGGGGGGCAAGCGGGTGTTGTGGATATGATCTACAATTATCCGGGATTTCCCAAAGGCATATCAGGGATTGAATTGATGGGATTGATGATTGAACAAGCCACTGTGTTCGGAGCGGAGATCAGTTTTGGGGAAATCAAGGCAGTCGAAACAGGGGGCAATCTGTTTTCCATTGAAACTGAAAATGGAAACTTGCAGGCCAAGACTGTTATTTGGGCGGCTGGTACAACTCCCAAGCGCCTTCACGTTCCAGGGGAAGACAAGTTCGTCGGAAGGGGAGTCAGTTTCTGTGCCACGTGCGACGGTCCGCTTTTTAGAGATAAGGTTGTAGCTGTAGTAGGCGGTGGAGACTCAGCACTTACAGAAGCAGAGTTCTTGGCGAAATTCACTCGAGAAGTGGTGCTTATCCATAGGAGAGATCAATTCCGAGCAGGGCTTGCAAGTGTTCGTAGAATAGAAAGAAACCCAAAGATAAATATGCGCCTAAACAGCGTTGTTGATGCGATGTCAGGTAGTGACAGACTTGAAAGCATTGTAGTCCGGGATGTAACGACTGGTACGTCCGAGGAAATCAAAGTCGACGGAGTCTTCCTTTATGTGGGCTCTACTCCTAACTCGGCTCCTGTCAGCAGACTTGTAACCCTAACCGACAATGGCTACATAAAGGCTGGGGAAGATATGTCTACGGAAACTCCAGGGCTCTTTGCGGTAGGCGATGTTCGAGAAAAGATCCTCAGACAAGTTTCTACAGCGGTAGGAGACGGGGCTGTAGCGGCATGGTCTGCCGAAAAATACATCACTGAGAATCTCTGATTGCACGAGACGCTGTCACCCTTTTGATCTCTTTGGGGCACAGGTTCTTGTGTGCCGTACGATGAAATCCCCAAATTCCCTTGAGTTTCTGCGGGAAAGGTGTATGATATATGGGAAGGTCAAGGAAAGTCAAAGTCAGACAACCTTGATTGCCTTGGAATGGATTACGATAATGTTCAGCTGAAGGTGATGAAAAGTGGCAAGCCTTGCAGATCTAATCGAAGCACATATTGTTGCTCTTGTCGAAGAAGCAGGAGGGGTCATTGAGGTCCAGCGGGCCCTGTTGGCGGAGCATTTTAGCTGCGTACCGTCGCAGATTACCTATGTCTTGACCTCTCGGTTTCAACCTGAAAGGGGCTATGTCGTAGAATCCCGCCGTGGCGGAGGAGGCTTCATACGAATAGCAAAGATCGAACCTGAAGGAGACATAGCGGAGATAATCGGGGATGTGGGCAGCTATCTTACACAGGACGAGGCCTATTCTCACCTCACTAGGCTTCTTGAAGACGGCATAATAGATGTTAGGACCTTTAAGACAATGCAAGCTGCACTGTCTAGGGAGGTCTTGGCAGTTGATTTGCCGCTTAGAGATTTATTGCGAGCAAGGATATTTAAGGCTATGCTATCGGCGTATTTCTCTGTCCACGAAGATGAGGAGTGAACCATAATGTTGTGCGAAAAATGTGGCAAAGCACCTGCGACTGTGCGCATAGAACACGTAGTAAACGGAAAGAAAACTACCATGCACCTGTGCGAGGAGTGTGCAAGGGACGCGGGTTTTCTAGGAGATTTCTTCCAGAGCCCTTTTTCAATAAACAACCTTCTGTCGGCTTTTCTTGGATCCCAAGCTGAGGCATTGCCGTCTCAGACTTATCCGAGGGAAGAGACAAGGTGTCCGGTGTGCGGTATGAGCTACAGGGATTTTGCCCAAGTTGGTCGTCTCGGCTGCTCGCAGTGCTATGACGTTTTCGCGAGCAATTTGGTGCCGCTTGTAAAGAGGATTCACGGTTCCGATAGGCATATAGGCAAGACTCCTGCGGCGACAAACGAAGGAGTGCAGCTGCGTAAGGAACTAGACGAACTAAAGAACAAACTGGCTCAGGCGGTATTAGCGGAAGAATACGAAAAAGCTGCTGAACTAAGAGACCATATAAAGGCTCTTGAAGCCGAGATAAGGGGGGAGCATGATTGAGCGCAAAAAGAGTTAATACCCTTGACGATATTCTAAAGGCATCGGCATCTCCGTGGATGGACGGAAGCGGCAGTTCGAGCGATGTAGTCATATCGTCTAGGGTTCGATTGGCGCGTAATCTAGCTGATACTCCATTCCCTCACCTTCTCGGCGACAAAGATGCCGATGCGGTATTGGGGAAAATATTTGACTGCGCGGATAAGATCGGTGAACGAGGATTTGGCGGACCAGTCTTTAAGGTGGTTCTTGACGACCTAATGCCCCTGGATCGTCAGGTCCTTGTAGAGAAACACCTAATAAGTCCTCAGCAAGCCGAAAGCGGTCATGGCAAGGGGCTGATTTTGAGACACGACGAACTCGTATCGATCATGGTTAACGAAGAAGACCATTTGCGACTCCAGTGTCTAAAGTCGGGTCTGGAGTTGGATGAGGCATGGATACTTGCGAACGGAATTGATGATCTTCTGAGCGAGTTTTTGGAATTGGCCTATGACGAGAGGTTGGGTTATCTTACAGCGTGTCCGACAAACGTAGGAACAGGGCTTAGGGCTTCGGTCATGGTTCACCTTAGAGCGCTCGCGCTCACAAACGAGGTTTCAAGGGTGCTTAACGCTGTGAACAGAGTAGGTCTTGTTGTAAGGGGTCTATACGGAGAAGGAACCGAGGGTCAAGGAGACGTTTTCCAAATCTCAAATCAGATAACTCTGGGCCATACGGAAAAAGAGATAATAGAAAACCTTGTTCTGGTGGCAAATCAGGTTGTAACTGAGGAAAAAAGGGTGCAGGATGCGCTTTTGAAAAACCACAGACTTGAAGTAGAAGATAGGGTTTTCCGAGCTTTGGGCGTTCTTTCCAATGCAAGATCCATTAGTTCTGCAGAGGCAATAAAGTTTTGGTCGGATCTGAGGCTTGGGGTTGAGTTTGGAATGATCTCTGGTCTAACCTTAAAAGACGTAAACGAGATATTGGTAATGTCTCGACCGAATTTCGTCCAAAAGGTGTTCAGCGCCGAGTTTTCGCCCGGGGAAAGAGACGTAAGAAGAGCGTATCTCATACGCGAGCATATTTCAGGAAAAATGTCACAGGGTGATTAACTAATTTCTAGAGGGAGGTATGTGACATGAATGGAAAACAAAGATATACAGAGCGTGCCATGAGGGTACTTAACTGGGCCCAAGAAGAGGCTAGAAGTCGTGGGGCGCAAGCTATGGACACGGAGCACATATTGCTTGGATTGTTGAAGGAGCGCGGGAGCGTAGCGCTGTCTATTCTCGAGTCTATGGGAATCACTCCTGACGAGATAAGAAGCGAGATAGAGGCGTTATCTGAGGCTAAGCCTCCCGTACCTTCTATTGAGGCTATAACGGAAACGGCAAAGAATGTCTTGACGCTGCTCGGCGAAGAAGCCGCGGCGCTGGGCCATTCATATATAGGTACAGAACACATCTTGCTTGCCCTTCTGCGAGAAGGAGGAGGCATTGCATATGAGGTACTCACAGGCTTGGGTGCTGACTACGACACGGTAAGAGAAGAAATTGTAAAGCGTGTAGGTGGGCAGATTCAAGAGCCAAGGGCGCCACAGAGAACCCAAACCGGGCGGAAAAGTACGCCGACGCTCGATGCCTATGGCAGGGATCTTACAGAACTTGCGGCTCAAGGCAAACTTGATCCGGTAATTGGTCGTGAAAAGGAGATTCAGCGGGTGATCGAGATACTATCTAGGAGAACCAAGAACAACCCTGTTCTCATAGGTGAGCCTGGTGTAGGCAAAACGGCGATAGTCGAGGGTCTGGCACAGGCGATAAAGGCCGGGAACGTGCCTGAGATGCTCAAGGGCAAACGGGTTGTCGGCCTTGACTTGGCCGCCATGGTCGCCGGAACAAAATACAGGGGAGAGTTCGAAGAAAGGCTTAAGAAGGTACTAGAGGAGATCAAGAGCTCAGGGGATATCATTCTTTTCATAGACGAGATGCATAATATCATTGGAGCAGGCGCGGCAGAAGGCGCGATAGACGCGTCGAGCATCCTAAAGCCTATGCTGGCCAGAGGGGAACTGCAATGCATAGGGGCTACTACTTTGGATGAATACAGGAAGTACGTTGAGAAAGATGCGGCGCTCGAGCGAAGATTCCAGCCAGTACTTGTTTCTGAACCGACAGTGGAAGAAACTATAGAAATCCTGAAGGGGCTAAGGGAGAGGTACGAAGACCATCATGGAGTGACGTATACCGATAAGGCTCTTGAAGCGGCTGCTGTTCTTTCATCGAGGTACGTATCTGGTAGGTTCCTTCCTGATAAAGCTATTGACTTGATCGACGAGGCCGGAGCCGTGGTCAAGATGAGAGCCTTTGAGGCGCCATCGGAGCTCAGGGAGATGGAAACCAAGTTGGAGAGTATCGTCCAGCAGAAGGAAGATGCAGTTGCGGCTCAGGAATTTGAGAAAGCGGCTCATCTAAGAGATCAAGAGCAGCAACTGAAGGCCCTTATCGAGGAGAAACGGAAAGAATGGCAGATAAGAGAAGTGCCGGAGAAGATGACGGTTACAGAAGACGAAATCGCGTCTATTGTTGCTGAATGGACAGGCATACCGGTTAAGAAACTCGCTGCCACGGAATCGGAGAGGCTGCTGAATCTAGAGGATGAACTCCACAAGCGGGTCATTAACCAGAACGAGGCTGTTGAAGCGGTAGCTAGGGCGGTAAGGCGGTCGCGAGCAGGATTGAAAGATCCAAAGAGGCCCATAGGTTCTTTCATTTTCCTAGGCCCGACAGGTGTAGGAAAGACCGAATTGGCAAAAGCGTTGGCAGAGGTTATGTTTGGCGATGAAGATGCCATTGTGAGACTAGACATGTCGGAGTATCAGGAACGCCACACTGTCTCGAGGCTCGTAGGCGCGCCTCCCGGATACGTTGGTTACGAAGAAGGCGGTCAGCTTACAGAGGCAGTACGGCGAAAGCCATATTCAGTTATCTTGCTCGATGAAATCGAGAAGGCGCATCCCGACGTGTTTAATGTCCTGCTGCAGGTCCTAGAAGATGGTAGGCTTACAGAAGCGCAAGGCCGTACTGTGGACTTCCGAAATACAGTGATAATCATGACATCCAACGTAGGTGCAGAAGATATCACCGGCAAAGCCGGACTAGGCTTTACTGCCGACCGGGGTTCGCAGGTGCTGTCCCACGAGGACATGAAGGAACGCGTGACAGATGCATTGAAACGTGTTTTCAGGCCGGAGTTTCTAAACAGAGTAGACGAGATCATAGTGTTCCAGTCGCTGACTGAAGAACATCTAAGAGAAATCGTGGACCTTCAGATCAAAGACGTTAGAAAGAGGTTGGAAGACTCCGCTGGTCTATCGCTGGAAGTCACTGATAAGGCCAAAGAGAAACTCATACGTGAGGGTACCGATCCTCAATATGGCGCACGACCTTTGAGGCGAGCCATTCAGCGGTTGATTGAGGATCCCATGTCTGAACTCATCCTCAGAGGTGGGTTCAGAGGAGCTGAAAAGGTATTGGTGGACGTCGACGATGAAGGTAACATAACATTTACCGGCGTAGCCTCGGGCGTAGCCGATGCAGTAGAGGAATAGAGGAAATTCGGGGCGCGGCATAGAAATCATCCAATTAAAGGGAGAGGATTCTATGCCGCGTTTTGTTGTCAAATATGTGTGCTCGGCGTGTGGTTTTCAATCATCGCAATGGTATGGACGTTGTCCTGAATGTGGTGAGTGGAATACTCTCGAGGAGCAGACAGAGGAAAAGGACAAAAAGAAATCCTCAGGAGCTACATCCAAACCTGCCTTGCCTTATGTTCTGGCAGAGGTTGAGCCAGAAAGCGTCCGAAGGTTTTCTAGCGGACTTACTGAACTGGATAGAGCATTAGGTGGTGGGTTTGTGCCTGGCTCTTTGCTCCTTATTGGAGGAGAGCCTGGGATAGGGAAATCTACACTGCTCTTAGACGTTGCAGATAACGTAGCAGGGTCTTTTGGGTCGGTTCTATATGCGTCAGGCGAAGAATCTGTAGGTCAAGTGAAGATAAGGGCGGATAGGTTAGGGGTTAGTTCCAAGGACCTGTTCTTCGCTTCTGAAAGAAACGTGGACAGTATTTTGGAACTGTGCTATCAGCTTAAGCCCAGTTTTTTGGTAATCGATTCAATTCAGACCTGCCAGGATGCATCTGTTGAATCACTCCCCGGTAGTCCTGCTCAGATTCGAGCATGCGCGGCGAAGTTTCATGATTATGCCAAGACGGACAATGTTACCTGTATTCTTGTAGGGCACACAGTCAAGACCGGAGAGATTGCAGGTCCCAGACTTTTGGAGCATTTGGTGGACACGGTGCTTTACTTCGAAGGTGACCTAGGTCATTTCTACAGGATCATAAGAGCAAGAAAAAACAGGTTTGGTGCTACCGACGAAGTTGCAGTTTTTCGAATGGGTGAACAGGGACTTATTGAGATAAAAAACCCGTCCGAGTTTTTCCTATCGGAGCGTCTGGAAGATAGGTCTGGATGCTGCGTTGCAGCCTGTCTGCAAGGAGTAAAGCCAGTTCTTATGGAGGTCGAGGCGTTAGTGACCCCTTGTATGTACGGCTCTCCTAGTAGAATCACAGGCGAAGTAGATTACCAAAAACTCCTGCTCATTACCGCCGTCATTGCAAAAAAGATGTCTTTGGATCTGGATAGAATGGACGTATTTCTGAAAATTGCAGGGGGCGCAAGAGTGAACGAGCCGGGCATAGATCTGCCCTGTGCCGTAGCAATTGTGTCAAGTTATCACGATGTTCCTGTAAAGCATGATGTTGCATGTTGCGGCGAAATTGGACTTACAGGCGAAGTGAGAATGATACCTAGGATGGAGGAAAGAGTCAAAGAAGCACTGCGGCTTGGTTTTTCCCAAGTTATCGTGCCCAGATCTTTTTCTGAAAACAATGGCTCACAAAATATAATCGGCGTTTCAACTATTGAAGAAGCAGTTAGAAACGCCTTGGTAGTCAAAAACAAGTAAGCGCTCAGAAGTGTGTGTTTCACGCCTACAAAACGTTGAATATCCCAAGACAGGTGATGCGCTCCTGCTCTTTCTTCAAGATTTCATCAAAATCAAGATCCAAGGTATTGCATAAGGCCGCCAGGTAAAATAAAGTTCTACCGATTTCATCTTCAAGGACCTCAGTGCACTGTTCGCATAGTTTTCCTTCAACATGGTTTTTCATTATGTCTCTAATTGAGGCAAGAGAGCCAATTTCCGATGGAATTGTTTGTTTAGTGGCGTTTATCTGGATGCAACCACACGAGGTAACCGCCTTTGCCACCGCCCGGTTAACACGGCCGCTGGATTCACTTATCTTGCTGAGCACGTCTATGATGCTTCTGTGCCTAATCAGATACTCGTCTACAGATTCCTGGAAGTTTTGCGCTGGCGTATTTTCCACAGTTTTCACCTCTGTAAGGTCTAGAAACCTAGACAAAGATATCCTGGTGGACGTGGCGGGATTCGAACCCGCGGCCTTTCGGATGCGAACCGAACGCTCTCCCACTGAGCCACACGCCCACACCTCATAAGGAGTACGCAAAGCAATTCTACTTGAGCCAGAGCTAAGAGTCAAGAAAAGGACCTTTTAGGCAAGAATCTCATCGATGATTTGAATAGTCTCTTCCCTATCCCAATCAGTTGCGAGGATTAATTCAGACACCAGGATCTCCCTGGCAGTATCCAGCATTTTGCGTTCGCCGCTGGACAGCCCTTTCTCCTTGTCCCTGGCTGTGAGGTTTCTTACGACGCCGGCAACTTCAAATATGTCGCCACTTCTGATTTTTTCGAGGTTATTGCGATATCGCCTGTTCCAGTTTGTGGACATAGGAGTGCAGTCCTCTTTGAGTACCTTCAGAACTTCGTCAACTTGTGCGGTGTCAATCACATCTCTTAGACCAACTTCTTCGCTGTTGTCTACTGGGATCATGACTTTCATATCGCTTATGGGAAGGCTCAACACGTAATATCTATGAGTTTTTCCTAGAACCTCTTTTTGTTCGATTCCTTCTATAGTTCCGGCGCCGTGCATAGGATATACTACCCGGTCACCAACCCTGAACATACCTATACCTCCCATTGAGCTGTACACACACAATTGTACTATTAACTGGGCTTTGGGTCAATTGCATCGGCCCGTCCGATGTGACCCGCTTCGGGGGAGGGGCAGCTTGCATCTCTTCCCTGGTGTATCCCGAATAGGTGCTTTTTGTCGACCCCTTATTTCGCCTTATACTTTGTTTACAGGTCCTACCTAGCATATAATAATTGCATAAAGTAGTATCTGAGAGGGGGGTGCTTGAAAATTGGAGAAATCGGGACGGTATTTCGCAGTCTTTGGGGCCGTCGTTGGCGGGGTTTCGGCCTTCTACTTACTTGGTCCCATGGGTGATTTCCTTGGCAGGAAATTCACTATTTACGAATCAGGTGGAGCGATACTTATCATAGCAGGTGTGCTCGCGACGCTGTTTTACTTAATAGGGCCGCCCATCGCTGTTCTAGTCAAGAAAGGTGTCAAGTCGCTCGAAAACCATATGGTGAAAATGGCTTTCCAGGATATCTTGGTAGCGGTGTTTGGACTTATAGTCGGACTTATAATAGCTAATTTGATTGCCCCGTCATTGGCCAGGATTCCTTTTGCGGGAAGTTTTCTCCCATCTATCGCTCTTGTGTTGCTAGGGTATATCGGGATGTCGGCTGCTCTTAGCAAGAAAGACGACGTTTTGGCCGTAACTAAGCGGTTTCGCATTTCCGAGAAAGCCAATACAAACCCTAGTGGCGAGAGAGCAGAAAAGGAGGTTCGAAGTTCGTCGGGTGTACCTAAGATCCTTGATACAAGCAGCATAATAGACGGAAGGATAGCAGATATATGCAAGACTGGTTTCGTGGAGGGGCCCATCATCATTCCTGACTTCGTGCTCGATGAACTTAGACACATAGCTGATTCTTCTGACAACATGAAAAGGAGCAAAGGAAGAAGAGGTTTGGATATCTTAAATGCTATGCAAAAAGAGCTTCCGATCGAGGTATCCGTTTTGGAGTGGACTGAAGATCAGGATCTAGATGTGGATCTTAGGCTGCTTAAGATGGCGATGGCTACTGGAGGAGTGATCGTTACAACAGACTTCAACCTGGCAAAGGTCGCAGAACTCCAAGAAGTAGGTGTTCTCAATATTAATCAGCTGGCAAATGCTCTTAAGCCTATAGTGTCTACAGGTGAAGAGTTGGTTATAAGGCTGATAAAAGAAGGCAAAGAACCGGGCCAAGGTGTCGGCTACTTGGAAGATGGCACTATGGTCGTAGTTGAGGACGCAAAGAAACTTGTGGGTGAAGAAGTGTCAATAGTTGTGACCAATTGCCACACTACCCCTGCCGGTCGCATGATATTTGCAAAACTCAAAACTGTGGATTTGGCTGAAGTGCAATGAATGAGGAACTTTGGTGCATAATCCCGGCGGCAGGCTACGGCACAAGAGCATGTTCAAAGGAGCCCAAGCAGTTTGTCACAATTTCGGGCAAAACTGTTTTGGAGTGGACGGCAGAAAGGGTCTTGGCCTTGCCGGAAGTGCGCGGTTGTGTGCTTGCACTGCCGCCAGGATTTGAGAACGACCTGCGAATATTGGATATTGTCTCAAATCTAGGGCAGACCTATCTCAAACCTGTAGTAGCCATCGAGGGCGGGGATCACAGACAAACATCGGTAATGAGGGCTCTAGATGAGATACCAGCTGGTACTAGATGGGTTATGATACACGATGCATCGAGACCTCTTTTCAGCGCAAGCCTTTTCAGACGAGTGTTTGAGGCAGCCAAAAGCATTTCTGCCGCTGTTTGTGGGATTGAGCCAGTTGATACCGTAAAGGCGGTTAGTTTTGACGGGGAAGAGATACTGTCACTGGTTGGGATGACTTTGAATAGGGATGGATTAGTGTTGGTTCAGACTCCCCAGATATTCGATTACGGCCTTCTGCGCTTTGCGCACCAGCGAGCTAGGGAAGACGGGTTCATTGGTACCGATGATAGCCAGCTGGTGGAGAGACTAGGGCACAAGGTAGCAATTGTGCCGGGGGAAAGGACAAATCTCAAGATCACCTTTCCAGAAGACTTTGTGCTTGCCGCGAGTCTTTTGGAATCAGATAGTTCGCGTGAAAAGGGTCACAAGAGAAAAACTGCGGAACGACCCGCTGCTGCGCATAGAGGCATGCGGAAAAAGCGTTACAGAGGCGAGGATGCCAGACCTAATGGCTACTTAGTGAGCGGTTTCGGGTTGGACATCCATCCTTTGGTTCCCGAGCGAAAGTGCATTTTGGGAGGAGTGGGAATCCCTTTTGAAAAAGGGCTTTCGGGGCACTCCGATGCCGACGTTTTGTGCCACGCAGTAACAGATGCTATCTTAGGGGCCTTGAACATGGGAGACATTGGCGTATGGTATCCTCCTGGCGATCCCCTCTACAAAGATGCAAGGAGCCTTGACCTACTAAGTGCAATGTGGGCCGCAGTACGTAAGAAAGCAAAGATTGTCCATCTTGATTGCACCGTAGTTGCCCAGAGCCCAAGAGTGTCACCTTACATTGAAGATATGCGTGAAAACATATCACGAGCTCTGGACATCTCTGAGGACCGCATATCCATAAAAGGAACTTCGCCGGAGAACATAGGCGCCTTAGGGAGGGGCGAAGGGATAGCGGCGTTTTGTGTTGCGACAGTGTTTAAGAAAGGCAGGGGCTAACTGTGGGTATTGTTGTATACAACACGCTTTCCAAGCGATATGAAGAATTTGAACCAATTGAAGAAGGACATGTGAAAATATACGTATGCGGAATCACTCCTTACGACAGTAGTCACATAGGCCATGCACGTCCTGCCGTATTTTGGGATGTTGTCAGACGCTACCTCCTTCATAACGGGTATAAAGTTACGCTCGTAACGAATTTTACGGATATTGAGGATAAGCTTATAAGGAGGAGCCAGGAAACAGGGATTCCTCCAACAGAAATAGCTGAAAAGTATGCGGCAGAATACATAGATGCTATGGATAGGTTAGGAGTAAAGCGGGCTAACGCGTATCCCCGGGCAAGTCAGGTAATACCTGATATCATACAAATGATAGAAACCCTGGTGGAAAAAGGTTTTGCTTACGAATCGTCTGGAGACGTTTATTTCAGAGCGGAGAGATTTGAAGACTACGGCGCTCTTTCAGGAAAGAACCTTGATGAACTTATGCCTGGAGCTAGGATCCAGGTGTCGGATCTAAAAGAATCCCCGCTTGATTTTGCCCTGTGGAAAACAGCCAGTGACGATGAACCCGGATGGCATAGCCCATGGGGGCGTGGCAGGCCTGGATGGCACATCGAGTGCTCGGTTATGGTGCTAAAATTCTTGGGGCCAAGCATAGATATGCACGGCGGGGGGACCGAACTGGTTTTTCCTCACCACGAAAACGAGATAGCGCAAGCTGAGGCTTTTTCTGGGGTGAAACCTTACGTTAAGTATTGGGTTCATAACGAGATGGTGAACTTGGAAGGCGAGAAAATGTCCAAGTCCATAGGCAACGTGATTCGCATAAATGAGATCCTAGAGGCGCACGATCCAATGGCAGTTAGGTTGTACCTTCTTTCAGCGCATAGGCGCAAGATCCTTGAGTTTTCAGAAGATCTTCTTGGTTCAGCGGAGAAAGGTTGGTCTAGGATACAAACGTGCGTAGATGCCGCAACCGCATTCCTATTGAACCCAGATGCGCAGGGATTGCCTGAAGCTACCCTCCTTTCTCAGGCCATAGATAAGTGCAGGAAAGACTTTTTTGAAGCAATGAACTATGATTTCAATACCCCGGGAGCGATAGCTGCGGTATTTGACCTTGTGACCGCTATCAACTCTCATGTAGTTACAGGCGGGGAGACGACGTCCCATCCGTCTGCACGGCAAAAGGTCGCAGAGGCATATGGACTGCTAATGCAGTGCCTCGGTATTCTTGGATTGACGCCACAGACTTCTGAGGCAGAAAAGTTCCAAGGAAACGATTTCAGCCAAGACCTCCTTGAGATTCTTGTTGACATGAGAGATTCAGCTAGGAAGGGAAAAGACTTCAAAACTGCAGATTACATTAGAGATAGGCTGTCCCATATAGGCTTTTTGCTTGAGGATACGCCTTCGGGCACGAGGATCCGCCATCAGAAATAGAAGGAGAGGTCAGAGGATATGAGTGAGGAACTAGGCCCTGAACCGCAGAAGACGGAAATGAAAGTGAAGGTTCTTTATTACCCGTTCATGGGGACCGACATCGATACTGAAAGGTTGATACTTCTGGCGCGCCTTTGTTACTCCCCTATGGGTATAGATAAGCTGGAGTCTTTGCTGACCGGCGACAAGCCGTCTAAGGATGAAACCGGGAGGTTCATTAAGAACCTGATCAAGTCTGGCCATGTAGGAGCACTTGAGCACTGGTATACAACCTTTGCCGTAGAGGGGTATTCGAGAATATCCAGCCAGCAGAACGATAGGCACAGACTAATGAAGGTGTTCAAAGATTCGGGAGTCGTGTATTTCAATGAACCCGTACAGGCTTCAGCGGATCTGTCCCAGCTCCAGCAGTCGCAACGATACGTGAAAGAGGACAACTTCAAATACATAACGCCTCCTAGTTTTTATGAACATGAGGAGTTTCTGAAAAGGTTTGAAGATCTGCAAAAAGAGGTAATGGACATTCAGCGCGAGGGTCTGTCTCTGGGAATTCCGGCCGAAGACGTCAGATTTGCTCTTACTAACGCTACTGAAACCAGATTTGTGGTCACTACAAATGCCAGACAGCTTAGGCACATGTTCAACCTTAGGTGTTGCCAAAGAGCCCAATGGGAAATCAGGGAAATGTTCACTACTCTTCTTAACGAGTACAAGAAGATAGCCCCTAACATCTTTTACAATGCAGGAGCCTCATGCGATGAATTTGGTTACTGTCCTGAGGGTAAGATGTCATGCGGCAGGTCGCCTACCCTAGACGAGTTGAAGAAAGCATATAAGGATTCGAAGAAGCTCAAGTAGGTTTCTGATTTTGGCCCTACGAAAAGCAAAGATACGTGAAGACAGGTTCTTCAGGGGGACAGTCTGAAGGGGTGGAGAAGCATCGGTGAGGAAGAATAGACCTGATAAGGGACCAGGTAGGTTCACAATATACGGAAAACAGCCTGTGACTGAAGCAATTGAGAGCGGATGGCCCGTCCACGAGGTCATCATACGCAGAGGGGCAGATCAAGAATCGGGCAGTTCAACTGCATCAAAAGCTCGTTCTTTAGGAATTGCCGTATCCTACATGGCTGAACGTGATTTCGACGCAGCCTACGATAAGGCGGCTCAGGGAGTAGCTGCGGTAGTCGGAGAAGTGACTTTCAAGGAACTAGATGACGTAATGGACGGGATTGCACCGGGAAGTTTTCCCTTATTTGTCGCTCTTGACGGTATCTTAGACCCGCAAAATCTAGGCTCGATCTGCAGGACTTGTCATTCTATGGGCGTCCACGGCATGGTCGTACCTAGAAGAAGGACAGCTCCTTTTGGGGAAGGCGCGTTCAAGGCTTCGTCTGGAGCCATCTTCTATCAGCCGATTTGCGAAGTGCCGAACATCCACTATTTCATTCAGTGGTGCCAAAAGACCGGGATCTGGGTGTACGGCCTTGACGCAGGCGGAACTAGGTGTCTATGGGAGGTAGATCTAAAAGGACCTCTTGCCCTTGTGGTAGGGAGCGAAGGCAAGGGCTTGTCGCGGTTGGTACGTGACAGATGCGACGAAATCATAAGTATTCCAATGTTCGGTGAGATAAACAGTCTTAACGCAAGCGTAGCTTGTGGAATGGCATTGTACGAGGCGCAAAGGCAGAGACATGTCGAATGTTGATCTTTATCTGACAAGACACTTATAATGTATGTATCAAGGCACCATTAATCCAATCGGGGAATTTAGGGATACAGGTCAAAATAACCGGAGGAGGGGTGCTGTTTGGTAGTAAACCCTCAGGATAGGTTCGCTTCAGTATTCGACGGCATGCAAGATGAAGAAGTAGTGGAAGTAGCAAGGACTGGTTCGGTTGAGGCGCAGGAATACCTCATCAACAAATACAAGGGTTTTGTAAAGGCAAAGGCGAGATCATACTTTCTTATAGGTGCTGACAGAGAAGACATTATTCAAGAAGGGATGATAGGGCTTTATAAAGCAATAAGAGATTTTCGCAGTGACAAGTTGACTTCTTTCAAGGCTTTTGCGGAGTTATGCATAACAAGGCAAATAATAACTGCTATAAAAACAGCCACCAGGCAGAAACATATACCGCTGAACTCATATGTTTCACTAAACAGACCCATATATGACGAGGACTCAGACAGAACGCTATTAGACATCATGCCTAGCGATCAAGTATTAGATCCTGAGGAAGTGGTCATTAGCGCCGAAGAGATTGGTAGGATGGAAGAGCAGATCACAGAAATCTTGAGCGATCTAGAATGGCAAGTACTCAATTGTTACCTCGACGGCAAATCCTATGTCGAGATTGCCGACGAGCTTCAAAGGCACGTAAAATCTGTAGATAACGCTCTTCAGCGCGTAAAGAGAAAACTAGAACGGTACATGGATTCCAAGAGCATCACGATCATAACCGAAAACGGACACGTCTGTTTGCGAGAAAACTAAAGGCAGACCGGCTCAGTACATAGCCCGGTCGGGAGCTGATTCTGTTGACATATTAGCGGCATCATTATACTATTTGATTTGCCTCATTCCTTAAGAGCCAGCGTAGCTCAATTGGCAGAGCAACTGATTTGTAATCAGTAGGTCGTCGGTTCGAGTCCGACCGCTGGCTCCATTTTTGAAGCAGCGGGGACGGCACTTTCTGCTTCACATAATACACCAGCATATCTCGGTTGTTAGATACCAGGGCTACGCTCCGAATGGGCATTTCGTCTTCGCGCGCAAAGAAGCACTCTGAGTAAGTAACCTGCTGCGGCACCCAGAGCCACCGCAAGAGGAATGACAGCGTACAATACGTTTTGGCTTTGAGCTAGAGGCGATGTTAGGAATATCGCCCAGCCAGCTGGTAGCAAGGAGAAAACCAAGGCCTAGTGTGCGGAAGGCATTTTCTCATCAGAAGTCCCACCTGATGCAACTAGATTGCTTGACGCAGATTCCATCGTCCCGACAGTAGAATGCGCACATGGTCTCATCGCTTGCCTGATACAGCTCTCGCGTCAGGGATTGACCCTTGTCCGAGGACGTTTTCCAAGTTTCGAGTATAATATACTCGGTCTCGGGATGAGTTTCGAATGTCTTAGGCAATGCGCCCGGGGAATAATCTGAGCGGG
>JAGPNE010000027.1 GCA_018052455.1 Candidatus Fermentithermobacillaceae bacterium | reverse complement strand
CGCTACCCTCTTCTACTTCCGGCCGAACCTTCTTCTGGCCTCAAATTGCGCCGCTTTCATTCATTATATCTCAAAGTAAATGGCGAATCGTAATGCCACGGTGCCAAATAAGATACTCTTACTCATCGGTTCTTTAGCCACTGACGAATTTTTGCGATAGCGTGATCCTGGGGGCACACAATCTTCTGCATGTCTTCAAAACTCTCCATGAAATCTCTTCCCCACCCTCTTTGGCCTGGCAAGAGCTTGGGATCGAGAAAGACGACGGCCAACCTCCCAGTCGAGCGCATGATCGCTTCAATGTAGGACCTCAAAGATAGAGCGGTTGGGAGAACATTCACCTCTACGAAACCGTCTCGTCCCATTTTGCTCAAATCCGCCTTCCGTAACTCGTAAATGATGTTAGGAGGCCCAAACGGGATCTTCGGAACCACCAATATACGAGGGGCGATCTTCCCTATATCCTTGATCGCAAACCCGAACCTGCAAAGAACAACTGTGTCAGGCTCCACCAGATGCTCGACAATCTTGGGGCCTCCATCTACACCTTGGGCAAATACTGCAATGGATCGCTCTTCGAGGCTTGGAGTTAAAACAGAGTTCAATTCTTTTGCAAACCCGTATGAAGGGCACAGACACAAAATATTCTCTGGGATTTCAGCTGCAAGTTTCTCCAGGAAAGCACTTACAAAGACCACGTGTTCACTGCCGGATATGAAACGACCCGCATCAACACAAATGAGGATTACGCCTTGATTATCCTGGCACTCTGAAGGATCTGAGGACACCTTGGCTGCTAGGAAATCGTCGTCTTCAATACCAAAGAGCTTTTTCAACCCAACATACCTCGAGATAAAAGGAACCTCAGGTGATACGAAGATAAGTCTATCGTATTTTGAAAGGAGATTTTGACGCGCATCGTAGGCAGGCCAAACCGATTTCTTTGAAATCAAAACACGCGCACCATCCCCAAAACTATACCCTTTTGACATGATGGTTAGGCCTTCCACGTTCTCGGCCAAGATCCTCCCCAATTCTCCAAGCCAATACTCCAAGGTGTGAAGCGCCCTAGATATCACAGGGGGATCAAGAGGAAATCCGACTATACCTGCAGTTTTCTCCCTCAGACCTGAACGCATCTTGACGACAACATCACCGATATCACCATAGAGGCGGGCAAGCATGTCTAGGTTTTTTTGAGGTACTAAAGAATCGGGCCTACCTTTCAATGAAGCCAAACACTCATTTGCTAACCTTTCAACGTCCGACGCAAGATCTCCATTTCCTCCCTCTCGAAGCACCTCAGCCAATCCGGATAGATCCAATTCCGGTTGCATTCCTTCCCACTCCGTCATAACATCCGTGAGCCCAAACGTAACTGCAACATCCGTGCTTACCTTCAGATCAAAGCATGCCTCCTTCGGTGAGGCGATCACCTTGCAAGACTCGGCTCTCTTGGCAGCTTTCAAATAGTAACAATCTGCCTGCACCGGGCAGAACTCAGTGCATGTGGGAATCTCCGAGCAGCTGAGTTCCCGCTGCACACCGCGGGCCTTTTCCCCTACAACCTGAAGTTCATTGAAAAGCCCCGTCAAAGTCCCCATTTCCCACACCATCACTGAAGATAAGAATCTCTTCTCATCTATATCCAGCCCTGAAAGAAGCCCATCCTTGGCCAGTTCATGCGCAATTCTTGCTTTTAGGATACACAGATAATATTCTGGGGGACACAAGAAACAGATGCCGTTAGGTGTTGTCCCGGGCCCGCCAAAATCTCCGAAAACCGAGATCTTGTCTCCAGTTTCAGACCACCTCAAACAACTACTTAGCACCTCTTTCACAATACTCTCATCTACATTGCTGCCTACAAATGCCACTTTGAAGCCGCCGCGGAGGATATCTTCAAACCACAGACTATCTTCATCGCATACCAAATCCTCCGGCCTATCCTCTACCGGGGAAGGGAGGCTCTCAGTAGATGAACGTTCCGCAATGGATGGCCCAGACAAGCCACCTTCATCCAACATTAACAGGCATGGTTGATGCAAACCATCCTCAAGACCATACTTGAATAGATGAGCCATGGGCCAGCTTGCTCCCATAATATCGACGATTTTGGCTCGTATAGAAGTCGACATAGACATTATTCGCTCTTGGATAAGGCGAAAGAGGATTCCCGAAGCTTCTGCGTCATCGCATGCCCTATGGGCATCGTTTAGGATTATGCTTAAGTTCTGAGCCAAATCGGATAGTTTGTACGTTTTGAAGCCGGGATACACTATCCGGGCAAGTTCCAAAGTGTCATAGACTAAAACACCAGGGAAACTGGGAATCGACTTCGACAAGAAGGCCGCGTCAAACTCCGGATTGTGCCCTACCAGAGGTAGGTCGCCTCGGAACTTCTCTATCTCAGCGCACACGTCGCTAAGAAGTGCTCCATCCTCAAGGTCTTCTAAGGCAATGCCGGTTAACCTTAGCGTCTTGAGGCCCACCTTGCCTTGGGGCTTTATGAGTGACGTCCACCTATCTATCGGTTCCCCATTATGGAACTTGACCAGCCCAACCTCTATGATATGGTCTTGCTCAGGAACAAGTCCCGTAGTCTCAGTATCAAAGGCCACATAGTTCGGCACTGGAATCTTATTACTAGTTGTCACCCTACCAACTCCTTCCACATATCTTAGCTGCCTGGAGTTTGTCGCCGGCAAATATGTTCGCATCTAAGAGAGATGTTGGTCTAGCATATTTCAAGTATACATTCTTTGAGGTAGTATAGACTCGTAGTATTTTTCCTATGTCCAATACAAACACGATCGAGGTGGCCCAGTTGCAGACTATAGGTGTATTTGCGGCAGTAGTCCTAATAGTGGTTCTATCAGTTAAAAAAGTCACTCTGGGAAAGGTGATGTGCGCTTCAACTCTTGTTATGGCCCTAAGCTCAGGCTTCTCCTTTTCGGAATGTGCCAATACTATCTGGAGCGCCTTTACCAATGCCACCACGCTTAACTTAGTGTTATCCGTTATGTCTATCGGCCTTTTCTCAACTATCATGAATACTACAGGCTATCTGGACAAGATGGTTCAAGGTCTCCACGGGTTCCTAGGAAATCTAAAGGCTTCCATCATGATTGTCCCCGCATTGATAGGATCAATGCCTGTTTTGGGAGGAGCGGCAGTATCTGCTCCTTTGGTAGACAAACTAGGAGAGGGACTTCACCTTCCGCCGGACAAAAAAGCCGCTATAAACCTTGTATTTCGTCACGGCATGTTCTTTGTGTTCCCTTTTTCGCCAAACCTGATTCTTCTATCTAACATGATCGACATGCCGGTAAAAACCCTAATATCTAAGTTATGGCCTTTTGGAGTAGTGTTGTGGGCGACAGGATACCTGTTTCTTCTGAGTAAAAGAAGCATGGGCAAAACCCGGGCAGAGTCTGATATCGCAGTTTCGCATGACATCGAGGAGAATAGAGGCCAAAAGTTTTTTGAGTTTTTGAAATATGGATCGCCGTTGATTCTAGCTCTTGCATTGAGTCTGGTGTTCAACCTTCCCCTATGGGTTTCAATGGGAACCGGAATCATAATCGGGCTAACAATGGCCTATTTTGAGCGAGCACAACTTCCTTCGCTAGATAACCTCATCAGAGGGGCAAATCTGAGCCAGGCTTTCGCAATGCTGTGGATAATGGCTTTCAAGGAATTCGTAATCGCCTCACCCGTTTTTCCGTCTTTGGTAGGTTACGCGCAGGGGCTTGGGTTCTCCCCCGCGGTTCTTGCGCTTGTCCTACCCTTGCTCTTCGGATATGTAAGCGCATCTCAAACAACTACTCTGGGGGTTCTGGCTCCAATACTGATACCTACGGCCATATCTCAGAACGCAGTCTTGTATCTGGCTTGTATCATCTACGCAGCAGGCTTTATCGCCTACTTCTCGTCACCGCTTCACCTATGTCAAGTACTTACCTGTGAATACTATAAAATCGACATTTCAAAACTTTACAGACTGTACTGGCCTATACTGATCTCGGTAGCAGCCCTTATGGTAGGATATGTTTTCGTTGCAGAGGCATACATGTGACACATACGGTCTAGCAATCTACTCAAGGGGAAGTTTGAGCATTTCTTTCATCCTCAAGGCGTTTGTGGCCGCTTGCCCTCTATGACAGTTATTAAACACAATGTACATGTCTTTGCTTTTTTCAACCATTTCCAAAATACCTGGCAACCAAGACTTTAGTTCATCATCTCTGTACAAATAGTCGTATCGCTCCGTAGTTTCCTTGTGATTAAACCACTTTTCCTTGTTTCTTCCATGGAACCGGAGATATCCGATCTCCGAAGTTACCCAAGATACCCTCGGAAAAAGGCCTCTAAGGTCGGGTTCATCCACGCAGCAAAAGCCTATTCCCTTCCCGCTAAGGTACTTACAGGTATCCTGACTTGCCCAAAGACTATTTCGAAACTCGACGACAACTTCGGAATATGGCATCCTTTCTTTGAGTGACAAGACGTATTGAACGTTTGACGTAGACGGCTTGAAAGACCAAGGGAATTGAAACAACACACATGCTAGTTTGCCCGAATCCCTCATAGGAAGTATACCTTGCTTGAAAACGTCAAATTCAAGATCTATGTCTTCGCGGGAGGGGATTTCAT
>JAGPNE010000013.1 GCA_018052455.1 Candidatus Fermentithermobacillaceae bacterium | reverse complement strand
AGTACAACTACGATCGCTACAGCCCGCTAGACGGAGCACTAGTCAGAGCGTGCGACCGACTAGCAGCATATACAGAAGCATCTTTGTCAATAAGACACGGCATCAAATCCAAACACCTAAACGACGGTCTCTACATCTACAAAGAATACCAAGGAGAAAAAGGAATAATATCAGGAGTAGACTTCAGACCCATCTTCGACCACTTTCATCAATAGATCACAGGGTCGGTTCTGCTGCTTCACAGTGCTTTTACTTGCCTTCTAACAATTTGAAACGTAGGTATCCGCGAGATTAGGCAGGTAAGACTGGCGCGACCTTTCGATAGGAAGTGGCAAGTCTAGACAACCACGGTTGTAAAGGTTAAAATAATCACATGAGTCGGGCTGTGGCGCAGTTTGGTAGCGCGCTTGAATGGGGTTCAAGAGGCCGCAGGTTCAAATCCTGTCAGCCCGACCACTTCCGGTCCCCTCCTTGTGTTACACCCAAAACCTGAGTGATTCTATGCAACACTTTCTGCCTGTGGCGATATTCTACGCATGCCGAGTTTTTTCAACTCCAAATCTCACTTGGAAGAGGACACAGACCCGCAAGTTCCTCCGGCTGTATGGTCCCCGTCCCGATGTACCGACGTGTAAACTATACAAGCCTGTCAAGGGGTCCAAACATGTAAATGCGCCGGGGGGTTCTTGGATCCTTGGCATTCATATCACGCTTGTGAGCAGTATGTTTGGCGCTAAGCCCTCTATTCCGGCGCCTTATTTTGAAAGAGCCTCATAATGCGTAGATTCTCGAGTATTGTCATACAGATGCAGCAATTGTATTATAATGACAGAAACGTTCGTGGAGATTGACTCAACAGTTGATGGGTTGGAAACTTGTTGGAACGAACGCCCAATGAAGATGGTCGTATTTAAGTTGTCAAGGAAGCGGTCACAACAGGTAGCCTCGCCTAGAAGGGATCGCGCAGGACATATGTTGGCGTAACCACTCGCAGAAGGTGAGTCATGGCACCAGGCAGGTTTTCGGAATAGAGGTCTTCTTGAGACTTCTAAGGGGGTGAGACCCTGTAGCCAACACGGGTTAGACCAAGTACAGAATTCTGCTGGGCAGCAATGTGATCGGACGATCGCCGGAGGGTCACTGAACTTGCGGGCGGAGCGAATGCCAGGACCGTTAAGTCCGGTCACAGTCCAAAGAGGGCTACAAATATCTAGGAGTTCTCTGTCAAGTCAATGGTTCGATATTGGCTGCGAAGGCAAAAAATGTGATGAGTGTGCAGAACTGTTTGAAAGGAGTGTGTATCTAGATGAAGAAGGTTTTGTCGATTTTCCTTGTAGCTGCAATTGGCCTTGTGTTGCTTGCGGGTTGCGGACCTAAAGAACCTGAGGTGCCGCCAGAGCCCGTTATTACCAAAATAGGGCTTGGTCAGAAGACGACTATTTCTAAATCGACCGAGATGACTGTAAAGGACGACCAGATGGTACCTCCTGTTGCCCAAGTCGATACTGTTTTTGCGGCAGTAGCTTTCGACAAAGACGGCAAAGTAGTTAAAGTCCAGATTGACACTGCTCAAACTAAAGTTACCTACGATTCCAAGCTTCAGGTCACTTCAGACCTATCTGCCGCGGGCAAAACCAAAAAAGAACTAGCGGACGAATATGGTATGAAAAAGGTTTCTGAAATTGGGAAGGAATGGTATGAACAGATTGAGGAACTGGAAAAGTGGATGGTTGGAAAGACCGTAGAAGAAATCAAGTCCATGAAGACGAAAGAACGTGACGAGAGTCACAAGGCAGTTCCAGACGTTCCAGAGCTGACCTCTCTTGTTACAATCTCAGTAGAGGATTACCTGGCTGTAGTTGAGGAAGCATATGAAAAAGCAGTTGAAGTTCCTGAAGGAGTAAAGAAGCTAGGGCTTGGACATGTCATATCGATTGCGAAGTCTGTGGGCTACTCTGTGATAGAGGGTAAAGAAACTCTGCCTCAAGCGGAAGTAGATCTAACTATGGCGGCTGCTGGTTTTGATGAGAGCGGCAAAGTGATGTGCGCCAATATTGATGTTTCGCAGGCGAAGGTCAAGTACGATAAAGATGGAAAGCTCCTCAGCGATATTACTGCCGAGGTGAAGACTAAGAAAGAGCTCGGCGAAGAGTACGGAATGAAGAAAGTATCTCAAATTGGCAAAGAATGGTATGAAGAGATTGCTGAGCTTGAAAAATGGATGGTAGGCAAGACCGTCGAGGAAATCAAAGGGCTGAAAGTCAAGGAGCGCGACGAGAGCCACAAGGCGGTTCCAGATGTGCCTGAACTCACTTCGCTGGTAACTATCACGGTGGAAGACTACCTTGCAGTCATAGCCAAAGCGTACGATAATGCAAAGTAGTGTCTTTGGGTAGTTGGCCAGCAATGCACTGATTCGAGCTAGTGCTTAACGTTTGACAGAACTCTCCCGCCGAATGGTGGGAGAGTTCTGTGCACCGCTCAAGAATCGTTATTTCGGAGGAACCATTCTTATGCACAACAATTGTAGATGGAATCGGAGACAACTGTCTTCACTTCTAATCGTGTCTTTGCTCGTCGTTACGGTGAGCGGGTGCCAGATACTTAGCCGTGATGATCCTGCAGAAGCTAGGGCGCGCTACAGCAATAGTTTCTTTGATACTTTTGATACAGTTGTCACTGTTGTAGGATACACGAAGAGCGAAAGTGAGTTCCAAGTCTATTATGGGGAGATCTACGAAAGGTTTGTCGAGCTGCATCGCATGTACGATATCTATAACAATTACGATGGCCTAAACAACATTAAGACGATAAACGATAACGCAGGTAGGCAACCGGTGAGAGTCAGTAAGGAGATCATTGACCTGATTCTTTTTGCCAAGAGATGGTACACACTCACCGGAGGAAAGGTCAATATTGCTATGGGTTCAGTGCTGCGGCTATGGCATGAGTACCGCGAACTAGGGTGGGACGATCCTGAGAACGCAAAACTGCCTCCAGAGGCTGACCTAGTTGAGGCCGCAAAACATACAGACATTGAAGATATAGTCGTTGACGAAGAAGGGGACACAGTGTATTTGGCCGACAGCAGAATGAGTCTGGATGTTGGCGCGGTGGCCAAAGGCTACGCTACAGAACTAGTTGCTCGGGAGATTGCAGAAAAAGGGTTTGATTCTGGGATGATAAGTTCAGGAGGGAACATTCGAGCAGTTGGCAAACCGCTTGACGGTGTAAGGGAAAGGTGGGGTGTTGGTATACAGGATCCGAGCAAATCGATTGTTTCTGAAGATAATCTCCTCGACGTCATATACATAGCGGATTCGGCCGTGGCGAGCAGCGGGGATTACCAGAGATACTACATAGTGGACGGCATCACATACCACCATATCATAGATCCTGAGACTCTTATGCCGGCAAACTATTATCGCGCTGTGACTGTACTGGCGGACGACGCAGGCGTTGCGGATTTCATGTCGACCGCATTGTTTTTACTCCCCTATGAAGAGAGTCTATTATTGGCCAAAAACCTAGATGTGGAAGCACTATGGGTGTTTCCAGATGGCAACGTTGAAGCAACTGAGGGCATGAAGTCCATAATGCTCAGCAATGGCGCCACAGGAGCGGAACCTAAGTAGACACGTTTCCTGTAGTACCGTATGCCCTGTGACTATCGCTAGTTAAGAGTAATCTCCCAGATCCCAATACTTCCACCTGCTTCTTGCGCCTCCTCCTGGAAGGTAAAGCCTTGACGCACCAAGAATTCTCTGAGATCTTTTTGGGTATGGCTTAGGAAAATGCACATCTCGATTTCAACGGTATTGCATCGGTTCGTATGAGCAAAGAAACGTTTCTCTCCATCAGGGGTTAGGAACATTGCTCGTTCAAACAAATAACGCAGGATTCGTTTAGTTCCTTCTTCTTCACCAAAGATTGCCCCGAGAGAAACTTGTATTTCCACCTTTCCTGGAGTTTCTCTGGACACATGTATTTCTGGTGGGCCTAAAAAAGCCACAGCCAGAAAAGGGGATTTTTCCGGGTCCCGGATCTCGAGGGCGTCAAAGTTCTCAAGACCGGAAAAGATCATCTCACCTTCGATGGGAATTGCCAGAGTCTCTTTGGTAAGGGGTCGCCAGGTGAAATCTGAACCTATGAACCTGACCTGGTCTTTTCCCATAGCATAGATTTGCTCAATGTCCGTGCTGCTTGCCTTATGGATAAGAGTGGCAATTCCGTCAGTACAGTAGACTATGATGCTCTTGTCGTTCGGAGCGTTCTGAGATATGCAATGCCCCATGGGGAATTCAATGTTAGAGGGACGCTGGTTGGTCGCAATTGCCTCTTGCACACCCAATACTGACGTCTTAGACAGTTCAATCAAGACTTCTCTAAGAACAAAGCCCATGCTTTTGGCGAGAGATTGCGAAGCTATGTTGTCCATGTCAATCGCAGCATATGCAGTTGAAGCACCTTTTTCTCTTGCGCCGCGAATGGACGCCTCAGTAAGGAGTCTGCCGATCCCATGCTTCCTGTAGTCTGGATGCACTCTGATGCCTTCGAACCACGCAATGTCAGCTGATAGGTATCGAACGTGGGTTACGCCGATCGCTTTGCCCTCCGTGTCTGCTACCCACAGATCCCCGACATCATCGATCCAGTCGTCTAGTACTTCATGGACGTAATCCCCCCAGGGAAAGGTTGTGCGTGTGAATTCTTGTATCACCGGGATATCGTCACGGACTGCTCTTCTTAGAGTGATCTCGTTCACTTAAATGACCTCCAGGATTCTATTTGTGGTTTCAACCCGAAGCGTGAAAACAACAATCACACACGCCACGACTTCACGTCACGCGTCGATTATTCCGGCGTGAACAAAGACCAACCTTCGTCCAATTACAGGTGTTACATACATTATATTCTCTTCTGCCGTGGGTGTGGTACTGGTCTATCCGGATAACAATGCACGAAGTTACGAAATAGCAGATCCGTTACTGGTAGTGAAGCCGCGACCCGTTTGTCAACAATTGTCGAACCTATCTCTTTAAGAAGCGAGGGAATCCTGGATCCATAAGAAGGATTTTGGGGAACGGCGTCGAAGATCGTATTCCCTGAATCTTCTTCAGGGAATTTGAACGACAAACATAGTAACAACAGCAGAAAGGTAGGTGAAAAAACATGACTATTGCTGAAGGACAGGTGTTTTCGGTGATTTGTCTCATTATCTATTGCGCTGCCGTCTTGGTGATGATCTCCAGATCCAGAAAAGGGATGAAGATCCCTGAGCTGTACCAGGTTCCTGGGCTAGAAGCTCTTGATGAAGCCATAGGACGTTGTACTGAAATGGGCAGGCCGGTCCACTTCTCTCCTGGAATTGGAGGTGTGGACAACGCTCAGACATTGGCTGCTCTTTCGATTCTGAGCTATGTTGCTCGTCAGTGCGCTAGGTATGATACCGACCTAATCGTAACGAACCGCATAACCGTCGTTTACCCAATCACAGAGGAAGTTGTAAAGCAAGCCTTTATCGAAGAGGGTAAAGCCGACCGTTTCAAACCGGAGAACGTTCGGTTCATCTCCGAAGACCAGTTTGCCTATGCAACTGGTGTTACAGGCATTATGTATCGAGAGAATCCCGCAGCCAACCTCCTCCTTGGCGCTTTCTGGGCAGAATCTTTGATATTTGCGGAAGTAGGCGCCATAGCCGGTGCAATCCAGATCGCAGGAACTGCAAACACACACCAGATCCCCTTCTTTGTCGCAGCCTGCGACTACTGCCTTATCGGTGAGGAGCTCTATGCTGCAAGCGCCTATCTTACAAGGGAACCAATCCTTGTAGGTAGCCTCATTGCCCAAGACTGGGGCAAAATGTTTGCGGCCATTATCATGGTCTTAGGTACTGTATTTGCTACTTTCCACGTCACCTGGCTCAAAGATATCATGAGCAAATGACGATCCTTGTGAAAGCGAATTTTTCTCCGGAACATATCCGTTATTGCTACTCATAAAAGAGAGGGGGGACTACTGTTGAAGCAAGAAGTACCCGTAATCCTTGGATTAGTGTTTGGCATATTTGTCATCGTAGCTATGTTTGTTTCTGGTGTACCGTTTCTTAAGGATGGCAAATCCGTAGTAGACGATTGGTTCTTGATCGTTCAGGCGTGGGCTGTGGCGGTAGGAATTGTTAACCTAACCCAGATCCATATCAGGAACGTTCAGCATAAACGAGAGGGATATGCCTTTAGCATCTGGCTTATGATCTGTATGTACGGCATGGCTATATTCGGAATCTTCATAGCAAAGAGCGCCGACCATGCAGGTTGGAAGTTTATGTACAACCAGCTAATTGCGCCTATGAGCGCAACCGTTTATTCTACACTGGTGTTTTATATCGGTTCTGCCGCTTATAGGGCTTTTAGGGTGAGGAACATCGAAGCAAGTATCCTTTTGGTAGCTGCTGTTGTCATGATGCTAGGTAGAGTACCTTTAGGTACAGTGCTACTTGGAAGCTGGATTGGGGACGCGGCCACTTGGATTCTCGAGGTTCCAAACTCTGCAGGGATGCGCGGCATCCAGATTGGAGCCACACTCGGCGGTATCGCAACTGCTTTGAGGATTATGCTTGGAATCGAACGCAGCCACCTCGGTGGTGTCGGTGAATAAGGTGTGAATCTTAGCAACAAGGAGGTGAACAAATCAAAATGTGGCAAAAGCTAGCTAATATTGACAGAAGGATTATCTATGTGCTTATGATTGCGGTCGTTGCGCTCGCGCTGCTTAAGCCGGTCGGTTTGGCTATAGTGCCTTCCGAAGAGACCCAACGTGCGTACAACTATATCGAGTCCTTGCCTTCAGGCAGTGTTGTGTATCTTGGCATGGACTTTTCGTCAGGAGGAATACCTGAACTGATGCCTGCACTTCAGTCGCTTATAAGACAGGGCTTCAGAAAAGACCTGAAGTTCATAGCAGGTGGTATGTGGGTCATGGCAGGCGATATGGCGGATATGGGTTTTTCGATAGTTGAGGCAGAATTCCCTGACAAGAAATATGGCGTCGACTGGGTCAATTTGGGCTACAAGCCCGGCGGAGAAGTGCTTCTAGAGAAAATGCTTGCAAGTTTCTATGATGCATGCGTTGGCGTTGACCATTATGGAAAGGATATTGCTAATCTGCCTCTCATATCAGAAGTTCCGACCATCAAAGACGTAGATGCCATATTCATATTTGTGACAGGCACGCCTGGAGAAAGGGAGTATATTAGGCACGTCACATCGCCTTATAAGATTCCTTTTCTTGTCTCTACGGTATCGGTTAGTGTTCCTGAACTGATGCCATTGATTCAGTCGGGCCAGATTCTGGCTGGGGTATTGGGGATGGCAGGCGCGGCAGAGTATGAAGTACTTGTAGGACATCCTGGCACGGCAACTGCGGGCATGGATGCCCAGTCATTTTCTCACGCGCTTATTATCATATTCATAATCCTTGGGAACTTAGGGTATATTTTCACCCGTGAAAAAGAGTGACGCCTTGGGCGTAACAGCAGATGGGAGGTGAAATAAATGGAAGTAATTGGTCTTCATATGCAGGCGATATTTACAATACTACTGCTTACGGTTGTTTTTAAGGACAATCTAGGATACAGATTTGCGGAATCTACTTACGTGGGTCTGTATGCCGGGTATACCGTTGCCATACAGTGGTTTAACTATATTAGGCCAAGCGTTCAGAAACAGATCCTGGCGGAAGGGAAATGGCACTACATTATCCCTATAATCATCGGTCTTCTCATGTATACAAGATACATTAAACAGATTGCCTGGCTTAGCCGCTACCACATCTGTTTCCTTCTGGGAATAGGTTCAGCGTACGTCCTATCTACTACGTTCAAACCCTTGTTTATCGACCAGATAAAAGCGACCTTCCTTCCCCTTTGGGGAACCGGCGACTGGTGGACGAACGTATCGAATATCATCTACGTAGTAGGCACTGTGACAACTCTTGTGTACTTCTTCTTTACTCTTGAGAAAAAGGGAGTTCAGGGTGCAGTGTCTAAAGTAGGTAGATACGTTATGATGATAGCCTTCGGAGCAGCTTTTGGGAACACCGTTATGGCGCGTGTTTCATTGTTCCTAGGCAGGATGCAGTTTCTGCTTGGTGACTGGCTCAAGATGATATGACGGTGAGGAAAGACGCATCGTTCTCATGAACCTAAGTAAGGCGGCGGTTACACCCGCCGCCTTAGTCTATAGGGTTGCTTTTCTGCCGGACTTAGCTACCTACTATCTCTTCTATTGCAAGCGCTAGTCTGACATAGTCCTCTATGGAGTTATACGCATGTGCAGATAGCCGTACCATTCGCTTGTGAAACCCTTCAAAAGTTACGACCGGAACTTCTATTTTGTACTCATGGAATAACAGATCTTGGATAGGGTCAGAATACTTGACCCCTGGCGCCTTGTAGGAATTATCCAGCGGTGCAAACGGAATGCAGGCCATAGAACCAATCATGTTTCTCGGAGCCTGCAATTGGGTCTTTAGCCTCTCGGACAGAATATCTGAAGCCTGCAGGACTAGTTGATGGTTTCTCTCTGCTAGCTGAGTCCAGCCTCCTGGCAGAAGAGAATCTAGGAAATCAATGCATCGGGGGATTAGTATGTAAGGCGTGTAATCGTCTGTACCAGTCCAATCAAATTCAAGATGAAAGGAACTCTTGTCTGTTCTTGTTGAGTTTGCTCCGTGACTAGTTACAAGCGGTCTGATGAGGTTTCTGCGGTCTTTACGAACATAAAGAAATGCTGACCCCTTTGGGCAACAGAGCCATTTGTGACAGTTACCCGTGTAATAAGCCACCGGTAGATTCCTGATGCTTAGGGGAATCATTCCAGGCGCGTGGGCCCCATCCACAAGCACGTCAATGCCTCTACTAGAGAGTATAGATGCAAGCTCTTCAATAGGGAAAACCACTGCGGTCGGACTCGTTACATGATCAACAAGAACCAGTTTTGTTTTATTTGTCACTGCATTCAATATGCTAATGAGCACTGAGTCCTTAGACTGTATGGGAAGAGGTATCTCGACAGTCCTTACAGCCACTCCGTATTTTTGAACCAGTGTATTGACTGCGTTCCGGCATGCGTTATAGATGTGATTCGTTATGACTATCTCATCCCCGTGCGAAAAACGAAGAGATTTCAGAACTGTATTTACCCCGGTAGTTGCGTTGGGCACAAAGACAATTCCTTCGGAATCTGCATCGAGGAACGAAGAAAGAGCTACCCGAGCTTCATCGAGCATGCTTTCAATTTCCCTTCCGAAGAACCGCACAGGTTGGCTCTCAATGTGCAGATGGAGTTCATTCTGAGCTTCTATGATAATATTGGGTACCGCTCCGTACGAGCCGTGGTTTAGAAACGTGAATGATGAGTCTAGAGGCCACAAATGGCGAAACCTGTTTCCTTCAATGGTCAATTTGTCTGTACCTCCTTCAAAGCCCGGAACATAGTAAACCGGACATTATGGCGAACCACAGTATAATTCGACATGCATAGACGGTATCCTTCGAAGCACCTGGCTGGGTTTCAGCCTTGAGACGCGGTGGGCGCACAGTCAATTCCAACATATTGTAAGTAGCACCTTGATAAGTTACAATATATCTAGTCAAAGAAGTAAGCATTCGGAAGGTGATGATTGGTGGACGACCCTGGGGGTAGTACGTATTTTGTAGCTTTGGTTTGTCTTTTTTTGTCCGCATTTTTCTCTGGTTCTGAGACTGCGATTTTCTCGTCAGACGAGGTCAAACTCAAGAGTACCTATTCGAGCAGTCGTAGAGCAAAAAAAGTGCTCGAGCTGAAAAGCGATCCCGAGCATTTTCTGTCGGCAGTACTCTTCGGCAACACCCTCGTAAATGTTGTGTTTTCTTCAAGTGTGGCTCTGCTTGCCTATTCATGGTTTCCGAAATCCAAAGGGTTTGCGGAACTTGTGAGTACGGTGTTGGGTACGGTTGTACTTTTGATCTTTGGTGAGATCACACCTAAGTTCATAGCCGGATCCAATCCAGAGAGAGTTGCAGTAAAGATAGGAACCGCAGTAACCTGGCTCAAAACGATCATGAGCCCCTTTTCTACAGCGCTTGTGTATTTTGTTGAGCTCTTTTCAAGGTTTCTTCCTGCAGCTGACGAGAGTTCAGTTGATCTAACCGAGGCTCGCATAATGGCGGCTCTGGAGTACGGGAGGACTACTGGTGCCATAGGCAGCGCTGAGAAAGAGATAATTACTAAACTCATTGAGACTAGGGAATTGGTAGCTTCTGAAGTTATGGTTCCGAGACCAAAGGTTGCGGCTATCGAAGAAGAAAAGAGCGCTCTAGAGGCGCTCAATGTTATGCTTGAGCACGGATTCTCCCGTATTCCTGTGTACTCTGAATCAAAAGACAATATAACAGGTATTGTCAATATAAAAGACTTAACAGTCTTTATCGGCGAGCATCCCCATGACTGGGCTGAAATTCTGTCCGGTATTCCGGCACGGGATTTTGCCGTTGCCCCCTACTTCATTCCGGAAAGCAAGAAGGTAACGGATCTACTATATGAGATGAAAGAAACTGGCATACACATGGCAATCGTAGTTGATGAGTTCGATGGCGTGTCAGGCATCATAACTCTGGAGGACCTGATTGAGGAGTTCGTAGGGGAGATAGAGGATGAGTACGATGTCACTGAGAGAGATTTTTCGCAGATCGATGAAAGAACTTGGTGCGTACCTGGAAGCATGAGTCTTACTGATTTCAGGGATCTAACAGGTATTGAGATCGAGAGCGAAGATTGTGATTCCATAGCCGGTCTTGTAATGATGTGCCTGGACCGCGTACCAGTGCCCGGAGACGCGTTTTGTCTTGTAGAACCGAAGGTGTGCTTTACTGTCCAAGAAGTCAGTGGACCTAGGATCACCAAGGTAATTTGCGAACTTGCTGAAGAAAGGGAAGATTAGTTGCTATGGATTGGAGCTTCATATCTAACGTGGTAAGGGTAGTCCTGCTTCTTTTGTCTCTTGTTGCAAGAGCGTTTTTCGCGGGTTGCGAAACCGCCTTTCTATCCATGGATAAGTGGGCTATCGACAATCTGGCGACTGAAGGAGACAATCGGGCTTATCTGCTAAAGAAGATGAAAGAGGACTCTCGCAATACAATATCAGCTCTTTTGGTAGGCACAAACATCTGCACTATTCTATTTTCTGTTCTTGCAGTTTCCCTTTCACAGACTCTTGGATTCAAGGGCCCTTTGTATCTGGGTATTGTCTCTTTGGTTACAACTGCGATAGTTTTTGTGTTCTCAGATCTTATGCCAAAAGCTTTCGCAGCAAAGGCACCTACGCAGGTGGCGATGGCACTTGCTGCCCCGCTGGATCTGTCGGTGCGAATTCTGAACCCTGCCGCATACTTGATGGCTGCAGTACCGTCACTTCTGACGTCTATGTTCTCAAGAAGACGTAAGGAATTGCCGGGCAGGCCTGAAGAAGAGGTACTCACAGTATTCGACATGGCAGAAGAAAACGGTTACGTGAAGCCGGAGGACAAAGATGTAATCGACAGCGTGTTTGATGTAAAAGACAAGCATGTCATAGATATTATGATTCCCCTCAAAAACGTGGTGACGTTGAGTTCAACTACGACTATATTAGACGCCATAGAGTCATTCAAGGAGTACGGCTACAGTAGGGTGCCCGTAGTCTCGCCAGAGACCGGACAAATTGTGGGCGTGCTATATATCAAAGACGCCATCAGAGAAGTAGTTCGTAATGCAGACAATGAATCGCTTCCCATTAGGCTCATAATGCGAAAGCCATACACTGTTCAAACAACTGAGAGCATTCTCAGGGTGCTTTCGAAGCTTAAGAGAGACAAAGTTCATATGGCAATAGTTGTTCACAACAACGTGCCCGTAGGTATAGTAACGATGCAGGATTTGATCGAGGAGCTTTTAGGTGATATACCTGAAGAGGCACGTTCAATCAATGCAAGATTGTCGCAGTATTCTGGGAGGTCCTAGTCGATGAAAGTAGGAATAACTGGTAGTCCGCAATCGGGTAAGACTACTCTTTATAGATTGCTTACCGGCAGTAGACCTGGTTCCGGTGTGAGTGGGGTAGGGGTAATGGAAATTCCCGATGATCGCGTATTAACACTGTCGAAGATATTTGAGCCGTCAAAGACCACTTACGCCAGAATAGATTTGGTGGACATCCAGCATCAAAAGGGGCAGAAGCTCCTCAACGAGATCCGCAATCTAGATGCGCTCATCGTTGTCATCGGTTCCTTCATGGGCGAACCTGGAGTAAGAGAT
Source organism: Candidatus Fermentithermobacillaceae bacterium (assembly GCA_018052455.1). Lineage (GTDB taxonomy): Bacteria > Bacillota > Sulfobacillia > Fermentithermobacillales > Fermentithermobacillaceae > UBA3907. Next base: position 8,755 of record JAGPNE010000013.1, on the reverse strand, counting down.
TCTATAGATTTTCTGGATTCTCTTAGAACGGAATTCTATGTTGCAGATCTCAGTTCCGTTGAAAATAGATTGGAAAAGCTACATAGTCACAAGGCAAAACCTGTGAGTCAAATGGAAGTCCCGTTTCTAGAGAAGTGTAAAGAAAGGCTGGACCAGGAATTATCACTAAAAGGTGTCGAATTTTCTGCGCATGAGACAGATTTTCTTAGAAATTTCGCGTTTTATACATTGAAGCCGATGATATTGGCTCTTAATCTCTCAGAAGAACACCTCCTATCCAAAGCATATCCGGGTATCGAGGAAATTAGACATTTGGCGGATACGCTCGATTATGAGATGACTTTGTTTTCGGGAGCTGTGGAAGAGGAAATACTCTCCTTACCCGCTGAAGACATGTATTTATTTTTGAAAGAATATGGCCTGGAAGAACCAGGCACGTCCAGAGTAGCCAAGGTGACGTATAGTGCCCTGGGGCTCATATCGTTTTTCACAGTTGGTTCGGATGAAGTGAGGGCTTGGAGTATCCCATTGGGCTCTACTGTAAAAGAAGCTGCTGGGAAAATACATTCAGACTTGGAACGTGGATTCATACGGGCAGAAGTCGTTCCTTACGAACAGTTCATTTCTCTAGGGTCGTTGAAGGCCTGCAGAGATAAGGGAATCCTGCGTGTAGAAGGCAAAGACTATATCGTTCAGGACGGAGATATAGTAAACGTTAGGTTCAATGTGTAGATTCCGGCCTTTGAGAGCACAATGAACCTGCTCTTGGAGGATTAAGCCTTCTGGCTCTTGAAATATACAATACACATTAGTCGGACATTTGCTCATGGACAGGTGGTAGGGTTCTATGCATATAGTCTCTCTTTCGAGTTCAAGCACTTGTGGGAATGCTTATGTAATATGGGAGGATTCAAAAAGACCTCTCCTCATCGATTGTGGGCTGTCAATCGCCAAATTGGTTGCTAGCTTGAAGTCAGTAGGAATCGCCCCCTGCGATTTGGCTGGCTTGTTTCTGACGCATGAACACACAGATCACGTAAGGGCTATGTGCCTAAAGACTCCTTTCCCTCAGAAGTTTGGTGTTCCAGTATATGCTTCAGCTGGGTTTTGGGACTGGTATAGTACGTATCAGCGTAGGTACTTGGACCCTCAACTGATTCATCTTGTGGAGGACGGCAAGACTACAGATATCGCAGGTTACGAGGTGAGGAGTTTCCTCAAACCCCACGACGCGCGGGAGCCAATGGGCTTCAAAGTTGACGGGTCTTCAGCGAGTGTCGGTTTCGTTATGGACTTAGGCTACGTGCCATCGAAGGTAGAACACCTACTTAGAGGTGCCGAGTACCTTGTTTTTGAATCAAACCATGATGTGGATATGGAAGTTAATTCTGGGCGTCCAAAATTCCTGATCAACAGGGTGATGGGCGAATTTGGTCACCTTTCAAACGAACAGGCAGCTGATTCTTTGAATAGACTGGTTACCGGGTCGACAAGACAGATTATCTTGGCTCACCTGAGTATAGATTGCAATTGTCCCGAAATCGCTGTAAGTACCGTCATGGGGAAACTCCAAGATACCCCGTTTGACCCTCAGGTAATCGCGGCTCCCTCTGGTACCTTGGCTCAATACGGAACAAGAACAAGACTCTCTTGAAAGCAACAACGGTTACAGCTGCTATACTGGCACAATAACTTCAAGGTTAGTCTCGGCAACATCGACTACGCGACCGTCTAGCAGTCTTATCTTTATCGTTTCCATGACCTCTTCAGATTCAAGGCGCACTTTTTCTGGAATATGTGTTTCTACTACACCCCAGAGGCCGAAATATGGCTGCCTGAGGCACCTTACCAAGTCTCCTGGCATAATGCGAGGTGGTCGGGGTTCTATGTTCTGTTTGGCGACTTCGGGTCGAATTGCGTCAGAACCTGAGCCTTCCTTACTGGCGGAATTTCCATCAACAAACACCCAAGGACGCTTTATGTTCAACCCAAATCTCGTTACTCCGTCGAGTGAGGCAAGATGTCCGGCTCCCTCATTGAGGATGTTCCAGACCATATTATTCATGGGCATGAACCCGGAGCCTTCGGTCATTATCAACACAAAACCCAGATCTTTTATTTCAGTATCGTGTACATCAATATCGTGCCCAACAAGGCTGACCGCATCCATTTGGTTAAAGCCGCCTGCAACGATTCCGCGTGCGCCCAACTCAAGGGCGCGTTTCATCGCACCGTACGTGGCACCTGCTCCTGCAACCAGAACCTTGCCCTCAACATCCGGTCCTATACCTGATTCTTCGAGCACATCCTGTGGGCTATCAGCTAGCACCATAAGATCCCCGAAGCACTCTCCTCCGACTCCAAAAATCCCCTCGAAGGTGCTTCCGAAGCCACTGATCACTGCTCCGGAGTGTTCGATGGTTTTTACTACGTGACCAGGTATCTGAGCCAGAACCTTCAGAGTTTTCATGGGTCTTACGATGGTAATGGTTCCTACTCTCGGGCATATGCGTGCTATCACCCCACTTATGGGGGCATATACCAATTCGAGTTTCCCCGAGTGCGGAGACCCGGCGATAATCTGTCCTTCTTGCACATAGTCACCTTCTTTAACGTGACACACTCCCCGTAGGGTGCGAGGGTTTATGTTCAAGATAGAACTCACTTCAACGACTGTCATAGGAGTCATGGAGTCGGGATCCTCTGAGATGATTATTTTCGCGCTCAACCTAGATACGTATCTGACCACACCGTTACAAGGCGAGCAGATTTCGATGGTTTCGCCAATCACGTTGCTAGGAAAGACTGCTAGTACTTCTCCGCGCTTTACTGAATCCCCAGGGTGCCTAACTACTGCAGCATCTACCAGATCAGGGCTCACTGGTCTCTGAAGTTCCATGTTGAGATCCAAGACCCTTGGGCTCTCTCTCAAGTAATCAGTCTTTGCCACAATAGCAGATGGTCCGACTATATCGCCTACCTTTACCAGTACTTCTCCAGGCGACGGAAGCACACGCGTTTTACTTACGATCGAGTTTTTTCTTATCACGACATCGGAGAATATTGCCAAAACAATCACCCTTTACGGACAAAAATGGTTCGTCACTAATATTCATCTATGGAGCATTTCGTCAGGATATGTGTTCATAGACCCATACCAAGCGCGAAGCATACTAACGCGCTCCGTGTCCTCATCTGGCAGAGCCAGGGGCCTACCTCGCGCATCTAGGACCAGACCAAGCTCACTTCTGGGCGTTTGAAAACGAACGGTATTACCTCTGCCTGCACCAACGTCAAAATCTCTTCTGGGAATAACTTCTACCATGCTGCTTGGGTGTAAGGTTTTGGGGACTGATACGATCTCGCCTGCAACCATTTCATACTGTGTGTTTCCTGTGATTACTGTGGCGATTCTAGTGCCCCTTTTGACTTTCGGCCCCAGAGGACAGATGCATGTAGCGAGCAGTTTTAGAGGTTGCATGTTTCGAATAGTATCAATATCCATTATTCCTGTGCAGACCAGACCGGCGTAGGGTAAGAAAGTTCCTGTATCTACGTAAATGTCTGTGACACCCTCGGGCTCCAGACCATCGAGAAGAATAGACAATGCCTGAGCCGGGCGAGGAGCGTTTGCAAGTGCACCGCCTAGGCCCATAACATGGCTAATTTCCATAAGGTCAAGTAGAGTGTTCGCGGTACCTGATTGCCTGAAGACGTCTCCTATCTGTCGTTGAATCTTTATCCCTCTTAGGCCTTTGGCTACTGCCCTGTGGTCGTCTAGAGATAGTCTTATGGCTTCTTTGGCGAAAGCCTGTTCCAGTACTAACTCTTCTATCGTCTGCGGCAGAGTGCTTGGCCTCAAGGTTTTGTTAAGCAGCCAGTTACGAACGAGTAACTCGGCTTCGTCTATTGGTTTCAGCAGCCAACGAGCTACAAGAGCAGGCTCAACTGATCTTGTAGCCGAACCAATGCTATGGGACATACCGGCGTTTGCGGATGCGCTGCGGAAAAACTGCCCATTGATGATTGAGAACACATCAGTAGTAGCCCCACCTACGTCTACAGCTAAAATGTTGTGATCTGATTCTAACGCTATCTGGTTCAGGATTTCGCCAATGCTTACGGGCGTCGGTTTGATCCTGTCTTGTGCCCAATATGCCAAGGTGGCAAAACCGGGTACGCTTGACATGGCGTGCTGTAAGAAGAGTTCCTGTATTACTTCATGTACATGGTCTAGCGATTCTTTTTCAACCGAAGGTCTTACGTTGTCTACGCATATGAGTTCAATCGAACCGTTTACGATCTCCTTTAGATATGGTTGCGCGTCCTTGTTTCCTGCGTAGACTAAAGGAGTCTTGCCATGGTCTGTAGATGCGGAGCCCTCGGTTGCCAAACACAGAAACTCTACAAGGTTTAGGACGTCCTGTATGTTCCCACCATCAGTGCCACCTGTAACGAGTATCATATCATAGGGTGTGTTTTCGACTCGCCTGATGTTCTCGATTACAATAGCCGCTTGGTTAAATGAAAGCACTTCTGTTACGATGGCTCCTGCTCCCAAAGCCGCTCGATGGGCAGATTCCACAGTAATCTGTTCGCTAAGTCCTGCCGCTAGAACCTTGATTCCGCCACCGGCGCTGGAAGTAGAGACGAAACAGTCAACACCTGACCTGCCATTTGATGGGGACAAAAGACCATTTGCAGAAACGAGGCTAATGCCTGTTCGTTCCTCAAGTTTTTCTACAGCATTCTGCAGACCTACCATCACATCAAGGTTAGGGCTGCCTACTGTAGTCGGGCTGGCAGATGAGTCTACGACATGGATGCCATCGCTAGTGGCTTCGAGAAGAGACACGTTTGTGAAAGTACTGCCTACATCTGCAACAAGTATTCGTCTAAGCATAGCATGCTTCCTCCATTGGTTCCGGTGTCCTAAACTCCGCCACAAAGGCCACAGTTTGCACAAGATGGATTTGAAACCACATATACCGGTTTATTGTTTAGAAGTTGGTCGCAGTTGGCATTTTTTATTAGCTTTATGGGCAGGTAGACTCCTGCGAGTAAGGTTAGTACCCCGGTTACTATGGAGACGACATAGGCGCTCCATGGCAGCACTGATCCTTGTTCCAGGAATCCCGTAAGGTACTTTCCAGCAAATACGCCCAGAACTATGCCCGGGGTTCCCATATAGGCAGCTTCGACCAACATCATACGCGCGAGATCTGAGATAGTGCCCCCAAGGACGCGTATTATTCCAAGCGGGCGTTTACGGCCAAGGAATGAGACTGTGAGCACGCATGTGATGGCTACAGCCGTTCCAAGCAATACTATTAGGGATATTACGTGCCAGTAAGAGAAGGCTCCCTGGGTAGCTCTTTCCAAAGAGACTTTCCCTGCGAGAGGAGTAATTACCCTGGCGGCTCCATAGGAGGTTTTCTCCAGATCCCTAAACAGCCTCTCTCGTAGGGGGTTAGTGGAGTACAGTTGAGTGGTATTTAGAACAACACAGGGTTTGCTTCCCTTTATATTCTCAATCACAGAAGGATTCACTGATGCCCAGCCATAGAGCATATGAGGCGTTGATTCGTCTTCACACCTGCATTCCAGGTCACTCCACTTGAATTCCGTCTCAGGACCGCTTCTCCCCATAACCCATGCTTTTATCTCCCAAACTTGTGTATCTAGAGGTTGGGACGGCGTCCAGGGAAAGAGAAGCTCTATCGTGTCATTCTGCAGGTTCAGCCCGTTTCCTATAAGCCTAAGAGGTCCTATTGTGCTCTCAACTTCCACGTAGTTGGTCACTGTCAAGGTAGCTTTGTCTTTGAAGTATTTCTCCCTTTTCATGAACGTGTCAAGTTCTTCCTGGCTTGCAAAGATCAATAGCCCGTCAAATGGCAAGACAGCTTCTTCAACTCTTGCGGAGAGCGTTTCCACATTTCTGGCGATTACGGTTGTAACTAGAAACGAAGCAGCTACACTTACAATTACAGAGCACAGAATCAACACGGCAAAGACAGGGGTATAGCGAATTCTCCGTTTGGCTATGAGGCTGTACAGGGAAAACAGATTGGCCTCTGCCTCTTTTATTTCCATGGCTCCGACAGTTACTTGTTCACTGCGTGAGGCATTAGACGAGCGTGCCATGCTTATCGCTCCTTTCAACCACTTCGCCGTCTTTTAGCTTTAGGACCAAATCGGCATACTCAAGAAACGACGGATCGTGTGTAGCAACGATAAATGTCTGCTTTTCCTCCTTGTTGAACTTAGCGAAAAGCTCCATTATTTCCTTGGAGCGCGCCGAGTCAAGGTTTCCCGTGGGCTCATCGGCCAATACTACGCTTGGCCTGGTGGCCAATGCCCGGCAAATAGCCACGCGTTGTTGCTCACCACCGCTTAATTCAGAGGGATAGTGGTTCTGCCTATCACTAAGACCGACTGAGTTCATGAGATACTGAACCCGTTCTGAGATCTCTTTGTCTTTGTAACCAGCTAGCCGCATAGGAAAACCTATGTTTTCTACCGCGGTAAGTTCAGGTAATAGATTGAAAAACTGAAACACCATTCCGATTTCTGTTCTACGCATTATGGCGAGATCATCTTCTGAAAGGCGCGAAAACTTCCTACCTTTTAGGATTACTTCGCCGTGACTCGGTCGGTCTATACCGCCTAGGATGTTTAGAAGAGTGCTTTTCCCTGAGCCGGATGGGCCCATAATGGCAACGAACCATCCTTCCTCAACACCTATGTCCACATCCCTCAATGCAAACAATCCATCTCCGACAGGGTAGAACTTCGATATCTCATGGCAACTAATTACAGGTCCAATCCATTTACTCACGACTTAGCACCTCCGAACAAGGTAACCTAGAAGCCCAGTAGGCAATAGCAAATCCTATGCCCAAAGAGACTGCTATAGACAGACCAGCGATTACCCCAAAGTCAGATAACGCTTGGCTAACCCAGGTTCCGAATTCCATATCTGAGCCCAAAAGGGAGAAAAGGTAGAGCAAGTTACCAACAAGGCCTCCCGCGCATGTTCCAATCAGAGAAACGTATGCTACCATGGTGAGGACGTATTGGAGGATGTCTTTCGATGTTGCGCCTACCACCCGGAAAAGGCCTATCTTACGTTTCTGCTGCACTACAATAATGTATATGTTCCCTGCAACCACGAGAGCGGAAAATCCTATGATAAGACCAGAAAACAGTTTATGGAGGTCAGGAGGCATTACTACGTGACCTTTCGAACTGGTAGAGTAAAGAGCTTCTGGAACCGCATAGACACCGTAGTCGCTGCCCAGGGCTTCTCTAGCAAGACGAGCGGTCTCACGCATTTGGGACATACTGTCTACAGTAAGCGTGATCTGATATGTAGGAAAAGCCCAGGAAAATGATTCGAGATATGTCGGGTCAATGCTAGCACCCATCTCTTGAACTATAGTTTCGAAAAGCGCAGAAGATATGAGGACTTCAGGTCGGTTCCAATACAAAGGGATCATTGGCGGTTGAGGATCAGGTGAGTTTGCCCATGCCTCATAGTCTATTTCTTCGCCGATCTGGATTGAATACTTGCCCTTTATCGCAAAAGAGTACTCCACTGCTTTTTCCCAATCTGTACCAATATGTAGGCTGGTCGAGCCGTTTGGAGAAACAAACTCTACAACCTTGGGTTCAGGAATTGTTATGTACAATGTGCTTCCAGTCTTAAGGTCTCCCAGCCCCTTTGTCTGCTTAGGGATTATTGCTTCCCGATCTATGACCGAAGACTCAGAAAAGAAACTGGCGGGTTGCTCCATATAAGGCTCCAAAGGATATGCCGGCTGTTCGTCAAGAGCTCTGAGAATAGCCGGGACCACTGCTTTATCTGTAGTAATAAGGCAAGGCAAGGCTCTGTAGCTGTATGCGCTTTTGATGTTTGGGATATCAGAAATAGCAGCCAAGACATCCTTTGGGATCATGGCGCGCCAGCCGGTAGATGCCTCCTTGCAGAGATATCCAGTGTTCATTATGTCTGGAAAGTAATACAAGATTTGAGACTGCCAATCGCTCCCTTGCCAATCACGCAAAACTAAGGTGGAGTGTTCTGCTGAGGAAAGGGGAGTTTGAGCGGGGAATACTACGATGTCACCCCCGGTATAAGTTCGTTCAGGCATAGCAATGCCTAGTGGGTAGCCTTCTGGGATAATCCTGAGTAGGATAACGATCATAGCCGCCAAAGCTGAAGCTATGACAGCGATCCGTGTTCTTGTGGGATTTCGCCGGATCTCTGTCACCGCGAGTTTAGAAAAATCCAAGTACTCTCACCTGCCTGGTTCCTGATTTATGCAGAAGCGTGTGTAAGTCAAACCCTTAGCATGCTGCTTTACTCCATTGATTTCGCCATCTTTTCTGATATTCCTTCTGTATGCGAATAGTCTGATGTTGAGTTCTAAGACAGTGGTTGGATGTCCTATTTGTCTTCTGGCGTTATCTGATTGACATAAGGGCATGCCTAACCTAGAATTGGATTGACTCATTGTAGTCTTGTCCTCGGTATTTCTTTGCTTTTGAAAGGGGGCTGAGAGAAAGATGCAGGGGCTGGGCCGTCATGTTCTGGCTGAGGTTTATGGGTGTGGGTTTGACATCCTGAATGACCTCGATGGGATCCGAGAGATCTTGGTCAGTGCGGCTCTCTCCGCCGGAGCGGAAGTGTTAGAAACAACCTTCCACCGGTTTTCACCCCAAGGGATTAGCGGTGTTGTGGTTATATCTGAAT
>JAGPNE010000001.1:240980-446007 GCA_018052455.1 Candidatus Fermentithermobacillaceae bacterium | reverse complement strand
GTTTCCTTCCCGGGAGATGGTATATCAAACGTCAACCCCGGCGACGAGTACGACAAGATAGTGTATGTAGAGAACACAGGTTCTAAGGCAGTATATGTTAGGGTTAAGTTGACACCGAACTGGACCGATGACCTGTCTAACGTAGTAACAATTGATGACGAAGACTATGTAATGACTGACTTCCCAATCGTAGGAGACAAGTGGTTCCTCCATACTGATGGCTGGTACTACTACAAGGATCCTGTTGCTTCTGGATCTGCTACTCAACACCTGATCGATAAAGTAGTATTCGCCGGTAAAGCAATGACCAACGATTACCAGGGTGCAACGTTTACCTTGGAGGTAGAAGCCGAGGCAGTCCAGGCGTCTCACGAGGCGTATAAGGACGAATGGGATCCTGCATTAGAGGATATCCTCACTCCTTATACACCCTAGGCGAACGGACTAGAATCGTTCTGAGGATGTTTGGGAGAGTCTGAATGATTAGCGGGTAAAAATAGGGCCGCTGTATTCCAGAATATATGAGTCAGGTGTGCAGCGGCCCATTAGGAAAAGATCGGGTCGTATTTAGATGAGGTTACAGTTTGTAGTGAGACCAAAAGACTCGACCGAAAAGAGTTGGTGGTTTATGGAGCTAGCATCAAGGGTTTTCAAAATAACCGGGTTCTTCCTGCTCATAGCTAGCCTTGTGTTTTCTCTAGGCTTATCTACGGGCTACGCTCAACCAGAGGAGTCGGCTACGGTGACCGTTAGGGGCACTGGTTCCGGGCTTGAGGTAACGCCATCTCCTGCTACTTTGTTCGATTTGAACAATATGAATCCTGGCGACTCTGTGCAAAAGACCCTGGTTATTAAAAACAACTACTCAAGGCCCTTTAGCCTGTACCTAAATGCGCAGAAGGTAGTACCAGTAGACGGAGGAGAGGATCTTTCCGATGTTCTACGCCTGCGGGTAACTCTGAGAGGGACTGAGATATATGACGGGCTGATAGACGGGTTCGGGTCATCAACTGTGGCTCTGGGGGTGTTTAATCCTGGGGCCACCGAGGAACTTGTGGCTATGGTTACACTTCCTGGGCCGGAAACAGGGAACGACTATCAAGGGGCAACAGCTACTGTGATCTGGACGTTTACTGCCCAGTCTAGCGGGGAAGAACCTCCAGAGTATCCTCCTGAAGAGGAAGAGGTTCCAGAGGAAGAAGTACCCGAGGAGGAAGTTCCTCTAGTTCCACCTGAGGAAGAGATTCCCGAGGAGGAAGTACCTGAGGTCCCGCCTGAGGAAATAGAGATACCAGAAGTAGAAGTGCCCAAAGAGGAGCCTAAACCCCTTCCCAAGACAGGCGAAGTTTCTCACTGGTTGTTCTACGGAGCAGGTGGAGCCGTGGTACTTTGCGGGTTGGTACTGGGCCTTAAGAAGAAGCAATAGGCAATGATGGGTGAAGAAAAGCTGGGCCTTAGCTCGGCTTTTCTTTGCCCGAGACGAGGAGGGAAACGCGGCTTATGAAAAGGATCTGTTCGGTTGTCTTAATTGCACTAGGTCTTTGCATCATCGTCTATCCCCAAGTAAGGGATATGTATTATGACAAGAAAGAGGCAGGGATTCTAGACGCGTGGGAGAGAGTCTCGTTTGAACTCGAACAAGAACAGCCGGACGGGGAGCCTGTTTCAGAAAACGTGTGGGACACGATAAAACCAGAAGACATAGACGGCATACTTGAGATCGAGAGAATTAGCCTAAGAGAACCGATTTTCAAGAAACTGACAGAGAGCAACCTATATCTTGGTGTTGCGAAAATAGAAGAAGATATAGAGGCAGGAGCCGTCGGATGCTACAGCGTGGCTGGCCACAGAAACCGGACGTACGGGAGGCACTTCAATCGACTCGCGGAGCTCGGAAAGGGAGATAGTATAAAGATCGTCACAGTAGAAAACACCTACACCTACGAGGTCTATGAAGTACTCATCGTAAAAGCTGAAGACAGTTGGGTAATCCAAGGAAATGGAGAAGACAGCCTTATAACTCTAGTAACATGCGACTACAGCACAAAGCCGACAGCAAGGTTAGTAGTAAGAGGCAAACTGCTCCCGGCACAGGAAGGTTCGGAGTAGGCTTGGAAAAAAGCAATGGATCTTAAGCCTTTCTCCAAGCCGCCTATCTATCCTCATTTTACAGTATCCAGCATATCGTAGATTAGCAAATTACCTGACTCCGGTTGGTATAGGTAGTCGCCTTTGGTATCAGAAGGATTACCAGCAAAGATGATTAAGTACTCATCGTTGAAACCCACAACCATCGCCCAATGACACTCGAACTCGCCAAATTGTGTCACCTGAGACCCATCGAACAAAAAGAACCCTTTCCTTTCTTCTTCTGTGTCCACAAGGCCTACCATGGCGTTCCCGTATATTGGCGGCTTACCATCGACCCAGTCAGTCCAAGGACCTTGGGCGACTTTGGTTGGCTCAGTGGTTCCTGAGAAATGCCATGTCCCGTCGTCGTAGACATTGCCGTATATCCCATTGCCGCCGGCATCAAATACCATCTGTGAGATTTCCATGTAACTACCTGTGTCGTCCTTGGGTATGCTCCCCAGGTTTGTTAAGGACCCTTGAATGCCCTCCATCTTCGCCACCCAAACGCTGTCGGAGACCACTGTCTGGTAAGCCCAGTCGCCGAGACTCTCCTCTTCACTTGGCAGACCCGCCAGAAATGCGAGGCTATCTTGGTTGTGCGCCCATACGAAGTAGCGGAGGTATTTACCTTCGACACTGATGTCTTCTACGATGTTTCCATGAGTATCTACGACTGTGATTGAAGAACCCATATTTAGCGGTCCGTCTTCTCCTTCAAAAAAGAGATAGTCTTGCCAAGAGGTGCCCGTTGATTCGGGCTTCCTCTGTACGGTGTATGCGGCGATATACTTACCATCATACGACCATGCCGGATAGAAACTTATGGTGTCTCCTGTAGGCAGAAGCGGGCGTTCAGTACGGGTCTTTGTGTCAAATATGAATATGCCGCTTTTCTCACCTTCGTTGAGTTCATATACATAGAAGTCGCCGTTTGGCGACGGTATCGGCTGTCTGTAAAGATAATCGGGAAGGTCGTCTTTCAAGACCGACAAGGTCCTTTCAGAAACATCGAGCTTCCACATCGTCGTGTTGTTATTCATGTAGACCTCGTCTTTTTCTGGAACAACCCGAATCTGAAGTGAACTATCATGGTAAGAAAGGGGAATAAAAGCAATCTCCTCCAGCGAAACATCAGGCTGCTTTCCGCTTTCTTCTTTGGTCAGGGTGCCAAGCACAATGCATGATCCTCTTTCGCCTTTGTGAGCACCTGTGGGTTGCCAACCCATCTTCGCGTAGAGGAACTCGGCGTCAGATAGCCACCCAAGCGCTCGATAGTCGAACCATGTGTCTACAAGCCAATCTCTGGGAACCGAATCTACGACTGTCGGATGAGGACTATCGTCCATTATCGGGATAAGGAGCATGTCGCTGCCTTGAGAGCCCGTTTTTGCCGCCAGAAGCAGACCCCCGTCAGGAGAAAGCACCTCAGAAACAACATCCGACGTGATGATCATGGCGTCTACTGGAATAGTCCTCTCTAGTTTAGGGTTTACAACTACAGTAGGTTTTTCCGGCTCAGGCTCGTTAGAGTGAAGGCATCCTGTTGCAGAAACGGCTAGACTCAGCGTCAACATGACTGCGAGTGCGTACGTGAACGCTGCTGTATGTCTGGTCTTGTCACGCAATGACATAACCTCCTTTTCGGTTCATGATAGGCGGGGCACTAATTCGTACACCTCCTCTATAGTATCAGACACTTCATGTGTTGGTTCTGTTTCAAAGAGGAGTTTTTTGTATTTGCAGTCCTTCCAGAGATGGAATTGATCGTCGTAATGCGGCGAAATCGGATCTTCGTCCTGCCCTCCTGGGAGTATGCCCCATGACTCAATGGGTTCCGTAAGGCTTACGATCATGCGCCAGCTTGGTCCATGCGTAGAAGACTCCCTTCCTCCTGAGGCGTTCGGTGTTCGGCAGTTCCCACCGGTAGGATAGGGACCTCTGCCTAACACCTCTTTCTCTAGAAGAGAGGGGATCTTTCGCATGTGCTGTCTGCCCCAACTCCAGTTTCGAGGATCGGCTCCAAACCTCCCTTGAATGTGATTGACAGCCTTTACCAGGGAGATTAGAAGTATCTGGTCCCGGTCGCGATCTTCAGAGAATACAGGGTCATGGAACCAAGGCAGCGGTTCGCCCTCTGGGCATGAAGCTGCTCGGTAGATTGCCGAAGACGGAGATTCGGTTGTCATCACTTCCAAGGCTTGAAGAAAGGCGCCTTTCCACCCAGCGGAAGAAAAGTAAAGGTTGCCAAGATTGTATCTTCTTGATTGGTCTAATCCTGAAAAGCGCCACCACGGCCCAAAAACCTCTTTGAAGTAAAAGGAGAGGAAAGCATCCCACAAAAGGGGCGCCGCTTCATCTTGATCCATGCAAAAGTCCCAGCGGGCTAGGATCTCTCCTGCCAACTCAGCTTCTTTGGGAAGTGCTACAGGTGGCTGTGTCGCCTTAAGTTCCTGTACTAGATTTACGATGACTGGGACCACAGTTCGTGCCAAAGAATCATGGTTACATGCCTGAAGTTTCTCCATGCTATGTTTTCCGAGGGGATTGTCAGAACGGTCATCAAGGAATGTGTTAATCGTCTGTCCTCTCCACCCTCCACAGAAAGCGTTGTCGGATGAGCCAAGCTTGTAAGGGTAGCCTTCGCCTACTTGTCGTTCATTTGCTGAGGAGGCGTATTGTCTCTCGGGGTTCTTGGTTGAAGGTACGTGTTCGTAGGGAATAAGGCCGGCCCAGTCACACTCGCCTGTTCCCGAAAGCACAAGCCAGGGATCGCCGCTTTTGAGAAGCGGATAGTATCCAGGAGATACTATGCCGTAGTCCCCTTGAGTTGTGGCGTAGGCGAAGTTCTGAGAAGGACTTCCCCAATGGGAGAGAGCCTCTTCTATGTCGTCTGCGTTCTTGGCACGGTTAAGGTTATACATTGACTGCATCAGATCCGAAAAGAGGTTACCTGTATATGCCATGGATATGGTCTCGTCTTTCTTGATTCCAGGAAAATGGGGGAGAAGCCTGTCTACAACAGGCCCGTGAACTGTCCAAGGTATACTTATGCTCTTAGAAGCCTGACCCCTAACAGGAATATTTACATCCATATATGAAAACTCTTTCCACTTGCCATTGTGATAGTACGCTCCAGGGTGCTCACTGTCAGTCTTTTCTTTGTAGAAGAAGGTTTGGATACTCTGACCGTTGGTTGGACTCCAAGCGATATCTGAGTTGTGTCCTATGATGACGCATGGAACTCCAGGAAAGATCACTCCATATACGTTAAGAGTTGGGCAGCACAGGTGAATCTCATACCAGATCGAGGGCAAGGTGAGTCCTAGGTGGGGATCTCCTGCCAGGTAAGGTTTTCCGGTGTCGGTTATGCCACCTCCGACGACCCAGTTGTTGCTGTTGCCAAGCAAACCGTCCGACTGGTCACAAAAGTCGAAACCGCAGATCTCTGGCAGTGTGTTCCCAATGACTCCAGTATCTTCGGAAAAAGAGGGTGCTTCTGGTTCGCCATTTGTTTCAGGTTCTTTTGTGGACCGAAACGCCTGGAGAAGAGGACCTTTCTCCCAGCCTCCTACACCCCGCCCGGCCCCAAGGCGCAAGAGACGACTGTACAGTGTTTTGCCGTTGCAATACGGGTTTTTGGGATACGGGCCTTGGTCGTAAGGAAACTGTTTTTTGTAAGGCCATTCGGGGAGAATTCCATTGGTTCTCTTTGTGCCCAGATGCTCCTCGAGATTTCTGCGATCGAGTTGACCTACGCCAAACGCGAGATCTTGAGTGATGAGGCCCTGTACGATGAGAGTGTCGATGGCAGTCCAAGGTGCAGGTTCATACCCGGCGACCTGGAAAAAAGCGGGCCACTTCTTGCTACTTCGAAGGCTGTCCATGTGAGCATTTACACCAGATGCGTAGCTCTGGATGATTTCGAGCATGTAGGAACCCGTCCTTTGGTACTCTTGCAACTGTGCTTCTGCAGTGAGAGAGAGGCCCAAGGTAAGTTCAAACCAGTCCGAGTCTAGCTGCGTGGGGCCGAGGATCTCTGCTAGTCGGCCTTTGCCTTTACGCCGCATAAGTTCTAGTTGGACCAAGCGATCTTTGGCAGTTACATACCCTTGGGCGAAGAATAGATCGAGCTCATTTTGGGCAAACACATGGGACACTCCATAGGAATCTTGGTTTATTGTGACAGTAGATTTCAAGCCTGGAATGAGGATTTGGCGCACTAGGGAGACCTCCTAAGCATACAGTTTTTTGACTGACCATGGTGATTTGACGAGGCTTTCAGGTTTTTGTCTTGACTGGATTGTATTGCAAGAGGCACCTGGCGGTCAACTTGGGAGCTGAGAGAAACCGTGACTGGTTGGCTTGAGCGAGAACGAAAATCGTAGTTGTGATATCATTACTACGTCTGTAGAAATAATCGAGCACAGGACTAGTTGGGCTTTCGAACTCAAAAAATGTTCTGGCACTGACTAAGTTCCTACATGACACAAGGGCAGATAGAATCGAGGGTGAAGGGGTCCATGGGACAAAAACGAAAACTGTTTCAGTTCCAAGAAAACGCAAATCTCTATTTGAAAAGCATAATGATGGGTTCTTTGGCCCAAGGCGCTTATGGAGTTATCCAAGGTCTTTACATACTATCGTTGGGGTTTGATGAAACGGTCCTAGGTACAATCCTCTCTACTAGAATGCTCGCAGCTGCAGTCGCGTCAGTTCCGGCAGGGATAATATCAGACAGCAAAGGGCGAAGGCCTGTTCTTATTATGGGAGGAATACTGACGACGGTAGGGTACCTAGGCATGGCTCTTTCTTCTGCACCTTTGACCATGATCATATTCTCTTGCGTTGTGGGAATTGCACAGGCTTGTCAGATGACTTCTGGCGCTCCTCTTATGGCAGAGAGCAGTTCTACGGAAGACAGGCCCAAGTTGTTTGGTGCGAACTTCAGCCTTTCAATGTTTGCCAATATGATGGGCAGTTTGATAGGAGGATTCCTCCCCCGTCAGTTGGACGTTCTTGGTCATGTAACTGCTTTTAGGATATCTCTTGGATTGTTTTCTCTTATCACTCTTTCAGGCGTTTTCCCTGTATACAAGATAGTAGAGACAGGCCGGCATGGTTCAGATGAGGATGTTCTAGGCGCGTCGGAAAATGGAGCAGGGGAGATAACGGGCGCAAAGAAAGATGAATCTGCGTTGAAAGGTGCTTGGCGAGAGATCCTAGGGCTGGTTGAGGTCATGAGGAACAAGGACGTATGGAGTCTGCTTATCTACAGCGTTCTTATAGGGTTTGGAGCGGGCCTTGTGGTTCCTTTTTTCAACGTGTTCTTGTCCGGCAAACTCCAGGTTGATAGTGGGATAGTCGGGCTTATCCTTTCTTTTAGCCAAGGCGCCACTGCCATTGCCGGGCTGCTTGCTCCCGTTCTTGCCTCAAAATATGGCAAAGTGAAGACTGTGGTGGGGACTCAGTTAGCCTCTATTCCTTTCTTGCTTCTAATTGCCCTTCCTCCTAACGTATACTTAGTGTCCTTGGCGCTATTCATGCGGTCGGCTCTTATGAATATGTCAAATCCCGTCGCGTCTAACTTCTCCATGGAAATTGTAGAGGCGGACAAAAGGGGTAAAATATCGAGTTTGATGAGAATATCTGACAATATCGCAAGGGCCCTTAGTGCATATGCGGCAGGTTACATAATGTCTAGGTACAACTATGAGGCGCCTTATTTCATAACAGCGGTCCTTTACTTCCTAGCTAGTGCTACGTATTGGAAGGCTTTTGGAGGTAGGGAAGAGGAGATCTTGAGCAAAGGGTCATAATATATGTCTCGGTAGTTCAATGGCTCAATAGTCTACAGGCGTAGGGTAGCATAGGCAAGATAGCGGCTTTCTTTGATGGCGTTTCAATTTGTGTCAGTTAAGCAAACAAGGAGGTGAGCCGTTTTTATGAATGAAACTATTGAGGTCATAAAAAGAAGAAGAAGCATAAGGAAGTACAAACCAGATCAGATACCCGATTCAGCTCTCGAGGCTATTATGGAATGCGCTCTCTTGGCACCAAATGCTATGAACCAGCAGAAATGGCATTTTACTGTAATACAGAATAAGCAACTTCTAGAAAGAATAACCGAAGTAGCAAGGGAGAACCTGCTCAAGTCCGGTTCCGAGCGTATGGTCCAAAGGGCATCCGATCCCAACTTTAGTCCCTTTTTCAATGCTCCTACAGTTGTAATTGTGAGCGCCGACTCCCAGGCGCGGTTTGCCCAGATAGACTGTGCGCTAGCTGCTGAAAACATAGCGCTGGCTGCAGAATCATTGGGAATCGGTTCATGTGTCATGACGTCTCCCGAGCTGATTTTTCAGTCGGAAAAGGGACGCGATCTTCTTAAGGAACTTGAGATCCCGGAGGGGTACGGTCATGTCTGCACCGTAACATTGGGGTATTCAGACGGTGAGAGGCCGCCTGTAAAGCCACGGAATGAAGATGTAATTGACTATTTTGTGTAGCGCATAGATGAAATGCGGCTATCTTGCCAGTAAATTAGCTACCGGCAGCACAACAGATGGAACGGCTGCCGGTAGTTAGTTTCTCCTAGATTCTATTTCTCGTCCATGAACGGGTATCTGTATCCTACGGCGGGGTTTAGATTTTCCTTTATTACTCGTGGGCTCACCCAGCGCATCATGTTAACCTTAGAACCGGCTTTGTCGTTGGTGCCTGATGCTCTTGCACCGCCGAAGGGCTGCTGAGCGATAACTGCGCCGGTGGGTTTGTCGTTTATATAGAAGTTGCCTGCTGCATGGGTAAGACGCTTTTCGATCTTTACTATAGCTTCTCTGTCTTGGGCGAAAACTGCGCCTGTGAGACCGTAGATAGAAGTAGAATCGCAAAGGTCCAGAGCCTCTTCGATGTCTTCGTCTTTATAGACGTATACGGTAAGCACGGGTCCAAAAATCTCTTCTCGCATGGTCTTAAAGTGCGGGTTGGTAGTTACGATCACCGTAGGGTCAACAAAGAACCCGACACTATCATCGCATTTTCCGCCACAGATTACTTCGGCCTCGGGAGATTCTTTGGCGTATTCGATGTAGCTCTTTATGGACCGAAATGCCTGAGCGTCTATAACCGCTCCCATGAAGTTCCTGAAGTCTTCTACATCTCCCACTTTTATTGTGTTTATTTCTTCAATTAGTCTTTGCTTTAGCTTAGGCCACATACTTTCTGGAATATAGGCTCGTGATGCTGCAGAGCATTTCTGCCCTTGGAACTCAAAAGCACCTCTAATAAGAGCTGAGACCAATGGTTCCAAATCTGCGGATGGATGAACGAACACAAAGTCCTTGCCCCCTGTTTCACCTACAAGCCGCGGGTAGGTTCTGTAGTTCGGAAGGTTCTCCCCTACAGTTTGCCACATTGACTGGAAGGTGGCGGTAGAACCAGTGAAGTGCACTCCTGCAAGCCAAGGATCAGAAAGCACGATGTTCCCAAGTACGTTTCCGGGTCCCGGAATGAAGTTTATAACCCCATCTGGTAGGCCCGCTTTCTGGAGGACGCTCATCACGTGATATGCTGAGTACACTGCTGAAGAAGCAGGCTTCCACAGCACCACGTTACCTGCCATAGCAGGGCTGGTAGGAAGGTTACCCGCAATAGAGGTGAAATTAAAAGGCGTCACTGCAAATACAAATCCTTCAAGGGGTCTGTACTCCATACGGTTCCAAGCATCTTTCGTGGAGTCAGGCTGATCTTTGTAAATCTCATTTAGGAAGTAAGTGTTGAATTTGAGCATATCAATAAGCTCACACACAGCGTCGATCTCAGCTTGATACGCAGTCTTGCTCTGGCACAGCATGGTAGCAGCATTGATCGTGCTACGATACGGACCGGAAAGCATTTCTGCAGCCTTTAGAAAAATAGAAGCCCTGTGCTCCCAAGGCATCGACTCCCACTCTTTACGGGCGGCGAGAGCTGCATCAATGGCGTCAACTACCTCCTTCTCACCCGCCATGTGGTACCTACCAATAACAGCCTCCTTATTGTGAGGAATTATGCACTTACCCAACTTCCCAGTACGTACCTTCTTGCCACCGATTATAAGAGGTATCTCAATCTCCTGATTCCTAAGTTCAACCAGACGAGCCTTCAATTCCTTTCTTTCCTTCGTACCCGGCGCGTAAGAGAGCACCGGCTCATTCTTCGGCTTCTCTATCTTGAACACAGCATTAGACATAATCGCTCACCTCTCATTCAAGTACTTCTAATTCAATTCAATGAAGCACCCCGCTTCTCCTGCAAGGGGTCGGTTCTCGTGCTCCACCGTTTTTGCGTGAAGCAAGGGGTCGGTTCTCGTGCTCCACCGTGTTTGTCTGCCGCCAAACAGGAGTTACTGGCATTTTCTAGACTAGCATTTGGGGTAACACCAACAATTTTCTTGTGAGCGTGGTACGAAGGAGTATGCCTGTGAAAAACTGGGCAATTCAGTGATATAACGTCTGACTAAGGGGTTGTGCGTCAAAAGGGCATTACCATCCCGATGACGTTCGATACACTGTCGGTAAGCAGTTTTCTTGCGCAATCGGCATGAAAAACCTTGAGTCTACCATCACGATGCTAGTCGCATTTGTTTGTTGTAACACTAGGGGGTGTTCCCGTAGGAGATATAGCTTGCACTAGTGACTCGTTTTTCGGCGAGTTCACCTGGACAAAGACATAGGTGGTGGCGATTCTAGTGCTGGAAACAGCATGAGGTATCTCATAATCATGGTAGGCATTGCTTTCCATCACAGTAGACGCTCCCAAGAAGGCAAATAGAGACGGTGGCTTCGTTTGCTCTCTATGTGGCTGTGGGTTGGAATACGGCATATAGCCTACGTTTGGAGGTCAGAAGCAGGGGTCGGTTCTCCCGCTTCATCTTCTTCAACGCACAATGAAGCGGGAGAACCGACCCTGTGTCTCGGGGCAGGAGTCTGCGGCTTGATGTGCGAAGTTCTATGTAGTTGTTGAATACTGCAGGGAAACGAAAAAATGTGGAGGGGGTATTTGAGGTGAGCCTCTGGCTGACAAATTGTCGTTTGATTGATGGTATCGCAAATCGGCCCCAGGTTGACATGGCGATTGAGATTTGTGGTTCAAGGGTTGGAAGGATTCTCGAAACCAGTGCTCTAGAAGAATCCGGTATTCTGGAGTCGAAAGATCAGACTATTGACCTAAAAGGGAAGACGGTTTTGCCAGGGCTGTGGGATAGCCACATGCACCTTACTTTTTTCATAAATCCTCGACAAGATTTTGCGCGTGTGCCCGACCTCACGGTAAGAGCAGCTCAAAGGGTTAAAGAGTTTCTGGAAAGCGGAGTCACCTCCTGCAGGGTCTTGGGCGATGAATCTGGGGTGGATTTTGCTCTTAGAGATCTAATAGCTTCTGGGGAATTCCTAGGGCCCAGGTTATTCATATCTGGTGAACCTATTACTACCACAGGAGGGCATGCCCATGACTCGTCTGGGATTGAATGCGACGGTCCGTATGAAGTTAGACGCGTAGTCAGGCAGCAGATCAAACGCGGCGCGGACTTCATAAAGATAATGATGACAGGCGGGATAATGGGTGAACATGAGGGTTTTGGGTCCACTCAAATGACTCCGGATGAGGTCCTGGCTGCTACTCAGGTTGCTCATTATGCAGGGAAACACGTTGCCGCGCATACCGGCGGAGCAGAGGGAGTGGAGATGGCAATTCTCAATGGCGTGGACACGGTGGAGCATTGCTACGCTTTGGACAAAAGAGTCGCAAGTATGCTTGCAGAATCAGGCGCAATCTGCGTGCCCACTCTTGTAGTCACAGACTCCATTTCTCTTTACCGGGAGCAAGGTGCTCAAGAATTTGCCCTGAAGAAGCTAGAAATGGCTCGGGAGTATCACCGAAGGAGTTTTGAATATGTTGTAAACGCAGGAGGCAGATTTGCAGTCGGTTCGGACTTGCCTTCGGCAAAAGTGAACGGGGTTATTGCTACGGTTAGAGAAATGCAGATAATGGTGGAATTAGGTGCGCACCCAATGACTGTAATAAAAGGTGCCACGGCTCTCCCTTCAGAGTTGTGCGGGCTCAAAGACGTTGTGGGTACCTTGAAACAAGACCACGTCGCGGACCTACTTGTCGTAGAGGGCTGTCCGTGTCAGGATATGAAGGTACTAGAAAAACCCATGGCAATAATGAAAGACGGGCAATGGATTAAGAATATTTTGGACTAGGTCGCCTTTTTCTCTTTGTCTTTCTGAAACCACAAAGCGAAAGAGACTGCAGGTTCCAGTTTAATTTCCCCTCTGCCGGCAGTCTCTTTCTTGCTTAGTATTCATTGGCTTTCAGCATTTCAAGGTATAACATTCTTTAGGCTATGCAGACAATTCATCTCCTAGCGCCTGTTTTTTCAGCACCAGATAGTAACACACTACCGATGAAGCAAACAATACGACCGTTGCTATCCAGGCAGTATCTGGGTCAAGATAGTACATGGCCCCGCCGGCGATACTTCCTACGCCCATTCCCAGAGCAGATGCGCACATTAAGAATCCGGACCATGTTGCCAGGTACTTCGGTTCAACCATCTCCATGTTGAGGGCTTGCGTTGCCGGCCCTGATATGTTCCCGACCATTGTGATTAGCAGCAGCAAGGCATAGACCTGCCAGAGTTGTTCGATCCATATGATTGAGAGCATAAGAAAAGGGAAGATGCCACCGGGTATTAGGATTATGTCACGTCGTCCCTTAATATCTGCAATTCTGCCTCCTACAAGCGTCACAAGGGCAGTTCCAAGACTAGAAAACACTGTCAGCGCCGTTACAGCAGTGTAACCTGAAGAAAACTTGTCCATAACAGTAAAAGGAAGCAGGATGTTTACCGCGCCATTTGCAAGACCATTGGTGAGCGAAGCGACAAGAAGGAGCACAAGGCTGAAACTCGTCGGCCGCGAAAAGAGTTCCTTGGCGCCTGACAGGAATGTTCTTTCGGAAAATGTCTTTGTGACTTCCGGTTCATTGGCATGGAGGGAGGGTTCCTGAGAACCGTCTTCTTCATGGCCCGATTCACACTGGACTCGGCCTTCATCTTTGTCAATTGGGTCTCGTATCGGAATGGCCATGATTATTGCTACAAGGGCAAGAACCAGACCTAGCACAATAGGGGGCTTTACGCCGTATAGGTCTGCAAGAAAGCCCGCAATCATGGGGCCTATCATTGCAGCAAGAAGGTAGGCTGTCTGATGGATGGCCATTGTTGTCGCTCGGGTATCCTTCTTAGTGTAGGAGCCCATAAATGCGCGCTCAGCAGGCTTTTGGATGGATGTAAGTCCTCGCAGGACGGAGACAATGACAAGCCCAACGAAACTCTGGGTTAGGAGGAGGAAGATAGGAACGGCACAACGTATTACCTGCCCTGCAGTATACATACGCTTTCGGCCAAGACGGTCGGCTAGAATTCCTCCAGCAATGGCTACTACGGCCGAAGTGATCTGTAACAAGAAACTGAGCCATCCTTGCGCTGCGGATTCGTAGCCGAGCGATTTGTACCAAGGTGCAAGCAGCGAAGCATATAGACTTGCGGCTAGCGTCTCTACAACGCCTATCGCAATAAGCCTCTGCATTCCTCTATCCATGTCAGTCCAGAACCGGCTGGCCCCGCGAATATCTTGGGAAGAACAATTGTTGACTCGTGTCATTAGGTTACCCCCCTGATCTCATTGGCCGAGAAAAGATATACGCGAATCACGTTTGCCCAGCCATATCCAGAGCCCTTGTCAGTGAACTGGCGATGAGAAGCACTATATTAGCATAATATAGTAGCAACTTAATAAAGTCAATATATGACTTAATAATCTTAATAAGAGCAGGGGGTCGGTTCTCATGCTTCACTTGTGAGGCATGAGAACCGACCCCCTGCTTCCCCTGCTTCCCCTGCTTCCCCTGCTTCCGTCAATCATTTCAAGACACTTTCTGAGGACTGTGTCTAACTCGGGGTCTGGCTCAGGGAATTCCCTTCCGTCTTGGATTGCCTGGGCGTATTCTAGTAGGGCTTCTGGTTGTTGTTCTACATAAATGTCCGGAATGGTGTGGGTTTCTTCGCTTGCAGAAAAGTCTGGATTTAGGCCCATATCCGGGGGGAATTTTACGACCATGCCGCTATTGGGCAGAGTTACAAGGACTATGTTTGAGTAGCTTGCATCTCCTGCAGTGTGTTGGCCTATTACCTTGGCCCAACCAGAATATTTGCAGAATTGTGCGAAACAATCCGCCGCTGAAAACACTTCCTGGTCCACCAATAGAAAGACGTCTCCATCAAAGGGGTATTCTCCTGATGGGTATATAGTTGTTTTACACAGTACGGGATCGACAAAATCTGGTGTGAGGAC
Source organism: Candidatus Fermentithermobacillaceae bacterium (assembly GCA_018052455.1). GTDB lineage: Bacteria > Bacillota > Sulfobacillia > Fermentithermobacillales > Fermentithermobacillaceae > UBA3907. The sequence goes on along the minus strand of JAGPNE010000001.1, from coordinate 431,479 downwards.
TTCCGGCGGCAGGTTGGCCATCTCACTAGGTGTGATGACAGTGAGTAACTCTGATCTAGGTATTATGGTTCGGAGTATTGAATACTCTTTCGTAACTGTGTCTGAACTCTGCTCTGCACAAAGAAAAGGCATTATGTATTCTCCTGACCTATACGCGCTGATGCTCACTCCTACTACGGGTTCCTTGGCCAACGGTCTCACTATGTTCAGCATCCAGAAAAGGTTGCTCCCACCAACATTGTTTCTTATGTCAATTATGAGAGCAGGGAGGTCTCTGATTTCAGAGAAAAAGGAAGACAGTAATTCCTTTTCCGATCCGGATTTGCTGTAACCGGTCATGTGGCTGATGTGAACATAGCCGACTTGGCCATCCGCGAGCGTGGTTGTGTAGACATTTGGCATGTTCCATACTCCGGTAGGGAAGATAGGAGGTTGGATGAACTCGGACACCTCTGAAAAACCTAGTCTTACGTCTGTAATTCTCCTTAGTTCATCTTCAAAAGTTATGTGTAAAGGTCTACCCCTATAAGGGGGCATGAACTCTAGCATGAAAAGACGCTTGTTGAGCGGGTCATATCTTAGCCAGGTCTTGCCCCGGAGAGTTTCAACGTATTCGTGCACAGGCATGGTGTTTACCGTGCGAATTATCTGACCTGGTGTTACCTTCGACCGGTCAACAAGTTCGTCTGAGGCCCAATAGACTAGGTATTCCCCGTTTACATATCGTGCCCTGAAAGGCAGACTAATGTCTTGAGGGTACCTTTGATTCTCTATTGCCAGTTGGTACCAACGGTTCACTGTTTCAATATTCGTCTTGGTAGCTTGGTAGATCCAAGGAACCATCTCGTTGGGAGCGTTCTGTATGTTGAGAAAAGTCAAAGGGTCCATCACACATGTATGTCCATTGTTAATCAGCAGCAGCATTTCTTGGATGGCTCGAGCAAACGCGGCCTCGCTACCGCTTTTTACCGCGGTCTTTTCAAATTCCTTTTCGTAAGACAGCCAGTCATAGTTTTCAACTCTGGCCTTCAGCGCGAGGTAGGGATGATTCTGCTTAAGAACTTCGAAGAGATACCGGAAGTCTGCCAGTTTCTCTTCGGCTGTGAGTTGAGGTGCGCACGATGCAACAATGAGTCCAATACCGACCATCGTGACCATGAGGCCAAGTAGACGGATGCACGGGTTGAGTCTTGAACCCATTCCTTTGAAACAGGGCATACGCTCGCCCCCCCCAGGCTTTTCCAGCGCAGGGTCTTGTCTACATGCTACGAAAGATTCTGCAAGAATGCTCTTTTGATACACAGACAAAGGAAGTGGCCCCAGCGAACAGACTGTAAAGCGGCGCATTTGGGCTATCGACTATATGGTCTTTCATAAAAATATATTTACTGATGACCAATTCCATTCTACGGTAAGCAAATCCTGCTTGGAGGTATGTAGGGTGTTTTTGGGTAGGTGAACGTCTCTATGATCAACGCAAGGTGCATCTGGCATTCAAGAAAGGGTTGTATTTGTAGTGAGATCTTGTACCAGTGGAGCACGTGGCGACAATCCCAACAATTGCCGCCACGTGTTCCATCTTGCGAGACTATTCAGACTAATACAACATGCAATCCTGCTCTGAAACTAACCGAAACCGTCACTCTGAAGTCATACAGCTGACACCTTCAGCAGTCTGTTGACGGCACCTCGCTGGATTATTCTAGAAAGTCCAGCAACTCCTTGTACCAAGCCTTGTCTCTGGTCTTCTTCTCTCGGCCGGCTTCTTTAATCTTCGTCACTATAGATTGGGCAACAAGGCGCTTCTGCTTGGATCCTACTCCAACTGTTTCAAGAGAATATGCGAGTATTGAAAACGCAGCGTTAACCCACTCCTCAGGTCCGGCAAGACCGATCAGATAACGACCATTGGCAGACAGAAATGGCACCGGGTTCGGATTATCCCAATCCGCGGGCGGATCGGCGCCGATCTGGTAGTAATCCTCGTGGTGAACGGTGATCACATCGGGGAAGAGCTTGTTTTTGTTCGGCAAGGGCATGGCGTCAAAGAAAGTTACACTGTATTCTCCCAGTCCTACGGCGATGCGTCCCAACACCTGGGCCTCTCTAAGCTGGGCCCCGCTCTTTCTTAAGGAGTCTGCCCATTGTTCAAACCATAAAGGATACCACTCAGGCTGAGATATGCTTGCCACTTTTTGAATCAGGTCGCGTCAACCTATCTCACCTGCACCTTCATCGCCCGCTTCGGATTCAACGCCAAGCACAGAGGCGGCGAAACGCTTGTACCAGACTAGGGCTGCCATTACATCGTTGGTCAACTTCATGTAATCAGTCAACTCGGCCTCACGGGTAGATTCGGCTATGTTTTCGACTCCGACAGCTTCAGATAGGTCGTCAAGGAGTTGCCGTTGGGCGGTTGTGCCCCTAGATTGAACAAATCCGACAGCTTGGGCTAGCCCTGCCGTACGTATCAGGGTGGAGCTGTAGATGAATTCTGTTTTGCCAACAATTGAAGTATTCTACACATGATTGGGAAACCCTCTTAGGACAAAATGAGATCTTGAAGAACAAGAAGCGGGTCGAAACAAAGAAGAGTCGACCCGTCGATGGACTATTCGTGTTATCAGGAATCCAACCTAGACACAACCGTTTTGTTATTAGAGCTTTTCTTCGCACGAGACTCTGATTCCGGCTACAATAGACGTACCATCTGGCAATTTCACAACATAGGAGGTGTAAGAATGTGGGATTCTCTCATAGCCTTTTACGGCACCAAAAGTGTAGATGCAACCCATAGGTTCTATGCAGACGCCTTAGGTCTAAGTCTATACCTAGACCAGGGAACGTGTAGGATTTATGAGGTTACAAAAGGCGGGTTGGTAGGTTTCTGCGAGCACTTGGATATTGCCGTATCGGGCAGAAGCCCAATCATCACTTTAGTGACTGATGAAGTAGACGAAGTATATGAAAACCTTGTCCGGTTAGGGCATTCACCCAAAGAGCGACCAAAGGTAAACGACCAGTTCCAGATATACCACTTCTTTGTAAGTGATCCTAACGGATACAACGTAGAGATCCAGAAGTTTCTGGATTGATGGTTCATGGAGAGGTAAGGCTCCTTTGTGAGTGTTTGGGCCTTACCTCTTCGTTTGTGAGAATGCTCGTAGCTCACATTCCTTTTCCCTTACTTGCGTTTCCACTCTTTTGGGGCATCATCGGCTACGTACACAAACTCGCCATCCAAGATGGTAGCAAGGGCTCTCGTTTCTAGTAACTCCTTGGGGTCTGCGCTGAAAATGTCTCTATCCAAGATTGCCATGTCCGCATACTTTCCTTTAGCCAGACATCCACACTCCGCATCCCTGTACGCCAAGTATGCGCCGCCTTGAGTGAACGAACGCACAGCTTCTTCTACCGTCAGGGCCTGTTCCATGCCGAAATCCAACCCTCCCATAGTTTTTCTGGCGACTGCTCCGTACAGAGTAACAAAAGGGTTGTATGGCCCTGAAGGCACGTCGGTGTTGATAGCTACTCTGATGTTGTTATCAGAGTATGTCTTAGCGGGTTTGAACCAAGAAAGTTTCTCCTTGGGTATAGCTTCCGGATACACGTCCCCTTCGATATAGATAAACCCTGGCTGAAGAGATATTGCTATGCCGTAATCTGACATCACTTTTAGCGCATACGAAGTGGGTAGATACCCATGGATTATGTGATGCCGTTGGTAAGGAAGAGGCTCACGTCTGGAAATGGCGTCAACCATATGAGACAGGCAGATGTCTTGGGCTAGATCTCCGCAGCAGTGAACCCCAACACCCCAGCCTGAGACGTTGGCTTCGGATATGTATGTTCCTAGTTGGTTCAGGTCTACCCTTGCAGGTATGGTAGACCGGGTTCCGTCTACAAAGGGTTCGTGCATCATTGCGGTCTTAGTTCCTAATCCCCCGTCTATGGCCATCTTCAAGTTGCCTACTCGAAACCGAGAGTCACCAAAACCTGGCTGAAGGCCGGCTTCAACCATAGGATTTATCACATATTCTCCCTGTATCACGGATTTGCCGTGCCAAGTAGGCATTGCGCTTACTCGGAGAGGAAGCTTCTTCTGGGCCCACAGACTGGTATAGGCACGCATAACATCTCCAGTTATCCCTGGATCCAGAAGTGACGTTACGCCGTACTTAAGGAGTTCTTGCAGGACCAAAAGAATACGTCTTTCTAGCGCATCTTGACTCGGCCCTGTCTTACCTTGGGCAATGGCACGTGTGATAAGTCCCTGCGAGGCTTCTCTTACTATGCCGGTAGGCTCGCCGGATTCATCCAAATCGACCCTTCCTGTTCTAGGAACAAATCCAGTGCCGATTCCTGCCGCTTCAAGAGCCTTTGAGTTGACGGCAGATAACCCGAACAGACGCGATAGGCACACAGGGTTGTAGGGGGCCGCTTCATCAAGGTCATATCGGTTTATCATGCGTTTCTCTTCGAACTGGCTTTCTATCCAACCTGCGCCAACTATCCATTCTCCCTCTTCCTTTTCTTTGGCCTTACGAGCGACCTCTTGTTTCACTTCTTCTATTGATGTTAAGCCGAAGCAATTTACGCCTTCCAACAAGTCTGCAGCGGCGAGCACGTGGTTATGGGAATCAATAAAACCAGGTATAACTGTTTTTCCTTGGAAGTCCACGATTCGCACAGAAGATGTTCCTACATCCCCGACCAGATCCAGAATCTCAGATGTGGTTCCCAGGTCTACTATTGTATTTCCTTCCACAAAAACGGCTTCCGTTTCCGTCTTAAGGCCTGTAAACACTTTGCCGTTCACAAATGCAGTCCTATTCTTCATGATACTAACGCCTCCTCAATTTTGGAGTCTCTTATGCTACGTTTCGAGACACCCCGTCACTTGCGGTTGCTCTCTCTAGTGTGCTGGGAATTCTTTTCCGCAAAGGCGTTTTCCTCTAAGGAGATACGTCTTGGTTGGAAACACGCATTGTTGAACTGAGTATTGCTTGGCGAAGCAGGTAAAAAGTGACACTGTGGAGTAATACCAAATAACGTCCTGATGCTGTGTAGTAGATGATCTCAAACCAGAACACAGCGCCAAGCACGCGAAGGAGCTTGAGTACCATGACGAGACCCAAACCTTCCTTACCCAAGAGCGAGGTTTACGAACGTTTGAGCAGGGACAGGCTGAATACCCCAGGGACCGTCAGGACTGCCAGACGTCCCTTGGCAGTCAAAAAACGGTATACCACCTCTGGTTTGAGCTCTGGGATGAACATAACTGGATTCTGGAGATTGTACGAAATTGACAGGCTGATAGCCGCGGGTCGCTATCCTAACTGTGCCTATCTGGCTGAGCACCTGGAAGTCCATAAAAGAACTGTTGAGCGTGATATTGAACGCCTGCGCGATCAGTTCATGGCTCCAATAGAATATGACCAAATTCGCAAGGGGTATTATTATTCGGACCAGTTCTCGCTTCCTGCCATCAAACTACAAGAAGGTGAAGCCATAGCGCTTTTTCTCGGTCAGAAGCTCTTAATGCAGTGCAAAGGGACTCCCCTGGAGGATGCTCTGAACAGGGCGATGATGAAGATACGGTTGCTTTTACCTGATGAAATAGAAGTGGACCTTGAACGAGCTGTTGAGGCAGTTTCTTTCCACGTAGACCCAATGCGTGGAGATGAAATTGAAGTTGCTCAGACCTACCAAACTTTGACAGAAGCCTTGGAGAACCGAAAGACCGTAGACATCGAGTACTATAGTGCCAGTCGGAATGAGCATACGGTCAGGGAGATTGATCCATACCATCTGAGGCTTGTTGAAGGATCGTGGTACTGCATTGCTTACTGCCATGAAAGGGCAGAAGTGCGCATTTTTGCGCTAGACAGGATAAGTTCGATTAAAGTAACTGACAAGATCTTCGAGGTGCCTGAGGACTTTTCTATAGAGGAGTACTTGGGCGACAGTCTGACGCTTGAACGGGGCACACCACATAAAGTCGTCATCGAATTTGATAACACTCAAGTACCGTACGTGAAGGATAAGACGTGGCACACGAGTCAACAGATAGAGGAGTTGCCTGATGGGGGGTTTCGGCTAACTCTTACTACTGGAAGCCTTGGAGAAATAATGAGATGGGTGATGAGTCTGGGGAGCCATGCAGTAATTGTTCAACCAGAGGCCTTAAGGCAGAGAATAGTCGATGAGTTAGAAAAAGCAAGAAATAACTACAACGTTGGCCGAAGCGACGGATAGGCGGGACTTACGGCGACCAAATGAGGAGGCAGAATTAACATGGGTTCATGCAAGAATTCAGACAAAGTAGCAGTTATTACAGGGGCTAGCAGCGGGATCGGGAGAGCATGCGCATTTCGCTTCTCAGGTGAAGGATACTCAGTTGCGCTTGTTGCCAGGCGTTCCGACGAGCTTTTGGCTGTAGCAGAGGAAATCCGTTCCAAAGGTGGCAAAGCGGATGTCTTCCCGGGAGACCTCACCGACGAAAAGCAGATTGAAGAGTTGGTAGAAAGAATCGTAGCGACACTGGGCGGAATAGACGTGTTGGTGAACGCCGCAGGCGTAATCGCCAATGGGACCATAGAAAACACCAGCACTGAAGACTGGGACCATCTCATGAACATCAACCTTCGAGCCCCCTTTCACATGCTACGATGCGCTGTTTCTCATTTGATTGCACGCAAAGGCAATGTGGTAAACGTGTCTAGCGTAAATGGGCAGAGGGCTTTTCCTAATGTACTAGCCTACTGTGTAAGCAAAGCAGGTGTAGACCAGCTTACAAGGTGCGCAGCGTTAGAACTTGCCGGGAAGGGTGTTCGCGTAAATGCGGTGAACCCCGGGGTAACAAGGACACACCTCCACTTAAGCAGCGGTATGACTGAAGAGGAGTACCGCCAGTTTTTGGAAAGGAGCAAGTCAACTCATCCATTGGGTCGTGTGGGTGAACCGGAAGAAGTTGCGGAACTCATTTTCTTTTTGGCGTCTGATAAGGCAAGCTGGATAACAGGAGAAACAATCTTGATTGATGGAGGGCGAGGACAGACCTGCGCAAGGTAAGGAAAATGCGGCAGCTAGTAACGGTAGTCATACTATAGGCATGGTCGTCCGCGACCTGTGTTGGCTTGGTTATACGCACGTCGGGGGGGATAGTTTTGCGTGTTCTTCATACGGCCGACTGGCACCTAGGAAAACCAATAGAAGGGCGCTCAAGGTTAACTGAGCAGGAAGAGTTTCTGAACACTCTGTGTGTGATCGTTGACGAAGAGCGCGTAGACTTGGTATTGGTGGCAGGAGATGTATTCGATTCCGTGAATCCAGGAGCACAGGCTGAGAATCTGTACTATGACACCCTCGAGCGATTGGCAGGAAATGGCAAGAGAGCTGTTGTGGTAACAGGTGGCAATCACGATAGCCCTGATAGGATCCAAGCTGCAAATCCATTGGCTGCAAGGCATGGCATCTCGCTAGTAGGTTATCCCAACGAGCATCTTCCGATAGGGGTAGCAATGACCGGTGCGGGGCGAATTGCCACCGGGCCAGGGTGGATGGAAGTATTCTGCCCAGGATCTGGAGAATCCGCTGTAATATGTGTGCTTGCATATCCTTCTGAATCTAGGCTCAGAGAGGTGTTCTCAGAGTCATTGGACGACCAAATTCAGAGAGCCGCATACTCAGACAAAGTGAAAGCGCTGGTTGATATGGCAAGCACCTACTTCCGGAAAGACACGGTGAATCTCATACTTGGCCATCTGTACGTGGTTGGGGGAGAGGAATCGGATTCTGAAAGGCAGATTCAGTTAGGCGGAGCCTTCTCGGTAGATCCCCACGTATTTGGAGCCCGCCCAGACTATGTAGCTCTTGGCCATCTTCATAGACCTCAGGAGGTGAGGGCGTCCCCCGTTCCTTGCCGATACTCAGGGTCGCCTTTGGTATACAGTTTTTCTGAGGCAGGGCAGCAAAAAGAAGTGGTAGTTGTTGAGGTAACTCCTGAAAAGAGAGAGTCCTGGCCTCAAAGCGCCTGCTCTTTTGACGCCGAGTTTTGCTGGGAGCAGACTCAGAAAGTGAAGATACAACAGCTATCACCTGCTTCCCATATAGAACGCATACCCCTTTCATGTGGAAAGCCTCTAAAAAGGTTCAGGACCTCTACGTTGAGTGAAGCGTTCGAGTGGTGCGGAGACCCTCGTAACCACGACTTTTGGGTGGACTTGGAGATCGGATGTGACGAGCCTATCGGAACTGCCGATGTGGCTGCGCTCCGTAGAGAGCACCCCTTCATTGTAAGTATACGCTGGACAGGTAGTAGAGCAGTTTTCGATCCTCAAGAAAAGCGCATTGCTGAGATGCCGCTTGTCGATAGGTTCAAACTGTTCTGCCTACGCCAAATGGGACATGATCCTGAACCGGAACTGGTCGATCTCTTCTTGGAACTCGTGCACGAAGAGGCAGGAGAATCAGAGGCAGAATCTGGTAGGTATGAGGGAGGTCTGACCTCATGAGACCTGTGACCCTTGAATTCTGCGGACTTCATAGTTACAGAGAGCGTCAAAAGATCGATTTTGAAGAACTAGGACGTTTTGGGCTCTTTGGCATTTTTGGGCCCACTGGTAGCGGCAAGTCTTCGATTCTTGACGCAATAACACTTGCCCTGTTTGGGGCTGTAGACAGGGCTCCACGTAAGACATATGGGATCATAAACCAGCTAGAGTCTAATGCGGAAATCTCGTTTACCTTTGAATTGGCGGGACAGCGCTATACCGCTCAAAGACGTTATGAACGAATGAAAGAAGACGTCGAAAACGTCAAAGCTAGGTACTCAAGGGTCATAAAACATGGCAGATTTCCAGGGAGCCAGGACGAAGTTGTGGCGGAAGGCCTTACTGGTTGTGACGAGTACATCAAAGAACTGCTCGGGTTTGGAGCCGATGATTTCTTGCGTGCTGTCGTTCTGCCCCAGGGGAAATTCGACCAGTTTCTAAGACTCAAACCGTCCGAACGTGGAGCAATGTTGGAGAACATTTTTGGGCTAGAGAAATTCGGAGAAGACCTTAGAGTCAAGGCGAAAAAGAGGGTGGAACTACATAACAATATGCTCTCCAGAATCGAAGCGGCCCAATTAGAACTTGGTGACTGTTCTGATGAAGCCTTGCAAGCTGCCGAGGCTAACATAGAGACTATAGCGACGCAACTCCAATCGGCAAAAGAGATCCTAATTAGGGCCAAGTCCATTTGCGAAGAACAAGCGGAGCTCAAAAAACTTTATGACGAGCTAGGGCTTGCGCTAAAACAGCAAGCAGATCTTGATAGTCAAAAAGAGCACGCAAACCTGCAATCTGCAAAACTTGAACTTGCCAGAAAGGCCATCCCGCTGAAAAGCCAAATCGAGCAGGTTTTCACAGCACAAAAAGAGGTAGATAAGCGTAAGACGTGCCTATGCCTGCTTGAATCAAGACTGCAGGATGCAGAAAAGGATTATCGTCAGGCAAAGGAGACGTTGGAAGCAGCGGAGTCTTGTGAGAAAGAAAGGATACCTCTGCTGCTGCAAAAGAAGTCTCGGTTTGAAAAGGCGGTTCAAGACAAAAAGGAACTGGAATCGGTTAGAGCAACCGAAATGGAGAGGAAAGAGTCTCTAGACAAAATCGACACAGTAATTAAGGAGAAAACTGTAGCTGAGGGAGACCTGAAGGCACAGCTCTCGGAGCTATCCGAAAAGGAAAAGGCTCTTACGCAGAAGGAGGCAGACTTCCACGTAGACCCGTCGCGGCGAGAAGCTCTAGATAGCGCATATTACTGTTATTTGGACCTCAAGACGTGCATGGATAGATTAGAGAGTATCGAGAAAGACGTGATGAAAAAGAAAAAGGCGCTAGAGGTATCTAGACGCAGGGTCTTACAAGTGTTTAGGCAAATATTCGACATATCGGCTTCTAGATATGTGTTTGCCGGTGGTGGTATAGTAAAAACTGAGCGCCAGGTAGTTATGGATGATCTTTTGCCCGGGAATATCGGCGCAGAGAGGTTTCCCGTAGAGTTGCGCAAAAGGTCGTATCTTAGCGATGAACATATCGCCTACTCCCTAGATGATACGTTTCTTGATCCAGTCTTTTGGGGCGGTGTCGCGCCATCGGCTTTGCTTTCAAGAGATGACTTGCTGTCCATTGGCGAGAGCGAAAGAGATAAAGCCCAGGCTTTCTTAAGAAAATGCCAAACCCAAAAGGAAGAAGCGCTCATTCGAGAGCAAGCTTCAGTTCTGGCTAGAGGACTCAGAGAAGGAGAGCCCTGTCCTGTCTGTGGATCGTTGAACCACCCTCAGCCTTGTGTATCAGGCGATGGCGAAATGACCCGCATGGCCCAAGAGGCCGAAAGGCTTGCCGCAGATTGCTTTAACGCAGTTCAAAACTGGTATATAGATCTCACCAAATCTGTACAGTCATGGGATAATGCGGTACAAAATCACCAGGAGTTGATCTTTCAATCAATCGTGGAATATGACCAGTTTTTGCCCGTGTGCAACGAGTTTGTGCAGAAAGCGGAGTCAGTTCTGGGGAGAGACCTACTGGAGGAGATATCAGCAAGAATAACGCGCGACGGAAAGGCGCGAGCTTACCAACTTCTGGCGGGGCCTGAAAGGCTAAGTGTGTACGAAGTTCTCAAGCCTGGAATGGACGAGGTTGATGCGTGCGTACGAGCGGTCACACAAAAAGACAAACAGATGGAAATGCTAAGAAGAGAAATAAAGGATGTATCGGTTCATATCTCAAATATTCAGAAACAGATGCAGGAAATCTCAAGTTCCTTGAGCGATTTGAACGTAGATAGAAGCTCCCTAGCAGGCTATCTTGAAGCCTTGGGTTCCCAGATTCAAGCTATTGATAAGAGTATAGAGGAAATCTGCGGCGATAAGCATCCTGAAGAAGCACTGGAGGAAGTAGAGTCGGAGATTAGAACTATTCAAGACAGTCATCACATGGCCCTTAAGCACGAGAAAGCCGCTCAAACAGCCCTTTCAGACGCTCGCTTGACCCACGAGAAGGCAAAATCTGCTTTTGAGCAAGCTAAGACCAATTTGGATTCTTTGTCAGTATCGTTATCTAGCCAGTTGGAGCTGGCGGGGTTTGATACCCAAGAAGAAGCAGTACAATTCATGCTTTTGCCTGAAGAATTGGAAGAGTTGCAGGAGGATATAAGGAGCTATAACGAAGCGTCCATAGAGGCGCAGAGCAAGATCAAGGATCTAAGAACCAGAATAGACTCAAGGGAGTTCTCTGAAGATGCATTTACTAAGGCAGCGGCGGAGTTAGAAGACGCGCAAAGTGCAGAAAAGAGATTGACGGAAGAGGCGGCAATAGCAGCAAAAACCCTTGATGACTTGACGAAGGCTCGAAAAAGGTGGGAGGATCTAGACTCTCGACGCAGGAAAGCAGAAAAAGATAGGGATGTGGCAAATAGGCTGCTTAGCCTTATAAGCGGAAGACGTTTTGTTCAGTTTCTGGCTGAAGAGCACCTAAAAGATATGGTAGGAGAAGCGTCTATCACTTTGGGCACTCTCACGGGGCAGAGATATGCCCTAGAACTGTCGGATAACGCCGAATTTGTAATCCGTGATGACTTTAACGGTGGTGAAAGAAGGTCAGTTACAACCCTGTCAGGCGGGGAGACCTTTCTAACATCCCTAGCGCTGGCCTTAGCGTTGTCTTCCAAGATTCAGCTTAAGGGAGAATATCCTCTGGGCTTTTTCTTCCTTGATGAGGGTTTTGGCACTTTGGACAGCACCAAATTGGACCTAGTTATGGATTCGTTGGAGCATATACAGGACAAAGAAAGGATGGTAGGGATAATTAGCCATGTGAAGGAACTTAAGGACAGGCTCCCTTCATATCTAGAGGTTATCCCTGCTAAAGACGATGGTACTGGCAGTAAGATACAGGCATTAAGCAGAAAAAAGTTAACCCATGCATTCAGATAGTGCTGAACGCATGGGTCTATCTATGTTCCTATCTTGCCTTCTTATCTTCGGGTGTACGTCCGCCTCTTTCCATGTAGTCCCTTATGTCCTTTTTGATCTTTTCCGGGATCTCTCTATCAAATGGGAATTTTACTGCGTTGGCGATCCGATCAGTGAATTCTAGAACCATGTCGCCTAACAGTGTCAAGTGCTCAGCGTCTATGTGTTCGATTGTGTCACCTGGAGCGTGTATGTACGAAGTAGCTCCGCCTCCCCGCGAAAAAGTCACAGAAGGAATGCCTTCGTATCCCAAAGGTATGCAGTCTCCTGAGTATATGGATTGGTGAGATCGAAGTCCTCGTCCAAATTCGGCACCCATGACATCTAGGTAGTTCACTAGCTTATCTGAACCCATGACCGATGCAGAGTTGTTGCCGATGATACCGCCAGCAACGTCTACGTTTACCATGAATATGTACTTCTGGACCTGTTCTTTCTGCTTCTCTATATGTGCCCAACTGCCCATGAGGCCCATTTCTTCAGCGCCAAACCAAATGAACCGAAGGGTTCGCTTAGGTGGGTTCTGGCTAAAGTGCCTGGCGAGCTCCATAATAGTCGCAGACCCGGCTCCGTTATCGTGGGCTCCCTGGTTCTTGTACACGCTATCAAAATGTGCTCCTACGATCACTATTTCATCAGGTTCGTAAGTACCTGGTATATCCACGACAACATTGCGTGATTTGGACCATGCCTCGTTTTGGCGTACTGTAAGCCGCACTTTCTCTGCAGCATTTGTAATCATTTCTAGTGCATGTTCGTATCTGACGTACACTGTAGGGAGTGTTCCAAGTCTGTCCCTAATACATCTGTTCATGGCTATGTTAGGAGTATCTCTGCCGGCTCCGCCTATGAAAATACGACCTATAGCTCCTTCCTTTTTGGCCCTTTCAAAGCTCTTGAATCCTCCTCCTTCGCTTGCAAGGACTATCTTCCCACTAATATTGTTCAGATACTCGGGCTGCCCGGTTTCTACGTATTTGAGGGGCGCTTCAATACCCCCATCCGGGGTATTGCCGCTCAAGCCGAGTACAGACGCTTCGTACCTCGCGTGGTACGGCTCTACAACTTCTACTAGGCCCTCGTCATCGGAATATGCGAGCAAATCAAACTCTTCGATTTCTGGCTTGAGCCCTAGAGATCGTAGTTCTTCGCATATTATCTCTGCTGCAAGTTGTTCCTCTGGTGTGCCTGCACACCGCGTAAACGCAATTCTCTTGAGAAATCCCATTGCTTTTTCGCCACAGAAAGACACGTCACTTCGCTCCTTTCGCGTTGCTCCCTTTATGCCCTTACTTTTTACTTCAATGCTTAGTGCTGTACATGAGGGGCATATGAACCAATGGTCTGGAGTATTCGGGACGAGACGCAATATAACCTTCTTGGGGGATCTCAGACAGAACAAAGAGGTACAAAGTAGGGCATGTATTACGCAACAAGCACAGTTGCGGAAACCTTGTTCAGCGGTTACTCCCAGAGAATTGCCTTCCGCTCTTCGTCTGTGAGCATGGAGAGAATTTCCTTGCCAAGCAGTTCCACTGCCTTTTGCGTAAACATCTCTTGCCATATGAACTGCCGTGCGATAAAGACTACGTGGTTGTTGGCGGTCCAGACGCATGTATCTGAAGGAGCAGTTCCGCCAATTAGAGTCTCATTGTTGTCTGATACCAAAACAATGCTCCTGGCGATATTTTGAAGCTCGCTTTCTTCTATGGGGTGTCGCATCACGTGGCCAAAATCTACCTCTGCTTCACCTATTAGAATCAGACGAGTTGAGATCCCCCTATCGTAAGCATCCTTGAGATCTGAGAATAGTACCACCAAAGTGCGGTCATCTAGAAATCCAAGGATCTCTTTCTTGGAGTGTCTCACCATTTCCCGGGCGCGTGAGATGACTAAGTCATATCCTGAAAGGTTCCAAACTTGCTCTTGAGGGGCTTGGGATTCTTCTTTAGATAGTACTTCTTGGGCTGTGTCCAATGCGTCTTCATACTTGTGACGCAATGTGTCTAGAAGAGTAGTAACAGGGATGGGTGCGTATCTGGTTGTATCGCCAGTTGGGATCGACATGACCGCACCTTTGTTGGATAGGCGACCGAGCGCTTCGTATACCATGGAGCGAGGTATCCCGGCATTCTTGCTTATCTGATATCCTGTGGCCGGATTGTCTTTCAGTAGAGCCAAATATGTTTTGGCTTCGTATTCAGTAAAACCTAGCTGCACCATGGAATCAATAGCCAGGTTTCTTTCATCTATACCCAGTTGGATCACCTCGTATCAAACCGTAGTCCAAAACAACTCTAGCATCTGGTGCGGATATGAGCAAATGGTTTGTGATCGCCGGTCCTTTCGAGACTATTCATGGAAGAATTGACAGGCCAAGCTTTATTTTGCCGTGTGGTAAGAGTAAACTGAGATAGGCATTACAATTGCGTAGTAAGGTAAGTCTTCATATCATGTGTAAAGAGGCAGGTGAGGAAAGTGGACAGAGATAGTACTGACCCTGGGCCTAGTAAGAACAGACTGACCGAGGAGGTAGGGCCTGCTTTCCTGCCTGGCTTTTTGTTGCCTAGCCGATGATGCCTCTTCATTCGCAGAGAAGTACTTGCAGGTGACGAGGTACTAAGACTGCGGAGCATACCCCTCCTTCCGAATGTTTTGTCTGGTTACAAGAGTACGGTTCATTTGATCCTTGCAAAATGTATCTGAAGGGGGGCGATTCCCTTGAACAGGATAGATTCGTCCAGTGAGACTTTTCTTTCCGACGTGTCTCGAGTTAAAGCCATGATCCTTGCACACAATTGGGCTGCTGTGCGCGACCTTTTGGCTGAATGGCGTGCGCCGGACATTGCCGACCTATTGCTAGAGATGGACAAGCCCACGCGGGTGCTGCTTTTCAGATGTCTGCCTAGGAGGATGGCGGCCGAGGTATTTTCGGAGCTTGAGAGCGAAGATGCTGACGCTCTTCTGAGAGACCTTACAGACTACGAAACACAACTCTTGCTCTCGCTTATGCGTCCGGACGACAGAACAGAGTTGCTGGAGGAGCTTCCAGGTCAGGCTACGCAGCGGCTTCTGAATCTCTTGAGACCAGAAGATATGGAAGAAGCACGCATGCTCCTGGGGTATCCCGAAAGAAGCGTAGGGCGTCTCATGACTCCCGACTACGTTGCGGTCCGTCCAGGGTGGACAGTGTCTCAGGCGCTATTGCATGTAAGACGCAGGGGTAGAGATACTGAGACAGTGGACGCGATTTATGTAGTTGATGACAACTGGAAACTGCTGGGCGTAGTGTCGTTGAGACAGCTCATCTTAGCTGATCCTGGCGAAATCGTTCGTGACATAATGACAACTCCGCCGATCTATCTGTCTGCTTTTGACGATCAAGAAGAAGCGGCCAGGGTCATGGATAAATATGACCTTTACGCGTTACCTGTTGTTTCCTCTGACGGAACGCTAGTTGGAATTGTCACTGCAGACGACATCTTCGACGTATCCATAGAGGAGGCAACTGAAGACTTCCACAAGTCGGGGGCTGTCTCACCGCTCAAAACAAGTTATCTTGAATCGAGCCTTGGGGTCCTCTTGAGAAGCAGGATTGGCTGGCTTGTTTTCCTAGCGTTAATTGACCTTGTGGGTGCGCAGCTCATGGCCCAATTTCAAGATGCCATATCTCAAGTGGTAGCGCTCGTGTTCTTCTTGCCACTTATCATTGGATGCAGTGGAAACGCAGGGTCGCAGTCTTCAACGTTGGCTGTTCGAGATATGGCAGTAGGCGAAATCGGTCTAGAAGACTGGCCCAAGCTTACCCTTAAAGAGGCGCTTGTTTCGGCGGGTCTAGGGATCACTGTTGCTCTATTTGTCTGCGGACCTGCTATTTTACAAGGCGGGTTTGGCGTAGGGATGGTAGTAGGCATCAGCGCTGCACTGACAGTGCTGGTAGGAGGAATCATCGGTATGGTTATGCCGTTCTTGCTTAGAAAACTAGGGTTCGACCCTGCAACTTCAAGTTCGCCCTTGATCACGTCCATTCTAGATATACTAGGGATCTTGATTTACTTCGAGTTGGCTATGCAGATCCTGAATTTGTGACCCTGTGGCGCAATGCAGGAGAGGATAAGGTGGACAATAAAGGAGGCAAGATTGAACATGGAGCATAAGAATCTTGACCGTAATCAGCCTCTGCTTGGTAAAGATAGGAAGGATGAACCTATTCCGGTTGGCGAAGCCATAGAGATGGGTGTAGTTAGAAGCCTCATAAACGGTAGAAATTGGGATGGTCTAAGGGACTATCTTGTAGAGAACATGCCGATCGCAGAAATCGCGGATTTGCTTTCTGATTTGGACAAAGAAGACAGGATCCTTGTATTCCGTGTTCTTCCAAGGGATATAGCTGCGGAAGTGTTTGCCTACCTTGAGCCTTTTGAGCAAGACGATCTCCTGAGAGACCTTACTGATGAAGAAGCTCGCCATATCATGGCAAACCTTGCGCCTGATGACCGCACCGAGCTCTTGGAAGAATTACCTGCTCAAGTTACTGCTAGACTCTTAGAACAGCTCAGCCCGGAAGATCTCGCGGAAGTACGCTGGCTTCTTGGATATCCAGAAAAAAGCGTAGGGCGTCTCATGACACCGGATTATCTGTCCGTACACCCAGATTGGACTCTTGGCCAGGTTCTTGAGTACGTGAGGCAATGGGGAAGGGATAGCGAGACTGCGAGCATGATATATGTGGTAGATGAGACGGGTAAGCTCATCGGCGCAGTTTCATTGAGGCAGCTTGTCTTGGAAAACCCTGAATCTAAGGTAGAGGACATAATGAGGACGTCAGTTATGAGCGTCAATGCTTTCGAAGATAGGAAAAAGGCCTATGAGTTGATGCAGCGCTATGGATTGTGGATATTGCCTGTCACCGACTCAGACGGGGTTTTGTTGGGAATAGTGACAGGTGACGACGTTTTTGAGGCCGCAACTGAAAGAATTACAGAGGACTTCCATAAGAGTGCTGGTGTTTCACCCATAAGGGTTAGCCTAGCAGATGCCAGCCCTTTGCTTCTATACAAGAACCGGGTAGTCTGGCTCGTTCTTCTATCTTTGGTGTATCTCATTTCAGGTGGTGTTATGTCTTCTTTTGAGGGAGCAATTGCTAGCACCATATCTTTGGTGTTTTTCCTCCCCCTGATTCTGGACTGCTCAGGCAACGCAGGGTCTCAGTCAGCGGTTCTTGTGGTCAGGGACGTCGGCGTAGGTGATGTAACTTTTCGTGATTGGCCAAAGGTCTTTATGCGGGAACTGACCGTTTCAAGTATAATGGGGCTCATTATTGGGGTGCTAGTCATGGGTGTAGGCGCGGTTTCGGCTGGATTTGACATCGGGGTGGTCGTTGGGACCGCGATGTTTCTTAGTGTAGTAGTTGTGAGTTGCCTGGGAGCCATGGTTCCTTTTGTGTTGATGAGATTTGGCTGGGACCCTGCTTCCGCAAGTTCTCCGTTAGTTGCGTCTATCGCGGACATATTGGGAGTCATTATCTATTTCTTTACTGCCAAATTGTATCTTGGAGTATGATTTCTACAATGTTTCAGCATAGGGGGTCAGGGCACATGTACCTAGTTGCAATTGCAGGCAGCGCCAGACGAAATGGCAATTCAGAAAGGCTTTTAGACCTCTTCATAGACGAATTCATCTCAAGTGCTTCGGACTGGCACGTCGAGAAACTGGTCTTGATTGACGGCGGCAAAGTCAAGGACAAAAAGAGTATGGGAACAGGCGTCTTGAAAGGGTTGGACATACATAGGTATCCCAATAGCGAAACTTCTATTGATGAGCGTGTATGGAACATAAATCCATGCTTGGGCTGCGATTTTTGCGTGAGCGGAAAGTGTGTGCAAGAAGACTCAATGGTGGAAATGTACGAGAAACTGAAGGTTGCAGACGTTGTTGTCTTGTCGTCCCCCGTCTATTTTTACGGTGTTCCCTCGCATGTCAAGGCAATCATCGATCGGTGTCAACTTTTCTACAACAAGAAGTACACACGCAAAGAAAGATGGCGTGATAGGCCGGGTACAGGGGTGCTCCTTTGTTGCGGTGCTACTCGGGGAGACAGTCTGTTTACCGGCATCTCTGCAAGCGCCAGATTCTGGTATGACGCCATTGATTTCGAATATGCGGGCAAAGTCCTTGTAAGAGGAGTCGATAAGCCTACAGCTATAGACGGGCGCAAAGAAGCCCTCGAAGAGACAAGAGCCTTAGCAAGAAGCATCGCTGAAAGATACAGATGACAATGGAAAACCGCTCTGAAAACGAGCGGTTTTCGTAACAGATGCGGCGTTTTGGAGACTAGTTTCTCCAAAGACCATGAATATTACAGTATTCCCTTACTTTTACGGGTTTGCCGGAAAGTTTGAACTGTGCCATCGGTCTGTCATTGGGGGTCAGGAATTTTACCTGGACCTGCCCGTTGTCTTCTTGGACCTCGATCCACTCGATATGGTGCTGTTCGGTCATAGGGTGTTCTACAGAACCTACCCTTACGGTGAGGACCTCACCTTCTTCTAGTACAGGTACATGCTTCTCTAGCCCTTCATCGACAGAAGTCTTTTCTTGGAGCAAAGTCATTGGCTGACCACAGCATACCAATTGACCTTTTCCACCGTGCAGAACATTCACGATGTTTCCGCAAATCTCACATTTGTAAACTTCATGGACGCTGGCCATTTCAATACCCCCCGTATAGTTTCTGTTCTTTTCCCAAAGCTTATCATAAAGAGAGTTTCGGTTTTCAGATCCCTACCAAGTAAAAGTTTCTCATAAAAGGGCGCTTAATGCTAGGGAGGAATCGTTCCTATGTATGTAAATGAAATATGTACCCGCAGGTTTGGGGCAGGATATGTCGAAAGAAGAATGGTATTAGAAATGTTATCAATAACTGGAAGGGGGCAGACGCGTGACCGTCTCAGATATGAGTAGAAATGGTACCAGGTTGGAGTTCGGCAGATATCTGATAGACATGGCTGTGGGTATGGGTGCAGACGATGCAGTGCATTTTGGCATTGAGGATATTGTGTTTGATCCTAGGACCATATTGAAGTGTGCGTTTGGTTGCGCCGATTGGGGTTTTGGGCATACATGCCCGTCTAGGCCTGGATCTCTCAAACCTTGGGAATACGAGCAAGTACTGAGGAGGTATTCATGGGGCGTCATAGTACATTCTAAAGACAAAAGCATATCTCAAGAGGTATCCTTTGCCTTGGAAAGAGAGGCTTTTCTCAAGGGCTACTACTTTGCATTTTCAATGAGCGATTGTGCTCTTTGCAGAGAGTGTGCGGGTTTTCACGGTAGCCCCTGCATTAATCCTAAGAAAGCGCGCCCTGCGTTTCACAGCGTAGGGATTGACGTTTTCAAGACAGTGAGGAAATTCGGTCTACCAATAGATACGCTCAAAGATGAGACAGATCCGGTGAACTGGTACTCTGCTGTATTTGTAGAGTAGGACTATGCTCTAATAGAAAGAGTGAGGGGACTTCTACGTCCCCTCACTTTGGATCATGCATTCGGGCGTATTGCTTCCAGTTTTCCCGGCATATACTCGCGTAGCACACTCGGAACGACTACGCTGCCGTCTTGCTCTTGGTAGTTTTCCAGTATAGCCACAAGGGCTCTGCTTATGGCAATTGCTGTCCCGTTGAGCGTATGAACAAACTGAGTCTTCCCGCCGTTTTTCGGTCTGTATCTTACATTAAGGCCTCTGGCCTGGAAGTCTGTGCAGTTGCTGCATGATGTTATCTCTCGATATATGCCCTCGTATGGTCGCCAGAACTCGATGTCGTATTTCTTGTATGCAATAGGTCCCAAGTCCCCGGTACATATCTTGACTACCCGATAAGGAATCTCAAGAGACTGATAGATCTGTTCTTCTAGCGCAAGTATATATTCATGCATCTCCTCTGACTTAGATGGTTCCGAGAAAATGAACATTTCAACCTTGTCAAACTGATGTACTCTCATTAATCCTCTGATATCTTTGCCACCACTTCCGACTTCTGTTCTATAGCAGGGTGAGAAGCCTGCGTATTTGATGGGCAGATCTTCTTCAGAAAGTAGTTCGTCTGCATGAATGGCCGCTAGCGGAATTTCAGATGTACCTACAAGCCCTAGATTCTCTCCTTCGATCCTGTAGATCTGGTCCTTGAAGAACGGATAGTGTCTGGTTCCTAGCAGAATCTCTTCTTTTACCATCACAGGCGGGATAATAGGCGTGAAACCCTCGGATTCTAGAAGGTCTAGCGCAAAACGTACGAGAGCGAATTCGAGATACACAGCGTCGGCTCTCAATAGGTAGCCTCGTGAGCCCATAATCTTCGTGCCTCTCGGAACATCAATGGCACCTAGCTTTTCACCGACATCAACGTGATCGAGTGGAGTGAACTGGAAGTCCCTAGGAATTCCCCACCTCCTGATTTCAACATTCTGAGAATCATCTTCGCCGTATGGTACGTCGGGAGCCATCATGTTTGGCATGTTAAGTAGGAGCTCGTTAAGTTCTTGTTCGGTCTGCCTGAGTTCTTCCTCCAACTCTAGAATGCTTTGCCGAAGCTCTCGGTTAGACTCAATGAGGGCTTTTTTTTCCGCGGCATCGGAGCACTTAGGTATAGTTTCGGTAATCCTGTTTCTTTCCTCTCGCATCTGGTTGATATTTCTTACAAGGGTGAGCCTTTTGTCGTCAAGAGACAGTATCTTGTCTAGCGGCGCTTCTGTATTTCGCCTCCTGAGCATATCTTCAACGGCTTCTCGATCCTGGCGTATTAGTTCTACGTCAAACACAGTCTCATGCCTCCTCAGTTGATTTGCATCAAAACAAAAGGAGCAGCTTGTCTCAAGGACGAGACTCCACTGCTCCCGTGGTGCCACCAAGATTTATCTCGGGCCAGAACACCCGAAACCTCATTCCCATATAACGGCAGGAACCGTCACGGCATACTTGAACTAAGTGGAAATGTACCACGACATTCGTTCTGCCTGCACCTCCGGGGTGCTATTGTCTGCTTTCACGCATCGCCTTGCACCAGCCGGCGACTCTCTACCGCGATTCTACAGACAACATGTCCCTTTCATTGGCTTTGGCAAAATATATCAGGTTCTGAGCCAAAAGTAAAGTGGACATGCGAAAAAGCAAAAGGATAGTTGACATCTACAATAACTTGGTTCAACATTGGATACAAGATGTATCTTCGGGGCGAGGTGTAATTCCTCACCGGCGGTATAGCCCGCGAGCTGTTAGTTGATGCTGACCTGGTGGAATTCCAGGGCCGACAGTAAAAGTCTGGATGGGAGAAGATGCGGAACTCATGAAGAATCACATACCCCGAAGTGTAATCTTCGGGGTTTTTCTATGAGTTCGTTCACCTCCGCCTCAAGCAAAAAGTTATTAGGAGGGAATTAGATGAAAGACAGTCTGGAGGATGCTAGAGTCGGAACTCGGAAGCCAGCGGGTAATTCAGAGAGGGAAGCAGCCACACCGCGCTTTTCAACGAATACGCTGGTCAAGATAGCCGTGCTCGGAGTGATCGCGTTTGTACTTATGTTTCTAGATACTCCCATATGGTTTGCGCCTGCTTTTCTCAAGCTCGACATATCGGGGGTACCCGCACTATTGGGTTCTTTTGCCATGGGTCCTGCAACAGGTGTCTGGGTTGAACTAATCAAGAATATCTTGAATATTGCGCTTGAGGGCTCTACAACGAACGGGGTAGGTGAGCTCACCAATTTTCTCATAGGCAGTGTATTTGCGTACACCTGCGGATATGTGTACCAAAAGAAAAAGACATTTGAAAACGCAGTGCTATCTTTGGTGCTAGGTGTCGTCGTTATGACGATCTTTGCAACGCTAAACAACTACTTTGTGATGTTCCCTCTGTATGCGAAGGTCTTTGGTCTGGAAATAAAGAACCTTATCGATATGGGCAGTAAAGTTAACGGACTTGTAGTAGATTACAAAACCTTAATGCTGTATGCAGTATTGCCATTTAATCTGCTCAAAGGGACTGTGGTTTCTGTGATAACGATATTGGTGTACAAGAAGGTCTCCCCGATACTCCATAGATGACGTCGGCGCTTAGCGCAAAGGGAGACGCTAGCCTTGCGTCCAATCGTAGGGAGGATCTGAAATGGGACTCGAAGATGTGGTACTGGTGCGTACTTCAAATACCCTCAAGTATACTGATGGCAGAGTGACAATGTTGGATCGAAGGCGCTATCCGGAGGAGGAAGTCTGGCAGACTTACTTATCCTATGAAGAGGTTGCTTCCGCTATTGAAGATATGGTAATTCAAGGCGCAGGTAGCGTTGCTTTCGCTGCGTGTCTAGGCCTTGCTCTAGCTGCTCGTACGTTTGGTTGCCTTTCAGAACCGGAATTTGTGAAAAACGTTAGGCTTGCCGCTGACAGGTTAAAGAGCACACGTCCTACTGGAGAATATCTGGTACCACTTGTAGATAGGATGGTTGCAGTTGCTTTGAAGGCCCGTGGCGAAGGTGTGGATCCTGCTCAGACTATTGTACGGGAAACAGAGAGATTAATGGAGGAGGATGACCGGCTCACGAGGCGGTGCGGAGAATTTGCAGCTGGCCTAATTAATGATGGAGACGGTATCTTGACTCACTGTTATCCCGGTGGAGCGCTTATTTACATGTTAGAAGAGGCTCGGAAGCGGGGCAAGGATGTGAAGGTGTACTGCAGCGAAACTCGTCCCTATCTTCAGGGTGCGAGGCTTACGGCGTCGTCAGTGTCCAAACTTGGAGTGGAGACAAAGATAATCACAGATAACATGGGCGCGCTTCTTATGTGGCAGGGCAGAGTCCATAAACTCATAACTGCCTGTGACAGGATAACGATGGATGGACATATAGCCAACAAGGTAGGAACATACCAGTACGCAATATGTGCCGGCTACCACCGGATTCCGTTTATTGTGTTAGGCTACGATGGCCCTCAGGTTTTTACTCCGGATGCGTCGGATGTAACAATCGAGGAAAGAGACCCACAGGAGGTGCTTTATTGCAGAGGGGTAAGAACAGGCGCACCTGGAGTATGCGGATACTACCCTGCTTTTGACATAACTCCTCCTACGCTCATATCCGCGATAGTGACTGATCGAGGTGTATTCTCTCCTCTAGCGTTAAGAGACGCTTACAAAGATCGGTTCCCTATGGGAACAGACTGAAAAGAAAGAGCCGGACAGCATAAGCTTGTCCGGCTCCTTGGCAGTTTAACAACTCTGCCCGATTTGCAGTGTGCTGTTAGTCGCTATCGGTTGCAACATTACAAAAAGGAACTGTAACCAGTTCATATACTTCAGGAACATCTCTTACCATTTCAACCCCAGTTACTTCTATATCGCTTAACCTGATTAGACCGAGAACCAGGTTCAGCAATCCGTCTACGCTGTAGTCATGCTCTAGAACAAGAGGATTCACTTTCTCAACCTTTACGTCTCCCTTGAGTTCTGAGATAGTGCTAAGAAGGTCCTCCGGCAATCTGCCTTTATAGTCAACCGTGACTCTTCCTCTCATGCCTTTATCCTCCTTTCTGCGGACTATAGGCACTCCCCGCCACATTGACTATTATGCTGCAAAATCTCAAGTCAAGTCAAGCAGATTCGAAATTACTGCAAGCCATTGATTGTGCACACTTGATTTCTAAGAGCGATTCCAGGTCGGTTTCCCGTGACCACGGTTTTTTCGATCACAGGAGTTCCGTTTACAAATACCCACTCGATTCCTCGCGGATATCGCCACGGATCTTGATAGGTGCTCACATCTCTTATCTCCGAGGGATCGAACACGACGAGATCTGCTGCATAGCCTTCCCGGACAATTCCCCTGTTGCCTATGCCCACTTTTTTCGCGGGCAGAGAAGTAGATTTCCGAATAGCTTCTTCCATGCTCAACACATGCATTTCGCGCACGTATGTTCCGAGCATGCGGGGAAAGGTCCCAATACTCCTTGGGTGGAGTTTCCCTTTGTCTGGAATAGAGATGCTTCCATCTGTAACCACCGTAGAACTCGGATACTTCATGACGGCAACGAGGTCTTCTTCGCTCATGGCATGTCTTGCTATTCCTACGTCCAATTGATTGCGAATCAGTATTTCAATAGCAGTCTCAGGCGGCGAGAGATGAAGTGTTCCCGATATTGTCATGATATCCAAACCTTCCATCCAGTCATCGGTTCTTGCGGATACAGAAGTTATCACGACTTTATCCCAGCCGCCTTGCTCAATGGTCCTTTCGTCAGATTGAGATGCAATTTGGCTGCGTTTTGAGCCTGATAAAAGAGCGAGCGCAGCTTTATTACCTTCTTGTAACGTCCAGTCAGGTAGGACAATGGAAAGGCCGGTGCTCGACGCTAAGTAGGGGTAGAAGTCGCAGGAGATATCAAGCCCGCGTGTTTGCACAGCATCCAGGATCTCTAGCACCTTAGACACTTTGCCCCAATTGCGAGGGCCGCATGCTTTTAGGTGGGAGACTTCGAATCTCACCTTACTGCTTTGTGTCACTTCTACAATTTCCTCTACAGATTCTATGAGGTTTGGGCCTTCGTTTCTTATATGCGAAGCATGGATGCCATTGAAACGGGCGGCTCCTTTCGAGAGTTCTATGAGCTCATCCAAAGAAGCAAATCTGCCTGGAACATATTCTAGTCCGCTAGACACTCCAAAAGCTCCCTGGAGAATTGACTCTTGTGCTAGCGAGTTCAAGCGCGCCTTTTGATTGGAATCAAGAGCGGCGCCTGTTTCATTGGATACGATACGTCTGAGATCACCATGCCCTGTCAGCATTCCGATATTGACTGCAGGTTGGATACTGTCTATTGTACTGAGATACTCTGCCAGACCATTCCATTTGGCAATCCCCGCTTCTAGGTACGGTTTCCACTTTGCTTCGTCCTCATACGGGATCCCTGCTGCTGAACTACCGCAGTTTCCTCCTATCGTAGTAGTGATTCCTTGCCTTATGAGGCATTCGGCATCAGGGTAAAGGGGTAGTCCAGAGTCACTGTGACTGTGCATGTCGATAAAACCTGGAGATACACATAAACCCGTGCAATCGATGGTTATTGGTCGTACCGGCAGGTCGGAATCGTCAATTTTGCCCATTAGTGATATCCTCGTACCGAGGATGAGTAGATCACTTCGAATTGGAGGTCTACCTGTACCGTCGTAAATCACAGCATTTCTCAAGAGATACGCCTGCGCCTGCATTAGTTCTTTCTCCATTTCTCGCCTATTGGGTAGGCATCGTAAGGCGCGTTTTTGTACTGGAGCGTGCTCAGGTCAGCCGGTCCTTGCCCGGGAACGCTAGTTCTTATGTCTACCTTTGCTACCTGATCCCAAAACGCCCTGTGGTGAACTCGGTCCTTGAGGACAATTATGTCTAGGTCTGTGTAGTCGAGTCCTACGCAGGTCAGCCCAGAAGAATCATTTGCTCCTCGCATTCGCTCGGCTACTACTACATGCCTGTTGTCACCTAGGTTGATTCTAGCGACAAAACCCTCTTGCACGCGAGCTCCTTTGCTCATGGGCCCGACAAGTGTGTACGTAGGTCTACCCATATATTCGATAGTGCCTGATATTTCCACTGGAGTTCCTGAGAATTCGTCGTACCAGCCTCCTACGCTCAAGGTAACAGAGTCGCCGACTTTAGAGTTGGTTTCTAGCCATTTTGCCGCCTTCGGATCTGCTATGCACGGAATAACCCAGTTTTTTGCACCCTGCGCTATCAATTCTCGCAGCATGTGGGTGCTATCTCCAATACGGTCTGCTCCATCGGCTATTATCACTGGCCTCAGCCCTTGTTTCACATATTGCATTGCCAGCGCAGTTGCTTCCTTCTCGTTGGGAAGAGGTTCCGTGAAAGACTCTCTCAGACTCCAGGCAAGATCGCTTAGATCCTGAGCTGCCTTTTCTGCCAAAGCCTGGTCATTATTGGTTACAACAAATACGGACATTCCGATGTCCACAACGTCCGCGTAAGCGTACCCAGGAGCAACCGACGCGCAGTAGACGCCCGGAACGCTTTCCCACTCGCGACATCTGTCATATATTTTTTTCATGGGGTGGTAATCTGACGCCTGATAGATACTAGCCGATACGATTCCGGGACGTCTGACTGCCATCGTTGGGGAAAAATCCCCCCTTACAGTGTCGACCATACATCTAGCAGCGATCATGCCAATCTCTTCCGAATCAATGTGCGGATAGGTCTTTAGGATAAAGACTGCGTCTGCAGCTTCAGCGAGTTCCTGATCTTCGTTGGCATGAAGATCAAGTGTGACCATTATGGGAATATCGCCTACCTTTGACCTGGCGCGGCGTACGATTTCGGCCTCGGGTCTTGGTATGCCTTCTGCTGCCATGGCTCCGTGTAGAGAAAGAAGGACTCCATCTAGGTTCTTGGTCGCTTCTAGGCCTTCGGCTATTTCATTTGCATACTTGTCAAAGCACTCGGTAGTAAGCCAGCTAGAAAAACCTCCTGGTCCTTTGTGAGCGTTTACAATGGGGACAACTCCCACGTGTTCTGATTCCAAGACTCTAAGGAACCCATTGATGTATGTGGGTATACCCTGGTTCTTTTCTATGATCTCATGTCCTCTTTGGGTCGCTGGTTCAAACCGGTCAATTGTTGTTGGTTCTTTGCAGAAAGTACATGTCTCATCCGAGAATCCGGCTATAGCAATCCTCATACACATTCATCTCCTGTCTAAGTGTTTGCGACTTACTTCGACAAACGTAGTGCTGATTCCTGTATTGAAGATTAAAGATGGCCAGAATATGTTCACTCAGTTGTGGTCAGCAGATGATGATGCTTCTTCATGTGGCGGATTTCGTATGCGAGGCCGAGAACTAGAACGATGGAAAACCCGAGACTTGTTTCGATGTTTCCTGAAGCGCCTGTAAACACGTTCTCATTGAGGCTCAGGATTAGACAGCTCTTTGGGCTTTCTGCCGGATTTCCTGAAAAAACGAGCGATTGAATTACCTCGAATACAAGGGTTTTTCCGAGAGCGCCCATAAGAGACTGATTAGCAAATACCATCAGACACAGAATCGAAGACAAGGTAAATGTGTTGACAGCGTAGACTAGCCAGTATGGTAAAGGGTTGTGAAGAAGTAACCGGTAGGCTGTGAACATCGAAGATGTCAGAATTAGTGGAGTTAGGAGCCCATTTTTCTTCTGTAAGAGCGCAGGAAAGAGGCAACCCCTAAAGAGCATTTCTGTAAAAAGAACCTCTGGCAAAATATGGGCCAGCAACTTGGCGGCCGAAGTAATCGTAGCAATAACCGAAGACATACTGATATCAAAAGTTAGACGTGCCCTTCCAGATGCAAGCACTAAGGCAACATATGAGAGAGCATAGATAACTGCGGTTAGCGCTCCTTGGAAAAGACTATTCCACCCGCTGGTTCGAAGACTTATCCAGAAGGAACCAAGTCCTTCCTTGCGGGACCGCCATCTCAGAAGCACCAACGCTACCAAAAGAATGATGTATATGGCAGTTTCTTCAGAGTGCATGGAGCCGACCTCCCTCGTCTTGCCGTCTAATTCAGAAAGCGGTATTTTACGTCACTAGATGTCCTTTATTTTACCATATGAACCACCAGAATGATGAGCGATGCTCTTCGTTTGCGTTTGATAGTATTGGGCAGCGTCTATGCAGAAATGAACCAATGCTTGCAAGGGATGCAGGATAAAAGACGTATTTGACGAAATCAGAAGTAACACGAATGTAGCCAAAGGGGACCGGAAAACTTGAGACTCACAAATAGACTTGGACTTTGCAATTATATCCCCGACCCAGTAGAAAAAGAAAATGCTATCAACAGTCTCATAGACGGGGCCTTATTTTCTGTAATGGCAGGGTTGACGAATCCTTTTTGGGGTGCCTTTGCAGTCCAATTGGGAGCTTCAGATTACATGCTTGGGTTGCTTACTTCGTTACCGGCTCTGGCAAACTTGCTTGCACAGATACCTTCCGCGATCCTTATCGACAAGTACAATAGCAGATTGGAGCCTACTCTCAAATCTGCTTTAGTAGCAAGGAGTTTTTACCTTATTTTCGCCTTTCTCGCTATAGCTCCATTGCCATCGGGAGTAAAGGCATGGACCTTCATCATATGCTACACGCTAATGAGATTTCCTGGCACTATGTGCGATGTGGCGTGGATGGCTATGATGGGCGAACTTTTCACGCCGACTCTTAGAGCTAGGATTTTTGCCGAGAGAAACATGGTTTCTTCTCTAGTATCTCTTTTGGCAACAGTGATAGCTGGTAAAATGCTTGATGCGCTGGCATGGCCGGTCAACTACGTGATTTTGTATCTTACGGGATACGCATTTGTTATGGGCTCATGGTATTATCTAACCCGCCTTAAGGAGAACCCTGAGCGTAGTTCCAAGAAGGAAGAACATCCAGGCGGACTTAATCGGTTCAGGATTGTCTGGAAAGATAAGGCGTTCATGAAGTTCATCGGAGCAGCTGCCGTTATTCACATAGGTTTCCATATTCCTGCTGCCTTATGGACTATCTTGTGGGTGAAACTAATGGGCCTTTCAAACACCTGGATAGGCATGTTCTCGACTGTGTCTGGCATCATGTCATTTCTCACATATACCCAATGGGGAAGGTGGTGCGAGAAACACGGCAACCAGAAGGTCTTTCTCATAACGTCAGGAGCTCACATTCTTTTTCCTTTACTTTATGGTCATTCCCGTTCTCCATATGTACACTTAGCAGTCAATGCTCTTGGCGGCTTTTTTGGTGCAGGGCTCAACCTGTCGATATTCAACGCTTTGCTTGACGTTTCCGGAGACGTATCTCGACCTACCTATGCTGCTGTGTACAATATTACGCTAGGGATTTCTGCGTTCATTTGGCCTGTTATAGGAGTTTCTCTGTATAAGTTACTTGGAATGACAGCTACGTTGGATTTGACCGTTGGCATCCGTGTTGTGGGCCTTCTTCTTGCAGCTTATCTTCTGTCAGACGAAATGAGGGGAAAAAAGGAGGAACTCGTACGAACAGACGCACATTCGGACTAGACGAATTCTTTGGGTGGTGTATCGAGATTGAAGCAAGATTCCCTTTATCCGGATCGCACAAGTTACATTTATAGGTGCCGAGAGATATACACAGGCGATGAAGCACCATTTGATGGCTACATTAGGATCTCGGAAGGTAAGATCCTAGACATCGGACGTAAAGAACCGGAGGCGGTAGAAGGAGCAGTATTTATGGATCTAGCCGAGTACAAGGTGATTCCCGGCCTTGTAGATCTTCACGTACACGGCTATATGGGCTATGATGTGGCTTCGGCAGATACAGACGCAGTCTTGTCTATGGCTTCCAGGCTAGCTAGCGAGGGAACAACTTCTTTCTTGCCCACTCTTGGCGCTATGCCGTTAGATCGCACTGAGGAAGTCATAAGAAGCGTAAAGGCGATCGCGTTAGACAAGTCAAGTGAGGGAGCTGATATCTTGGGCTTGCATCTTGAAGGGCCCTTTTTAAACCCTCAAAAGAAGGGGGCGATGCGCCTAGATTACTTGTTGGAGCCTTCTTTAGATCTCATGATTAAGTGGTTCGAACTGAGCGAAGGCACATTGAACCATGTTACCATAGCTCCTGAACTTCCCTCCGCGAGAGAGGTGATTGCCTTTTTGTCTCGGCAAGGAGTGACCGTTGCGGCTGGGCACAGCATGGCCACGTACGAAGAAACTCTCGAGGCAATATCGTGGGGAGTTAGTGTTGGAAATCATACCTACAATGCGATGAGGAGTTTTCATCATAGAGACCCTGGCATCGTAGGAGCCGTCTTGTCAAATAGACGCATATGGGCTGAGGTACTGTGTGACGGGATCCATGTGCATCCTGGTGCTATATTAGCTTTGTTAGCGGCGAAAGGAACGGGGAGGACGTATCTTGTAAGTGATGCCATCGCTCCTGCAGGATTGAGTCCGGGGTTATACAATTCACTGGGCAGTGATATCATTATAGATGAAATAGGTAGAGCATTTCTTAGCGATGGAACTCTGGCTGGAAGCACAACCACGCTGCTTAGGTGTGTCAAAAACGTTATGAGATGGACTGGAGAGCCTCTTGAACGGGTGATTCCCATGGCAACGGTGAATCCATCATTAGTAGCTAACGTGTTTGATCGAAAAGGGACTCTATCGCCTGGCAAAGATGCAGATCTGGTTGTCCTAGATGATAATGACGAAGTAGTATTGAGCGTAGTTCGAGGGAACGTTGTATGCGGTTCTTACAACAGTAACGTCGAGTGTCGAGACCACCGTTGAGTAAAAGGATTGGTAGTGAGTCAAGTGGATCTGGCTGTATATGGATTATTGCCTACAGGGTTCGCAGTCTTAGTCTCTTTTGCTTTGGCGAAATGGGGATTTAGGAATATATACTATGTATCGCAACTGATTCCCCTGTTCATGGTTTTGTATGTATCAATAGCATGGTTCATTCATCTGAGGCAAACGGCTTTTCTACCGAGGACCGGCTCGAGGAAAAAGCCTGTGGAAGCACTTGGCCATAATGAACCGGACCTTGCTCGAGATCTCCCAGAAGACAAATCGTCGGGGGAGGAGTTGTTGCACGTTCGCGATGAGAATGGGCTTGTTTTTAGGACTCAAGACCCCAAAGCTATCTGGCAAGCTGAGAAGAGGCGGAGAGAGTTTTCACTAGATGCTGCACAAAGAACAATCAAAATACTATTGTGGTCTGCGTGCCAGCTTGCATTGTTGGCAACGGTCTTTTATCATTGGCTCGGGATAGGAACAAGGTTTTTCTAGAAACTAGGTTGCAAAGTATTCAGAGAAGAAACAAGGAGTGCCGGTTACGCGGCACTCCTTTATGTCATTTATTGAAGCACTGTCAAAGCATTGCATAAGTGTTATGCATTGCGACTGGGTTTTCCAGCATTTCTCTGTACTGCTCGATCTCTGCTTTGTTGCCCAAGACAAAGTGATCCTTGTCGATTTCTATCCACATGGGTTTATCGACCGAGTAGTCGTGGCAACTTGGATCATAGACTAGTATTTGCTTCTTTTTTTCAATCCTCGGATCAGGAACTGGGATCGCAGACAGAAGAGCGCGTGTATACGGATGAAGCGGGGAGTTAAACAATTTTTCGGTTTCGGCTAGCTCAACGATCTGCCCTTTGTGTATGACTGCTACGCGATCTGCAATAAAACGTACTACAGAGAGATCGTGGGAGATGAATAGATATGTCAGTCCCTTGGTTTTCTGGAGGTCTGACAGAAGATTCAAGATCTGTGCCCTAATCGATACGTCAAGGGAAGATATTGGCTCATCAGCAATAACAAATTCTGGTTCCATGATAAGAGCCCGTGCTATGCCGATTCTTTGCCTCTGGCCACCCGAAAACTCGTGGGGAAACCGAGATGCGAATTCTGGGAGAAGGCCAACCTCAAGAAGTGCTTTTTCAACTTTCCGCTTTCGATCCTCTTCGTCTGTAAACCCGTTGATATTATAAAGGCCTTCGGAGACGATGTAGTCAACTTTTGAACGTTCGTTAAGGGAAGCCATAGGATCTTGGAATATCATCTGTATTTTTCGGGTTACTTCTCGGTCTAGTTCCTTGGAAATCACACCGTTTATCTTTCGGCCCTTAAACAGAATGTCTCCTGTGGCTGTTTGGTTTATTCGGACGATTGCCCTTCCGATAGTTGTCTTCCCGGAGCCTGTTTCTCCAACCAGTCCAAAGGTCTCTCCCTTGTAGATCTGGAAAGAAACGTCTTTTACCGCTACAAAAGGTTTCTTCCCTTTTCCTTTGAACTGGACCCGCACATTGTTGAATTCAATTAGAACGTCTTTGTTTTCATCTCTCATATGGCATACTCCTTGTACTTGCTTTGCATGGCTTGTACAATCGGCGGCGGTTCCACTTTGGGCGCTCGTGGATCCAGGAGCCACGTCTTAGCAAAATGTGTCGGGCTAACTTGGAAGAAAGGAGGCTGCTTCACAAAGTCGATCTTCAGTGCATGAGGATTTCGGGGTGCAAATGCGTCTCCTTCTATTTCATTGAAAAGGTTAGGCGGAGTTCCTTTAATCGAATACAAAGGTTCTCCCTTGATACCCAACTGAGGCAGGGAAGATAGGAGCGCCCAAGTGTACGGGTGCCTGGGATCGTAGAAAATCTCTTCGACAGTTCCGTATTCTATGATCTCTCCGGCATACATAACGGCAACTCTATCTGCAACATTTGCTACAACCCCAAGGTCATGGGTTATATATACCAACGTCGTTCCAAGCTCTGCTTGCAGTTCCCTTATGAGCTCTAGTATCTGAGCTTGGATGGTAACGTCAAGGGCAGTTGTAGGTTCGTCGCATATAAGGATCCTAGGATTGCAGGCAACGGTGATTGCAATTACTACGCGCTGGCGCATTCCCCCGGAAAACTCGTGAGGGTATTGACTGTAGCGCATTTCGGGTTCGCTTATGCCGACCTGCGATAAGATCCCTATGGTTCTTTCTTTTGCGGCTTCGCCCCTTATGTCTTGATGGAGTTCCAGAGTCTCTTGAATTTGCTTTCCTACAGTCTTGAGCGGGTTAAGGGCAGTCATGGGGTCTTGAAAGACCATGGCTATCTTCTTCCCTCGAACCGTCAGCCATTGATCTTCTGTAGTGAACTTGGCCAGGTCCTCGCCCTCAAACATTATGGAGCCTGACTCAACCCAACCATTGGGATCAAGCATGCCGTTCCACGTCTTAGTAAGCACACTCTTTCCTGCACCAGATTCGCCTACGATTGCTAAGGTCTCACCCTGGTACAAGTCTAGCGAGGCGCCTCGAATGGCTGTTAGAATCTGCCCGCGCAAATTGAACTTTACGACTAGGTCTCTTATTGAGAGAATTGGTTCCTTCATCATTCCGCCCCCCTTAGTAGTGGTTACGGGGATCCGCGGCGTCAGCGAAAGCATTCCCCAGCACGTAAAATGAGACCGTTATGATCGACAGTACCGCTGCCGGAAATAGCAGCTGGTATCTGAGAGAACTTGACATCATTACCCTCCGTCCTTCGTTTAGAAGGTTACCCAGCGACGGAGTTTCCAAGGGCAGCCCTAGACCGATGTACGTCAGAAATACTTCCCAACCGATAGTACCAGGAATGGACAAGGCTATTCGCATTACTATAACCGATACGAGGTACGGCAGGACATTCTTGATGATGATGCGGTGGGTAGGAGTGCCCAGACAGCGCGAGGCGAGGTTATACTCTCTATCCCTTATTATAACGATCTGGTTTCTTACGAAACGTGCCATACCTAACCATCCGGTCAGGCACATAGCAATTACCATCGTTTTGAAACTCGGCCTCATAATGTACGCCAATAGCATGAGGAGAATGGTATTTGGAATATTGTTGATAACGTTATATATCTCCGTTATCAGAGCATCAAGCTGTCTGACGTAACCCCAGACTGCTCCTATGAAGATTCCAAACACAACCTCCCATATTCCGACAAGTATGGCTATTAGCAGTGAAGTTCGCGTGCCGCTCCAAATCCTAGCCCACAGATCTTGTCCTATTACGTTTGTGCCGAACCAGAATTCTCCATCGGGTGAATGGTTCCTGAGCTGGTAGCCCGTTTCGGGATCGATATGGATCTTGTTTGGGTCTTTCTGGTTGGGGAGGTAGGGTTGGATGATCGTGAACAGAACAAGTGATGCCATAAGGATAAGCAGGAACACTGCTGTCTTGTTCTTGAGGAAAATCCTGATGGTAGATCCCCAATAGGAGTAATCTGAATAACCTGTTCTTTCTGCAGCTTCTGGATCATAATGGGCAAAGGTAAAGAGCGAATCATCTTCGATCGCGGTGATAGCATGTTGTTCTTTACGTGTTGTCATTACCTAGCCCCTCCTTCTTTCTCAAGTCTAATACGTGGATCGAACACGGCCATGAGGATATCTCCAAGGAAAAGACCGAAGATTCCGAGGACCGAATATATCAGAACCAGCGCTTGGACTAAGGTGTTATCCTGTCGTTGTATGACGTCTACTAAAAGACCGCCCATGCCAGGTATGGAATACAAAGATTCGATGTATATTGAACCCGAAATTGTAAAAAGCACCGAGGAAGGTAGGTATTGTGCCATGGGAACAAACGCGTTTCGCATAACGTGCCTTACCATGATATCTTTGTTTGGCATTCCCTTTGCTCTGGCAAGCTTAATGTAATCCTTGTTGAGCTCATCAACCATATATCTTCTCATCCACATAGCGTACCCGGCCGCGCCACCTAAAGACATTGAGATCGTAGGCAATATACAGCTTACAAAACTGTCCTTGGAAAACAGTATCGGCAGTTTGGTTATATGTGTGAGGTAAAGCTGAATGAACAAGAGGTAAACCGCTGCAGGGACGGCGTTTATGAACACTACGAAACTGGTCCATACTTTGTCCCAGAACCTGCCCTTCTCTTTGGCCATATGAACTCCCATTGCGAGTCCTACGACAAGTGACAAGACCAAAGATGCTATACCAAACCCGAAGGAGTATGGAATCTTTGGTCTGAGGACATCAACAACCGGCACGTTTGGCCTGTAAATAATTGAATTGCCAAGATCTCCCTTGAGCAGAGATGCGTAAAAGTTCTTCAACTGTATATACCACGGATCGAGAAGTCCGAACTTTCTAAGGATCGCTTCTTGTTGCTCTGGGGTCAATTTATCTACTCTCTCAGTGAAGTAGCCTTCGACAGGTAGCAGCCTCATCAAGAGGAAAACTACGGTTATGACTATGAACACTGTTACGAGCGACTGGAGGATCCTTCTAATACTGTATTTCAACATCGCGTGATACCTTCTTCCAGGTTCCCAATCTATTCACTTCTAGTATACCCTATACCAGAAGAAAAGACTGCCAGGGCGGTCTTTTCTTCTGGTAGCATTACTTTTCTACCAACAACCATCCAATTGATTACAATGAACGATCAACTACGGATACTATTTCCCTGACTTGGCTGCTTCTTCTGCAAGAGCTGCCTTTCTTGCCTGCTCCCATTCCTCGTACGCCTTCATGTAGTCTTCTGTACTCATGGGCTCCTTCAACACGACTTGCCCTTTGTACTGAAGGTCTGCAATGCCGAAGGGGGCATAAGGCGCGGTGAACGGCTCGAGTTTGGTGGCAACGTAACCGCCGCCGCCAAGACGGAAGGGGATAACCCAGGCCTGATCAATCAAATATGCTTCTGCCTGTGCAAACAGGTCGTAACGGTTTTCTACGTCTAGGACTTCAGCCTTGGCTGCATCTACTAATCCCTTGTAGTGTTCGTATGCAGCAGTATCGAGAGCCCTGTCAGGCCAGTTGTATGTTCCATCTGGCACCCAGGGATCCGTGTATGTCTCTGGGTCTGCATAGTCTGGACCCCAGTTGCAGTTCTGGAAGCAATAATTACCTGCTCTCCTGGTTGCGTTCAGAAATCCGCTTGGCGGGAATCCAACAGGAATTATGTCGATGAAGTCCGCCCCCAGCAGGTTCTCGAGCTGCTGCTCAACAACTTGAGACTCGTTGGTCCACTGAGTACCTGAAGTGTTGTAAGGCATCATTACCTTGATTGGGAAAGTCACAACTCCTTCGAGCTCCTGCTTTGCTTTGTCGCGGTATTCGATGGCGAGTTCTGCATTGAAACTCTCTCGAGCCACTATGTCGGCAAGACCGTCAAACTCAGTGTAGTCTTTACCACCTGCGGCCGCAAAGTTCTTGAGAACGATAGTATTGTTCAGCATTCTTTCAGGCGTATAAGGATCTAGGGTGAGTACGGCCGCCTTTCGATCTAGGCCGTGGAACAGGGTTTTTCTGAAGTTGATGTTGTTAACTGCCTTTTTCCAGTTCTCGGGTTCATATTCTTCTGGAACGCTTCTCGGATCGAAGTTGAAGGCATAGAAATAAGTGTAGAAACTTGTAGAAGCCGGTCGAACCATCTTGCTCTTTTCGGGATCATTCATCCAATCGTCAAGAAGGTCTGTCGGTATAGAACAACCGCTGATTTCGCCTCTCAAGAACATTTCTGGAGCCAATGTAGAAGCCTCTTTGTTGTACTTGGAGGTTATCTTCTTAATGTAAACTTTGTCGGCATCCCAGTAATTTTCGTTCTTTACGAGTTCCTGTATCTCTTGGGGTTCCCAAACTGAGAATAGATATGCCCCGTTATAGAGGAGGTACTCGTTATCCGTGCCGAACTTATCGCCTACTTCTTCTAAGAACTGGCCGTTAGCTGGCATAAATGGACAATAAGTAAGCATGCTCAGGAAGTAGGGCACAGGATGTTCCAAGGTATATTCCAAAGTATATTTGTCTAGAGCTTTTACGCCGACCTCGTCAAAATCGTCAATCTCGCCCTTGAAATACTTCTCGCCATTTTTTATAACACCGTAAGAAATGTCTGCTGTAGCTGAAGCATTCTCGGGGTTGAAGGAATACTTAAGAGCATCTACCCAGTCTTGGGCTGTTACCTCTGCGTATTCCTTAGCATCGTATGTGTACCATTTCTGACCTTCTCTAAGTTTGAAAGTCCACACCAGACCGTCATCGGACACTGTCCACTCAGTAGCCATGGCCGGTCTTACAATACCCAGATTGTCGTATTCCACGAGACAGTCCACGGTATTTGCAGCTATCTCGAATTCAGCAGTGCTAGAAGTAGTGAGATAGTTGATGGTGGTTAGTTCACCCGAATAGACGCTGTAGTAGTCTTCTGACTCTTTAACCACGGGTGTCGTTTCGGTAGGTTTCGTGCATCCTGCAAAGAGCATTAGAGCGACAAGCAAAACAGGAAGCATTTTTTTAATCGCTTTCATGTTTTCAGTGACACCTTCCTTACAAATAAGATAGTGTAGAAAATCGCCGCAGCATATTTGCACCTAGCTGATGGAAGGCACATGGGGCATTATGAGTGGGAACTCTGAGACCACAACCCAAGCGGTAGTGCCTAACTTCACCTACGGTGCCTGAGCGTTTGGCAGACGCCTAAGACCACCTCCCATTGTTTCATATACTTACAGAGAAAGCCTGTCAACCTTTCTGGTAAAAAGTGTGTGTTCGCTTTTCCGTATACTTTAGATTGACTATTCGACAGGATTCCACAAAATCCTTTTACGCTAGGCAATTTTCGGGACTTGCAATGGATATGGACATAGTCGATTATTTGCAGGCTTTGGTATCTTGAGGGCTCCGTGATTTTTACTCCTAGAACAAGGATATTTCGCAGGGCGAATCGAATAGAGTCTTTGTTGTTGACGCATATTTCGACAGTTCTGCTATGAAAGGAGTATCTCTCAATGTTTGAATTGGTCATACGGGGTGGATTGGTCATAGACGGCACAGGGCAGTCAGGGTATCTGGCCGATATCGGCATAAAAGATGGGAAGATTGAAGTGATCGATCGGACCATGAATCTCAATTCCGAAGCACAGCGGGTAATTGACGCTAAGGGCATGGTAGTATGTCCCGGCTTTATTGATATTCACTCCCACAGCGACAGATCTGTAGTACGTGATCCTGAGTCGGGTTCTTCCCTAATTCAGGGAATTACTACCGAGGTAACTGGCATGTGTGGTGGGTCCATGGCCCCTCTGTCAGACAAAGCTGCTGAATCATACAAGCATATGGCGAAAGAATACGGCGAAGGGGAAGTCGAAATTCCGTGGCGGAGCGTAGCGGAATACCTTAATTATGTAGATCAGCTGGGGCCAGGGACTAACCAATGTCTGATGATGGGTCAGGGAACAATACGGAGCAACGTGATTGGCCGCGAGTCTAGGTATCCAGAAGAAGAAGAACTCTCACTTATGAAAGATATGGTCAGACAGGGCCTAGAGGAAGGGGCATTCGGAATAACTACAGGTCGGGCCTATGTTCCTGGCTGCTACGCCTCAATCAAAGAGATAGTAGACATCTGCAGAGTTGTAGCCGAATATGACGGTCTGCATTCCAGCCATATCCAGGATCAGTGGTCTAATGTAGACTGGGCAACCAGAGAAATAGTTGATGTGAGCGCACGTTCAGGGGTTAAGGGGCAGGTTGCTCATGAGAAGGTTGTGGGAAAGGATAGTTGGGGAAGGGCAGATGAAATCCTCTCCATAATCGAAGAAGCGCGGTATCTTGGCGTTGATGTTATGGCTGACGTATATCCTTACACCTATTCCCAGATTATGCTTTTGAGAAGTGAGCTCCCTAGGGATGTTCAGAGACTAGGTGACGCTGAACTGATAAAGGTCCTAAATGACCCGGGTTTTGTGAGCAAACTCAGAACCTATTTCGAGGAAAGCGCAGGATACACGTCTTCTAGACTTTATCAGTACGGGATAGTGCACTGCGGCAAAACCAAAGAGTACGAGTGGATGGACATTGGCGAAGCAGCTGATACGATGGGACTCGACATACCGGCTGCGATCGTAAAACTCTTGATTGAAAATGACCTCCAAGTCAAGATTGCGGGTATCATGAACGAGAGCGATGTCAGAAAGATAGTTGCGCACCCGTTTGTAATGATAGGTACAGACGCTATTTCGGGCAACCCTGCAAAAGATGCCGAAGATGCGAAGAGATACGGTTCCTTGCATCCAAGACACTACGGAACGTATCCGCGAATCTTGGGAAAATACGTTAGACAAGAGAGGTTACTTACCATAGAGCAGGCCATTATGAAGATGACATTTATGCCTGCAAGAAGGTGCAACATCCTTGATAGAGGACGTGTTTTCAGAGGTTATTGGGCAGACATTGTCATATTTGAACCGAATACGATCCGGGATACTGCCACAGTGGAGAATCCTGCGAGTCTGCCCGAAGGCATTGCCTACGTTCTGGTCAACGGCAAAGTTGCAGTGGAAAACCAGGTTCTTACTGGTGTGAAAGGAGGGAAAGTGCTTAGAGATAGCCACCATAGAATGGTGTATTGAGCATCTGAGTCTACCCACGATTTTCCAGCCTCGATTCTCTAGGTAAAAACTAGGGTCATCTAAGAGGCAAAAGTAAGGAGGTGCAGTATTTTTGAAGGAACTCAGCAATGTAGCTCTGGAGAAGGCCAGGAGTCTTGGTGCCAGTTACGCGGATATTAGAATAGTCACCAACAAACAAGAGTCCATAAGGACCAAAAACGGTAATGTAGATTCGATGGGTTCTTCGGTAAGCAAGGGATTTGGCGTACGAATTCTGTACGATGGTGCTTGGGGGTTTGCATCTAGTTCACTAGTAGATGAAAAGGAAATCAACGCAATTACGGAAGAGGCGGTGTCCATAGCCAAAGCTTCCGCTACTTTGAAAAGGGATAAGGATGTGGAACTTGCTCCGGTAGAACCTATTACTGCGCGATGGGAGTCGAAGTTCAAAATTGATCCATTTGAAGTAAAGGCTGAGGACAAAATCTCTCTTCTTCTAGAAGCAGACAGTCTCATGCGTAAGAATCAGCAGGTGAGAATCGCGTCGGGAAGTATGTGGTGCATGCGGGAAGAAAAGCTCTTTGCCTCGACTGAGGGCAGCTACATAGAGCAGATAAGAACTGAAACCGGAGCGGGGATCGACGCTATGGCCACCGACGGGAGGGAGATGCAGAGACGTTCGTATCCGAATTCTGCAGGCGGAGATTGTGCTTCGCTCGGGTACGAGTTGGTTCTGGACATGAATCTTGCAGAACATGCTGAGCGCATAGCATCTGAGGCCGTAGCTCTTCTTTCTGCGAAGCAGTGCCCCAGCCTGGATACGACTTTGATTTTGGACAGTTCACAGCTGACGCTGCAGGTCCACGAGTCATGTGGTCATCCAGTGGAACTGGACCGCGTATTTGGCCAAGAAGCCAGCTATGCTGGCACTAGTTTTCTCACGCCAGAGAAACAGGGGACATTTAGGTACGGCTCAGAGAAAGTCAATATAGTTGCGGATGCTACCCTACCTGGAGGCTTAGGGTCTTTCGGCTATGATGATGAGGGAGTCCCTGGACAACGGATTTCTGTAATAGATGAAGGGATATTCAAGAACTATCTATCTTCAAGAGAGACTGCTTCTGAATTGGGGCAAGTATCGACAGGAGCTATGAGAGCCGACGGATGGAACAGGATACCAATTATACGTATGACCAACATTAATTTGGAGCCTGGCGATTGGACGCTCGATGAAATGATCGAAGATACTGATGAAGGTGTCTACATGGAGACGAACAAATCGTGGTCGATAGACGACAAGCGCCTAAACTTTCAGTTTGGAACTGAAGTGGCTTACGAGATAAAAGATGGATCTCTAGGCGCGATGCTTAAGAATCCAAATTACACTGGCATTACCTATGAGTTTTGGCGTTCGTGCGATGCGGTAAGCAATGAGGACGAGTGGCGTTTGTGGGGTCTTGCCAACTGTGGTAAAGGGGAGCCAGGTCAAGTTGCTCATGTTGGACACGGGGCTGCTCCGGCGAGATTTAGGAATGTAAAGGTAGGTGTCGGAGAATGGAAGTAAATATGTCGAAAGACAGAGATTCCAGACAATCCCTGTTTGGCAAGGAAAGAGTGTTTGAGATTGCAGCGGATGTTATTAGGCAATCTCCTGGCGATCTAACCCAGGTACTTGTGACCAGTGGGGCATCTCGTCTGACTAGATTTACGGAAAACTATATCCACCAGAACGTGGCTGAAGTAGACCACAACATTTCTGTGAAGGTCATTTTCGGGAAGAAAATCGGTGTGGCATCAACAAATTCGCTAGATGAAGATTCCTTGAGGGAAGTTGTGCGAGCAGCTGCGGAGATAGCTAAACTGCAGAAACCAAATGAGGATTTCGAAGGCATACCTGAGCCAGAGCCGATTCAGGAAATAGACACTTTTTCGAGTAGAACGTACAACTTTTCGGCAATTGAACGGGCGAGAGCCGTTAAGGAGATCGCCGATCAAGCTGACCAGAGGGGCTTCAAAGCTGCAGGCGCTTTTTCTACGGGCGGCAGAGAACTATGCGTGGCCAATTCACTGGGTGTCTGCGCATACCATGCTTCTACCTCAGCCTCTTTGAACACAGTAGTTACATCAGAGACCAGTTCAGGATATGCACAGGGCAGGGCCATAGATGTGGACGATATTTCAGTTTCTGAATTGGGACGAGTAGCTGCCGAAAAGTGTGCTATGGGAGAAAACCCTGTTGCAGTAGAACCTGGCGAGTACGAAGTTATCCTAGAGCCTCTCGCCGTTGCAGATATGCTTGGGTATCTTGCAGCGATGGGATTCTCTGCGCAGGCCGTAAGAGAGGGAAGAAGCTTCTTGGCGGGCAAACTTGGCCAGAAACTTTTCAGCGATTTGTTTACCATGTGGGATGATGGCCTAGACACACGAGGGTTCCCGATGCCCTTCGACTTAGAAGGCGTACCCAAATCAAAGGTAACGATGGTTGACCATGGCATCGCAAAGGAATTGGTGTACGACTTCAAAAACGCCAAAAAAGAGGGAAGAAAATCAACTGGTCACGGCGGGTTTGGCGGATGGGGGCCTATGCCTGCAAATCTCTTTATGGCTGGAGGCGAAAGCTCACTGGATGACATGATCAAGAGCACTCGCCGAGGGATTCTGGTAACGCGATTCCACTACACCAATCTGGCTCATCCCATGAAGATGTTGATAACAGGTATGACTCGAGATGGAACATTTCTAATCGAAGATGGGGAAATTGTGAGACCTGTCAAGAACATGAGATTTACCGAGAGCGCTCTCAGGGTTTTCGGTAGCATAGATATGGTGGGTCGAGATATGGTTAGGACAGGAAGAGCGGTTGTCCCAGCGATTCGCGTGCCAGCTTTTGCTTTTACAGGCACAACCGAGTTCTAAAGTCGCCGCGCAAAGCGACTCATGAGGAGGCGCACTTTCGGGATCAGTCTGAGGGTACGCCTCCTAGATTTTGACAGGCGTTCAAACTTGTCTGTAACCAATAAGTCGAGAGGCGGGAGCATTTAACTGGTTTTGCCTTTGTTTCTTTAGTGATAATATGGTTCAAGAGTCTTTGTACGGGGGAAGGGAATCGCGGGTGGAAAAGACAGACGATGTGGGTAGCAGTTCGGGGGTGACAGGAAATAGTGACGCTCCTGCGGCTGCGCAGGCAGAGCATCCAAGCTCAGGCTACGACCATTCCCTGAGTTATTCGTTGTTTGATCTCCTAAAGTTCTACTTGCCTCTAGCGGCAACTTCTGTATTGATGATGGTGACGCACTCTGTAGTATCAGGTGCAATAGCCAGAACCATGTATCCTACTATCGCCTTGGCTGCGTACTCTGTTTCATATAGCGTGGGTCAGGTATTTGAGTCTCCTTGTTACGCAATGCAGCGCATTTGTCTTACGTTTACAACTGGGAAGAGATCCTTTCGTAAAGTCACACAGGTAACCTTAACAATACTTGGCGTTTTGGTGCTAGTGCAGTCGCTAGTTACATGGACACCACTTTCCCGACGTGTCTTTATAGATCTTCTCGGTGTTTCAGAAGAGA
Organism: Candidatus Fermentithermobacillaceae bacterium; assembly: GCA_018052455.1. GTDB lineage: Bacteria > Bacillota > Sulfobacillia > Fermentithermobacillales > Fermentithermobacillaceae > UBA3907. The sequence goes on along the minus strand of JAGPNE010000001.1, from coordinate 388,927 downwards.
TTTACTCTATGGCGTTGGATTCTTTGAAGGTGTTTGTACTTTGGCCCATATCTTCTGCCTTGCGCTCTGTATTTCAGACCCCTATTGTGATAAAGAAAAGAACCCATTATATGACCATAAACATGCTCATACGTGTACTTTTCATGTTTGTGGCTGCTGCTTTTCTTCCTGCAATTTGGCCTACCGGCCCGGTAGGTGCTTCCATATTGATGCTTGGATTATGCACGGAAGCGATTTTGGCTCTGCTTGTTTCCAAAAAACTCATTCCGCCTCTAGATGATGAAGACTCCAATGAGCCACTGGTGAGCCATGCCGACATATTTCGCTTTGCTCTGCCACTTGTGTTTGCTTCAGTAGTTCAGACTTTGGGACGGCCTATTATTGCGGCGGCTCTATCTCGGACTGTGAACCCTGATATTTCAATTGCAGGGTATCAAGTGGCATTGAGTTATTCGTTCATTTTCACTGCTCTTACTTACAACATATATCATCTTGTCGTGATCTTCGTAAAAGGCCAGGCGTCTTTCAAGCAGGCCAAACGTTTTTCAACAGCCCTTGGGATAATAGGTCTGGTGTGTTTGCTTCTAAGCAGTCTGCCGATTCTAGGCAACTGGGTCTTTGGAACGCTAATCGGCGCTCCTTCGGACACCTTGCCTGAGACCCTTAAAACCTTAGCATTTGTATCTCTTATGCCGCTTGCGGCTTGTTTTGCCGAGTTTTACGGTGGAATGCTCATCATGAAGCGACATACCTTTTGGGTCACCGTTGCGAAGTGCGCTAATGTAGCTGTTACCGCCGCTATGGCAATGGTGATGGTGAGATTATTTCCTGGTCTGGGGGGGCCGATCGGTACTTTGGCCATGGCTGCAGGAAGCGGAGCAGAGGCCTTAGTATGTTACCTCATGTTCAAGAAGTTCCCAGAATGTCGTATATACGCTTCTTAGATTATGACGGCATTTCCAAAGACACATCAGTCTGATGGCGAGATATGTTTGGCCAGAAACGCCTCGATTTTTGGAACTGCATCCAACCATGTGTTTCTATGGCGGAAAACATGTACTTCGTCAGGGTAATATATGGCTTCGTGAGGTTTCCTACGTTCCAAGCAGTCCTTTATTATTCTATCGAGCTGTGCAAAATCGACGTTTCCGTCTTTGGTGCCGTGAAGACTCATAAGCGGGTCCTCGAGATTATCTGCAAAAGTGACGGGAGATGCTTGTGCGTACAATTGAGGTGAATCCTCGGGTTCTCCCTCCAAGAACGCCTCGAAGAACTCCATGCCTTTTCCGTATCGCTTCTGGGCCCATCTAGCGTACTGGGCAAAGTCCCAAATACCGGCAATGTTTACGCCTGCTCTGAATTCGCCAGGGTATTGTGTCAGGCTGTGCAAGGTCATGTAGCCTCCATAGCTGAGCCCCCACACGGCAACTTTGTTGGGATTGACGTAGGAAAGGGACTTCAGAAATCTCCCTGCGCTCACTACATCTGCCACGTCATCTACTCCCATCTTGCAGTAAAGAGCTTCGCGGAAATCTCGCCCGTATCCTATTCCGCCGCGGAAGTTCACCGACAAAACTGCATATCCTCTATGGACGAAATACTGGTTCAAGGCATGGAAAAGAGCATAACTGTGTAAGGGATTCCAACCTGGTCGCATCTGCCTGAAAGGGCCACCGTGTACCCAAACTAAGGCCGGTATTTGGGTTCCTTGCGGAATATTACTGGGTTTCATAAGATATCCGTGTATAGTCAACCCACCTGCGCTGCGAAAAGACACTTCCTCGGGTGCGAACTGGCGGTCTTCGGTGAGGGTGTTGGGCATAGAAAATGTGACTTGTGTAGGGTTACCTCCGTTTGGATCACAGACCCAGAGATCCATGTTTCTGTAAGCATCACAATGCACAAATGCCATCTGGCCAGTTGCGGAAAGTTTCACTTTGGAGTTAGTTCCAGGTAGTCCTATTATCTCCACGTCTTCTGCGGTATCCAGGCGATGTTCGTAAAGCTGTCTTTCTCCTGCAGATCGTCTGTTGGAAGAATAGACAAAACTTGAAGAATCCCAGGACCAAACTGCGTAGTCATCGGCATGGGCAAAATCTTCACATTCTCCGAAGGTTACTTGTTCTAGCTTGGAGTCGTCCTTGTGGAATACGTAATAGTGCGCGAAGCCCGTTTCTTCTAACAGGAAAAGAGCTTTTGTTCCATCAGGTGACGGTATGCAGTTTGTGGAAAGTAAAGGTCCCTTACCTGAACCCCTGAGGTGCATGATCATCTTGAGATGGGTGGCATCCTTAGAAACGTCGAGTAACATGAGATCTGCAGATCTGCCGTAGTCTTGGGGTTTGGCAAAATACAAGATTTCATCGTCGAACCATGAGAAATCTCGCGAAGACGCTTCGTAATGGGATGTCCACATAAGGGTGCCGTCTTTTCTCATAACTCCTATTTGATGATATGAGTCAGCGTCTTTGAACGAGAATGCAAACTTTGTTCCTGAGGGTGACCAAGCCACGATTCCTAGGTTGCTAGTCTGGCTTAACGTGCCGGGCATCTCCAACTGCTCAATGCCTAGTGAGTTTATGGAATATAGATGGATTTTCCCTTCTAGCCCAAACGCTAGGGCACTTCCATCTGGAGAACACGATATACCTGCGATCTTATCTGTAGCTCTATAAATCAGCTGAGGATCGCCGACAGGTGAGGCGCACATCTTGTATATAGAGTCGTCCATAACAAAAAACAGGTCGGAAGTTCCGGGTATCCATGCGAGATCAGATACTCCTTTTCTAGCGTAGGTTACTTTTTGGGGGAGAGAGACTCCGGGGGCTACTAGCCAAAGATCATCTATTCCGCCATCGTCCCATATCAAAGCTATAAACCTGCCGTCTGGGCTCCATTCCCATTTTTCGAGGTACTTGATGCTTAGAAATTCTTCTAGCAACGGGATATCGCTCATATTATCACGCTCCTTAGATGAGGTATATTCCGCGCTGCAGTGTTTTTCCTTCTTCTTCCCGAGTGCATTACGATACAACCAAGTTCTCTAGCAGTTGGATTTGAAGCGAATTTGATATACGCTTAGTGGTGAAAGCGCAGAGTATGATGCTTAAAGTTACCAATCAAAGGGGAGGTGTGTTTTGTGCCAGTGCGAGAAGTATTGCTAAGAGCGGTGCACATGGAAGAAAAGGGGTGCGAGATTTACGCCACAGAGGCGGAGAAGGCCAAGAACCCGTTGGTTAAGGGCCTGTTCGAAGAACTGGCTTCGGATGAAAGAACTCATGCGGAAAAGTTTCGTGACCTTCTAAGATCCCTCGAGGACACAGGAGAGATACAGTTCTCTGCCGAGGAACTCCCGCCGATTGAAGAACGTGTAAAAGACGTGTTTGAGAAGATTGGTGAGGTTTCAGTACATCAGGAAGGCGAACCGTATATAGATGCTCTGAAAGCGGCTTTGGACCTAGAACAAGAAAGTTACAAGATGTACAATGACCTTTTCAAGCGATCTACTGACCCTAACGAGAAAGAGTACTTCGACATACTACGCAAAGAAGAATATGAGCACGTGACCTCCTTAGCAAATGTTTTAGCGTATCTTACCAAGAGCGGGATGTGGTTTGATGTTGAAGAAAGCAAGCGCTGGAATTGGATGAACATATAGGCTTAGTGTGCGTATTTTATCCCGGGCACATAGTTAACGAAAAAGAAAGGCTGGGTGGCAAGTGCAACCCAGCCTTTCTGTATTGCCTTGTTACTCGATGTCCTCTTTTTTCTTAGTAGACGATGCCAGTTTTGTTAATAGTTCTATCAGCTGTTCCAGGTCTTGTTGGTCCAAGTCGACCTTTGGACTGGTATCTTCGTGCTTACTTGGTTCAGCAACTATTTCCGTCTCGGTAACATGTGTTTGTGCAACATCTTCCGCTCCCGGCTCAGCCACGTGCTTTTCTTGGTACGTTTCTATATATTCCGGCGCAGGTGCACGCTTGGTTGGCTTATATCCGGTGAATATGCTATACACTACAGGTATAACAAAGAGAGTAAAGAATGTACCTGAACTGAGTCCGCCCATTATGCTCAATGCCATGGGGGCTGCCAGTTCTCCACCTTCCCCAAGTCCCAGAGCCATAGGTATAAGGCCTAGTATGGTCGTAAGGCTTGTCATAAGTACAGGCCGCAGACGCTTAGACGCCCCGTCACAGATTGCGTCGCCCAAGGGCATGCCCGCAGCACGTTCCTGGTTTATGAAATCTACCATGACTATGCCGTTATTCACGACCACGCCTGCTAGCACTATGGCTCCCATGAAGGCTGTTACTCCAAAAGCGTATCCGGAAATATAGAGCGCGACTATCACTCCTATTGCTCCTAGTGGCATTGTAAATAGGATAACAAAGGGGGTAGATAGAGATTCAAATGAAGCAGCCATTACCATATATACGAGGATAATCGCAAGGACGAGTGCGAGTTTGAGCGCATCGAAGCCTTCTTCCATCAATTCTGACATGCCGCCCATACTTATCTTGTAGCCATCAGGAATATCGATTTCAGAAACCGCATCGTTAATCCTTGTAGTCATCTCTCCCAAAGTGACATTTGAGTACTTGGCACTTATTCTTGCGCTAAGTCGCTGGTTCAGGCGATTAATGGTTATTGGGCCTTCACCCTCTATGACTTGTGCAATGTCCTTGAGTGCGACGGTTCCAAGAGCGCCGGACAAGCGTAGTGATTCCATATCTTCGACTGTCTCTACTGCGTCTTTCTCATAGCTGACCACTATATCGAATGTATTGCTGCCTTTTTCCAGTCTGGAGACCGTTTGTCCCTTAACCGCTCTTGACAAAGCTGTCCCTACCTGGGCAGGTGTAAGACCGTACGCAATTGCTTTGTCTTTGTCGATTACAATGTGGATTTCTGGTTTCCTTTCTGTGAGCGTAGATGTCACTTCTTTTACGTCGTCTAGATCCTTGATCTTCTCTACAATTTCGTCGTTTAGCCTGGAAACCTCGGTTATATCTGGACCTGTCACTGATACCTGAATTGAACCTGAAATGCCTCCTGCCATCAATGCTATTGAAGACTGTGGGGTGAAAGAGATTTTGGCTCCATCTCTTATCTTATCCACCTGTTTTTCAATGTCTTCCATGACTTTTACTGTTTCTTTCTTGTCAAGGGTCTCTTGCGTGACTATGGCCGTTATAGTGGCTGCAGTACCGCCTTCTGAAGTGGTTAGAGAAGTCAGGCTCCCACCGCCGCCACTTATAGACACCGTATATGTCTCTATGGAGCGATTTTTGTCTAGTATCTGTTCAATTTCTGAGACGAGGTTGTCCAGCTTTTCAATAGGCGTGCCTTCTGGCATTTTTACTGCAATGGAAAACCCGCCTTCATCGGCAGTTGGTATGAATTCAGTACCTATTTTGGAGCCCAGGTATACTGAACCTGCAATAAGCGCTCCAACGATCAGCAAAACGACTAGCCGGTTGTGTAGCGTCCACTGGACCATGTTGAAATACTTGCCTTGGTGTTTTTTGGCTTCGGGCGAAGGGTCACCATTGCCCTGAGAAGCGTATGCGACTGGGCGTGTTTTCTTCTTTACAAACCATACGGATGCGAGCATCGGCACCACGGTCAGTGCGACCAAAAGGGATGCTAGCAAGGAGAAAGTCACCGTCAGCGCTAATTCCTTAAATATGATTCCACTGACTCCTCCGACGAATACTATAGGCAGAAATACCACCAGGGTCGTAACCGTCGAAGCTGTAATTGCCATTGCTACCTCTCCTGCACCCCTAGCTGCGGCTTCTTTAGGCTCTGTGCCCATCTCAATGTGCCTATAGATGTTCTCAATGACAACTATTGAGTTGTCAACGAGCATTCCAACCCCGAGGGTGAGCCCACCTAGGGTCATTATGTTTAGCGTCAAATCGCCAAAGTACATAAGCACGAACGTAGCTATGACGGAGAATGGTATGCTTATAGCTATTACGAGCGTGGTCCGGAAGTCCTTGAGAAATAGTATTAGCACGATTATTGCCAGGATTGCACCTATGACCAGGTTCTTAGCAACAGAATTGATAGTTTCTTCAATGAACTTGGCTTCATCAAAACTGATCACCGCGTCAAATTCAGAGATTTGGTTCTTCAGGTTGTCCAGTTCTTCGCGTACTCTGCGGGCGACAGTTACAGTATTAGCGCTACCTTCTTTCTTGATCGAGAGAAGGAGGCTCGGCTTGCCATTGATCCTGGCTATAGATGTAGTTTCCGAAAAAGCCTGTTCGACCGTTGCAATGTCTTTTAGCCGAAGAGGTACCATAGGACTTTGTGCAAAGTTAGCCAACTTAGAGGTTGCGCTCATGTCGCGTTCCATAGAAGTAACATCGCCGTTGAGCAAAGCTGCGGGAGCATATCCGACAACGAGTTCTTCCAGGTCTTCGAGGGATTTGAACTTGCCTTCTAGTCTGACATCAAGCAGCAGCCCATCCTTGTCCACCTTGCCTACAGGATAATTCAGGTTCGATGCCGAAATTATCCCGGCCACTGTGTCCTGAGTTAATCCAAACGCACTTAGTTTGGATGGATCAAGTCTTACTTGGATCTGTTCTTTTATTCCGCCTAACACATCTACAGACGCCACACCCTCAATTCCTTCGATCCTCGGTTTAAGAGTGTTCTCAGTAAAAACAGTGAGCCCTGCCAGGTCTGTGTCTTTGCTATGGGTAACCGAGATCTCCATGACAGGGAGCATGGTAGGATCAAACTTCATTACCGTGGGTTTAGATGTTCCTTCGGGAAGTGGGACCATCTCAATCTTTTGCGTGATATCAGTACGTGCTTCAGTCATGTCTTGGTTCCAGTCAAATGTTAAAACAACTATTGAAACTCCCTCTTGGGAGATTGACATTATGTCTTGGATACCTGACGTAGTGACGACTGCAGCTTCAACGCGCTGTGTTACCAGTTCTGCGACCTCATTGGCGGAGGCGCCTGGGTAACTGGTAATAACGGCTGCAACGGGTGGAGTAATCTTGGGTAGGAGGTCCAAGTTGAGATTTGTAACAGACACAACGCCCAAAAGTACTACCATAAACATTACCATTAGAATACCGACAGGTCGTCTAATGGATGTTCTTGCAAGGTTCATCTACAGTTCCTCCTCGTGCTTCGTAATTGTGATCGTTCTTCAAGAAACTAGGGCAATCAAATCTACTGCAACTTTCAAGCCCGTCTGTTGAGAGACTCAAGCCATAATTATGCTTGTGTCTAGTTTCTCAAGTATACATACGATGCTAGACAGATCTAGATTCGTGAGATTGCCTAATAGTGACTCAGCAGATTGGCGTATTGAGGTTTCAATCGCCTCAACAACTTCGAGACCTTCTTGGGTGATATTGATGTAAACAACCCTCCTGTCCTCGGTGTCCCTTCGCCGCTCGATCAGATCTTTTTCGAAGAGATCCTTTGTCATGAAAGTAATTGCGCTCGGGGTCAGCTGCATTTTTCTCGAGATCTCCGAAACCCTAGCGGGTCCGCACTGCTTCAAGAATCTGAGCATGATGAATTGGGAAGCAGACACTCTGCCATCCATGGCTCGAGTCATCTCTCTGCCAAATTTGCGACTTATGGAATGCATCAATTTGATCATCTGACCCATGACCAGTTTGCGGTGGGTGTCGTCTGCTGGTTCAGACTCGGGTTTATGCACTTTCTCACCTCAATTCACCGTCAAATGAACACTATTTCGGTATACGAAAGGTTAAATAGCTTGATTATCTCATGACAGTATAATTGTTGGACGATAGCGGTGTCAAGGCAATGCTCTCCCGCCGGCAGGTGAGCCGGGGTGTCGCAGCGAATAGATGTGTTGAACTTGAAAGGCGGTGGTTGGAGCATGTTATATGTAGATGAGGACGCATGCCTAATTGTGGTTGATGTTCAGAATGACTTTTGTCCCGGGGGCGCTTTGGGTGTTGAGGAAGGAGACAAAGTCATTCCAGTCCTCAACAAGTGGATCCAGGAATTTGGAAGACGTGGCTTGCCCGTTGTTTTTACACAGGACTGGCATCCTTCGAACCACAGTTCGTTTAGGCAAGAAGGAGGAATATGGCCACCACACTGTGTTCAGAATACGTGGGGAGCGGAGCTACATATGGACCTTATAGCGGGTGGTGAGATTTGCAGGAAGGGGTATCATCCTGAAATAGAGGCTTACTCAGGGTTCGATGGGGCAATGGATGGCGAAGGTGGGCAACCTCTCGATGCTTGGCTAAAGACGCAGGGGGTTCGACGCCTATACATAGGCGGACTAGCTACCGACTACTGTGTCAAGGCTACCGTATTGGACGCACTGGGAAAGGGCTATGAGGTCATGGTCATAAGAGATGGAGTCCGCGCAGTGAATGTGAACCCGAAAGACGGCGAGATTGCCATTTCGGAGATGATATATTCGGGAGCAACCATTATCTGATAAGCGCTATCCCTATACTTCAATGTATTTCCATTTTTCGCTCCTGAAGCGTCTGCCAAATAAGATCGATCTAACGGTCAAATCTGCGACCATTGCATACCACGCGCCGGGCAGATGAAGTCCGGCGACGGTGACCAGTAGATAAGTGAGAACAAGCCTGACAAGCCAAGCACTACCTCCAGTTATATACATAACCCAAGCGGTGTCACCGGCACCGCGGAGCCCCCCCGACAGGACATGGTTCACTCCCGCCATGGGCTGAGCAACCGCAACAATTCTAAGGACTGTAGCGCCAAGCTGTGTGACCTCCGGGTTATCTGGAATGAAAACACGTACTATGTTAGGTGCGGCTATAAAGAGCAGTGCTCCGGCACATCCCATTGCGACTGCCGCAAGCTTCTCACACCTGAAAACTACGTCTTCCGCTTTTTTAGGATCACCATAACCAAGGTATTGTCCAACTAAGGTGGTAGTTGCCGCTCCGAAACTGAAACCAATAACAAGAGACATAGACTCTATACGCAAAGCTATTTGGTGCGCTGCGTAAGCATTAGTACCCAGACCGGCAATAGCCCTTACGTAAAACAATTGGGCTACTCGGAGAATGAGTCTTTCACCTGATGCAGGCAAGCCGACGGAAATGACTGGGTCAATGACAGATTTGTCGGGGCGGAACGAACCTTTATAGAAGGATCTGATCGGGCTTTCTTGTTTCACAGTCAAAAGTATAATGAAAATCATCCCCAAGAAACGAGCAAATGCTGTAGCAATCCCGGCGCCCTCCGTTCCGAGAGCGGGAAAGCCCCAGTTCCCAGATATCAAAGCGTAGTTGCCCAAGAGATTCGTTCCGTTAACCAATATACCAACGTACATAGGGAGGCGCGTATTGCCATATCCCCTCAAAGCGGCAGTGAAGGTCATTGTGACAAATTCGAATAGCAGAGATAGTCCCTTCCAGTATGAATATGGGACGCCTTGTTCCATTACGTCACTTTCTGCACCTAGTAATTCAAGGCTAGGACCCGCGAAGCCAGAGATCAGAACAAAGGCTACTAGGCCAAGCAGCAAGGCTAGGATAAGGGATTGTCTTAAGGTTGCCTGTGCCTTGTCGTATTCTCCCGCCCCTATACGGCGTGCAACAACGGTCGTGGTTCCTACTCGGATCGCATCGTAGAAACTTGTAGCAATAAAAGTGATCTGGTTAGACAGTCCGACCGCCGCCACGGAAGCGGCTCCAACGCGTCCTACCATAACCATGTCAGCAGCATCAACAACAGATTGCAGCAATCGTTCGGCAATAAGAGGGAGTGCGAGAATCCAAATATTCTGTTCGATTGTGTGGTTTTCCAGGTCGAGATAACGAGGCAGTTCTTTGGCTCTCAGACGCAAAGAACGCTCCTTCTGGTCTGTACTTCCATTTCCTTGATCTTTCAATTGGGTCACCTTGTCTGTTCTTTGTATGTGCTATTTCAAATGCTGCAACTCGACTAGACGGTCCTATTTTCGCAGAACTATTACGGAACACAAAATACAATTCAGAAGTATCATATTACAAATCTTGCGTAGAAGGCAAATCCGCGGACCGAAACGAAGAGACTACGTTTGGGGCATATCTTCTAAGTAGTTTATGGAGATTTATGGCGCCAAGATAAAGGAAGTTACGACATTCGTAGCGAATTTTCTCTAACAGACCCAGGTGTCTCGAGGATTCTTCACAAATCTTATCCGAAGGGAGTTGATTCCTGGTAGTTCTTAGTGCAAGACCCTTGCAGGTAAGGAGCCAGGTAGAACATGGGAAAAGAGGTTGGGCAGATAGGTAAAGTCACGTCTCCAGAGGAGTTTTTCGGTTATAGGCTCGGAAGCGATTGCAAAATGGCCCGTTGGGATGATATTGTTCGCTATTTCTACAAGATCGAATCAGAGTCTGACAGAGTCAAAGTCATAAACATGGGAAAAACCACTGAGGGAAACGATTTTCTGTTGGCCATTATTTCGTCTCCGGATAATCTCGCACGCCTGGACTACTACAAAGATATAAATGCTAAATTGTCGGATCCCAGAGGTCTGGAACCAGATACGATTAAAGGTTTGGTGAATGAGGGCAAAGCCGTAGTGTGCCAGACGATGAGCCTGCACGCAAGCGAGATAGGCGGGACTCAAATGGCTCCCGAGCTAGCGTATGACCTCTTGTCAGACGACTCTGAGTCCACCAGGAAAATACTAGACAATGTGATCTTTTTAATGGTACCCTGTTTCAATCCCGATGGTCAGATAATGGTTACAGATTGGTACAACAAATACCTCGGCACAGAGTACGAGGGTACCATGCTTCCTTATCTGTATCATAAGTATGCAGGGCATGACAACAACAGGGATGCTTTTGCTATGAACTTGATAGAATCGCGCTACGTAGGTGGGATCTTGTTCTCTGAGTGGCATCCCCAGGCTTATCAGGACCATCACCATATGGGCAGCACAGGTGCACGTCTTTATCTGGCCCCTTATTGCAACTCCATCAGGCCGTATGCAGATCCCTTGGTCTGGCGTGAAGACTCATGGTACGGAGCACATATGGCATACGCCCTTGAGCAGGAAGGGAAAACGGGGATTTTGAATGACGCACAGTTCCCCGGGTGGGGCCATTTCGGTTTCCACTGGATTGCAACCCACCACAACATTGCGGGAATGCTCACCGAATCTGCTTCAGCCAAACTAGCCACACCTATGTTCATTCATCCTCATCAACTTGAAGGAGCTTGTCCAAAGACGATGCCAAAGTACGAGGCGCAAACCAATTTTCCAAACCCTTGGCCAGGCGGATGGTGGCGGCTTCGCGACATAGTTGAGCAACAGAAGATTGCAGCATGGGCTCTTCTAGAGATATGCGCCGAATTTAGGGAGAGAGTATTGTGGAATGCTTACCTCAAGGGGTCGCGCCAGACTGAAAGAGGCGCCATGGGTACTCCCAAGAACTACGTGATTTCTATGGAACAGCACGACCCTCTTACCGCGCTGAAACTCGTGGAAATCCTTCTGCAGCAGGGAATTGAGGTTAAGCGTTCAAAGGACAGTTTCGCAGCAGACGGCAAAATGTTCCCGGGAGGGTCTTTTGTTGTTTCCCTGGCTCAACCCAAGATGGGAGTAATAAGGAATCTGCTAGGGAGAACATTCTACCCAGACAATTACTGGACACGAAATCCGGATGGCTCACCGATCATGTATGATACGGCCACAGATACCATTGGGGAGTTTATGGGTGTTTGCGTTGATCCCATAGATACCGAGATAGCGGGGGACCTTGAGATAGTGTCAGATGTAGACGTAAAAGTCTGCGATGCAAAAGAGACTCCCAAATGCATCTACTACCAAGTGGAAGGATATGTACTAGATCCGAGGTTGAACGACACGTATGCAGTGGTTTCCCGGCTTCTCCAGGAAGACAACGTTGTGTTTAGGTTTGATGGACCTATCTGTGAGGGAGACTATCCCAACTGCCCGCATATGCCTGCTGGGGCTTTCTACGTTGAGCATCGAGAAAACGCTACGGATAAGCTCAAAACCTTGTGTGACGATCGTGGAGTTCCTATATACCCTGTTAAGGTACAGGTTGATGTTCCTAAACACAAGGTGCAAAAACTGCGGATTGGTATGTATCAAAGATACTGGGGAGGAAATGCAGACGAGGGTTGGAGCAGGCTGGTTCTGGAAAAGTTCGATTTTCCCTATATGACCCTTATGGATGCAGATTTTAGGGAAGGCAACTTGAATAGCAAGGTAGATGTAATTATCCTGCCTGCTGATAGGCCCGAAATGATATTGGGACCCGATTCAGGAGAAACAAAGAAGACACCCTATCCGCTTCCGCCTATGCCTCCTGAATACCGCAGTGGTATTGGTAAGGAAGGGGCTTGCGCGTTGAAGGATTTTGTGAATAAGGGCGGGCGCCTGGTTGCTTTTGACTCGTCCTCGAAATTTGCGATAGACACATGTGAACTAAAAGTTGCCAATCTGTTGGAGAACCTTACCTTCAAAGATTACTACTGTCATGGCTCTACTCTGAGAGTCAAGGTGGACGGAAGAAACCAAATAGGATACGGCATGCCCAATGAGTGCTATGCTCTTGTTTCGGGCGGTCAAGCGTTTGAAGTTCGGGACACTTTTGCATCGGATAGATACTGCGTAGTTGCCGAGTATCCAGAGAAGGATCTTTTGCAGAGCGGATGGCTCATAGGTGAAGAAATCATGGCTGGCAAGCCTTGTGTCATGACAGCCAAGTGTGGAAACGGCGAAGTAGTTCTTTTCGGGTTCAGGCCCCTTTTCAGGGCTCAAACCCACGGCACCTTCAAACTTCTCTTTAACTGTCTGCTTGGCTAGAGGGTCAAGTAGAGAAAGAGGTTTGGTGCTGAGGAGTCTTTCAAACAAAAAGGAGGGTATTAAGCGTCATGCTAGCAATCGTAAACGGAAAAGTACTTACAATTACAAATGGGACTATCGATGAAGGCGTAGTTCTAATGAGCAACGGCAAGATCAAGGCTGTAGGCAAAGATATTCCTGTTCCCGAGGACGCCCAGGTTTTTGACGCCAAAGGGAAATTTGTCACCCCGGGTCTAATTGATTCCCATAGCCATCTCGCTGTGTTTGGTGAGCCGTCTGTTTGGGCAAACTCCGATGGTAATGAAGTCACTGATCCCATAACTCCGCAGCTTAGGGGTATCGACGCGTTGAACCCCAGAGATCCTGCAATTGCCGACGTTCTGACGGGCGGCGTAACTACGGTTTATACAGGACCAGGAAGCGCAAACCTCATCGGGGGTACCGGCTTCGCAATGAAGCTTAGGGGCAGGACAGTTGATGAGATGGTCATTCCGGGCACCGAAGCAATGAAAATGGCCTTGGGTGAGAATCCGAAACGCGTCTACGGAGAGGCGCAGAAACGTGCACCAAATACCCGTATGGGGAATGCTGGGGTATTGCGCGACGCTCTAGTAAAAGCGCAGAACTATATGGCAAAAATGGAGAAAGCCAAAGAGAAAGAGAAGTCCGATGAAAACTCTGCGCCTCCTGAAAGAGATCTGAAAATGGAAGCACTAGCACGTGTGTTGAGGCGTGAGATAAAAGCAAGAATACACGCTCATAGAGCAGACGACATAATGACAGCCATACGTATTGCTGAAGAGTTCAACCTTGACTACGTGATTGAGCACTGCACAGAAGGCTACAAGATTGCGGATGTTTTGGCTGCAAAAAAGGTGAGAGCTACGGTAGGCCCTTTGCTGATGAGCCGTTCCAAGATGGAACTCTTGGATGTGTCTTTGGCTAATCCCGGAATCTTGGCCAAAGCCGGTGTAACTGTCGCAATTCAGTGTGACACTACGTCAAACACTCGGTGGCTCGCGTGTCACACAGGTATTGCAGTCCGTGAAGGTATGCCAGAGGAGCTAGCCATCAGAGCGATAACCATAATTCCTGCAGAAATACTTGGAATCGCAGACAGGGTCGGTAGTATTGAAGTTGGCAAAGATGGCGATGTTGTGATTTGGAACGGTCATCCGTTCAACACCTTGTCAGTTGCAGAGAAGGTGTTCATAGAGGGCGAACTGGTGTATCAAAGGAAAACTTGCTAGACCCAGCATTGTTTGAGCATTGAAGTATTAGAGAGGCCGCCTTCCGAGGGCGGCCTCTTCTTGATAGTCGAGTTTTGCGTGGTTAGTTCAACCACCTGTAAGCATCAGGAGTTTCAGAAGAGGAGACATTCTCTCCTAAGTCGGCAAGATGAGTGGTGTCATTGAACTTTTTTACGCGCAACTTGCCGCCTTGCGTTGAAATGATGCTTATTGACGCATTGGCAGGGGTAGTGGAACTCGGGTCTGGTTTCACTCCGTCAGCGTGAGCTAGCAGACATCTTATGACTCCTCCGTGAGTCACAATAACTACGTTAGAGTCAGGATGTCTTTGTAAAATGTCTTCCAACGCACTCACGGATCGATGCCAAAGATCAGCAAATGATTCGCCACCGCCAGGCCGTGGGGTATTTAAGGGGTCCTTTTCGAACGCCGTGAAAAACTCGGGATATAGTCTCCTAGACTCCTCCATCGTTTTTCCCTGCAAACTGCCACAGTGGATTTCCCTAAGACGCGGGTCGGTGATTGGCTCAAGGTTGTGGTACTTTCCGATAGCCTGCGCTGTTGCGCAAGCGCGATCCAGGTCGCTAGAGTAGACAGCATCAATGCTGGCTCTTGAAAGTGCTTCTGCTACCAATTCAGCCTGTTTCTTGCCATGTTCGGAAAGAGGCACGTCAAGATGCCCTTGGAGTATTCCTTGCCTGTTAGCCAGGGTTTGGCCGTGCCTTACGATATAGTATGTTGCCATAGTTCTCCCACCTCTATCTTGTAACGCCGGTGTATAGCGCAGCATTGTTGGTTTTGCCTAATCCTAGTATATTGGTTTTTCGTTTATTGATCTATGGAGGTCTTGCACCGCGCAGGTTCTTACAAAAAGGTGAAACCTCTCGTGTTATAGGTTAGAATTGGTATTTGGGAGGGCGGAAAAATTGAGCATGGACCGAATAGATGTCATTCTGAATGAAGTTAGTACAAAGCACGCAGAAGGTTTCAACTGCGCGGAGTCGGCCTTCTACGGTGTTTGCAGGTATCTTGGGGTTGATATGCCAGTTTCGTGTATGACCGGCTTTGGGGGAGGAATAGCACGGACTGGTTCTGTGTGTGGAGCTCTCACAGGAGCCATTTCTGGTCTGGGCATCTATGTAGGAAGAACTCAACCAGAAGACGAAGACAGTAAAGTCAAATGCAATGCTTTGGGCCGTAAGGTTGTAGAAGAATTTACCAATGAAATTGGTGCCCTTACATGTAATGATATATTAGGATTTACGCTTGGTTCGGAGGGCGGGCCTGAGCGATATGCGAAAGATAATTTGAAAAAAACGCGGTGCAACGCAGCAGTTAGGGTTGCAGTGGAGTCGGCAATAAGAGCGATAGAATCAGATAGAAAAGGGTAATCGATACTCATTTACAAGGAGGGAGCGGGTGTAATATACCCGGGAATATGCCAGTAGTGGTTGTGGTCGGGAGCCAGTGGGGCGACGAGGGCAAAGGAAAAGTGACTGATTACCTAGCTCTCGAAGCAGACGTTGTGGTTAGATATCAAGGAGGTCCTAATGCTGGTCACACGGTGGTTGTAGATGGGGAAGAGTTCCAGCTTCACTTGCTTCCCTCGGGCATCTTGTATCCGGAAAAACTGTCTGTGATCGGAAATGGTGTGGTTGTGGATCCCTTGGTTTTGGTCGAAGAATTAGAAGCGATGCGTGCCAGAGGAAGAGACACACGGGGGCTTCGGGTGAGCAATAGAGCGCACCTGATCATGCCGTACCATAGGGTATTAGATGCGCTTCAAGAAGAGAGTATGGGTGCAGGTAAGATTGGCACGACACTCAAGGGCGTTGGTCCTGCGTATATGGACAAAGCTGCAAGGGTGGGAATCAGGGTTGGAGACCTTCTTGAAGCTGATCTTTTCAGGGAGCGATTGGAATCTAACCTTAACGATAAAAACAGAGTGTTGAAGTATGTCTACGGAAAGGAGACACTAGATGCTGCTCCTATTCTAGAGTCGTACCTAGAGGCCGGCGAATACTTGGCTCGTTACATTACCGATACGGCAATTCTAATCAATAAGGCCGTAGATGCTGGTCAGAAGGTGCTTTTCGAGGGTGCTCAGGGAACCTTGCTCGACCTAGATCACGGGACATACCCATATGTTACCTCAAGTCACCCGGTGGCAGGGGGATCATGTATTGGTTCCGGTGTAGGTCCTACAAAGATCAACGAAGTAATAGGAGTGGTTAAAGCCTACACATCGCGGGTAGGCGACGGACCTTTTCCGACAGAACTTTTCGATGAGACCGGGAAATGGATCCGGGAGAAAGGTCATGAATATGGCGTGACTACTGGTAGGCCAAGGAGAATTGGCTGGATCGATCTAGTCATGCTGAACTATGCTTCAGTTCTGAATGGATTCACGGGCATTGCGATAACCAGGCTAGACATCCTGTCCGGACTCGATACAGTCAAGGTGGCGTATGCATACGAATGTGATGGTCGCGTGATAGACACGTTCCCGGCTAGTCTGACGGAACTTGCCAGATGCAAGCCGATATACAAAGAGTTTCCGGGCTGGCCAGAAATAGACCCTAAGACTAGCAGTTTTTCTGAATTGCACCCACACGTGCAGGACTATTTGAACTTCATATCAGAGAAGATGGGCGTAGAAGTCTCCATTGTTTCACTGGGCAGAGGTAGAGGCGATTCTCTCACACTTAGAAACGTATTTGGCGTATGACAAAGCCTAGGGATCTTGGAGTGCTTCACTAAGCCGGGGGTTTTTCGTGTGAACGAGATTAGGGAAGTCTGTGAAGATGTGTACTGCCTAACTTGGCCGCTAGAAGGCTATGGTATGAATGTCTCGAGCACCCTGGTCCTTATCTCCGGTCATTGCATTATTGTTGATACATTTTCGGCTCCTCACTATATGGAGCCGTTTGTTCGCTTGCTCAAAGGTTTGGAGCATGAAAATGATGTTTCCTCAGTTAACGGTAGTCTGAAGAGATTCTCTGAACCTTCGGAAGGCAGCAGTGTGGCCTCTACTCGAACACTAAAGGACATTAGTATTATCTACACTCACGGTGACTGGGACCACTGTTTGGGAACTTCACCTCTTGTGGAGCAATTCGGCGACTCATGTCGCATTGACATCGTTTCTCATGATCTTACAAGAACTCACTTGAGCTCCCGTATCGCAGAGGATATCGAGAAGGTAAGAAAGTCATATCCGAGTCTGGTAAGAAATGCAAGAGTATGCTTGCCAAACGTTACTTTCAGTGAACGGATGAACCTTTACTTCGAACAATCATGCGGAAGTGGAAAAAAGGCGGTGACTTTGCAACTTGTTCATATCGGCGGGCACACCCAGGACTCCATTGCCTGCTACGTACCTGAATATCAGATGTTGATAGCAGGGGATCTTGTCGAAGACCCGATACCATCGATCGGGGATCCTTCAGGATTAGTAGATTGGATTGGTTTTCTAGAGGCCTGCGCACAACGAGTGAAACTTGTTATCCCGTCTCATGGAAGACCTCAGGGGCCGGCGATTCTTCAAAGAAACGCAGAGTATCTCAAATCTCTTGTTAGTCTGCCCCAGGGCATAGGGATTTCCGAGACCAGCCTTATCCCTAACTGGAGCTCAGGTGTCTATCAGCAAGATACGATAGACACGTATGATGCCATACACGCAATGAACGTTGAGGTTGTAGGGAAGTGGAAGATGTCTCCTGGCAAGCCGCGGTTCTGATGTCGGTGGCATTTTCTCAGCGGTTTCTGTGTGGGCAGCTCCGCAAGGTTTCCATATGCGGATCCCTTAGTGTATACTTGATAAGGTGTGCCTTCATAGGATTTTGCATTGGGATTACTTTGTATATAAAGGTGGTGGTGCAGCGTGGATACTGGGCCTAGTAGTAAACGATATCCACTGAGACATAAGGTCCGCTACAGAGCAGTTCAGACAGAGCTTGAAGTAGTTCAGGTTCCAGGTGTGTCTGCGCGGGCACTTGCACCTCAATCAAGCGTGTAGATGTTCTGCGATTGGTGCCGCTAGTAATCATCTCCAGGAACCTTTCACCTTAGGGTCTCAGAAAACTAGTCGAGAGACTTTTAAGGGTATGAAAGCCACGATGAGTCTTGGAGGTGAGTTTTATGAAGGATCTGAACAAAAACGCCATGGTTGAATATGTGCTCAACTGTCTTGCTACTTTTGATCATGACAGACTGCGCCAATTCCTCTCAGGATTCCAGCCTTTTGATATTGTTATGCTCCTTCAAGAATTGCCTGAGGCGGAGCAGATAACTCTTTTGTCGCTTTTGCCTACTGAAATAGCAGCGGAAACTTTGGAACACATGGATTACGAATTACAATACAGGCTTCTTGATCACATGGACGAAGAACGCGGCAAGGCGATAATTGCTGAAATGGGTGAGGACTCGGTAGCTGACTTGGTTATGGCCATACACCCGCTGCAGGCCAAGAGGATACTGGCCATGGTACCTGAGAAGGATCTTGCGGGCATTGAATATTTGATGACCTACCCGGAAAACTCTGCCGGTGGGATAATGAGCCTTGACTATGTTGCAGTTAGACAGCATTGGAGTGTTTCGAACGTGATAGAGCATTTCAGGAAGGTAGGGGCAACCGCAAGTGTTGCAAACTACCTTTATGTAGTTGATCGCCAGGGGAAACTAGTGGGTGTAGTCTCCCTCAAGGAAGTCTTATTGAGCGAGCCCCAGACTTTGGTGTCAGAAATCATGCATACCAAAGTCGTATACGTAGATGTGAACATGGATCAAGAAGATGTAGCGAAAATGTTCAGCGCTTACGATTTCTTTGCACTCCCTGTAGTAAACGGCGGTGGTCGCCTAGTGGGCGTGATAACCGTAGACGACATAATAGACGTTATCGAAGAGGAAGATACTGAAGATATACACAAGATAGGCGGAAGCCGTCCTCTAGATGATCCCTACATGAGCAGCAGTGTTACTACAGTCTTCCGGAAGCGGATAGGGTGGCTGCTAGTTCTATTTCTTGCCGAACTTCTAACGGGCAATATTCTCAAGACCTACGAGTCAGTGCTAAGCCAGGTGGTGACCCTTACCTTTTTCATACCGCTTCTTACCGATACTGGAGGCAACTCGGGCTCCCAAGCTTCAACGCTTGTCATAAGGGCCATGGCACTAGGAGAGGTTAGCATCCAAGATTTCGCCAAGATCATATGGAAAGAAATACAGGTTGGGGCGATCCTAGGTCTGGCAATGGGTACGGTAGGTTTTGCTTTCAGTTGGCTTATGGGCGGATCCATGGGGATAGCCCTTACCGTTGCGATTACCTTGGTCGCAGTATTGGTCGTGAGTTCAACAGTAGGAGCAGCGTTGCCCCTAATAGGCGGAAAACTCGGATTGGACCCTGCTGTATTCTCGGCCCCGCTAATCACGACGGTAGTGGATGCAACTGGGCTACTCATTTATTTCAGAGTTGCGTGTAGGTTGCTGAAGATCGGTTGAACGCAGAAGATGTTTGAACATGGTTTTGAGAATGCTGCCCAAGAACTGATAAAAATGCTTCGAGTTCGGAATTATGTAGGAAAACCGATTTCGGTGTCGAAATCAAGAATATGGTCTATTGAAGTTAGCGGCTTTGGCAAGACTAAAAACATAGTTGGGGGGATCATGTGTGGAAGATGTTGCCACGTACGTAGACAAGAGAGCGGGAGAATTGGTAAAGATCGCGGATTCTGTCTGGGATTTTGCAGAGGTCGGCTTCAACGAAGTAAGGTCTTGTGAGATTCAAGCAGCTTATTTGGAAGAACAGGGCTTCAAGGTTACACGCAGCGCAGGCGGAATTCCTACCGCCATTGTGGCTGAGTGGGGAACAGGCAAGCCGATCATCGGCTTCTTAGGGGAGTATGATGCTTTGGCGGGAGTATCTCAAGAAGTGTCTCCTGTAAGAAAAGCGCGGGTCGTAGGAGGCCCTGGGCATGGTTGTGGCCATAACCTGCTCGGAACGGCCTCACTGGGGGCGGCAGTAGCTTTGAAAGATGCTTTGGAAGCGAGACCTGATTCAGCAACCATAAGATACTATGGCTGTCCAGCTGAAGAACTGTTAGCAGGTAAGGTGTATATGGCACGAGAAGGGCTGTTTGACGACCTAGACGTAGCCATTTCGTGGCACCCCGGTTCTTTGAACTCGGTCAGGTTGGGTAGTGGCACTGCGTTGAACTCGGCCAAGTTTCAGTTCTTCGGTAAGACTGCGCATGCTGCCGGGGATCCACATCACGGACGTTCGGCGCTGGATGCCGTTGAACTTATGAACGTAGGAGCCAATTATTTGAGGGAGCATATCATTAAGGATGCATCGATCCACTATGTGATAACGTCTGGAGGAGATCAGCCCAACGTAGTCCCTGCTTTTGCGGAGGTATGGTACTTTGTGAGGGCTCCTAGGCGAGATCAAGTCGAAGAGATATACGAACGGCTGATTGACGTGGCCAAAGGTGCGGCTCTTATGACTGGGACTACCTTCAAAATAGACTTTCTCACGGGTTGTTACGAGGTCCTCATAAACGACGCCCTTGCTGATGTTATGTGGGAGTCCATGCAAAAGGTAGGCGTGCCTCAATTTGAGGAAAAGGAGTTTGAGTTCGCGAGGAAACTGGCTGAGAGTTTTGATAAGTCTATGGTTGAGGGATTGAGGAATAGTCCTGAATTTCAGGATTGCCCTGAACTAAGAGAACAAATACTGAACACTACTCTCGTTCCCCCAAGGGGGAAAGGTAAATCGGGTGGTGGATCAACCGACGTAGGGGATGTAAGCTGGATAGTGCCTACAGTGCAGATGTCAGCAGCAACGTCACCTATTGGAACGCCGGGACACTCGTGGCAGAACTGCGCTTCATCGGGTAGCTCTATTGGACACAAAGGGATGTTGGTTGCAGCTAAGGCCATGGCTATGTGCGGCATGCAGCTCATAGAAAACCCGAATCTTGTTGAGTCGGCATGGGATGAGTTTAGAGAAAAAACTAAAGATTCTCCATATCAGTGCCCATTTCCAAAAGACCGAGAGTTCCCTCTAGATAGGTTCTTCGGATAGCGAATTGACCCAAGGCGGAGGCAAGCCGTTTTCTTCGAGAGTTAGGAGCCAGCGTTTTGCGGCTATGCCTCCGCCGTAGCCTCCCATACCATTTGCTGCCACGACTCTGTGACATGGCACGATAATCGCTATAGGATTGGCGGCGCAGGCATTGCCGACTGCTCTCACTGCCCGGGGTGAGTTCACCGCGTTGGCAATCTGACTGTAAGTCCGCGTATGCCCGTACGGTATCTCATTCATTTCGAACCACACTTTGCGCTGGAATCTAGTTCCAGAGAGCAAGGTTGGAACACTGAATCGGTCTAGTTTTCCTGAAAAGTATTTTTCCAACTGGTCAATAACTGCATCTAGGAGTAAAAGATCGCTGTTCGTGTTAGACCTGTTTGGTTCAGGAGAGTAAAGGTCGATACACGAAGGCTTAGCGAAAGACAGTCCTGTAAGAAACCCGTCTTGGCAAGTAACACTCAAAAAGCCTACTGGGCTACCTATGGTTCTGCATACCAATGTAACACCGTCCTCCTTTTTTAGGAAGAAAATGAAAAGACACTCTAGGTCTTCAGGGATGTCTACTTCTCCTGCAAATTACCTTCATCACTCAGCCACTTCCCAAGCCTTCGGGCTTCTTCACAGATTTCTGGACCAAATTGGGGCGAAGGTGCGGCTGTTGGCATATTGCATGCGCGGATGACTTTAGTATCCAAGCCCCGCCGGGTGAAAAACGCCTTCATTTGTTTGGGTACTTCCACATGGGATTCCTCAGAAGCTGCTTGTGTTATAGCAACAATTGCCTTTTTCCCGGGAGGTATGCGTTTTTCCTTATTGGGGCCCGTAAAACCATACATTCTGTCTAAGAGGAGTTTGAGTTGGCCACTTGCCTGACCCATGTAAATTGGAGTACCGATTATCCATGCTTGGCTAGCAAGCATAACGTCAAGTACGAATGACAGCGCGTCTTTTCGGACACATCCTTTGACGTCCGAGGTTTTACAAGTAAGGCAAGACTGGCATCCGGCATAAGTCATGTCGTTCAAATTGCACCACATTACATTTAGGTCAGAATTGCACGTCTTTGCCTCATCGATTACAAGTTTCATGAGAGATGCTGTATTCCTGTTAACACGGGGGCTCCCGTTGATTGCCAAGATCTTCATTTGCTCATACCTCCGTCTATTTCAATTTGCCGTATAGGGTACATTCAATATGACCCGGTAGTTCCAAGAGAGATGCCGCATCTTTATCTAGCAGAAAAGTGGCATTTGAGTGCAACTGCAGGACCGATGCAGGGACTTGCGGCGTTACAGGGCCTTGGATCGAGTTCTTGACCGCCACTTTTTTTGAATCACCGGTTGCTAGCAACAGTACTCTGCGAGAACGCATTATACTACCTATGCCCATTGTTAGCGCGCTGGTAGGCACTTCGGATATGGACTTGAAGAACCTTGCATTTGCCTCTATGGTACTTTTGTCAAGATCTATACTGTGGGTTACTGGAGAGAATAACGGGCCAGGTTCGTTGAAACCTATGTGCCCATTGACTCCGAGGCCCAGTAGCATCAGATCGATTCCTCCTGCGGTTTTGATCTTGTGTTCGTAATCTCGGCATTCTTGTTCAAGGTCCAAGGCCTTACCATTCGGGATGTTGATGTTCATTTCGCCTACGTTCACATGTTTGTAAAAGTTCTCATACATGTAGTAATGGTAACTGTTTTTATCGTCGGGACTTAGGCCTATGTACTCGTCAAGATTAAATGTAGTTACGTTCTGAAATGAGACAAGTCCTTGCTTATACATGTTGACGAGTTCCTTGTACATTCCAAGTGGGGTACTGCCTGTTGGAAGTCCTATAACTGCCTTAGAGTTTGAGTTGATCAGTTTGAGAACCTCATTTGCTGCGAAACTACTAACTTCATCATAGCTCTGCAATATTACGACCTTAGTTGTCATAGACGATCATCCGTCCTTCTGAGTTGGCTAGCAAAAAGAATGAGAACTGCTAAGTTCACAAAGGTAATTCTATGCGAACCTAGCAGTTTCCTTCAATAGAAGCATGCGAGCATGCCCAACCAAGCTAGCGCGGATTCATCCCGCTCTTCCGCCACCACCGCCACCACCGCCACCGCCACCGCCTGAGAAGCCACCGCCTCCTCCGGCACCGCCTGAGAAGCCACCGCCTCCTCCGGCACCGGAAGTCGTCATTGCGGCTGCGACTGAGTTTTGCAGGCTGCGGGTAACAGAATGGAGCGTCTCCGCAAACGATTTGGCGGTGCTCTGCCCGCCGCTTAACCAGGCCCAACCTGTGAAAGGTGACGTTGCAGGTTGGCCAGCCTCTGGATACAAGACGGCCAGTTGCTCAATAACTTTGTCAGCTATTCCCAATACGGTAGCGTAGACTAGGTAGTGCTCCCATATGACAAGACTTGGAATTTCGGCCATATCCAGGGCCGAAAAATCTTCCAAGAACCGGCGAAACGCTTTCCACATCTCCATGTGTGTGCTTCCTGTCTGACTGCGTCGTCTGAGAAATGTCCCTGAAAAGATAAGTATTAACCCGCCCGCGCAAATTAATATGACCGGAAGGGCTATAGACCTTGTAATGGATAGGGCAATTAGACCCGACCCGAAAACGATCGAACCTGCAATGATTTCGCGGATCCTTATCTCATCCGTTTTGTGGTCGAACATCTGAAGTGCAGCCGGCGTGGATTCGACTCTTTCCTTGAATCCCTGGAAGAACTTATTGATTGAGGCAGGACTATTGTTACCTACAGTTTCCAGTCGTTTGAGCGGCAAGGCGCTTTTGCCTCCTGATGCTGTTCGAAACAGGTACTCCAAAAGAAACCTCTCGTGCTCGGTCAAACCCGGTTCTACCTTTGGGTCTTCAAGGACTGCTGTCCCTTTTTCTTCAAGGACCAGTACGTAATCGGTAACGGTCTTGGTCCCCAAAATCCCTCCGAGAACCTCTTTCTCTTCGGTAGAGACCTCAATTCGCAGAAATCCCTTTCGCGCCAGGTCCAATATGGTCGCGGCTATGTCTTGACTCCCTATCTTCTTGAAGTTCCATAAGTAGCCCAGTTCGGCTGGTGTATAGTCTCCGGGGAGTTCGCGATAGTAATCCCCCGAAAACTCCGGTCTATACTCTTTACCCCACCGCAACTGGAGGGTAATTGCTGATACCGCGCAGGCAATGAGGCAGGCTATTGAAATAGGTAAGAGGGCGCGCTGGATCTTCCTAGTCCTATTGGCCTCTTCTGCCCACTGTTCCTCCTGCGCTAGGATGGAATTCAAACTAGCCATGCCGGAAGTGCGTGTTGCACTTGGAACCATTGATTTTGGAAATACAACCCTGCCCTCTAGAAAAGTCTCAGCGGGCAAGGCTTCGATTGTCCACGTTATCTTGTCTGGCGGAATGATTTGGACCTCCCCCGATAGGGGTCCGTGTCCCCACGCTCGTACTTTATTGATCTCATCATCCGTTTCAACAAATCTGTCGGGAAGATATAGTTCGATAGAAACGTTATTCGATGGAACTTCCCAAGCGTCTCCTACGAACTTCCAGTACAGTTCCGCCACATCCTCATGTACTAATACGACGTCCTTCACTTTATAAGAGAGGGTGAAAGTGCGTGTTTCGTCAGACGCTCTGTACCTCCAGGTGACCTCAATAGTGTTATCCACTCGATTGCAGCTAAAAGTGCCCGGCCCAGAGTCGGCCAGGACGTAACTAAGATCACCTTCTGAAACTGATATATCCGTGATGGCAGAACATCCTTCCAGAGATAGGACCTGAGTAACCCAAGTGAAGTCCCCACTGAAGTAGAAGGTTCTTTCTTCTACAACGTCCATTGAACCATCATGGTTAATTTTGGCTGTAACATGAAGGTCAGAAACATAGTACGATTTGGCGTAACATTCATTGTGAAAAGAACACATCCCTAGCACAAATATGGCGATAGCCAGGATACAGTACATCAGTATCCTGCCTACCTTGTACGAACTACTATGAGTGCTCACTTTTGACCTTAGTCTCCTTCTGAGTTTGTCGAGCCTGTTCATCAGAACTGTACAGTTACGGACTCTCGAGTTTCAGGTTCCGTTTCAAAGTACGTCATCGGTGCAAATCCAAATGTGCTCGCTACCAGGTTAGCTGGGAATCTCTGTACGGCAGTCTGGTACTTCATGACTGTGTCGTTGTAGAACTGTCTTGAGAATGCAATCTTGCTTTCAGTGTCTGATAGCTGGGACTGCAAGTCCTTGAAGTTTTCGCTAGATCTGAGTTCGGGGTAGTTCTCGGCGACAGCCACCAGGGCCCTTACGGCCCCTTCGAGATTTCTTTCTGCGTCAATCTGCTCGTCGATGGTTCTTGCGGAAGCAACCTTGGATCTTGCTTCTGTTACCTTTTGGAACACTGCTGTCTCGTGGGCGGCGTACGCTTTTACGGTTTCGACAAGGTTGGGTATTAGATCATGTCTGCGCTTGAGTTGAACATCAATCTGAGACCATGCGTTGTGGACTCTTTGCCTTAGTCCTACAAGGTAATTGTATAGCCATATTACGTAGGCTATCACTACTACTACAAGTAGTCCTATAATGGTCAAACCCCAATTCACCTTAACTCCTCCTTGCAAGTGTTCTTTGTACTAGTATATCAGGTCAGCGATCCAATGAAAGAACCAGAAGGAAAACCTTGTTGACACAAAGAAGTCTAACCCAGACCACTAACCCTATTATCAGATACGCGTTTCATGGAGGTGGGTATGATAAAGATTACATTGGAACTAATTTCTGTATGTGTCTGGGTGTTGGTTGGGTCGCATGTGCGCAAACAATGACGGGGGTGAGTAGATTGAGCATCGGACCTGTTGATGCAGTGATTGAGAAGATGGGTAAAGTAAGAACTGAGGATTGTAAACTGATTATGTTGGTAGGTCCTCCTGCCAGTGGTAAGACCAGAGTGCTAAAGGAAGTTGAGCGACTCACAGGCGCGCCTAGAGTTAACGTAACCTTAGAGCTTAGTAAGAGGCTTTTGAATGTAGACCCAGAGGACAGACCACTCGAGGCTGCCGGGATTCTAAAGGATATGCTGGCAGATCTGCGCATGGAAGATGGAACTTTCCTAGACACTTTGCTCCTAGACAATATTGAGATCATATTCGATGAAAGTCTTGAACTTGAACCAATAGAGGTGCTAAAGGAAATATCCGCGAACAAGACCCTAGTGGTAGCTTGTACTGGCAAATTAGAAGATGGTTTTTTGCTTTGTTTCGAACCGAAAACCAATGAGTATCGACGATTTCCTGCGGAAGGCTTGAATATTGTTATGCTTGCGGGATAGGAGGGCGGTGCTTTTTAAGTAAGTTTGGTTGAAAAGGCCCGTAAATTACGCCCTCGCAGTTTGGCACACATATCTCGGGTTCTCAAAGGGCTTTTTGAAATCGCAGAAAAGCTGGGAGGTTTCTTTGGCAGTTTCTTCCTAGAGCTGCGCGGCAGTTCGGACAAGATTGCCACCTTCCTTTTTGGCGAAATACATGGCTCTATCTGCCATTCGTATAACATCGAAGCCGGTTTCCCCGTGCTCCGGATACATTGCTACCCCTAGGCTTAGGCCAAATTCTACCCTCTGCCCATGATAGAAGAAGGGGTTTCCCTTAATTGATTCTACAATGCGATTTGCTATCAGCGTCGCTTTGGCAGTGTCTGCTTCAGGACAAGAGATTACAAACTCATCTCCGCCATATCGAGCCACCCAATCCCTGCCTCTAGTGTGAGCACTGATGACTTCTGCAACGTGAGCGAGCAGAAGATCTCCTGCTTCATGGCCGTATGTATCGTTTATGGTCTTGAGACCGTCTACGTCTGCGAAGATGAAGGAGCAACATTTACGAGAACGTGTGAGTGCGTCAAAGTCAGTCTCAAGCCACCTTTCTAAGTATCGGAAGTTATACACGTTGGTTAGCTGGTCGGTTTGAGCTTCTTGTGTTTTTACGACCAGCTCTTGCTCAAATAGATTCTGGATGCTCAGAGACATGACTCCTACTAGCATTACTACTGGAGCAAGGTAATCAACATAAGATGACATGAGCATGGACACCGTTGAGAGGAAAGTCTCTAGGGCGACAGAACTCCTTCTTTCGTGGTAGAACATATTTGTAAACGTTCTTGCAAAGGGCTCTTTGTTGTCAATCGAGACAGGTATAGCTACCAAAAAGATATTCAAGGTGTCATGCACAAAAATCATGAGGAGTATAGGAATAAGGTCTGCCTCGCTTGCAGGTATCCCCGGTTGCCATCCCGTCAAAAGACCAACCCCTTCAGCTGCCAAGAGAC
This sequence comes from Candidatus Fermentithermobacillaceae bacterium, assembly GCA_018052455.1. GTDB lineage: Bacteria > Bacillota > Sulfobacillia > Fermentithermobacillales > Fermentithermobacillaceae > UBA3907. Next base: position 361,434 of record JAGPNE010000001.1, on the reverse strand, counting down.
ATAGAGCAAATTGCCCGCAGTTGAAAAGACAGTTCAGAAGGCCGTGTTTTTTCGTCCAGAAATGAAGCAAGAAAGAAGGCATGATGGTGACCAGTGCCGTAGGCAGTCCGTAGCGAAAAAGAGCTCCTAGCACGATGGGGCTACCTGGGTTAATGTGAACTCCAGATGGCATCACGACTGAGATGTGAAATGAAATAAGGCCTACTATCGCAAACACCATTGCCGCTTTGGGATTTGGAATTTGGCCGGTCAGGATAGACCTTATTCCCACTGGGATGCCGATTGAAGCAATAACTACAAAAGAAAGAGCGTAAGGTATGATCTCACGACCCTCTAGACGTGTTCTTATGAAACGGCCTTTAGGTACCGTATGGTTCCTTGCCGGGTTCTTTTGGGCACTTTGTTCTGATGTGTCAGTGGTCTTCTGAGGTGAATTGTTCAATACCTGGACGCTCCTTTGCCCCGAGTTCAACCTACATTCCAAACGAACGGGAAAGCCACCAGCATTTACTTACTAGTTGCATTATCATACAAAACGAGACGGATTTTAAGGCCCTTAAGTCTGTACTCGACGACAACTGTTAGGGCAGCCTTTGACAAACTGCTCCTTATAGTTCATTTGCTGTTCGCACGCAGTTACCGCCCTCTTTTTTGGCCAAGTACATGGCTTTATCTGCCGTTCGAATAACGTCGAAGCCAGTTTCACCATGCTCAGGCCATGTTGCTACACCTAGGCTCAAACCGAAACCAACTAGCAGGCCATTGTAAAAGAAACGATTCTCCTTGGTAGCGGCGATAATCCGATTGGCAATAGATAAGGCCTGAACAAGGTTTGTTTCGGGACATGCGATCACAAATTCATCTCCGCCATACCGGGCAACCCAGTCTTTGTTCCTTATGTTACTGGACACAAGATTACCAATATGTACAAGCAAGCGGTCACCTGCTTCATGTCCATATGCATCGTTTATTGCCTTCAATCCATCTACGTCAGCGAATATGAATGAACAGTTCTTATGGTTTCGAGCCAGCAGACTGAAATCGTTCTCAAGCCATTTTTCTATATAGCGTAAGTTGTAGAGCTTGGTGAGCTGATCGGTTTCAGCTTCTTGAGTTCTTACGACTAGTTCTTTCTCGAATACGTTCTGAAGCCTAAGAGCCAAAACCCCTATTAGCACTATTATTGGTGCAGAGTACCCAAGATAGGAAGAGATGAGCATAGATACTATGCAGAGAAACATTTCTAGCATGAACGAAGATCTTCTTTCGTTATAGAACATCTGTATGAAAGACTTGCTCCAGGGTTCTTTATTGTCAATGGACCTACCTATGGATACCAAGAAGATGTTAACGGTATCAAAAGTGCTTTTCATGAGAATTATTGGTATAAGGTCGGGATCGGTTGCAGGCATGCCTTGTCGCCACCCCGCTAGGATTCCTATGACCTTGGCAGCATAGAGGCATATAGTAAACTGCCCGGCGTTAAACAGGCAGTTCAATAGACCATGTTTCCATGTGAAAAAATGCAGAAGGAACGAAGGTATGATGGTGATTAGCGCGGTAGGCATTCCGTAGCGAAAAAGAGCTCCCAACACAATAGGGCTTCCAGGGTGAATCTGGACATTTGACGGCATCACTACCGGCAGGTGAAATGAAAGGAGACCTAGACACAGGAACAAAACAGCCGTGACCGAATCTGGTGTTGGCTCGGCAATCAATATTCTAGCGGAAAGTGGAATACCGACTGCAGCAACTGAAAGAAAATACAACGCGAGAGGCATAGCTTCGCGACCTTCTAGCCTAGTTTTGATCAAGCGGCTCTTGCTTCTAGGTTCTTGATTGTCTTGGGCACGCTCGTCAACTGTATTTGATCCTTTGACAGATTCGCGGCGCGAACTCGAACCCAATTTGGAACACTCCTTCTCGCATCGCAGGCAAGAGAGCTCTATAGCTTTCTCAATTACTGCGATTCTCGAAATTACGAACTATCTCGATGCTCAATCAATCTGCACTGACATCATTGAAAGATAGTGCATGAACGAGAAGGCCTACATTGTGACCAAGAGTGCTAGCGATACATCCTGGGAACGGCGCGATGCTTACGAGCCATCCAGGTAAAGCAACCACCAACTGTGATTTGCCGGCAAAAAGGTGAAAACTTCGCTAAAATCATCTCTATTACATAAATTATCGTATGTAGTTACATAATGTTCAACTCTTTGGCGGAAAACTCATCAAAAAACCAGAAAATCACCACTAAGTCTTCTCTAGGTTCTAGTTGTTCGCCGTATAGGTCCATTATGCCTTCCGAATCTAGTCTACATTCCGCTATATTTTTCCTGGAGCTTTTGGATCTCATCCGGTTCCAGTTTTCTAAACAGGATGGGAGGGACCTCAAATGCTCTACCGGGATTCAAGGCGGCGAGGTCAAGGGCATCGTTGAGGCTTGCTTTCCTCTCTTCGGCATTCATTTTCAACGCATCGAACAGAGTCTCTGATGTAAATGGAATGACAGGCGATGAAGCTAGAGCATATGTCCGGACCAGGTTGATGCAGGTTCTAAGAACCAGTGCTGCTTCATCTCGATTTGTTCTGACAAGACTCCAGGGAGCCCGAGCATCTATATAAACATTTCCGTGAGTCCACAACTGTTTCAGGGCTATCATTGCCTTCCTGAACTCGAAGTTTCGCAAGGCATTTTTGTATTCTGAAATGCTATCTCTGCACTTTTCCAGGAGATCATCTTCGTGAGGTCCCCACGTACCACCTTGAGGAACTGTGTTCCCGAACTGAGACACCGCAAGTTTCAAAGTTCGGTTCACGAAGTTTCCCAGGGTGCCGGCTAAGTCCTTGTTTACCACTGCAGAGAGCAGTTCCCAAGTGAAATCTGAATCGTCGGACTCAGGAGCTACAGTCATTAGAAAATAACGCCAGTAATCTGGAGGCAAGATTTCAAGAGCTTGGTCCATGAAGACTCCCCGATTCTGGCTTGTAGAGAACTTACCTCCGTAGTATGTAAGCCAATTGAACCCTTTTATGTAGGAGGCCATGGTCCAGGGCTCTCTTGTTCCCAAGACTGTTGCGGGCCAAACAATAGTATGGAATGGAAGGTTGTCTTTTGCCATAAACTGGGCATAGTATACATCGTTTGCATTATACCACCAAGATCTCCAATCGCGGCAACGAGGGCATGCATCTGACCATTCCTTTGTAGCGCCTACGTATTCGATAGGCGCATCAAACCATACATAGAATACCTTGTCTTCAAAACCTTCCTTGGGTACAGAAACTCCCCATGAAAGATCTCTTGTGATGCATCTAGGCTGAAGGCCCTCGTTGAGCCATTTCCGAGCGATAGACTGAGTGAGTCGAGGCCAGTCTTGATGGGAAGCAACCCATTGCTCCACTTCTTGGCTTAGGGCATCAAGTCTTAGGAATAGGTGTCGCGATTTCCGTAGCTCAAGGTTCTCGCTTCCTGATACGGCTGATTTGGGATTCAGAAGATCTGAAGGGTCAAGAAGGGTAGCGCAGTTCTCGCACTGGTCTCCGCGAGCCTTATCGTATCCACAATGAGGGCATGTCCCTATGACATATCTGTCAGGAAGGTACCTTTCATCATCGAAGCAATATATCTGTTCTATTTCTCTTTCCTCAATAAAACCATTCTTGTCTAGCAGTTTGAAAAAATGCTGCGTCAGTTCATGGTTCTGAGGTGAGGAACTGCGACCAAAATAGTCAAAAGATAACCCGAAACGCATGTAAACATCCTTTTGACGCTGATGTTGAATATCGCAATAGGTTTGAACATCCAGACCTTCTTCTAGTGCAGCTATTTCGGCTGGGGTTCCGTGCTCGTCAGTTGCACATATGTAAAGCACGTCTTCACCCTCGAGTCGCAGGAATCTGGAATACACATCAGCGGGGAGCATAGATCCGACCAGGTTGCCAAGATGTTTCATGCCGTTTATGTAAGGTAGTGCGCTTGTTACTAGATATCGGGTCATCTCAAAACACCCCTTCTGATTTGTACAACGTTTTCACTAATAATATTGGTGATGAAGTGCCCTGTCAAATGCCAACAGCCTACGCCCATCAGTTGCGTCTCCTTTGGGGCAATCGGTTGATGTATCTGAATGCCTTTGAAGGTTATAGGTCAGAATGTGTGGAAGAAAGGATAATGGGGTAGACGAAATGGGGTGTTCGGATTCGCAGAAATGGCTAAGCGGAGACCTTGAGAGGTAGGGAGAGAATTAGGAGGTCTAGTGTGGCAAACAGCAAAGACAGGGATGATGAACTCACTGCGTATATCGATAATGCGATTAGATGGGCCAAGAGTCAGCTAGGCTCTAAGGCATGGCCGTTCAGGTGCCTTGCATTTGTCGAGGATGCCTATGAGATAAGCAACAAAGTAGAGATATTCGGAGGTGATTCGGCAAAGGAGTCGGCTGACGAATACGGAGTTATGACGACTCAAGGTTTTCCTCCACGCGGTGCGTTCGTGTTTTACGACTGCTTTGGCCCTCTAAACGGCAGATACAAGAACTGGGGGCACGTTGGATTGTCTTTGGGTGACGGAAATGTCATACATTCTTGGGACAGAGTTAGAATTGATCACTACCTGGATATTCAGAATCTAACTCCTGGCGCTGAAAAGTGGACAAAACCGAAGTACGCAGGATGGACTCCAGTGGAACGGGTATTCCGGGGATACCGGAAGATTGACGGAGACCATGAAGCATAGGAGAGAATTGTAACGGTTACTAGCATCTATAACTGGTGGCTAAGGGAACAACTATGGACATGAATGCTGGTTTTACGGAACACATTGATGTAGAGAGGCTCAAGGGAAAGTTCCTTGAGGTATACGGTGAATCTCCAGGTGAAATTCATGTTTTCTTCGCGCCTGGGCGCGTTAACCTAATTGGTGACCATGTAGACTACAACGGGGGGTACGTGCTGCCTGTAGCGCTTTCCATAGGCATATTTGCGGCAGTGAGGTATTCAGAGACGGTTTTCGGAAGAACTGGCAGTGGCAGCTCCGGTAGATCCTTGGGGAAAGCGGAGGTTATTCATCTTGCTTCGATCAATGAGTGGGGTAAGACATCTGTGGATCTGTCCGAGCATGTCAGGTATGAGGCAAGCAGGGGTTGGGCCAACTACCCTGTCGGTGTAATTCGGCAACTGAGACAGGAGCAAACTGGTCATATTGACATTGATTGCGACTTCAAGGGTTGCCAGGTTCTTTATTGGGGCAATCTTCCGGTTGGGGCAGGCCTTTCGTCATCGGCGGCAATAGAGGTTCTTACAGCCTATTTCATGCTGCACCCTGTCTTGGGGGGTAATCTCTCTAGTGTTGATAGGATCTGGCTGGCGCAATTGTGTCAGAGGGCGGAGAACGATTTTGTGCAGGTTCAGTGTGGCATTATGGACCAATTTGCGGTTGCAATGGGAAAGAAGAACCATGCCATGCTCCTGGACTGTTCGGCTCTAGACTACCGTTACGTCCCTGTGAGGCTTTGCGATTACCGCCTGGTGATTATGAACACTGGGAAGAGGCGGAGCCTTGGCGAGTCGAGGTACAATCAAAGACGAGCTGAGTGCGAGGAGGCACTTGCCGTTATTCGAAGCCATCCAGGCTATGCACATATAGAGAATCTCGCTCAGGCTGAAATAGAGCAAGTTGAGAGAACATTTGGTCTGCGTAGTCCTCGGTTGAAGCATGGTCTTGCCAATTATTCGAAAATGGGAGAACCAGTGCTAGGCAGGAGAGCTCGTCATGTTGTAACTGAGAACCTACGTACTCTTCTAGCTGAACAGCTGCTGTCTACTGGGGATGTTGCGGGGTTTGGGCGTTTGATGACCGAGTCTCACATTTCTTTAAGGGATGATTATGAGGTAACTGGATTTGAACTGGATTCAATTGTGGAAGCAGCGCTTTCGCAAGAGTGTTGCCTTGGTGCAAGGATGACCGGGGCAGGGTTTGGTGGGTGTGCCATAGCCCTGGTTAGGAGCGATTGTTGCGACGCGTTTGAGGCGATAGTCGGCGAGGAGTATTTCGCGAAAACAGGGCTTGAGGCTGACTTTATCGTGTGCGAAATTGAAGACGGAGTACGTCGTTTGCAGTGACGTGGTCAGAGGAATTTGTTTGTGTGACCTGGTACATTTCGGTCAATTGAACTTGTACTCAGATAGATGTTATAATCTCAGATGTCGGGGCGTAGCGCAGCTTGGCAGCGCGCATGGTTCGGGACCATGAGGCCGCTGGTTCAAATCCAGTCGCCCCGACCATTCTTCGTTGTTACAAGGACGCCTCGAAGGTTTTTTATCCATTGAGTAGAGAGATATTGACTCTTGATTGTGTTCGCGTATCCTATATCAACGCGCTTCAATGTGATATCCCATGCCACTAAACCGATGGCGTTTTGCATCGTAATAGGGCTATAGAGTATCACAATTGTCTATAGGGAGGAGTGATCCGATTGTGCTGTTCAAGGGGCTGCCTGGGAGCATTCTTGGTTTTGCTCGGCGTGATCCTGCTTCTGCACACGGTTTGAGGAGAACTTCCTGTTGTTGCAGTTTGCGCCAATCTAAGATATGTCCGGTCATGAAAATTGAGTAGAAAAGTCACAAAACAGGTGGTCTACTGATAGAATGACTTAAGTGAAATACACGAGGGGTCCTATAGTGAGGTATAGGCTCTGCGTGCACGTTACAGGGAGGTATAGTCTGGTCTTGCCTGGATGGATGAATTTCGATAACCCAATTCTAGGGCCAGTGTTCGCGGTGATGGCAGGCGTGTTATCTTCAGTCAATCCCTGTGCTCTATCTGCCATACCTATCGTAGTAGCGCACGTAGCGGCAGTTGAGAAACATAGACAGCGGACACATGTGTTCATGTTTGTACTTGGTATGGCTCTGGCCCTTTCATTTGCGGGGGTTGTTGTGGGTCTCGTTGGTAAGTCCCTGCTCTTTGTCGCCCCTTGGCTTAGGTGGGTTGCAGGGATTGCGTTTCTGATCGCAGGATTATCGTATTTCGGGGTGTTTGGGATATCGCGGACGTGCGAGGCTCTAATTCCATCGGAAGCAGAAGAGACACATCAGAATCCCCAAGATTCTTCGAGATGCAATTCTGGTGATTCAGCAAATTTGGTCTTTAGACCGCTTTTTATGGGGATGCTCTATGGGCTATCATCGTCTCCTTGCACAACTCCGATGCTTGTAGCCATACTATCTATCGCGGCTTCTTCAGGCTCTTTAATGCGCGGAGGCATGCTGCTTTTTGGGTACTCATTGGGTCAGTCTGTATTTGTTATTTTGGCCGGCCTCTTTACATCCGCGTTTATGGGGTTTCTTGAAAATGAAAAAGGAGTCTTAGTTGTTGAAGTAGCTAGGAAACTAAGCGGCATCATAATCGCTGGATTCGGAGGGTATTTGCTCATTAGACCGTACATTTGAAGCGGTGTTGCTTTGATGATACTAAATGACGAGGAGGAGTCCAACTCTAATGAAAAAGACGTGCCCATTTACATGGATTGGCAGGCACCGCTGGATCGCTCTCCTACTGCTCGTAATCCTAGCGGCGGCTGGAATATGGTATGTTGGAACTGTACGTTCTCCGAGTTTGGAGGAAGGAACTGCTTCTCGTTCGATTCTAGATGTTACTGACGACACTCTGGATGGGTATTTATCGCAGGGGAAACCTGTAGTTCTAGAGTTCTACACAAAATCTTGTCCCTATTGCGTCAAGATGGAACCTGAACTCTCTGAGTTGAACGCGAAGTACAGTAACAAAATCCTTGTACTTAAGATGAATGCAGAACTCTACCCAGGTACCGCTTCAGCTTACAAAATTCAAGGAGTTCCTACTCTTTTGTTCTTTGACGCGGAGGGCAAGCTCAAAAAAGCTTCTCCCGGATATCGCAAATATTCGGAGATTGAAGGGCTCTTAAGCGACCTAGGGTTGATAGAGTGATTTAGCTATGGAATTGGTATTAAATCATGCTGCAGTGTCTTATGTGAAAGACTGCCTCTGTTTTCTGTCTCTTGTAAGACCTTAGGTGTTGATGAAGCAGGAGAACCGACCCTGCGCTTCTTTCCCTTGTTAGGTGTAGTCTAGTAAGTCAAGGGAGTCGCTAAGGATTCTCTGGATATCGGCGAGCATGGTGAGTACCTGCCGTTCGGCTTGCATGAATCTCTGGATCGGTCCGTGCATGCTTATGAGTTCTTGGGTTTTGCTGAAACTCTCCTGGGTTTTTTCGTCCGGTTCTCTTCCGGTCAGTAGAGCGGTTTGAATTGACAGTTGCTGCTGCCAATAATCTCTTAGGATTTGAAGGGCCGGCTCGTTTCCTTCGATGGCCTCTTTGGCCGCTTGGTACTCTTTGTACTCCGCGCTTTCTTTGAGTTCTCTCGCCAGTTCATATGCCTTATCGTAGACTGCCACTTTGGTGTGCCTCCTTTTGCGGAACTGATATCGGGACCAAATATTGAATCAAATACAGATGACATACCAGGCTCGAAAATGCATCATGAATATGATTGCACTTTTGGAAATCTAATGCAACTCGTGCGCGCCCGTGAGATTTTTTCGTCCTGCGTCACCCTGTTGGGTCTAAGGAGGGGTTCGGTGCGCATTAAGTGGGCACCTGTTGAAGGGAATCAGAGAGCATTAGGCGAAGTTACTCTAGGTATGCAAGTAGGTGAGCAGACGTAATTGGCGTAGAGTCAGGAAGGAGTGCGGTTATGGACGTAGTGAAGCCGAAGGCCCTAAAAAGTGGTGATACTGTTGCTATAGTGGCTCCATCGGGCCCGGTTGAACAAGAATCGCTAGAACGTGGAGTGCGTGTCTTTGAGGAGTTGGGTCTCAAAGTCCAATTTGGTGATTCAGTTCTGCAGCGATGGGGCTATCTAGCAGGTAAGGATAACGAAAGGGCCTTGGATCTCATGCGGGCCTGGTCGGATCCCGACGTAAAGGCCGTGATAGCTGCTAGGGGAGGTTATGGAGCCATGCGCATACTTCCTCTTTTGGATTTTGATTGTATTAGAGCACACCCGAAAATCTTGATGGGATACTCAGATATCACAGCGCTTCATCTCGCGTTTTTGAAGGAAGCGAATCTCTGCACGTTCCACGGGCCTATGGCGGAACTCTGGGCACCCAAGATGCAGGAATACAACCTAGCCTGCGTTAGGGATGTTTTGTTTGGTATGCGGCCTCTAAAGGATCTGCCTCTTCCTACGTGTGGATCCGAAGATGCAGTGCAGGAGCGGCGACCGTTGACTGTGCTAGAGAAGGGCAGAGCCTCCGGCAGACTTGTTGGCGGGAACCTTTCGTTGGTCGCATCGACTATAGGTACTCCCTGGGAGATCCAGACCAAAGGCTGCATCCTTTTCTTAGAAGACATAGGCGAAAAGCCATACAGAATAGACCGGATGTTATGCCAACTTAAGCTCTCAGGCAAACTAGACGACGCAGAGGGCTTTTGCCTTGGGGATTTCACTGATTGTGAGCCGGATCCTCAACCGCAGGGACCTTCGTTTTCAGTAGAAGAGGTGTTAAGACAGTACTTCAGCGAAACTGGCAAACCTTGTTTGGCTAATGTTCCTTGCGGACATGGTAAGTACAATGGGGTACTACCTTTGGGGTTGCGCGTGGAAATTACGGCGGATCTTGGGAAGAAGGACTATAGTCGGTTGGTATTTCTTGAACAACCAGTGATTTAGATGGGGGTGATTTTAGGTGAGTTTTAGATCTACACTTGAGGCAATTTCGTTGCTTGACAGCGCCCAGGTCAACGGCAAAGAGGTAATAGAGTACCTAAGGGGTTTGGGACTACAGCATGGTGAGTTTGCAACAATACACGGCGACAGCGGCAGCACGGATTTTGTAAAAGTATTGGTTCCAGGTTCTGAAGGGAAGAGTTCGGGAGGACACGCTCCTACTTTGGGAGTGATAGGGCGATTGGGGGGCATAGGCGCTCGACCTGAGATGATTGGTTTGGTTTCAGACGGAGACGGCGCAGTTTCGGCATTGGCAGTTGCGATCAAGCTAGCGCATATGGCGCAAAAAGGCGATGTTCTGCCAGGAGATGTGATTGTGACTACTCATATCTGTCCTAACGCTCCAACTCAACCTCACGACCCCGTGCCATTTATGGGATCACCTGTAGGTATGGACACAATGAACAGGTACGAGGTAGATTCGGGGATGGATGCGGTTTTGTCTATCGATACAACCAAGGGTAATAGAGTCATAAACCACAAGGGTTTTGCGATTTCTCCTACAGTCAAAGAAGGCTATATCTTGCGAATATCTGAAGACTTGCTTGAGGTCATGAGCATCGTGACAGGTAGATTGCCAGTGACCTTTCCTGTGACTGTACAGGACATAACGCCCTATGGAAATGGTCTTTACCATTTGAACAGTATTCTTCAGCCGGCTACCGCAACATCCGCTCCGGTAGTCGGAGTAGCCATCACGACGGAAACGGCGGTTCCTGGCTGCGCCACAGGTGCCAGTCATGTGGTCGATATTGAACAGGTTGTTCGTTTTTCTGTAGAAGTCGCAAAAGGCTTCGGCACAGAGAAATACTCTTTCTTTGATGAGAATGAGTTCGATGCCATTGTGCGCCTTTACGGGCCAATGAATCACTTGCAGACACTTGGGTACCATGGAGAGATGACGTGTGTTTACCCTGAGCTCAAGTAGCAGCGGAAAGGGCGGTGAGGTTATGCACACTAAGAGGATTTTAGGTACCGTTACCATTGGCCAGTCGCCCAGACACGATTTAATACCTGAGATGATTCCATTCTTGGGAGATGGTGTTCACGTGATTGAGGCTGGTGCTCTTGATGGTATGACTCTTGATGAGGTAAGGAAGCTATCCCCTGAACCGGGTGATTATGTACTGATCACACGAATGAGGGATGGAACGCAGGTGAAAATCGCTGAGAAACACATTCTGCCAAGGATGCAAGAGAAAATCAATGAACTGGAAGGAAAAGGGGCGCAGATTATTGCACTGGTCTGCACAGGGGAATTCCCAGAATTTAGAAGCAGCAAACTACTTGTAAGGCCCGAGAAAGTACTATTCAATACGGTCAGCGCAGTTGGAAAAGGGATGAGACTGGGTGTCTTTATTCCGGATAAAGATCAGATGGAGCATGCAAAACTAAGGTGGTCAAGAACCGCGTCTTCGGTGCAAGTGCAGGCAGCTTCGCCATACGGATCAATGGCCGGAATTGTAGAGGCGGCCGAAGCCTTAAAGAAGGCAGACGTGCAGATGGGGATTCTTGATTGTATAGGATACACAATTGCGGATAAAAACATGGTGAAAGAGATCCTCGGGGTTCCTGTAATTCTTGCTCGCTCAATAGTCGCGCGTACCTTGGCAGAGCTACTGTAATAAGACACGATAGGGCTTATCTCAAGGGCAAGTATCCAACAAGTAGGGGGGAGACCTGCGGTTTTCCCCCTACTTGTCGAGCGATTGTTTCATTGATGTCCCACTTTAGTAGCCAGCGCTTGACTGTGCTACTCTGCAATCGCCATTTCTGGTTTGTTGAGAATTCCGTCGACAATGCTCTGGAGTTCTACACACGAATAGCTTTCAATTGTGCCCCGGTCACCAAGGATGCTTACCTCAGGATCAAGCGGCAGCGATCCAAGAAGATCTAGTTCCATCGATTCCGCGATAGCATCTGCTCTGCTTGGACCAAACGGTTGAATTCTCTCTGCACAGTTAGGGCACTTAATCCAGGACATGTTCTCAATGAGACCTAGTATAGGGATGTTGAACATTCGAACCATGGTAACAGCTTTTTTTACGATGAGTTCCGAGAGCTCCTGCGGAGTTGAGACAATGACTACACCGTCAATTGGCAGAGATTGAAAAGCGGTAAGTGGTATGTCTCCTGTGCCAGGCGGTAGATCAATCACCATGTAATCGATTTCTCCCCATAAGACGTCTTTCCACAGTTGCTTAATCACGCCGGCAAGTAGGGGGCCTCGCCATATGACCGGGTCATCCTCGTTTTCTAGAAGCAAGTTCAAAGACATCACTCGGATTGAAGAGGCACTGATTTCCGGAAGGAGCTGCGAACCTAGCATTGATGGAACCCCTTTCAGCCCGAACAGTTTCGGAATGCTAGGACCAGTTACATCGGCATCAAGGATCCCAACCTTGAATCCTCTTTTCCTTATTTCAGAAGCAAGTAGCGCTGATACGGAGGACTTGCCTACGCCGCCCTTACCGCTTGCTACAGCAATGGTCTTTTGAATGTGACTGTTATCTGGTTGCTCTAACTTGTCAACTCCTGCACCAGACTTGGACTGGTCTTGAGAGCCTCTATTGTCTGCCTTTATCAACCAACTCATCTCCTGATTTCATAATGATGTGCCAATTACCGATTTCGGCGTCGTTCGTGGCCATGTCTTTTTTGTGTTCTGCCAGCGTGTTTGTGAGCTTGGTCAGAAGCACATGGCTCTCTGAAAGATTCCAAGTTTAGCCCCCCGCATTTTGGACATACGATGTCTTCTTTGGGCCTTTCATCGTTTGTCCACTCGTGGCCGCACGTATGGCACCTATAGTTCATAGGGAATACCAGGTAGTTGCCGCCTTCTACACGCAAAGATTTTTCTTCAATTAGAGCTTCTGCAACTTTTCTTCTGGCCTCGGTGAGAATTCGCTGAAATGTGCTCTGGGCCAGATTCATCCGTTTGGCACATTCTATCTGTTCTAGGCCCACATAGTCTTTGAGGCGAATAGCTTCGACTTCATCTACGCCAAGGATTACTTCCTGAAGTTCTGACCTAGGAACACCTGCAGGCTTGAAATACAAGGCCCTAGGTGGAAACTCTACCCACCTGGGTTTAGTAGGTCTAGGCATTAGACAATCCTCCTTCCAACTCGAAAACACAGCTAACGTGGAGCATGAGAACCGACCCTGTGCTCCTTACTAACACTTATTTGTCGTGCAAGTCTTCGGCCTATTGCTAGTCTTGAGTTGTCTACTTCGAGCAATATTGGTCCTTTGAACGGGTGGGAGCAGATTACTTTTGCTTTTGTGCCAGGCAAAAGGCCAAGATCCCATAGTCTTTTTTGGGCTGATCTGCCCAAGTTGGATTCTTCGATCACTATTGTATCACCGGGTCGTGCGTCGAGGAGGGTCACGTTGCTTCTCCTTTCTTAGGCATACATGCGATTTCTCAAAACACAGGCAGAAGGAGGTTTAGGGTGATTCCTACTGTCAGTGAAATCAGTATGGCTATTGCAAATATGTAAATAAGAGTTTTCCACCCGAATTCCTTGAAGACTAGAAATGATACTGGCAAGCACGGCATGGAAAGCGCTATCATGGATGTGGCTATGGTTGCTTCCCGTGCACTTAAAGGGAGATTTAAGAGTACCATTGGTGCAGCATATCTTTGAACCACAGTAACTGCGACAGCTGCAAGAGATTGTCCTTGAATTCCGAACACCTTCATGCTAATAGGGTCTAGTTTGCTTAGAACTTCCAGAGCTCCCGAATTCAACAGTATCTTAATTCCTATGCTTGTCATAATGAGTACAGGTAGTACCTGCTTGAAAAAGCCTTCTAACCGCATCCATACCTTCATTCCTACGCCTTTGAGAGAAGGAATCTGTATGGGAGGGACCTCAAGTATCAATTCGTAATCCGACTTGAGATATTTTGCGAGTAGGCGCGCGAGCAACACGAAAACTACCGATACAGAGCCGTAAATTACCCAAAGATTTGCACCGAAAGACTTAGCTACGCCTGTGACAATTCCAATGGTAGCCGCACAAGGTATGGGAATTGCGAGAAGAGCAGTTACAACCAATCGAGACTGCTTGTCGGGCAAAGCTCTTGTTGCTAGGACCCCAGGGGCCCTGCATCCGAAGCCAAGTACGATCGGGATTATGGCCTGCCCTGGCAACTTGAGAAGAGACATGACGCTATCCATCATCACAGCGATTCTGGGCATTAGTCCAGAGTCCTCCAAGAGTGCCATTATAACGTAGATGGATATCATGGTAGGCATCACTACTTCAAAAGGTAAAAGTAGACCCTCTGGTATGGCAGAAATTATCATTTCAAGGGCGCTGCCGGGAGGGAAGGTGTGGGCAAACCTTGTTATTGCGTCGACAAGCGGCCCAAGTGCCCATGGGACAAACGCCTCGGCGAATTCCAGGAACCATAAGATCACTTTGAGCGAAGCCAAGGTTATCAGTATTAGAGCCGGGATACCAGTAGAAGGCCTGTCCAAGAATTCTTCGATGCGGGCTCTTGGAGAAACCGATTCTTTTGTCTTGTATCTCACGACTTGTAATGCTATTTCACGGGCCTTCTGTGTTCTTTCGATACATGTCTGCAGAGGCGGATGAGACTGCTGCCCGGCAGGACAAAATGCGCATCCCCTAAAACAGTTTTCGCACGGCATATATCCGTTTGATAGATCTTTCTGAAAACTCTCGACAACTTCAGCAAGTTCAGGATAGACATGGAAAACATCTTCGTCCAAACTGTCGTGTTCCATAAGGTGAATCGCAAGAGCTCTCGGTGGATGAAGCCTGTGTTTGCCTTCTTCCTCCGGGATTGTATCTTCAATACGGCTCTGAAGCATGGATAGGACGTTTTCTACTGGTTCTGAGTAAGTCAATAAATCTTTATTGCGCCCATGGGTAGAAAGAGGTACACTTCCTTCGTCAAGTTCCATGTCTTTCGAACAAGCGCTAATTGTCGAGATGATTTCCTTTAGCTCGTCCAATCCTCTTCCCTTAGAGGCTACCATGGTGACGATCTGCACCCCAAGAATGTCCGAAAGCGCACTCACATCAATTTCCATCCCCAGTTCTTCAGCCATATCCATTTGGTTCAAGACCAGGATTAGTGGAATGTCAAGTTCCAAAAGTTGCAGCGTCAGGTACAGATTTCTCGAGAGATTTCTGGCGTCTACTACGTTGACTATGATGTCTATGTCTTCTTCGAGCAGAATCCTCTGCGTTACTTTTTGTTCCTGTGTATCCGAGTGGAGGCTATAGATACCTGGCGTATCGATTATGCGCACCTTGCCTGCAGGCGTGGGAAAATAGCCTTCTGTGATTTCAACCGTAGTGCCCGGGTAGTTTGAAACCATAGCGCCTGCGCCTGTGAGCAAATTCATAATTACGCTCTTGCCAACGTTGGGTTGTCCGACGAGGGCAATTGTTATGTTAAGGTCCGAAGACTGAGGATACAAAGATGCTCGTTCGGTCAGATTACCAGATTGTTCACTCATATCTATGCTGTGCCTAGATTGCATACGCTCTGCTCCAATCCCACTTCCGTCTTCTTTCTTACATTCGTTCAATAGTGTTAGCCTAACCTAACAATATTATATACTACATCTGTCAAGCGAAAACAAGATGTAGACAGGAGAATTCCGGACGTTTCTAGAATCCATTCTCAGCGTGGAACAAGGTAGAGCGTAAGTTAACTAACCAAAGGGTGGGGGCTTTCAATGGATGCAGAATTGTCGTCGTCTATAGAAGACTATCTAGAAGCCATATTAGTGCTTTCAGAGCTCGATTCTGCAGAGCAATCGGTAAGAGTTACTGATATCGCAGATAAGCTCCAGATAGCTAAACCAAGTGTCACTGCAGCCCTTAACGTCCTCAAAGAAAGAGGATTTGTCACACAGGAACGCTATGGGAAGGTGTATTTGACCCCTGAAGGGCGCAAACACGCCTTGGGAGTCCAGCGACGACACAGAGTTTTGCGGAAGTTCCTTGTAGATGTGTTGGGAGTAGGCGAGGAAGTTGCGGAAAACGACGCGTGTCTTATGGAACATGCAGTTAGCCCTGAGACTATGCAGAAATTGATTGAATTTCTTGAGAATACTGTTCCCGAAAAGGAGGAGCGTTAGGGTTCTTTTTTTCGCGCTGGCTACTTCTGTTCCATGACCAGTTAAGAACATGGTTGTACGTAGTTATAGGGCATGTAATGTGCCTGTGGTATTAGATTTTGACTGAGAGGTGTTTTGTGGTGGAAAGGACTGCTGTAATTGTTATTGGATTTGCCGTTATTGCTGCTTTGGTACTGCAGGTGGTTCCTCTGGTGAAGCTACCGGTTGCTGCAGCTCAGGGAAGTCAAAGTGCTAACGAGGAGATTGGAGTCTCACAGGACAATCTGTTTATCTTCACAACAGTTGATGATTTTGGAAAAGGTGAGACGGATGGAACTCAGGTTATAGACAGTGGTAATGGAGCAATTGTCTTGGAGGACGGCGCTTCTTCGGGTACATACACATCACCAATAGTAGAAACAATGCCTTTTGAGTATATGGTCTTGTCATGGAATGCAGATACCCCTCAGACATCACATATTGAGATTCAAGGCAGAGTGAGAGTTAAGGATGAGTGGACCGATTGGCTATCGTGGGGGCGGTGGAGTACTTCTGCGTTTACAGTCAACAACCGAAGAGTCTTACCCGGGTCAGGCAGAGACGACGAAACCGATAACCCTCTGGCCATGGTATCCATAGATGAACTGATAGTAAAAGGGCAGAGCGGAGAAACTGCTAATGCTTTTCAGTATCGCCTTGTTTTGCATGTTGCAGAAAACCCACGAGCAAATGAAGGTGTTACGCCCAAAGTCAGGTTAGTCGCGTCAACCTTGAAGAATACACTCCCAGGGCAAGCAATTGCGAAGAAATATCCTGATGATGCACAAGATCTGACTAACTTTGAGAAGGATCTCGATGTTCCCTGTTATTCCCAGATGGTGCGGGATTACAAGATTGCAAATTCGATCTGTAGCCCTACATCTGTGGCCATGGTACTTAGTTATTATGGTCTGGATATTTCGCCTGAAGAGGTAGCCTGGGATGTACATGACCACGAAGCAGGGATATTTGGCAACTGGGCGTTCAACGTAGCAGCGGCCGCCAGCTACGGGTTTGTCTCATATGTAGACTATGTTGTTCCGGAAGAAGGGGCTGATCCCTGGTACTACGTCAAACAGCAAATCGCTTTAGACAGACCTGTAGTCGTGAGCGTGAGGTATAAGAATCCCTCCATACCCGGAGATATGCCTCCCGTTGAGGGAGTCCCCATTGATTCTACCGAGGGGCACCTTGTCCTGGTGAGGGGCTTTACGTGGAAGGATGGCATCGAATACGTCATAGTCAATGACCCGGCTGCCCCTGACAATGAAACTGTGCGCCGGGAGTACAGGGCGGATCAGTTCTTTGATGCTTGGGTCAAACGTGCGGCGTATGTAATCTATAGGGACGAAAACGAGATCGATGGGATCTATGCACCCATTGCTGTCTCTGCAGAACTGGTGCCTGAAGGAAAGACCAAGGACGGGTACTACAAGATGAGGCTGACTGCAGATGGGCAGAATGTAGATGTAAATAGCGCCAGTTTCAGGAGCGTGGTCTTGTCCTATGAGAGCGGGATGTCGACACCTTTCATCTTGAAATCGTCTAGCGAAGCGCCTGATCTTTTGTTAGTAAGCGCTGAAAGCGAACCTGGCACTTACACGTTCACGTTTATAGGGAAGAACAAGGACAAGTACAAAGCAGAGATTACATTGCCTCTAGAAGAACCAAGGTCAAACCTAATTCCTATAGTGGTCATGTTGGTGGTTGTAGCAATTGTGGTTCTTGCCTTTATGAGCACAAACAAGAAACGTGCTGCTAGTGCAAACAAGTAGGGACCTATGTGTAGGTGCGTACCAAATTTGGAAACTAACTCTTGAGAGGTGAGTCATTTGGACTGGGGGCTAGCTCTTGTTTATGTTCCCATAGTGGTTGCCGCATTGATGTGGCTTGTTACCATTAGCATGGCAATAAAGAGAAAGGACTCCTTTGTAGCTCTTATTCACGGAGCGATGGGAGCACTTACCTTTGGGGTGTCTATTTGGCTTCCTACCGTAGGATCTGTATGTTCCCTCATACTCATTGTAGTCATGGCTACTTCGTACAGAGTCATTCGTGAGTATACTAGAGGAGTGGCCTTCAGGCTTGGCAAACTGAGTGGTGTATTGGAGGCCGGTATCGCAGTCATAGCACCTTTTGGCATTGATCAGGTTAGGATAGTCGATATCAGAACATTTACTATCGATGTTCCTAAGCAAGAAGTGATAACAAAGGATAACGTGCCTGTTGTTGTGGATGCGGTAGTCTATTTCAACGTTTTCGATTCCGTTCTGGCAGTAACGCAGGTGGCCGACTATGTGAAAACTACGAGCCTACTCGGCCAGACTACACTCAGGTCGATTCTCGGTCAACACGAGCTTGATGAGCTACTGAGCAAAAGATCAGAACTGAACGAAATCTTGAGAAGACTCCTGGACGAGGCGACTGATCCGTGGGGGATAAAAGTATCCATGGTAGAGATGAAGTCTATCGAACTTCCCGACAGCATGAAACGGGCAATGGCCAGGCAAGCAGAGGCAGAGAGAGATAGGCGGGCCCAAGTAATTTCTGCAGAAGGAGAACTCCAAGCTTCAGAAAAACTAGCCGAGGCTGCCAGGATTATGGCCGAAGCTCCTGTTTCCGTGCAGCTGCGTTTCCTGCATACCTTGTCGGAAATAGCTTCAGAGCAGAACTCAACTATAGTATTCCCGATCCCCCTTCCTATGGACATCCTTGGCATGGTTGGAGGATTAACGAAGAAGGACCAATAGGTTGATTGTAGTTTGATTGTATGGGGTCCATGTTTGCATGGACCCCATATGCCTTAATGGTTAAACGGCTTCCCACGGTCCAGTCTAGGGTAGATCGCTCGTATCTATGAGAAAAACAAAAGAGGGTGTTCTAGATTCATGAGCATTGAGTGTTTGGTAGATGGGAAAGATGGAGTATCTCTAGCTACAAGTGTAACGTTACCAGGCTCCGGGTCATATCCTGTGATCATTGTGCGCACAGTATATTCTCGGAGTGGTCTAGCAGTTTTGGGCAGAGTCATGTCCCGATTCGGCTACGCTACCGTTATTCAGGATGTTCGGGGCAGTGGAGACTCATCTGGGGTTTTCAACTTTATGCGCCAAGAGCCTGGGGATGCGGTTGAAACGGCTAGGTGGGTGCTTGAACAGCCATGGTGTGACGGAAGCCTAGCAATACTGGGTATATCGTACCTGTCGGCCGCCTCTATTGCCATCGGAGTAGAATTCCCTGAGGAAACAAAGTGCGCAGTATGGGTAACAGTTCCTACATGCAGTGAGACGCTGTGCTTTCAGTCCGGTGCCCTAAGATTGCATCATACTCTACCCTGGGTGTATTCCCTTCCTTGGCGAAAAACCGCCACCTTAGATTCGTTTGAAGCTAAATTGTACGAGAAGATGCCTCTTATTGATGCAATGCCTCAAGAGTTGAATTCTCCTTGGGCGCAGATGCTCAGAGGGGGACCGCGGTCGCAGTTTTGGCAAGAAAACGACTTGTGGAATTACGTTAGAGAGATTTCGATTCCGGGGCTACACTTCGCCGGTTGGTTCGATTTCCTTCTTGATAGCACTCTAGAGCCTTACCAGCAAATGAAAAAGTCTGGCGCGCCTCAGCGGTTAATCCTTGGCCCTTGGAGTCATAACGGAGTAGTAGGGAACGAGAAGATCTCGGGCGATATTTGCTATGGCGACCCAGGGAGCCTAGGGACCGTTGGAGACCTTTCTTCAAGGTTTGTGGAAGAGAGCGTTAGATGGTTGAACTTGTGGGTCAAAGGAGAGGGAGATCTCTCATCGTTGGCGCCTGTAAAAGTGTTCTTCACGGGCAGCAGAGCACATTGGGAAGAAGCGGACGATTGGCCTAATTGCGATTCTAGTTTGAACATGTATCTGCACAGGGGACTCCTTTCAAGACAGGTAGATATGATCGGATGTAAATGCGAATCTGACGGTTTTGTGTATGATCCCAACGATCCCATACCTACCGAAGGGGGAGCGGTTTGGGCTTTTCCCAAAGCAGGTCTGGAGCCAGGACCAAGTGTCTCTTGTGTATCTGAAAGACCAGACGTTCTGGTCCACGATTACGGCCCGCTCGAGGGGCCACTCAAGATATCGGGCGTCCCGATGGTCGAGTTTTACGCTTCTTCTACTGCTCCTGATACGGATTTCACGGCCGGTCTGTTCGATGTAGGTCCAGACGGAGTTTCTAGATACGTAGCAGATGGAATAGTAAGGGCTAGATACAGAAACGGGATCACTACAGAGGTATTTCTGGAACCGGGTCAGATAAGCAGGTTTGCAATTCTCATGAAGGCGTGTGCCCACACTTTTGGCAAGGGTCACTGCGTACGTTTGGTCATAGGTAGTTCGAACTTTCCCAAGTTTGATAGGAACCCAAACACAGATCTGCCTGTTTTCGAGAGCCCAACAATGCAAAGGGCGGCTCAAACTATATACTATGGTCTCGAAAATCCATCGGTACTGGTTCTGCCCCTATGCGGATCGTTTCCCCGAAGCGAAGAGCGTAAAGATGGAAACGTGGTGTAACAGGTTTTTTATGGCGCTTTCCTGCACAACGGGTCTCTTGTAAGGGCAAGTATGTCTAGAAAGTAGGTAAGCAAATTGAACATAGACCGGAATGCAAGCGGCATAATAGACGCCTTATGTCAGTATGCCGCAGAAGAGCCTGTTAGAATGCATATGCCCGGGCATAAAGGCAAGCCTACAAGCCTGGGCGGAGTAGCTCCTGACCCAGATATGCAGAGGGTTTGCCGAATCCTAGACGACTGTAGGTTGCTCGATGTTACTGAATGTCCAGGATTGGACAATCTTCACTATCCCTCAGGTTGTATTCTACGAAGCGAAGAGATGGCACAACGCGTCTTTGGATCCCTGCGTTCCTACTTCCTAATCAATGGGGCTAGCTGCGGCGTGCAAGCATCTTTTCTAGCCGCACGCATGATGTTAGGACCGGGAGAAGTGATTCTGCCGAGAAACACTCACAAGTCTGCAATTTCTGCTATGGTCATGTCCGGATTCGAGCCTATGTGGGTGCGGCCCGACTACTACGAGGACTTCGGTGGCTATTTACCCATTTCAGAAGACGACCTGTCAGAAGCTTTGAAATCAAACCGTTGCAATTCAGATGAAGACCAAGTCAAAGCCGTGTTTGTTGTAAATCCTACTTACTGTGGATTTGCGAGGGATCTCACTCGAATCGCAGAAATCGCACATTCTTGGGGAGCTATGCTCATTGTTGACGAAGCTCACGGTGCACACTTTGGATTCAATAGAATGTTGCCGCAGTCTGCGCTCAAGTGTGGGGCGGATATTGTGATACATGGGACTCACAAAACGACGACAGCCTTTACTCAGACAGGTCTGCTTCATATAGCGAGCGGAGCGCAGAATAGGTTCCCGGATATAGCGCCTTCGGTCGAGGAGTCTCTTAGGAGTGTTCAAAGTACGTCGCCATCATATCTTCTCATGTCTTCCTTGGAACAGGCGATCGACGTTTTGCAACAAGACGAGTCTGCCTGGGTGAGACAGAGCGTCGATAGTGCACTCGAGCTTACCAGGCGTCTGGAGGAGGTACCCTTCATAGGGATTTCGGGTCACAATGGCCAAACCAAGATGCCCCAAGGGATTTTTCGTGACCCATCGAGGATATTGGTAGATCTGCGAGATCTTAACATTACTGGCCCGGAGGCTGCGCGCTACCTTGCGTCAGAGAAATCAATTGTCTGCGAAATGGCTGGACCTTCGTACCTAGTGATGATTGTAACAGGCGCTGATGGAACACAGGAGATAGAATTGGTGGCAGATGCTTTTGGAGATCTATCCAGACGGTTTGGAAAGCAACCAAGCCAGTCGGGCCATGGCTCATTGAGAGGTCTGGGTGAGCCTCCTAGGCCAGAAAAAGTTCAAGGGCTAAGGGAATCCTTTCTATCGCCGTCACAACTTATGGAAATAGGGAATAGCCAGGGTCGTATCTCGGCAGATACAGTTGTAGTTTACCCGCCGGGGTCGCCTTTGATAGTTCCCGGAGAGCTCATAAGCAGTGAGATCATAGATTACGTCCTAAAAGCCCGAGATGCCGGACTAAACTTGGTAGGCAGGGCAATACAACAGCAGGGTGTATACTGCGTCAAGTGAATCAAAGCAAATGGAGGGGACGGTACTTTTTGCTTCACCGAGACAGTGAAGCAAAAAGTACCGTCCCCCCGGTTCAGTGAACCTACAATCCTGCTTCTTCCATGGCGTGCTCTAGCTGGGCCATGTACCTGGATGCATCTTGCTCTGCACTCTGAAGCTCTAGATTGCAGCGATTCTTGAATTCTTCGTCTTTTATCGAGCCGAGGTTAATTTTGGCGTTCACGGATGCGCCGCGCACTGCACTATCTAGCATGAAAGCTCCTACGCATACGTCGGTTATAGCGTTGGGATTGCCGTATAGGAGTAGATCCGGTAAAAGAGACATAGCCTCAAGTGATGTGCGAATAACCTGAAGCGGAATCTGTGTAGCCACACCAAATGCTTCTTGCATAGCCTGCCGCCTAGAAGCCTTTTCCTCTACTGTGTTCTTTGGCATTTTCATGGCGGACTCTACTTGTCTATACGCATTTGTGTCCTTTTCCGTCAATTGCAAAAAAGTGTTGTACAGAGTTTCAGATTTGCTGTAGATTTCCTCTAGTTTGTCCTTGTTCTCCGAAAACCGGGGCAGAGATGAAGTTACGCCTGCAACCATCTGAAAAAGCGCACAACCCATGGCACCTGCCATGGCGGCCGCTGCGCCGCCCCCCGGTGCACCCGTCGGAGCACGTAGATCCTCTAGGAACTGTTCTAGATTCAAAGGTAATCACTCCAATTCAATATCGTTGTCAAACCATATCAACTGAGAGCAATCCAAACTGCTTGGTGCGGATATGACTGGCATAGCCGCTATCACACAATTAGATCTAGGATACGCTCTCGTGAGAAGTCTTTTAACTTCAACCTTGCGTAAGCCGTGTCGAGAAGCGCATCCAATGGCACTAGTCCAATGATTTCGGAGTTCACAATCTCTACTCCTTTTTCCGCAGCCTCTTCTTCTATCTTGGCCATCACAATGTGGATTGGCGTGGTCTTGTAGTCCAAAAGATTCATGGTTACCTGCGCAAGACCTAGTTCCTCAATCATTACCCCCTTTGCCTGGACTGCAGGGAGTCCTCCTGACGACTCCCTTATGTGTCTTGCGATGGTCCGGGCAACTTTTATGTCATCGGTATTCAAATTGACATTGAATGCGATGAGCGGCGGCCTTGCTCCTACAGCCGTTGCGCCTGCTCTTGGGTGCAGTTCAGAAGGCCCGAAATCGGGTTTTCTTTCAGGATCGGACTTGATGTCTTCTTTCAGTCCTTCATATTCACCTTTTCTTACATCAGGTAAGCGCACTCTATCCGGCCTTGTTGCGGCCTTGGCATAGAGATAAACAGGGATCGAAAGCTCGTCGCCAATTCTCTTGGCCAGTCTTCTAGATATCTCGATGCAGTCTTCCATCGTTACCCCATGGATAGGCACAAACGGAATGACGTCGGTGGCGCCAATTCTCGGGTGTTCTCCATGATGTTTTTCCATGTCTATAAGCTCGCTGGCCGTCTTTGCGGCGTTAAACGCACCTTCTTCTACCTGGTCGGGACTTCCCACAAATGTAACAACGGCCCGGTTGTGGCTCGGATCCATGGACCAATCGAGTATTTTGCACCCCGAACCTTCAATTGCTCTCAAGATTGCATCTATGACAGACTGGTCTCTACCTTCACTGAAATTCGGTACGCATTCTACTATTTTCTTGCGTTTCACGAACTTCATACCTCCCCCAAAAACGTAGTTGATGGTTTTTTTCTTACACACATGATAACACTCCAAGGTTATCACAATACTATTGTCGAGTTGAACTACACATGCGACAGTAAAACGTGTGGCCGTGTGTTTCAAAGAAGGATTCTGGCGTGCGTTTCCTAAATATCATCTTAGGAACGATTCTTGCTCTTTACGTACCACATATTTGAACACGGGGAGGACTAAGGGTGACTAGAACTATTCCGTTTACGAAAATGCATGGACTCGGCAATGACTATCTTTATATAGATAGGTTTGCCTACGAAAAAGAGGAAAACTGGAGCGCGTTAACCCGGGTCATGGCTGATCGGCATTTTGGGGTAGGTTCAGACGGGCTGATCACAATTGAGCCATCTAATATAGCGGACTTCAGGATGCGGATGTTTAATGCTGACGGCCTGGAGGGTGAGATGTGCGGCAACGGGATCAGATGTTTCGCAAAGTACGTCTACGAAAACAAACTTACAGACAAGGTTGAACTAACTATCGAAACAAAGGCCGGGTTGATAAAGCCCTATCTTACGGTAAAAGATGGCAGAGTAGAGTCAATTTCAGTGGATATGGGAGAGCCCAGGCTGAGGAGATCTGAAATCCCTATTGCCAGGCTGCAAGGGCCTGAACCAGTCGTTAACGAACCTATCCAATCAAATGGTGAGGTGTTCTACGGTACTTGTGTGTCAATGGGGAACCCCCACTGCGTCTTCTTCTGCGACGACGTAAACGGGATCGACCTTGAGATAATTGGCCCAGTTCTCGAGCATAACCCAATATTTCCTGAGCGTGCAAATATAGAATTTGTTGCTGTAAAGTCAAAAGACGAAATAGATATGCGCATATGGGAAAGAGGTTCTGGGATAACACTCGCATCGGGAACCGGCTCTTCTGCTTCGGTGGTTGCTACTATTCTTAATGGTAAGGCAGAGAAAGGGATCCCCATAAAAGTGAATTTGCCTGGAGGCACGCTTCTGGTAGAGTGGAAGAAAGATGGTCATGTATGGCAAACCGGACCGGCTGCAACTGTCTGTACTGGTCTTTACCATTACGAACCATGATAATCTCTGAGAATCAGGGTAAAACGAGGTAGCCCATATGAGCCAAATAGTAGCAGATCTGCTCTTGCTTCTTGTAACCGTAATCTGGGGTACTACCTTTGTGGTAGTGAAAGAGGCAATAGAGGCCATAAAGCCCTTTACATTTATAGCCGTGCGGTTCTTAGTCGGCGGTCTTTTCCTGTTGGTTTTTGTGCTCTTAAGAGCATTTTTAGTGAAGAATAACTCAGATACTGCCCATGTTATTGGCAGACAGGGGGTAGAATCAACCCCGGGGAACTGGCGAGAAAGCAGTGCGCGTTTGAAGATTCGGCAGCTTAATAGAGAGTTTACTTTAGGCTCGGTGATTACCGGCGTGACGTTGTTTTTGGCCTACGCTACCCAGACAGTGGGCTTGATAACAGTCCCTGCCGGGAAAGCGGCGTTTATCACTGGGCTATCAGTGGTCATGGTTCCTGTGGCATCAGCTTTTCTGCTTAAGTCTGTTCCTCCTACAAACACTGTATTTGGGGTGGTTCTTGCAACAATTGGTTTGGGGTTCATGTCATTGACTTTTCCTGTTATGGTTCAGGCTGGAGACGTCCTGGTATTTCTGTGTGCCATAGGTTTTGCAGCCCACATTCTGCTCATAGAAAAATACTCAAAGGAAAATGACCCATTGGTGTTTGCAGCAATTCAGCTCTTGGTCGTGTCTTTCGGAGCTTTTGTTGCAGCGGTTTTGTTCGAATGGCCTCTCACGATACCTAAGGACAGCTGGGCATCCATTACATACACTGCCATTATCGCTACTTCGATTACAATACTAATACAATCTGGTGTCCAAAAATACACAACCGCTACTCACGCAGCCCTCATACTGTCGTGCGAACCAGTGTTTGGAGCGTTCTTTGCTTGGCTGAAAGCAGGCGAGATTCTCTCTACCCGTGAGATTTGGGGTGCTATTTTGATTGTGGCAGGCATGGTTATCTCTGAAATTGGTTCTGCTATAAAGCCCAGCGAGCGGTTTTTTGCGTTTCTGAGTGACATGTTTTAGATGGTCAAAGGTCAATGGTATCTCATGGAGAGTGCAAAATGTCCGATTTGCTTAAGAAAGGGTGATATTTATGGGTGAACGCAGGCGTGCGCATCCTTACATCCCGAACTCTCAGACACAAGTACAGGAGGAAATGATGCGAGAGGTCGGGATAACTGATACTGAAGAGCTTTTTTCTGGAATTCCTGAAGATCTCAGATACAAAGGCAAGATGGATCTACCGAGGGCAATTCTTTCAGAAGAAGGCCTCTCACGGCACATGGAAGATCTCCTGTCAGGAAACAAGACGACAAAGGAGTGCCTGAGTTTTCTTGGCGCAGGTTGCTATCAGCACTACGTACCCGCAATATGTGACGAAGTGGCATCTAGGTCTGAGTTTCTGACGTCGTATGCCGGAGAACCGTACGAAGACCACGGAAGATTTCAGGCGCTTTTTGAGTACCAAAGTATGATGGCAGAGCTTCTAGATATGGATGTTGTAAACGTTCCTACGTACGATTGGTGCCAGGCAGCTGCGACTGCAGTGAGAATGGCTGGTCGCATAACGCAACGGAACGCAATTTTGGTGGCTGGGAACATAAACCCGCAGAGACTACTGGCCATCAAGAATTACGCAGACCCGGCGATGACGGTAGAGAAAGTGGGATACGATGCCAATACTGGGTGTGTCGATGTGTCAGACCTTGTGGCAAAGCTTACGCGCAATGTAGCAGCGGTGTATTTCGAAAATCCAAACTACTTTGGGCTTATAGAAACGATGGGCCAGAATATCGCTGAGATAGCCCACGAAAACGGCTCCCTTATGCTTGTAGGAGTAGATCCAATTACACTGGGAGTACTTGCGCCACCTTCCCACTATGGCGCCGACATTGTGGTAGGTGATATTCAGACCCTGGGTATTCACATGAACTATGGTGGGGGTGTAGCCGGATTCGTTGCCAGCCATGATAAAGAAGAATTTGTGGCAGAGTATCCTTCTAGACTGTTCGGCATCGCGCAGACAGAAGTAGAAGGAGAATGGGGCTTCGGAGATGTGTTGTACGATAGAACTTCTTTCGCGAAAAGGGAGATGGGTAAGGAGTTTGTAGGGACTGCGGCGGCTCTGTGGGGTATTACTGCAGGAGTTTATCTCGCACTCATGGGGCCTTTGGGAATGATAGAGGTAGGCGAGACAATAATGCGCAACTCTGCCTACGCAGCCAAGAAAATCGGAGGGATAGAAGGAATACAGATACACGGTTTTCAGAGCCATTTCTTCAAAGAGTTCGCGGTCAATTTCGACAAGACTGGCCTTACCGTTGAAAAGGTCAACCGTGAACTTCTGTCCAGAGGGATCTTTGGAGGCAAGGACATATCTCAGGAGTTTCCTGAACTGGGTCAGACTGCTATTTATTGCGTAACAGAGGTCCACAGGAGAAACGATGTACTCTTGTTGTGTGATGCGCTCGAAGAAATCGTGCATGGAGCAGAAGGAGGGCGGAGTCGATGAAAAGGGAACGACCGTTGCTACGCCGAGGCTTTCATCAAGCCAAGTGGGACGAACCCATAATATTCGAACTGAGTATACCGGGGCAACGAGCAATTTGCGTCCAAGAAGCCGAGGATGACGTAATAGATGAAGTCGGGAATCCGTGGGAGAACTTGCCTGAAGTTGTCAGAAGAAAGAGTCCTCCTACTCTCCCGGAATTGTCTCAGGCGCAGGTTTTGAGGCACTACCTCCACCTCTCACAAGAGACATTGGGCGCCGATGTTAACATAGAGATAGGGCAGGGGACTTGCACTATGAAGTATAGTCCCAAAGTAAATGAGAGATTTGCTTCGTCTTCCAAGATTGAAGATCTGCACCCTAATCAGCCATCAGAGACAGTGCAAGGCGTACTTGAGATAATGTATAAAACCGACCTTTTCCTTAGGGAATTATCTGGTCTTGATCGCTTTTCATTCCAGCCTGGCGGGGGTTCTCAAGCGGCCCTAGGTATGGCATCCATTATGCGTGCTTACCAAAAATCCAGAAACGAGGAGCAGGATCGCGACGAGATCATAACCACGATATTCTCCCATCCTTCTAATGCCGCAGCTTCTGCGGTCAAAGGGTTCAGGGTCGTCACAATCTATCCCGATGAGAACGGCTATCCGGATTTGGAAGCGCTAAAGAATGCGGTATCTCAACGGACAGCAGGCCTGATTGTGACTAATCCTGAGGACACTGGCGTATTTAATCCGCGGATCAGAGAGTTCACGCAGATTGTGCATGAGGTGGGCGGACTATGCGGTTATGACCAGGCAAATGCGAATGGGATTTTGGGAATTACGAGAGCCAAGGAAGCAGGCTTCGATATGTGTTTTTTCAACCTGCATAAGACTTTTTCTTCGCCGCACGGATGTGGAGGACCCGGTTCGGGTGCTCTAGGGGTTAGGAAGGATCTCGAAAGGTTTTTGCCCGTTCCCATAGTTGATTTTGATGGGAAAAAATACAGTCTGAATTACGACCTTCCGGATTCAATAGGCAAGATCAAGATGTTTTACGGGGGGATCCCTGCAGTAGTGAGAGCCTATGCGTGGATGATGAGTCTCGGAGAGGATGGTCTTAGGGAGGTAGCCAAGGTAGCAGTCTTAAACAGCAACTACCTTCTTTCAAGGATAAAAAAGATAAAGGGAGTTCATATCCCGTATGCTCCTGGGGAACACCGCTTTGAGCAGGTTCGGTACAGCTGGGCTCCTTTGACAGAGGAAACCACTATTACGACCGAAGATGTCCAGAGGAGGATGTGTGACTTTGGGCTTCATTATTGGACAAGCCATCATCCGTGGATTGTTCCAGAACCTTTTACACTAGAGCCTACAGAATCGTGGTCAAAGGAAGAACTAGACGAATATGTAGAAGCGCTAGAAGAAGTGTCACGCGAAGCATATGAGTGCCCCGAGGTCTTGCGCAACGCTCCTCACAGAAGCGTGGTGCACAAGATCTCTCAGGATTGGTTCGATGACCCTTCGAAGTGGGCCATAACATGGAGGTCATATTTGAAGAAACATACAGTCTGAGGAGGGAGTCTGCATGCGTAAATACGAAAATCCCCTCGTTTTGGAGGGTAGAACTGCTATAGTGACCGGAGGGGCATCGGGGATAGGTCTAGCTTCTGCTGAAATACTAGCTGAATATGGGGCAGACGTTGTAATTCTTGATATAAACCCCGAAAAGGGTCTGGGAGCAGCAAGGAGCATATCGGACCGCTGGGGATACTGCCAGTTTTTGGAGTGCAATGTTACTTCAGACTCTTCATGTCAGGCGGCAGTAGAAAAGATCGAGACACAGCATGGCCATATAGACATTCTTTTTAACAACGCAGGGGTCATCGTGAGGAAAGACGTTGTTGAGCATCAAGAAAGCGAATGGGATATGGTACTAGGAGTTTGTCTAAAGGGTACCTACCTAATGTCAAAATACGTTATTCCGGTTATGACCCGATGTGGTGGAGGGAGCATAATCAACACCGGATCCGGTTGGGGTCTTAAAGGGGGAGACAAGGCGGCTTCCTACTGTGCAGCCAAAGCGGGTGTCGTGAATCTTACCCGTGCGATGGCAATAGATCATGGGCCCGATAACATAAGAGTGAACTGTGTTTGCCCTGGTGACACTGATACTCCCATGCTCCGGGGAGAAGCCAAACAGCTTGGGTATGATGAAGAGAAGTTTCTAAGATCTTCGGGAGTGGACAGGCCACTTCGAAGAATAGGCGTGCCTCGTGACATAGCCAACGCAGTTTTGTTCTTGGCTAGCGATCTCTCTGGTTGGATAACTGGAACCACTCTAGTAGTGGATGGTGGAGGTATCGCCTGATAGAGAGATTATCCAGTATTGGGAAAAGGCTCACAAGAATCGCTAGGTAGTTTTTGTGAGCCTTTTTGCAAACCTATATTAGATCCGCGCAGCCTTGTCCACAAAGTCTATTACCATTTTCAAGCCTGACTTGTAATCTTTTAGTCGGATGTTCTCATTTGGCGCATGGTTAGAAGAGTCCCAATAGCCGACGCCGAAAGAAACAAAAGACAGGTCAAGGTGCTTTTTGAAAGGGTACATAGGCCCTGATCCTCCCTGGGTGGGGGAGACCACGGGTGCATTTCCGTAAACAGAAAGGGCAGCTCTTGTCGCCGCATCTACTACCGGCAGTTCCGCAGGTGTCTTTACTGGATAATCAAGGCTTACAAGGCGGACTTCTATGTCTCCAAAGCCTTGGCGAAGGAGATGTTCCTTGAGTTTTTCCAATATGTCATTAGGGTCTTGGTCTGGAACGAGTCGGTAATCCATTTTCGCTAGCGCCCGCGAAGGCAAGACGGTTTTTTGGCCTTCGCCAATGTAACCTGACTTCAAGCCGCATATATTTGCGGTGGGGCTAAACAAGGAACGCTTGTGCAGATCAAAACCGTACAGGTCAAGCAAGTAGTTTTCCAGGCCAAGCGATTGAGCCTTCTGTCTTGCTAGCTGTCTAGATTCCTCGTCTGATAGTTCTTTATCATCTATGGCGTCCTTTAGGAGTTCTATTTCTTTTGCAGTTGGCGGCAGCACATCATCGTAGAAACCGGGAATAAGGATTTGTTCATTAGCATCTTTTATGCTTGATAGTGCCCATATTAAGCGCCATGCGGGATTTGGTACTGTAGTTGCAGATCCAGAATGCATATCTTTAGAGGCACCTTTCGCCGCGAGTTCTACGTATAGCATGCCCTTGACCCCGAGATATATGCCAGGTCTGCCATTGGGGTTCATATAACCAGACTCCCAGACACCGTAGTCAGCCCTAAGAAGGTCTGTATTTTCCTCTACAAAATCCGAAAGGCTAGGGCTTCCAATTTCCTCTTCGCCTTCAATGAGAAATTTGACTGTCAGAGGAAGTTCTTTTCGCAATTTCAGCATAGTGCCGATTGCCTGGATCCGCGCACATGCATTGCCTTTATTGTCTGACACTCCCCGCCCGTAGATCTTGCCATCTCTAATGTCTGCGCCAAAGGGATCTGACTCCCATTCCTCCAAAGGATCAGGCGGTTGAACGTCATAGTGGTTGTAAAAAAGCACTGTCTTTTCCGACTTTCCTTTGACCTCACCGTAGACGACTGGATAGCCTTTCGTAGGGATCATTCTCGCGTCTATGCCATAGCTACCCATAAGGTCCTTGAAATATTGCGCGGTATCTTCCATTCCTACGTTTTGCGCTGCAATGCTAGGCTTTCTGACGGCTTCTTGCAGTTCCAAGACAAATGCGTCGAAGTTGTCGTCTATGAACTTCATCTCCGCTTCATTGTTTTCCATGCGTTGCACCTCCCCAAAATAAAAAGCACTTCGATATTGACACATGATACGTCTTCGCCATCTAAAAGGAATTAACCTTCACTGCTGCGAAAGTCTAGGTTAGCAAAACATGCGGAAGGGGGAAAAAGTCATCTTAGCCCGGGGTGCCCCAGAAAAGAGGTGAGTATTCATGGGATTTCCTTGGTGTTTGAGTAGCAACGTCTCTTTTTTTGAGTCCGAGTTCTGGCTTAGCACAGGAGCTGTGGTGGTCAAGATTAGCGCAATCCTGATCGTTGCCTACACAATGGTTAGAATTGGAAACTCTCTCATAGGCCGGTTCTTCGCCAGGCCCGCTGAGAAGTCACATCCTTTTGCTATAGATGAGAGCAGGGCAAAAACGCTTTCAGGTCTGCTGAAAAATGCGCTCAAGTACGTAATGGGGCTTATAGTTCTGTTTATGGTTCTTGACGTTTTTGGAATAGACACGAAGGCCCTTTTGGGCGGAGCTGCGGTGCTTGGTCTTACCATAAGCTTTGGGGCGCAGAACTTGGTGAGAGATGTGATCTCCGGTTTCTTCATAATCTATGAACGGCAATACGATGTGGGGGAATATGTGAAGATAGCGGAAGTATCGGGAGTAGTGGAACAGGTGGGTCTGCGAACCACTGTGCTTAGAGACTGGTCTGGAGATGTCCACACAGTGCCTAACGGATTAGTTGACAAAACCACAAATTGCAGCAGAAGCGCGTCAAGGGCACTTGTGGAAGTTTCAGTTCCATATGCTGAGGATTTGGAGAAAGTCACACAGGTGATGCAAGATGTGTGCGAGAAGGTTAAGAGCGAATTACCTTCAATCGTCGAAGGGCCGAGGGTATTAGGCGTTACCAAGTTGGGTGAATTAGGGCCAACTTTCTTGATTTGGGCAAGAACCGAGCCTTTGAGTCAGTGGAGCGTTGAGCGGCATATCAGGTTTAGGCTAAAAGAGGCGCTGGATGCCGCATCCATAGAGATATCTTACCCCAGGGTAGTAGTTCATAAAGAAGAAGCCGATTAGCAATGGAATCTTCTCTGAAAAACCAACCCCGACGCCAACGAAGATACAGGCGGAACTTGTTCCGCCTGTATCTGTGAGAAAAGACTTCTTGCTATTTCAGGTTGAGATAGTCGGCTATGTTGGCCCTTTCAGACTTCACTGGTTTGATCTTGCCGCTCAAAGATGTTAGCAGCGACGTCACGCCTGGCCCGTGCCCCGATACAAAAGAGTTACTGTGCACGACTATGCCGATTATGACTGCGCCGCGTCTGTAGCTTCTGCCGTAGTACGATGAGGAGTCTAGAATAGCCACAATGTCTCCCAGCCTTATTTTGTCAAGCCCTAATTCCTTGAGCCTTTCTTCCTCCATAGAAGTGATATCATAGTCACCTGTTTCGGCAGAAGAAGCTCCTAAGCCGCTGCCCATGAACTCGGGAGGTACCATTGCGGAAACGGGTACTTCGAGGATACTCTCTTTCTCTTGAATGCCCATGCTATGCAGGAATAGTGGGGATAGATTCATGCACTTTACATCCGGGTAGCCGGTGAGTTCTAGACCCTGCCCCATAGACCGAATCTGAACTTTGTCGCCAATTTGGAGTTTTTCCAGGATGTCCTTTTCGAAGTGAACCAGTACGTGCTCAATCCCGCCGTGCTTACCTGTGACTACTCCAGTAGCACCTTTGGCATCTCCCGAGACTACATAGGCTGTGTTACCTATGCATGATAGAGTGTTGTATCCTTGGTTTGCGTTTTGGTCCAAGTTCTTGGTGCTTACACCAGGTTCTACGTGATCGCCGGCCCAACCAAACGCTGGGTCACCAACCTTGACATTGTACGTTATTCCGCCAGTACCTGGGGTGACGCGCACATGCCCATCATAGCATATTCGGGGTCTGGCCCCAGGTGATGAAACTTCGCCCATGACCGACAGCATTACCAGACGATCTTCGTTTGTTTTTAACATATTCTTCCTCCTGTTCTACTTGATTTCTTCCCGTGTCTCATGTCTTATCCTGTTAGAGGGGAAGGTCATAATCCTCTTGATTCTTTTGCAAGTGCGCATCGAACCATCTCAGAATTTGGTTTAGTCTGTGCACGCGCAAAACAGGCTTTCCTGAACGCGATAATTCATGATTTGACTCGGGGAACCTTGCCATCTCAGCTTCTTTGCCCAATTTCTTTAGCGCCACGTAAAATTGTTCGCCTTGCTCAATTGGACACCTTTGGTCTTTTTCAGCATGGATTATTAAAATAGGCGTGGTTACGTTTTCTACATAGGCAAGAGGCGAGTGCTTCCACAAAAGGTCATAGTCTTTCCACGGATTGCCTAGAATCTGTGTTTCGGTGAATGTGTATCCTATATCAGATACACCGTGGAACGAGATCCAGTTAGAAATACTTCTTTGAGTAACAGCAGCTTTGAACTTGTCTGTGTGGCCCACGATCCAGTTTGTCATGAAGCCGCCGTAACTGCCTCCCGTAACGCCCAGGTTGCTTTCATCGATCAGATCATGGCAAGCAGCAAAATCAATCCAGGTCATGAGATCCTCGTAATCCATACCGCCGTAGTCTCCTATTACGGCATGGAGGAATTCCTGGCCAAAACCCTCACCGCCTCTGGGATTTGTATATAATACAGTGTATCCCTTTGCAGCGAGCACTTGAAATTCGAAGAAGAAATTGCACCCATACATTGACGCGGGTCCGCCGTGAATCTCAAGAATTGCAGGATATTTCTTGCCTTTCTGATATCCAATTGGCTTCATAACCCAGCCGAGCCTATCTTGTCCGTCTTTGGATTTGAAGTCTAGTGGTTCCGGCTCGCTGAGGTAGACTTCTTCCAGAAGTTCCTTGTTTTCGGCCGTGAGCAGACATTCTTTGCTAGGACCTTTCTGGAAAACACCAATGTCACCGGGGATGGTTGGGGTTGAAAGAGCTATTGCAAACGTCGTTCCGGATCTGTCGATGGTGAAGCCGAATATCTGACGTTTTCCGCCCAGGACGAGGTCTACGTCTCCGCCCTCTAAGGGGACGGCAAACAGTGAGGTGTTTCCGCTGTCGCTGGCAAGGAAGTATATGGTTCTTCCGTCAGGACTTATGATAGGCCCGTTTTCTGATTGACCAAAGTGGCTATCTCCAGCCATACTGTCTCCTACTGAGCGATCAAAAGAACCAGTCAGTAAGACTGATTCGCCGCCTTCTGAAGGCACTTTCCAGATCTTCGTCAGTGTCGCCGACCCGTACTCGCGTTTGTGACCTGCATAGATGATATATTGTCCATCGGGAGTCCAGGCAGGGCTCGTTGAGGGTCCTTTGCTGTCTGTGATCTTGGTTGGTTCGCCACCGTCAGACTGGACAGTGAAGATATCTACGATCCACGGATCTCGATCTGGATCCTTCTGCCTATTTGCACAAAATGCAATATAGTTCCCATCGGGCGACCACGCAGGACCAAAATGGTCAAAATCGCCCGACGTTATTTGCTTAGCAGGTTCTTTTCCGCAAACTGGCTGTACAAATAGGTGGCTTCTACTGTTTCCTATGAGTCCCATCGCTGCGTCAGACTTCATTTTCAATCTGGTTACCAATGTGGGCTCTTCCAGTTTCTTTTTCTTCTCGGCTTCCTTAGCTTTCTCATCTAGCGGTTTCTGCAGTTCATCGAGGGGATCTTCCGGGTTCACCTGGGCCGTGAAGCAGATCTTCTTGCCATCTGGAGACCAGACTGGATTTGAAGCTCCCCTGCGCATACTGGTCAGTTGCAGACCTTCACCGCCCGAAGTATCCATAATCCACACTTGCTTCTCATCTGTCCTATCTGACACGAAAGCTAGATTGGTTCCGTCAGGAGACCATCTTGGTGAAGTATCTCTCTTAGGACCAGAGGTAAAGGGTCTCGGTTTACCAGAACCATCTGCAGGGACTACCCATATTGTGCTCCTATATTCCTTTGTCTTCTCGTCAATTACGGTCTTTACGTAAGCTATTTGTTTTCCGTCAGGAGACATCTGTGGGTCGGATACAAAGATCATTTTGTAGAGGTCTTCGCTATTCATCCTTCGTTTTGCTGTCAAAAAGAGGCACCTCCTTTAACTAATAGACAAACTACAGTGATAGTGGTTCCTGTTCAGCTTCCTCACACGAAGTCTTTATTCCTTCTTCGTTGGAGGGAAAACTTGACTAGAAGTCGAAGAAAGTGTTCCGGACAATTGCTTTCTGACGCCGCACATGAAAGACAGATTACAGACTATTGTCAGGAATGAGGAGTGCAAATGACAGACAAAGTGAATTTGGAACGCTTGGGCGTTGTAGCCGATAGGGGCTTCGCGTGGATTGACCAGAACGCTGAAGCAATTGCGCATCTTAGCGATGAAATATGGCAATATGCCGAGCTTGGTCTTCACGAATACCAGTCGGCTAGTGCACTAGAGGAGTTTCTGAAAGAGCATGGGTTTGACATTGAAAGCGGTGTAGCGGGTATGCCAACAGCCTTTGTAGCTAGGTGGGGGAAAGGCACGCCTGCAATAGGGTTTCTCGGGGAGTACGATGCTCTGCCGGGCGTGTCGCAGAAGGTATCGTGGAAAAGAGAGGAAGTCACTCCTGGAGGCTCCGGGCACGGTTGTGGACACAACCTCTTAGGTGTGGGGAGTGCTGCAGCTGCAATCGCACTTAAGGAAGAACTTGTGAGTAGAGGGATCGATGCTACAATCAAGTACTTTGGTTGTCCTGCTGAAGAGAACTTCAGCGGAAAAGCATTTATGGCTAGAGACGGCCATTTTCAGGACCTTGACATTTGTTTGACTTGGCATCCTGGTTCGATGAACATAGTTCGGGGTGGTAGCTCGCTGGCTGTCAAGTCTATGGTGGTAACTTTTCACGGGATTGCTTCGCATGCAGGCGGCGCGCCTCACCTTGGCAGGAGTGCTCTCGATGCTGTAGAGATCATGAATATAGGCGCCAACTATCTTAGGGAACATGTAATTGAACAGGCTAGGATTCACTATGTTACTACAAACGGTGGACTTCAACCGAACGTTGTACCGGCGCTTGCATCCGTCTGGTACTATGTTAGAGCCCCAAAGATGCAGCAGCTGGAAGAGATCTACGAACGGGTTCTGAAGTGTGCGGAAGGTGCAGCGATTATGACCGAGACGAGTTTTGATGTTCAAGTGCTAGAAGCTGTACACGAAGTTCTTCCAAACGAGGCCCTGCAGGATGTTTTGAGACAAGCTATGCATATAGCAGGTGCACCTAGGTTTACTGAAGAGGATGTCGAATTTGCGCGGAAGATCGAAGAGACTTTTCCGAAAAAGTTTGAGGAAATGATTGACGATGAAAAACTGCCTGCTGTGGAAAAGGCGAAATTAGAGGGCAAGGTCTTAAATGACGAAGTCTTGGGACGTCCAGACTCTCCGTCTGATTCTAGGGGTTCAACAGACGTTGGGGAAGCAAGCTGGTGCACACCGACCGAGCAATTCAACACGGCTTGCGTTGCGCTGGGGACTCCTGGCCATTCCTGGCAATATACGGCCCAGGTGGGGATGAACATAGGTCACGAAGGCATGTTGAGCGCGGCAAGAACATTGACTCAGGCGGGCCTCATGTTGATATCTGATAGAACCCTTATTGATGAAGCCAAAGAAGAGTTTTTCGAGAGAACTGGCGGAAAGCCTTACACAACTGCGCTTCCAGACGAAGTTGTACCGGCGTTTGACATGTTTAAGAACAGGTAGAGAGAGTGTTGTTTAGTCTTCGGAAAGAAAACGGGGCGAGCGTATCTGCGGGATAGATCTTTAGTAACGATACCCCGCCCCGTTTCGATTGCAGTTATTGCATGTTTTCTACTATCAGGTACGTACCTTCTGATACTTCAACTCGTGCTTTGTCTGAGGTCAATTCTCGTATACGGGCTTTGACATTGTGTATGTCTTCAGGGGCAGCAAAAGCTGCAATTGTGACTTCTTCAGTGTAAGATATATTTCTTATCGGACATCCCAACCCTTCAAGAGCCCTGTGCACACTCTCGAACTTCTCGTAATCAACAACTATGGTAACCAAATCATGGTACCTATAAAGGGCCAAACCTGCATTGTCAAGGGCTGAGGAAGCCGTGTTGCTGTATGCGCGTATTAGCCCTCCGGCACCGAGTTTGGTTCCTCCAAAATATCTGGTCACGGTCACGACCACGTTCCGCAAGTCCCGTTTCTTGATGACTTCAAGCACCGGATATCCTGCAGTGCCTTTTGGCTCCCCATCGTCTGAGGCTCTTTCCGCAAAAGTGCTGATTCCTACGGAATATGCGTAGACGTTATGAGTTGCTCCCGAATGCTCTTGCCTTACTTGGGAGATAAAATCTAAGGCTTTTTCCTCTGAAAAGCAAGGCGCGGCTTGTCCTATAAATCTTGATCTTTTGATGACTACCTCGCATCTTCCCAATTTCCGAGGCGCAATAAACTCCATATGGTCCTCACCTAACACTTACTATTTGCAGACACACTTACTGCTACACAAGATTCTATCTTTCTTGACAGATTCCATCAAACTGAGGAAGAAAGAATAGTTAGAAAAGCGTCAAGATTACTCATTTTGGAACATATCGCAGATCTCTACGTCAAAAAGGCGAACGCACAGACAAGAGTTAGCATTTAAGCCAGACTATACGGAATGTGGGATATCCACAAATATGAGTATGCTAAGGAGATGAACCGGGATGTCTTTTATCAAAGACACCAAAAGAGTTGGGAGGATCGCGCTTTCGGTCGTGATTGTGCTTTGTCTCTCCGTATTTCAAGGCATCTATGCTCCGGAAGTAAGAGCCGAGGAGGTTGACAAGAGAGTGATTTCGGTAACTGGCGAATACACAATATACGTCAAACCGGATGTAGCTAGAGTGAGTTTTGGGGTCGAAACCAATGCACTTACAGCTCAAGAAGCTCAGTCGAGTAACTCCTTGGTCATGAACAAAGTCATATCGGAACTCTTGGCACAAGGAATTTCGAGAGAAGACGTTCAGACCTCGAACTTTTCCTTATACCCAGTATATGAGACTCAGGAGAATGTACGTTTCAGTCAGCAAGTATTGGTGGGTTATAGGTGCAACAACACGGTTACAGTGAGGATCAAGGACCTTGGGAAAATAGGGCAGATAATAGATGTGACTGTAAAGGCAGGAGCTACAAATGTCGGCGGAATATCCTTCGGAGTGCTTGACTCCAAGAAGTACGAGGATCAGGTTCTGGCTAAGGCAGTGGAAAACGCCCGACATAAGGCGGAAGTTATGGCTAAAGCCGCGGGAGTGACGATTAAGGATGTCATCAATATGTCTGACGGGTGGGTCTATGTGTCTTCTACGCGGGAGATAGCGAAGTTCGCGGAAAATCAGTCTGACATGACTCCTATAGAGCCGGGCGAGGTAACTGTAACTGCGACAGTCCGAATGGACTTCACGTTCTAGTGTTTGATATCCCAGCTTAGGAATTTCTAGACGCTGCTCCCTTGACCCAAGAAGGGGGCAGCAGTTTTTTGGTCATACCAGAGGAACAATATGAATCCCAGATGCTGAAGGAAACTGGGGACTCCTGTGGAAATTAAGATCGTAGATTAAGGTCAGTGTTTCCATTCTACAAACTGGCGGCTGGACTACCAGGATACTGAAGAGAAGGTGGGTTTCATCATGCAAGCGACCTTAAGACGGGCCAGGATTGAGGATAAAGCTAGAGTTATGCAAATTGAAGAAAGAGCTACTCCCAATTTGAGATATTTGGGGACCATGTTTGAGCACTGGGTGCATGACGATATTGGAGAGTTGTGCGTTGCAGAGGTGGAAGGACAGTTAGTGGGCGTAAGTAAGCTCACGATTCTTTACGACGGATCCGCCTGGTTAGAGGCGCTTCGAGTTATACCTGAAGCTCAAGGCCAGGGGGTGGGCAAGCAGTTCTATAGACGTTTTTTCGACCTCGCCGAAGCAAGGAACGTATCGGTTATGCGCATGTACACTGGTGTGAGAAACCAGACCAGCAGGGGACTAGCTGAAAAGTTCGGTTTTCAAGTTGCAGCTACCTACAGGGGAGCTTCGTGCAATGTAAACCAAGATGCCAATGCCGATCTTATGGGAATGCCTCAGCTAGAAGTAGATGATCTTTTGGCAGATAAGCTGTTAACGGAAGCAAGGACTACGTGGGGCAGATTTTGTGTGATGAATCGAACTTTCTAC
This sequence comes from Candidatus Fermentithermobacillaceae bacterium, assembly GCA_018052455.1. Taxonomy (GTDB): domain Bacteria; phylum Bacillota; class Sulfobacillia; order Fermentithermobacillales; family Fermentithermobacillaceae; genus UBA3907. Next base: position 322,017 of record JAGPNE010000001.1, on the reverse strand, counting down.
GAGATGACGCCAGCGCTTGTGCGCTCATGGCTCAATGAGGGCAAAGTGTATGCAGATCCCGATGACGGGACTTTTGTGTCTTTGGGTGCCAGATTCCAGGCAGATCTGTGCTTGCATGTGGGCTTTTTGGGTGGCGATGTTCAAAAAGCACTGGATTTTGCTAGTGCCAAGGCTAGAGAACTACTTGTCCCTTCGATATCGTGTTTGTACCCATCTCGCGACGACCAGTTTGAGAACATACTACTAGAGAACGGGTGGCAACCTGACCCATCTGAGTATTTTGTAATGGAAGTGTTGAGAGAAAATAAGTAGACTATACTGAATGGTATCATACACATGCGGCAGGACCGTATGCATGGTGATTATGTACCTCTAGCGATGTTTCGTTTTGCACCTAATAGGAGGGAGATTGGTGGCTATCAAGACTGTCCTTTGTGATCTTTTGAATGTTCAATATCCGATTATACAAGGTGGAATGGCGTGGGTAGCGACAGGCAAACTTGCAGCTGCCGTAAGCGAGGCCGGCGGATTAGGAGTCATAGGTGTAGGGAATGCTCCACGCCAAGTAGTGAGGGAGGAAATCCATAAGACAAGAGAGCTTACGAACAAACCATTCGGCGTCAATGTGTATCTTTTGTCGCCGTTGGCTGAGGATATTGTCGATCTAGTGATAGAAGAAAAAGTGCCCGTCGTAATTACGGGAGCAGGTAACCCGGGCATACACATACCGAGATTCAAAGACGCAGGAATAAGGACACTATCCGTGGTCGCATCGGTAAACCTTGCGAAGAGGCTCGAACGTACAGGTGTAGATGCCCTGATTGCCGAGGGAATGGAATGTGGGGGGCACATAGGCGATATCGCAACCATGCCTTTGGTTCCTCAGATAGTTGATGCGGTGTCAATTCCGGTTGTGGCCGCTGGGGGGATATATGACGGAAGAGGCCTCGTTGCGGCGTTGGCTCTTGGTGCGAGCGGCGTACAGATGGGAACTCGTTTTGTCTGCGCAAAGGAGTGCAGCGTTCATCCTAACTACAAAAAAGCAATTATTGCGGCTCGTGACAGGAGTACAGTGGTAACTGGTAGAAGTACAGGGCATCCGGTACGAGTGCTCAACAATAAGCTTGCGAAGCAATTCTTGGAAGCAGAATCCAAAGGGCTTTCGCCGAGACAGATAGAGGCGATAGGGGCCGGGGCGCTTAGGCGAGCAGTTGTCGATGGAGACGTAGAATATGGGTCCTTGATGGCCGGACAAGTCGCTGCAATGGTACACAAAGAGGAGTCGTGTAAGGAAATCATAGATAATGTTATCTCCAGTGCTGAGGACGTGTTCAGAAGGTTGTGCAATATGTGAAAATGCCTTGAAAGTGAGTGATCGCATGTTTAGAGAACGCCAAGACTATGCCGAACCGTATAGGATCAAGATGATTGAAAGAATAGAGTTGGTAGATAGGCCAACGCGTGAACAACTGATAAATGAGGCCGGGTACAATGTCTTTTCCCTGCCTGCTGACGCTGTGTACATAGACCTTCTTACCGATAGCGGTACGGCAGCGATGTCTGACTATCAGTGGGCGGGTATGATGATGGGAGACGAGTCATACGCAGGAAGCAGGAACTACTATCACTTGAAAGATTCAGTAAGAGACGTTATGGGTTACGAATACGTAGCGCCAACACATCAAGGTAGGGGTGCCGAACACATCCTCATGAACATCTTTGTGGAGCCCGGAGATCGTGTCCTGGGCAATATGCATTTCGACACGACGGAGGGACATATTCTTCTTCGAGGAGCACAGCCTGTGAATTGTCTCGCGGAAATCGGTTACGATGTTGCTGCAGAAGCACCTTTCAAGGGGAACTTTGACCTCAACTTGTTAGAAGAAGAAATCGAGAGAGATAAAAACAAAGCGGCGCTGATATTGGTAACTATAACTTGCAACAACAATGGCGGGCAGCCTGTCTCTATGGAGAACATAAGGGGAGTACGGGCTATTGCAGACAAGTATCATATTCCCATGTTCTTTGATGCAGCTAGATTTGCTGAGAACGCATATTTTATTAAAAAACTTGAACCAGGGTATGAAGATAAATCAATTGCAGACATTGTAAGAGAAATGTTTTCCTATGGCGATGGTTGCACCATGAGCGCGAAAAAGGACGCGCTGGTCAACATAGGCGGATTCATCGCTTTCAACAATAAGGACAACTACGAGAAGGCGATTGAGTGGCAAATACCTTTTGAGGGTTTCGCGACTTACGGGGGGCTGGCTGGGAGAGACCTCGAAGCTGTGGCAAGAGGTCTTAGAGAGGTCCTTGACGAGCGCTATCTGGAGGACCGAATTGGTCAGGTAGCTTATCTAGGCGATCTTCTTACCGCGTGTGACATTCCGATCGTAAGACCTAGCGGAGGACATGGGATATATGTCGATGCAAAATCTTTGCTGCCGCATATCCCTAGGCATGAGTTTCCGGCTCAGGCTCTGACCGTCGAATTGTTCATAGAGGGTGGAGTTAGAGGAGTCGAACTGGGTGGCTGTGCTTTTGGGCACAAAGACTCTGAAACCGGGGAAGATATTTGGCCTCAGATGGAACTTGTGCGCCTAGCAATACCTAGAAGAGTATATACCGACAGGCACATGGAATATGTGGCCAAGACAATGAAGGCGATAAAAGAACGCGCATCGTCGGTAAAGGGACTTAGGATTGTGCACCAGGCACCGGTGCTCCGCCACTTTACTGCGAGGTTTGAAAGAGTAGGGTAGACCATCAGAATAGTAGGCATCTAATGTGAGCACGTTGTCCGGCATCCTTGGCACTAAGTAAGGTTTTTGCCGGACAACGTGTGTCTTTTTGTTAGTGTTCTTTCACGACTTTACTGCTCAGGCTTGTTTCTGACATGATCTTGCCCAATACAGGACTCAAGACTGCGCCAATTAGTACACCCGAACCTGTTTGAACCACGTTGCCCATTACTTCAGGGAGTATTGCCATGGGCGAATAAATCACGGCGGTTCCCGCCGCGTACCCTGCTATGATCCAAATTGATGCTAGCACCATAGCGAAAACCTGTTTCTTTTTGTCCTTATTGTAGCCTAGCTTGGCCACTATGAAACCTGCCACTCCTTTGATGACCAGAGTCCATGGCGCCCAGACTACGTACCCGCCAAAGATATCTGCAAGAGCCGAACCTAAAGCGCCTGCAACGATGCCGTAAAGTGGGCCGAGAGCAAGGGAGGTGGCGAAAATCACGCCGTCTCCTAGGTGAACGTAGCCTGTTGCGGTCGGTAACTTGAGAAACATAGTAGATACTAATACTATTGAAGTTACCAGACCCAGGACTACCAATGTGATTAGAGAATCATGACTTTTTCCCATTGGAAAACCCCCTTAGATACTTGAAAGTTTGAGTCTGGCTACTTCAGGGGGTTAAAAAGTTTAGGCAACTGTGGGTAAAGTACAAGTACCCCAGTCTCCTCCCATTCGGACTATAACTGTCGGCGCCGGAATCTCACCGGACTCAACCGCTGGGGCTGTCGGGCTCGTCCGCCTTTTGCGAAGCGGCATTACCACCGGTCGGGAATTTCACCCTGCCCCGAAGACTGCCAAACATATTATACATCCGGAACGGTTCTCGTGCTTTGTTTTCGAGGAATAGTGTTGCCTATTGGAGAAGCACGAGAACCGACCCCTTGCGACATGGTAGAATAGTCAGTATGGGAGGGATTGAGATGATCTCGGAGGTTCTGCAAGAGAAGGCTGTAGTGAAGGAAGGGCTGGATTATCTGCGTTCATGTGAGGAGGAGTATGTTGAACTCATTGCTGAAATTACGCAGGTTCCGGCGCCGAGCAATGAGGAGGACCAGCGTTCGGAATACTTGGAGAAAAAGATGCGAAGCATGGGCTTCCCCTTCGTTGCAAGGGACGAGGTTGGGAACGTGCTGGCCTTTTTCCCTGGAAAAGATCATAAAAAGACCGTTATAAGTATGGCGCATATGGACACGGTTTTTCCATTTGATACAGATCTTACTGTGAAAAGAGATGGCAATATTCTTGCCGCGCCCGGCGTTAGTGACAATTCAGCTTCTTTAGCATGTATGTTGTTGCTGGGCAAGATCTTCAAGCAACACTTGCCTCTTGAACATCCGGTTGTTCTTGTATCTACGGTAGGAGAAGAAGGGTTAGGAGACCTCAAAGGGGCACGATTTTTCTGTGATAACATAGAAAACTATGACTTCGGTGGGTTCCGAATCCATCCCGAAAACGTGGTGTTTCTGAACATAGACGGAGGGATGGGTTATATCGTAAATGGAGGGGTTGGCAGTAGGAGACTCCGCGTAGACTTTAAGGGGCAAGGGGGACATAGCTGGGGCAGTTTCGGCAACACGAACGCCATCTACGGCATAGGGGTGGCAATAGCGAATATTTCGCGGATTCAGGTGCCCGAGTCTCCAAGGACGACTTACAATGTAGGCGTTGTTCAAGGGGGTCATTCGGTGAACTCGATTGCCCAGGATGCGCACATGTTGTTGGATATGAGATCGGTAGACGCAAAATGCTTGGTAGAACTTGAAGAAGAAATAATGAAATGTCTCTTAGAAGCAGCTTCTTCTACTGGAACCGAATATACCATTGCAGTTGTAGGCGATCGGCCAACAGGAGAGATTCCGGTAGACTGTGCCTATATACAGGGCCTTATGGAATTGGGCAAGGAGTGTGGTTATGACCTTACCGTTGGTTATAGCAGTACAGACTCTAATATTCCCTTGTCACGAGGCTGGCCTGCAGTTACAATGGGCTTTAAGCGATCAGAAAACGGACACAAAACCACTGAGTTTCTTTATATCGATTCTTTGGTTCCTGGAATCCAATTTGCGCTTATGTGCTTCGCAGGGCTGCTCTACGACCAATTTTGAATCATAGGGTCGGTTCTGGCGCTCCATCTATTCGGATTTATGGAAGCGCCAGAACCGTCTTCGTAACGAACCCGAGTCTCCAGACTGCTACGCCCTTTATTCCGTATCTTTTTGCCATGTTAATCCTGACGTTGAAACTGGCTGCGTCTTCCAAAAAACCTTCGTACTCCAGTTGCTGTCCTTGCCATTTGAGGTGATTGCACAGGCTATCCGGGGCAAATGATCTTTCAGTTGCCTCGTCTGCCGAGTATTCTGGAAGCTTGGTCCCTAGATCTTTTGCCGGCGGTTTCGAAAAAAGGTACGTCTTTCCAGAATCCGTAGCATACAAAGTCCCATATGCAGGAACTCCAAGAATGATCTTACCTGGATCAACTACCTCCATCTCTAGCCTTATCGCTTCGTCAACTTTGTCAAAAGGTGCAGTCGACGTTGGTATAGACCTGTCCTCATATCCATAGGCCATAAGCACAATAGAATCGGCAATTTCGCCGATATGGGCGTGATCATAGCCTTTGAAGCTGCCGTTCAAAGGGGGCACAGATACGGCCAGAGATTTCCCTTCCAAAAAAGCATGGAGTACATCCAGGAACGCGTTAAAGTTCCTCATGTCTGAATCAGCTGCAGATCGACCAAAACCGATTTCCTCAAAGTCTATTAGCACCCCGTCATACTCGAAAGATGCAGCTGAAATCTCCTTGGCGAGTTTGCTTCTCAAAACAGGGTCCTCGAGCAACGTGCATATACTGCTGTGCTCTTGGTCGGCAAAGTACATTGAAAACAGTTTCACACCTTGCCGCTTCGACTCAAGGATAACCGAAGGCCAGCCATCAGGTTTCTGAAAGCCAGTTGGGTTTTCGTCAGATGTTATCGTTCCGTCTTGATTCACAAAAAACCACCCCGCAAAGATGCCTTGGGTGTTTTTGACCAAACCAGAAGAATTTGTGTAAGGATACTCGGTGCCAAATAAATCCTTCCAACTTGAATAGGTTGAAGATCCCAACGCATAGAATCCCCATAGTTCCAATGGCCCTGGTGTTGAAGTTATGTAGACTGAACGACTACTTGCATCCCAGAGTACTTTGTAACCCAGAATCTCGCTGAAAAGACGCAGGGGCACCATTGTAGTTCCGTTAACCAAAGCCGCAGGCTGTGGCATAGCTATTGTTCTACCACCAGCAGTTTCAATAGTAGGCGTTCCAATGGTGACAATTAGACTAACTTCACCCTTGGAATATGTGGCTGCTTTGCTTACTGAGTCCCATCCAATCTGAGCTCCGAGTGATTCTCCTAGCGCTCTTATGGGTACCATAGTGCATCCGTTTTCAACGTAAGGTCTCACCGGGCTATTTATTGGAGCCATGTCAAGAAAGACGTTCGCATACGGTGCTTCTGCTGGAGCAACCTTCAACGAGATATTTGGGTAAGCATCAGGATCCAGGTATACCAGGGCCGACTGGGCATTTGCCTTTGCTGAGACTGTAAAGATCGACACAAGAGTACAAACAGCTAGAGCCAAGAGTATCCGTCGTCTGTGGTTTGGATAATGCAATGTAATACCCCTCTTCGTAGACACTGCGGCAATTCGCGCATAGACCAATAACCAATATCGAGCGTGAGGCACAAACCTGCGCCCTCTTTTCCGTATAAGTGCTATTATAGTCTAGTATGACCTAATATGCTACCTTGGGGGTTAACCTAAATTGCGTTCGGAATCTAACAACTGGATAAGAAGCGTCTTGATCCTGTCGATAGGGTGGTTTCTCCTTTATGCTGCCAGAACTGTCTTGTCTGTTACCTTGAAGGACATAGCAGATTATTGGACCCTGACCGAGTCAGCACTAGGCCTAATGAGTTCAAGTTTCTTTCTCGCCTACACCATATTGCAGATTCCCACTGGTTTTCTGGCCGACAGGTTAGGATCGAAAAAGGTGCTGCTAATAGGCTTCAGTCTTCAATCTTTAGCTGTGCTTCTGAGCGGGCTCGCCGTTACGCACCAACAGTTTCTCTGGACACGAGTGATTTCAGGTGCTGGGCAAGCTACATATTTTGCGTGTCAATTCACAATTATTAGCAAGATCGTTCCAGAGGAACGAAAAGCACTGGGGAACAGCGCTTCGGTTGCAGGCTCGGCTCTGGGCACCGGACTCGGGATGGTCTTTGGAAGGCTTCTTTCAAATACTAAGATGGGCTGGAGGCTTCCCTTCATAGTTCTAGGATGTGCCTCGGTAGTCTTTATCTTAGCAATAAAAAAGTATGTTCCCGAACCCGAGCTGCCGCCTCGGGAAACCAAAGGGGCCGGAAAATCAGATTTTGTTGAAAGCACCGAGCCTAAGCCGTTTCACAATAGGTCGGCTTTGTTTCTGACGTTGTTTTCGGTTACACATTTCCTTAGTATGTATGGATTCTATCTTATGCTGACCTGGCTCCCCTACTACTTAGAGGCCATAAGAGGATTTAGTCCCGGTCTTTCGGCAACCATACCTGTCGTCATGCCGTTTGTCATGGCACCCGCCACGATTCTCGGTGGATACATTTCAGATAAACTGGGCAGCAAGGCTCTTGTGATTAACATGTGCTTGCCGCTTTCGGCAATTGCTACTATGGCGATCCCTATGTCGAATAGCACCTTTACGCTTGTCCTTTTTCTTGCTCTTTATGGTGCGACTGGGAAACTTGTCATTGACCCTGGCCTGATTAACTACGTGAGCGAGAGCTCACCACCTGAATCTCGAAGCACTATGTTAGCTCTTTTCAACTTTGCCGGTGCCCTTGCAATGGCGGTAGCACCAGCTGTGACAGGGTATCTAGCGGAGGCAATAGGTAGTTTCGATGTTAGTTTCTTCATGGCTGGAGCTTTCAATTTCCTAGCTCTTGTTTCTTTCATTGTTGCAGCAAAACTTTTTGAGAGAAACAAAAGGTAAGCCTTGGTGTTCGTGCTGCTCTCTTGTGGGGCTGTTTCTTAGCTCTTTGTTTCCAGTATTTTGGTCACCTGACTACAGAGCCGTTAGAATACGAATTTGTCTGCGAAAAACAAGCGCTAAAAGAGGAATTTTAGCAGCAAGAGCGAATAACGCCCAAGAAAAGCAGTTATCGCTCGGTAAAACTAACAGCTGCTATAATTTAGCAGCAATACCTTAAGGAGGGAATAGAATGGCGCTCCCAAGTTTGACTCAGGAAGAAAGAATGAAGGCGCTCGAGAAGGCTCAGGACATGCGTAAGGCAAGAGCGGATCTTCGGGAACAACTCAAAAAGGGAGAGATCAAGCTCGAAGAGGTTCTCGACCGCGATGATCCAGTGGTGTCCAGGATGAAGGTCTCATATCTCTTGGAGTCTTTACCAAGAGTTGGAAAGGTGAAGGCTGGGAAGATAATGTCTGAAATAGGCATTAACGAATCAAGACGTGTTCAAGGACTTGGCAAGCGGCAGAGAGAGGCTCTTCTGGCGCACTTCCAGGATTCATAGAAGTGTCTACTACTGATTGAAAGGCAGTCTCATCGAAAATGAAAAAGGGTTTGCTGTTTGTTATTACAGCTCCTTCGGGATGTGGGAAGGGTACTTTACGGCGCGCATTATTGAGTGAGCATTCGGAGATCAAGTTTTGTCCATCCATTACTACCAGGCAGCCTCGTCCGGGTGAGGTAGATGGGGTTGATTACACTTTCGTCTCTATGCCTGAGTTTTTTAGGAGAAGAGAAAACGATGAATTTGTCGAATGGGCAGAAGTATATGGCAATTACTATGCAACACCTAGACAGGATGTTGAAAAAGCCATTGCCGAAGGATCTCTCATAATACTTGAGAAAGATGTTCAGGGTGCCAGAACTCTGAGAAAAGTGTACCCAGATGGGATCTTTATATTTATCCTCCCACCGTCGATGGAAGAACTCAAGAGGCGAATTGAGTCAAGAGGTACTGAAGAAGAATCTGAAATGGCTATGAGGTTCGACAGTGCTCGCAGGGAAATTGCAGACCTAAGTGACTTTGATTATGTTATCATCAATACAGATATGGAAAGAGCTAAAGATAGGCTATCTGCAATCATCCTGGGGGAAAGAATTGCTCATGGAGATTACCCTTGTGAAAGCCAGAGGAGGTCAATAGATGACAACCCCAACCCTGCGGGACCTAATTCTCAAGACTGGGTCTAAGTACTATTTGGTAGTTGGAATTGCGAAAAGAGCCAGGCAAATACTAGATAGAAAAGAAAGCGGATTCTTGGGTCCGCATAAGCCGGTTACTATTGCTATTGAAGAAATAGCCAAAGGCGAAGTTGTGGTCCGCCGTGTTCCACGTAAGCATACGGCATAAATGTAATATTATTGATGTATCTGGGGCGCCTTTTTTGGGGGCGCCTCAGGTTTCCCAACTTCGGAACAGATTCGGGGTGCAAGTGATAACATGCTTTCAGGAAAAAACATAATAGTAGGCGTATCAGGTGGCATAGCTGCGTACAAGGCCGTAGATGTTGTGTCAAGACTCAGAAAACTCGGTGCCGAAACTCACGTAGTAATGACCGAAAACGCGACTAAGTTAGTTGCACCGCTTACCTTTAGAACCATTTCTGCTCAACCTGTAATTGTACATATGTTTGAAGAGCCTAGACAGTGGAATGTTGAACATGTGGCTCTGGCAGAAATGGCAGATCTGTTTGTTCTGTGTCCGGCTACGGCAAACTGCATAGGCAAGATAGCCAACGGCATAGCCGATGATTTTCTAACTACTACAATTATGGCTTGTACTTGCCCTAGGCTGATATGTCCGGCCATGAACCATAACATGTACGAGAACAAGATAGTCCAAGAAAACATCTCCAGACTCAGACGATTAGGCTATGAGATCCTGGAACCGGAATACGGCCGACTGGCGTCAGGGGCTACCGGAAAGGGTAGATTACCTGATCCCGAGAAGATCGTCCAAAAAATAGTGAGTGTCCTCTCGTTTCAAAAAGACCTCACAGGTGTCACTTTCCTTGTAACTGCCGGTCCGACCAGGGAATGGATCGATCCCGTAAGGTATATTTCCAATCCGTCGACAGGGAAAATGGGCTACTCGGTAGCTGAGGCAGCCGCAAAAAGAGGAGCCAAGGTTTACTTGGTGTCAGGGCCCAGCCAACTTGAGCCGCCTTCTGGAGTCATATTGAAGAAGGTGGAGACAACCGAAGAGATGTTGGATGCCTGTCTTGAGGTATATCCTGAAGTGCAGGTCGTTATCGGCTGTGCCGCTCCGGAGGACTTTAAGCCCGTTGGATTCAGCGGAGAAAAGATCAAGAAGCAAGGAGACCTGCTGCATCTTTCTTTTGCCGAAACTGTAGACATTTTGAAAACCTTAGGAGAAAGTAAAGGGTCAAGGATTCTGGTAGGTTTTGCTGCTGAGACAGATAACATTTTGGAAAACGCGATGGCCAAGATCACCAAGAAGAGCCTCGACTTTATCTGTGCCAATCAAGTCGGACTGCCAGACAGGGCTTTTGGTGCTGATACCAATGCTGTTACGATAATAATGCCTGATGGCACGCATCTAGATGTGGGTCCCTCATCCAAATTTGAAGTCGCCATGGCTATTATTGACCAGGTGAAGACCATCCTTGACGAACGAAGGAATTGATGTGGATCTCGTCAACTGCGTAGATATTGTGGTAGATGTTCCGACGATGGGCGATAAGACATTTACCTACAAAGTGCCGCAAGATTGTTTCCTACCCTACGGTGCCAAAGTCTATGTTCCATTTGGTCGGAGAAATGTGGACGGGTATGTCGTTGGTCGTCCTGCTACTGTGCCCGAAATTGACCTGAAAGATATCATAGCTGTGTATGATATCAATTTCCTGCCGCCGAAGCACCTTCTAGATTTTGGTCTCCTGCTGAGAGATTACTACTTAGCTGCTATTTCGTCCTTTTGGGGCTACTTGTGGCCGCCTCAGGTCAAGAAAACTGCTTTAACGAAGGAACAACCGCCAGCATTAGGCGTACGAGAGGATAATGCCTTCTACGTCTTTGAAAAACCGCGAAAACTTGATTCGGCCAATCGTGAGTGCTTCGTTCAAGGTTCAGATTCGTTTAGATGGAAGACGTACGTTGATGCAATCGACAAAACCATCAGTTCTGGTTCCAACGTGCTGGTACTTGTACCTGAGATCAACAAAGCCCATGATTTCGAGGAAAGATTGGAGCCCATTTACGGTAAAGAGACCATTGCTGTAACACACTCCGATATGACCACTGCTTCGAGAAAAAAGCAGTGGCTCGATGTAAAAGATGGCAAGAAACGGATTGTGGTGGGTACGAGATCTGCAGTTTTCAATCCCATAAGGGATCTAGGGCTCGTCATTGTCGATGATGAAGAATCACTGCATTACAAAGCAGAAGAGTATCCCAAGTACAACGGGAGAACGGTTGCGAGATTACGTGGCAAATATGAGAATTGTTCCGTCATCTTGGGCTCATATGTGCCCTCTGTAGTCGCGAACGTCGGTCTATCGGAAGGCGGGTTTTGCGGCTTTATGGAAGGGTTCCCTATGAGCGATAAGGTGGATTCGAAGATAGTCAGTCTTTTGGGAAGCAAAAAAAGAGTTCTTATAAGCAAAGAACTGCACCTTGCACTGGCAGATGCGTTTGCTTCCGAGGAGAGAGGTCTTCTATTCCTAAACAGACGAGGCACCGCATCTAGTCTTGCATGTACCGAATGCGGAAATGTTATCTTGTGTCCTAGGTGCTCAGTGCCCATGGCGTATCACTCGAAAGAAAGCGAGCTTGTGTGCCATACTTGTGGGTATAGGCACGCTCCTCCGGTTCAGTGCCCGGTGTGTCAAGGTGTTGACTGGAAACTGATTGGTTATGGCATAGATCGAGCTCGTTCCGAGTTCAACAAGCGATTCCCTAGGGTTCCGGTTTTCCAAGTGGACCAAGACTCCAAAGCGTCCATTGACGAAGCCATTCGAGGATTTGAGTCACAGAGACCTTCGTGTTTGCTATGTACCCAGATGATCTTCAGCGTCTCAGAGATTCCTGAAGTGAGCGTTTTGGGTGTTTTATCTGCCGACAACATGTTGAATCTCCCGGACTATCTAGCGCCAGAAGAGGTCTTTAGGCTGCTCATGAAACTGCTTGGCATTTTGAACGGTAACGAAAGATCCACTTACACAGAAAGCACGAAGCGCTTCATCATTCAGACACTAAACCCAGGGCACCATGCCATAAAGGGAGTGTTGGATCCAGAGTTTTTCTATGCTATAGAGACACAGAACAGAAAATCCCTGCAATACCCTCCTTTCGGATTCATCATGAGGATCACTGTTGCAGGAAAGTCCGAGGAAAAAGTCATTGAGGCGTCTGAACTATTGGCTGCCGAAATCGACAGCAAGTCAGACAAAATCACTGTTTTAGGCCCCAGCCCTGCTCCCAAGGTTAAGGTGCGAGGGCAGTACAGATGGCACATAATGGTGAAGTCGCCGGTCAGAAACTGCGCGACCGAAGCTGTGAAGACATCTTTGCCTATTGTTACGTCCCTACAGGTGAAGATATATGTAGACCTCGAAGAACCTTTCGGCGCGTTCTGAACGTGACCTGAGTACTGCATGGCCCCATCTGTTTGTTTCTCAAAGCGTCTGCCTTACTGTATAATTAGAAAAAGGGTGAACGTGCGCGAGATTCCTGACTCTGTAGCTTAAGCTAGATTAAGTCTATCGCACAGATACCATTACCAGATAAGTTGACAAGCGTATACAAAGTTCAAGGGTGATACTATTGGGTAATATCGAAATACGTACTTTTGATGACCCTGTACTTAGAAAAAGAGCGAAACCCGTTCCTAGGGTGAATAACAGCGTCAAGAAAACACTCGATGACATGCTCGATAGCATGAGAGCAGCGTCGGGAGTTGGATTGGCTGCTCCACAGGTAGGCGTCTCAAAGCGGCTTGTAGTCTTGGATGTAGGGGAGGGACCGTACTTCTTGGTGAATCCCGAGATAGTGTCTGAATCCGATGAGAAAGAAGTCCAGTGGGAAGGATGTCTGAGTTGGCCTGGTTTTGTTGGAGAAGTGGAAAGACCTGTGCGGGTGCTTGTCAAGGCATTGGATAGAGACGGTCGGACTACATGGGTTGAAGGAGAGGGCCTCCTTGCCAGGGCTTTGTGTCACGAGATAGACCATCTAGATGGTATTATGTTTGTAGACAAAGCGATATCTATAACCGAGATTGAGGAGGAAGAAAATACCGAGGAAGGGAATGAAAAGGAACTCGGTCTTACCTGTGTTTTTATGGGTAGTCCAGAGTTTTCTTTGCCATCATTGGACGCCCTTATTCGGGCGGGGATTAGCGTTCCACTTGTAGTCACTCAACCAGATCGCCCGTATGGCAGAACTGGAATCCTAATGCCAACCCCTGTCAGGAAAAGAGCTACCGAACTTGGACTCAAGGTTATCACACCTGAGGACATGAGCTGTCCTGATGTTGTTTCGGCAATCAAGGAAGTTCAGCCCGATTTTATAGCAGTGGTTGCTTTTGGTCAGAAGCTGCCAAAGGAAGTGCTCGAGATTCCGAAATATGCGTGCCTAAATGTGCACCCTTCTTTGCTGCCTAAGTACAGAGGAGGTAATCCCATTCAGAGGCAACTTATGGCCGGAGAAACCGAAGTCGGTGTATCAATAATGTACATGGACGAAGGCATGGACTCCGGTGACATATGCCTTCAGAGAGTTGTTCCAGTTGGGCCCGACGAGACTCTAGGCACACTTGAAAAACGCCTTTCGGTCGTAGGTGCGGATGCATTACTCGAGTCGATTCACGCAATTTATGAAGGCTCAGCTCCGCGTATTGCTCAAGATGAAAAGGTGAAGACCGTTGCTTTTCATCTGAAGCCTGGCGAAGATGTGATCGACTGGACCCGTCCTGCTACAGAGATCCATAATTTAGTAAGAGCGCTTTCGCCCGCTCCAGGTGCAGTTACCACCTTTGGTGACGAGCGTATTAAGATATGGCAAATCGAACTGGCTGACTCAAATGAGAAAGAGGATTCAGACTCAGCTCCGGGTACGATAATTGGAATCGAAGAATCTAAGTTGTTGGTTCGCTGTGGCGAAGGATTGCTAGCAGTTACAGAAGTGCAACCGGAAGGCAAGAGGCGGATGTCAGCCAAAGCTTTCTTGGCAGGTCGGCAGAAAGGGCCCTTCCGATTTGGCGACTTAGATAAATAACGCAATCTGTGGAATAGATTCTATGGCATATTATATGAAGGAGGGATCGACATGGACATAGGATACTTGATTTTTGTATTGCCCGCTCTTGTATTTGCTCTATGGGCTCAATCTAGAGTCAGTTCTGCTTACAGGCGGTACTCTGAAGTCAATTCGGAAGCAGGTGTGCCTGCCTATAAGGTTGCCGCGAGACTCTTGCAGGAGTCTGGCCTTGGCGACGTCAAGATTGAGAGAATATCTGGAGAACTTACGGACCATTACGATCCTAGGGACAAAACTCTTAGGCTATCGTCAGGTGTTTACGAGAGCAGTTCAGTAGCAGCATTAGGTATTGCCGCCCATGAGGTGGGGCACGCTGTACAACATGCAGTTGGGTACGCTCCGCTCGCAATAAGAAACGGCCTCGTGCCCGTAGTTCAGCTAGTATCAAATGCTGCATTCCCACTTTTCTTGATAGGACTGATAACCCAATCAGGGTTTCTTATGGACCTGGGACTTTTGTTCTTCCTAGGCGCCGTCATCTTCCAGATAGTGACTTTGCCTGTTGAGTACGATGCTTCAAAACGTGCGATTAACATGCTGGAGGGACTTGGCTTTGTAGCGGGGCAGGAATCAGTTGCGGTTGGCAATATGCTAAATGCCGCAGCGCTTACGTATGTCGCAGCTACTGCAATGGCATTAGCACAATTCATGCGTCTTTTTCTGCTGCGTGGAAGGCGTGACTGAGGTTGCCCAAAGACACTAGGGGCGTTGCGCTACAGTTCCTTGAGAATCGAGGCTCTTTTCCTGGCGGTTTGGATGAGATTGAGTTGCCAGATGAGCGAGACAGGGCATTGCTCAAGGAATTAGTTAATGGGGTACAGCGATGGGAACGGTTGTTAGACTACTATGTTTCAATGTTTTGTGCAAGGCCGAGCGCAAGGATATCTAGCAGAGTCATGAACGCTCTCAGGCTCGGTGTTTATCAATTGGTCTTTATGGGCATACCTTCATACGCTGCAGTAGATTCAGTAGTGCGATGCATGAGAGACAAAGGAGAGAAGAGTTTCGTAA
Organism: Candidatus Fermentithermobacillaceae bacterium; assembly: GCA_018052455.1. Lineage (GTDB taxonomy): Bacteria > Bacillota > Sulfobacillia > Fermentithermobacillales > Fermentithermobacillaceae > UBA3907. The sequence continues at coordinate 306,857 of JAGPNE010000001.1, read as the reverse complement.
ACGGTGTGCTCAGAAGTGTAGCAAGAAACGTTGGCCACATCGAATTGCCATCGATTGACGTGCGCCCTTCCGAGTACGCAGGATTAAGATATTCCTACCCGGACTGGATAGTAAGACGGTATAGTGATTCTTTCGGGTTTGCGAACACTCTTGCCTTGCTTAAGGCTCAGAATACACCTCCGCCACTTACGCTTCGTGTTAACACAACCAAGACTGATAGGGACACACTGCTTGGCTTGCTTGTCGAAGAGGGTTACCACGCAGAACCGGGGAGCCTGCCGTTCTCAATCAAAGTGAAGAAAGGGCGTTGTGTTGATCAATTTCCAGGATATCATGAAGGTCTATTTGTAGTGCAGGATGAAGCTGCGATGTTGCCAGCTTTGGCCCTTGAAGCCCAACCCGGTGACTTAGTTTGGGACGTGTGTGCAGCTCCTGGAGGAAAATCTACCCAGCTTGCAGAAATGGTGTCACCAGACGGGATGGTAGTGGCATCGGACATATCCTTGCAGCGGGTGTGCATGATAGTGGAATCTCGACGTCGTCTTGGCCTTGATAACGTTTCTGCCTGTGTTTTGGATGCCACCAAAGAAGATGAAGTTTTGGCTACCTTCAGGCGTGAAGGACTGCCTATTCTTTATGACAGAATCTTGGTAGATGCTCCGTGCTCGGGTTTAGGCACAATAGGCAAGAATCCGGATATTAAATGGCAGAGACATGAGTCTGACATAAAGAGGCTTGCAGAACTGCAGAAACAGATTCTTGAAACAGCAGTACGTTTTCTTAAGCCCGGGGGTTTTGTCGTGTACAGCACTTGCACTTTGACTTCAGAGGAAAACGAAGGCGTGTGGTGTGAGTTTCTTGAAAAGAATAGCCGTACGATGGAAGCGCTGACGTTACCTGAGCGATTCATGCAAGGTTCGGGGTCTCTCCAGAGTGCGCAGGAATGCGGTCGGGAACGCGGTTACGTTTATGTACTACCGCATGTCCATCAGACAGACGGTTTTTTTATTGCCAAGGGGCGCAAGACTTGTTCTGAGGCACATAGTGCGCCCTTATACATAGAAAGTTATGAGCAACGGGGATGTGATATTTAGGTGGAAAAGCCTCATGTTTTGGACCTATCTCTGGTTCAGATAGAAAAAATGATAACCGATCAGGGTTTTCAATCATATAGGGCAGAACAGTTGATTGGTTGGATCTTCAAAAAATACGCATCGTCTTATGACGAGATGACAGATCTTCCAAAAGACCTAAGGACCTATATGGCTTGTAACACGGATCTACATGCACTGTCTATGCTGGCATGTTACTCAGAGCGGTCCGAAGAATCCAGACGCTACTTGTGGGGCATTGATGGATCACCGGTTTGCGAGTCAGTGTTGCTTACTTACAAGTACGGGACTACAGGGTGTCTTTCAACGCAGGTAGGTTGCCCAGTTGGGTGCAGTTTCTGTGCTTCGGGGAAACTAGGTTTCGACAGGAATTTGACTAGAGGCGAAATTATCGATCAACTCCTCGGAATGTGCCGCAACACCCACGAGCGCATAGGCAGGGTAGTTTTCATGGGAACAGGGGAGCCTTTCTTCAATTACGATAACGTCATGGACGCGATAGCGCTACTGTCTGAACCGCGTACATACGATATGTCGTCTCGGAGGATTACAATATCTACTGTAGGTATTCCGGCTGCAATACGTAGGTTTGCCCACGATTCAAATGGTGTTCGGTTGGCAGTTTCGCTTCATGCATCGTCAAATCCTACGAGAGACAGGCTAATTCCTGTAAATGAGGTATATCCGCTCAACGAGGTAATGAGTGCCGTGAGGTATTTTGCAAAAGTTACGGGGCAAAGAGTAACTTTTGAGTATATGCTACTTAGGGGCGTAAACGATTCTGGTGAGGATGCGTTAGCGCTGGCGCATCTTTTAAGCGACTTGGATTGTCTCGTGAACCTTATCCGATGGAACCCTGTGCCGGGAGTAGACTACCAGGTGACCGAAAAAGGTCAGACAGACAATTTTAGGAGAATTCTTGAAAGAAACCATGTAAAGGTTACAGTACGTCGCAGACTAGGTGTTGAAGTAAAAGGTGCCTGCGGGCAGCTTCGGAGAGCAAAAAGTTAGGTAGCAGGAGGGATCAAAGACCTTGAGGTGGACTGCTAGCTCATCCCAGGGACTCGTAAGGTCTGAGAATCAAGATTCGTGGTCAGTTGACCGTTTTGCTCGCAAAGACGGGAAAGAAGCATGGCTGGCTATGGTCGCAGATGGTATTGGAGGCAGAGAAGGCGGACAGATAGCCTCCAGTTTGGCTGTTGAGTCTGTAAAAGATTTCTTCTCGCAGTCTTCTTGGGATGAAGACCCTGTGGATTTGCTGACGGAAGCCATGATATATGCCAATACAAGGGTCTTTGAGGCAGGCACCGCCGACAGCAGTATAACAGGTATGGGTACAACTCTTACCTGCGTTTTGGTATACCAAGATGAAACAAAAGCCTTCATAAGTCATGTTGGGGACAGTCGGGCGTATATTGTCTCCTTCGGGCAGATAAGACGCATCACCGATGATCACTCGGTGTCCGGCGAGCTTCTGAGGAAAGGCGCCATAACAGAGGAAGACGCCATGAACCATCCAAATAGAAACATGCTTACCGCAGCTTTGGGAACTCAGATATCACTTGAGCTGTCTCTTTACGAAGAGATACTGCTACCCGATGATGTAATAGTCTTGTGCACAGATGGGCTTACAAGTCTTGTTTCTGCAGAAGAAATCCGCCAGACAGTCCTAGATTATGACTATATGAACGTTGCAAGCGAGCTTGTGGGTCTTGCGAACAACCGTGGCGGTTATGATAATGTGACAGTGATTCTGCTTTGGCCAGACATCCCAGATCAATCAGTGTCCACCAGAGGTGAAGCAGAATGAGTTCAACCGATGATATGCTTGGCAAGATGATCGCCGGTCGCTATGAGATCGTGGAGAGAATAGGCAGCGGCGGCATGGGGGTTGTTTGGAAAGCTAAGGACAAAGTCCTAGATAGATACGTAGCTCTCAAGATTCTGCGACCAGAGATGAGCGAGGATGAGGATTTTGTACAAAGATTCAGGCAGGAAGCAAAGGCTGCCGCATCGCTATCGCACGCCAATATTGTGAGCATATACGACGTAGGGCAGGACCGAGGTCTGCATTTTATTGTTATGGAGTTAGTTGAGGGCAGAACTCTACGCGACATACTCAACGAAACAGGTAGTCTACCAGTTGATGAAGCCCTAAGCATAGCAGCTCAAATATGTTCAGGTCTTGCTCACGCCCATGCTAGCGGTATTATCCACAGGGACGTGAAACCGCAGAACATCCTAATAACCAGAACCGGACAGGTAAAAGTGGCTGATTTTGGTATTGCAAGAGCTTTAGGAGCGGCGTCCAATACAGGAAAGAGCATGGTAGTTGGCTCGGCTTCGTATCTTTCGCCTGAGCAAGTAAGAAACGGGGTTGTTTCGGCTGCCTCGGATCTTTATTCCCTAGGAATTGTTCTTTACGAGATGCTTACAGGTCAAGTGCCGTATACTGGTGACACGGCTGTAGCTGTGGCGCTTCAGCACGTTGAAGGTAGGATCCCTTCAGTTCGCGAGAAACGGCCAGAAATCCCCATAGAACTGGAGATGTTGATTACAAAGGCGCTTGCGAAAGATCCGGAGGACAGATTCCAGTCTGCTCAAGAGATGCTAGCAGCAATGCGGCGATTGAGTTCGTATGTTAATGTAAGTCCACACGCGGAACCGATACCAAAGGGTGATGAAAGAGTGTCGCGGCAAAAGAAAAAGTCGTCGAGCAAAGCTCTGAAGCTGCTTGGAATAGTGGTTCTGGTTGGGTTGGGCGTGGGGGGTTATTTTATCTACGCTTTCAACAATTGGATGTCTGTACCTGTTGTCGAAGTACCAGACATCGTTGGAAAGAACCAAGTTCAAGCCCAGGAGATGTTGGTTGAACGCGGACTGGTCCCAAGGCTTTCCGCAGAGAAATATGACCCGGATGTGCCGGCAAATACTGTGATATCTCAAAGCCCGCTAGGTGGAGAAAAGGTGAAAAAGGGCCGAGAAGTCTATTATGTACTGTCCAAAGGAGAATCATTGGTAAGTGTTCCTGATGTGCGTGAATTGACCCTCAGAGAGGCGCAGCTGGAGCTTGAAAACAGGAACCTGCAGCTTGGGAATGTAGATCGTGTTTTCAGCGATACGGTGCCTGAGGACCATGTGATTTCACAGAACCCGCGGGCGAATACTTCAGTATCTATAGGCACACGGGTTGATCTTTCAGTATCGAAGGGTCCTGAAGAAGAAAAAACAGTTGTTCCGCGTCTAATAGGATTGTTATTAGACAAGGCAGAAAGTACTCTTGCCGACCATTCCTTGGAGCTAGGTGAAGTGGCCGAGGTTCACACCAACCTAGCCTATGGCACTGTTATGGCTCAAGATCCAATCGAAGGCACAGAAGTTTTAGCTCACAGCAAGGTCAATGTCACGATTTCGATCGGGCCTGAGGAACCAATGCGGTCACATACAACACAAATCAGAGTTCCAAAAAAGGATGGTCCAGTGCGCGTAAAGGTAGTGGTATTGGATATGCGGGGAGAGTCCGTCTGCTATGAGAAGGATGAGGCTCCTGATGAAGTCATAAGTGTTACATTTGAATACAAGGGTAGCGCGGCTCTAGTCAAGGTATATTTCGACGATAAGTTTTCGTATGAGGAGGTAATCAAACCTTAGAAAGAGGTGCTAATCAACCTTTGATTGGTAGAGTGCTAAGCGTACATTCGGCCGCATGTGATGTAGATTTGGGGGATAGACTGGTTTCATGTGTAATGAGAGGCCGTTTGAAGATCTCCGAATCTCAAGTCTATGCCGGGGACATAGTGACAGTATCCTATGTCGAGGGCCTCTATGTGATCGAAGAAATACATAGACGCACTAATCTCTTAGTGAGGCCGCCCGTAGCCAATGTTGAACAAGGTGTTTTGGTGACAGCTGTTACTAAGCCTCCGGCTAGATATTTGTATATTGATAGGGTCCTGGTTCAAATGGAGTACGAGGGCGTCCGCGGGGTGATCTGTGTCAACAAGCAGGATATAGAGGATCCTGAGCAGATAGCTGAGATCGTGGATGTATATTCCATGGCTGGATACGAATGTGTTGTCACCTCAGCTCTCACAGGTTATGGTTTGAGCGAACTAGGCGGGATTCTTGACGGAAAAGTATCGGTTTTTGCCGGCGAAAGCGGCGTAGGTAAATCGAAAATCATCTCTTCGCTTCTAGGAGCAGATCTGCTAGTAGGCAACCTATCGCAAGTCGGTCGCGGCAGGCATACCACAAAATGGGTAAGACTCTTTCCTATAGGCGATCACGGCTACGTTGCAGACACGCCGGGGTTTTCGCGGATGGATCTTGTGCCGGTTGAACCCCATGAACTTGGCCTTTTGTTCCCTGAGATCAAAAAATACGCAGATTTGTGTCATTTTCCAAGGTGCCTTCACAAAACAGAGGAAAGGTGCCGCGTAAGAGACGCACTTTCAGAGGGCGCGATTTCTCCTAGGCGCTACGAAAGTTACCTCAAGTTGCTAGAAGAAGCAACTGAGAAAAGGAGATACTCATGATGGGTCATTCGGGTCTTGAGAGCAAGATAAAGAGCGTCAAAGTAGCTCCGTCACTTCTATCCGCAGACGCGCTGGAGATGGGACGGGATGTAGCTAGAGTCAAAGACGCAGGAGCCGATCTCTTGCACCTTGACATAATGGACGGACATTTTGTACCTAATCTGACTTTCGGGCCAGACATTGCGAGAAACTTGTACAAAATAGGATTGCCTCTCGATGTTCACCTTATGGTGTCCAACCCAGATTCTGCACTCAGTTGGTTCTGCGAGTATGCAGAATACGTAACAATTCATGCTGAAGCGACTCCTCATTTGCATAGGTTGCTAAGGGAAATACGGGATAGGGGTTGCAGAAGCGGGGTAGCGCTTAACCCTTCAACTTCTCCCGATTTCTTGCCATATATTCTTGATGAAGTGGATATGGTACTTGTTATGACCGTAAATCCGGGATTGGGAGGTCAGTCGTTCATTCCCGCAATGCTCCCAAAAATCCAAAAAATCCGGCACCTAATTGATGAGAGTGGTCTGCGTATTGAAATCGAAGTTGATGGCGGCATAACTGCGGACAATTCGAGCCGGGTGATTGAAGAGGGGGCTGATATCCTGGTATCAGGCAGTTACATTTTTTCGAGCGATGATATACCCGGTGCCATAAGAAGTCTGAAAAGACTCGGCCCAGGTGAATGCTGATAACAGGGTTGACTTACAGGACACGATAGAATTAATAACACCTCCCGCAAATCAAAGACACGAGAGGTGTTATTCTAACTTGAGACCAAAAGCCTATCTAGTAGCACGTTGTACCTTTCCGCTGCGGAGACACCTGGTGCACACCCACATCCTCTTTTGCGTATTTCCAACTACTACACGGACGCGCTGAACATTGGGGGACCAGTCTCTCTTCGTCTTTATGTTGGAATGGCTGACGCGGTGGCCAACCGCTCTCGTTTTACCACAGATCTCACACTTGGGCATATGATTCTAACCTCCTCAAACCTAGTAGCCTGCTTATTTTAGCACACAACTTGAGGCAGGAGAAGCGATATTCTTTGTTGAATAGTTTCTCCGGCGGTTAAATGTGCTATCTAGGAAGCATTCAGTCTTTACAAATTTTCTTATGTACGTACTATTGTATTGTACACTTTGTGCCGTGAAAGACAGAATTGGAGTGTAACCTGTGGTAGGAAAAGAGATTAGGACAGATATTGGTAAGATGGCTCTGTCGGAAGAAGCTATTGCGACCATCGCCGGGGCGGCTGCAACTGAGTGCTATGGGGTAGTGGGAATGGCAGGTCGCAAGATGACTGACGGGCTATCTGAACTTCTGGGTAAAGAGAACCTATCAAAGGGTGTGACTGTATCTATTGACGGCGATGATCTATATGTCGCTGTTTCGGTCATACTTGGTTACGGGGTCAAGATCCCCGAAGTCGCTAGGATGGTTGCAGAGAAGGTTCGTTACACTCTAGAAAATTACACAGGCCTAGAGGTCAAGCGAGTAACAGTCAACGTAGAGAGCCTAAGGTTTCAGGATGCGGAGAATTAGAAAATGACCGAGCTATATATGAATGGCGATTTGTTTATACACATACTTGCCCACGCGAAAGACTATTTGTACCATAGAAAAGAAGAAGTGGATGCCTTAAACGTTTTTCCGGTACCAGACGGAGATACAGGAACAAATATGTACCTCACCTTGTGTTCTGCTGTTGAAAGCCTCAACGGGAAATCTGCGATTGCACTGTGTGAGGCTTCAGAAATTGCGAGCAGAGGAGCGCTCATGGGAGCGCGCGGAAATTCGGGGGTTATTCTATCGCAGATTCTAAGAGGCATTGCCAAAGGATTTGCAGACAAAGATTGTGCAGGGCCCGAAGATATCGCGCTCGCCATCGAAGAAGCCGTTGTAACTGCGTACAAAGCTGTCATGAAGCCTGTGGAGGGAACGATTCTCACCGTATTGCGGGGAATGAGAGACGCGGCGTTGACCCAGACAATGGTTGGCGATGTGACTATCGAACAGCTTCTCAGGGAATGTGTTTTTAGAGGCAAAGAGGTCTTACAGGGCACTCCCGAATTGCTTCCTGTACTGAAAGAGGCGGGTGTTGTAGACGCGGGTGGCCAAGGCCTTGTTTACATTGTTGAAGGAGCTCTTGCATGGTATGAGAAGGAGCAGTCTATTCAACACGATGTGTTACAAGAGGTTGCCCCGAGCGTATCTACCCCAGTTGTTCATGAAGAAGACATTGTTAGTATTCAGAATCCTTACGACACTCAACTCTTGATTCTCGGAGATGGTCTTTCGATTCAGGATATAAGGCAGGCACTTGATCCCTTGGGAGATTCTATGCTCGTTGTGGGCTCAGGCGACGTTGTGAGAGTTCACATTCACACTGAGGCACCCGAACGAGTAATAGGTGTGTGTAGGCAATATGGGCAGATCGCTGAAGTTACAATCGACAATATGATTGAACAATCTAAAGCGGCCCTTAAGCTTAGAGATGCCGCAAAGACTGTAAATGCGCAGGATAGACTGGGCAGTTTGCCACTGAGCGCTGCGAAAAACATAGGCGTAATCTCCGTGGCAACCGGCGACGGGCTCAAGGCTATAATGAAGAACCTCGGATGCGATCTGGTGATGGATGGCGGCCTTACAATGAATCCGTCAACAAGCGACGTAGCCGCGGCAGTAAACTCATTGGGTACAAACAAGGTGATATTTTTGCCCAATAATTCAAATATCTTCTTAGCAGCGAAACAGGCTAAGAGACTTACTGGTCGGAGAATGTACATTGTGCCCTCCAAAACTGTGCCGCAGGGGATATCTGCTCTTTTGTCGCTCAATCTAGATGAAGATATGGAGTATAATCTGCGCAAAGCGGGAAAAGCAATTCGCAGTGTTAAGACTGGTGAGGTTACATTTGCCGCGCGGAACGGCAAATTCGGAAAACACGTATTCAAAAAGGGTGACATAATTGGCCTAGCAGACGGCAAGGTAGAGGTAGTAGGGAACGATCCCCAGGAAGTGCTTGAGGCGCTCATGGCCAAGATGGTGCGGGAAGACGATTCCGTGATAACTGTATACTACGGACAAGACGTTGATGAAAGCACGTCTAGGGAAGTTTATGAGATGTTAGCAGATGGTTTTGGCGACGCTTGCGATGTAGAGGTGCATTCTGGCGGACAATCTTTATACTACTACATTGTGTCGGTGGAGTAATGGAGAAAGGGATATCGTTAACGCAGGATATCAGATATCTCAAAGGGGTAGGCCCGAAGAGGGCCAAAGAGTTTCATTCGTTGGGAATTGAGACGGTTAAGGATCTTTTCGACTACTTTCCGTTCAGAATAGATGATTTTTCCCGAACCAAGAGAATCGCTGATCTTAAGCCTGGCGACGAAGTGAGTGTAGCAGGGAAGATCATCACAACCACGACAATACCGGGCCTGCGAGGGCCTGTTTTGCGTGTGGGCATGTCAGACGGAACAGGGATCTGCTATCTGGTGTGGTACAACATGCCATATCTCGCCAGAAGAATGCGTCGGGGGATGCAAGTTTTCGCGTCGGGAAAGGTAGAATGGCGTCGCGAGGGCTGGGAGATTGCTCACCCTCTTATACAAGAAAACGTACAGACAGGGTCCAAAGGACCAATCATCCCAATATATCACTGCAAAGCCGAGCTTCCTTCCTCAACCATATCCAGGATTATTAGGGAAAATCTCTCGGACTACCTTGATTTAGTCACGGAACTGATTTCTGATGACGTTGTTGCCAGACAGCAGCTTATGGGCCAGAGGGAGGCCTACAACGAGATTCATTGTCCTACCCATGCGGAAAAGTGGTACAAAGCCCGTAGAACGTTTGCCTTCAGAGAGGTTTTTTTGCAGCAAATGGCACTTCTTATGATGAAGAAAGAGAACGCGACTACAGGTACGAGATCTTGTTTCAAAGACTTCTCTCTTCCTCGGGAGTTTGTTGATTCTTTGCCCTTTCACCTGACTACGGCACAAGAAAAGACAATCGAAGACATTGAGAAAGATCTCTCCTCTGGTCGGGCTATGAACCGATTGATCCAGGGGGATGTGGGTAGCGGGAAAACAGTTGTCGCCATTTGGGCGCTGCTAGCCGCTGTGAGTAACGGCTACCAAGGTGCGTTTCTGGTCCCTACAGAGGTCTTGGCTAGGCAACACCTAAAAACAATCCAGGAACTTGCAGGCAGATTTGCTAGGATCGGCTTCCTCTCTGGGAGCATTTCTGCTTCTGAGAAGCAAGCAGTTCTTGGGAGCATTGCGGAAGGATCCACAGATGTCCTAATTGGTACTCACGCCATGCTGGAGCCAAATGTCAGATGGGCCAATCTTGGACTAATTGTCACTGACGAGCAGCATAGATTTGGGGTAAAACAGCGTCTGAACTTGTCGCACGAAACCACGGCACCTCATGTCCTAGTGATGAGTGCTACGCCAATCCCTAGATCTCTGGCTCTTACGATTTACGGGGACCTTGACATATCTGTGATCGACGAATTGCCCTATGGTACTAACAGGGTCAAGACGCAGCTCTTAGAATACAGCAAGCGCAGAGCTGCCTACGACACGGTGCGCCAGGAGATCGAAAAAGGGCACCAAGCGTATGTAGTATGTCCTCAGATTAGCGAAGGCAAATCGGATCGTAAATCTGTCGAACGCGTTTTTGATGAGTTAAGCAAGGGCTATCTGCAGGGTGTAAAAGTGGGGTTGGCCCATGGAGGTATGTCTCGAGACTTTTTGTCGCAGCAGATGTCAGATTTCGCTGAAGGATTGATCCAGGTGCTTATCGCAACTACCGTGGTAGAAGTGGGGATAGATGTGCCTAACGCCACATGCATGGTGATAGAGGGAGCGGAATCGTTTGGTCTCGCTACCTTGCATCAGTTACGAGGCAGAGTAGGACGGGCCGGGCAAGACGCATTTTGTTTCCTCATTCCTTCTCACGATGAGACTAGTTCTGTGGACAGACTGAAAGTATTTGAGACTGTATTTGATGGGTTCGAACTTGCGGAATTGGATCTTTTGCAGAGAGGTCCAGGGCAATTCTTTGGCGTAAAGCAGCATGGGCTTAGCAGCCTTAACGTCGAAGATCTAGGAATTACCACGGAGACTATAGAGGAGGCTAGGCTAGAAGCTAGGCATGTCATGGAGGCCCTTAGGCAGAGTGACCGTGTTCCTCACGAATTCAATGCACTTCTGAACGAAATCCAGAGTCGGTTTGGGGATCTGGCGCAACACGCGAGATCTAGATAACCTAGGTTTATCGAAGATACAATAGATGTTATTATCATAACATAAGCAGTTACAATGACTCAGTCTACTGAAAGCCATGCGAAACGGAGGTTGGTCTATTGCAGTCCGCAGTTTATCCAGGGAGTTTTGATCCTATTACCAACGGACATCTTGATATTATCAAACGAAGTGCCAGATGTTTTGACAAACTATACGTTGCTGTATTTAGTAATCCAGCAAAAACGCCCTTGTTTTCTGTCGATGAAAGGCTAGAGATGATCAGAGAAGAATGCAAAGATATGCGGAACGTTGAAGTCGTAGGAGCTAGCGGGCTTTTAGTCGATTTTGCTAGGCAAAATGGTATCGACGTAATGGTCAAGGGGTTAAGAGCAGTTTCGGATTTTGACTATGAATTCAAAATGGCGTTGATGAACAAAAAGTTGGATCCTGGAATAGAGACTGTGTTCATGATGACGTCTATAGATTATCTTTACCTTAGTTCAAGCCTAGTCAAAGAGGTTGCTCAATATGGTGGGTGCATAAAGGATTTAGTACCACCTTGCGTCGAAGCTAGATTATTGAGGAAACTGAAGGAAATAGGTGTAGCGGATCAATCTACGCAGTAAAACACGGGAGGCTAAAGGTGATGGATGTACTTTCGATGATTGACAAGCTGGATACATACCTTTCTGAGTGCTCGCGCTTGCCACTAGTAGGAAAACTTGTCGTAGATGAAGACGAAGTTTTTGACATGATAGATGAAATAAGGGCTGCAATTCCCCAAGAACTTGAGCAAGCTAAATGGCTGTTGAAAGAAAGAGACCGCATATTGCAAGAAGCTCGAAAAGAAGCAGACGAAATAATCAACGATGCGAAGGGTCAGATCAGCATATTGGCGTCTGAGTCGATTGTTGCCAAAGAAGCAAGGAGACAAGCTGAGGAACTCCTTGATAAGACTCAGGAAGTAGCCACAGAAATACACATGGGCGCTAGGGAGTACGCCGACGAACTCATGGAAAAGGTGGAGAGTCTCCTTCTTTCCATGCTAGAAGAAATCAAGACAAATCGCCAAGAACTTGGTGTCAGTGTAGAGGATAGACCAGATCTGACAGGCTTCGAGGTGCCAGAGATACGAAGAGTCTCAGACCCAGGGTTCGATGACGATCCTTGGGATTCCGACGCGTTTGAATGAGGGCTATATGTGACTTGCGTCGAGGCAATGAGCGAAAAAGGTTAGGACTGGTTGCCAAAGTCACTCTTTTCGCGTGTCTCATATGGGGTCTCAGGTTTGTACCCTCAGGCTGTCTTGCGGTTTATCCAGGGCCTGTTATGAATCTCTCCGCCGTCATAGAAATAACTGAATACCCACCTAGGGATTATTCGTTCTATATGGTTTCGGTATTGGCCGAAGATGCGAGTATGTTTGAGTGTATTTTCGCCGCATTAGATGGAAAGATCGGACTTTGGTCAAAAAGTCAGGTGTTTGGTGAAATGCAGCCCGAAGAGTATATGGAGAAAAGCCTCCAGGCCATGGCCGAGAGTCAGAGAATCGCTACTTACGTAGCTCTAATGGCCAAGGGAATAGATGTTCCCGAGAAAGAAAGTTTGCCGATCCAAGTTGTATCCTACACCAATAATGTTGCGGGCCCGTCTGCGGGACTTGCGTTTGCACTTGAGATTGCAAACCGAATAGGTGATGATATGATTCGCGGTCGGAGAATAGCCTGCACTGGGGTCTTAACTATTGATGGGAAGGTATCTGCGGTAGGCGGTATTGCGCAAAAGACGATTGCTTGTGAAGAAGAGGGCATAGAGATCTTTCTAGTGCCAAAGGACAATTATGATGAAGCAGTAAGGTTTTCCCACAGCCTCAAGGTGGTAGGTGTGAGTTCTCTTGAAGAGGCAATCGAAGTCCTGACCTATGATGTCAATCCTTGACACTCCAGCGAATGTCCTTGTATAATCCGTGTTGTCAAATGGAGGTAAGCAGTAACTTGAGAATCGATATTTCAAGCATAATCAAAGAACCGGGTTCAAGTCTCTCCTTTTTTGAGGAGGGTCCTTCCGATATGTTCTTGGAAGGAGAAGACAAAGTCTTCCTGTCTGTTCCTATTTCGGTACAAGGAGTTGCAACTTCAACTGGAGACGGAGTATATGTTCAGGCTAATGCTAGCGGTGTTGTGCGTCTTACCTGTTCGAGGTGTCTCAGAGAGTACGACCAGAAGTTTCAGTTCAGTTGCGAGGGCAAGTTCCAAAAGGTTTTTGTCGCATCAGTGTCCTCGGATGAGAATGATGACGTGGAAGTGTTTGCTTTGCAGGGCACCTTCTGTGTTCTAGACGACATGATAAGGCACGAACTTATACTGAATCTTCCTATGAAACCTCTCTGCAGTCCCGAGTGCGAGGGTGTTCCTGGGTATGATACGAGTGAACATGCCATAGAGGAAGAAGAACTCGGTGAAGAACCTACGTTATTTGGTAAAAAACTGCTGGACGCGGTGGAGGAAAGGAGCAAGGAACATGGCAGTACCAAAAAGAAGGACCTCGGCATCTAAGAGGGATATGCGAAGGGCTTCCGCCTGGAGGAACCGGCTCGCGTCGCCAAATCTTGTAGAATGCCCAAGGTGTCATTCGCTAATACTACCCCACAGGGTATGTCCCGAGTGCGGATACTACAAAGGTCGGCAAGTTGTAAAAACAAAGGCTAAATAGGCTGTTTGGATATTTGAGTGTTCTGGAGTGCATGGCATTTTAGACGCAGCAGAGTAAAAGACTCCGAAATCTCGGAGTTTTTTTATTCTGAAATGAAACCACGACACTTGACAGGGTTTGTAGGGTAGATGTTAATATTGGGGTGTTAATATCTACCTATAAGACTTGACTATATCAAAGTCTGGGGCGGGTCCAAATGGCGCTGAATCCCAAAGAACGACGTGAACGGCTAAAAGAGATCTTGACGGCTAATCCATTTCTTCCGGATAGGCGTTTGGCCCACTATTTTGAAGTAAGCCCGCAGACTATACGTCTCGATAGGTTGGCCCTGGGTATTCCTGATCAGAGAACTCGCACCAAAGAACTTGCTGAAAGGGCTTACGGAATTGTCCGTGCCATGGGTGAGCAAGAGATAGTAGGAGAACTTATCGATCTAGATCTCGGCAGATCCGCCATTTCCATACTTGAAACTACCCCCGAAATGGCTTTTGAGCGTTCAGGAATCACAAGGAGCCAATATATATTTGCGCAGGCAGATTCGCTTGCAATTTGCATTGTCGATGCGGAAAACGTAGTTACAGGGATTGCTAACCTTAAGTTCAAACGCCAGGTTAGGGTAGGAGAGAAACTTGTTGCGAAAGGGCAAGTCATAAGTGACAGGGGGGACAAGTTCTCTGTCCTTGTAGAGACGCGTTCCAAAGGGGAACTGGTTTTCAGAGGCAAGTTTTTGGTGTTTTCCCTTGATGAAAGGGGCGACGAGAATTGAGTGAAAGGGCAGCTGCCAACAAGACTGTGATAGCTGTTGATCTCATGGGAGGAGACGATGCGCCATACCAAGCGGTTGACGGTTGTGTTGGAGCGCTGGAAGAAGGTATCTCAGTTTTGGCCCTAGGGAATCTTGAGGCAGTTGAACTTCTGAAAAGCAAGACGAATCATCCTAATCTAACCACACTCGTATGCACTCAAGTCATAACAGCGGGGGAGTCGCCGGTTAGGGGAATAAAAACAAAGAGTGACTCTACGATTGTAAAGGGTCTTTCGCTTGTCAAGAGCGGACAAGCGTCGGGTTTTGTATCAGCAGGTTCGACTGGTGCGCTATTGGCGGGTGGTGTTCTGATTTTAGGTCGTGCAAAAGGCGTAGATAGACCTTGTCTAGGCATGGTTCTTCCCTCTGAAAACGGGCGCGGCGTTCTGGTGATGGACTTAGGCGCATCCTATGACGTTCGCCCAAGCAACTTGGTTGAATTTGCACTTATGGGGAGCATATATGCAGAGAGCGTACTCGGGTGGAGCGGTCCAAGGATAGGTCTGTTGAATATAGGAACTGAATCTAACAAAGGTACTCAAACTATAAAAAAGGCCTACAGACTCATGGAGAAGGCCCCGATCAACTTTGTAGGCAATGTTGAGGCTCGTGACGTATTTTTCGACAAAGCGGACATTGTAATAACCGATGGATTCTGCGGCAATGTGTTACTGAAGGCATCTGAAGGAGCTTTGCTCTTTCAGACAAAATACCTCAGAAATGCAATTAACAGGGGTACTACATCTAAAATAGGGGCGCTGTTTCTTCGCCCCGTTTTCGAGGAGCTAACACGCTCTTTTGACTATTCAACCTATGGTGGAGCGCCGATGCTTGGTTTGGAAGGGTGTTTGGTCAAATGTCACGGTTCTTCAAAAGGGTTAGCAATCACCAACGGCATCGAACAAGCTACTAGATTCGTAGAAGGTAACGTAGCCTCCGTGATATCTGAAACGATATCTGAAATGGGCTTTGAGGAGAGTGAACAATGAAGAATTCCGTCTCAGCAGTGATAGAGTCCTTGGGAGTCTACGTACCTCCTAACGTACTTACCAATGCCGATCTAGAGAAAATGGTAGATACTACCGATGAATGGATTATCGAAAGAACTGGAATTAAGGAAAGACGTATCGCAGGAAAAGACATGAGCACCTCCGATCTAGCAACCCAAGCAGCACTCTCTTGTTTGTCATCGTCTGGAGTTTCAGCAGAAGATATAGATCTCATCATAGTTGCAACTGCAAGTCCAGACTACGCTTTTCCGGCAACTGCGTGCATTGTACAGGAGGCTATTAAGGCTACGCGGGCGGCGGCGTTCGATGTGGAAATCGGTTGTACCGGATTCATATATGGACTTGCTATAGGTTCTCAATTTATCGTATCGGGAGCATACAAAAATGTGTTGGTTATAGGCGCAGAGACATTGTCACGTCTAATAAACTGGCAAGATCGGAATACTTGTGTGCTCTTCGGCGACGGCGCTGGTGCTGCGCTTTTGACCAGAGGGAATTCTGGAGAAGGGATACTAGGATTCCACCTAGGCGTTGATGGTTCACAAGGAGATCTCTTGTATCTGCCGGCAGGTATGGCCAAACTCCCGGCTAGTTGCGATACTGTCAATCAGGGTTTGCACTATGTACATATGGAGGGAAAGGCAGTCTTCAAGTTCGCGGTGAAGACAATGGACAGTGCCGTTACTAGGTTGCTGGAGGAGATTGGGAAAACACCTGACGATATTGACTTGTTGATTCCTCATCAAGCCAACATAAGGATAATTGATTCAGCAATCCAGCGATTCAAGATTCCTAGAGAAAAAGTGATGATTAATATAGAGAAATACGGTAATACGTCTTCAGCATCTATCCCAATAGCGCTGTATGAAGCCTACGAGCAGGGCCGAATCAGCAAGGGGGATCTTGTTGTACTAGTTGGATTCGGCGCTGGTTTGAGTTGGGGTTCGATTGCGGTAAGATGGTAGTCTAGTGTCAAGCACCCCTAATACACACTAAACCAAGGGAGGTTTTGAAGTGGGCACGGTAAAGATCGTGACTGACAGCGCGCAGGATTTTGAACCCTCGATTCTAGAGAAAATGGGGATTACAGTTGTCCCTTTAACTGTTCATTTCGGGGAAGAATCGTATAGAGACGGATATGAGATCCGGGGCAGGGAATTCTACGAGAAACTAACCAGTTCTGCTGTCATTGCACGAACCTCGCAGCCGTCACCATGGGAATTTCAACAAGTTTTTCAGCAACTCACTGAGGACGGTTCATCAGTAGTTACCATACTGCTTTCGTCGGCGCTCAGCGGTACGTACCAATCTGCCGTGATGGCCAAAGACGCATTGCCAGACCGACAGATCGCAGTCATCGATTCAAAGAGCGCATCGGGAATGTATGGGATGATGGCCATTCTAGCACAAGAAATGGCGGAGCGCGGCGCTACCTTCGACGAAATAGTGGCGGCCGTAAACCGAATGATCGAAGAGGGCATCACAGTATTTTCAGTAGACACTCTCGACTATCTAGCTAGAAATGGCAGAATAGGAAAGGCCCAGCATTTGCTGGGAAGCATGCTTAACATGAAACCTATACTGTCCCTCGATGATGAGGGCTATGTAGTGGCAAAGGAACGGATCAGAGGCAGAAACAAGGTTATCCCTAGAATGGTAGACATTGTACTCGAACGGCTAGGAGAACAAAAACTCTATGTATGCGTTTCACATGCCAACTCGTCGGAGGAGGCAGCAAAGCTCAAAGAGCAGGCTCAGGACCTACTAAATATACAGAGACTTTTCGAGACTGACATTGGTGCAATAATTGGTACTCATACAGGTCCTGGTACCCTTGCTTTGTTAGCCATTCCCTGCAAGGCGGTCTGAACGATTCTCACTCGGAGGTGTTTTGTTTGGGCAAAATAGCATGGGTGTTTCCAGGGCAAGGAGCACAATTTCCGGGTATGGGCAAAGAACTATGTGCCCAGTATGATATTGCCAAAGAAGTCTTCGACAGAGCCGATGCTGCATTGGGGTTCAAGTTGTCGGAATTGATCTTTGAGGGACCTTCTGATGAGTTGACGCTAACGTACAATGCACAGCCGGCGCTGCTTACCGTGGGCATTGCAGCCTCTAAGGTCCTGGAATCGCATGGTCTGCGGCCCGATATGGTCGCAGGATTGAGTCTTGGTGAGTATACTGCACTTGTAAATTCGGGATCATTGAGCTTAGAAGATGGGGTAGTGATTACTAGAAAACGTGGCCGGTACATGCAGGAAGCTTGTCCGCCTGGCCAAGGAAGCATGGCGGCAATAATTGGACTATCGTGCGCCGAGGTTGAGTCCATTTGTTTCGAGTCCTCGAAACTGGGCGTAGTAACTGGTGCCAACTATAATTGTCCTGGACAGGTAGTAATCTCAGGGGACAAAAAGGCTGTAGATGATGCTTGTCGTAGGGCACAAGAGCGAGGCGGAAAGAGCGTTCCTCTTGCAGTAAGCGCGCCTTTCCATTGCGTCTTGATGGAACCCGCAGCTAAGAGGCTGAGCATCGACCTCGAGAAAATAGAATTCAAAGAGCCCACCATCCCAGTATACTCCAATGTTACGGGTAGACGCTTGAGTGATGCTAGAGGGATAAAAGACATTCTGATCCAACAGATGACCCAGCCGGTATTGTGGCAAGTCGATGTAGAAAATATGATTCTTGACGGCGCTTCAGGATTTGTCGAGGTAGGGCCAGGTAAATCCCTAGCAGGATTCGGAAAACGAATCAACCCAACAGTCCGATTTGTGCAATTTTGCTCTCCTCATGATCTAGATGCTGTTATTGATCTTTATGAGGAGGCTTCGGTATTATGAATACTGATTATCCAGTTGCGCTTGTAACGGGTGCGTCGCGGGGAATTGGAAGAGCATGTGCTTTGGAATTAGCCAAAAACGGTTTCAACATTGCAGTCAACTACATGAGAGATGAAGAGGGCGCAAACGAAACCAAAAGAATGGTCGAAAGTGAAGGAAGAATGGCACGGATTTTTCAGTGCGATGTCTCCTCATATGGAGAGACGCAAGAACTCATAGACTTGATTGAGAAGACTATGGGGCCGATTGAGGTTTTGGTGTGCAATGCGGGAGTTACAAGAGACTCTCTTTTCCTGCGTATGACCGAAGAGGACTGGGACCAGGTTATCGACACAAACCTTAAGGGTGTGTTCAACGTGACCAGGTGGGCCATAAGACCTATGGCTAGGCGAAAGAAAGGGAGAATTATTAGCATATCGTCAGTCGTAGCGTTTACCGGTAACCCTGGTCAGGCCAATTATGCCGCTTCAAAAGCTGGGATCGTGGGGTTAACCAAGACTCTCTCCAGAGAACTTGCAAGGTATACGATTACGGCTAATGTAGTAGCACCTGGGTACATATCTTCAGATATGACCGACAGACTGCCTCATGAGGTCCAAGAAAGACTGAAGAACCAGGTTCCTTTGGGCAGACCTGGGACCGCTGAAGACGTGGCTCATGCGGTAGCGTTTTTAGCGTCGGATAGGGCAACGTACATTACAGGCCAGGTGTTATTTGTCGACGGTGGTATGTCCGCCGGCGGCGTTTAGTACAGAGTGTTACTGCAAGGAGGTGAATAACTTGACAGAAGATAAGTTGTTCGAAGCGGTAAAGAAGATAGTAGTCGATCAACTAGGCGTTGAAGAGTCTTTGGTTAATATGGAATCTTCCTTTATCGACGATCTAGGGGCTGATTCCTTAGAGATCGTAGACCTTATCATGGCGTTTGAGAGCGATTTCGGCATCACAATACCTGATGAAGATGCGGAGAACCTTACAACAGTCCAAGATGCCGTAGAATATCTTAAGGAGCATGTCAAAGAATAACGGTTAGAGCGAGGCCCTGCGACCTTTGGGGTTTGCGGGGCCCTAGTCTACGGAGAGGATGTGCCTGAAAGTGGAGGCAAACAGACGCGTAGTTGTTACTGGGATGGGGGTTATAAGTCCTATAGGTACAGGATTGTCACCATTTTGGGATGGTCTTGTCCAAGGTAAGTCTGGCATACGAGAGATAACCAGATTTGACGCATCGGATTTCCCCTCCAGGATTGCCGGAGAGGTTGATTTTGATCCTTTGGACTACTTGGACCGGCGTGAAGCTCGTAAGATGGACAGGTTTACGCAGATGGCTGTCGTGTGTGCACGAATGGCTGCGGAACATGCTAACTTAGGCAATGATCTTGACCGCCAAAGAGCAGGGGTCATCATTGGGACCGGCATAGGCGGAATTGAGACTTTGTCGATTGAATACGAGAACTACATGACAAAAGGCCCAGGTAGGGTCTCACCCTTTTTTGTACCTATGATGATCCCGAACATGGCAGCAGGCCACATATCCATTGATTTGGGACTCAAAGGGCCGATCAACACTGTGGTCACCGCATGTGCCTCAGGCACCAACGCCATTGGCGAGAGTCTGAGGATAATACAGCGTGGATATGCAGATGTGATGGTTACCGGGGGTACAGAGGCCCCGCTTGTTCCATTATGCCTAGCCGGTTTTTGCAATATGAAAGCCCTATCTACACGAAATGACCTTGTTTCAAGAGCGTCGTCTCCTTTTGACAAGAACCGCGATGGTTTCGTGATAGGTGAGGGGGCGGGAGTTCTTGTCCTTGAGGAATTGGAACATGCCCGAAGCCGAAACGCAAAAGTATATGCCGAAGTAATAGGATATGGCATGAGCTCGGATGCATACCACATTACGGCTCCTGCACCCGAAGGCGATGGCGCTAGAAGGGCAATGGACGCTGCAATAAGAGATGCAGGCTTGACACCCTCTGACATTGACTACATCAATGCTCATGGAACTTCTACGCCATACAATGATGCGAACGAAACTCAAGCAATCAAGAATCTCATGGGCCCTCGGGCATACCAGACAATGATATCGTCCACGAAATCCATGATAGGTCACTTGCTTGGAGCAGCAGGGGCAGTAGAGACAATTGCGACAATTCTCGCTATAGATAACGGGATCGTTCCGCCTACGATAAACTACGAGGAACCGGATCCAGAATGTGACCTAGATTACGTACCTAACAAAGCAAGACAATGTGAAATTCAGGTTGCGCTAAAGAACTCTTTTGGTTTTGGGGGGCAAAACGCTTGCCTTGTCATAAGAAAACTGAACGACTAAAAAATGTCTTTCAACAAGCAGTAGATAGTCTTGAAGAGCAGCTGAAGAACCAGGCCTTTACCCATGTCTCCTATTCAAATGAAAAGGGTGAGGGCTTTCCCTCGAATGAAAGGCTGGAGTTTCTGGGAGATGCAGTCATATCTCTCGCAGTAGCGCTGTACTTGTATGAACAGTTTCCTGGTCTCTCTGAAGGGGAACTTACAAGAATGAGAGCTGCATTAGTTTCAGGTGCATCCCTAGCTCAAATAGCGCAGATTGTTGATCTTGGAGCTTACCTGAAGTTGGGCAGGGGCGAAGAACTGACTGGGGGCAGGTCGCGTCCTAGCATACTTGCTGGAGCTCTTGAAGCGATAGTTGGTGCCTATTTCATACAATTTGGCTGGGAACAAGCCAGGGAGCTAGTGATCACCCTTTTGGTAAACGAAGATCCAAGCGAGTTGCCCGTCGACCCCAAAAGCCTTCTGCAAGAGTTTGTACAGAAGACGCCAGGCACAAAACTTGAGTACCGAGTTTTGAGTGTAGAAGGACCAGATCACAGTCCTTATTACAATATTGCCTGTTTGATCAATGGAAGACAGGTCTCAACGGGGCGAGGTAGCACGAAGAAGGAAGCTGAGGAGAATTCAGCCCGAGAATATCTTCGAAAAAAGGGACTTTTAGACTGAGTGGTTGAGGACAAAGATTATTTTGCCGTTTATGAAATCGGGAGATAGCAGTTGAGTGATATCCTCTACATCAATGTAAATTGGAGATTTATCGGGCAAGTAGTAGACTCTTGCAATAGCCGGACGGCCCTGTTGATTGATAAGAAGCAGATCGCCTTGGCCGCAAGTTCCTTCGGGATCAATGATCAGCAAGTCTCCTGGGCTTGCTATTTCCCCGTATCTGTCCTCTGAGACTAGAACTGCGAAACTCCTCGGACCCAGATGCGCGTTAACGTACTCTTTAAGATCGAGCTGCCTTAGGCTGTCATTTTCAAAGTAAAGAGGCAGCGTAGGCCATCTCCTTGAGTCTCGGGTGGTCTCTACGGTTTTGCTGGGTATAGGAAAAGATCTGGACAATACCATTTTCTTGAAATCTTTGAGACCCTCATATCCTGCCTTTTCCAGCCAGTAGTAAATGGACTTCGGTTCAGAGTATCCTAACTTTGCAGCAAGCTCTTTAGCTGTTATATTTGGATTGGCGAGTATGAAGTACGCCATTTGATCGATCTTAGACAAAAACGATCCACTCCTAAGTGTTTGGATAACATAGTTACCTTATAGCAGCGGGTGAATAATCCTTTACATAACATATATAAACTTACATACATAATCGTTGTCAGGAGGCACTAATCTCTTGCTAAAAAAGCTCTCACTTCATGGATTCAAATCTTTTTGTGACCGCACAGACTTAACCTTCGGGACAGGAATTACTGCGATTGTAGGCCCTAACGGATGTGGCAAATCGAATATTGCAGACGCGCTAAGATGGGTTTTGGGCGAACAAAACCCGCGACTCTTGCGGTGCAACAAGCTGGAGGATCTGATATTCGGTGGCACGCACAAAAGAAAATCTATGGGTATGGCTGAAGTGAGACTACTTATTGAAGGTGTCATAGACGAAGGAGAACTAGAGCTTACGAGACGCTTTACAAGAGATGGTTCTAGTGAATACAGGATCAATAACAGGACTTGCCGATACAAAGATGTTAATGAGTTATTGCTAGGTACTGGGCTTTCTCACACGGGGTATGTAGTCATTGGACAAGGGACAATTCAAGAACTCGCCGGTGGAAGACCTGAAGACAGGCGCCTATGGATAGAAGAGGCCTCAGGGGTATCGAAGTTTAGACTAAGCAAGAGGGAAATCGAAGACAGATTGTCCCTTGCAAGCAGTGACTTGATCAGACTTGAGGATTTGCTGGTAGAACTTGAATCTCGTAAGGCTTCTCTCTATGCAGATTGGGAGATAGCTAGTAAGTACTACGCTTTACTTAAGGAAAGAAACGATGCAGAACTATCCATGTGGCTCTACCAAGAGAATGAAGAGTTCCGACAACTTCAAAACGTAGACAGACGCATGGCTAAGTATGCAAAAGAACTACAGGAGATTTTACATCTCTCATCCCATCTTGAAAGTGATGTCGCTTCGCTTCAGCGCGAAGTTGAGAGCAGAGAGACTGGTCTTACTCTCCTAAAGGAACATAAGGAGAATATTGAGGCGCAGTCTTTTTCGCTAAAGAAAACAAAAGATGAGATTAGCGGCAAGTTGAGTTTGATTTCCAAAGAGATAGATGCACGAAATTTGCGCAGAAAGTCTCTAGAATCTGATCTCAGAAACATGGCTTCCCAGGAAGAATCGCTGGCGCTCAAGTATGAAGGCGTGTCCTTGAAGCGTGCCGAGATTCTCAACACTCTTAAGACTCTTCAAGAGGAAAAAGAAAGTTTTGATCAAATGTGGAAATCGCTAGGGGGCAAAGTCATAGACTCGCGTTCCCAGATAAGCTCGCTCTCGGAACATCTTGCGGTTCTGGACAAGAAGAAAAGAGAACTGGAAGGACAGCTTCTGTCCATAGGAGCCGAAATGAAAGAGGTAAATAGCAAGATTCTGACTTTGAAGGAGGCTATAGGCGACCTGCGTAATACCAGGGATAAGGCTGAGCAGGAGTTGTGTCAAGCCATCGAGGAAGAACGCGGATCCAAAGTCTTGTGCGAGTCACTGGAGGAAAAAACAGAGTTTTTGAAGGCGTCTCTAGAGAGTATGACTTTTCTCGTTAGGAATTTAGAATCTCAGATGTCGTCAGCTACGGCAAGAAAAAACGTTCTCCAGGAATTGGAGTCGAGCTTTGAGGGATACGGAAAGGGCCCGCGTGCCATCTTATTGGCACAGAAACGCGGCATTCTCGATGGCATAGTTGGGGCCGTTGGAGAGACCATTTCGTGTGAGGAGAGGTTCATAAAGGCTCTATCCTCGGCAGCAGGAGGCACCACAGAGAATATCATAGTGTCCGACGAGGACGCAGCAAAATCAGCAATAGCCTATCTGAAGGCGCAAAAGGCTGGGAGGTGTACTTTTCTGCCGCTCAGCGTGCTGAAACCTCGAACACTTCACAGAAAAGCATTTTCAGCTCTAAGCAAAATAAGCGGGGTAAGACCGCTTATTTCCATAGTCAACTGTTCTGAAGACCTTATGGTGTGTGCACAACATCTATTCGGGAACATAGTCCTAGCCGAAACAATAGAAAGCGGCTTGGCTTTCATGGAAGAATCCTCATGGACAGCGCGTGTAGTAACCTTAGAGGGAGAAATCATTGATCCCGGTGGAGCCATTACAGGGGGAGAGCCTCCTAGACACGCAACGCTTTTTCTTAGAAAGCGCGAGCTAGAGTCGCTTTCCCATGAGATCTCTAGTAGGCAACTCGAGATTTCGGAAAAGAAGGCAGCAGCTACAGATTTGGCGGAAGAACTGTCAGA
Source organism: Candidatus Fermentithermobacillaceae bacterium (assembly GCA_018052455.1). Taxonomy (GTDB): domain Bacteria; phylum Bacillota; class Sulfobacillia; order Fermentithermobacillales; family Fermentithermobacillaceae; genus UBA3907. The sequence goes on along the minus strand of JAGPNE010000001.1, from coordinate 282,792 downwards.
CTACGAGAAGCGTCTTGAGGAAGCTAGAGCCAACAACATATTGCTCGCCTCCAAGATCTCAGGTCTTAGAAAAACAGTATCCGATTTAACACGCGCGATTGATACGTCCGCGAATGAAGTACTCAAGGCAGAGACAAACATCGAGCCCCTTAGACTTTCGAAAGAACGTCTTATGCTCGAGATTGCAGAGGTTGAAGAAGAGCACCAAAGCCTTTCAATGGAAATTGTGTCGCGAGAGCAAGAACTCAGCAAGTACGAGAGCCAGATTAGCGGATTCCTCAGTTCGGCTGAAAGTTATCCTGCAAGAATTGCTCAAATTGAGGCGGAAAAAGAAAAACTAGATAGAGAGTTTGCATCACTACTCGGGCAAATCGAGAGCCTAAAAGGGCAACAGATGTCCACCAGGAGCACTTTGGTCGACGAGGAAAAGGAGATGTTACGCCTGACCCAGCTCAAAGACGGCCTTATTCCCGAAATTGCGTCTTTGGAAGAGTCGATCGATGCTGTTGAGAGAGAAAAGGGTGACCTCGATAAAGAAATATCTGTTCTGCAAAAGGACCTCGCTTCGCTTACTGAGAGATTGAGTAAGACTCTTGAGGAGTTGGAATCGAACAAGAAGGAATACTTGTATATGCAGTCCAGAATGTCTGATGCCAAGACTGAGAAAGATGGCATTGAGAAGTCCTTAGGCGAAACAAGACAGATGCTTCTATCCAGATATGGCATCAATAGTGCCGATGACTGCAACCATCCGAGAATAAACCGTCAGGAAGCTCTGGATAGGATGCAAGAAATTGAATCACAGGTAATGGCGCTCGGGACTGTCAATCTGAAAGCTGAAAAGGACTACGTGGAATTATCGGATCGAATCGAGAGCGTAGAAAACGAGAAAACCGATATCCAAACAGCGATGAATGAACTTGAACGCACCCGCGATCTGATAGACGCAGAAATTCACGCGCGATTCATGGCAACATTCGAGCAAGTTGACCAGAACTTTCGGAGAATATTCGTGGAGCTTTTCGGCGGAGGTCGAGGCAGACTCAATATTGTAGATGAGAATATGGGAATAGAAGTCATTGCAGAGCCTCCTGGTAGAAGGCACAAGCAGTTCAACTTGCTGTCGGGGGGAGAAAGATCGCTTTGCGGTATTGCGCTGATTTTCGCAGTATTGTCTACGAGTCCTTCACCCCTTATGGTGCTCGACGAAGTGGATTCTTCGCTAGATGACGCTAATGTGGTACGATTTGCTCAGTTTCTAAGGAGATACTCGGACCAAACTCAATTTGTGGTAATCACCCATCAAGAATCCACAATGGAGGTGGCCGACGTAATATACGGGGTCACAATGGAGGAACCGGGCGTATCAAAGGTTTTTGGGATGAGGCTTCAACACTGAATAAATGTTAAGCAGTCCAAGTAGTTACGGGGGGAATTTCAGATGGGTATATTTGAACGACTGAAAGAAGGACTTTCAAAGACGTCAGGTAATTTGAGGAGCAAGATCGAAACCATATTTAAACCAGGTGTACTCACTGACGAATTCCTGGAGGACCTCGAAGCCATACTTATTCAGGCTGATGTAGGAGTCAAGGCAACTTCCGGTCTTATCGCGAGTCTCAGGGAAGATGGCAAGAAGCAGCCTGTTGCATCTGAAGAGGATTTGTACGGGATGATGGCGGAGAAAGTAGCTGAGATTTTCCTGTCTGTAGATGAACCGCTGAAGGTGTCGGACTCAGGGCCTACTGTCTATGTCATGGTGGGGGTTAATGGGTCAGGCAAGACTACTACGATTGCGAAACTTGCTAAAAGGTGGGTAGATAGCGGCAAAAAGGTGGTATTTGCAGCGGCAGATACTTTTCGGGCGGCCGCTGACGATCAGCTGGCTGTCTGGGCCAGACGCGTCGGCGCAGATCTAGTTAGCCACCAGCACGGCGCAGACCCAGGCGCTGTCGCGTTTGATGCTGCTAGGGCATCAATCGCAAGAAAAGCAGATTTGCTTTTGGTCGATACCGCAGGTAGGCTACACACTAAGAAGAACCTGATGGAGGAGCTTAAGAAGATAATAAGGGTAATCTCCCGAGAGATCCCCGGGGCGCCACATGAGGTACTTCTTGTTATTGATGGGACTACCGGTCAAAACGGTCTTATTCAGGCGAAGGTATTTGCCGAGAGCGTGGGAGTAACAGGGGTATGCATAACCAAACTGGATGGTTCGTCAAAAGGAGGTATTGCCGTCGCGATTGCTAGTGAGCTTGGGATTCCCATAAAACTTGTCGGAATAGGAGAAAAACCTGAGGATCTCAAGGACTTTAATGCCCATGACTTTGCGTTTAGCATTTTCGGCCTAGATTCAGACGCCGCTGGTGTTGACCGCCGGCAACCTTTTGTGTAGAATCTATACGTGTGTAAAGGTAATGACCATGACAGTGGGGGATTTGATGAAAAGAAGATCGTACTCGTCGCCTGAAGACATCCATGAGATTGCGCTTCTTAGGGATTTGTACGAAGACCTGCTTCCTCCTAGGCAACGACAGGTCGCTGAGCTTAAGTTTGACGAAGATTTGTCTCTCTCTGAGATGGCCCAAAGGCTTGGCATATCGAGGCAAGGCTGTGACGACGCTATAAAGCGCTGCGTAAACGCCTTGTTCCTCTACGAAGAAAAACTTGGCATGAAGCAGAAAACGGAACGGTTCGAAGAACGTCTTAGGAAAATAAGAGAGCTCTGCGAGACGATGGACGAGGATAACTGGAATGAGCACAGGAAACAAGCGCTGATGGTTATTGATGAAAACGATTCTTGGGGTGAATACGAAAATGGCATTTGAAAACCTTGCGTCGCGACTCGCAGATACTTTCAAGAAATTGCGGGGAAAAGGAAAACTTTCCGAAAAAGATGTTGACGAAACGCTGAGAGAGGTACGTCTTGCTTTGTTGGAAGCAGACGTGAACTTCAAGGTAGTCAGGGAGTTTACCGCAATCGTAAAAGATCGGTGTCTAAGCCGGGAGGTCTTAGAGAGTCTAACCCCTGCCCAGCAAGTGATCAAGATCGTGAATGAGGAACTTGTGGAATTGTTAGGTGGCAAGACCCATGCATTGAACATTTCAGGCTCACCTCCTTCTGTAATAGCTCTTTACGGGCTCCAAGGTTCGGGTAAGACCTCTACTGCTGGTAAGCTCGGCGTTCACTTGAAGAAGCAAGGAAGAAGGGCCTTACTTGTCTCTTGCGATATTTACAGACCTGCGGCTCAGCGACAACTTGAGCTCTTGGCAGAGAGCGCGGGAGTAGCGTTCTTTACGCTTACTGATGGTACACCTCCGGAGATCATTGCCAAAAAAGGCGTCGAAAGAGCAATATCTTCTTCATATGATGTCGTGATTCTCGATACAGCCGGAAGACTCCAGATAGACGACGACATGATGGACGAAGCTAGGAGAATTAGGGAAGCCACTTTGCCTAAAGAAAGATTGCTGGTAGTCGACGCCATGACAGGACAGGAGGCCTGCAAAGTTGCGGAAGTTTTCGACCAAGTAGTAGATATTACAGGGGTCATTCTCAGTAAGATGGACTCCGATGCCAGAGGAGGAGCAGCGCTATCTATTGCTAAGGTAACAGGAAAACCCATAAAATTCGTGTCCGTCGGGGAGAAAATAGAGGACTTTGAAGTTTTCCATCCCGATAGAATGGCCTCTCGTATCTTAGGTATGGGCGACATTCTCACGCTTATCGAGCGAGCCGAATCAGCTTTCGACGAGAAGAAAGCGGCCGAGATGGAGGCCAAGCTGAAGCGCCGGGAATTCACTCTTGAGGACTTTATGGACCAGATGACAGAAGTCAAGAAAATGGGTTCGCTCGGAGATATCATGCGTATGATACCGGGATTTCCGAAGGCAGCGGGCAACATGGAAGTTGATCCAAAAGAGATCGCAAGGGTAGAAGCAATTATAAACTCAATGACCCCGATTGAGAGGCGTAAGCCTGACATCATCGATGGTTCTAGGAAGCGTCGGATAGCTAAGGGAAGCGGGACATCGGTGCAGGAAGTAAACAGGCTTCTTAAGCAGTTCTTTCAAGCAAAAAAGATGCTATTTCAACTTAATAAGCCTGAGAAAATAGGAAAACTACGTTTGCCTTAAGGGCAGATCTAGGATTCAGACTCGATGAGAAAGGAGCAGTGGTAAATTGGCAGTAAAGATTCGTTTGAAGAGAATGGGTGCCAAAAAGAATCCCTCGTACAGGATAGTAGTTGCGGATTCCAAGACGGGGCGCGACGGCAAGCCCATCGAGGAGATCGGTTACTATGATCCTACTACCGATCCAGCGACGTACAAGGTGCATGAGGATAGGGCAATGCTATGGCTGGAAAGAGGTGCAGTTCCTACACCTACAGTAAAGACTATTTTGAATCGAGCCGGCATTATTGAGAAGTGGCAAACCGTTCGCACGAAAGGTACTGATGTAGACAACTAGTTTCAAGGAGGGCGCATATGTTGAAGGATCTAGTTACGTATATTGCCAAGTCTATAGTGGATAATCCAGATCAGGTAGAGGTTAACGAGGTGGAGGGCGAAAGAGCAGTAGTATTCGAACTTAGGGTTGCGCCTGAAGACATGGGGAAAGTCATCGGGAAGAAGGGCCGTGTTATTCATGCAGTAAGGGCTCTTGTTCAAGCGGCGGCAGCAAAGGAAGGCAAGCGTGCTACGGTTGAGATTCTGGAGTAGGCGTCGTAACAGTTCGGTAATACATGTTTTTGTGGGACGGTGTGATAATGCTAATTTCCAGGTCCATCACGGTAAAATCAAGGGTTACTGCGCGTTTGCGCTCTGAACTTGGCATGGAAACGCAAAAGGTCCTAAAAGAGATAGAAAATGAAATTGTAAGAGTCGAAGAGGCATTGCTGAGTCTGTCTTCAAGGGGAGTCGATGTTTCTTCATTGCTTGAAAGCAAGAACAGTTTGGTTGCGCGCAAGGAAACCCTCTTGGAGAACCTAAAAGACATCGCTGGTCTTAAAGACGGACAGGAGGTCACACGTGGTCAGGTCGAAGGTTTTTACGACCTTAAGGTAGGGGATAAGTGGCCTGAAGCCATGGCTTGCGAAATAGTTGTAGAAGATGGCAGGATTGTAGCTATAAGAGAAAACGACGCTATCAGCGTGTCGCTTGAGTATGGTACCAAGCCTCCTGCAAACAGCGGGGGTCTAGGAGAATCCCGGGAGGATGAGCATTGAAGTCGTATGTTCTTACGTTGTTTCCCGAAATGTTCACAGGAGTGCTAAATACAAGTATCCTGAAACGGGCACAAGATCAAGGATTGCTAGAGGTCGAACTCGTGAACATAAGGGACTTTACAGAGGACCTTCATGGGACTGTGGACGACTACCCTTACGGTGGTGGGCCAGGCATGGTTATGAAGCCTGAACCTGTATACGAAGCCGTGGAATGGGTGCGAGAACAGACCGATTCTGAACCGTATGTTGTCTTGCTTAGTCCTCAGGGGCGGCAATTTGATTCGGTTTGTGCTCGAGAAATTGCAAAAAAGGAAGTCGTAGTGCTAATTGCTGGGCATTATGAAGGGTTTGACGAAAGAATAAGGGAATTGGCCAATTTGGAGCTCTCTATTGGTGATTATGTTCTAACTGGCGGAGAACTTGCTGCTATGGTTGTTTTGGATGCTTCAGTCAGGTTTGTACCTGGAGTTTTGGGTGACGAAACATCAGCTTTGGCCGACTCTTTTTCAGATAGCCTTTTGGAGGGTCCTCAGTACACGAGGCCGAGCACGTATCGAGGTCTTAGCGTACCTGAGGTGTTGCTCAGCGGAAACCACGAAGCCGTCGTCAGGTGGCGGCGTAAGGAATCTCTACGCCGTACCGCAGAAAGACGGCCTGAGTTACTTAACAGAGCTCGTCTTACATACGAGGACAGGCTAGTATTGGAAGAAATCCATAGAGAACTTTTAGATGTGCAAGAGTCGCAGTGCGGCAAGGAGTGATTTGTGTGGACATCATTAAGACTGTTGAGAACAAGCAGATCAGGACTGATCTGCCCGAGTTTGGACCCGGCGACACGGTTCGGGTACACTTCAAGGTGGTTGAAGGAGGGCGCGAGCGTATCCAACCCTTCGATGGAGTAGTCATAAGGCGCCAAAGTGGTGGTCTTAGAGAGACATTTACTGTTCGCCGAGTGTCGTATGGTGTGGGAGTGGAGAGGACCTTCCCGGTTCACTCACCTAGAATTGACAAGATAGAAGTCCTTCGTAGAGGAAGAGTAAGAAGAGCCAAACTCTACTACTTGAGAGACAGGTCTGGTAAGGCGGCAAGGATTCCTGAGAAGAGGAAATGATGCAGACCTTCAAGGATATTGTTGAAGTAACCGTTGTTGCGCTGGTTATCGCGATACTGGTTAGGGCCCTTTTAGTTGAGGTTTTCGTCGTTCAGGGCCCTTCAATGGAACCGACTCTTGTTGACGGAAATAGGCTTCTTGTTTCCAAGATTGCATACAAGATAGGTGAACCGGAGCGCGGTGACGTGGTAGTACTTCGCTATCCATTGGATCCCTCAAAAGACTATATAAAGAGAATAGTGGGTGTAGGCGGCGATACTGTAGAGATTCGCCTGGGACGTCTCTACGTTAACGGGCAGCTTCAGCAAGAGTCTTACATACAATATCCTGGGCTCTACAACATGGCGGCCATCACGGTTCCAGACGGCAGCGTATTTGTTATGGGTGATCACAGGACTAATAGCGAAGACTCCAGGTACTTTGGTTGCGTCAACAAAGAGCTTCTGAAAGGAAAGGCAGTTTACATCATATGGCCTCTCGAAAGCATCGGCCCCGTAAAGTAGGGCCGTCGAAATCACATCCGGGGCTACCAGGCCCAAAAACCTTGGACCTGGTAGATTTGTTTATTTTCTTGTTAGACTCGAGAATTCCAAAGACGTCTCTTGAGTTGTCGGAACCATATCTTCGCAAGAAGAGAAGGATCTATGTGATGACGAAACCGGATTTGGCCGATCCAGACATCACAAAACAGTGGATAGACCACTTCCGCGAAGGCAGCTCCCCATGTTTTGCTGTTGACGCCAGTAGCGGAAAAGGCGTATCAGAACTTGTTGGCTTCCTAAACAGAAATAAGGAGGAAATGAACAAGAAATCTGAGGGCAAACTGGTGAACAGGCCGCTGAGGGTTATGCTGTTTGGATTGCCAAATGTCGGAAAATCGTCGCTTGCCAACAGGCTCTTGGGAACGGCAAAGGCTCCCTTTGGTGCGAAACCAGGTCTCACGCGCTCGAGCTACTGGCTCAGGGCCAATCATTCAGTGGAGATTCTTGACACGCCTGGCGTTGTAGATACCTCTCAGGTAAAGGGCGAGATCCTATACAAACTAGCGGTTACTTGGGCTGTTCGCGAGAGCCAGTACGATCCTAATGAGGTGGCACTTTGGTTGGCTAAAGAAGTTTTCCATTCGCAGGCTCCTTTGGAATATATAAGTCAATTTGGTTTGTCCAGAGGCATGTTGGCTCCCGGCGGCATAGTTGACGTAAATCGTGCCTCTATATCGTTTATACAGCAGTTTCGAACGGGGAATCTGGGTCGCATTTCCCTTGAAAAACCTGACTGCGGTGAATAAGTGGGCTGAGGCGCCTCAAGGAAATCGACAAGACCAGAGGAGACGCCTCAGCTGTTTGTGCCTCTTGAAAGTCATCGTGTTAAGGTGAAAACGAGTTCTTTCAATGGCTCAGTACCTACTGTAATGTAGCACACTGCTGTTACCTGGCGGTTTCCGGAATGGCCGGTGAACACAATGGCGTAGTTGCCTACTAGAGTGTCGGCAGGCAGGGCAGTGTTTTTGTGCCAAACGCCTCCGGATTCTTTCAGATCTATCTGGTGCCCAAGAAAGTAAGCCTCAACACGGTCGATGTTGGACGATGACTCGCAGTAGAGTTCAAGGATTTGTCCAGGCTCTATTGGATTCGGAGACACGTAAGGTGAAATCCATAGGTTGTCTATCCTCTCGAACGAAAGAACCGTATCTCTTGTTCTATCACCAAACTGTGCTGTTACGACAACTGTCTGGGTACCGAGAGGCAAGAAGTCTGCTACAGATAACTGGGCTACCCATCTGCTCTGGGTTTCAGATAGATGTAACTGTCTGGACTTTCCATCTTCAAATAGTCCGCTTACTGTTTTGGCGGAAGGTTCAGGGAAGGCAACTATGGTCAGTATCTGACCATCATACACTGTGGTGGGAAACAGGTATCCCGACAGGGAATAGTAAATGACTTCAAGGGGTTTTTTGACCGAGAAGAATGTACGGTCTCCTCTGTCTCTGACCCATGCCTGGTAGTAGTACGTGCCCGGTTCTACGAGGAGCCCCTTGTTGTCAACGCACCCCCACATGAGAGTATGAGGAGGGCTTCCAGGTTTCCCCTGCGGGTTGAATGTGTATACGATACTACCTCTATCATCTTCAATTCCCATGTTCCATGTAGATATAGCCCGGTTTTTCAGATATGAAATCGAAAACATTGCAACGTCCTCTATTCCGTCACCGTCAGGAGAAACTACGTCCGGCTCAGCAAAGACTCTAACCAAGCAAGAACGGTACAGTACCGCTGCAGCGTGGCACCTCAGAAGAGCGAGTTTTGGTCGAATAGTCCCGTCCTCATACCCTTCGATGATTCCGAATTTGATGGCGCAGGCCATTGAATGCCGTCTATCTCGCGAAGTGTTCATCCCGTCCTTGAAGCGATTAAGCAGTTGGTTTACTTCCTTTTCCGCCATAGCCAATGCGTAGTCGTAAAGACCAAGTGAACGGACAAGAAGGTCCACCGCGTCCTGCCTTGTTATTCCTTGGTCAGGATAGAAATTGTGACCAGAATGAGTAGACGTCATGCCAGCCGAGCTTGCACATTCAATCCACTCCCACGGAAGTTTGCCTGAAAGGAATTCATAGGACTCCGGTACATCAGGATAGGTAGGCTTATCGGGCCTTAGCGGCGTCAAACTAAAAGTTTTTGCCATAAGTACAGTAAACTCCGCCCTAGAGCACTCTAGGTCAGGATGAAAGCGTGCTTCGAGCGAGCCGTCCCTTGAAATGATCTGACCGTCAGTCACCCCTTCAGACCACAGAACATAGATACAGTCAAAAGCCCAATGACCCTGAACATCCGTGTACCACGGATCAATTGCACAATTGGCTTTATTGGGTACGACCACTATTGCGAAAGCAAGTATGACTAGCAGACAAACTTTCGCAGGATGCAGTCTGTCTGCGAAAGGAGAATGATGCACGATACGATAACCTCCAAAAGTTACCACCGGCAATCTAGAATATAGCACATTTTATAGTCGCATGCCAGTTAATGTAATTTAATTGGTAGCTATTGACATTACAGGAATATGATTGTAACATATTGGTGCCTGGCAATTACTGTAAGTGGCCGTATCCGGTGTTGCCAAAATCAGTTAACCGAAACAAAGGGGGGGACAGGAACTTACGTTTCAAGGCACTTTCGGTTGTGCCGAAAAAACAAAGTCGCCACCGGCGCCCTTCGCAGCCATTTCTTTGCCGGGTACGGCCACAACCAAGGAGATGGACGAATTGCTGAAGACGCTTCTTAAGAAGCACAAATTGTTGCTGTTAGCGCTTATCTTAGGACTATCCGCTTTCCTTTTGTCGTACAACGCATTTTCTCTATACATAAAGACAGAAAAAGTGGTCGTATCTGTAAGGGATTTAGATCCGTATCACAAGATATCACGAGCGGACGTAAGACTTGTTGAATGCCCTGCTGCCGGCGTGCACGAGAGGTGCCTCCGGACGCTAGACGATGCCGTAGGCAAATACACGGTTTCAAGGGTTTTCCAAGGGGAAATGCTGCTAGACGCACATATCATTTCGGGGCAACACAGACCGGGCATCTCTATGGAAATCCAACCGGAGGAAAGATGCATATTCGTACCGGCTGAATATGAAAGGGCTGTAGGCGGAAAGATAAATCCCGGAGATCTAGTTGACCTAATTTGGGCTAGAAAGAATGCCACACGTCTGGAAGACCTCGGATCTCAGGGCGCTCTCACCTTGATCACAAGCGCTAGGGTTATTGAAACAGTGATTGACGAATCTTCCGGCGAGTTTAGGGGTGTAGTTATTGCTTGCTTGCCAATTACATGTGAAAAACTCGCTCAGTACATTGAGTCAGGCTCGATTTACCTTTGTCTAGCTCCATGGGCTGCCAATGAGCGTTATTCACTAACTGATGCGGAGGTCTGGCCTGCCCGATGAAAGCGAAGACATCTGTTCTCATTGCAGGGAATAGCATTACCGAAGATTCTGTGACAAAGAACCGGCCAGACGCCCGAGTAGTAGGAGTTCTGCAAGATCTTGCGCTGGTAGAATATGTGGCGACCGAGATACCGATCGACGAGTTGGTTCTAGATCCCAATCTTTCACCAAGGGGAGAAAGCCTCGATCAGTGGATCGCTAGATTCAACAAAGCCTATCCGACCGTGCGTATAACAATTGGGGGTTCAGACAGTAGACCTGAGACGGAAAGTGCCCCTGCAAAAGTTGTGACTTCACAGACAGTCGTGATTTGGAGTCCAAAAGGCGGAGTAGGGAAGACCTTTATTGCAACGAACTTGGCCTGTGCCACAGCGCTTGTCACAAAAGGCAACGCGGCCTTGCTAGACCTGGATATATACTCGGGGGATGTTGCTACGTATTTGGATCTAGCCGACGAACCTACCTTAGCACAGATTCTACCTGTGCTGACAGGTCTGAGACCAGACGGCCTGGACAGATACGTTCAGAGACACGCACCTTCCGGACTAAACGTGATCTGCGGACCCCAAAGGCTGGAACTATCTAGTATGGTAACAATTGACCACGTTAGGAACGTGATTTCCCTCGCCGAAAAGAGATGGGGGCTTCTGTACATTGACACGCCACCCGACATAGCCAGCGACGTAGTTGGAGAATGCATAGAAGCTGCCTCATCCCTTATTCTGGTGACTACCCAAGATGTATGTGCACTTAGACAGTCAAAAAGCACTCTGGGAATCCTGAAGAAACTAGGTTTCAACGATAGTTCCATATTTGTTGTGCTGAATCGTGGGGCCGACGACTCACTGATACCTCAAAAAAAGGTGGAGGAGTACCTAGATAGGCCTCTTACCGCAGTAATTCCAGACGACAGGAAGACTGTAGAGAAGTCGGTATTCCAAGGCAAGCCAGCGGTTTTATTCGGCAAAACCGAGATTTCTTTATCGCTGTGGCACTTGTTGTCACAGGTCTCACCAGGTTTGCCAATTCCTGATGGAGAGAAGAAACAGAGCAAAGCCAAAAGGAGGCGATTATGGTGAGCATACTCAAGAGGTTGGAGCAGGAACCGTATAGGGTAGAGTCAGTCAACGATCAACGCAGGGAGTTTTCCATGGATGAAGTGATAGAGACAGTAAGAGAGAAGATGCTTGAAGACTTTCCTACCCTCGTCCTAGAGGCTCGAGTCTCTCGGCAGAAGAGGCAACAAGTAGTTGCCCTCATCTCGAATGTAATCGTGTCTTCTGAATTGTATGTTCCAAAACTCACCAGACAGGATCTGGCAGAAAAGATTGCACAGGAAATCTGCGGGCTAGGCCCTCTAGATGATTTGCTCGATAACCCAACAGTAACTGAAATAATGGTCAACGGAGCACGTGAGATTTACGTTGAAAAGGATGGCGTTCTGGAAAGGACTGATGTTGCCTTCTCAGATGACGTACATCTCTTGGAAGTCATCAACCGAATTGTTCAAAGTGTTGGCCGCAGGGTAGATAGTTCCATGCCGTATGTGGACGCGAGACTTCCGGATGGGTCCAGAGTCAATGCTATAATACCGCCAATTGCGCTTAACGGACCTGTTCTCACAATTAGACGGTTTCCCAAGCGGTTCGGATCCTTTTCTGAACTAGTAGAAAACGGAACAATCTCTCACGAAGGTGCCGATTTTCTTGAACGATGTGTCCGATTGAAACTAGACATAGTAGTTTCAGGTGGCTCTGGAAGCGGAAAGACGACAACCTTGAACGTGCTCTCCAATTCGGTCGCTTCAGGCGAACGCATAATCGTGATCGAAGATTCTTCGGAGATAAGTATCAAGAATCATCATGTTGTCTACCTCGAGTCTCGCCCAAGAAACATGGAGGGCAAAGGAGAGATAACCATAAGAGACCTCCTTAGAAACGCTCTTCGTATGCGACCAGATAGACTAATCATCGGAGAATGTCGAGGGAAAGAGACCTTTGACCTCATATCCGCTATGAACACAGGGCACGAAGGCTGTTTGTCAACGGTGCACGCGAACTCGTCCCGGGATTGTCTCGAAAGAATTCTGGCAATGGCTCTTACTGCAGAAGAGGGAATTCCTGTTGAGGTTCTTCAGTCATGGATTGCGATAGGAGTAGACGTTGTAGTACACACCATGAAGACAGTCAGCGGCAAAAGAGTGGTATCAGAGATATCTGTTGTAGGCTATGACCCGTCGGAAGGGCTTTGCAGCTGCCCTGTATACTTCTGCGAGGAAGGGTTGACACTGCAATTTCCTGACTGGTTCGTAGACAAAATAGGAAAGCAACGTGCCGTGGATCTGGCTGCGGTGCGTAAGTTCGGGGGTTAGCGCCTGTGGTAATTCTCATAGCGGTGATGTTTGGGTTGACTGTGTCGGTTTCCGGAGCCTACTTGATACGAACCGTGGGTAGGTCCCGACTGCCAAATGCACTTTCTGCTCAGGAAGACACTAGATTTTGTGAGCGTCTACGGCACATTGGAATGCGTCTGAGATCCTGTCTGGTTCGCTTCAAACGCGGCGATATGCCTTGGGACGAAATATCTTCAAGCCTCTCTTTTCAGATTAGAGGCGGGAAATCGCTCATAGATGCAATAAAAGGCGCATCAGAGGAGGGGACGTCTCAAGCGCACAAAATGCTGGAACGCTCGCACCAACTATATGAAACAGGAGTACCGATTTTCAGAGCTCTGGACATGGTATCGGGTGGGGAGGGAGAACTTGCGATGATCGCAAACGTGCTGGAGATAGGTTCAGTTACAGGAGGAGATCTATCTGCTCTTCTGCGGCGGGTCTCTGAGATTCTTAGGAGAAGAAGGCTCACTCAAGGAGAGATTCAGGCCAAACTATCTGAATCGAAAATGACGGCTGTTCTTCTTTCTTGTCTACCTTGGCTTATCGGCTTTCTGACATTCAGAGCTGATCCAAGAAGCTTCATAGCGCTTGTTTCCGGCGATGAGGGGAGAATACTCTTCATTCTGTGTTTTGCACTTTGGGCAGTTGGCAACCTTTTCGTAGTAGTTTCTATACGGTCCATATCCCTTACGCGTCCTACCTACCGAAATCATTCTAAAACGAAGACAAGCCAGAAAGGTGGGAAACCCTCATGGTCCTAAAGCTGCAGCTGTGCTTGGTAGCAACTCTTTTGAGCATTCTCGTGACCTTTCCAGTCATGAGCTCGCTGTATCGCCGAGACATCCGTCTATTTGGAAGACCGGATCTAATGCAAAAGACGTTGGAGAGGCTACTTGGTCAAATGTGGGATCTGGTTTGGCGCAGACGGCGGTCTCAAGAGGTAATTTCTCAATGGCCTACGTTTCTTGAAGAACTTGCGGTAACAGTAATGGCGGGGATAGATGCCCGACGTGCCTTCGAGATATGTTCTCTCAAAACACACGGATACCTTAAGCAGATATCAGAAAGGACGGTGCTGAAACTTCAAAGCGGAGCCTCTTTGGCGGTTGCTTTGGAATCAATGGAAAAAGAAGGTATTGAACCAGCAAGAAGGCTGAGAGCCACTCTCGTTCAGGCCGAGTCACTGGGAACACCCGTAGCTGACGCCCTCAACGCTCTATCTCAGGAATACTACATATTGGAACAGCAGATGTTTGAAACAAGGCTCAATGCTCTACCACTCAAATTATCGATAATAACGGTATTGTTCCTTCTTCCTCCAATCTTGATCATATCGATTGCACCGCATATTCTCGCTTTTTTTAACGCAGGTTGGTAGGTAAGAACGATTTTGGCTCTACTCAGAACAGTCCAGAAACAAGGAGATGATTGCTAATATGACACCACTATTCTTGCGATTATTTAGTGTCAAACAAGCGGTAATAGATTATTTGAAGAAACCACTGGCATCGGAAGAAGGCGCTACCATAGCCGAATATGCACTTCTGCTCGCTTTGGTCGTGATTGCACTAATAGGAGTCTTAACCAATTTGAGTGACGCCCTGAAAGGCAAGATAGAAATCATCATAGACCAAATAAACAGAGGCAACTGAAAAGGAAAGGGTGGTCCTAAGCGTTTCACTTTGCTCTGGGACGACCCCCGAAAGGAGGAGTAGGGTGTTTTGGTTTAGGCGTCGACAATGCAGAACTAGAGTAGAGCTTTTAAGAACTCAAGACGGGCAGACCATAGCCGAGTTTGCGTTGGTATTTTCCATGCTCACCTTGGTTTTATTTGCCATATTGGAACTCGGTCTGGTGCTAAATGCGAAATTAGTTCTTACATCGGCGGCACGGGAAATTGGCAGAATTTGCGCAGTCGAAGGAGGATACACGGGAAGGGCCCCTCATATGGTGGATGAGGTTCTTGAATCTACGGCTTTAGACAAAAACGCTATAAAGGTGAACATAACACCGAAACAAGCGATTTACGGCACGACGATAAACGTGATGCTGTCTTATAACTACAGAGTCAGGTCTCCCGTGATATCAGCAATATCAAATGCCAATGTGCTACTGAAGGCTAAGGCGGTGACTCGAAGTGAATTCGTTCCGCGGTAGCAAAGCTAAAGAGTCAAGTGAACGTGAAACAATTGGCAGGTCAGGCGGGGTAATACTGATGGTAGCTCTTTTCATGCCTATTGCAATGTTGAGTATTGGAATGGTTAGCGACGTGGCCTTAGTCTTCGTTGCGCGAAAATCTGTGCAAGATGCTTGTGATCTAGGTACACTTGCTGGATGTCAGGAACTCGATTGGGATCTGTTGGCAGATGGGGTCGTTGCAGTTCGCGAACAAGCTGGGTCGGCTTCTGCCATTAGTATTGCGAAATCGAATTTGGAGGATTCGATGAATCTCATCAAGGATCTGCACCTTAGAGCTCATGTCGTGAATCACTTTGAGGGTGAGCCCACAGTTCTTCTAGACGCGAGTTTCACTGTAAACACTTTTTTTCTAAGGTTCTTACCGCGCTATCGCAACGGCGTGAGTATCCGTGTATTCTCAGAATCGTCCGTAGTAGAAAGGACGCAATGGTAGTAGTCGCCAGAATATCTCTGGGCGGTCAGCAAGGTTTTCAGTGTCTTTTGCAGGATAAAATTGCACGGTTGTCGAAATGGTTGGCTTAGTCAGGATCAAAGTTCTTGGCTAAGAAGCCTAAATGGAACTCAAAACTACGCTGACGGTAAGGGGGATGCATCTTGTTAGCCATTATCAATGCAACAATTTATCCTGTAGATAAAAACGTCATACAAAAAGGAACGATCCTAGTAGAAAACGGGAAGATCCTTGAGGTAGGCTCGAATGTTTCCGTTCCACAGAATGCACAAGTTATCGACGCTGATGGTAAATTGGTTTTCCCTGGTTTTATCGACGCCCATTCGCACCTAGGGCTCGATGAGAGCTGCATTGGATTCGAAGGAAGCGACGTAAATGAAGCTACTGATCCTGTGACCCCAAACATGAGGGCAATAGACGGTTTTAACCCTCTCGATATCACGGTCAAGGAAGCGCGTGAGAGCGGTGTTACCGCTTGTGCTGCCGGTCCTGGAAGCGCGAACGTCGTTGGAGGAACTTTCATGGCAATAAAAACTTTCGGCACACGTGTCGACGACATGATCATAAAAGACCCAGTGGCCATGAAAGTCGCATTTGGAGAAAACCCAAAGCGAGTGTATAGCGGAAAGGGTAAAACACCTTCTACTAGGATGGGTACCGCTGCAGTCCTGCGAGAGGTATTGGCCCGGACAGTTAGATATAATCAGCAAATTGAGGCAGCAGGAGATGATTCTACGAAATTGCCTCAATACGATGCCAAACTCGAGGCTATGCTCCCGGTAATAAGAAGGGAGATTCCAATCAAAGCTCATGCACACAGGGCGGACGACATTTTTACCGCCATTCGCATAGCAAAAGAGTTCAACATAAGGATTACGCTGGATCACTGCACCGACGGAGCTCTTATTGCCGATACCCTTGCTAAAGAGGGACTTCCTGCGATTGTCGGACCGTCTTTTGGGCACAGGACTAAGTTTGAACTGACAAACAAGAGTTTCGTTACTCCCGGTATTCTGGCCAGAGCAGGTGTAAAAGTTGCAATAACAACTGATTCGCCAGTGACCCCCTTGCACTCTCTACCCCTAATGGCAGGTATGGCAGTCGCGGCGGGCATGGATCAAGAAGAAGCTCTTCGAGCCATAACCCTAAACCCAGCTGAGATAATCGGGATTGAAGATAGAGTTGGTAGCATCACACCAGGCAAAGATGCCGACATAGTCATATTCGATGGACATCCTTTCGAGATATCAGCCAAACCTTGGATGGTTCTTGTAGACGGAATAAACATTAAGGAATAAAGGTATCTGGTTGTAACGAAAGAAACGGAGGGAAGAAAAGCCCTCCGTTTCTGGTTCAAGACTTGCTAAGGTGTTAACAGGCTTCTAGTAATTCTCGCAAAGCGGCTCATAGAAACTCCTCGGATGAGCGCATGCAGGACAAACTTCAGGTGCTTCAGTTCCTTCATGTATGTAGCCGCAGTTTCTGCAATGCCACTTGATGGGCTCAGGCCTAGTGAATACCGTGTTAGCTTCTACGTGTTCCAATAGTCTCTTGTATCTATTCTCGTGAGCTTCTTCAACTTCGGCAACTTCTCGGAAAGTCCTCGCTATCTCATCAAAGCCTTCTTTTTCTGCAGTCTCCGCAAATTCTTTGTACATTTCGGTCCATTCCCAGTGCTCACCCTTGATCGCCTCTGCAAGGTTCTTCTTGGTATCTCCTATGAGACCTAGAAACTTGGCCCACAACTTTGCATGTTCTTTTTCGTTATCGGCGGTCTCTGCAAAAATAGCGGAGATCTGCTCGAACCCTTCTGTTTTTGCAATTGAGGCGAAATATGTGTACTTGTTTCGAACCTGAGATTCTCCGGCAAACGCGGCGAGCAAGTTCTTTTCAGTCTGGCTACCTTTAAGTTCCAATTTGCTCCACTCCTTCACTTTTTTGTGTGGTCATAAAGCTATCCCCGAGTGACTACTTCTTTTGCACTTATGTCTATTTATACTATAAAAACGGTACTTGGTGAAGAACGACCGGGGTCAATACAGGTTTTTCACGATTGGACGTATGCTTTGGTTATACTTATATTATCGGTACGGCAAGTACAATGACTTAACCCGAGGTGATATTGGTGAATGGCATGAGAGTCAATGGGGATAGACTGTGGCAGAACATTGTTGAGCTCGGAAGTATTGGGCGTAGCCAGAAAGGCGTTTCAAGGGTCGCTTTTAGTGAGGCAGACATTGAGGGAAGAATGTGGTTCCTAAACAAGATGAAACAGGCAGGGTTGAACACAAGAATAGACGGAGTAGGAAACGTATTCGGTGAGACCCCTGGTGAGTACGAGAAGAGAATACTGGTTGGCTCACATTTGGATACAGTTCCACATGGAGGAATGTTTGACGGAGCTCTCGGGGTTATGGCTGCTCTAGAGTGCGCGCAAACTCTCGTCGAACACAACGTAACTACCAGGTGCGGTGTGGAAATTGTTGGGTTTTCCAATGAGGAAGGAGCTACCGTAGGGTCAGGGTTACTAGGGAGCCGGTACTTTGTAGAAGGTATTGGAATGAAAGAGAAAGGAATTCTAGAGCAAATTCTCGCGAGTGCCGGCCTTTCGGGATCCGAGGGCTGCAAGAGATTCAAGAGTTCGGCGTATGAATGCTACATAGAACTCCACGTAGAACAAGGCGGAGTACTTGACAACCAGAAGTATGACGTAGGAATTGTTCAGGGTATTGTAGGCATTCATACTTATGATTTCAGGTTCACAGGCATGCCAAACCATGCGGGGACTACACCTATGGATCAGAGAAGAGACGCTCTTTTGGGAGCCGCCAATCTGATCGCGTCAATTCCTAACACCGTGTCTGAGTACGGTTCAGGGGCTACCGTAGGAACGTGCGGTCAAGTTACAGTTCACCCCGGTGCGCGCAATGTCATTCCAGGGCGTGTTGATTTAAGTATAGAAGTAAGAGATCTGGAGAGTGAGATTGCCAATCGTGTGGTAGAGCATTTGAAGGCTAAAGCACATTCCCTTGCAGATGCCTGCGGGTTGAGCGTGGATGTTGATGGTGTTGCAATATCTTCGCCCGCTATGATGGATGCTAGGATTCAAGAGGTAATAAGAGACATCTCTTTGGATTTGGGGTTAAAGGCCAAACTTATGCCGTCTGGGGCTGGTCATGATGCCGCCATTTTTGCCAAACATGTGCCAACAGGGATGATATTTGTTCCCAGCAGAGCTGGAATAAGCCATAGCCCCGATGAATGGACCGAGCCTTCGGACTGTATAAATGGCGCGAATGTACTTCTCAATACTGTTTTGGCACTAGCGAGGTGATTTTTCGCATCCTGCGCTATTGCTGGAATAGCTTGAGCCAAGGGGAGTCCGTCTGTTCATCTAGTTCTCTAGAACGCTGCCAGACAACGTCCCAAATCAAGGGATCTTTCAACAATAAGGACCAACCACGTTCGACAGCCTGTGTGAACTGTGGATTGAGAGCAAACTTCTCCGGGTTTCTGAGTACTGGACATATGAGTATGCCGGACAGAAGATCTAATCTAGTTTCCAGCTCTTTGTCAGGGTTCAGGTATGGCATGAGCGGAAAAGTCCTGCATTGAATGGGTCGTTTCTCTCTGGGGCACTGGCCGTTACACATTACAAACGCTAATCTTCCTTTCCAAGACGAGGGAAAACCGCTGTACCTTGCCTTAGGATACATCCAGGTAAGCCAAGTTTCCTCCTGCGTGAACATTTGTTCTTCCCCGGGTAACAGGTATATGCCTACGCCAGGTTCAAATTCCTTACAGCAAAAGGAATCACACAAAATCCCACAGTCAAATTCGAGAGGACTTGCATCTAGGATGGAATATGCCCTTTGAAAATCCTCCTTCTGGAGCTTGTGGGGCACCAGACTCCTCCGGCTACGTATTCCTTTGTTCAACGTGTATCAGACGTCCCTTCAACTGCAAGTAACAATGTTATTATACCGCAGATTCCAAACGACACGTAAACCTGTTGACTGGTGAAGTGATTAGATGGTATTGTGTCTAGGCAGTTAGAACGAGCAATTTGCGACGGAGTTGCTTCAAGAAGGGAGCCTTACCTGAATGGCAAGTTTGCAGGTGCACATGATGCGGAAGTAGCATTTTCCCTAGGTTCAATGTGCCTTCATTTGCAAACATGTGTTCGTCAGGGAGGTTTTTTTATGGCATCAATAGACTTATCAGATATCTCAAGGTTCATCGGTACTCGCTGCATATTCTCATCAGTTAGTCTCTCGGTTGCAAGCACAGACCGAATCGGTATAGTAGGCCGAAACGGAGAAGGCAAGACAACGCTTCTGCGAGTTATAGCTGGTGAGCTGTCCCCTGATTCTGGAACAGTCCACATTTCTTCTGGCGCTAGTGTAGGGTATTTGTCCCAAGAACTGCCCACCTTTGACTCGACGGTGATAGAGGCCGCGATGGCGGGAAAACCGGAAGTTGCAGAGACTGCGGACAGGATGCGGACCATAGAGAAACAGATGTCATCGCCGAGGGGGAACGTTTCTGAGCTACTCAGGGAGTATTCGCGCCTCCAAAACCGGTTCGATGCTCTGGGAGGATATAACCTTGAGAATGAAGCTGCAGTTGTTTTGGCAGGGCTGGGCTTCGGAAAAGAATCATGGAATGTTTCTACTGAGACCCTAAGCGGCGGACAGAAGGTTCGGCTGAACCTTGCTAAACTCTTGGTCTCGAAGCCAAATGTGCTGCTACTAGACGAGCCGACCAATCATTTGGATATTGCAGGTACAGAATGGCTCGAATCGTATCTCAACGGCTACCCGGGAGCCATTTTATTGGTTTCACACGATAGGCGGTTCCTTGATAATGTGGTCACAAAAATATGGGAGATAGACAACGGAAGGGTATCATACTATCGCGGTGACTATTCATCTTACATAAGGCAAAAAGAAGAGCAGATGAGGCAACTTGAGCAAGAATATGACGAACAGCAAGAGCTTATCAAGAAAACCCGCGCTTTCATAGACCGATGGAAAGCGAATGCCAAAAAGGCAGGACAGGCTAGAAGCCGTCAAAAGATGCTGGATAAGCTTGAGGTTATCGAGAAACCGAAAAAGCACAGAAGTCTCGACCTTAGGTTTACGCCTTCTGAACCCGCAGGAAGAGAAATTCTTAGGATAGAAGGTCTCAGTAAGTCATTTTCTGAGCCCCTTTTTCAAGATTTCACGCACTCTATAAAGGGGGGCGAACGGGTAGCACTAGTTGGCCCTAACGGGTGTGGCAAGACTACCTTTCTCAAGTGTCTCATGGGAACCGAGTCCTACGACGGTTCTATTAAATGGGGGACAGGAGTTCGTGAAGGGTACGTGGCACAGACGTTTGAGTTTTCATGTCTAGACCGAACAATCCTCGATGAAATAAAAGGGTTGGGAATACCGGAAAAAGAGGCGAGAGACGTACTCGGAATGTTCTTATTCTCGGGAGATGACACCAAAAAGTGCATAGGAGACCTTTCGGAAGGTGAGAAGTCGAGGTTGGGTCTTGTGAAGCTGTTCCTTTCGGACGCGAATGTGCTTTTGCTCGATGAGCCTACGAATCATTTGGATCTGCCATCTAGACAGGCCCTTGAAAGAGCTTTGCGCGATTTCAGCGGTAGCGTAATATTTGCGTCTCATGACAGGTACTTCATAGACTTGCTTGCAACCAAAGTGTTCCTTTTCGAAAACGGCACCATTCGCGTCTTTGAAGGCAACTATTCTCATTTGAAAACATGTCTTGAGTCAGAGGTCTATGTCGAGTCAAAACTCGAAAAAAGCGCGATACTACCTCCAAGGAGCAAGCCGGAACCGGCGGAAGAACCGGTCCCGAAAGCAATGTCGCTTGATATTGAACTCAAGGCTCTAGAAGACAAGATTTCCGAACTGGAGTCTAAAGAGAGAGAACTATCAAGTATCCTTGCGGACCCGGAGACCTACAAGAGATCTGAAAATGTACCGGCAAAAGAGTGGGGGATGGTTCGCTCGAAACTCGAAGAATTGTACATGCAATGGGAAAAACTCATGGAATCTAGAGGTCACTACGGGGAATAAGCGCGTAAAGTGAGGCAGAAAGGACTGGGCCTTTCTGCCTCGATCAACTCTGGAAATGCTACTATCTTTCATTGCCACTGTGACTGTCTATATTGTGAACTTCCTGACTATGTTCTGGAGCAACTCAGCTTGAGCCGCCAAGTCTTGTGCTGACGCTGAAACCTGGTCTGCCGCGGCAGCCATTTCCTTGATTGAAGCAGCTACCTCTTCTATTGCTGCCGCACTTTCCTGTGAAACGGCAGCTACGTTCTCTACTAAACGCTTGACTTCTTCCGCAGTTATTGCCATTTCCTCAACACCGGCGAGGTTTTCATTGGCATATACAGCGATGTCATTTACTGCAGTCTCAGTCTGCGCCGACGCGGTCTTTAGACGTTCAAAAGAATCGGTAAGCCTTATTATTTCTTCTTGGGTACCAGTTGCAGCCCTTTCGATATCAGACAGCACATTGCCCGCGTCTTGGGCTACCATGCTACCTACGTCGATCTCTCGAGTACTCTGCTCAATACTGTTTACCGTGTGGTCAATAGATGTGGCCACTTTGTTGATTAGCTCGCTTATGTTCTTTGTCTCCGCGAGGGATCTTTCTGCAAGTTTGCGTACTTCGTCAGCTACTACGGCAAAGCCGCGGCCGTGTTCGCCGGCTCTTGCAGCTTCTATGGCGGCGTTTAGCGCTAGAAGGTTGGTCTGGGACGCAATATCATCTATGACGCCGACTATCTGACGTATGCTCTGTGAAAGATCGCTTAGTTCCGAGACCTGAACTGCGGCGCTTTCGTTAGCCCCCTGTATGTTTGCCATGCTGGTCGACAGAACTTGTATCGATTCTGTGGCCCTTTTTGCTGCGTCAGTGTTTTCTTTGGCCACCTCACTGACGTTTCCAAGAACCTGAACTACCTCACCAAAGATCCTGTTGCTTTCTGAAATCACAACGGCGATCGTATCTACCGCACCATATTGAGCCTGTGTTCCCTGAGCAACGACTTCTACGGCCGCAGAAAGTTTCTCAGCAGAAATTGCTGTGTTGGCTGCTATTGAACTCTGTTCTGCCGCTCCACTAGCCAACTGCTGGGCCGTTTCGGCTATCTGGGCCGCTATGCTTGTTGATTCCTCAGAAGTTGCAGACAATTCCTCGCTGGTGGCAGCAAGCTGATCTGATGTCAAAGTGATATTCTTGATGATTCCTGCTATGTAATCTAGGAACTTGTTGAACCACTGTGCTAGCTCTCCCATTTCGTCTTTCGACTTTGTCTCAAGCCTCTTGGTGAGATCCCCTTCACCTTCGGCGACATTTCTGACCGTAGATACCACATCTACAATTGGGTTTACTAGGGTTCGAGAGAAGCCTACTGTTACCGCAATAGCGGCAACAACCATTATGGAGCACATGATTAGCGTGGACTTCTGAAGCACTGCCGCCCGTGCAAGTGCTTCGGATTCTTCTACCTCAATAATTAGCCCGTAAGCCTCGTCGCCTACTGTCAGGACTGTACCAGCTCCAAACACGCTCTTGCCCGCGAAGTTCTGGTAGGACTTGTCCGGATGCGCCGATTTTGCGCCGGATGAAGTTCCTTTGGTGATAAATTCTAGCGGCCATCCTTTTACGGTGTCGTTCATCCTGAGACCGTTCCCATCTTTTGTTACGATATCTGTTATCACCGTACCTTTTGAATCGATAAGGTATGACACAGCGCTAGAACCTATTTGCTCGATCCCTGACTGCACAACAGATTTGAGAGAACCGCCTGTCACTACCAGACCTATGGTTCCGAGCATATTCTCAGGCTGATTTGGATCCGTGACCGGTGCGCCTAACGCGAGGCAATAGTTTTTTGTTATGTCGGAGTAGAACAAGTCTGACAAGGTCATCTGACCTTCCATGGCTCCGGCGATGTAGTCTTTGTCCGAGAAATCTGTGCCTGGGATATCATTAGGATTTGTAGAGTAGATAAGCGAGCCTGACGGAGTGACAACGAGAAACACATTGAAATCAGTCACGCTAATGATGTCCTGACCTGTCTCTTCAATCTTGGGTTTTGTCTTGTTGACCCATTCTAAAGAACCTAGGTTATACTTGATCTTAGAAAGGGACATAAGACTTTCTACCAGATCAACGTTGCTTGAAGAGTAGTACCCGAGATCTTCAAGATGGTCGATGTAGGTCGTTATCTCTGCTGCCTTAACTGCAGCAAAAGTACTAAGGTTTGCAATTGCCTCCTCTTCAAGAGTTTTTTTGGTGTTGGTGTAAAGAAATGCGCCCAGAACCGCTACAGGTGCTAGGGATAGCAGCAAACCAATTATTAACAGTTTGCCTCCAATCTTGCGAAATCTGCTAATCTAAATCATCTCCTTGCTATAGATACTGTGGCGAAATGCATCAGGTCGTATAACTAAGGCTCGCCGTAGGCAAGCAAACCGCATGGCTTGCCAAAACTCTCCCGAAGGAGCAAGTTCTAAGCCTACTATCAGATAAAATCGAATAAAGCGGAGAAAAAGTTAACCGTTTTCGAAAGTTCTGAGTTTTGCTAACTGGCGAAACGAAAAGGGAGGGGCATGTAGCCCCTCCCTTTTAACGGTCCGAAAAACACATAAGACGCAGTTACCATCTTTCCTTCGTGTTACCCGAGTACCTTATGTCCTTCTATGAAGACTGCTTCAACCCTTGAACGAATCTTGAAGGGATGGCCCGTCCATATCACGAAGTCTGCATCTTTGCCAGCTTCCAGACTTCCGACCCTATCTTGTACACCCAGAGTCTCCGCTGGAGTGAGTGTTATGGCCCTTAGCGCGTCTTCTTCAGGCATCCCGTTAGCCCAAGCTGTGGCAGCCGCGGTTGATAGATATTGAATGGGATGGAAGGGATGGTCACTTATTATGCTAACGTGGCATCCTGCCTTCGATAGCACGCCTGGTGTCTTAGGGGTTATGTTAAGTGTTTCGATCTTGGCTCTTGCCCACATGCTTGGTCCTACGTTAACTCTTGCTTTTTTCGCGCCCAGGAACTCAGCGATTTCTATGCCATCAGTACAGTGCTCAATCGAATAGTCGATATCAAATTCTTCTGCAATTCTAATTGCCGTAACGATATCGTCGGCTCTATGGGCATGCACTCTTAACGGTATCTCCCTATTCAACACCTTAATGAGGCTCAACATATCTAGATCTGTGTCTGGCATCTTGGAAGGGTCCTGTCGACCTGCTTCCAGTTTCCGCGAGTAATCTCTTGCTTTGAAGAGTGCATTTCTGAGTATTGAGGCAATACCCATTCGAGTCTTGGGCGCTTTTCCGCGAGAACCGTACGAACCCTTTGGATTTTCCCCAAGCGCTGCTTTCATGCCTGCAGGGTTGCGTACAATCATGTCATCGCAGATGGTTCCCCAGGTCTTTACAACAACAGTTTCACCACCTATGACGTTACCAGAACCTGGAGTGATTTGGACGCATGTGACTCCTCCAGAGCGTGCGTCCTCGAAAGCAAAGTGGGCAGGCCATATTGAGTCTATAGCGCGAACGCCAGGTGTTACGGGGTTAGATCCTTCGTTTCCGTCATATTCAGGTTGACCGTACCATTCGCCCCAGATACCTATATGGGTGTGAGCATCTACAAAACCTGGAAGAAGCACCTTGCCTTTCGCATCAATCACATAAGCGCCTTCCGGGATGGGCAGATCTTGACCTACCTGCTGGATTTTTCCTTTGTGTACGATCAATACTCCGTTTTCTATACGGGGGCTAGATATGGGATATATGGTTGCGTTTGTTATGGCTATCGTTTCATTCATAGGTTCTCACCTCCGATTTTGCTACCATTTGTGGCTTCGTAGACGCGCTTGCCTTCAATGAAGGTATAAAGGACCTTCGAGTCGTACTCAAAAGGATCTTTTGTCCAGACTGCCAGGTCTGCGTCCTTGCCTGGTTCTATTGAACCTACCCTGTCAGATACTCCGGCTATTTCTGCTGGAAATCGCGTGATCGAAAGAAGGGCAAAGTCTTCATCCATACCTTCACGAATTGCCAATCCTGCCGATAATCGCAGATACTGAATGGGAAAAACAGGATGGTCTGTGATCAGCGCTAGTTTCACGCCTGCTTTCGACAAAGCCACCGGAGCGGCAAAGCCTATATCCTTGACCTCTAGCTTGCTTTTGTCCGTAAGGCAAGGTCCCATAGTTACAGGAAATCCGCTCGCCCTTACCGATTCCAAGACTTTGTCCCCCTCTGTGCAGTGCTCTAGAGAGATATCTATGTCAAACTCCTTGGCTATACGTATCGCAGTGAGGATATCGTCCGCCCTATGGCAGTGGACTCTTAGAGGAATCTCCTTTCGGATAACGCAGGCAAGCGCTTCTTTTGATAGATCAAAATCCGGCTGTTTGTCAGGTTTGTCTACAGCCAATGCTTTTTTCCTAAGGTAGTCTTGCGCTTGAACCAAAGCACGTCTCATGACTGCCGCGTTTCCCATTCTAGTTTTCGGCATTTTGTCCTGCCCGCTGTATACCCGCTTAGGGTTTTCTCCGAGGGCACCTTTCATTCCACTGGGGAACTTAATCACAAGTTCGTCGGCTACTGAAGAACCCCATGTTTTCATGACCACCGTCTGCCCACCAATAATGTTTGCACTGCCAGGGTCGGTCTGAACGCAAGTAACCCCTGCTGCAATAGCGTCTTTGAAAGCTACATCTCTAGGATTGATGGCATCAAGCGCTCGAACCTCGGCAGTAACGGGGTCCGATGATTCGTTGGTATCATTTCCTGCATCGGTGGCTCCGTCTTCATAGATGCCGATGTGACAATGGGCATCAAAGAGCCCGGGCGTTACAATGCTTCCGGCAACGTCGATCACCTCTGACCCTTCAGGTATGTCTACGCGTTCTCCAACTGCTTTAATTGTTCCGTTTTCAATAAGAATAGTGCCTTTTGGCATTCTAAAGGGCACGTCCGGCCTGTTGCTTGCAGAATAGATGGTACCGTTGACTATAGCTGTGTATCCCAAATCATTTACCTCCTTTTTCAGCAAAATCTCACCTGTGGTTAATTCGTCTCTCGGATCGAGAAAACCTTCATGCGGTTTTCCCACGTTTGCAACAAATCCGGGACTTTGGTACATTGTGTGTAACTGTTTTTTTTCAATTGCGGACGCCACAAGGAGTGGATACTGTTGAACATTGACGAAAGCGGGTCGGCTCGCACTAAGAAGGTCTTGTCTTCACTTTCCGAGGTTACCGCTATACTATTTGACCTAGGTGGCACCTTATGGTCTCCTTTTGGAGGAAAGACCCGGGACGAGGTGTTAGAGTTTTCGACCGTGCGCCTAATAGAAGATCTGGAGGCTTCTACAGGCAAGAGCATATCATATCAGGCAATTGAGCAAGGTATAGTGAACAAGTTGGCTGGCTTTGGGGGCAGAGGGTGCAAGGACCACCAGTCATCATTAGAAGACGACTCTCTCCGCGAGACCAATCTCTACGATGTAATGCGTGAGTTCCTATCTTCCCACGGTATTTGTCTACAAGTAGAATACATGCACACGCTAACAGACAGGTTTGCCGACAATCTCTCAAAGGATTATGTAATATACCCCGAGACTATGGACGTGCTTTCGTCTTTGAGGTCCCGCGGTTACCGACTGGGGATTGTTTCGAATACGGCCATGCCTCCTAGTATCATAGACAAGTATCTCGCAGTTTCCGGCATTATGCGCCACATTGATTTTCGGGTGTTGAGCTCTGAAGTAGGATGGAGAAAACCTCATAGAAGAATCTATGAAGAAGCACTGCGCTTGACAGACGTAAGACCAGATCAAGTGGCGTTCGTAGGCGACAGGGTGCTAGAGGATACTGTTGGCCCTTCTGCCATGGGTATGCGACCTATCCTGATTAGAAGAGACCTGTCTTTTGCTGCGGACCCTTGCGACGAATATGACGGGTTATCAATTGCCAGCCTTGCGGAACTTATCTAGCGAGTGTATTGGCGAACAAGGACCTTTATTCTAGTGTTTGCCTCTTAATTTCTATCTCCCGTCTCAATGGCCACTTGAGGTTCAACGTGTACGACTATATCGCCATGAATTGCATCCTTCAATGCGTCCTCCACACTGGTAGCTAGATCATGTGACTCCACAAGTGATAGATCATCGTCCAGAAGGATGTGCAGAGATATTGATTTTCGGCCACCATAATCGTGGACCATGACATTGTGAAATCCCTTTACTTGTGGATAGCTCTCCACTATATCCCTTATCTTCGCTTCAAGGTCTTCTGAAGGGCCTTCTCCTATCAGTTTGGAACAAGAAGACATGGCAAGTTCAATTCCTGTGTAGATAATTAGCGCTGAAACTGCCATGCCCAGAACAGCGTCAACCCAGTGGTAGCCGTACATGGAAGCTACCATAGCTACTGCTACGAGCGACGAAGCTATGGCATCAGTGCGATGGTGCCAGGCATCTCCTATAAGGGATTGAGCATCAGCCTTTTTCCCGAGATAAAGGGCAAATCGGGTCATCCATTCTTTGGCTAACGCCCCTGCGACCATTATTAACGCAACGCCAATACTCCCTTTCACTGGGACTTTATTGACAAATCGTGAGTACGAGGATATGCCAAACTGTATGCCTACGTAGGTTAGTAGACCAGCTATCACCAAAGTGCTCAGAAACTCAACTCGCCCATGCCCAAACGGATGTTGGTCATCAGCAGGCATTTCAGATATTCTGAACCCGACAAGAACTACAACGGAGGTCAGCACGTCAGAGGCTGTATGGGCCGCGTCAGCAAGAAGAGATATGCTGTTCATGGCTAATCCGAACACTATTTTGACCACCGCTAGAGTTAGATTGCCAATAATGCTGACTATTGCTTCTAGATATGCATACGCTGCACGTATTTTAGGCTCGTCTACCTGGGCCAGGGGATCATCCTGGTCTGTGAAGCGCCCGATAAGATAAGCTGTGAAAAGCGGCGGATGCTGCATGCTTTCTTCTGTGTTTTCTCTTTTTCGCATTCTACTGTCTCTCCCAGATATGAACACCCGAAAGTGTAGTTCTATTTCGAAACACTATAATATTATAGCACCCATTGCGCAATATGTGTTGCATAGATTACAAGTGCTTTGCCAACACCGAGGCGAAATACAATTCTCATATTAGCATAGCGTCTTCGCGTAGTTATCCTTCGGGACTTTTGGATTTGTGAGTTCCGTTATGCAGGGAACCCACTAGACTTTTCTTCGTCAGACCAGTAGGCTTAAGTTGTTACGTAGTATTTCTAGTGCTAAGAAGGTATCTACCGTGGATAGAAAAATGAGTAATGGCGAGACCAGAGTTACTGCAAGGCGGAAAAAACGTCTTGAAAGAAGGAACCGCAATCTAAAGCGGTTTGCCATTGCGCTCGCATTCGTGTTGCTCCTATATGGTGTTACGCTATGGCTCGGCCCATCGGCTCTTGGGAAATTCTCGCTTCTGGGAGGGAAAACTCCCGCTGTGGTTGGTCCAACACAGGACCCTGAGCCCTCAATACCAGAAGAATCTCTGTCGGCTCTAGAGCAAGAGCGTGTTCAGAGAATACGTGAACTTGCTGAAAGACCCAATGAACTAGGGAAAGTGCCAATTATCATGTATCACGTCATAGGCGAGCCCGAATCTGAATGGGTGAGGACACCCCAGAATTTCAGAAACGATCTAGAGAGATTCTATAGATTAGGTTACTCGCTTGTTCCATTGCAGGCTTATCTTTCCGGAAAAATGGATGTTCCAGAGGGAGCTACTCCTTTGGTCCTAACCTTTGACGACAGCACGGTTGGACAATTTCGACTCATAGACGGGAATTACACTCATAGTCTGGGGAAGGAAGACTTACCCGAAGGTAAAATGCCTGATCCAGACTGCGCCGTAGGAATCCTACTTGAATTCTCGCGGGAACACCCCGACTTCGGCCACGCGGCCACCTTTTTTGCCGATTTCCCAGCCCCTTTCGATGTGCCAGATGAGGTAGAGGAAAAACTCAACTTTCTCATAGCCTGCGGCATGGAGGTAGGCAATCACACTTACAACCACAAGAATCTGGGAGACGTTTCCTCAGATATACTACGGATGGAAATTGGCAAACAATCGAACTCAGTTTTCAAAATCACCGGCATAAAACCACTCTCTCTTGCTTTACCATATGGAACCTACCCAAAAGACAAGCAAGCACGGAAATATCTGTTAGAGGGCGAATTTGAGGGAGTGTCATACGAGAACAGGGGCATATTATTGGTTGGCGCTGAAGCAGCTCTTTCGCCTTACCATAAGGTTTTTGATCCTACTGCAATTCCTAGAATCAGGGGGAGCGAAGAAGAGATGTCTAAATGGCTGAAATACCTTGACGATTCTGGAACTAGGTACATATCTGATGGCAGTTTAGATACGATTTCTTTCCCGGAAGATCGGAAAGAGAACGTTGCAGACGACTTGCCTGATTCCTACGACGTAGTAGTAATCCCCATAGAAAAATAGAGATGCCCACTTAGCGATACACTGAGATTGCCTTGCAATACTTGAACAAGTGATCAATAATGAGTTTATGAGGTGAGTCTTATGTCTAATGAGTTAGATACCTGTTTGCCACATGCCCTAGATGAAGACAAGATCCGCAAGGGGCAGGAAAGCATGCCTGAAATGGGTTATGTCGTCTCCATATTCAAGGTGATGGCCGATGAGACCAGGCTTTCGATTCTTTGGCTGTTGTCCCTGGATGAATGGTGTGTTCACGATTTGGCCGCCGCAGTTGAGACCTCCGTATCGAATGTATCCCATCATTTGAGGCTTCTTCGGGCATCTAGACTAGTTAAGAGCCGGAGAGAGGGGCAAAGAGTCTTTTACAGTCTTGATGACGAGCACGTAATCAGACTGCTAGATGAAGCGTTCAAGCATTCAAAACACAACTAATATGTGCTTATAAGGAAGGGATCTCAAATTGCAGCAAGCAACGGAACACGAAGCTCACTCCCATGAATGCGGACCCGGTTGCTCACATTCTCATGGGGTGAGTCTATCCCACGAAACACATGCTGGTCCTGACTTCGCACGTCTTTTGCCGACCCTAGTTGGAGCGCTAGGGATTATTGCAGGACTTGTGTTGCAGGGCATTGGGCATCGATTCTACCAGATTCCGTACATTGTGGCTGCTGCCGTAGCAGGATATCCTGTAGCGAAGGAAGGTTTGAGGGCTCTGCACTCAGGCAGGGGGCTGGATATAAACTTGCTGACAACAGTAGCCGGTATAGGTGCTATCATGCTTGGCGAGTATGGTGAAGCAGCAGCGGTGCTCACGCTTTTCAGTGTAGGTGAGTATCTGGAAGAGAGCGCAGAAGAAAAAAGCAGGAGATCAATAAGGGCAATGATGGAACTTGCCCCCATGAAAGCCCACGTAAAAAATGAGGAAGGGTTAGTCGATGTACCCGCTCAAGACGTTTACGTAGGCGATATAGTAATGATCCTCCCAGGTGAGAAGATACCGGTAGATGGTAAAGTCCTTACGGGGCGTACCTCGGTGGACGAATCGATCATAAGCGGAGAGTCTATGCCTGTCGATAAGGAACCAGGAAGCCTAGTGTTTGCAGGTAGTATGAATGCTGAGGGCTCCTTAGAAGTACTCGTAACAAGCACGGCTCAAGACACTACTATTGCGAAGATAATTGAGATGATTGAGGAGTCTCAGGCGAAAAAGGCGCAGTCCCAGAAGATAGTCGATCGATTTGCGAAGATTTGGACCCCGCTTATGTTCGGCCTTTCTCTCATCCTTGGGATTGGCATACCACTTGTTCTGAAACAAGAGATGAGGCCCTGGATATATAGGGGTCTTACAGTTCTCATTGTATCGTGTCCATGCTCTCTTGTCATTTCTACTCCAGTTACCGTAGTCGCGGCCATTACAAGGGCTGCAAGAGGGGGCGTTCTGATCAAAGGAGGAGTACATCTGGAGGAACTTGGGCGTGTAAAAGCTGTGGCTTTTGATAAGACTGGAACTATTACGCAGAACAAAGTAGTGGTAGATGAGGTTATCCCTAGCGGCAGTACAAGTGTAGACCGTCTCCTTTCTTCTGCCGCTTCTTGTGAGGCTGCGTCGGAACATCCATTGGCGAAAGCCATAGTAGACGAAGCCAAAAAGAGGCAACTAGACTTCGATTTCCCCCAAGAGTTCAGAGCTATTCCTGGGCAGGGAGCTCTTGCAATTGTTTTAGGTGAGAAAGTCCTTGCAGGCAACGAAGAGCTGTTCTTGGCCCAAGACATCGAGATACCCAAAGGGCTTAATTCAAAGGCAGTAGACTTCAGAGAGATGGGTAAGACCGTGATTTTCGTTGGAGTTGGAAACGAGATAATTGGCATGTTAGTACTTTCAGACGCTGTTCGTCCCGAAGCAAGGCAAGCGATCTCTGAACTCAGACAACAAGGGATAGAGACTGCAATGATAAGCGGGGACGATGTAAGAACTGCAAAAGCCGTGGCAGATGAAGTAGGTATACACTCAGTCTATGCCGGTCTTTCGCCTCAGGAGAAACTCAACCTCATAGAAGAAATGAAAAGCAGATTCGGTTCGGTAGCTATGGTTGGCGATGGAATCAACGATGCGCCTTCGTTGGCAGAAGCGAGCGTAGGGATAGCTTTAGGCAACGGTACGGATATTGCTCTTGAGGCTGCTGATGTGGTCTTGATGAGACCGGACCTTGTCACAATTCCTTCTGGCATAAAACTAGCTAGGGAATCGAACAGGTTGATTACTCAGAACATTTCTTTTTCCCTAATCGTAAAAGTACTGGCCCTTGTTATGGTGTTTGCAGGGACCCTACCGCTTTGGTTGGCAGTGATGGTTGACTCCGGAGCAGCGGTGCTTGTCACATTTAACGGATTGAGGATACTCAAGTATTCATCATAGCAAGTAGAAGTCGGGAGCATTGCAAAAGCAAGGCCAGGCAGTTTGCCTGGCCTAAACTTGGATGCCCAGATATTTCTACTCGGAAACTCTTCTTAGCATTCTAAGATGGAAAAAGGCAGCCCAGGGTCTTTGAGACTCGTCAAGGTAGAACTTAATCACCTGTTCCATCCCATTTTTGTCGAATACAAGCGTGTCTTCCGAACTAGCCCTAAGTTCATACTCACGGTCCCCAATCGTTATCCTTAGTTCTTTGCCTGCTGGAGCAATGGTGAATTTACTGCCTTCATCGCATTCGTAGGTACCACAGAATCTCACCATGTCCTCAAAGGTCATGTAATACTCCGGTTCATAGCTGCGTTGCCTGTCAATTGGAAATCCGAGGTATGTGTTCACAGCAGCAAGCCAGATGCGTGACGCTGGAACATCCGATACGTTGGTAAGCACGGCCACAGAGATGTTCTCTTCTGGCACAAAACCGAAGTTTGAGGATACTCCAGGTTGTCCGCCGCCATGTTCAACTAGAGTTACGCCTCCGTAGTTCGGTGTCACTTCCAAAGCATAGCAATAGTACTGGTGTCTTCCAATCTGGTGGACAGGGCATTGCATCGCCTGTATTGCCTCAGGAGACACTATGGTTTTTCCCTCAAAGACACCTAAGTTAAGATACACTTGAGAGTATTTCATGAGGTCTAGAACTGTTGAGCGAATACCGCCTCCTACTTCATAGTTGCCTAGTTGCGGCCACGCGACCTTCTCGAGGCATCCTTCTTTTTCGTTGTACACATATGGAACGGTTACGTTTTCAAACTTACGCAGGTCGTCAAGCCCATACATGGAACGATTCATGTTAAGTCTGTCAAGGATTTCTACTGTCATATGCCTGGTAAACAGTTTTCGCGTAAGCCTTTGAACGATAAGGCCTAGTAGGAGAAATGTGTCATTGCAGTAACTCAGGTACTCGCCCGGCTTGCCCAGAGGAACAACTGGTTCATTTGCAAAAAACTCCAGGTGTTCGCGAAACCTAAAAAGATCCTCACGTCTTCTCATAGGTGGCACACCTGTAGTGTGTGAAAGAAGATGCTTTATCTTTATCGCAGACATATCCTCAATACCGGAAACCCGCCATTCTGGGATGTACTTCGTGACCGGATCGTCTACAGACAAAAGCCCCTTATCCTGCAATCCCATGATAGCCAATGCTGTAAAGGACTTACTTACTGATGCGATGCCAAATATGGTATTCGGATCCACAGGTTTTTTGGTACACAAATCGCGCACGCCGAAACCTTTTGCATATATGGGTTCTCCGTTCGAGGACACTGCAACGGCAGCCCCGGCTATGTGCATTTCGTCCATTAGCGTTTTTGTATATTCTTCAAACTGGGTCCAGTTACGCGGCAAAGCAGATGTGTTTGACATTTTCATACTCCCTCCGGCTTGTGACTTGATGCGCAATCCATATTTCTTATGTTATCATGGTTGTGTCCTTGGAGTTAAGTGCAGTCGACGCACCGGAGGTGACTTTGTTGAATATAGAGATGATTCTCACTGCATTTGGTGGGGTCGGGCTGTTCTTGTATGGCATGGGCAAAATGGGTGAAGGTCTGCAAAAAGCAGCCGGTGACAAAATGCGGCGCATTCTTGAGGTGCTAACAGTGAACCCGTTAGCAAGTGTAACGGCTGGTGTGGTTGTGACCGCGGTAATTCAATCATCAGCCGCAACGACAGTCATGTGCGTGAGTTTTGTAAATGCCGGACTTATGAAACTTGAGCAAGCGATTGGCGTGATAATGGGGGCCAACATAGGGACTACCATTACCGCTCAGCTGGTGGCTTTTAACCTGGAACGAATTGCTTTACCCGCAATAGCCATTGGAATGGTCTTCATGTTACTAGGGAGGAAAAGGAGTGTTAGGGGGTTCGCAGATTTCCTGGTAGGTTTTGGCATGCTCTTTCTTGGAATAACCATAGTAGGGAATGCACTTGAACCGCTCAAGCATTATGAACCATTCCTAAACCTTATGCTTCTAGGAGAAAAACACCCACTAATTGGAATACTAGTGGGTATTGTTGCCACGGTCATTTTGCAGTCATCATCGGCTCTTACGGGTCTTCTCGTTACCATGGCGTCTCGAGGAATTGTCACCTTAAGCGCGGCAGTTCCGATTCTGCTTGGTTCCAACATTGGAACTACGTCGACAGCGCTTATTTCCTCTATTGGAACGTCTCTGACTGCACGCAGAACTGCTATGGCTCATTTCCTGTTCAATGTTGTTGGGACGCTCATATTACTTCCGATACTGCATCCCTTTGAGAGTATAATAGCCATGTCCAGCGTTGAAGCGTCTCGACAGATCGCCAATGCTCACACAATGTTTAACGTCATAACTACAATTGTGCTGCTACCTTTTATCAATCGGTTTGCCTCGCTTGTATGCAAGGTTCTGAAGGGTGAGGACCTAGCGATAGACCACGGCCCCAAATACCTGGATCCAAGGTTGATTCTAACTCCTTTTATGGCGGTTATGCAGACTGAGAAGGAAGTAGCCAGAATGGCCGATTTGTGCCTCGAGAACCTAAAGACTGCAGTTGCGATCTTCCAGGGCGACCAAGGAAAAGATAGAAGGCGTTTTGACGATATAGAAGAAATCATTGATGAGATAGAAGAAGCGATAAACTACTATGTAGCCAAGATTTCGCAGCAAGATGTAAGTGAGTCTCAAGCTAAGGTACTAACTTCAGTCATAAGTATTTGTGCTGATCTAGAACGTATTGGAGACCATGCTACTAGTCTCGTGGAATTGGCCGACTATAGATATGAGAATAACCTACCGTTTTCAGATGAGGCCGTAAAAGAACTAGACGAGATGATTTCCAAAGTTGTAGAGTCAGTAGAGACTGCAATTGAAGCTCTTAAGTCTAAAGACAAAACCAAAGCGTCTTCAATCGTAACTCTAGATGATGCACTAGACCAGATGGAAAGGGACCTAAGAGCAAAGCACATACGGAGACTCAACCAGGGGATTTGCTACCCGGCATCTGGCGTAATCTATCTAGATGTGCTGGGTCACATTGAAAGAATCGGGGATCACGCTGTGAACATTGCTGAAGAAGTCCTTGACATGTAGACATTCTTACAAAATACATGCAGGACGCAGGAAACTGAAAAACCATGGATGTGATTGCAGATGGATTTGTGGCATGCAGTTGTACTAAGCGTTATTCAAGGTCTAACTGAGTTTTTGCCTGTATCGAGTTCGGGACACCTTGTTTTGGGCGCAAGGCTTTTTGGACTACAGAACCCAGGTCTCACTTTTAGCATTTGGGTGCATGTAGGAACGGCGTTTGCAACTATAGTAATGCTACGAGAAAAGATCTGTCTGATTCTAAGTGGATTGTTTTTCCCTAAGTCAATCGAGGAAAAGAAGCGGTGTTTTTCGATTGCTGCCTATGTCGTAGCAGCTTCAATACCTGCAGGTATTGTTGGCCTTGCTTTAGAGGAGAAAATAGACGCGTACTTTTCATCTAGCCTTGCCGCTTCAGTGGGCCTAATCATTACAGGTTGCATATTGTGTTTATCCAAGTCGTTAAGCACAGGAAGAAGCACTGGAGATTCGAAGCCATTGTCTGCTCAGAGTTCCCTTTTGGGTACGGTTACCCTTCAGAAATCCATAGCCGTAGGGGTTTCTCAGGCGGTTGCGATAGTGCCTGGCATATCTAGATCTGGCACAACCATTACTACTGGGCTTTTGTCCGGGATGTCGCGACAAGATGCGGCCGAGTTTTCCTTCTTGCTTTCTTTGCCCGCGGTGTTGGGAGCAGCATTTCTTGATGTTTTAACTGCCATAAAAACTCAGAGGCCTGTAATTGAACCTATTGCGCTTATGGGAGCGTTCATTTCCTTTATTGTGGGATTAGGAGCACTCCGAATCGTATTTGCGACAATAGAAAAAGGGGAATTACACAAGTTCTCATACTACTGCTGGATAGTAGGAACGCTGGGTGTTGTCCTGAGCCTGTTGGTTCCCTAATGAAGCTGTCTTTGAGGCTACACGCGAAGAGATCAATCATAGTTACTGAGTGCGATCTGTTTCTTTGCCATTGTCTAGGGCTTGCGAATCTGTAATTCCGTTGCTGCTTTGGGCATCATTACCGTCGCTGGGATTCTCAAACAGACGAAGGTACTCGTTCATCGAGAGTTTGACTTCTCTAGGTTTTGAACCTTCGTAAGGCCCAATGAAACCTCTGAGTTCCATGGCGTCAATAAGACGTGCCGCTCTCGAGTATCCAATAGGAAGTCTTCTCTGAAGCAAAGATACAGACGCCTGTTTTGCTTCAACTACTATCCGCACAGCCTGAGGGAAAAGCGGGTCTTCCTGCATTTCTACTTCCTGACCAGAAGATTCGGGTACTGTGAGCACACCTGTAGCATATTGGGGCTGTGCTTGCTTTGAAGTAAAAGATACTATTTTCTCTATCTCCGGTTCGGAAAGATAGGCCCCCTGGGCTCGTATCGGTTTTGCAGCACCAACTGGGAAAAACAGCATGTCTCCTCGCCCTAGCAATTTTTCGGCTCCGCCTATGTCGAGTATGGTTCTGGAGTCGACTTGTGAAGACACAGCAAAAGCTATCCTTGAAGGAATGTTGACCTTTATGGTGCCAGTAATCACGTCAACCGAAGGTCTCTGAGTAGCAACTACCAGATATATGCCTGATGCCCTAGCCATCTGCGCAAGTCTAAATATGCAATCTTCCACTTCAGCAGGAGCTGCGATCATAAGATCCGAAAGCTCATCGATTACGATCACGATGTAAGGCAGAGCAGGTCTGGCACTTCCTGGAGCAGCCGATATTTCATTATACCGCTCAACATCCCTGCTACCTACTTTGGTGAATCGCTCGTATCTCGACTCCATTTCTTTAACTGCCCATCTCAGAGCCGCTGCCGACTTCTTGGGATCTGTCACGACAGGCGAAATCAGATGAGGTATACGGGACCATGCAGACAGCTCAACCCTCTTTGGGTCGATAAGAAGCAACTTGACCTGATCAGGACGTGCCTTGAACAGTATGCTTGCAATGATGGAGTTAATACACACGCTTTTTCCAGATCCAGTAGCTCCTGCTATGAGGAGGTGAACACATTTGTCAAGGCTTGTTATTACCGGCCGACCAGATATATCTTTACCGAGGGCGATAGTCAGGGGCGAAGGGCTGTTCTTGAACTCTTTGGACTCAATGAGTTCTCTGAGATGTACCACAGAGATACTCTTGTTCGGCACCTCAACTCCGATTGCAGACTTGCCGGGAATTGGAGCTTCTATGCGGATATCTTGAGCTGCCAAAGCTAAAGCTAAATCTTGAGATAGGTTTACTATGTTAGAGACCTTAACGCCTGGACCAGGCTGCAGTTCGAACCGAGTAACGCTAGGACCTTGTGTTACATGTACTACCTTCGCCGCTACTCCAAATGACAGCAGAGTCTTTTCTATCCTTCTGGCAGTCTCGTCAATTTGTTTGGGATTAGTCTTTGCTCGGGTACCTTCGCTCTCATCAAGTATATCTGTAGGAGGAAGGTCGTAGAATATCTCTTCCCCGAAGGAAAGCTGTTCCATAGGAACCGCAAATGCTTCTTCTGCCTTTTTTTGCGGTTTAGATTGCCTAGTTTCAGTTCCTCTGAGGTTCTCAGATTTCGCTAGTTGTTCACGTATCTCGGCAACCGTGCTCGCGTATGATGCGTCTTGGAGTGTTTCCTCTTTTCTATCCGCACGATCTTTCCTTGAAGGCCGCCTTGGCTCTTCCTCGGGAGAAGGCTGTTCAGATGTTCCAGGTTCAAAGGCTTCTACTTGAGGACCGTGAGGTCTGAAAAAGTCTGCAAAGAACTTGCATATCCCCTGCCACGCAGTAAGACAGATCATCCAGATTACGGAAAAGGGAGTGTAGGGGGATTTGTTGACAAGAAGGGACAGACCCATCCAGGTTCCTACGACTATCACGAGGATGGCGCCGAATCTTCCCAGCAGCACTCTGAGAAACCACGCTATCGAAGCGCCCAGAATTCCCCCGCCGGCACCCATTTTTGCCATAGGGAAACTGTTTTCCCAGGGGATCCTTGCATCGTGCCAAAAAGCGGAACCGCACAGAAGAAGGGTCCATAGACCCCATACCGGTCTCGGGAGGGGAGAGTCAGTATTTATTATTTTCACAAGCGCTGTAAGGACTATAAGGAAGCACAGGTACATTGTCAGATCGCCTGCAATTTGGGCTGTAGTCCTGGCTACCCACATTGTGAGGGTAAGAGCCCAGCCGTGACCGGTTGGCTTTGAGGTAGATATCCCTAAGGCAATCACAAGGAGAACGCCGAAGAGGCACAATGCTACCCATGGCCACTTACTTGTCCTGGCTTCGCCGGCTTTTCTCTTTGACGTTTTTGTCCTGTCAGAACTCACAAGTCACAGCCCCCAAAAACAAACCTACATTACACCAAAGACATGTTACACCCTGTTTGAGTATAATTTCTAGTGCAATAACGTAATTCCTGCTTATGCGCTGACGATACGCGACCTAGAAGAAAACCTGTCAAAACCGTGTTCATTGAAGGGAATAACTTGGTGGATGCAGAAACTGCTATGGGTGGAGGTGCGGATCGTGTCTGAGAGTGTGCGAGGATTGGTTATGGTCTACACAGGAGACGGAAAAGGAAAGACAACCGCGGCGCTGGGTTTGGCTCTAAGGCAAATAGGGTGGGGCAGAAGGGTGTTTTTTCTGCAGTTTATGAAGGGAGAAGGCAATGTATACGGCGAGAGGATTTCTGCCGAGAAGTTCCTCCCAGACCTTAAAATTGAACAATGTGGACGTGATTCTTTCGTCGACCTAAGTGACCCTGATCCAATTGACAGGGAACTTGCTGAAAGAGGTTTCGAACGTGCCGTAGAAGCCATTAATTCAGGCGAATACGGGCTGGTAGTACTTGATGAAGCGTGCATCGCTATGGCGTGTGGACTTCTGTGTACGCAAAAAGTCATTGGCCTCATTGAATCAAGACCCTCACACGTAGATTTAGTATTGACTGGTAGATATTGTCCCCAGAGCATAATCGACGTTGCGGACATGGTGTCCGAGGTGAAGGAGATCAAGCATCATTTTACAAAGGGTGTAAAAGCAAGACAAGGCATCGAATACTAGTCCAAAGTCCCAAGAGCATGTAACGTAGGGAGGGAGAATCTACTTGAAAAGACCGGATTTCTCACGATACTTAGATTACTGTGAAATGACCCAAGCACTCAAAGACATGGTTTCCGAAAGTAGTCACCTGGCTAAGATGAGTTCACTGGGAAAGTCCTACGAAGGGAGAGATATATGGCTTGTAGAGATAACAAACTCAGAGACTGGCCCTGCTGAGGACAAACCAGCCATGTATATTGACGGGAATATCCATGCAGGAGAGGTAACCGGGTCGGCAGTCTGTCTTTACACCATCTGGTATCTTCTATCGGAGTACGGTAAAGATTCATTTGTGACCAAGTTGCTAGACAAGAAAGCTTTCTACGTCATACCAAGGATCTCAGTTGACGGGGCAGATGTATTTCTGCATACACCTTATTCTCTGCGATCCAGTACAAGGGAGTACCCTGAAGTAGATAGGCGAGAAGGATTGCTCCAAGAAGATGTCGATAAAAATGGTCTGATATTACAAATGAGGATCGAGGATCCTGATGGTGATTGGAAAGTATCATCTAAGGACCCCAGACTTATGTTGAGACGTGAGCCATGGGATGAAGAAGGTCCCTTTTACACTGTCTATACAGAGGGACTGCTCGAGAACTGGGATGGTTCTGACATAAAAATGGCTCCACCGAAATGGGGGTTGGATATTAACAGGAACTACCCGGCAAATTGGGAACCTGAGGTAAAGCAACATGGTGCGGGGCCGTACCCCCTTTCTGAACCTGAAACCAGAGCCGTTGCAGAGTTTGTGTCGAGCCATCCAAATATATCAGGTGCAATGGCCTACCACACTACAATGGGAGCCATACTCAGGCCGTCTTGCACTATTCCCGATGAAAAGATGCCTCCGCTCGATGTGAGCATATATAAAACTATAGGACAAAAGGGCACCGATTTGACGGGCTATCCCCACATTTCCACGTACGAAGATTACACCACAGACAAGAGCAAGGCTCTCAAAGGGGTTTTGATGGATTGGCTTTATGAACATATGGGAATAATCACTTTCTCTACAGAACTGTGGGACGCATCTGTACGTGCAGGTAACAAACTGTTTGGTGAGTCGCGGATGTCAGAGGAGGCTCAGCTCAATCTTCTGAAGTGGAACGATCGAGAACTTGCCGGTAAAGGGTTCGTTCCCTGGTATGAATTTGACCACCCCCAGCTAGGACGTGTTGAGCTAGGGGGATGGAACTCTAAGTTCACCTTGACCAACCCACCCCCGCAATTCCTTGAGGGTGAGTGCCATAAGAACTGTCTTTTCACGTTATACCATGCGGCTTGCTTCCCAGAACTGAACATAGAATCAGTGGAGGCAGATAGCATTGGTCCTTCACTCTGGAGGATCAGAGCCACTTTCAGAAACAAGGGGTATAAGCCCACTTACACCTGTCAAAAAGCCCTTGAGATTGGTCGCGCAGATCCTGTAAGAGTGACCATCGGTGGCGACAATATAGAGTTCATTACAGGCAAACAGTCACAAGAGATCGGTCACCTAGAGGGTCTGTCTTCTTATTCTGGCAGGTACTCAATGACAAATTCTAAAGACCGAAAAAGGACCCTAGAATGGGTGATAAGGGCACCAGAGGCAACGGTCGTCGAGATTACTGCAAAGTCCAAAAAAGCGGGCACTTCTGTCTCACACGTTGCTCTAAAAGAGTAAAGGGGCTGATTTCCCATTGGCTATAACGTTCGACAAATATCACACGTATCAAGAAGTGGAGGATTCTCTCAGGTTCTTTGCTTCACAGTACCCTAACCTGTGTACCCTTGAATCTATAGGGAGGTCCTTTCAAGGGCGAGATATCTGGATGCTCGAGGTTACCAACAAAGATACGGGTCCAGGAAGAGATAAACCCGGTGTCTATGTAGATGGCAACATCCACGCTGGGGAGGTTACAGCGTGCGAGACTGTGCTCTGGACTATAGATTACCTGCTCAAATCTTACGGCACTGATGAAGAAATAGCATTTCTTTTGGATGCGCAAACGTTTTTCTTCATACCCAGAATTGCTGTAGATGGAGCCGAATCCTACCTTTGCACGCCGTACACGGTAAGATCCAGCGTGCGCGAATGGCCCGAAGGGCACGATGAGAAACCGGGACTATACGACGAAGATGTAGACGGAAACGGGAAGATACTCACTATGAGGGTCAAAGATCCAGATGGCGCGTGGAAGATATCATCCAAAGACCCAAGATTGATGATAAGGCGCGAGCCCAATGATCTCCCCTTAGAAGGCACTTCGTATTATG
>JAGPNE010000001.1:48983-240880 GCA_018052455.1 Candidatus Fermentithermobacillaceae bacterium | reverse complement strand
AACGGGAAGATACTCACTATGAGGGTCAAAGATCCAGATGGCGCGTGGAAGATATCATCCAAAGACCCAAGATTGATGATAAGGCGCGAGCCCAATGATCTCCCCTTAGAAGGCACTTCGTATTATGACGTATACCGGGAAGGACTAATTAGAGAATTCGACGCGGATATGTCTGTCAAAGAGGCGCCGCAGAAGCATGGACTTGACTTCAACAGAAATTTCCCGACCAACTGGGCTGTAAAAACTAGGCAGCCGGGCTCAGGTGATTATCCCTTTTCAGAACCTGAAATGGAGTCCGTAGCACGTTTCTTCCTGTCGCACCCGAATATCGTAATAGCTATGTCATATCATACAGCAGGGGGCTACATTCTGCGTCCCTTCTGCACGCAAAGGGACAGCACAATGGACCCACGAGACTTGCAGATATACCGAACCATAGGCGAAATAGGTGAAGAGGTCACCGGGTATCCCTGCAAATCCATATTTGAATGGTTCACCCAAGACCAGGAAAGGCCGTCAGTAGGAAGCGCTTTGGAATGGTTCTACGACACCCTGGGAGTTCTATCGTTTGCTACTGAGCTATGGGACATGAGCGGACGGGCAGGCCTGCCCAAGCGTCCATCACACGAATATCGCACTGTATCCCACAGACAGATGGAGGAAGAGGGACTTGCCCTTTTGCGTTGGAATGATGAGATCATGGGCGGGCAACTATTTGTGGACTGGCAAAAGTTCGAGCACCCTCAGCTTGGTGAAGTAGAAATTGGCGGCTGGGAGCCGAAATTTGGTCGCCAGAATCCCCCAGTCTGCCTTTTGGAAGAAGAATGCAGAAAGAACGGGGTGTTTGCTGTGGAGATGGCCAAATCTGCCCCTAGAGTGGTCGCTGAGAAGGTTAATATAGAACACATGGATGCAGATTTGCACAAGATTGAGGTCTGTGTGAAAAATCAAGGGTACCTTCCTACGCATGGTACTTTCGCTGCCCTAAAAACAAGTGCTTTACGACCGATAAAGGCCAAACTAGAAATAGAAATGCAGGACGTACAAGGCGATGTGGAGATAGTATCAGGCAAAGCGGAACAGGATCTGGGGCAACTTGATGGGCACGTACTCGGAAACGATCGGAAGAAGAAAGCCACCTGGATCGTAAGAGCTAAACGAGGTAGCATAGTTGAAATCACAGTTACATCTACGAGAGCGGGAATAGTCAGAAAAACAATCGAGCTTTAGACCTAATCGCCAAGCTCGAACATGAAGGGAAGATGGGTTCGGTGAGCATAGAAACAACACCAAATTACGTTCCAGATATGGAGTATATCATGGAAAAACTCATAGACCTCCTGAATATACCCAGTGTAAGCGGCAACACTCATGGAGCAGTTGAATGGCTGGGGAAACAATTTGAGGATATTGGATTTGAGACCTCTCAAACAAACAAAGGCGGTCTATTAGTCAAAATACCAGGTGAGAACTTCGGAAACGAGAGGCTGCTTTCAGCTCACGTCGATACTCTGGGAGCCATGGTATTCGAGGTAAAATCTAACGGAAGACTCAAGCTGTCTCTCATAGGCGGTGATTGGCATAGCATCGAAGGGGAAAGAGTGTTCATCGAGGCGAGTTCAGGAAAACGATACACTGGCACCGCGCTGACGACCAAAGCCGCGTCTCACGTTTACGGTGCGGAATCTTCTAGAATTGAAAGAAACCAAGATAACATGGAAGTCAGACTTGACGAGAAAGTCACATCCAAAGAAGATACTTTGAGTTTGGGTATAAAGCCCGGCGATTTCGTTTCGTTCGATCCTCGGGCAGATGTAACTCCTTCTGGATTCGTAAGGTCTAGGCACTTAGATGACAAGGCATCTTGTGCAGTGTTACTTGGCGCGGCCAAGTACCTGGTAGATAACGGACTTAAGCCCGCATACACCACTTACCTCTTTGTCACAAACTATGAAGAAGTAGGTCATGGTGCTTCTTGCGGTATACCTGAGACCGTTCGAGAAATGGTGGCCGTTGATATGGGATGCGTAGGAGATGGACTTCTAGGGAGTGAGTATACCGTCTCTATATGTGCAAAAGACTCGTCAGGTCCGTACGATTTGCAGTTGCGGAAACGCTTAGAAGAACTTTGCGAGGAAAACCAGATACCATATGCTGTCGATATATTCCCCTATTACGGCTCTGATGCAAGCGCTGCATTGAGAGCAGGAGCCAATATCAGAGCAGGATTGATTGGAACCGGGGTAGATGCTTCTCATGCCCACGAAAGAACCCATAAAGAGGGTGTTTTGGCAACTGCCAGGTTAGCCATTGCTTACATGTTAAGCGAATAGAAGAAAAAGAGGTGCAAAGGTACCAATGGAATCTGTGTGACCTGCGCACCTCTTTTAGAAATCTGTTAGTTGCCTCATTCTTTTGTTGACTTCTTCGAGTTTGTCACTCAAAGTCTTTAACTCGCGCTCTGCTAGTTTCATGTAGTAGGCCATTTCTTCTTGCCTTTGACCTGAGGTCGAGTTGTAGAGCGTTTGACATTCTCTGTAGATATCCAAGATCCTGTCCATTTCTTCGCGTAATAGAGAGGATTGTTCTCTGGCTGCTTCTTCTACATCCTTAACGTATGATACATCTGGAAGCAATACTTCCTGGTACCAGTATGCTTCACGCATGTTGTCAAAGTCAAAACAAACACATATGGGCAGATCTTCTTCGTCCACTATGGCTTGTACCAATGCTATGGAGTTAGGCATCGAGACCCCTTTGACACTGGCGTTCAGAGGATCGGTTGGCCACAATGTGAGTCTACGCAAATTGACCTTTATTGCGATGTCGGCTCCAGAAATATCCTCTACGAAGTTAACTCTGTCTACCTGACCAGTCAAATACCCAAGTAAATAGGTCAAGAGGGGATTCTGCATGACCATTAGAGTGAAATTGTAAAGTGCTTGTATTTTCTTCTCACGCGATACCAAATCCCGTCACC
Organism: Candidatus Fermentithermobacillaceae bacterium; assembly: GCA_018052455.1. GTDB lineage: Bacteria > Bacillota > Sulfobacillia > Fermentithermobacillales > Fermentithermobacillaceae > UBA3907. The sequence goes on along the minus strand of JAGPNE010000001.1, from coordinate 237,900 downwards.
CCTAGACTATTGTACCTCATTAAGCAGATATAGTGACAGCAAAGGATTGTCTCCGCCAAGGAACTATAAAGGATAATACGAATCAAATGACGAAAGATCACACTTAAGACATTGATCTAAAGGGGGCAGCTTCTGATGAGCACCAAAGCAGCAAAAGCTATCGAATACATTGAGAAAAAACGTGCCGACATTATTGCCGTGTCTGATGCAGTATGGCGGTTCGCCGAAGTAGGTCTCCAAGAATACCAGTCTTCAAAATGCCTTGCAGAAGCACTTGAAAAAGAGGGCTTTACTGTTGAACTAGGTGTTGCAGGCCTGCCCACGGCTTTCGTGGCTACATGGGGTCGCGGTAAACCAGTAGTCGGTTTTCTAGGTGAGTACGACGCTCTGCCCGGTCTGTCACAAAAGGCCGTACCTTTTAGAGAGGAACTCGAAAAGGGTAAGGCGGGTCACGGGTGTGGACATAATCTTCTGGGCGCAGGCGCGTTTGGAGCAGTAGTGGGGCTCAAGCAAGAAATGTTGGAACAGGGCATTTCGGGTACGCTTAAGTACTTCGGATGTCCTGCAGAAGAGAATTTCAGTGGTAAGGCATTCATGGCGCGAGAAGGTCTTTTCAGTGACTGCGATGTCTGCCTAACGTGGCATCCTGGTTCGCTCAATCGAGTATCTACAGGTTCCTCTCTGGCCAATAACGCTGTCAACGTGATTTTTCGAGGACAGTCTGCTCACGCCGCAGGTGACCCATACAACGGGCGTAGCGCTCTGGACGCTCTGCAGCTCATGAACTTGGGAGTAGAGTTTCTAAGGGAGCATATGCCTCCAGAATCGAGGGTACATTACGTAATCACTCAGGGAGGAGGACAGCCAAACGTAGTTCCTGCGTACGCAAAAGCATGGTACTTAGTAAGGGCTCCTCGACGCGAAGAGGTAGATGATCTCTACGAAAGAGTGATTCGTTGCGCCGAAGGTGCTGCCCTCATGACTGATACGGAACATGAAATCCAGTTGATTAAGGCGATATGGAACGTCTTGCCCAATCCTTCTCTTGAGCTTCTTCTCCAAGACTGTATGGAGCGGGTTGGACCTCCCAAGTTTGGTCCTAACGAAGAATCTTTTGCCAAACAGATTTCCGCGAGCATACCAGAGGCGCAACGCCGCAAGGCATTAGAGAAATCGGGTATTGCCGAAGAAATGTGGGATACATTGTTAAACAATTCGATACTGCCCAGGCCTGAATCTCCCCAAGACTCCGGCGGTTCAACCGATGTAGGTGACGTGAGCTGGTGTTGCCCTACGGCCCAATTCAACACAGCGTGCAATGTCGTAGGGACTCCGGGGCATTCCTGGCAATATGTGTCGCAGGCAGGCATGGGAATAGGACATGAGGGTATGCTTATGGCCGCTAAGGTTCTTGCCGAAGCAGGATTTGAGCTGTTAAGCGACGAAAAGATCTTATCTGATGCAAAAAAGTGCTTCACAGAAGTCTCGAAGGGCCAGGTTTACAAGTGCGCCATGCCTGAAGACCACCAGCCTGTGTTTGACCAGTTCGGGCCGACGAATATGGACTAATCCAAAGTGGGTGTGATTTTCGCTTGAAATCAAGATATCTGCTCCTTCAAAAGGCGGAAGCGGCGCTAATCGACGAAAAGGCAGAAAAACTTTTCGGCATAACCAGATTGCTGGATTCCTATCTGCAGAGCGACTTTGCAGGTTTACTAGATTCTGAAAACACCTCGGGGCAATATTTAGATAGATCTGCACAGATATCTCTGGTGAGTAAGGCACTAGGACCTTTCGTCGACATGGTTACTGCTTCTTACAAGGGCGTAGGGGCAGGGTACTATTCAAAGGAACTAGAAGCGATTGTTGCGTACGGCCCAAGTGACCGCTTCGGATCGAAGGTAGGCGTGGATCTTGGGCCCGACCATCTTGGATGGCAAGCAATGGAAAGCGGCAAGGAGATAGTCGGAGTAGGTTCTATGGTACGTGGAGAAATCATGAACTGTATGAGACCACTGGTCAGAAATGGCCACACCATTGGATTTGTGTGGGCTAACGAGACCGTAGAAGACATATATGCCCAAATTAGGATGGGCGCAAAGGATGTTTTCTTTTCCCAGAATGTAGAGCCGCTTCTTGGTTTGACAGGACTGCTTATGTTTGCCTCCCGTGTTCTGCTCTTCGAGAATACTGGCTTACCAGGTTCCTCATCGATTGTATCGGGTCTTGAGAGACTTCAAAGGTATATCAAACTGTTTCTAGATAGCCTAAGTCTTGGTGTAATCCTTGTCGAAACCAATGGGCAGGTGAGCTTCGTATCGTCTGGAATGAAGGACATCCTAGGAATTCCTAAACAAGAGTTCGTTGGTAGATCAGTAGAAGACGTGCTATTGGAAGTCGGAATAGATCCCCACTTTGCTTTGGAAGACTCAGAATGTGGAGCCAGAAACCGGTTTGCCAATGTCTCAGTACGGACAACAAATGGTGACAAACTGGTTACTATGGTTACCACGCCAGTGGACGGTCTCGAAGACGCTACTACGGGTGGTTCAAGATACAGTAGCGGGTACATAATCCTCCTAGAAGATCTGAAGGAAGCAAGGGCAGAGGAAGAGCGCATTGAGCGGATAGAGAGATTAGCTGCTGCCGGTGAACTAGCAGCTGCCATAGCCCACGAGGTTAAGAACCCCCTAACAGTTGTGAAAGGCGCCGTTTCTCTACTCCCGCACCGACTGTCTGACACCAAGTTCCTGTCTGAGCTATCCGAGATAGTCCTATATGAAATAGATAGGATAGATTCGACAATTGAATCTTTGTTGAATTTTTCCAGATTTTCTCAACCTCAGAGATTTCAAGTCGACGTAATACAGATCCTAAAGCGCGCGTGCGATATGATACTACCTTACGCCAACATGAATAAAGTGGAGATCTCCTTCTGTCACCGTCTGCAGACCCTTCAGATCATGGGCGATAATGACCATCTGGTTCAGGCTTTTATGAACCTGATGTTAAACGCCATACAGGCAATGCCTGATGGGGGAACGATATCGGTAGATGCAGACTACGCGCCTAACACTAAGTACTGCACGGTTACAGTCGAAGATTCTGGTGTAGGTATCCCATTTGAGCACCAAGATCAAATATTCGATATGTTCTTCACTACGCGAAAAGGCGGGACAGGGTTAGGACTCCCACTTGTGCAGCGCATAATATATGAACACCAAGGATTCCTGGAAGTGGATTCTACACCTGGTAGGGGAACTTGTTTTTCAATCAAACTCCCTGTGCTGGAAACCTAACTCAGTTGAAATTCGAGAAACTGGAGGCGCCCATGAGTGAGAGAATATTAGTGATAGACGATGAGACCAATATAGCTTGGTTGTTTCGGGAGATCTTTGGAGGCTCCTATGAAGTGCATAGCGCTGAGAAAGGCAAAGACGGTATTGATTATGCGACAAGGCTCGATTTTGATCTGATCATGCTGGATTTGAAACTCCCTGACACAAGTGGTTTAGATGTTCTCGACAGCCTTATTGCACAAGGCTGCCCCTGTCCCATCATAATCATGACGGCCTACGGGGAAGTCAAAACAGCCGTAAGGGCTATGAAAGCAGGTGCCCACGACTACATAACCAAACCCTTTGACACAGAAGAACTGAAAATCCTCGTCGAAAGTGCTCTCAAGTATTCAAGATTATCTACGGAGGTAACAAGACTCAGACACGAACTAGAAGATAAATATCATGTGAAGAACATGGTTACTGTATCTCCAAAGATGATGGAGATATTTTCCGTCATTGAACGAGTAGCCGCAAGCGATGTTCCTGTCTTGATACAGGGGGAAAGTGGGACGGGGAAAGAGATAATAGCAAAATCAGTACACTATGGATCTCCAAGAAAAGACAAACCTTTTGTGCCCATAAATTGCGCTGCTCTACCTCAGAACCTTCTTGAGAGCGAGCTCTTTGGCTACGAAGAAGGTGCATTTTCCGGCGCACGTCGAAAAAAGCCGGGTAAGTTTGAGCTTGCCCATGGAGGTACCATATTCTTAGACGAGGTGGGCGAACTGCCGCTTTCAATGCAGCCCAAAATTCTAAGGGCTTTGGAGGAAAGGGAGATTGATAGGCTCGGGGGAACCCAGAGAATACCGATAGACGTTAGGGTGGTTTCCGCTTCAAACAAGAACCTCCCGTCAGAGGTTTTGGCAGGTGCATTTCGTCAGGATCTGTATTTTAGGCTTGCAGTAATACCGGTAACAGTCCCGCCCTTAAGAGAAAGGAAAGAAGACATACCGGTTTTGGCCAAGCATTTTCTCAAAGAATACGCTTTGGAACAAAAAAGACCGGCGCTGGAACTAGACGAAGAGGCGATGGCAACCTTACTGTCTTATTCATGGCCAGGAAACGTAAGAGAACTCAAGAACATGATGCAACAGGTTTCGCTTTTGTGCCACGGGAAAGTGATCAGCAGAAAAGACCTACCCATGTTCTTTTACGCTCCAGAGCTGACTATTTCCAATGTCGGCGGGAATGCACATTCGGCAAAAGAAAATGCAGCCATGCCGCTTGAAGACTTCTCTAACGTACAAGGAGAAGTCGGGCTTAAGGACTTGAAGCAACAGGTATATGACGAGATTGAGAAAACCAAGATCAAAGAAGCACTAGATCTTTTCGACAATAACCGCACTCAGGCAGCCAAGCACCTTAACGTATCAAGACGTACCCTTCAAAACAAGCTAAAGAAATACGGGCTATGAGCCTCCGCATGCGCATATCATTTCCCGATTGGCAACAAACTTCACACCGGCGAAAATGCACTCATATCAGCTGTCATATCACCTCAGGTGCGCTTAGCCACCTAGTTGCCCAGTCGAGATGACGGGAATTTAGGAAATGACGACACCTCCGAATAGTGGCACGGTTATTGCGTCTTAGCTAAGACGGAAGGAGGTATCTCGAGAATGGACCAGCACAACAAGACAGATCAAGGTATTGGAAAACTCTTTACAGATCCCGATCCGGACAAGGCAAGATCTCATTTCCGAAAGAAATCGAAGATCATGAATGACAAAATGATGAGCGTAAGTGAAGCGGTAGAGAAATTCGTAAACGACGGCGATTATTTGGCTATTGGAGGTTTCGGCACAAATCGAATTCCTACGGCCCTGCTCCATGAAATTGTACGCCAGCACAAAAAGGATCTTCACGTATCAGGACATACTGCAACCCATGACTTCCAAATTTTGGCGGCAGGCGATTGCATAAAAAGCGTGGATGTGGCTTATGTAGTCGGACTAGAAGCAAGAGGACTATCCAGGGTTGCTAGAAAACTGTTTGAGCAGGGCAGGGTAGAGGTGTCTGAATGGACGAATGCGGCACTAGCATGGAGATACAGAGCTGCCGCCATGGGAATACCGTTCATACCGGCGCGGATCATGCTGGGCACCGACACTTTTACCTATAGCGGCGCCAAGATCATCCAGTGCCCGTTTACTGGGATAGATCTTGTAGCTCTGCCAGCTTTGTATCCTGATATCGCAGTTATCCATGTGCATCGTGCAGACCAATATGGAAATGCCCAAATAGACGGAATCACAGTCTCTGATGCCGATGTGGCAAGAGCTGCAAAGTACGTGATACTGTCTGCCGAAGAGATCATAGATAATGATCTAATAAGGAATGACCCTAGCCGAACACTGATCCCGTACTACTGTGTCGATGCAGTATGTCACGTGCCTTACGGGAGCTACCCTGGAAATATGCCGTACAGATACTTCTCAGATGAAGATCATCTAAATGAATGGCTGACCGTAGATGGAAAACCCGAGACGCTCGAGCCATTCCTGGCCCGGTACATATATGGTACCAGGAATTTCGCTGAGTATCTCGAGCTATGCGGAGGCGAAGAGAAATTGGAAGAGTTGCGGAAACTCGAGTTCCTTGAATATGATACGCCCGACAACGGGGTTTAGTAGGGAGGTTACACACATGAGATACAACGAGATGGAACTCATGATATGCCTTGCTTCAAGAATCCTTGAAGATGGCTCGACCGTTGTGGTAGGCACTGGAGCACCCTGCGCAGCAACAATGCTTGCTCAGAAGACACATAGCCCCAATCTTATGATACTCTTTGAAGCAGGTGGCGTAGGTCCAATCTTGCCAACAATGCCGATTTCAGTTGGAGATTCACGCACCTTTGCGAAAGCGATAATGGCAGGCAGCATGTCTGACGTGATGGAGAACTGCCAAAGGGGCCTGATAGACTACTGCTTCTTGGGCGGAGCACAGATAGACCAGTACGGTAATATAAACTCGACAGTCGTTGGGAGTTTTTACAAACCCAAAGTTCGGTTTCCGGGATCGGGTGGGGCTAATGATCTTGCATCATTGTGTTGGCGAACCCTCATGATAACTCCGCACGATCAAAGACGTTTTGTGGAAAAACTCGACTTCCTCACTACTCCGGGGTATCTAACAGGCAAGAATGCCAGAGAAGTTGCAGGACTACCTCCAGGAACAGGACCGTACAAAGTGATCACCAATCTTTGTGTGATGGGATTTGATGAAGAGACAAAGAAGATGAAAGTAGAAACAATTCATCCTGGAGTGACAAAAGAAGAAATCATAGAGAACACAGGATTTGAATTGTTGTGGGCAGACGAGGTCAAAGTATCTTTGGAGCCACAAGAGCAGGAATTGAGGATACTAAGGGAAGAAGTAGATCCTTTGAGATATATAATTGGCAAAGAAGCAATATGAGGGAGGAGAGAAATTGGACGAAGTTGTAATCGTTAGCGCTGTAAGAACCGCTATAGGCACTTTCGGTGGGTCACTGTCCCAAATACCTGCAAGCAGCCTTGGCGCAATTGTGATCAAAGAAACGGTAAAACGAGTAGGTATAGATCCTAGTCTCATAGATGAGGTGATCATGGGCAACGTGCTCGGCGCCGGTCAAGGACAAAACATTGCTAGACAGGCATCGATCTACGCAGGCCTTCCCGTAGAGATACCCTGTATTAGCGTTAACAAAGTATGCGGATCGGGCTTGAAATCCGTAGTCCTTGCGGCCCAGGCAATTAAAGCAGGCGATGCAGAGATAGTACTCGCAGGCGGTACAGAGAACATGGACATGGCTCCATATGTTCTGCCCAATGCAAGGTATGGATACCGGATGGGTAACGGGGAGCTGGTCGACTCAATGATAAAAGATGGACTCTGGTGTGTTTTCGGCGGCACCCACATGGGTGTGACTGCAGAAAACGTAGCTGAAAGGTGGGGTATTACCAGAGAAGCCCAGGACGAATACGGGGCATTGAGTCAGAATCGGGCTGAAGCTGCCATAACATCGGGTAGGTTCAAAGATGAGATAGTTCCCGTAGAGATACCTCAAAGAAAAGGTGATCCTTTGATTTTCGACCAAGACGAACACCCTAGATTCGGTACGACCGTAGATAAACTTGCCAAGCTTCGCCCTGCGTTCAAGGAGAACGGCACTGTTACGGCTGGCAACGCCTCTGGCATAAATGACGGAGCAGGCGCAGTTCTTGTAATGTCTCTGAAGAAAGCACAGGAACTTGGCTTGGAGCCAATCGCATCTATCAGAAGCTATGCATCCGCAGGAGTAGACCCTGCGATAATGGGGACAGGCCCGGTGCCGGCGACGAAGAAGGCACTGAAGAAAGCAGGTCTCTGTCTCTGCGACATCGACCTAATTGAACTCAATGAGGCCTTCGCATCTACCACCCTAGCAGGCGTACATGAACTAGGAATAGATGTTGAAAAGATGAATGTAAATGGAGGCGCAATAGCTCTGGGTCACCCCATAGGAGCGAGCGGAACAAGGATTCTAGTCACACTGCTACACGAAATGGTCAAACAGGATTGCAAGAAAGGTCTAGCCACAATGTGCATCGGCGGAGGGATGGGAATAGCGCTCACCGTTGAAAGATAGAAAAAGTCGGTGTACGTCATTTTCTCAAATGATACCCCTGGCCTCAGGCTACGGGTATCATTTCTCTTCTTGGGCCTTACGTTCCTTAGTCCTCATCGAGGCTCCTAGGAACAAGACCGGCTTGCCGTATTTGGCACGCAGCTCGTCCTGGGATTTGGACACATCGTCCCACGCAGACGTCTGTGTTCGAAACAAGGTTGGGTTCACTTCGGTTTCTGGAACCAATCCTTTTACACAGACCCCCAACAAACGTACTGCTTTAGCGGTAGAAACCGTGTTAAGGAGAGCCATCGCCTGTCTAAACAGATCCGCATCTGACGAAACAGGTACGTGAAGACTCTGGTCCCTAGTTATGGTGGTAAAGTCGCTAAACCTTACCTTTATGCCGACTGTCTTGCATTTGAGTCCAGATTTTCTCAACCGGAAAGACACATTCTGACACAGATCTGCCAGGTACGGTTTGAGGTCCTTTGTCCCAGAAATATCTTGAGGAAAGGTGATCTCCTCACTTATAGATTTTGCATCTTGATGCGGGATCACCGGGTCGTTATCTATTCCGTTGCACAGCTCCAAAACACGGGTTCCTCTTTTTCCAAATACTCGAACAAACCAATCTTCCGGCATCTCACGCATAGTGCCCACTCGTGATATTCCCATAGAAGCCAATCTAGACTGGGTCTTGGGACCTATTCCCGGGAGACGCGACACAGGCAGATCTGAAAGAAAGGAATGCACGTCCTCGCAACCTGTTATCGTCAGACCGTCAGGCTTGGCGAGGTCTGAAGCGATTTTTGCCAGGTACTTGCAGTAAGAAACACCTACTGTAACTGTTATTCCGATTTCCTTTCTCACATCTTCCCGTATGCAGTTTGCTACTTTACTTCCGTCAGACCCCGTAACATCAGCGAAAGCTTCATCAATAGATAGCTTCTCTACAATTGGCGAGTACCTGTTGAAGATCTCAAACATCGCAGATGATACTTCTTGATACTTATTCATCCGGGGTCTGACAAAAACTGCCTGAGGGCACAGTCTATATGCTTGAAAAGAAGGCATGGCCGAGTGAACTCCGAAAGCCCTAGCCTCATATGAGCAGGTAGCGACGACACCTCTGCTTCGAGGATCGCTTCCTACGATGACCGGCTTACCACGGAGCTCTGGGTTGTCTCTTTGCTCGACCGACGCAAAGAAGGCATCTGCATCTACGTGAATGATGATCCTTTCCGACATAGTCCGATCAATGGCGCACATTTTGACCATTCCTTCGTGCCTGCAATACAAACACGTCCACGTATTCATTATAATAGACAAGAGGGAATATGAAAGGGCTTGCGTATTGGAGGGACAAGTCGTGAAAAAGAACTATCTCGGAAAAACCGGTATAAGCGTAACTGAACTATGTTTCGGTGTTCTGCCTATGGGTCCTAATCAGTTTGGATTGTCACCTGAAAGAGGCGGCGAACTCATAAAAGAGGGTATCTTACGTGGGATCAACTTCTTGGATACCGCCCAAAGCTATAGCACTTACCCACATATCAAGAACGCCCTGGACAGTCTGGGAGATAGGAAGTACGATGTTGTAATCGCAACCAAATCTGCGGCCACAACATATTCTGATATGAAGGCGGCTGTTCTAGAGGCGAGACAAGTTCTTGATAGAGATACCCTAGATATATTCCACCTACATGCAGCCAGGGTAGATTCAAAGGTGTTCGAAGACCGCAAGGGTGCTTTAGAATGTTTGGTAGATTGCAAAGCCAAAGGCCTAATCCGTGCCGTCGGTATATCGACGCATTCAGTAGAAGTAGTTAGAGCGGCAAAAGATGTGGATGAGATCGATGTGGTATTTCCAATAATAAACATCGAAGGGCTAGGAATTCTGCATGGGACTAGGGACCAAATGGCAGAAGCTATCGCCGAGGCGTCTTCGGCGGGTAAAGGTATCTATGCCATGAAAGCACTTGGAGGAGGAAATCTCTTGTCAGATAGAGAAGGTGCTTTTAACTATGTTCGGCATCTTGAGGGTGTGAGTTCGGTAGCAGTAGGCATGGTCAATAACGATGAACTTGATATGAATCTGCGCATATTTGAGGGAAAGGAAGTTCCTGAGGATCTCTCAGACCGCACTCTACATGCAAAGAAACTGATCATTCAGGCTTTTTGCAAGGGATGTGGCACCTGTGTGGATATTTGTCCCAATATGGCAATGTCCTTGGTTAGCGGCAAAGCGCATAACGACAGTGCAAAGTGCATACTGTGCGGGTATTGCGCGCCTGTGTGTCCTGAATTCGCCATAAGATTAGTCTAGCAAGAGCATCTTGTGAGAACCAAGGAACAATCTCTCATTTTCAGCAAGCTAACAAATACTACGAACCGAATGGGGGCGAGACGGTAGACAATGCTAAACCTAAAGAACATGTTTTCAACATTATCCCAGGACTTACACCATGAGGTAGATCCTAATGAGCCAGAGTTTTCAAGAACGGAACGTAACGTTAGGATCAATGTATACCACGGAATAGTGGATAGTATTTCGCTTAATCTCGCCTCTCCGTTCATAGGCATTTTTGCGATAAAGATTGGCGCTTCAAACTTCCAGGTAGGACTTTTGTCTTCAGGCCCTGCACTTGTGAGCCTGCTATCTATGATACCAGGCGCCAGATATCTAGACAAAAGGTCAAATCAGAAGGAGATACTGTCGAAACTCATCCTTTTTCACAGGCTCTTTTATCTCCTGATTTCTTTCATACCTTTCTTTACAGAAGACAAAAGAGCATCAATGCTGGTCATACTAGTCGCGCTGATGAATATGCCCGGTTCAGTGTTTAATGTCGGGTGGCAGGCTTACATATCTAAAGTGATCCCAGTCTCAAGGCGTGCGGATGCTTTCGCTCTGAGAAACAAGCTCATCAACCTGTCGGGAACTATCACTGTGCTCCTTACGGGAATGCTAATAGATGCCATAGGGTTTCCAGTGGGTTACCAAGTTGTTTTTGCGGCGGCGTTTGCCATGGCAGTCGTAGAAGTCTATCTGTTCAATCGACTGGAAGAAAACGTTGTGAAAGACACAGACGCAATCGACAATCGCGACCGCAATAATTCGGGCGAGAGTGAAGGCCTGCTGCAATCTCTCGCCAACGAAGTACGCGAGATATCTAAGCATACCGAATTCCTACGGTTCATGCTCGCGTCCCTCATTTTCCACTTTGCATGGCAAATCCCATGGCCTTTGTTCACTCTTTATCAAGTTAAAGAGCTTGGTGCTACGAATACATGGATAAGCATTTTGAGTCTTTCAAACACGGTGGGCTCGATCGTAGGTTACAGTTTCTGGCCTAAGGTCTTAACCAAACATGGCAACTTGAAGACGCTTTTTGCTTCGGGAATATGGATTTTTGTAGTCCCTACAGTCTACGCTTTTTCAAAAAGCCTAGCTACAATAGGGGTTTTCAATTTCCTTACAGGCGCCATTTTTGCAGGAGTGAACCTATCGCTGTTCAACACGCTGCTTGACGTTACTCCAACAGAGAACAAGGCGACCTATATTGCTTACTACACAACCGTTATAAATGCATCTGCCATTTTTGCACCCATGGTTGGGGTAGGTTTGGGCGATAAGTTTGGGTTCTTCTGGGCATTTATCATATGCGCCGGTCTACGTGTAGCAGGCAGCCTAACATTTTTGTTGCTTAACTATCTCGACAAGCAGTCAGGATAGAATATGGATATACGGAAAAGCACGGGTAGATTTTTGGGCCCGCGTGTGTTTTTGTGTCTTGTTTCGTATACTTACACTGGGGGTAAAAGAATATGCGCTTGAGTAGATCTTTTGGGAGAACCTTACGTGAAAAACCATCCGAAGTTGAGATGCCATCGCACGGTCTGATGCTCAGGGGCGGTCTGATTTCAAAACTCGCAGCCGGGATATACACTTACATGCCTCTTGCTTGGCGAAGTGTTAAGAAGATCGAGAACATAATGCGAGAGGAAATGGATGCAATCGGTGGTCAGGAGCTATGCATGCCAGTCGTTAATCCAGCGGATATCTGGATTGAGTCCGGCAGATGGTATGAGATCGGTCCTGAGATGGCAAGATTCAAAGACAGATCAGGAAGAGACATGTGTTTGGCTATGACTCATGAGGAACCGGTCACTGACCTTGCCCGGCATTTCATAGATTCTTACAGACAGCTGCCGTCTGTCGTATATCACATTCAAACAAAGTTTAGAGACGAACCAAGGTCCAGGGGAGGGCTCGTAAGGGTACGAGAATTTGTCATGAAGGACGCTTACAGTTTCCATACCAGTGAAGATGACCTAAGAGCATATTACCCTTCAATGTGTGAGGCCTACGACAAAATATGTGAAAGATGCGGCGTGCCGGTAGTAAAGGTGCTTTCCGACGTCGGCATGATGGGCGGGAGCCAGGCTCACGAGTTTACTTACGTTACAGAAGCGGGTGAAGATACTATTATTCTTTGCCCTAAGTGCGGTTACGCGGCAAATCGCGAAGTGGCTATATTTGACAAGAATAAAACCGTTGAAGAAAAAAACGCCGCGAAGCTCGAATCACTAGAAGCACCCCGAGAAGTGCATACGCCTGGCACAAATACGATCGATCTCGTGTGCAGCTTCCTGGGAGTAAGTCCTACTTCGAGTTTGAAAACGATGGTGTATTTTGCTGAGGGAACCGAAAAACCTGTTCTGGTTGCGATTCGCGGCGACTTGGACGTAAACGAAAGAAAACTGGCAAATCTTCTGAATGCCTCTGAGGTCAGACGGGCTCTACCAGATGAGATCCATGATCATGGGCTGATACAGGGTTTTTTGTCTCCTATGGGGCTTGATCAGTTCACAGTAGTTGCAGATGATAGCGTGCTAGGCTCTCGATCATATGTGGCTGGTGCCAACAGAATCGATTACCATATGCTAAATGTTGTGCCTGGCAGAGACTTCAAGGTGGATATCACAGGCGAGATAGCAGCAGCTAGAGAGAATGACCCTTGCGCCATATGCGGTTCACCGCTAGAGGTAAAAAGAGGTATCGAGGTAGGCAATACCTTTATGCTTGGAACTAGGTACTCCAAGGCGATGGGTGCTTATTTTCAGTCAGAAAAAGGTACCCTTCTGCCCCTAGTAATGGGCTGTTACGGTATGGGAGTTGGAAGGCTCCTTGCATGCGTCATCGAGGAGAACCACGACGAGCATGGTATCATGTGGCCGGTAACTGTAGCTCCTTACCAGATTCATCTTCTTGGTCTGGGAACGTCTGAAGAGGTTCTAGATACGTGTGAAGAAGTGTACACGATGCTTTCAGAAGACAAGATAGAAGTGCTTTACGACGACAGAGATGAATCAGCCGGCGTCAAGTTCAACGATGCAGATCTCTTGGGTATGCCACTTAGGATCACGATCTCGAGTCGGAGCCTTAGTTTGGGTGGAGCTGAAGTGAAACTTAGAAGGGAATCGGAGGCGCAAATCATTCCTATCAGCAAACTCTTGGACGAAGTAAAGGGTATCCTGCACAAAGAGTTAGCACGCTATAGCGCATTAGAGTCGAGGTAGTATCGGAAAGCAGCAGGCCAGGGAGGGGTTCACATATGTCGGGAAGCATCGGGAAGCGTCTTTCGTCAAACGAAATACGCCGCTCTTTTCTTGATTATTTCAGTGACCAGGGACATACAGTGGTACCAAGTTCATCGCTGGTACCACATAATGACCCTACGTTACTGTTTACAAATGCGGGTATGGTCCAATTCAAAAACGTGTTCTTGGGACTTGAATCAAGACCATACGAAAAAGCTGTCAGTTCTCAAAAATGTGTCCGGGCAGGTGGCAAGCACAACGACCTGGATAACGTGGGATTCACAAAGCGCCATCACACTTTCTTTGAAATGCTCGGTAATTTCTCATTTGGCGACTATTTCAAGAAAGAGGCCATAGAGTATGCGTGGGACTTTCTTGTAAATGTGCTTGAGATCCCTCAAGAACATTTATGGGTTACTGTTTTCAAAGATGATGATGAAGCAGAATCACTTTGGAAAAGCACCTCTTCGTTACCCGAATCTAGGATAGTCCGTCTCGACGAGAAAGAGAACTTCTGGTCCATGGGGGATACCGGTCCGTGCGGACCTTGCTCTGAGATCATAGTCGACAGAGGCGAGGAGCATCGATGCGGTCCTCACTGCGGTATTGGGACATGCGACTGCGACAGGTGGTTGGAAATATGGAATCTGGTCTTTATGCAGTATTTTAGGGATGAACGCGGAACCCTCACCCCTTTGCCGAAACCAAGTATTGACACAGGTATGGGACTTGAGAGGATTGCGTCAGTTCTTCAGGGGGTTGACAGCAATTTTGACACAGACCTTTTCGTTCCCCTCATACGCAAAGTGTGGCAAATCTCTGGCCTGGACGGTGAGACTCCGAATCAAGTGTTTGCTTCCAGAGTAATAGCCGATCATGCGCGGGCCTGTACCTTCCTTGCTAGCGATGGAGTTCACCCGTCAAACGAGGGCAGAGGTTACGTAATGAGGCGTATACTCAGACGGGCCATGAGATTTGGACAAGTTATAGGGATAAAGAGGCCATTTTTAGCAGATCTGGTGCCCGTAGTCGTAGATATTATGGGCAGTGCTTATCCGGAACTACATGAAAAGGAACGATTCATAATGGACGTGCTTACCAGGGATGAGGAGAAATTCCTAGTCACGCTGGAAAGCGGGCAGTCCAAGGCGATTGAAATAATCGCTGAATCTGCCAAACAAGGCCTCAAGGCTGTGCCTGGTACCCAAGCATTCATGCTGTATGATACTTTCGGTTTTCCCATCGACCTGACCAAGGACCTGGCTCGAGAAGCAGGCCTTTCAGTTGATGAGACTGGCTTTGAAAGGCTCCTTGAAGAGCAAAGAGAACGAGGTAGAAAAGCACGAAAAAACAATCTTCTCCATGATTTGGAGGTATATGATCTGATAAGCGATTTGCCTCCTACAGAGTTTACTGGGTATGACCTCACAGAAGATGAAGTGAAGATCATAGGTATTGTTGCCGAACAAGACAGGGTGTCAGAGCTAGAGCCAAACTCTGAAGGTGTAGTCGTATTCGATAAGACGCCTTTTTACGCAACGTCCGGAGGGCAGGAGAACGACACCGGTTTTGTGAAGGTTGCAGGTTCCGAAGACATCGTAGCTACCATCATGCAAGTTGAAAAAGCACCAAACGGAACAGTGCTTCATCGCATAAAAGTCCATGGACAAGGCTTAAGTTTAGGACAGAGTCTCATCGCTGTAGTTGACAGTCAACGGAGGCAAGGTCTCAAACAACACCACACAGCGACACATTTGCTCCACAGAGCCTTGAGAGAGGTTTTGGGAGATGAAGTCCAGCAGGCAGGTTCTTTGGTCCAAAGCACGCGCTTGAGGTTTGACTTCAATTACTCTTATGACATAACAGACGAAGAGATTGAGCTAGTCCAGAATATTGTAAATGAGGCCGTGATGGCAAATATGCCTGTACGTGTGTACCAAACAACTCTCAGTGATGCAATGGAAAAAGGAGCAGTAGCCCTATTTCAGGACAAATACCGAGACACTGTGAGAGTAGTTGACATAGAAGGTTTTTCAAGAGAGTTGTGCGGTGGAACACACGTCTCTCACACAGGGGAAATAGGTCCCTTCATAATTGAATCTCAATACTCTGTCGCGGCAGGAATAAGAAGAATAGAAGCAGTAGCTGGTAAAAGTGCATTGTCTAGGATAAACAACATGATAACGGTAATTAGAGACATATCATCCGAGCTAGACTGCACTTCTGATGAGATAATCGAAAAGATAGGGAAACTTAAGAACACTGTATCATCCTTGGAGATCGAAGTGAGGCGCTTGAAAGAGCAGAGGATTAGAACTGTTGCATCCCAACTCATCAAAGATAGCGAGAAATCCGTACTTGTCGATGGACATATTGTGGTTACATCGCGCCACGATGATATGGATGTTCAAGATCTTCGTTCTCTAGGAGATGCTCTCAAAGACCAGGGGGCATCTGTCGTGATTTTGGGTTCGACCAAGAACGAACGTGCTTTTCTCATGGTAATGGTGCAGAATGACCTTGCAGACATGGGCGTGGATGCTAGGGCAATCGTTAAAGAACCTGCTAAAGTCCTAGGAGGCTCAGGGGGCGGCAAAAAGCATCTGGGACAGTCGGGTGGAAAAAATGTATCACAGATGCAACGGGCTCTGCAGGTAGCAACTGCGGAGGCAACAAAAATCCTAAGTGGAATTCCGAAGTAATATTTGATTGCCCTAGAGGATATTTTGTCCTCCAGATAGAATGTACAAAAACAGGGGAGGGTTACAGTATGGCTGAATTTGAAGAAACCAGGTTCTTTAAGGTCAAACCGGAAGCTGAAAATGAGACCAGAGAGGTTATTCTCAAGGTTTACGACGCTTTGAAAGAAAAGGGCCATAACCCCATCAGCCAAATGGCCGGGTATCTCTTATCGGGTGACCCTACCTATATCACAAGCCATAACAACGCGAGAAGTCTTGTTCGCACAGTCGAACGAGATGAGATTCTTGAGGAACTCATACGGGTCTACATAAGCCAGTACCGCAAAACCTAGATGTGTGGATTCAATAAAAGAACAGGTGACGCGATGTTCAATTATTGTATATCACGTCACCTGTTCAAACCCGAATCGAACCTAGTCGACTACATTCTGACTAATCTCCATGAGACCGGCCTCACGCAGAATCTCACTGTATTCGATAAGAGCCTCAGTATTTCTAATGCCAGTTTCGCCCTCAATGAGATCTGCAATGTCCAGAATTGAGCGATTTCCATCAACCCAGTAGACGAAGTACTGAAATATGGCTGATTCTTCTTTCCACTTCGCCTGAAGTTGTGACATTTTTTCCCGAACCTCGTCAACAAGAAGATTCTTCGTCCTAGATGACAGCGGTCCCCTAAACAACCGCGTAGGGACAAGACTCCTAGCCCTGAGGTCACATTCATCTTCAGGAAGTAACGACGCACTGCATGACAGGTCTGCGTCTGACAAGCCGTATTTCTTACACAGACTTTGAAGGCCCGTAGCCCTTACTTGCTCTGCTGAGTATTCGAGAAAATCCATTGCTTTTGGCAGGCTATCTTCAAATACTGTTTCTGAGTCAAAGAACTTCTTGAGACTTCTTAGGTCTTCTATGCACCTATTCTTAAGGAACTCTACACGCCTAGGTATGAGGCGAGCTCCTTTGCGGGGGTTGTTACAAGTCTTTACGATGCAGCTTACTGCATCGTAAACTTCGATTGGGAACATTGAAACCATCTCTCTAGCAAGCCACGAGGCTTCCTTCTGCGTCATATTAGCCGAAAAATAAAGATACGTTCCTGTTATGGTTCCAACCACTTTTAGCATACGAGGATCAACCTTATCAATTGTATCCTCGCTGGTGTGATAGAACTTGTCAGGCCACTGTATGAGCATTGGACATGTTACGCCTACTGAGGGATCAGCCCAAATGCAGTGATCACTGCCTCCGGAAAATGGCGAGACTGCCCATTTGAACAACGCATATGAAAATGTCCCAGCGAGGTTAGGCGACTCTTTCGCAGCATACCTTAGAATTGACTCTGCGAGATATCCGCCAAAGCCAGGAGTAGATCTAGGTGGCTTCTCGACAACAAGGGGACCCTTGCATAGGTCTTGGTTCTCACCCACCATATCCAGGTTAATGGCCGATATTACTTTTTCTATACTGTTTTCAGTCGAAGCCAAGTAAGCATAAGTGCCTGTCATTTCGGGCACCCAGAGAAATCTAATAGTGCGTAGTGGCTTTTCTAACTGACCTGACTGTATGAGGGTGTTAAGAACTCTAGCTGTTTCTATCAAGGTTCCCGACCCGGAGGCATTGTCGTTTGCCGACGGTTGGGGATGGCATAGGTGTGCTATAGCTACAGTTTCTTCAGACGTGACACCAGGTATGCATGCGGAAACCACTTCGATTTGGCCATCATAGAACCTGGATTCAACTCGTGCAAATACCTTTATTTCTTTGCCAGCAGCAAATTGGCGCCTCAACATTTCTCCTTGCCTAGGAGAGAGCACGAACCCAAAACCTAGGGTCTCTTTTTCTGATACTGGCCAAAAAGAAGTGTATTGTCTGGCATCAGGTAATTCTAGCCTATCCCTAATCGGAGGGATCTCAGTCATGTTATCGAGTATGATCCCCAAAGCGCCATGTTTTCCTACAGCCAATTGAGCAATAGCTGTCGGATTTCCTCTTGAAAACACGATCTTCCCTTTTACATCTACACCCATGTATGAATCCGGTTCTTCCCCTTTTTCAACGTAAACCACATCAGTTTCAACGCCATTGGGATCGGTGCATTGACTTCTTTGTATCAAAGACAACTTGTTTTCACGATAGGAACACAACCGTACTCTCTGGTTGTTGTTAATCACCACAAGCTCAGCGTCTTTACAATCCCATTCTTGAAAACTCGATTCACACCACCAATTCACACCCGACTTGGCCGGAAAAGACAGCACTTCAGCAGAAATCCCAAGGGAATTCAAGGTAGAGCAGACATAATGCGCGGCCTCGCGAAATCCAGGACTAGCTTGAATTCTATGGTAACGACTTATTGCACTTACATACTGAAACGCACTACCGCCCATAAACTCATTCTCTATCTTTGCCAGATCCTTTTGAAACATAGGGTCATCCCTTTCGTTGTATAATAGGAATACTCCTCCAGAATGTAGTTTTCGCATAAAAGCGGCTAACTCCTGCATAGATTCTCCAATTATTGGAGCACCTTGAGTTGAGGTTATTTCGAAACTAAAGTAGAATTCTATCGACGATACATTTCATGTGTCGCTGTCATCATCCCTAAGCGAGAAAGGGTGCTAAATTTGATACCCATAAAAGATGTGCAAATGACCCAGTCGAGGTCCTACGTTAACTGGATGCTGATACTCATAAACATATTGGTATTTGCATGGGAACTCAGCCTCCCCGAAGCGGCGCTCCAAGAATTTGTTGTTAAGTGGGGCGTTATCCCGGGTGTCATTACTAATTACAGAAATCTTCCCCCTGAGGTTCTGGTTCAAACAGGCGGCATATTGAGTTTGTTTACGTCTCTTTTCATACACGTAGGTTGGGTCCACTTGGTTGGAAACATGCTTTATCTCTATATTTTCGGCGACAATATTGAGGATATCTTAGGTCATTTTAGGTACTTGTTCTTCTACCTGGCAGTCGGGGTTTGTGCATCCATAACTCACGTGATTTTCGATGCAACCTCGCTGGTGCCCATGGTCGGGGCCAGTGGAGCCATAGCAGGCGTCATGGGCGCTTACTTCGTCAACTTCCCCGGGGCGCGCGTTATTGCTTTGGTACCTATCGGTTGCTTATTGCCGGTCGTAGAGTTACCGGCCTTGGTGTTCCTCTTGGTTTGGTTTGCGACCAACTTCATGTCAGGCGTAGCGTCTATTGGAGTTCAGGCCCAAGGAGGCGTGGCATTCTGGGCTCATGTGGGCGGTTTTGTCATCGGCATGTTTTTGTCCATCATCCTCAAACGGACTAACTTGCGTAGCTCTCCAACTACAGATGCATGAACCTGGCTCGAGGGGAAGAACTAGGTTCTTCGGTTATGCTATAGTAAAAGCAGTAGGTGCAAAGGTTCTGGAAATAGGAAATGCTTTTTCCTAGGTACATTATGATGATTGCGGAGGGAGTTTAAGTGTCAAAGATCACGCTATCGGTAATTAAGGCAGATGTGGGAGGAATTGTTGGACATTCTAACGTTCACCCAGATCTTATGGAAACCGCTAAGCACTACCTGGGTGAACAGGGCAAGGAGTTGCTCACCGACTATTATGTTACGCACGTAGGCGACGATATGGAATTGATAATGACCCATCGCCTTGGCGTAGACGACAAGGACATCCACGAACTTGCATGGGGCGCCTTCATGGCGGCCACACAGGTTGCGCGGAATCTGAAACTCTACGGAGCAGGTCAAGACCTTCTGGCTGATTCTTTTTCGGGAAACATTAAGGGGCTTGGCCCCGGAGTAGCAGAAATGGAATTCGAAGAGAGACCGTCGGAACCTGTAGTCATCTTCATGGCCGATAAGACTGAGCCAGGTGCCTGGAATCTTCCGCTTTACAAGATATTCGCTGATCCATTCAACACAGCGGGTCTAGTCATAGACCCCAAGATGCACAAAGGATTCGATTTTGAAGTTCATGACCTTATCGACAACAAGCGAGTCATTTTCCATTGTCCGGAAGAGGTCTACGACATGCTCGTATTCATAGGTGCACCGGGGCGATATTGCATAAAGTCAGTTTACTCCAGAACTCTGGATGATATAGCAGCAACCTCATCCACTCAAAGACTAAACCTTATGGCCGGCAGATACATAGGGAAAGATGACCCGGTGTGCATTGTAAGGTGCCAAAGTGGGATGCCGGCAGTAGGAGAAGTCCTCGAGCCATTTTCCCATCCGCACCTGGTGTCGGGTTGGATGCGCGGTTCACACCACGGTCCACTTATGCCATGCAGCGTAGAGCATAGTACTCCTACCAGATTCGACGGTCCCCCTAGAGTCGTATCTCTAGGTTTCCAGTTATGTAATGGGAAACTTGTGGGGCCACAGGACTTTTTCGCAGATACCGCATATGATAGGGCAAGACAGATGGCAAATGAGATTGCCGATTATATGAGATCTCATGGACCATTTGAGCCTCATAGGCTGGGACTTGATGAACTAGAGTATACAACCCTGCCAGATGTGATGAAGAAACTGACGGGAAGGCTGGTTCCCATAGAGTAGTATCGCGTATCGAATACATGGGGGCTCTTTTGTCTCAAGAGCCCCTTATGAATATGAGATGGTGGTGCCTTGATATATACTTCCTTAGGTAGAACCGGTCTCAGCGTGTCCGTTTTATGCATGGGGAGTCTGGTACTGGGACCGGCCCAGTACAATTTGTCTATACAAGAAGGCAACTCCCTGATTGAGCACGCCACAGACTGGGGAGTGAACTTCTTTGACACAAGCGAGTTTTATGGTGCTTATCCCTATCTTCGTTGCCTCAGCCAAAAGGAGAATATAGTGATATCGTCAAGAAGTTACGCTGCCTCACGGTCTGAGATGAGACACAGCCTAGATATGGCGAGATCTGAATTGGATCGGGACAAAATAGAGGTGTTTGGGTTGCATGAGCAAGAGTCTGGTCTCACTCTAAAGGGGCACCGGGGAGCTTTGGAATACCTCGCTGAATCCAAAGAAAAAGGAACCATTGATGCAGTCTCGGTTTCTACTCACTATGTCTCATGTGTAAGATCTGCGGCCATGTTGCCTGAAGTAGATGTTATCTTCGCCATCTTGAACATGGAGGGCTTGGGCATTGCCGACGGTTCAAGGGAGGATATGGAAGAGGCTCTTGCGTTCGCACGTTATATGGGCAAAGGCATATATATCATGAAGGCTCTTGGGGGAGGTCATCTCTACCGCATGCCCTATGAGGCTCTTGCATACGCAAGAGACTTCCCACACAAAGATAGTGTCTGCGTTGGCATGAAAAACGAACACGAGCTTGAGTTTGCCTGCAAGGTTTTGTGCTCACAGATCTCAAGAGAAGAAATAGCTGAAGATTGTTCCATTAGCCTGTCCGCTCCAAAACGACTAATTGTTGAAGACTGGTGTGAAGCATGCGGGAAGTGCGTACAGAAATGCGGCTTTTCCGCCATATCCATTCTAGACGGCAAGGCAGTAGTAGACGAGTCCAGATGCATGTTATGCGGGTACTGCGCAAGAGTCTGCCCCAATTTCTGCCTGAAGGTTGTCTAAGAAAGAGGCGGTGAATTCTAATGGAGCCGAACGAGAAGAAAAATCCAAAAGGAAGAGTGATAGGCATAGACCTAGGGTTGAAGCGGGTCGGTCTATCTATTAGTGATGATCTGGGAGTGTTTGCACACCCGCTAACTACGATATACTATAAGAACCAAACTCAAGTCCTAGAGGAAGTTATGGAGTTGGCCGTTGAACATCAGGCAAGGGGTTTTGTATTGGGTGTTCCAAAGAACATGGATGGCACTTTGGGAGAATCCGCTAGACGTTCCTTGAGGTTCGCTAGAAAACTTGAGTCCAGAAGTGACCTACCCGTGATACTCTGGGATGAACGGCTTACTACTTCTCAAGCTGAGAAAGAAATGATAGGCTTGGGGAAGTCTAGGCGAAAAAGGAAGTCCGGGATTGATGAAGCAGCTTCAGTCCTAATACTTGAGAATTACCTGCGCAGTGTGGCTGACATTGAGCAGGAATAGATCGCAAAGGTAGTGATTAAGTGAATAACAGAAACGATAAGAAGCACGATGAATCCACCGAGGAAGAACTGCAATACAATGACTTGATTGTTCTGACCGATGAAGAAGGAAACGAGGAAGCATTTAGAATCCTTATAGACGACCTGTTTGTCGAAGATAGGCAATACGTTGTGCTTATGCCTCTTAGCGATGATTCGGACCTAGAGGCCGAACTAGTCATATTGCGAGTAGAATCGCTAGAAGATGGGGAAGCTACACTGGTTACAGTAAGCAGCGACGAAGAATGGGAAGAGATACTCAAGGCGTTCGAAGATCTTGAGTTTGACGACGCATTTGAAGACTACGAGATCGAGGTCGAGGAGTCTGAGGAAGAAGATGACCAACACAAGCCTCGCGGCTAGGCATCGAATATTGGGTGTCTTCGCAACAACCGTAGCAGGGCGTGAATATCATGGGAAGATGGCGTAAACTGAATCGGATTTCGAAATTCGTAACTATTGCTGCTACTGTACTTGTCTGCGTAGGGGCATTTGGCATCTTGTTCTATCTTAGTTCATGCCCTCTTCCTGAGGACTCCGAGCCTGTATGTGTCCTCATAGGATCTGGTTCTTCAACCAGACAGATAGGAGAACTGCTGTACCAGAGCGGTCTAGTGCGAAACCCCTACTGGTTCCGTATAGTAGCCCGTGTCACAGGGGCCGATGGTGCGATGAAGGCCGGGGAATACTGTTTCGAATCCGGTATGTTCGTCTGGGATGTAATTGCAGACCTGAGAGAGGGTAAGGTAATTTACCATCCCTTTACAATCCCGGAGGGCCTGTGTGTCGAAGAGATTGCCGAGGTCCTTTCCGACAAAGGCGTAGCTGAGAAAGAAGCGTTCCTGGAATTGGCGAAAAACCCAGACTTAGTCTCGTCATTTGCTTCCACTGACGAATTGCAGAACTGCATATATCCAGTTGAAGGATATCTTTTCCCTGACACATATCTGATCCAAAAAGGCACTTCTGAACAAGAGATAATGCTCATGATGTTGAATCGTTTTTCAGAGGTTTTTACACCCGAGCTTCAAGACAAAGCCAGGGAGCACGGGCTGTCTATTCATCAAGCCGCAACATTGGCTTCCATTGTGGAAAAAGAGGCAGTTGTAGACGAAGAAAGACCTGTCATCGCAGGGGTATACATAAACAGGCTTAACATCGGCATGAAGCTCGATGCCGACCCTACGGTGCTTTACGCATTAGGGAGATACAAAGGAACACTACTATGGAAAGATCTCGAGGTTGATTCTCTGTACAATACTTACAAGTACATTGGATTGCCGCCTGGACCGATATGCAATTTCGGCAAAGCCTCACTGGAGGCGGTTCTCGATCCTGCTGATGTGGACTACCTGTACTTTGTGTCCAAAAATGACGGAACCCACGCTTTCGCACGCACCTTTTCTGAACACCAGCAAAACGTACGAATTTACCAGGGCGACTAGGATCTACGTGGCTGCGGAAGATGTATGCCGGACAGTCTGGTAACATTCAATCAGACGGGCGCAAGTCTTTTCAATTGAGAAGGCATACGCATTGGAAAGTGCGTTGGTTCTCATACTCTCCATGACTGAGGGGTTCTGCAGTAGCAGTAGTGCTTTTTGAGCTAAACAATTCGGATCATTCTCGCATAAAAATCCATCGACTCCGTCTTCGACCATATCGTTGACTCCCAGGGCCCCTACTGCAATACAGGGCAGCCCAGCGGCTTTTGCCTCAGCGATAACCAATCCCTGAGTATCTGTGAGAGAAGCAAACATGAACAGGTCTGCAGATGCGTAGAAGTGAGGCATAACTTCGGGACTGACCTTGCCTGCAAAGACCACCCTACTAGACA
This sequence comes from Candidatus Fermentithermobacillaceae bacterium, assembly GCA_018052455.1. GTDB lineage: Bacteria > Bacillota > Sulfobacillia > Fermentithermobacillales > Fermentithermobacillaceae > UBA3907. Next base: position 213,733 of record JAGPNE010000001.1, on the reverse strand, counting down.
CATTGAGTTCTTCGGCAAGTTCTTTTAACTCCTCTATGAGGGGACCATCACCTACAAATACCAATACCGAATCCACAGATTCATGTACGATTGAAAACGCATGCAGGAGACATTCAGGGTTCTTTTCTTTTCCAAGTCTTCCGCATGTAAGCAGTATTGGTAGATCAGAAGGAATGTTGTAGGTTCTCCCAATGTACGACGCGTCTCCATTCCGAAACTCATCAATCTCAATGCCTGTAGGTATTACGAATATGTCTGTAGTTACTCCTCGCTCCCTAAGATAGTCTCTTATTGCGGAAGAAGGAGCAATAACAGCATCAACGCTCTTAGCAGTACCGATAGCTCCGAACTCAATCAACTCAGATATGTTATCTCCTATCAAAGGTACATAGTGTGAATACATGTTGTACATTGTGTGAAACGTAAAAACGGTAGGGATGTCCAGAATATTTCCTACTGTAACGCCCATCTTGCCCAGGTTAAAGGGGGAATGTGTATGAATCACATCAGGACAAATCTCCTTTATGGCCATGAGATGTTTGGGATTCACAGGCACTGCTATATAGTAATCTGACTTTGTAGGAGATTTTATCGAAGGGAAGCGGTAAACATCCGGCTCCGGATCCGTCTCAGGATACCAAGGACAGAACACCGAAACACTGTGCCCCATCTTGGTCAGAGTTTCCTTAGTCAGTTTTATAGACCTAGTAACACCTGAAACATACGGATAGTAGCTATCAGTCCACATTGATATTTGCATGTCATTCACCGTGCTTATTATCACTTGTTTTAGGTCATAAAACAAGCTTCGGCTGTGATGTGCCTCAAACCCCGATTTCCACGCAACTTGAATATTTGGGAGTCTCGGTTAGAATATGTTTAGAGTACCCGAAAGGAGTATGACAAATGCCCATCAAGAAAGGTGTCTTTCCAGTTGCCGGCCTAGGCACTAGGTTCCTTCCTGCAACCAAAGCACAGCCAAAGGAAATGCTGCCCATAGTAGACAAGCCTACTATCCAATACGTAGTTGAAGAAGCAGTAAACTCGGGCATCAACGACTTTTTGTTTGTGACAGGAAAGGACAAGCGTGCACTTGAGGACTACTTCGACCACTCGGGTGAACTTGAACGTCATCTGATGGAAAAAGGGAAGACAGATCTTTTGGAGATAGTCAAAGGCATCTCCAATATGTGCCAAATGCACTACGTAAGACAAAAGCAGCCACTTGGTCTTGGACATGCGGTTTGGTGCGCAAGACAACATATAGGATGGGAGTACTTTGCAGTCTTATTGGGCGATGACATAGTTGTATCACCTACCCCTTGCCTCAAACAGATGATTGATGTCTACGAAGAAACCAAGAGTCCCGTAATTGCCCTAAGACGAGTGCCAAAGGAAGAACTCTCGTCATACGGCATAATCAAGGGCAAATCGTTGGGTAACGGTATGTGGCAGATAAGCGACCTAGTAGAAAAACCCGATCCTGAAGCAGCTCCTTCCGACCTGGCCGTAATCGGGAGATACATTCTGCCCCCCGATATTTTCGGAGTATTGGAGCATATAGAACCTGGAGTAGGAGGAGAAATCCAACTAACCGATGCGCTGAAATATCTATTAAAAAGCCACACAATCATAGGTTATGAGTTCGAAGGTACCAGGTACGATGTAGGTGATCCCAAAGGTTTCTTGGTGGCTACTGTTGAGATGGCCCTTGCAAGAACTGACATAGGGGACGATTTTGGCAGGTACCTCGCAAAACTAGTACGTGAAAAGAACTTAAGATAGTGTTTTGCAAAAGTGCCTTCAACAACAATAGAGCACGCGAAAGGGGTTCTCGGTGTGAGTACGCTAGCAGTCTATGGGTTTTGGTTTTTGGATGTCTTGGGATTTAAGGCTTTTGCGCGAGAAGGTTTTGCCAGGCATGCAAGGCCCGAAGATCACCCTTACGTTGTATATAGTGGAGCCAAACACCTTCTACAATCAGGCAGAAAGACCCAGGCGAGGAATCTCCTCGAATGGTCAATGACGAAAAGGCCTTCGCTACGGTGCGGACGTCTCTTGATCCATATGCTGATCAAAGAAAAAGAGTATTATACTGCCTTATCAGTTGCTCAGGATCTCATGAAACTAGACACTGATAATCCGTGGCCATACCTTTTGATCGGGGATATTGAGTACTTTTTTGTCAAAGATAGGGAAGCCGCTTTTGAATCCTTTGAAAAAGCGCTTGAGATATGCAAGAAGTTCAACAGAAAGAACCCCTTGAAAGTCGCTTACAAAAGAGTCTGCCGACTTCTTGAAGAAAAAGGCATGTATGACGAGCTTATAGATCACCTCTTGGAGTTCATCAAACTTGAGTCTTCGAATTTTCACGACCGCGAATTTCACATTCTTGTCAAGGGAATGCTAGAACGGGGCCAAAGAGAGAAAGCAAGGGACATTCTGTCTCTTGGGATAAAGGCATACCCAAGAAGCACATTGCTGAGACAAGATTGGGAAGAACTAGGGTTTGGGCTTGTAGAAGAGTTACCGCCGATACCGGTAAGGGGCAAGACTGTACCTTCAAATGTAACGATAGTCCCCATAAAAACAAGACTTCTAACAGAGGAAGATGATCCCAAACAGGTCATGGAGGAGTACATAATTTCGCCTGAACCAGGTGATATCGCCACGCTTTCATCGTGCGTGGCGGGTCTTATGGAAGGCAGGATCTTTATGGAAGGAGCCGTTGAACCAGGCCGTTTGGCGAAGCTTCTTTCACGCTTTGTAGACCAAAAAGACATCCCGTTTGGTGGTGCCGCACCAATGGCAAACCCTTTGTCCATGCAAGTACTGCTCGAAGAAATCGGTTCGGTTCGCACTGTATTTGCAGCCGTTTTGGGCGGGGTAGGGAAAGTGATCCACAAAAAAGGATGGTTCTACATGCTGGCTGGTCAGGATGCTGGTCAGATCGATGACGTACTTGGGAGTCTACCCCCGTATGATTACTATGTGATCATGGGACCCTACGAACCTTCAGACCTCGCACAGGCTATATCCTCTGAAATAGGTTGCGAAGCCGCTATCATAGATGCAAATGACCTTGGTGTTGCATGGGCGGTAGGATACTCTTCTGGTGTAGATGCGCCGTGGCTCGAAGACGTGATGTCAACTAATCCGGCAGGTAACCAAGAACAACAAACGCCCATAGTCTTAGTGAAAAGATCAACTTAGTCAGAAAGGGGAGGAGATTCAGTGCATCAGGCTAGTGCCCGAAATGGACGGACAAGTCTTAGGGGTCTTCTGACGCCATCTCTTTACGTACATACCATATACGATCTCCCCCTGGAGTTTTTGATCCGCAATTCGATCACTGCGGTGATTACTGATCTAGATAACACCTTAGTTCCATGGCGTGACTATAGGACTATGGACAACCTCTGTGATTGGTTCAAGACTCTTCATGAGCATGGATTTAAGACCTTGATACTCAGCAATGCAAAACCTGACAGCACCATCTATGAGCTGTCGGCAGACCTGGATACTCGGGTGATTGTGGGCGCAAGAAAACCCTTGAGTCGCTTCTTCAAAGACGCGCTAGGTGCGTTGGAGTCGAGGCCGGAGGAAACCTGCGTTATTGGTGACCAGCTGTTCACAGATATCCTTGGGGGAAACATCATAGGCTGTCATACGGTCCTCGTCAATAGGGTTGGCGCCAACGAATTCATAGGGACAAGAATCGTGAGAGTGATCGAGGGCATGGTTCTTAAGCATCTCGGGCTTACAGTTGAATCCGAAAGGCCACGTCAGTGAAGGGAGAGTAAGAATGCTAGAGAACAAATGGGACAGGTCAGGGGTCTGGCAGCTTATTGAATCCGCTACAAAGAACGAGGTGTCTTATCTTTACATGGGCACAAACTGCCCTGTTTTCGCCAGGAAGCCTGCAGAAGATCTTTACGCGTTTGAACCGTGTATAATCGGAAAAGACGATCTCGATCAGTTTGTCCAAGAAAATGTTCCCCCATCGCATCGCGAAATTTTGGAAGCGCACGGGTATACAAGGCTCGTTTTTCCCATGAATCACAAGACAAGATGCAGACTTGATCTAGCAAAAACCGCAGACGGACTCTTTATGCTAGCTCACATAGTAACCGCGACTCCTCCTGAACCTGAGTCGATACGTATAGGTCGTTCTTTTGGTGATTTCGCGTCCAAAGACGGTGGCCTCTACATTGTTTCTTCCAGACCTCGTTCAGGCAAGTCTACTGTACTAGCATCACTAGTAGCTGAAATCGCCTCGACAAGAGGCAAGCATATAATGTGGGTGTCCCGGGCTTCAGAATACGTATTCAGACAACAACCTGCCCTTATTACACAGATCGAAGTTGACCTTCGTCAACCGTTGGCTTCAAACATAGATGTACTGAGCACCTTATCTCCGGACGTTATTGCTGTGGACATGCCCCTCGATGAGAGGTTTCTTGACCGCATTCTTTTTGCAGCAGAGAACGGCTCGCAGGTGTTTTTGTCTGTCCAGAGTTCAAGTTCTGTAAACTCACTATACAGCCTACTCAGTACGGTCAGCGCCGAGGTTCAGAAAGAGTTTAGGTACAGGATGGCACAAGTTTTTGAGCGAGCAGCGTATGTCGAGCTCGTTAAGGCAAATGGTGAGGTTTTTCCCGCAGTCGAGATTCTAACTTGCACCGAACCAGTCAAAAACCTGCTCAGAGAGGGCAAGTATCTGCAGATTGCCGACCTCATACCGACAGGTGCCAAATATGGCATGCAAACCTTGGAGAAAAGCAAGTCAGACATTATGGGCAAATAGCTAACCTGGCAACTAATTTATCCGATGATAGAGATAGGCTAGACGGGAGGTATATCTGTCCATGGTTAGCGTGCTAGTAGCAGTAGACAAGCCTATATGGAGGACACAGTTTGAAGCGATCTTTGACGAACAAAAAGATATTAAGGTGGGTTACGCCGACTCACTGGATGAGGTAATGTCTCATACCCAGAATGCCTACTACGATGTAATCATCCTCAATCTCGGCGATTATGAACAGAAAGCTACATTATGTGCCATGCAAAGCATCCACAAAAAATACCCTCGGTCCAGATTCGTACTTGTCATTTACGCTATGGAACCTTTTGCATTCTCGAACTTCATTAGAGCAGGAGTATACGCATTCATTGACGAACACGCGACGGCGGCTCAAATTGGAACTGCAGTCCAAGCAGCTATGCGCGGAGATGTGTATGTGTCGGCGTCGCTCATCGAAAGAGGGGTACGCCTTAGGACTTCACTTGTTGATGAGTTCTTCAAAGATACAACTGATCTGAATTGTGACTTAGCTAGTCTTACAGAAAGAGAATTTGAAATACTCAAGCTTATAGCGCACGGCAAGTCCAATAGCGATATAGCCAAAGAGTTGTTTGTGAGCGAAAAAACGGTGAAGAACCATCTTTACAGCGCTTTCAGGAAGATAGGCGTACGCGATAGGACTCAAGCTGCTATTGCAGTAATAAAGGGCCTTTTGTCCTATGAAAATGGGTCTTAGGGTCCTAAATAGCGTGGTGCTTTTTGTCGAATATGTCATATGAGATGCTTTTGGTTGTTGTAGATCACCCCCCGATATGCAACAGCCGTGTCACTAGCCTGAGCTTTGAGCTCGGGCTTTTTTTATCTGCACGGGTTATCTATAATCAGTCTAGTGACCCCTTGTAGCCTAGGGACACGTGAATCTTGAGTGAGGTGGATTGAATGCCTGGACTATTTGAAGTTCTTGGTCCAATAATGATAGGACCTTCTAGCTCTCATACTGCGGGAGCAGTTAGACTCGGTAACGTAGCTCGTTCTTTGCTGGATGAAACACCTTCGGAGGTTCGCATATGGCTTCATGGGTCTTTTGCTGCAACATATCAGGGACATGGAACGGACTTGGCCCTTGTCGGCGGGTTGTTGGGCTTTTCCGTAGATGACGATCGGCTCAAGAAATCATTTGAATATGCCAAGGAACAAGGAATGAAGGTTAGTCTGTCTGCGGAAGATCTTGGCGATGTTCACCCCAATTCAGTAAAGATCTCACTCGTGGGTATAAACGGTGGGACTGTCACCTTAACCGGGTCTTCGGTAGGAGGAGGTAGGGTGGAGGTTTTTGATGTTGATGGACTTCCTGTGTCTTTCTCAGGAGAAAAGCCAACGATGTTGGTGCAATACCAAGATCGCCCGGGTATAATTGCAGGAGTAACCAGTATCTTTGCAGACATGAACATAAACATAGCTACCATGAAAGTAAGCAGACAAGGAAGAGGAAAATCTGCAATCGCAGTGATAGAAGCTGACGAACACATTCCTGACCGAGTTACCGAGAGTGTCCGTGCTCATCCTGGCGTAGGCAAGGTGGTCTGCTTCACCAGCAAATGACCGTTCACACCAAAACGAAAGGAGGCAATACCGTTGCTTTTGGCTGAAATTGCGAACATAGCAAGTAGGGATGGAATATCATTGGGCGAGCTAGCCGTTTCACTTGAATCTGAGGAATCAGGGATCAGTCCTGCCGAAGTTAGAAGCAGAATGGCTGCGTTTCTTATGGTGATGAGACAAGCAGCCGAAGAAGGTTTGTCTCATGCTGAGCGTACCTCTAGAAGCCGTCTCTCGGGAGGAGATGCATATAAGGTTATGAATCGCTACATTGAAGGAAACATATTTCCCGGCAATGAGGTTCTAGCCAGGTCTGTGGCGTATGCGCTCGCCATATCTGAGACAAACGCATCTATGGGGAAAATAGTAGCTGCTCCTACCGCAGGGTCTTGTGGGGTCATACCAGGATGTTTCCTGTCGGTGGCACAAGCCTTGAATCTTTCTGACGATGTTCTCATCGATTCGTTATGTGCTGCAGGAATAATAGGGCAGTGTATTGCTTCAAAAGCTTCCCTATCAGGGGCAGAGGGAGGCTGTCAGGCAGAATGTGGATCGGCGGCCGCCATGGCTGCTGCAGGTCTTGCCCAAATGGGCGGTGGCTCGCCTGTGGTTTGTATAAACGCTGCTGCCATAGCAATAAAAGGTCTTATGGGGCTAGTCTGTGATCCCGTAGCAGGTCTAGTAGAGGTTCCATGCGTGAAGCGTAACGCTACTTCTGCCGCAGTTGCTCTTGCTTCGGCGGAAATGGCTCTTTCCGGCGTTACTAGCGTTATTCCTCCAGACGAGGTGGTCCAAGCCATGGCCCAAGTGGGAAGATCTATCCCGGAAAGTCTTAGAGAGACTTCAATGGGTGGTCTGGCTGCTACTCAGACAGCGCAATTGCTGGCAAAAACAATTCTAGGACAATAGGGTGTATAATCTGTAGATGGCAGATATTATTTGGCTGGGAGGAATATGATTTGAAAAGAGTGTTTTCAGGCGTTCAACCATCTGGCATATTACACTTGGGCAATTACTTTGGAGCAATAAAGAGGTTTGCTGATTTCCAAGAGGGATATGACTGCTACTACTGCATAGTTGACTTGCATGCGATCACTGTATATCAAGATCCAAAGGGGCTCCCAAGTCAAATACAAGATACCGCTCTTTACTATCTGGCGGCAGGCTTGGATCCTGAAAAGTCGACGTTGTTTGTGCAGTCGGACGTGTCTTGTCATGCTGAGCTCAGTTGGATCTTGGAATGTACAGCCACGTTCGGGGAGTTGTCTCGAATGACTCAGTTTAAGGACAAGTCTGAGGGAAGAGAATCGGTATCCGCAGGATTGTTTACATATCCGGTGCTCATGGCAGCAGATATTCTCTTGTATGACACCGATATTGTACCTGTTGGCGAAGATCAGAAGCAACATGTCGAACTATGTCGAGACCTTGCTGAGCGTTTCAATAGCCGATATGGCGAAACTTTCAAGATGCCCGAGCCAATCATTCCTAAGTTCGGTTCGAGGATAAAATCGCTTCAAGATCCTGATAAAAAGATGTCAAAATCAGATCCTGATCCTCTGAGCTACGTCAGCCTTGACGATTCCAAGGATGAGGTCGTAAGGAAAGTGAGGCGGGCTGTTACCGATTCAGGGAGAGAAATTGTGTATCTTCCCGATGAAAAGCCAGCCATTGCAAACTTGATGACCATATATTCACTATGCACAGGAAAATCCATTTCTGAGATCGAAAGTGATTTCGCGGGCAGGGGATACGCCGACTTCAAGTCAGAACTAGCGGAAGTGATCATTAAAGAACTAGAGCCAGTGCAGCAAAGGTACAAGGAGTATCGCGATTCCGGAGAGCTCTCGGCGGTACTCAGAGAAGGCGCACAAAAGGCCAATGAAGTTGCTTCCACCGTTTTGCGACGTGCCAAGGAACGCACAGGTCTTTCTATCTTGGTGGATCCTACTAAGCGAAAGCTATATTAGGTTACGTCCCCAGCTCACGCACTGCACTTAGGCAGTGGACGCTATTGCTATTTTCTGCTATTGCTGATATGCTTTGCCATATAATAACATAAAAGCCAGGCAATACATCTAAGCGGGGGTAGTAAGTTTGTTTTCTTCCGTATTTGGTGCGACCGTGTCTGGCTTGGCAGGGTTTCCCGTCATAGTAGAGACTGATGTTTCGGGAGGTCTTCCTTGCCTCGAGATCGTGGGCATGCCCGATACTTCCGTTAAGGAAGCGAAGCATAGAGTTAGATCGGCATTGAGGAACTCGGGATTCGAAGTTCCTTCTAGAAGGATCGTGGTTAACCTAGCTCCTGCAGGCGTACATAAAGAGGGAACCCAGTTGGATTTAGCCATTGCGCTTGGCCTGTTAGCTGCATCCCGAGAAATCCCCCAAAACTCCTTAACGCAGGAATACGGTTTTCTTGGTGAGCTCGCACTTGATGGCACGATAAGGCCTATCCCAGGGGTGTTAGCAATGGCTCTGGCCCTTCTTGAGTCAGGTCTGAAAGGTGCGGTAGTTCCGCTTGAAAACTGCGCGGAAGTGGCATTTCTTGAACAGTTTCACGTACTGCCTGCGAGTAACATAAACGAGGTAGCCGACTTCATCCTAGGCAAGAAAGACTTAGTTCAAAGGTCATACTTGGACTCCCGTTCGGAGAGGGATGGCAGAATCGATCTGTCGTACGACCACATCAAAGGCCACCAGGTGGCTAAAAGAGCTCTTGAGATTGCCGCGGCCGGAGAGCACAATCTTCTGATGGTAGGTCCACCCGGATCTGGCAAAAGCGTTCTTGCAAAATCCCTGCCTGAGATAATGCCAGATCTCTCAACCGAAGAAGCGATTACTGTGACCAAGATTCACAGCATTGCAGGTTTGCTCCCGAATGGCAGCGGACTTCTGAAAGTGCGGCCATTTCGGTCACCACATCATACTGCAACGATGTCCGCCATGATAGGGGGAGGGACTAATCCCAAACCTGGGGAGATAACTCTCGCCCACCGGGGGGTGCTTTTTTTAGACGAACTTGGCGAGTTCTCCTCTTCCGTTATAAACGCCCTGAGGCAGCCTTTAGAGGATGGGCTGGTCAATATTACAAGAGCAAAAGGAACCTACACGTTTCCCTGTAAGGTACTTTTGGTTGGTGCTATGAATCCGTGTTTGTGCGGGTTCTACGGTAGTGATCTCAAAGAATGTACGTGCACCGAACATCAAAGACGGCAATACGTATCCAAGATTGACGGACCGCTACTAGACAGAATTGATATGTGCATTAATGTAGAACGGGTAGAACTAGAAGAACTTACCGATGATTCCACCCACGAAGCGGCTTCCACGGTAAAAGCAAGAGTCACATCAGCCCGTGAGCGGCAACGAGAGCTTCTCAAACAAACGGGTCTAATGACCAATTCAGAAATGGGGCCAAAGGAGATTTCAACCTTAGTTACTCTTTCATCGGATGCAAGAAAGCTCCTTTTTTACGCCTACAAGAGCATGAAGCTCTCTGTGAGAACTTATTACAAAGTAATAAAAGTAGCAGCTTCCATATCTGACCTTGCGAATTGCCCCAGGATAGAAGAAGAACACATAGCAGAGGCAATATCTTACAGACAAAAGGTTTTCTAGATATAAGGAGGCGCCACATGATCCACAAAGACGATAACCATGAAACGCCAAGGTATGACGTGATGTTGCCAGAAAACAGTAGAGCCATTGAGAATACGCGGCAGTTGGGGTTTAAGATGGAAGACTTGGCCTGCGAGTATCTGAAGAAACAAGGCTATCAAATCAAGTATAGGAACTTCCTCTCAAGGTACGGTGAGATAGACGCAATCGGATACGATGAGGATATACTCGCATTTATTGAAGTCAGATATAGGAAACACGGCTCTCTGGTCGCTCCTTCAGAGTCAATTGACCGAAGAAAAATCGAGAAACTCAAATTGGCGATACGAGACTTTCTCGGTCGTAACGCCCTTTATATGGAGGAATATGCTGGAATTAGGGTTGACCTCTGCTCGGTTACAGGGTCTGGTACACCCAAGAATGTGGATAGACACAAAACTCACGGCTTGTGCTTTCAGATCATAAAGGGGATTTTCGACTTCTAAGAGAAAGCAAACTGCAAGAAAGAGCTCGTACCGGATCGTTCGTGATTGAACCATGAAAATAAAATGTGCTATTGTGAAAAGGAAGTTCTTGAGTGGTCAGGCACGGTAGGAGGAATCACGGTTGAAAAAAACATATGCGGGTCTTTTTGCTCTTACTCTAACTTTTAGCTATCTCTACATAAACACTGCTCTAGCGAATCTCCGTGTAAGTGTGGTTGCCTCTGCATTAGTGGGGTGTGCATGTGTACTTGCCATCTTTAGTGCCATCTCAGAAGCTCAGGATATGCGTAGACCGGAAACCCAATTATTCAGTACGACCAATCTCAAACTCTTCCTATCGTTAGTTGTTGGTTCCTTAATAACCTATGGCTTAAGCGTGTATGCACGACTAGGGTCAGTCGTAGCATCGGGTCTTGTAACTCTAATTGGGGGGATACTGGTACCTGGCCTGGGTCCAGCCATAACTTGCGGTTCATTTGTAGGTATGACTTCCCCAAGTCTGCTTGGTCCGTTTGAGTTGCTTCTTGCGGCATGTATTGCGGGTCTGGTCTACTTAGTCGCAGCCGACGTGTTCAACGGGTTTGGAGGCAAACTCGGGACTATAGCTGCAACCGGAACAACGTTAACGGCCATTTTGACAGGCACCTCTTTCATCGACGCCAAGCCACTTGAGCCGTCGTGTCTTATTCCAGTAGTGATAACTTGCGGCATATCCTCGGCGATATCCTTTTGGATCAATAACCGAATGAAGCAAGGAGGCGTTATCGCTTCTGGTGTAGTTGCCCTGACTGGAGGGTTGTTACTACCCGCCGTGATTCCTACGATAGGAGGGACTCTAGCAGCGTGCTGTGCTTGTGGTTCATATGTGGGTATGTCATCTTTGACTCGTATTCATGATGAGATATCTGCAGTATCTGCAGGAATACTGGCAGGCCTTTGTTACTATTGGGGGATCACGGTCATTGCGGGAGCAGGTGGTAGGCTTGGCACTACTGCTTTTGGAAGCGTTTTGGCCATATCATTTCTGGTACAGCGGACAATGCGGACAAAGAAAAACTAGCGCATATCCAACCTAATCTCATGCACACTCAAAGGGTGGACGACAAGACATCGCGAACGGGCTGAAAGGATCGTCTATGTATGGGGCTAGGCCCTTTTCTGCGGAGGAGATCCATATGCAAACTGGTACAATAGCCCTTGTGAATGGAAAAACCATATTCCGGGTATAAGCGATCAAATTGCACCATGATCCTGTCTCTCACTACTTTGGCCACGATAGACGCGCAAGCAATTGAAGCTATTTTGGCATCTCCTTTTATGATCGCTTCTTGCTTAATCTGCAACCCAGGTATTCGATAGCCATCCACGGCAATAAGTCCAGGCTGGAGACCTGTTGATAGCAATTCATCTATGGCCGCACGCATGGCGGAAAACGTAGCAGCGGATATCCCGTTCTCATCAATGAACTTTGCAGACCTAATGCCTATTCCAACTGCAAAACTCGTGTCAATAATCGAATAAAAAATCCGCTCCCGCAACCTAGGGGAAAGTTTTTTGCTGTCATTTATATATAGAATCTGAGGATAACGGGGCAGTATTACTGCAGAAGCCACAACCGGACCCGCCATAGGGCCTCTTCCAGCTTCATCTACTCCGGCTATGAAGCCATTCTGTTCACGCCTCTCATTTTCCCATTCGTATAGCTTATCTAGTCGAAAACTCTCTTCAAGGTCGCGATCCAACCTAGTCACCTCACCTTGACGACAATATCATATCAGGGCCGTTCCATACCAGCAACATTAGTACCATATAATGTATTCTATGGTGCATTTTGTACGTTCATGTGGTATCATAAGGTGAAAATCCAAATCTGTGATGCCAGTTTTGGCAGTGACCTATAATCTCTTAGCTCAAGGATGTGTTGCTCTTGGATGAACTGCTTCACAAAATGACGCTAGTTCTGGCCAAATCGTCATACATACACCAAGAAGACACCCAGCGGGACTCTTTGCCAGGGCTTTCAGACTATCCCCCAAAAAGCGAACCGCAATACGTCGAAGAGGCAAAACGTCTCATGGACCTGTGCGCTCAGCTGCATGTAGACATCGTAAGTATTGATGATTCTCAATATCCTGAGAACCTCAGAACCATTCCAGATCCTCCATCGATCCTCTTTGTAAAGGGCTCAACTATGCCCACGGACAGGTTGTCAGTAGGGCTAGTAGGAACACGCAGAGCGTCAGGCGCAGGAAAGCAGATAGCATCCGAGATAGCAGAGGATCTAGCCCGAGCGGGAATAACAATTGTTTCGGGCTTGGCATATGGAATCGACGCAGCAGCACACAGAGGCGCCCTTTCTGTGGGCGGAAGAACCATAGCGTGCCTTGGCCAAGGTCCTGACGTCGTATATCCAAAATCCAATTTCGATCTTTATGGTACAATTCCTTCAAATGGAGCTCTCATATCTGAATATCCGCCTGGGACCGAAGCTAAGCCCTGGCATTTTCCTCGGCGTAACAGGTTGATTGCAGGGCTGTCGCTAGGGTTGGTAGTAATCGAGGCCGGAGAAAGGTCAGGAGCCCTTATCACGGCAGACTGGGCTCTTAGACAGGGAAAACCAGTGATGGCCGTTCCCGGGAGTGTCAAATCAATTGTATGCCGAGGCACAAATAGATTGATTCAGGATGGAGCATATCTGGTAACATGTGCAGAGGATGTGCTATCCTTTCTCAGAAAAGAAAACGAATATATGCCGGAAGTTTGTGGGACAAGAAGGATGGAAGCCTTAACGCTTGAGGAATCCGTTGTGCTTGAGGCAGTTGGTCGCGGCGAATCACTAGATCAAATATGTAGTGGTATGAATATGCCTGTATCAAAGATCATTGCTATCCTCTCGTCTCTTGAGGTGCGCGGAATTGTTCATTCAGTGGCAGGCGGCAAGTATATATTATCCAACATTGGAGATGCACACATCAACTGAGTCAAGAAGGTGAGAAGAAGTATGGAAGAAAAATCGAAAGACAATAACAAGCGTCCTCTGATTATCGTAGAATCACCTACAAAAGCGAAGACCATCTCTAAGTATACAAAGTCAAAGTACCAAGTGAAAGCTTCGTTAGGTCACATAAGGGACTTGCCGAAAAGCAAACTTGGAGTAGATATTGATAACGGGTTTGAGCCGGAATACATAACTATACGTGGTAAGGGCAAGACCGTTAAAGAGCTGAAGGATGCCGCTAAAAGCGCTTCTAAGGTATACTTGGCAACCGACCCAGATAGGGAAGGAGAAGCCATCGCATGGCACATATGTGAAGTCTTGGGGATTGATCCCAATGAGGCAGCGAGACTGACTTTCCATGAGATTACTGAACAAGCCGTGAAGGAGTCACTTCTAAAACCGGTCAGCATAGACCAAAACTTGGTATACTCGCAGCAAGCTAGGAGGGTTCTCGACCGATTAGTCGGTTACACTCTGAGCCCCTTGCTCTGGAGAAAGGTGCGGCCCGGGCTATCAGCCGGTAGAGTCCAATCGGCTGCTTTGCGCATTATTGTAGACCGAGAGATTGAAATAGAATCGTTTAAGCCCGAAGAATACTGGACATTAGAAGCGCTGCTCAGAGGCGAAAAGGGAACTGTAGAAGCGAAGTACTACGGTTATCAGGGAAAAAAGCGAGAACTCAAGACTCTTTCCGATGTTGAGCAAGTCCTTAAAGACATCGAAGGCGCTGAGTTTGTCGTAGCATCCGTAACCCAGAAAGAAAGACGGAAGAACCCGCCTTTCCCTTTTACTACCTCTACATTGCAGCAAGAAGCGTCAAGAAAACTCGGTTTTTCCGTTAGCAAAACAATGATGGTTGCTCAGAGCCTGTACGAAGGAATCGAATTGGGTAGGTCAGGGTACACAGGTCTCATTACATACATGAGAACGGACTCCACTCGCATTTCTCCAATCGCTGAGACAGAAGCCAGGAATTTCATTGAGTCAAACTACGGGAAACAGTACCTAGGCAAGAGAGGTAGAATAGGCAAGACCCAGCCAGGGGTTCAGGATGCCCACGAAGCAATAAGACCCTCAAGCGTGCTGAGGACGCCATCCGAGGTAAAAGCGTTTCTAAAACGTGATCAGTACAAACTGTACTCTCTAATCTGGGAGAGGTTTGTCGCAAGCCAGATGAGCCCAGCGGTTTACGACACAGTCACGTGTGACATAAATGCCAATAAGCATACGTTCAGAGTATCCGGGTCCAGGTTGAAGTTCCCTGGCTTCACCACAATTTACAAAGAAGGGCAAGACAATTCAGAGGAAGAATCAGAGGCAGACATTATCCCTCTTACCAAAGATGAAAAACTCTGTCTGCAAGACGTAGAATACTCTCAGCACTTCACGGAACCTCCACCTAGGTACACTGAAGCTACCCTAGTGAAGGCCCTCGAAGCAAACGGTATCGGGAGACCTTCTACATATGCGCCTATTATTGCAACGCTCATAGAACGTGAATATGTGAGCAGGGAGAATCGCTCTCTAGCCCCGACTGAGCTTGGTAGGCTGGTTGACGCCATATTGAGACAGAATTTCCCGTCTATTGTAGATATAGGTTTCACAGCTGAGATGGAGAAAAGACTCGATGCTATAGAAGATGGTTCCGCAAAGTGGAACGACGTGATAACTGATTTTTGGGGACCATTCAAGGAACAAATAGAAAAGGCCGAAAAAGAGGTGGAGAAGGTCAATATCCAGGATGAACCTGCTGGAATTGACTGCGAGAAGTGCGGTCGTCCTATGGTAATAAAGCGAAGCAGGTACGGGAAGTTCATAGCGTGCTCAGGTTACCCGGAATGCAAAAACACAAAACCCTATCTCGAGAAGACGGGGGCAGTATGTCCCAAATGCAAGGGAGATATTGTGGTTAGGCGATCGAAGAAAGGCAGAGTCTTTTATGGATGCTCTAATTACCCAGATTGTGATTTTGTGTCATGGTATCGACCAATACCAGACAAAGCATGCCCAAAATGCGGTTCGTTCATGGTAAAAAAGGGCGCAAAATCGAAAGGCTATCAGTGTGCAAACCCCGAATGTGGCTATTCTCAGAAGAACTGAGAATATTGAGATAACTGGTTGATACAGGTTCAACCTAATGGTAACATGAGTTTGACATACTTCATGCCTAATGGCTATGCAGACCTACACTGGGGAAGGCGGTTCAATGGCGAATTCACTTCTTGACTGGAAAGATACATTTCTAGTGGAAATTGGTATTTCAAAAACTCAAAGCCCCAATACTGTTGAGGCCTATGCCGGTGATCTAGACCAGTTCTTCGAGTTCCTCTTGCGCAATAATCCAGGCAGAGATCTCGAGTCGATGCAACCATCTGAGATTAACTCACAAGATATTCACGACTATGTCGTTTTTTTAGGCCAGCAGGGCTACAAAGGCTCTTCTATCTCTAGAAAACTCTCGTCCGTGAGGAGTTTTTGTCGCTTTCTTGCTACTAGAGAAGTGCTGGAAACCAACCCTGCGAAGGGAATTTCCTCCCGGAAAACCCACACTTACTTGCCCAAAGTCCTTTCACAGGATGATGTAGAACGACTCTTAGAAGCTATCGATACCGAGACTCCGTACGGCAAAAGAGATCGAGCTATGTTTGAGTTACTGTACGGAGCAGGGCTAAGAGTGAGCGAACTGGCAAAGCTGAATGTAGGTGATGTTGACTATTCCTTGGGCTTTGTTCAAGTAGTAGGTAAGGGCGACAAGGAGCGATTTGTACCCATAGGCTCGATAGCTATCGATGCCCTAGGGGACTATCTTGAAAACGGGAGACCTTTCTTTGAGAAAAACCGATCGAAAGGACATGAATCTGGACCACCTCTTTTTGACCAACTCAGTCGGACGACGAAGAAGCCTTTGTTCTTAAACAAGTCGGGCAACCGATTGTCTGTAAGATCAATAAGAAGAATACTCGATAAGCACCTATTGACTGCGGGATTAGATCCTTCCGAATGCTCGCCGCATACTCTTAGACATTCCTTTGCAACACACCTGATCTCCGGCGGAGCTGACTTGCGTTCCGTGCAGGACATGCTAGGACATTCGAGCATTACGACCACTCAGATATACACCCATGTTCTTCCGGAACGCCTAAAGCAAGTATATGAGGCTGCTCATCCAAGAGCACATTCTTCTAATGACGGCAGACGGCAAGACATTGGCGTTAACGGAGGGGAAGAAGAAAGGAAGCGAGAAAAGTGAGCAGTTACCCAAATAACCGCATCTTGGGCACCACCGTCCTAGCAGTTAGAGCCAGGGGACAATCGGCCATGGCGGGAGATGGTCAGGTGACTCTTGAGGGAAGCAACACGATTCTCAAGGCAACAGCTAGAAAGGTTCGCAGAATATACAAGGATTCTGTCATCGCCGGTTTTGCAGGTTCTGTAGGAGATGCGCTGACTTTGTTTGATAAACTTGAAGGTTACCTCGAGCAAAGCAGGGGAGACCTAATGAAATCTACCATATCTCTAGCCAAGGAGTGGCGCACCGATAGAATGCTGCGTCAGCTCCAAGCTATGCTTCTGTGCATGGACCGATCCCAATTGTTGCTGGTGTCTGGGACTGGAGAAGTAATTGAGCCCGACGAACCCATAATTGCAATAGGCTCTGGCGGGCCTTACGCAACCGCTGCTGCAAAGGCTCTATTCCGCTTTACGGACCTAGATGCTACACAGATCGCTAGAGAATCGCTAAAGATAGCTGCATCCATATGCATATACACGAACGATAATATAGTTGTTGAGGAACTGGTTTGACTTGGTAACAAGATTAGGGGGGGGATTCATGATGGAAGAACTTACGCCTCGGGTAATAGTGCGAGAACTTGACAAACATATAGTGGGACAGACAGAGGCCAAGCGGGCAGTAGCAGTTGCAGTCCGCAACAGGCTTAGGAGGCAGAGTGTCCCTCAAGAGATGCAGGAGGACATTATTCCCAAGAATATTTTGCTTATGGGGCCTACGGGCGTAGGAAAAACTGAGATTTGCCGACGACTGGCCAAATTGGTGAATGCTCCTTTCGTTAAGGTTGAAGCGTCCAAATTCACCGAAGTAGGTTATGTAGGAAGGGACGTTGATTCAATTATTCGCGACCTGGTCGAAAATGCAGTTAGCACCACAAAGAAAGAGAATCTAGAACAGGTTTTGGAAAAAGCTGGGATTCTGGCGGAGGAAAGGCTTTTGGATATACTTTGTCCTCTGCCTAGGAAAGAAAAGACCCAGCGCAATCCATTTGAAATGCTGTTTGGTACTGGCAAAGAGCAACAAGAGAAAACAGAACAACAAGAAAGTGAAGAGTATCTTGGAAATCTCCAGAGGGTACAGGTCGAAAGGCGAGAGATCCGCGAACGGCTCCGGACTGGAGCACTGGACGAACAGGAAGTTGAGATTGAGGTTGAATACGCGCCTTCGCAGAGGCTAGAGTTTTTTGATGGATTCAACGTGCAAGAAATGGAATTGGATATGGAGAATCTCTTTGGGGGTCTGCTTCCGAAGCAAACCAAGAAAAAGAAAGTCACAGTTGAAGAAGCCCGAAGGATACTCATACAGGAAGAAGCAGACAAACTCATAGATGAAGACGAAGTGGTGGCAGAAGCACTAGAAAGATGTGAGCAGTTAGGCATTGTATTCTTAGATGAGCTGGACAAGATCGCAGGGAGAGAAACGGGAATGGGTCCCGATGTCTCGCGAGAAGGGGTTCAAAGAGACCTTCTGCCTATTGTCGAAGGAACAACAATCATCACCAAATACGGGCCTGTGAAGACTGACCACATTTTGTTCATAGGTGCCGGCGCTTTTCATGTCAGCAAGCCCTCTGACATGATCCCTGAACTACAGGGGCGTTTCCCAATAAGGGTTGAACTTGACCCCCTAGAGGAGCAGGATTTTGTAAGGATCCTGACAGAACCAGAAAACTCACTCACACGGCAGTACAAGGAGCTTCTCGCAACAGACGGTGTAGAACTTGAGTTCACCGATGATGGAATCCAAGAAATCGCTAAGATGGCATTTATGGTGAATCAGCAAGATGAAAATATAGGAGCAAGAAGACTTCATACAGTGATGGAAAAAGTCTTGGAAGATGTCCTGTTTGATGCTCCAGATGGTATACAAGGAAATGTTACAGTGAACAAAGAATATGTTTCAGCCAAGATAGGGGATCTGGTCAGAGACAGAGACCTCACGCGGTATATTCTTTAAGTAGAACCAGGTGAAAAGGAGAAGACAGATGCAGGTATTGCTTGAGAAAACCAGAAAGATGAATGAACTATTGCGAAACGCAGCAACAGAAGTCGACTTTCAGGCAATTGCGAGAGTGGTTAGGGACTCGTTGGAATGCAACATTTTCATTTTGGATAGGAACGGGCACATCATGGGGTATTCTCTGTGTCAAGATTTCGAGTGTCAGACTCTCGAAGAAGAGGCCCTCAAACCAAACAGTTTCCCTATCTCGTATATAGACAGCCTGTCTAGTTATCGCAGTGTACTTCCAGATGTCCAACACCAAAAAGGAGAATGCGCCTTAGGAAATTCTCGTGAGTGTCCCTACAAGAACATGGTGACTACAGTCGTCCCTGTAGTAGCGGGAGGTGAACGACTGGGCACTCTCGTCTTGAGCAAGTTATCAGGGGATATGGAAACTCCTGAACTCATACTGGTTGAACATGCCGCTACTGTAACAGCCATGGAAATGGTCCGCCACAATCAGGAACTAGTAGAGGAAGAGGCAAGGCAGCAAGCTGCCGTCCAGGTCGCCCTAGGCACTCTGTCATTCTCAGAACTCAACGCTATGAAGCACGTTTTTGACGAACTTGGAGGCTCTGAAGGTTATCTTGTGGCTTCTAGGGTGGCAGACAGGGTAGGGATAACGCGGTCGGTGATAGTAAACGCGTTGCGAAAGTTTGAGTCAGCCGGAGTGATAGAGACCAGGTCTTTGGGCATGAAAGGCACATATATCAGGGTCCTTAACGAAAAACTTCTTGACGAGCTGAATAAACTCAGGTAGACCCTAGAAGTAGATGGTACTTTTCGATAATTGTCCACAATTAAAGAAGGAATTAGAGGCGTCGCGTAGAATAGCATAAGACAATACAACTGAATAGCTAAATGCACGTTTCCGCAAGCGAGAAGGGCAAACCTGTCAAAAGACAGAGACGCAAAGCTACGGGTCTAAAGTGAAGGCTTAAGTCCTCACCATGACCGCCGAGCCACCGAAAGGCGGTAGTCTTATAGCCTTAACCTTCCGACAATGTTGCGGAGGGTTTTTGTTCATAAGGGGGGTATGAACAGTTTATGTCTTACATATCAGAACTAATGCAACTAGGACTAGATGGTCTTTGGATGAGACACGATCTCCTAGCAAGTAATGTAGCAAATAGCGAGACTCCAGGATACAAAAAGGCTGATTTGGACTTCTCCGCGTACCTTCAAAATGCCGTGAGTTCAAGAACTATCAAGTTGCACACAACGAGCCCCATACATATTCAAAACTCAGATTTTGCAACCGCCATAGTAACCCGCGATGCATCGAGCATTACACCTGACGGAAATAACGTCGACATTGATAAAGAGATGGCAGAGGTCTCGGCGAACGCTCTACACTATTCTGCGCTTTCAAGGCAGCTAACCGCACATTTATCGTTATTGAGGAAATCCATCACCGAAGGGAGGAGGTAGTTGATGAATCTTTTCTCGTCCATTGAAACAAGTGCCTCAGGGCTCACCGCTCAGAGGTTCCGGCTTGACCTAATATCTTCTAACCTAGCAAATGCCGAGAGTACACAGACAGATACCGGGGAGATTTACAGGCGAAAAGTAGCTATCTTTGCACCAAATAACGGGCAGAGTTCGTTCAAGAAATTGCTGTCCGCTGAGATGTCAAACGCGTTTGGAGTGAAGGTTGTAGGCGTCGCCGAAGATAATTCGTCGCTTAGGCAGGTATATGACCCAGGGCATCCTAACGCTGATCAAGATGGTTACGTAACATACCCTAACGTTGATGTTGTTACCGAAATGGTAGACATGATGGCAGCCACTAGAGCGTATGAGGCAAACGTTACAGCGATTGAAGCCTCCAAAGCAATGATGCAAAAAGCCCTAGAGATGTTAAGAGTTTAGACAGTTGTCTCCCATTGCCAAGAAGGTATCCGAGCAGCACACAAAAAAGATAGATAGACTTCAGGGGGGAACTTAGTGTTGATTAGGCCAGTCTCTACACCCGTCACAAACGTTACGACAAGCATCTCCAACCAGAAAACTTCCGATCTTTCAGAAGGCACGTCTTTCCAAAACATTTTTCAGCAAATGTATGGGGCAGTAGAAACCCTAGATCAGGAACTGGTGGCATCCCAGATCGACCTGGTTACAGGTAATGCCCGAGATATGCACACTGCTATACTATCAGCCGAAAAAGCAAGTCTTGCGCTAGACCTAGTAATTGCAGTTAGAAACAAGGCCATTGAAGCATACCAGGAGATAATGAGAATGCCTCTATAGATTTCAGTACCTGAGAGTAGGTGTGTAAGAACATGCCCGAATCTTTATCTTCAGTTGGCAGAGGCATCGGAGATGCCTGGAATAATCTCAAGAAACCTCAGAGGACCGTGGTTATTTTAAGCGGAGCAGTTGTGCTTATCCTTTTGATGATCCTTGTAATTACATCCGCAAAGGGACCGGATTACGAGACTCTTTGGTCAAACCTTGATCCTACCGATGCGGGGCAGATAGTAAACGAGCTCGAGAAACAGGGTATACCATATAAATTGACAGATGGTGGCCGTACCATAAAAGTTCCGGCGGAACAAGTGTACAAAACAAGGCTGTCGTTGGCTACTATAGGTCTTCCTTCATCTGGTATCGTAGGATTTGAAAGTATGGGTTCAAGTGGCATCTGGTCTACCGATTTTGAACGACAGGTTCAGTACGTAAGAGCTCTTTCCGGTGAACTTACAAGAACGATTAAAGCAATCACCGGGATAGAAGATGCTAGAGTTCACATTGTCTTGCCCGACCCTTCCGTGTTCATCAACGAAAACAAAACTGCGACAGCGGCTGTCCTTGTCAAGACCATGCCAGGATACGAGCTTAGCTCGAGTTCGGTACGTGGCATAGTCAACCTGGTGTCCAGCTCAGTTGAGGGTCTCACGCCCAGTAACGTCACCGTAGTAGATGCTTCTGGAAAACTCCTGTCGCAACAGTCAGGATACGATTACGCCAGCAATGGAGAATTGCCGCCTAACTCAGTGTTAGAGTTGACGTCGAATACCGAAAGAGAGCTTGAGCAGAGGCTTCTATCTCTGCTTACTCCTGTCTTGGGTCCAGGAAACGTGGTATGCCAGGTAAGAGCCGAACTCAACATGGACCAAGTCAAGATAACGGATACTGAATACACCTCTGAACCTCCGGGCATCTTGCGTAGCAGCCAAGAAACAACCGAAATCTACCAAGGAACCGGATCCGTTGTCGGCGGTGCGGCGGGCGGACTCGATGTGCCGTCGTATGTTACTCCAGGCGAGGGGGAGACCCAATACCAGCACACCGATATCGTCGAGAACTTTGAAGTCAATCAAAGGACGACGGAGACTATCGTAACTCCAGGGGCCATCAAGCGCCTATCCGTCGCGGTGGTAGTGAACAAAAACCTCGAAGAGGATCTTAAGGATTCCATAGTTGAGACAGTCTCCGCTGCCTTGGGCCTTGACTCGTCAAGACAAGACCAGATATCAGTGACCGGAGTGTTTTTTGATACAACTCTTGCAGATGCCATAGGTAATGTTCTCGCCCCGGAAGAGGCATTTCCGCGAACATATATCTATGCGGCAGTAGCAGGAGTGGTCGTAGTCCTAGGCATAGCTATCTTCCTCATGGTCAGACGCAGGAAACGCAAAGACGAGGAAGTCGAACTGCCCATACCTGACATTTTTGTGGAAGACATACCTGCTATACCTCCTGAAGCCCTAGCCAGGCAAAGAAGCCGTGAAAATGTTGAAAGACTAGCTAAAACTAACCCTGAAGTGGTAGCTACTCTCATCAAGTCTTGGTTACTGGAGGATGAGCGATAATGAGTATACATAGAGGGGGATTAACGGGAAGAGAGAAATCCGCCATACTTCTCATTACTCTAGGACCAGATCTCTCTGCGCAAATAATGAAGCACTTGAGAGAGGAAGATATTGATGTTCTCACTCTTGAAATTGCCTCAATTCGCAAAGTAGAGCAGGACACAAAAGATAGGGTGCTAGAGGAATTCAACGATATGTGCCTGGCTCAGGAATATCTTGAAGAGGGAGGCATTGACTATGCAAGAACTCTTCTGGAAAAAGCATTGGGAAAGGAAGAGGCTCAACATGTGCTGGCACGGCTAACTTCATCGTTGCAGGTAAGACCTTTTGATACGGTGAGGAAAGCAGACCCCGCCCAGATCCTCAATTTCCTAGAAAACGAGTCCCCGCAGACAATAGCGCTCATTTTGAGCTATCTGCATCCTTCTCAGTCCGCAGAAATCATGTCATCGCTAGAGCCGGATCTACAGGTAGAAGTTGCCCGTAGGATTTCGATTATGGACCGAACAACCCCAGATATTGTAAAGGAGATAGAACGCGTCCTCGAAAGAAAGATCTTGTCCATGGCAGGACAAGATTACACACAAGCAGGAGGCATATCTGCTGTTGTTGAGATCCTCAACAACGTAGACAGACAGACAGAAAAAACGATCCTAAGTGCTTTGGAGATGGAAGCTCCAGATCTTGCAGAGGAAATCAAACGCAGAATGTTCTTGTTTGAAGATATCGTCTATCTAGACGACAGGTCAGTCCAGCGTTTCTTGCGCGATGTGGATCTTGGACGAGATCTTCCTCTTGCACTCAAGACCGCTTCGGAAGAGGTCAAGAACAAGATATACAGAAACCTATCCTCACGCGCAGCAGAAACCCTGAAAGAGAGCATCGACTATCTTGGCCCAGTGCGAATGCGTGACGTTGAAGAAGCGCAACAACGAATTGTCTCGGTCATACGTAGACTAGAAGAACAAGGAGAGATCATCATTGGTCGTGGCGGAGGAGATGAGATAGTTGTCTAGAGTATTCAGATCGGAAGATACAAACATAAGATCAGTATGGATCCCTACGCTAGAATTCGATGCTGCGCAGCACGACGAAAACGATGAGTCCGGGTCGGTTCTAGTGCTCGAAGAATCGCCACTAGAAGCCGCAATGCTTGTCGAAAGCGCCAAAGCACAAGCTTGTAAGATCATCGAAGAGGCGAAGCGCAAGGCGGCCGAGTGCCACGCGGAAGCCAAAAAGTCGGGGTTTGCCAAAGGGTACAATGAGGGTTTTGAGGAAGGGTTGAATCAAGCGGAACGATTGTTATGTCAAGCACAAGAGGTACTCGAACAATCCAAGACCGCTTTTGAACAGTATCTACAACAGTGTGAGCCTTACTTTCTTGCCATGATTCTGGAGATAGCCAAAAAGATAGTGGGAGAGTCTATACAATGCGACCCCGACCTTGCTCTTTCAATGGTACAACAGGCAGTTTCAGCTGTTGATGACGAACGAAACATAACTATTAGAGTAAATCCTGAGATCGTGGCTATTTTAGAAGGCACAAAACAGACTCTCGAGGGCCAATACAATAGGAGTGTGGATGTAGTAGGTGATCCGTCCATATCAACCGGAGCCGTGATAGAAAGCCCCCGTGGACAGGTTGATGCGACCATAGAGACTCAAATCAGAAATATCGCGAGGGCAATAGGAGAATCCAGAACTCGCCAGCACGAGCATGGTGCCTTATGAAGGAAATCCCGTTTTCAACATATATAGACGCCATAGCATCAGCCAAGACTATTACACACCGCGGGATTGTTACAGACATTATTGGTCTTTTGATCGAATCATCAGGTCCGAAGGTGAGAATGGGGGAGATCTGCACACTGTGGCCGAAATCGGGAACACCGGTGCTGGCTGAAGTAGTGGGTTTTCGAAGCGGCAAAGTTCTCCTCATGCCTTTTGGCGATTTGGACGGAATCGCTCCGGGTTCGAGTGTTGAATCTACGGGTACACAATTGGAAGTTCCAGTAGGCAAAGAAATGTTAGGGAGGATCACCGGCGCACTAGGATTCCCAATAGATAACCAGACTTTGTGGCCTGTGGAGACTTTTTACCCCGTAATGGAAAAACCACCGGCACCCCTTGAAAGAAGTCTCATTCAGTCGCCACTTTCTACAGGAATAAGGGCAATAGATGGGCTCTTGACCATTGGAGAAGGTCAGAGAATTGGGATATTCTCAGGTTCGGGGGTTGGGAAATCCACTCTAATGGGCATGATTGCCAGAAACACATCTGGTGATGTCAATGTAATAGCCCTAATCGGAGAAAGAGGCCGAGAAGTCCGCGAATTCATAGAAAAAGATCTAGGAGAAGACGGGCTAAAACGGTCAGTTGTGGTTGTAGCTACCTCTGACGAACCCGCACTTATGCGAATCAAGTCCGCATGGGTTGCAACTGCTATAGCAGAGTACTTCAGAGACCAAGGGTTGAATGTGCTTCTGATGATGGATTCGATCACTAGGTGGTGCATGGCCCAAAGAGAAGTGGGCCTAGCAACTGGAGAACCTCCAACAACAAGAGGTTATACTCCGTCTGTATTCTCCAATTTGCCCAAACTCCTCGAAAGGGCGGGGAAGGCAAGCACGGGCAGCATAACGGGAATCTACACTGTATTGGTCGAGGGAGACGATATGGATGAACCAATCGCGGATGCAGCAAGAGGCATTCTAGATGGTCACATAGTGCTATCCAGAGACTTGGCCCAGATGGGCCACTATCCCTCTATCGATATCCTGGCGTCCGTGTCACGTCTCATGCCAACTGTTGTAAGCAGAGAACATATAGCAGTTGCGCAAGAAATGAGAAGCCTTTTGGCCACCTACAAAAAAGCCGAAGACCTTGTAAACATCGGTGCGTATGTTCAAGGTTCAAACCCGGCTATAGACAGGTCCTTGGAGTATATACAAGCGATCAACTCGTTTCTGAAACAAGGTGTTGACGAATGTGTCTCCTTCGATAACGTAATCGCTGAAATGAATGGTATATTCGAGAACCTTGCCTAACCCTATTCAAATGCAAGGTTTTATTCGATAAGAAGATTGGGGATGCTCGTTGAAGAAGTTTGCGTTTCCTCTGGAAAAAGTGCTTGAAGTGCGAGAATTAAGGCGCCTCATTGCAGAAGAAAGGTTGGCAGTTCTTCTCAATGAAATGCGCGCCATTGAGCACTCGCTGGAGGTGACCAAGAAATTGGAAGCTCAGAATCGGCATGCGTTGGTTGCGCTCGCGAAAGGGGGTATTGATCCATTCCAAATTAAAGCGGTTCTGAATTATGGCGCAGCGCTAAACGAGGACATAGAGAAAACCAAAGAGCAATTGGCCAGACATACAGTTTTGGTCAGAGAAGCTCAAGAAGAAGCAATTCTACGAACTAGGGAGAAAAAAGCACTTGAACAACTTAAGGAAAAACACCTAAGCCAATACATGGATGAGTATTGGTGGGAACAGAGCAAAGAGCTGGACGAAATCGGTTCGAGGTACTTCAAAAGAAATGGGAAGGAGGTGACTTAGTAGCTAATGGAAGCATCATTGAATATTGGTTGCCCTTTACTTGAGGGAACCGCATACGCAAATGAAGCATTGGGGCGAGCAAACAAAGCCGCTCGGACTAACAGCCTGGACTTTGCGGGTATTATGATGTTGCTATGTGTCTCAGTTGGCATACCCGAGAGTGATCAACAGCCTTTGCTAGCAGAAAAAGGTCCAGACGAATCGGAGTTGGCTCTATCCGCAATAGAATTTGGAGTAGGTCACAGCGTGAGCCAATCAATTGATCTGCACCAAGGTAGTTACGCAATTGATCCCGCGTTTGCAGAAGTTAGCCGACCGTCTTTCGCCGCCACCACCAATACGGTAAAAGAGCCTGTCAGCCTTGACTTTAGCATCGATTCAGAGATTCTGAGCGGTGTCGTTTCTTCATTGCCACTCCAAGACGTACACAGTAAAGAGACAGTGGACCAGGTCTCTTTGTTGCGCGAAGAGGTACAAATCCCGGTGTATGATACTGTGTCAGACCAAAAGCCTTCGGCTGTGGTTGCAGCCCTACATCCTGCGCTAGTTCCCACCGAGGACGGACTGATGGACGTGGAAAAACCATCTCAGGATGGTCTGCCTTACGTTCAAAAACCACAGGTTCCCGAAGTTACAACACAAAGCCCAACGGACGTCAAGACAGTAGTGCTTGAGGCTGTCAAACAAGGAGACACCGATACTCCTCTTGTCGTATCTAACGCGAAAAAAAGAGATACGTCGGTCGCCGGTGGTGTAAAAGACAAGAACCCAGGTTTGGGATTGAGTGCGTACTCTGCCAATTCCGCCAGACAGGTAGGGGAGAAACTGGGGTCGGTTGAGGGGCCATTGCCTATGCGCTTTGAGGAAGTGGCTGAAATACTAGCTCGGAAATCCAGCGTTGAGCTGCCAACAAGCGTGGAATTTCGCCTAGACCCGCCAAGCCTCGGCAAAATGACAGTTCTGCTTTCGGCAAAAGGTGATGAGATAGTAGTCAAATTCATCACATCGTCTTATGATGCGCAGCAGGCCCTTATGAAGTCCCACGACGAGTTAGCGCAGACACTGGCTGAAAGAGGGCTCACCCTTGGGGGGTTTTTTGCAGACCTGGGAATGGCTAATGGCCAGGGCCAACATAGTAGGACATTTGACGGGACCGCAAAGAACCATGATGCAGGTCCTCAACAAATACCGCGCAGCCCTACCGATGATGAGATTGAGTTGATGCGTCACTTTTCCATGAACTACGGAGTATTTGACTATCGTGTATGAAAGGAGGCGAGAAATGTGGACCTAACAGTTCAGAGAGTGCAGAATATGACAAATCAGACGCTTGACACTCAAAACATGGCTGCGAGTCTTCAAGACCAGTTTATGCAAATCTTGCTTACCCAGCTTAAATACCAAGATCCTATGGCTCCTATGGAGGAAAAGGACTTCTTCGCTCAGATGGCCCAGTTCACTACAGCTACGCAAGTGCAGGATCTCAATGACAAAGTATCGGTGCTATGCGAAGTGCTAGTAGAAGGCGAGTACGCGAAGGCTTTCCTTGGTGCTTCTAACCTTGTAGGCAGAGAATTTCAGGCGGCTGTTGAAAACGGTTACCTTTCTGGCTTGATAGAAGGTGTGGGCTTTGCTGAGGGCAGATTGGTAGTCCGCAGCGGAGATAACTTGATTCCACTTGAGAACCTTGTTTGGATTGGGGGAACCAATCATGGACCTGAAGATAACTGATGGCAGCAATTTGCTGGCGTCAAACGCTAGCCGAATATCAGAGCGCTACGAAACCAAGATGCCGGAGAAAGCGGCTCAGGAAAATCGTTCTTTTGTCGACGCTCTACGTAAAGCGCACAAGAACGTAGCGGTTAGTTTTTCGAAACACGCTGAAGAAAGGCTAAGCGAATGGGGAGAGACCACCAAAGAAGAATACATGGGAGATTTGTCAGAGGCCATGGATATTGCTCAAGCCAAAGGGGCAAGGTCTACTCTGGTGATCACAAAAGGAGCTGCATTCCTCGTAGCTCCTCAGACTAGGACCGTTATAACTGTGGTCCCTGAAGACAGGATGAAGGAGAACTTGTTTACCTCTATAGATAGTGCAGTTTTGATGGGCAAGTAAGATTGCTGTTCGGGGCCGGACCCTTTCAGGGAGGCCAAGCGCTTCAGACCGACGGAAGAAGCGCCCGAACCCAATAGACGAAAAGGGGTGCATTAAACATGATGCGTTCGTTGTTCAGCGCTGTGTCTGGTCTAAGAACTCACCAGACCCGCATGGACGTGATTGGAAACAATATAGCTAACGTGAATACACCTGGGTATAAATCGAGCAGGGCAACTTTCCAGGAAGTGTTTAGCCAGACTCTGCAAGGGGCAGGTTCACCCTCTGGAACGTCTACCACTGAACGAGGCGGGACCAACCCTATGCAGGTAGGTCTAGGTGTAGACGTAGCAAGCATAGATACAATCCAGACACCAGGAAATCTTCAACCAACAGGTAGATCGACTGACGTAGCAATAGAAGGTAACGGCTTCTTCGTGGTTCTCGATGGCGAAACAAAAGCATATTCAAGAGTAGGCATTTTTTCTACCGATGGCGATGGAATACTCGTGGACTATGAGGGAAGAAAGGTCCTGGGTTGGGTTGCAGACTCCTCTGGAAATCTTCCTTCGGACCGCACAGGCGATAACCTCAATCCTCTTTCAATACAAATAGGGTCAAATATGCCTGCTAAGGCGACAGGTCACGTACAGTGGATTAAGAACCTCGACGCTAACAGCGACATAGGTGCAACTAAGCAGTCAGCTGTAACTGTGTACGACTCCCTTGGAAGTACCCACACTATACTTATGAAATATGAAAAAACGGCTGACAATGAATGGTCCTGGAGCGCAACATACAATGGTAACGAAATAGGAAGCGGTAACATTTCATTCGACACCGACGGAACAGTAGACTCGTCTACAAACACCACGTTCTCTTTGGACCCAGTCGGAGGGGCTGCCCAAAATCAGAGCATAACAATGGATTTTTCAAGCCTGACCCAGGTGGCAGGCCCTACTACGGTGGAATCAGGAGCTGTTGATGGCTGGCCTACCGGCACATTGGAGTCTTTTAGTTTCGACTCTAGCGGCGTGATTTCGGGGTTTTACTCTAACGGCAAGAACCTAATCTTAGGGCAAATTGCTTTGGCGAGCTTCAGAAATCCATCTGGGCTTATCAAACTCGGAAACAGCCTTTTTATTGAATCCAACAACTCAGGACGCGTGGAAATAGGTCCCGCAGGCACATCAGGAAGGGGTACCGTCGCACCCGCGGCCTTGGAAATGTCCAACGTAGACTTGGCGGAAGAATTTACGCAGATGATCATTACTCAAAGAGGATTTCAGGCAAACTCGCGCGTTATTACAGTATCAGATGAGCTTTTACAGGAATTGGTCAATCTCAAAAGATAACTGAATCTAGCTACGAGGTGAGACTGAATGGATAGGGCGTCTGTTATCGGCTTAGTATCGGGCATCGTCATTCTTGTCTGGGCGATAATGTCAGGTGGCAGCATCGCAAGTTTCTGGGATTTTGCATCTGTGCTCATAACGATAGGAGGAACTCTTACCGCTACCTTGATGAGCTATCACCTTGGAACTTTTCTCGAGGTGATGAAAATCGCCAAGAACGCGTTTACAGAAAAAGATGACGATCTCCCCAGCACCATCAACACAATCGTCGAGTTTGCTGACAAAGCTCGTAGAGAAGGTCTGTTGGCTCTCGATGAAGATGCAGACGCCCTGGAAGATCCTTTCCTACAGAAAGGAATAAGGCTAGTAGTAGATGGAACAACTCCCGAACTTGTGCGCAACATTCTTGAGACAGAGCTAGTATTCATTACTCAAAGGCACAAGCTAGGGCAGAGCGTTTTTGAGACTATGGCTGTCTTCGCCCCTGCTTTTGGTATGCTTGGAACGTTAATCGGCCTCATTCAGATGTTGGTGAACCTCGATAGTCCAGACGCTATAGGCCCTGGGATGGCAACCGCACTCGTAACGACCTTTTACGGTTCGCTAATTGCAAACGTGGTATGTCTGCCAATAGCAAATAAGCTGAAGAACAAAAGTACAAATGAAGTGTACGTAAAGGAAGCAATCATAGAAGGCGTACTTTCGATTCAATCCGGTGATAACCCTAGGATAGTCCAGGAAAAACTCAAGTCTTTCCTGCCTCCTAAAGAGAGAATGGAAATTGCAATGCCTTCAAAAACGCGGGAGGTGAGCGGACGTGAAACCTTGGATGCAAGATGAAGATCCTCCACCTCAGGCGCCGTGGCTGAATACGTACGCGGACATGGTTACACTGCTTTTGTGTTTCTTTGTGCTACTTTTTTCCATGTCTGTAGTCAACGTCAAGAAATTCGAGGCCGCAATGTCTTCTCTTCAGGGCGCCCTGGGAATTCTAGACGGTTCGCCAATTCCGTCTCCAAAGGGAGACTCGACTCAGGTGTTTGACCCGGCAGATCTTGTCGCCCAGATGCTTGCCGAAGAAATGGCCGAAATGGCCAGGCTGCAACAGTTTATTGAGGAGGAACTTTCTGGGTCTGGTCTTTCCGATAAGGTTGGGGTCAGCCTTGAAGAACGTGGAGTCGTGTTGAGATTTGCAGACACCGTCCTCTTTGACGTAGGGCAAGACACCCTTAGACCCGAGTCTGCGCAGGTTCTGCAGAAAATAGGTGAGATCATAAAAACCTTAGATAATCCAATACGTGTCGAGGGCCACACTGATAATTGGCCTATCAGCACTCCTAGATTTCCTTCCAACTGGGAACTGTCTACGGCTCGTGCTACACGGGTGGTGAGGTTCTTCATAGAAGAAGCAGGCGTGGAGCCCAGGCAACTGCAGGCCGCAGGATATGGCGAGTACTATCCAATCGAGACAAACAATACCGCAGAGGGGAGGCAGAAGAACCGTAGAGTAGATATTGTCATCCTCAGACCGTCCCTTTCATCGGCTGAGCCTAATAAGTGACTACAACCAGATGGATAGAGGTGAACTAGCATGAAAAACAAAAAGACCATCCTCGTGATCGCAGTAATCCTGCTGGTCGGTCTATCTCTAGGCTATTTTGTGGCGGCTAAGGCATGGGGATTCCCCATGTTTGGTGCACCATCTGACTCCGATTCTAAGAAGTCCGAAGAACCTAAAACCGTCATGTATAGCTTGGGCCAGTTTATAACGAATCTGCTGGATCCTGGGAAATACATTAGAGTGACCATCGAAATTGAGATGACAGACGGCAAGGAGGGCCAGGAACTACTGTCCAAAATCTCTGAAGTAAAAACAGACATCTATGCTCTATTGCGTTCGAAAACCTATGAAGAACTCATGGGCGAGTCAGGACTAAGAGACCTTCAAGTGGATATTCTCAATAGGATCGAAGATAGATGTCCTGGAATTGTCAAAAATGTGTACTTTTCCGAATTCATAATACAGTGACCGATCGAGGGGGGAGATAGGTTGGCACTCACGCAAAAAGAAATCGAAGACCTGATAAACTCGATGATGGCAACTGGTGCGGAACAACAAGAACCACAGGTGGCCAAACCTAGACTACGGGTCTACGATTTCAAGCGCCCTGATAAATTCTCAAAAGACCATTTGCGAGGCGTCCAGATGCTCTTTGACAATTTTTGTAGATTTGTTACGTCGTACTTTTCAGGTTTTTTCAGGATGACAGTCCACTCAAACGTTGAATCAGTGGACCAGATAACTTATGAAGAATTCGCAAATTCTCTACCCAACCCTTGTGCCGTTGCAGTGGTCCAATGGGGTTCACTTGCGTCTAACATGCTAGTGAGTTTCAGTCCTCAGGTTGCCATTCCAATGGTAGATAGGTTATGCGGTGGTCCTGGCGACTCTTTTTTGCTCTCGAGAGTCCTTACGGATATTGAATCAGCTGTGCTAATGCGAGTAACTGAGACTATGACTGATATGCTCTCAGTTACGTTGCGTGAATTCAAGGTAGAAGAGCACAATCTCAAAGTATCCTCAATAGAGCTGAACCCCCTTTTCATCCAACAGGCTATGGCACCAAACGATGTTGTTCTGTCTGTGATTTTGAGGATGAAATTCGGAGCTCAGTCGGGCACTATTGAGTTTTGTCTGCCTTACACACTCTTGGAGCCAATATTGCCGACTCTTTCTGCGCACCGCTGGTTCTCAAGAAGAGACGAAACCGACCAGCCTGATGGTACCACCGATGCCATTGAAGCGATCAAGCATATTGAGATACCTATCTCCTGCACCCTAGGGGAGTCTACTCTTACGATGAAAGATGTTCTCTCACTAAAACCAGGTGATGTCATCGAACTCAACACGAGAAGAAGAGATCCAGTGGTTGTGCGCATATTAGATAAACCCAAATTCAAAGCTGAGATTGGACGCATCGGCTCAAGACTTGCAGCAAGAATAGTCTCAAGGGCTGACGAGGCCTAAAAGGAGTTGATAATTCATGAAAGATGGAAGCCTTAGCCAAAATGAAATAGAGGCCCTACTACGGGAAGTACAGGAATCCGAAGGCGGAATCAGCAATACATCAGATACGGTAGAACCGGGTACGTCAAGCGGCATGGAAGTCGGTTACTTCGGCGAAAACCAGATCGCTGATAAACAGCTGGAAGATGAGAGCGCTTTTGTAGGCACCTACAGCCCGGGGAAGCAAAGGACAGTCTCTGTGCAACCAGCGAGGTTCGAAGAATTAGAGCCTAGGTCCGCCCCGGGGAAGCTGGTTTCTGACATCGATCTCCTTATGGACATACCCTTGGCAATAACCGTAGAATTGGGAAAGGCGAAGTGCTACGTGAAAGACCTGCTAAATCTGACAATCGGCTCTATAGTAGAACTCGACAAACTCGCGGGTGATCCAGTTGACATCCTGGTCAACGGCAAACTATTTGCCAAGGGAGAGGTAGTTGTCATAGACGAGAACTTCGGAGTTCGGATTCAGGAAATAGTAAACAAGGACCAAACGATCACATGAGATAATGGGTGACACATAGCCATTTATGCCCAGGCGGTTTTTGTTAGATAGAGAAAAAGGGGGGATCCGCCGGGGGGTCCGGCATACATATGGACTCATATTCCTTAGTTTCGGCAGTCTTCAAAATAGTAGGGTTCTTAGGATTGGTTATCGTACTCTCGGTACTTGCTGTACGTTTCTCCAAGCGCGGCTTCAAGGCTAAGAGGCCTGCGGTTAACCTGCATATCGTCGATTCCTTGCCTCTTGGAAGAGATAAGGCTCTTTGCGTGATTGAGGCGGGTAAGTCTTTTTTGCTACTTGGACTGACCGGTAACAACATTTCCCTTCTAAAAGAGTTCTCCACAGATGAATTCGAAAGCATGGCCAACCTTGAGGAAAAAGAAGAACCGAATCCAGAAGAAAACGTTGGATTTCTTTCGACATTTGCCGAAAACCTCGCCAAACGAGTGAATAGGTCGAACAGCACAAAGATGCTTCTTATCATTGCCGTGAGTATTTCGGTTGTGTTGTTGCTGTCTACACCAGCATTCGCTTCTTCCAACAACCTTGTCCCTAACGTGAGTATTTCAATTGATGGTGAACCTGAGGACGGTGGACTTGTAAGTGCAATCAAAATCCTAGCTGCTCTTACCGTGCTTACCCTGGCTCCCGCGATTCTGATACTTACTACCTCTTTTACAAGAATAGTGGTAGTGTTTTCGTTCTTGCGTGCGGGGCTGGGGACTCAGCAGACGCCTCCCAATCAGGTGCTCATTGGACTTGCACTTCTGCTTACCTTTTTTATCATGACTCCAACGTGGACTCAGCTGAATGAGACAGCTATTGCTCCTTATGTAGCAGGTGAAATAACCGCAGAAGATGCCATTGCTCGCGGAGAGAGACCCATTTTGGACTTCATGCTGAGACAAACGCGGGAAAAGGATCTAGAACTCTTCGTCGAAATTGCACAGAGCGAAACACCGTTGAACCCGGAGGATATGTCCCTTATCCAGGTTGTCCCAGCATTTGCAATCTCAGAACTAAAGACAGCTTTTGAAATTGGTTTTCTGCTATTCTTGCCGTTTTTGGTGATCGATATGGTGATCGCGTCTACTCTTATGTCCATGGGCATGCTAATGCTTCCACCAGTCCTTATATCACTTCCTTTCAAGATCCTTCTGTTTGTGCTCGTCGACGGCTGGGGCCTTTTGACTAGGTCCTTGATCAACGGTTTCAGGTAGTAGGCTCGGATAGTATCTCTTAAGAGCATAGGGGGAACTCACACGTGACACTAGACCAAGTTATCTCAATAGGAAAAGAGACTATCGGAACAACCTTGCTGGTCGCGGCGCCAAGTCTAGTAATTTCAATCTTGGTAGGTCTGTTAATATCCATCTTCCAGGCCACTACACAAATTCACGACCAGACGCTTAGCTTTGTTCCGAAGATCCTGGCAGTTATGCTTTCAATGATGGTATTCGGTGGCTGGATGCTAAAAGTAGTCATAGACTTTACTCAAAGACTATTGGAAAACCTGCCGGGATTGATATAGCGCAAAAGGGAGGCAGCCAGGTGGATACGTGGCTCAACACTATCTTTCCGTTCATATGGATCCTTTTGCGTACCGCAGGGGTTCTCATAACTGCGCCCGTTTTTGGCACGAAATATGTGCCCGCAATGGTAAAGGTAACTATTTCGCTAGCGTTAGGGTACATGCTATACCCAGTAGTACCCGCAGCAACTGCTCCGGATTCCGCGGCTAGTTTCATTTTGTGTGCCGCAAGCGAGATCCTTCTTGGACTGGTTATAGGTTTTTGTGGAACCATAATCATGGCAGCCATAGAGACGGCCGGACATATTGCCGATATTGAAATCGGTTTCGGCATGGCAAATGTCGTAGACCCTCAGTACGGTCAGCCATCTCCAATCTTGGGCATTTTCAAGTACTTACTGATCCTTCTCCTATTTCTAGGCCTAGATGGACATCACCTTTTCATAAAGGCTCTGTATCAGTCATTCGAGCTTGTACCGGCAGGCGCGGCGTACATACCCCGGGCTTGGACACAGGTAGGATTAAGTGCAGCCGCCGGGATGTTCAAAACGGCCATTTTGCTATCTTGCCCCGTGTGGGCATCTGCTCTTATTGTGGACTTTGCTCTTGGTGCCATAGCTAGGACTGTGCCCCAGATGAACCTATTCGTCATAGGAATGCCCATAAAAACGTTAGTTGGTCTGGGGATTATTTCTGCTTCTGCTGTGTTTTATGGGGTCTTTACCGAACAAATAACTCGGTCGATGCAGACTCTCTTGCAGAACCTTTTGGAGGTTCTAGGAGGATGATCACGAACATAGACATGGATCTGCAGCTCTTCTCAGCTGAAAAGAAAGAGCCCGCAACACCTAAAAGGCGACAAATGGCAAAGGAAAAGGGTCAAGTTTTCTCTAGCCAAGACCTGACTGCTGCTATTAGCATTCTATGCGCCACATTTGCTCTCAAATACAGTGTTAGGCTTAGCGCAGAAATAATAGGTAAGAAAGCCACCCAGATTTGGGCCTACTACCCTGCATCACCTTGGGGAATTGAATGGGCGTGCAAGGCGCTTAACGACGTCGTCATAACCTTAATCTTAGCCAGCCTGCCCGTAATGGCAGTTGCTCTTGTATTTGGCATGGTAGCTTCCATATTTCAGGTAGGCTTCTCGTTCAGGACAAACCTTATATTGCCAGATTTCAAGAGATTGAATCCATTAGAAGGTTTCAAACGCATTTTTTCAAAACGTTCTCTGGAAGGGTTAGCCAAATCTATACTCAAAATTGTGTTGGTAGGTCTTGTAGGTTGGAATACTCTGAAAGATGTATGGCCCCAATTAGCTGGTCTGCTAGTCGCTGATCTGCCACAATCGGTTAAGATAGTATCGACGAGCATTGAGAGTGTACTCATAAATTCAAGCATCCTCTTGGTCTCAATAGGCGTTGTTGATTACGCTTACGAATGGTGGGAATTCGAAAAGAGCATAATGATGACGCGCCAGGAGATAATCGAGGAGTTCAAAGATACAGAAGGGAAACCCGAAGTAAAACAAGCGCTAAGACAGAGGCAGCGACGAATTGCAATGAGCAGAATGATGCAGGACGTGCCTAGTGCCGATGTAGTCTTGGTAAACCCCACACACTATGCGGTAGCGCTGAGATACGATATGAACAAAGATGCTGCTCCAAAAGTGGTAGCCAAAGGAATCAACCAAGTAGCTTTTCGAATACGCAGAGTTGCCGAGGAAAACGATGTTTTCGTGGTCGAAGATCCGACTTTGACTCAATCCATATATTGGGCCGTGGACATAGGGGAGATGATACCCAAAGAACTGTACGAAGCTGTTGCTCAAGTACTCGCTTATGTATACCACGTTTCCGGTAAACTAGACGCGGAGGGAATCTAATGCTTACCAGAGGAACCAACAGCATCATATCAGTATTTGTCCTTTTGATTGTAGCGATGATGGTCGTGCCCTTACCTCCGGTTGTGCTCGATGTGCTAATCGCCATAAACTTTAGCATGGCGATAGCAGTCCTGCTTCTGACTATGTACACCAAAGAGCCTCTTGACTTTTCGGTATTCCCTTCGCTGCTTCTAATTATGACTTTATTCCGTCTATCCCTAAACGTATCTTCTACACGCCTGATCCTTCTAAGACATAACGCAGGAAGCATCATCGAAGCATTTGGTCAATTCGTAGTAGGAGGCAACGAAGTAGTAGGTCTAATCATATTTGTTATACTCGTCATAATACAGTTCGTCGTAATCAC
Organism: Candidatus Fermentithermobacillaceae bacterium; assembly: GCA_018052455.1. Lineage (GTDB taxonomy): Bacteria > Bacillota > Sulfobacillia > Fermentithermobacillales > Fermentithermobacillaceae > UBA3907. Next base: position 176,764 of record JAGPNE010000001.1, on the reverse strand, counting down.
CAAAGGAGCCGAAAGAGTAGCAGAAGTGGCGGCCAGATTCACACTCGACGCAATGCCTGGAAAACAGATGTCGATAGATGCCGATCTTAATTCAGGTTTGATAACCGAAGAGGATGCAAGGCACCGAAGAAGGGCCATCGAACAGGAGGCAGACTTCTACGGAGCAATGGACGGTGCTTCAAAGTTTGTCAAGGGAGACGCCATTGCAGGACTTATCATCACTGCAGTCAACCTATTGGGCGGGTTTGCAGTTGGTATGTTACAACATGGACTACCTGCGGCAGAGGCGTGGCATAAATACGCCCTCTTGACAGTAGGCGACGGTCTGGTTAGCCAATTGCCCGCCCTCATAATTTCCACGGCTACCGGCATCATTGTGACCAGAAGCGCTTCAAGGGAGAATCTGAGTGCCGATGTAATCGGACAAGTCTTTTCCGCACCCAAAGTGCTTTCAATAACAGGCGGATCACTTCTAGCCCTTGCCTTGGTCCCAGGCTTTCCCAAAGTGTCCTTGATAATTCTCGGCATAATATGGCTGTTTCTAGGAAGAACAGTGGAAAACTCCAAACTTGTCACCGAAGCTAAGGAGAGGGAAGACGCGTACAAAAAGGAACTTGAGGAGCAAAAAAGTCCCGAGGCGGCCCTAAGTCTTATCAAGGTAGACCCTCTGGAAATAGAATTCGGTCTGGCGTTGCTTCCAATCGCAGACCCTTCGCAAGGCGGTGATCTCATAGACAGGATCGTCATGATCCGCAGGCAGCTCGCTTCTGAACTCGGCATACTTATCCCGGTAATAAGAGTAAGAGATAATTTCGCTGGTCTGGGACCAAATTCATATCGCATTAACTTGCGGGGTATTGAAATAGGCTATGGCGAAGTTTATCCAGACCGGGTCATGGCCTTAGGAGGCGCTCCGAGAGATCAACAACTGCAAGGCATTCCAGGCAAAGAGCCGGCGTTTGGACTTGACGTGGTGTGGATACCTAAGTCTCAAAGAGAAGAAGCGGAAGCGTTAGGATACACGGTGATAGAAGCTTCTGCGGTAATAGCTACCCACTTGACCGAGGTCTTGCGAAAAAACGCGCACCTGCTTCTGACAAGGCAAGAGACCCAACGACTCATAGAGCTAGTTAAATCGGAAGATGCCCCCTGCATAGAAGAGGCCATACCAAGCTTAGTATCTCTGGGTGATGTCCAAAAAGTGCTCCAAAATCTACTCAAGGAAGGAATACCCATCAGAGACCTAGTAACAATAATGGAGGGTATCGCAGACGCAGCTAGAGTCTCCAAGGACTCTGATTACCTAACTATGCGAGTGAGAGAGGATCTTTCAAAACTCATTACAGTAACCTTTGGTCTAGACAGAGGGCCGTTTCCAGTTGCGGTCTTGGGGCCTGATCTTGAGAAGGAAATCCTAGAATCAACCAGGAGAGGAGACAGAGGAGCATACGTTGCAATCTCGTCCGAAAGGCTCGCCAAAATAATGCAGGCAATACAAATAGGCATGAGTGAGATTGCACCCAAAGCACCCAAACCAGTTTTGCTTACATCTGCCTCGTGCCGTAGCCAGGTTTACGAGATCTCGTCGCGTGTTGTGCCAGAAATAGCAGTTGTAGCCTATGAAGAACTTGATGAAAGAGCCAATATCGAAGTAGCCAAGGTGATAACCATTGAACAATAGTGACCCTCCAGAAATCAAAAGACGTGATTTCAGGGCAGAAACTGCCTACCCTTTCTGGTTTAGGAAACTTGAGGAGATGACGAATGGGACTGACCGCGGCGGCAAGTGGCGTCACTCTTATACGCTCAATCTCTCGGCCGGAGGAGCTCTGATTTTCACTGATGATGACGACCTCAAGCAAGAAGATCTTGTTGAGTTTGAGTTGGTCGTTCCTGGAGGGCCAGTTTTTGGAATCGCAAGAGTCGTAAGGACAATCCTGGATGAGCGGCAACAAAAGCAGTGTGGAGTGATGTTTGTATCAATTGCCTCCAGAGACAAAGACAGAATCGCACAAATAGTTCTAAATGACGGACTGGAGAAACGCTACGATGAATTCAGGTGACAATGGTTCTAGAGATCTAGATACCCTATGGCGTAACTACAAAATGCTGAATGATAAAAATGCCAGGGACCAGCTCATAGTTCATTATGCCCCTCTTGTGAAGTACGTTGCGGGTAGAGTGGCAATGAATCTCCCCAAAAATGTAGACGAGGGAGACCTAATCGGCTATGGCAGTCTAGGACTTCTCGATGCAATGGATAGGTTTGACTTGCAGCGTGGCGTGAAATTTGAAACATACGCCATAGCCAGAATCAGAGGCGCAATGATAGATGGATTGCGTTCGATGGACTGGGTTCCCGTATCTGTTAGACAGAGGAATAAGGCTATTGAGGAAGCAACAAAGAACCTAGAAAACCGACTTGGCAGGTCTGCAACAGATGATGAAATAGCCAATGAACTCAACATGTCCATAGAAGAGTACAATCAGCGTATACTAGACATGTCGTCATCGTCCATTTTGTCATTTGACGACATATGGGGAACACCATCGGACGGTGATAATTCATATCGTCCCGTAGAACTGAAAGATGAAAAGGCGCCTGATCCAATCGATGAAACAGAATGGACTCTTAGGAAGAAAGACCTTGCAATGGCTATTGACAGACTTCCTGAGCGCGAAAAACTTGTGGTCTCGCTATACTACTATGAAGGACTGACAGTAAAGGAAATTGCCGAGATCCTAGGGGTTTCCCCTTCAAGGATCTCACAGCTTCACACAAAAGCTGTGGTTAGGCTTAGAGGTTCTCTTTCATCAGATGGATCTTTGCGCTAGTTAGACGAGCGGGAGGATTCGGAAAATGAGTGGTGTTAATGGCGTAGATGTAGTAATTTCGGCAGACAAAATGGCCTGCTACATATGCATAAATGATCCGTGCGACTGCTCACTGGACGAAATCAAAGAGGTACTTTCGCACCACGGTGTAGTATTTGGCATCTCAGATTCTGCGATCCGAACGGCCCTGTCAGGCGAAAGAGGTAAGGTTTATCAAGTTGCTTGGGGAATCCCTGCGCATGGCAGTTTTTCACCTGCAGGATCGTCTGAGCCCCGACTAGTTTTTAGGTTCAGTCAATCAAATCACAAACCCCCAGAAGAAATCGTAGTAGGTCCAAGTTTTGCCCACGATTGGTCCAGACTGTGCGCGCGTGGATTTGTACGCGCAGGAACATCTTTGGCATTCATTAGAAATCCAGAAGAATGCAGTTTTGGCATGGCTGTCACTGGAGAGAGACTCCCATATGTTGCAGGCAAACCCGTTTTCAAATGCGGACCCAACACTGTTTCATCTCCTGACGGTAAGTCTGTCTTGGCAACGAAATCGGGGATTCCATATCTGGAAAACAATATGCCATCTGTGCTTGATTCTATAAGAATAGTCGGAGACATAGGTCCTCTGACAGGCGATGTATCTTTTCCAGGAGACGTGATAGTTGTCGGTAACGTCCTTCAAGGTTTTCACATATCTACCTGGGGCCGTTTGACATTGAAAGGGAACCTGTCTGGTTCCGCGTCTTGCGCGAGCGATATTGTGGTCGAAGGAAGCATCAATGCTCCAAACGGCACAATAGAGAGCGGCGGAACAGTCCTGGCTCGTTTTTGTGAAAACTCGGTCATCCGCGCGCAAGGCGAAGTAATTGTATCAGAATACACGATGCACAGCGTTGTTGAAACGGAAAAGAGAGTAAGTCTGGGCGCCAAAAGAGGCCGTATCGTAGGGGGTATCATGAGGGCTAAGGAGGGAGTATCAACTCATTCCGTAGGCTCTGCAATGAACGTTGCGACAGTCGTTGAGGTAGGCGTAAGTCCTAAGATTCGCAGAGAATACGAAAGCATAAGAAAGGACATTGGAACTGTCAACGAGGAAATTCGACGAATTATGATAATTGACCCCGCGAGCGCGTCAGAATCTGAACATGTGAATCTTGACGCCCTCTATCTCAAAAGATTGCGCGCACTATTCGAAGATAAAAGAGAGGACCTTTTGACAAGGCTTGCTTCTATCGAAGAAGCAATGAGAAAATCCAGAAACGGATATTTCTATGCTCAAGAAGTGATGCCTGGAACAAAAGTAGTCCTAGGAATGGACGTTTACGAGTTCAACGAGGTTAAGCACGAAGTGAGTATCGGGGTGAATACTGATGAGACCTATTGATACCATAACAGGCATTCCGAAGTCTCCGGAAATAGCCAAAGTGGCAGATTCTACCCAGAAACAAGGGACCGTGCAATCCCAAATCCAACTAGTCTCTTTTGCCAAAGAGGTTTCTGAGAAAGCAGCAACCGTGTCACAGAGTTCGCAAGTGTCCGAAGCGAAAACGGACCCTGATTCCCGAAAAAAGAGAGGCACTGATGGGCGATCACTTTCTGGAACCACTGATGAAGAAAATGAGACTAACAGCGACGAGCCTAAATCACAGCATCCTAGTAAGGGAAAAATTCTGGACATACAGGGAGCATAGTTGCTCGCAATGTGTTATACTACCTGAGGTTAAATTTTAAGCACTCACGCCATCATAATGCCGTGGTGTTTGCCCAAAGGGCCCATTGGTGATGGCGGTGGATGAACCACGGAGGTGTATATTGTATTGTCAGTCGTATCCATGAAACAACTACTCGAAGCGGGCGTCCATTTTGGTCACCAAACGCGCCGCTGGAACCCAAAGATGAAACCATACATCTTTATTGAGCGAAATGGCATCTACATTATCGATCTTCAGAAAACCGTCCGCATGATAGAAGAAGCCTATGATTTTCTACGTGGCGTAGCTATGGATAACGGGCGAGTTCTCTTTGTAGGTACCAAGAAGCAAGCTCAGGAAGCTGTGGAAGGCGAGGCCAAGAGATGTGGCGAGTTCTACGTCAACCAACGCTGGTTAGGCGGTACACTCACAAACTTTGCCACTATCCGAAAGAGAATTGACAAACTCATTGAGTTAGAGGAGCAGCAGGAGCAGGGTTACTTCGAGACCCTTCCCAAAAAGGAAAAAGCTATCCTGGAAAGAGAAATGGAAAGGCTACAAAAGAACTTTAGCGGAATAAAGGGAATGCAACAACCGCCAGATGCCATATTTGTAGTCGACCCCAGAAAAGAGCGAATAGCAACACTCGAGGCAAGACGCCTAAGTATTCCAATAGTCGCAATAGTTGATACGAATTGCGATCCTGACGAAGTAGACTATGTAATACCAGGAAACGACGATGCAATTCGTTCAGTAAAACTCATAACGTCTAAAATGGCCGATGCCATATTAGAAGGCAAACAAGGAGTCCAGGTTCAGGAGGAATGAGATAGATGGCCGAAATAACGGTAGAAATGATAAAAGAACTAAGGAGCAGAACAGGCGCAGGTATGATGGACTGCAAGAGGGCCCTTGAAGATGCTGATGGTAACGTGGACAAAGCTGTCGATGTCCTGAGAAAAAAAGGTCTAGCTCTTGCTGCGAAGAAAGCAGGTAGGAGCGCCAAAGAAGGCATGATCACTTCTTACATCCATCACAATCGCAGAGTTGGCGTACTGCTTGAACTCAATTGCGAAACCGACTTCGTGGCTCGAACCGATCAGTTCGAGGAACTCGCCAAAGACATTGCAATGCATATTGCCATGGCAAATCCACAGTATGTGTCAAAAGCTGACGTGCCTCAAGAGGTTGTCGACCATGAATCGTCAATCGAAAGAGAGAAGGCCCTGGCAGAAGGCAAGCCTGAACAGATTGTCGACAGAGTTGTGGAGGGTAGAATCTCCAAACTCTATGAGAACATCTGTCTATTGGAACAACCATTTATCAAAGACAACTCGAAGACCGTCGCAGATCTAATCAACGAAGCTATCGCGTTGTTAGGAGAAAACATTGTTGTAGGACGCTTTGCACGCTTCGAAGTAGGAGGACAGTAAAAACTGTGACAACCGACTGTACTTCTGATACGGATCATGCTGTGAAGAAGCCGAAATACAAAAGAGTTGTGTTGAAGCTGTCTGGCGAGTCTTTTGCGGGCGGCTCAGGCTTTGGCATAGATCTTAATGTCGTCAACTCAATGGCTCGTCAGATAAAAGACGTGTTTCAGAAACAAGTTGAAATGGCTGTCGTAGTAGGCGGGGGCAATTTTTGGCGCGGAACTCGAGGCGAGCAAGAAGGAATGGACCGCGCCACATCGGACTATATGGGTATGCTCGCGACAGTCCTAAACTGTATGGCGCTTCAGGACAGGCTCGAGATACTCGGACTAGAAACCAGGCTCATGACGGCAATAGATATGAGGGAAGTCGCGGAGCCGTATATAAGGCGAAAGGCAATTCACCACCTTAAGATGGGTAGAATTGTGATCTTTGGAGCTGGCACTGGCAACCCGTACTTTTCCACCGATACCACCGCGGCTCTGCGCGCTGCTGAAATTGGAGCAGAAGCCATACTGATGGGCAAACGTGGAACGGATGGGGTCTACGATTCAGATCCTAACCTGAATCCTAGCGCTAAGAAGTTCGACCAGTTAGACTACCTGGATGTCATTAATTTAGGTCTCAAGGTAATGGATGCTACAGCGACTACCCTTTGCATGGATAACTGTATACCACTTGTAGTTTTTGACATGGATGTTTATGGTAATATTGAGAAAGCGGTGATGGGGGAGAAAGTCGGAACGATTGTAGGGAGGGAATAGTGTGAACGAGAAAACCCTGATGACTCAAACAGAAGACAGGATGAAGAACGTAGTCGAGGCATACAAGAAAGACCTTGCTTCCATGAGAGCCGGTCGGGCAACGCCTTTGCTGTTGGACAAGGTAGTTGTGGACTATTATGGGGTTCCTACGCCAATAAACCAGGTAGCTTCTATTGGGATAACCCCTCCGAGAACCCTTGTAATACAACCGTGGGATAAAAAGCTCCTCAGCAGCATAGAAAAAGCCATACAGAAGGCCGATCTAGGTGCCATGCCAAGTAACGATGGTAATGTTGTAAGGCTGACCATTCCTCCACTTTCGGGAGAAAGACGGCAAGATCTCATAAAATCCCTGAAGAAGGATTGCGAAATGCAAAAAGTTATGATCAGGAACCTTAGGCGTGAAGCAATTGAGCAAGTGAAGGAAGCTGAAAAAGCAAAAGAGATCTCGGAAGACGAATCAAGACGCATTCAGGACAAGATCCAGAAGCTTACTGACAAGTATACCGAAATGATCGACAGCATCACGTCAGCAAAGGAAGAAGAGGTAATGGAAGTGTGAGGACTTCAGAAGAGGACCTTTGGCTTTCTAGGGCGCTTGACGGAAAGGTACCGAGCCATATAGGGATCGTTATGGACGGTAATGGCCGTTGGGCTCTAAGAAGAGGCCTCAAAAGGACAGAGGGGCACAAAGCGGGCGTTGAGAGCATACGCAGATGTCTTCCTGCTTTTCGTGAGCTAGGCGTTGGGTACTGCACCTTGTTTGTCTTTTCTACGGAAAACTGGAAACGTCCTGCGGATGAGGTAACCTTTCTGTTCAATCTGGTTGTGGATTACACCTTCAAGTACAAACATGAGCTCTTAGAAAATGACGTGAGAGTAATACCTATAGGTAGGTGGCAAGAACTGCCCGGACCTGTGGTAAATGCTCTAAGTGACGTTGCAAGGCATACTGAAAACTGTAAATCCATGAATCTTTATCTCGCTATTAACTACGGCGGAAGACAGGAAATACTGGACGCCGCGCTCAAATTGGTAAGTGAGTTTCTTACAGGCGCCAGGGAAGATCTTACAACTGTTTCGGAAGAGTATTTCTCGACCCTGCTTTATGCTCGAGACATACCCGACCCCGAGCTGATTATTCGCACATCTGGCGAGAAAAGGCTCTCCAACTTTTTGCTGTGGCAGTCGGCATATTCTGAGCTAGTTTTTACTGATGTTCTGTGGCCAGATTTTGGACCAGTAGACCTCTATAAGTGTGTAGCGGAATTTGCTCAGCGCGAACGCAGATTTGGCGATGTCACATATAAAGAGGATGATGATGGGTGCTAAAGCAAAGGATCGCATCAGCTCTTGTCCTAGGCCCCATCGCAATTCTGGCTTTTTACTTGGGTGGAATTCCTTTTGGGTTACTATTGACAATACTCTCATTTCTGTCAGCCAACGAATATAGAAATCTCCTGAGTAATGCCCAATTGGATTTGCATCGCGTATTTGTCCCTCTATGTACGCTAGTGGCTTTGACGGGACTAGGTCAGCAACCGCAGTGCCTGTTTGTCTCGTTGCTAATCGGTACCCTTCTTATTTTGTCTCTGTCTTCAATACAAAAAAACGTATCTGCTGCCGCCTTCGGCGTTCTGGGGACTGTTTACATAGGTGGTTTTTGGGGAGTTTTGGGTCTCCTAAGAACCAGTGCAGATGGCAGTCAATGGGCTTTCCTTGTGTTGTTTGCGACTTGGGCCACTGATATTGCCGCCTTTTTTGGCGGCAAAGCATGGGGTAAGCACAAGCTAGCGCCAAACATTAGCCCAGGCAAAACTTGGGAGGGGACCGCTTCCGGAGTTGCTGCAAGCGCGCTTGTGTCAGTCTTGTGGAGCAGTTATTTGAGCCTGCCACTTCTCTTATGCGCGTGCATCGGCCTTTGCCTTGGTGTAATGGCCGTCACTGGCGATCTTGTTGAATCTAGTTTGAAACGCTACTGCAACACCAAAGACTCGGGGAATCTGATCCCCGGGCATGGGGGAATCTTGGATAGGTTCGACAGTCTGCTATTTACGAGTACTGGAGGTTTCTTACTGAAGGAACTGGTGCGCATCTTCATGTGATCTACAAAATGCGAAAAGGACTGTTGCGCTTCATGACAAAAAAGAGGATTCTTGTTGCGATGGTCTTTCTAATAGCAGTTTTTCTATTCTTGAAGTACATAATGCCATACGTGGCCCCGTTCGCCTTAGGCGCTTTCCTAGCTTTTCTCTTAGACCCAATGGTTACGTTCTTGGAGAAGCGCCTGAAAATGGGAAGGGGGTGGGCCGCGGTATTATCTATGGTGATCTTCAGCTTGGTAGTTGGCACAATAGTTGTATTTAGCTTCACGAGCCTAAGCACAGAGTTAGCAGATTTGTATCAACGGTTGCCTGAATACTACACCCAGTTTATGGAGGTTCTGCAAGAGACTCTTGAGACCACAGGTGAACTATCACAGGATCTGCCCGAACCTTTGGCCAAAGCTGTTCAAAGTCTATGGAACAGCTTGTACGATACCCTTTACGGTGTGGTCATGGGTGCTGGAGCACTCGTGAAGTCAGTCCCGGGCTTTTCTATATCGGCTGTCTTCGCAATAATAAGTACTTACTTGATCATAAAAGACAAAAACGAGATCTACGAATCTCTAGGGCGCGCCCTACCTAGCGAGATGTATGGCACTTTTGTTACAACTGGAAACACCATTTTGTCGAATGTCTCGCGGGTAATACGAGTGGAAATCCTGCTAATTATACTAACTATGGTTGTAAACATAATGGGTCTCAGGGTTATCGGGGTGAGATACGCGGTAGGTCTGGGCATTATCTTGGCAGTTCTAGACGTTGTCCCGATCATAGGTCCTGGCCTTATTTATCTACCGTGGATAGCATATCACTTAATCTGGGGTCGTTTATCTTTGGCAGTGTACCTTATCGTCTTATATGGCGGGGTGTCCTTTTTGAGACAAGTAGCAAGGACAAACATGATCGGGAAAGAAACGGGTCTACATCCGTTAGCTGCTTTGGTTTCCTTGTATATTGGCTTTCGTCTTTTTGGAGCCATAGGGGTTGTCTACGGCCCCCTCGTGGCTGTGCTTCTCGCAAGTTTTCTCTCGCATGAGGCTATACCTAACGAAGGTGGTAGTGAGGGTTGAAAAAGGTATCCGTTCTAGGTTCTACAGGATCCGTGGGGCTACAGACTCTAGATGTGATCGCAGACAGCGCGGATTTTCAAGTGATAGGGCTCGCAGCCCACAGCAACTGGGAACTCCTTCTTAGGCAAGCCAAAGCCTTCGGAGCAAAAGTTGTTGGCTTATTTGATGAAAAAGCAGCGTATCTCGCAAAAAGCGAAAAAGGATCCCTTGGCCTCAAAGACCTTGAAGTAGTCACTGGTTCAGAAGGCTTGTGCCGCATTGCCTCATTGCCTGAATGCGATTTAGTAGTTCATGCTATCCCTGGCTTCAGGGGTGTAAAACCACTGTTGAGTTCGCTTGAAAGCGGCAAACGGGTGGCTCTGTCTGGGAAGGAAGCACTTGTCTCGGCAGGCGAGATCGTTCAGACGTTTCTTCTTTCTGACCCAAACGCTGTCATACCAGTTGATTCTGAGCATTCAGCTATTTTCCAGTGTCTTTTGGGAGAAGACAGATCGAGCATAGAAAACCTCATTCTTACAGCTTCGGGAGGCGCTCTAAGGGACCTCAGTTGCGAAGAACTGCATCAGATTAGACCTTCGGATGCGCTTAAGCACCCAACTTGGCAGATGGGTCCGAAAGTCACTGTGGACTCTGCAACTCTATTCAACAAAACGCTGGAGGTTATGGAAGCACATTACCTCTTCAATATGCCGTACGACAGTATTAAAGTAGTCATTCACAGAGAAAGTATCATACATTCTATGGTATCCTTTAGAGACGGCAGCACGAAAGCACAATTAGCAAACCCTGATATGCGTCTTCCAATTGCTTTTGCTCTCAATTTTCCGGAGAGGAAGAAAGGCCTTGTGGAAACGATAAACCCGGTTCTTGGTACCCTTACTTTTGAAGAACCGGACGTCAAACGATTCCCCTGCCTTGGTCTGGGATATGAGGCTGGTCGAATGGGCGGTACGGCGCCCTGCGTGTTGTCTATCGCCGACGAGATCGTCGTCAAGACGTTCTTGGCCGGCAGACTGCCTTTTACTGAGATGTATAATGTACTAAGAACGGTTTTGGAGCGATATGAGCCTAGAAGAGCTGATTCTCTTGAATCCTTGGAATGCGCAGCTGTATGGGCAGAATCCGAAGCTAGAAAGACCATTGAATCTAGTATGAGAAGGTGAAGATTTGCTGCAGACTATCATAGCCGTTATATGCCTAGGAATCTTAATAGTCCTACACGAACTCGGGCATTTTCTGGCAGCCAGGAAATTCGGAGTGTACATTCATGAGTTTAGCGTAGGTTTCGGACCTAAGCTTTTCTCTAGAAAAGGGGATGAAACCGAAGTCTCCCTGAGATTGGTTCCTTTAGGGGGGTACGTACGGTTCGCAGGTGAAGAGGGTATTGAACCTGACGAAGATATAGACATTCCAGAAGAAAGGCTACTCACGTCTCTGCCGCCTGCAAAGCGAGCGCTAGTCATGCTAGCTGGCCCTCTAATGAATCTTGTGGTTGCAATGGTGGCCTTTTTTCTAGTTCTCTCTTTCGTAGGAATTGCCAAACCTACTACTCAAATTGCGGAAGTAGTAGCCGGATACCCCGCTTATGAAGCCGGTATACAACCTGGAGACAGAATCATCAGGGTAGAAGACGCGGAAATATCCGAATGGGGAGATATGGTTGCTCTGGTTCAAAAAAGGACTGGTGTCCCCACAACCATCGTGGTAGAAAGAGAAGGCAATATCCTGAGTTTTACTCTGACTCCCATTGATGTGTCGGGAACAGGTATTATAGGAGTAAAAGCCGAGGTAACTACTGTCCGTTTCGGAGTTTTCAGGGGTATTAAGGAAGCGTTTCTGGAAACCATCTTCGTCTCTGTAGCTTGGATTGCAACCGTTGCAGGCATGATCGGCGGTGCAATTGCTCCAGAGCTAACAGGACCGGTAGGTATTAGCCAGATTCTAGGCGAGGCCGCCCGACAAGGGATAGGACAGCTCCTCTACGTTCTGGGGTTCCTTTCTGCGAATTTTGCGCTGATCAATCTCTTGCCCATACCCTCCCTCGATGGAAGCCGCCTTCTGTTTGTGGCTGTCGAAGGCATTCGTGGGAAACCAATTGACCCTGCGAAGGAGAATATCATTCACTTTATAGGGTTTTTCCTGCTCATGGTCTTGTTCATTGTAATCACATACAAAGATATCTTACTGCTAGTTGGATAAAGTACTTTTGGTATAGCAACAAATACTAGATAGGATGATACCATGTCGAGTTACTCATACTTGTTTCAAAGAAGAAAGAGCAAACCCGTTAGATGCGGTGATTTGACAATTGGCGGAAGCGCTGACGTTTCCATTCAAACCATGGCGAAAACTGATACACGCGACGTAAAAGCAACGGTAAACGAGATTCAAGAAGCGACGTCACAAGGGGCCGATATTGTCCGGGTGGCAGTAGTAGACGAACAGGCTGCTCAAGCAATAAAGGCTATCAAGAGACAAGTATCGTGCCCAATCGTAGCAGACATTCACTTCGACTACAGACTGGCCATTTCAGCTCTTGAATCAGGAGCTGACAAAGTCAGAATCAACCCAGGCAATATCGGTGGGAAAGATAAACTACTAGAGGTGGCAAAAAGAGCTCAATCGGTAGGGGCAGCCATCAGACTAGGAGTGAATTCAGGATCCCTCGAAAGAGACATCTTGGAGGCCTACGGTTCCTCATGTGCCGAAGCGATGGTCGAAAGCGCTAGACGTCATGTCTCTTTTCTCGAGGAAAACAACATAGAAGCAGCGGTTATTTCCCTCAAGTCATCTAGCGTAAAAGAAACGATTAGAGCCTACAGCATGATGGCTTCCCATACTGACTGGCCGTTCCACATTGGAGTTACGGAAACCGGCCCCGGGTATCTGGGCGTAGCCAAGTCGGCAGCAGGAATCGGTACACTGCTTTCACTAGGGCTTGGGGACACGGTCAGGGTTTCTCTTACAGGGCCTGCTTCGCAAGAAGTAGTGATCGCAAAGACAATTCTGCAGTCTCTGGATCTCGGCAGCTTCGGCCCTGATATTATATCTTGCCCTACATGTGGTCGCACCGAAGTAGATATCATACACATCGCTGAAGCAGTCGCAGAGGGACTCAAAGACATCAAGACACCTATCAAAGTTGCAATAATGGGGTGTCCGGTTAACGGACCCGGGGAAGCGAGAGAAGCAGACATTGGAGTTGCATGTGCAAGAGAAGGAGGAATCTTGTTCTCCTATGGTAAGCCTATTGGTAGAGTTTCTACAAACGAGATCGTGGATACTCTTTTGAAACTAGCAAGCATATACCCAAACTTTCCGGAGGGAGCAAATTGAGCCGCACGGTAGTAAAGCCGTCTTCTTCCAATTTCACTTTGGAACAGATGGCACGAACTCTAAACCTTGATGTAGATGCAGTTGTAGCAGCCCTCAAGGTATCTTCGATAACTGTCGACACAAAAAACGCAGCATGGTGTATTTTCGTCGAGATCCCTGACACTGAGTCATGGACCAAGAACGCCTCCAAAATCACAACAGATGAATTTGAGGTGTGCCTGTCTACTATAGGACAAGGGATAAGGAACTGCGTGCCAACGCTGTCTACAGTATCTTGGGAGTTTTCGGAGGAATATGAAAAGTATTTCTCTAAGGAATCTCTCAGACTGGGTAACGGAAGTACCGCAGGTAGCAAGCCGAAGCAAAATGGTGTATTGATAGGAAAACCAATCCATACCGAACCTGTGCCCATAAAAGACATAACTGGCGGAGAAAAAGGAACTGTAACAATACTGGGGTTGGTCGTAGACGTTGTATGGAAGCAGACTCAGTCCGGCGATTTTTGTGGCATTGTGGTACTCACCGATAACGTTGACTCAATAAGCATGAGGATCTTTCCAGGACAAGAGAAGGTCCATGAGCTTAGAGAAGGCATCTGGGTACTAGCCCGGGGCAGGATCAGGATAGACCGTATGGATTCAGAACCAACGCTCATCTGTAATGATCTCTGCGTTGCCCAACCCAAAGTACGGCAGGACGAATCCGATGGCAAGCGGGTAGAACTCCACCTACATACAAAAATGTCGGCTCTTGATTCTGTCTTAGATCTGGATAAGGCCATTTCCACAGTAGCTCGCTGGGGACATCCTGCAATTGCTATTACAGACCACGGAGTTGTTCAGGCTTTCCCCGACGCATACCGGTTGGGAGCTAAGTATGGCATCAAAATAGTCCTTGGCATAGAAGGCTATCTAGTTGAAGAAAATGCAAAAGACCAGGCCTTCCACATAATTCTTCTGGCCCGAAACAAAAAAGGCCTGAGAAATCTGTACGAGATTGTCACACTATCGCACCTTGAACATTTCTACAGGACTCCTAGAATACCCAGACAATGCCTTGCTGACAGACGGGAAGGCTTGCTGGTAGGTTCTGCATGTGAAGCGGGTGAGCTATACAGAGCAATCGTTGCAGGCAAATCCGATGACGAGCTAGAGAAGATCGCTAAATTCTACGACTATCTCGAGATCCAGCCTCTGGACAACAATGCTTTCTTAGTAGATACAGGCGACGTCTCTGACAGGCAATCACTTATAGATATTAACAAGAGAATCTATGAGCTAAGCAAGAAGCTTGGCAAACCATGCGTTGCAACTGGGGACGTGCACTTTGTTGAGCCGGAAGACGAAATATACAGAACCCTGCTGCTTGCGGGCAAGGGGATGAACGAGAACGGTGAGCGGCCCAGCCCTTTGTACCTCAGAACTACTAACGAACTATTGGACGAATTCTCTAGTTATCTAGGAAACGACGCAGCCAGGGAAGTAGTGATTGAAAGCCCCCAGTTTATCGCAGGTCTAGTGGAGGATCTACCGCCAATTCCAGAGGGGTTCTTTTACCCAACCCTTGAAGACTCGGATCAAGTGTTGATGGACCTTACTCGACAAGGAGCGCAGCGCATCTACGGGGAAAAACTGCCCGAAATCGTTGAGCAAAGAGTCAACAAGGAGCTTTCGGCCATCATTGACAACGGCTTCTCTTCTTTATACCTAATAGCAGTGAAAATGGTAGAAAAGTCCAAGTCAGACGGGTACCTAGTTGGATCTCGAGGTTCTGTAGGGTCATCCCTAGTTGCGAGGCTAGCGGGTATTACTGAAGTCAACCCATTGCCTCCCCACTACGTGTGCCCCAAATGTTGTTTCAGCGAGTTTGTCAGCGACACCGCATTTCACTCAGGATTTGATCTTCCACCTGCAAAGTGCCCCAAATGCGGTGCAGAACTTGCGAAAGATGGGCAAAACATTCCTTTCGAGACGTTCATGGGTTTTAAGGGTGAAAAGGTACCTGATATTGACTTGAATTTCTCTGGCGAAGAGCAAGCGGAGATATTCAAATTCGCATCTAAACTGCTAGGCAAAAAGAATGTATACAGAGCCGGGACTATTGGTACCATTGGCACCAAGACCGCATTTGGATTTGTCAAGCACTATGGCGAAAGTACAGGCAGAGTATTCAGAAGGGCTGAGGAATTGAGGCTGTCTAAAGGCATAGAGGGAGTAAAAAGGACCACAGGCCAACATCCCGGAGGGATCATGGTAATACCTCAAGGAATGGAAGTGCTCGATTTTACACCACTTCAATACCCTGCTGATGATCGAAAGTCTGGTTCCATAACAACACACTTTGACTACAGCGCTATTTCAGGGCATCTTGTGAAACTAGATATTCTTGGGCACGACGATCCTACTGTACTCAAGATTCTGCACGAGCTTACGGGCCTAGATCCCATTTCAATACCAATGGACGATCCTGAGACACTGAGGCTTTTTTCTGGAGAAGATCCAGATGCGGTATTGGGGATTCCTGAATTCGGTACCAGATTTGTAAG
The DNA here is from genome assembly GCA_018052455.1 of Candidatus Fermentithermobacillaceae bacterium. GTDB lineage: Bacteria > Bacillota > Sulfobacillia > Fermentithermobacillales > Fermentithermobacillaceae > UBA3907. The sequence continues at coordinate 160,991 of JAGPNE010000001.1, read as the reverse complement.
AAACATGTTGTTAGAAACAAAACCCAAGTGCTTCGCAGACCTAGTGAGGATTTCGGGCCTTTCCCATGGAACCGACGTCTGGGCAAATAACGCACGCGAGCTGATTCGCGAGAACCTGGCTACCCTTGATCAAGTTATTGCAACCCGGGAGGACATATTCTTGTACCTTATGGAACTTGGGTTGGAGTCTTCTCTAGCATTCAGCATAGCCGAGAAGGTAAGAAAAGGCATGCCCTTGTCAGATGAAGATATTTCCATGATGAAATCTGTATCAGTGCCAGACTGGTATATTGATTCGTGCAAAAAGATCACCTACCTATTTCCAAAAGCACATGCGGTGGCTTACGTTACGAACTCATTCAGGATAGCCTACTACAAAGTCCATTACCCACTGGCTTTCTATTCAACTTACTTCTCTTTTGCCGGATCTTCTCTAACTACTGACTATATGTACCAAGAACAAACACAATGGAGAGAATACATCCAAAAAGTAGGTGCTAATTCTTCAGCAACAGCGAGGGAACAAGACATTGCTAGTGCTCTCGAACTTGCCATAGAGATGTCCGAAAAAGGTTTTCGTTTCGGGCGGTGCGATCTCTATGTTTCTGAGGTATCAAGATATGTGCCTAAAGGATGTGAACTCATTCCTCCTTTTACAGCCATCCCAGGGATTGGCAATCAGGCTGCCTCATCTATCGTGAAGTCAAGGGAAGAAGGGGCTTTTGAATCCATAGAGGACTTCAGGAAGCGGACCGGAATTGGCAAAAGAGTGTGCGAAGCAATGAAGGACCATGGGCTACTCTTGGACCTACCCGAAACTGCTCAGCTACCGTTGTTTCAATGATCATTCAGGAAGTACCGCTTGAGGTCTAATCGCTATCTTTGCGACAGGAGTATATATGAACCTCAAGACGTAGGAATAGATGAAAACTTCTATTGCCCCTGATATTAGTCGTGGAGGCATGATTATACTGTAGCTTATCCCGTACAGATGATGGAGAAAATAGGGAGTAAGACCACATGATACAAGCGCAATGCCTGAAAACGCCGCCGCAAAGAGATGGAGAAACGGGAGACTAGTCATTTGTCTATCTCGATTAAGCAATCTCACCACAACACCAGGGATAGCACCCATAAGAGCAGACGTGAGTGTAAAATGTGGCATATATCCCGGTCCCATAGGGCTCAGAATAAAGCCAATAATATCGGCGAGCGCCCCTGAAATCGCCCCGTACAACGGGCCCAGCAGTATACCCGCCATAATGTTTGGCAGAGCACCGAAACCAATGCGAATCGCCTCAACGCCCCCGATGACCAGTCTAAAGGATGCAAACCTGGTTAGAATCACAGATAAAGCTATTAGCAGTCCGGTGACCACAAGAGAACGCGTACGTGACATGAATGTACTCCTCCCATTTCGGTATTCCTCAAGAATGATATCCTCGACACCCGCTATTAGCAATGGTATGCATTGACATATTTTCGACATGCCGGGTCGACATACGGTCCGAGCCTGACGAGCTAAGGTGCCTTCACACAACAACTTGCAATCACTCTACTGCGAGTGTTAGAATCAAGTTGGCAAAGGCATCAGTAAGGAAATACACCCTGCTGTGTGCGTGAATCACGGTGAAGCTTGAGCCCAACACCGTGAATAAGGGAGCCTCGACTCTGACAGGCGGAGCGCATGTCGCGTCAAGCGGAAGCGCAGATGTCTTCAGGAGGGCACCCACCTGCTGAGGGCAGGTTCATGCCTTCCGGGTTCACGGCATGGCGGGGTCTAGTGTGTCTAGACATCAGAGACCAAGGCCCCTTATGATGCCCACTGCAAACAGCAATGTTTTCGTGCCGAAGTGGTGGAATAGGCAGACACGCGGTGTTCAGGGCGCCGTAGGCTTACGCCTGTGTGGGTTCAAATCCCACCTTCGGCACCATTTTTATTGTCTGCGCTAAAAGTCTCTTCGGTGAACAGACTGAACCCGTAGTTTGCAAGCAGCGCCGCAAACACTCCGTCGCCTTGGACGAGATTTCTCCTAAAGGTGCCGTCATATACCAATCCTATCCCACATGCAGGGCTTCTGGACTTCAGGATCGCGGTAGTGCAGCCTGTCTGCAGACCTATAAGCAAGCCCCGAAAGGAACCTCCCCGATACTTCTCGGTTACATCATCACCGGCTATGCTATAAACTCTGCCTTTTCCCCGAAGTACATAAAGACCGTTGCCACCTATAATCTCTGCCGCAGGACGTGGGATTGCCAAGCCCCCTAAGACCTCAGGGCACACAGGTACTGCCTGACCGCAGCTTATCAGCCCACGAATAGCAGGATATTTGTCCACATCTTCTGCCGAACCGTCATAGCGGCACTTATTTCCGCACAAGCAAGATGACACAAGAAACAATTCATCGCCTCCTTCAAGTATGGTATAACATCTTAGGAGGTAGAGGCACATGGCAAAACGAAAATTTGATTCAATGTCTGTCATCGCAGTTTCATTTCTTCTTGTTCTTGTCTTTGAGATCGTAGTCTCCTCGTTTGGCACTTACGGGATTTGTTACGCTGCTCCCGAACCACCTCAGATAGAGGCAGAAAGCTATCTTCTAGCAGATTTTAAAACGGGACGCGTATTGATGGCACACAATACTCAAACACAACAGATACCGGCAAGCCTAACCAAGATTATGACTTTGTTCATAGCCTTTGACGAAATATCCCATGGCAATCTTTCTCTAGAAGACGAAATACAAATATCGGAGAACGCATGGAGAACCGAAGGCTCAAAGATGTTTGTGCTCGTAGGCACGAAAGTGAGACTTGAAGACCTCATCAAAGGAATTACTGTAGCATCAGGCAACGATGCATGTGTGGCGCTCGCCGAACACATTTCGGGGAGCGTTTCCTCATTTGTAGACCGAATGAACCAGCAGGCTCAGATTCTAGGGCTAACAAATACCCATTTTGTTGACCCGCATGGTCTGTCGGAAGAAAACACGGTAACTGCTGAAGATATCTTCACCCTTGTGAGGGAGTACGCGACCAGGTATCCTGACTACCTGAGATACCACTCACTGAAGGAGTTTACATATACGCCGCCAGGCGAGCACCCTATAACTCAGTACAACAGGAATGCACTTCTTTCATCATATGACGGGGTCTATGGTCTGAAGACGGGCTACACTTCAAAAGCGGGGTACAATATTGTGGTCCTTGCCGACAGAGGGGGTTTTTCTACAATAGCTATCCTCCTAGGTAGCGCTAAAGGCAAAGCTATCGGTGAAGGTGAGAAGCAGAGAAATCTCTACGCTTCCTACATGCTAGACTACGCCTATGACAATTTCGCGTATGTTGAGCTATCTGAGCCAAATGCAAACCTCGGGCGCGCAAGAGTCTGGAAAGGCAAAGCAAAATGGGCAGACGCAATTGCCCCAAGTGGGCTAGGAGCTACGGTCGAGAAAGAAAACAAAGACGGTGTAACGTATGAATTGGTGTTTGAAGACAACCTGCAGGCGCCTCTCGAGCAAGGCTCAAAAATCGGCGAAGCAATATTTAAGTGCAATGGTGAAGAGATAGGAAGAATGGATATCGTCTCAAAAGAAAGTGTTGACAAGGGCAATATATTTAGAGTTATATGGGATTCGATAGCGCGAGTTTTTTCTAGAAGCGTTAGCAGATCTTAGTTTAGTCTTCCTCTGGAGGCAAAAAGCATGGAAACCGCAGTAGTTGCTCTAGGCGGAAACGCCATATTGCAGAAGGGTGACAAGGGAACAGCAGAAGATCAAAGAAGGAACGTAGAAAGAACTGCCGAGCAGCTTGTTAGACTTGTTGAGAAAGGGTACCGATTGGTCATAACCCATGGCAATGGACCGCAAGTAGGAAACATCCTTATACAAAATGAAGCGGCCCGAGATGAAGTCCCCGAGATGCCAATGGATATCTGTGGTGCTCAGAGCCAGGGTATGATCGGATACATGCTTCAGATGTACATGCACAACAGCCTCAAGCGTCGAGATCTCGATGTGCCTGTTGCCACAATTGTAACTCAGACTCTCGTAGACACAGCAGATCCTGCGTTCGCCAATCCTACCAAACCAGTTGGACCATTCTGCACACAAGAGTGGGCCGAAGAACGTATGAAGACCCACAGCGAGAAATGGGTAGAAGACTCGGGACGCGGATGGCGACGAGTAGTACCATCTCCAGATCCAATATCCATAGTAGAACTACCGTCAATCAAGTCTCTTGTAGACAAGGGCCACATCGTCATCTGCACAGGAGGCGGTGGAATTCCTGTCGTCAGAGACCGCAATGGGCTTTTGCAAGGCGTGGAAGCGGTTATTGACAAGGATCTCGGAGCGGAAAGACTAGCGACACTAGTCGGCGCTGACAATCTCATAATCCTTACCGACGTAAACGGCGCCGCTCTCAACTACAAGACACCTGATGGCAGAGTCTGGCTAGGCGAAACAACATTACAGGAGATTAGCGAGTTTCTTGATCAAGGACATTTCCTCTCAGGAAGTATGGCTCCTAAAGTTCGTGCAATAATCCGCTTTATTCGCAACGGCGGAAAACTAGCGGTCATCGCCTCTCTTGACAAAGTCGAAGAAGCGATGGAAGGGAAGACGGGAACCAGACTCAGAGGCTACGTAAATAACGCTTAGATCTGATGATAAGGCAGGGCCCTTACATGAAGCGCCCTGCCTTCAGTACATTAGATCTATCGCTTCATACCATCGATTCAATTACGTCTTCACGACATCCCGGCAGAAGATCAATTGGGGGAATCTCACCTAGGACATAGCACCCCGGTGCGAGCCGCATAGACGCGCGCGCGGCTGATACCATCACTTGCGCTGTGGCAGACGGATTGCTAATCTTCATGTTCAGCTCCAGCAACTGGTTATGGCTAGAGCCTGAACTTCCTACCCTCTCCAAGTGTACCCCATGTGCCATTACTCTGACCTTATTCACATCGTCTACTTTGGTCACCCTTGTAGAATCATTTACGAAATACGGATCCTCTTTTATACGCTTAGAAATTTCTTCAAAATCAAAGCCTTCCTCGACTTCAACGTAGACGTCTCGGAAATGCTGTCCATAGCCTGTAGGGAGAGTGAACGAGACTCCGTCGAGTACACCTGGAACTGCCCTTGCAGCAACACTGTGCCCCATGCTCATCCCGGGTCCGAAATTAGTGTAAGTTATGCCGTGAGGAGCAATGGCCTGAAACAATATCCGAACAATCGAGTCGGTACCAGGATCCCATCCTGATCCAATTACAGAAACTCTACCGTGTTGTACTGCAACACTAGCTAGTTTCTCCCTCAAAGAGAGCATAGACTCGCCATGAATATCATAACCGTCGACGGTATTGATACCCCTTTCCAGGTATGATGGGGCAACGTCTGGAATCAACCGAGATGGGATCGTAAGTATTGCAACATCTATGTCGCCCTCCAACTCGTCGACATCCTTGACTACAGGAACAGCAGACGCCTTCACATCATAGATCTCAACTACTCCCGCGAGTTCCATATCTTGGGCCTGGTTAACACAATCTACGGCTTCTCTGCCTACATTGCCGAATCCTACTACACACACCCTAATTTTGTCCATGCTAAAAGACCTCCGATTGGTTACTTGTAGTTCACATTCCAAATTGTAATATGTGTTGCGCGAAAAACCAAACACACAGCATCAATACTTCGACAACACGTATCAGGGTTCCTCTAGAATTCGACAATGAAGGAAAAACTGTCACAAGAGAGAACCATATAACATGACCGGCTGTGTATGAGTCAAGGAAGCCTCACCGAAAACTGGCAAGACCAGCGAAAGGAGCCGATCTTGTTGATTGATTTCTTCATGAAACCATGGGTAGGTCCTGTACTAGGAGCATTAGGTCTGGTATTGGCCATTTTGAACCGTTCTGGGGTCATCAGTACCAAAATAGGCGACACTCTGCTAATTCTAGCGGTCGCGTCGGCCGTTGGTTCATACTTTACCCACAAAGAAACCTAACTCTCATTTGAGGCCAAAAATGCCCGAATCGTCAAAAGATATTTGTATTTCGGGGGTCAAATCGAGTTCCTTCAGTTTTTGGTAGAATGTAGTTCTACCGATCTTTAGGATCTTCATAGCCTTAGTGTGGTTTCCGCCGCAATATCGTATGGCCTGGAGTATTGCGTTCCTTTCCGCATCTTTCCTAGCTTCTTCTAAGGTAATAGGGAAGACCGTAGGAATTTCCAAGATGCCTGAAGAATCATCGGCTTGAATTCCCGGAGGCATGTATCTAAGGTCAATGATACCATCATCTGTCAGTACCGCCGCCCGTTCCAGCACATTCTCAAGTTCTCTAACGTTGCCAGGCCACGGGTATGAAAGCAATGCAGAAAGACAATCTTCAGTGATTCTCAAGCGCTTGTCATACATTGCTGAGTACGTCTGAAGGAAGGTCTCTACAAGTTCTATTATGTCTTCTGTACGCTCCCTCAGCGGGGGAATCTCCACTGAAAATACGTCGAGCCGATAGTAGAGATCTTCTCTGAAGCGTCCTGAGTCTACTAGCTCAGACAAGTTCTGGTTGGTAGCGGCAATGATCCGAACATCAACCTTGTTATGCGAATGAGAGCCTAGTGGTTGCACTGTACCTTCTTCGATGACATGCAGAAGCTTGGCCTGACAAGACAAATCTAGTTCGGCAATCTCATCGAGAAGCAACGTACCACCCGATGCTTCATGGAATTTGCCTTTTTTGCCTGTCCTCAAAGCACCTGTGAAAGAACCGGGGGCGTATCCGAACAATTCGCTTTCCATAAGCGATGGTGGAACTGCAGCGCAATTTACCACCACGAAAGGAGCTCTACTCCTAGGAGATGCGTGATGGATCGCTCGCGCGAAAAGATTCTTGCCAGTGCCACTTTCTCCAAGCAGAAGGACATTACACTTAGTAGGGGCGATCTTCTCGCACAGTGATATGCAATGGCGTATAGCTTTGCTACGTCCCAGAATTCTTGAAAAAGCAGGGTGCGAGGACGGAGATTTTCCAAGTTTCATGCGCAAAAGTGAAGCATAGCTAGCCATCCCATCGGCCCGCTCCTCAAGTTCTTTCACCTCAACAACATCTGTAAGTAGGACGCAGACAAGTTTGTTTGACATTCCGTTACAGGTGATTGGAGTGACAGCATACCTTAGAGGAATACCGTTTATGAATCCCTCTTTGGGGCCTATGTGAGAAACGGCTCCAGAAAACACTCTTACTATGTCTGAACTATCTAGTCCTTCAGGACAGATCTTCCAGAGTTTTTCGCCTACAATTTCCATTGACGGAATACCAGGTTCTTTCGCCCTGAACTCGTTCCTCAAAAGTATGGATTTCGCTGATTCGCCTCTGGCCGTGTACCCAAGAGTCTGATAGAACTTGACAACCAGAGTCTCAGGGTCGCAGATGACCATATGAGCTATGGCTATTCTGTAATCGAAGTCAAATCTCGTGCCATCCACACTTATGCTTGCCTTTTTCTCAACACTTGAGAGCCTGGCAGAGAGTCTGTGAGTCATACCGTCTTTCCCAGGCCACAGGCGATCGATCCCTAGAGGTTCAGGGGAAGGTTGACTTCTATTTGAATAGATACCGGAACCAGCGGGTCCGTTGTACACACCTATCGCTACCAGAGCATCCCCTGACATTATCTTGGAATCCGGAGAAACGCCTATAAGAGATAGGTCTCTCGGAGTTAATCCGCCATCATCAGCCCCTAGAGAACTGTTCACCAATAGCACGATATCGCCAGGATATACGCTCCCCGCACTGTGCCCTGGACCCCAAGATTCTCCAAGCCCAAGAAGCGCGCGGGCTCTTTGATTGGCTAAGAGTATCTCTCCGTCTTCTTGCACACAAATGACGCCTTCGCGAAGTACATCGAAAACACTCTCTAACATACTATCTCTGGAGTTCATGAAACTGCTCCTAACACAACCATATTCATGCCTTCTAGTCTACATTCACCTATTCCGCCTATTTCTACGAATCATGTCGAAATTCCTTTCAAGAGCGATGAATTGCAGGGAGGAACTTGGCCACTGCGCACCTTGGATCGTAATCAAGGTGCGTGGTACTTACAATTGTAACTGTTGACACAACATCTGCACCGGGTTATATTATGAATTACTGCTATATATCCAGTGTCGGGATGGCGGAACAGGCAGACGCGTACGTTTGAGGGGCGTATGGGAAATCCCGTGCGGGTTCGATTCCCGCTCCCGACACCATTTATGAATAAGAGAAGAACTATGACGAGGACGAGTAGATGGATGCTGGTCAAAGAGAGTCGGCGAAAGGTGAGAAGCCGGTGCCAAGGTCCATTCGAATATCACCTCTGAGTTAACGGCTGAAAAACTGAGTAAGCCGGTTCGTATCGCTCACGTTATAGAGCTTTTGAGAGGATTGTAGAAAATGCAATCAATGTGGGTGGTACCACGGCATGAGTCGTCCCTACGGGGGCGGTTTTTTTGTTTGCACGACAATTCTTCGAATCGAGGCGGGGGAGACATCCATGGAATATTTTAGAGAAGTGAATCCCAAGAGGTCTGTTGTGGACGCAGAAGACAGAATTCTTGACTACTGGAACGCAAATGAAGTATCGGCAAAGAGCATATCTATGAGGGAAGGCAGGCCTCGTTTTGTCTTTTATGAAGGTCCGCCTACAGCCAATGGCCTACCAGGTATACACCATGTCTTATCAAGAACGATAAAGGACGTGGTCTGCCGCTACAAGACCATGAAGGGGTTTCAGGTAAAACGCAAAGCTGGCTGGGATACTCATGGTCTTCCCGTCGAGATCGAAGTTGAGAAGCAGCTTGGGATCTCCTCGAAACAAGAAATTGAAGAGTACGGCATAGCAGCTTTCAATGAGAAGTGTAGGTCATCGGTCTTCGCCTACGAAAAGCAGTGGCGGAAACTAACACAGAGAATAGCCTATTGGATCGATATGGATGATCCTTACATTACTTTGAACAACGACTACATTGAAACCGTATGGTGGATATTAAAGCAGTTTTTCGATGCAGGCTTGATATATGAAAGTTACAAGGTGTTACCTTATTGTCCGCGCTGCGGAACTCCTCTTGCATCGCATGAAGTAGCACAGGGGTACACGGAAGAACCTGTAGAGTCCATATATGTGACCTTTCGGGTCAAAGGAAAGGAAAATGAGTATCTGCTCGTTTGGACGACGACTCCATGGACTTTACCTTCTAACGTAGGAATAGCAGTAAGCCCTACGAGTACGTACGCCAAAGTCCTTTATGAAGACAAAGTATATTATGTGGCCAAAGATAGAATTCCTTATCTGTTTGAAGAGGGCTATGAGATCCTTGAGGAGTTTTCGGGCAAAGAATTAGAGTTCCTCGAATACGAGCAATTGTTCCCGTTCGTAGTTCCTGATGAAAAAGCCTTTGTTGTAACCTGCGCTGACTATGTGTCAACTGACGATGGCACAGGCCTTGTGCACATAGCCCCTGCCTATGGGGAAGACGACTACAGGGTCTGCCAAGAATACGGGCTTCCTATGCTTCACCTCGTGGATGAACGCGGACGTTTCGTTGATTCGGTTACAGATTGGGCCGGTATGTTCGTAATGGATGCAGACAAAGACATCATAAAGAAACTGCGGAAAGACGGCAAATTGTTCAAGAGTGAGAGAATCATCCACTCGTATCCCCATTGCTGGAGATGCGATACCCCTCTTCTTTATTATGCAAGAAAATCATGGTACATTGCGACCACACAGTTTCAAGATAGGCTAATCGCAAATAACAAGAAGGTAAAATGGTTCCCCGAACACGTAGGTACAGGTCGCTTCGGAAACTGGCTGGAAAATCTTGTGGATTGGTCAATCTCCAGAAATCGTTATTGGGGAACGCCACTTAATATCTGGAAGTGCACAGACTGTGACAAGATCAAATCAATCGGTTCAAGGGCGGAACTCAAGGAAAGCGCCATAGGCGAGCTGGACGTTGATAACCTAGATCTCCACAGACCATACGTAGATGAGGTCTACCTCAGGTGTGATTGCGGTGGCAAGATGGTACGCACTCCCGAGGTCATAGACTGCTGGTTCGACTCTGGTTCAATGCCGTACGGTCAGCTGCACTACCCCTTCGAAAACGAAGAAGAATTCCATAGCTGTTTCCCTGCGGACTTTATTTGTGAGGGCCTGGATCAGACCAGGGGATGGTTCTATTCGCTCTTGGCCATAGCCACCTTTTTATTCGATCAATCTGCCTACAAAGAAGTAGTAGTGAACGACCTGGTCCTCGACAAGTATGGGCAGAAGATGTCGAAATCCAAAGGAAATACCGTGGACCCGTGGGAACTCATAAACAGGTACGGCGCTGATGCGGTAAGATGGTATCTCCTCGACGTTTCTCCACCCTGGGTTCCTACCAGATTCGACGAAAACGGAATTCGAGATGTGTCATCGCGGTTCTTGGGAACGCTTGTAAATGTGTACGCTTTCTTCACTCTCTATGCAAACATAGACAAGATAGACCCGTCATCGCTCAATATTCCCGTCAAAGACAGACCTGAATTGGACCGATGGATAGTGTCACGCCTGAACAGCTTAACCAAATCTATTGAGCAGAACATGCCCGAATACGAACTGACGAAGATCACCAAGGCTATTGGAACGTTTTTGGTGGATGAGGTGAGCAACTGGTACGTGCGAAGAAGTCGTGAGCGTTTTTGGTCAAATGAGTTCAACCTGGACAAGAAGTCCGCCTACGTTACTCTTTATGAAGTGCTCGTAACTCTATCGAAACTCATGGCTCCTTTTGCGCCTTTCATAGCAGAAGATATCTACTTGAATCTCACTCATGGTAATCAAATGGAGTCAGTTCATCTTGAAATGTACCCAGAAGCCGATGAAACCCTCATAGACCCTGAACTTGAGGAGAGGATGGGACTTGTCATAACCATAGTTTCGCTGGGAAGATCTGTGAGAAACAAGGTGCAGATCAAGATCAGGCAACCTCTCAGAAAAATGATGGTCAATGATAAGTACAAGCATATTTTGAGCAATATGGAAAACCTCATCAAGGAAGAACTCAACATTAAGGAAATTGAGTACGCAAGCGCGCTAGGCGAATATGTGTCATACGAGGTGAGAGCTAACCTGCCGGTAGCTGGTCCTAAGTACGGCAGAATGCTGAACAAGATAATTGCCGCGCTTCAAGAACTAGACGCCCAAGAAGTGGCGAAGATAATCGATTCCCAGGGAAGTCTCCTTGTAAATGTGAACGGACAAGAAGTCGAACTATCCAAGGAAGATGTTGATATAAGGATACGAGCTAGAGAAGGTTTTGCGGTAGAGGTTGAAAATGACACCTTTGTGGTCTTAGACACCGAAATCGACCGCGAACTCGAATTGGAAGGAATTGCACGAGAGCTTGTATCGAAGATTCAGACCATGAGAAAGAATAAGGGGCTAGACGTCATCGACCACATAAATCTAACTATCTGGTGTGACGATACTGTCAGAGAAGCCCTCAGGGAACATTCTGTCTATGTTCAAGGCGATACTCTGTGTGACAGCTTGGTCGTTAGATCGGAGAAGTTCGACGGACAAAACTTAGACATCAACGGACACGATGTAATAATCTCTATTGAGCGAGTAGCAAAATGACGCTCCAAAGCGATATTGACGTTTGGGCAAACTTGAATTATGATTCGTCTAGATAAGTTGATGGAGCCAGTCCTTTAATTTAGCCCGGCGAGGCGAAAAGGAGGCGAATACAAATGGAAAAAATCTCCGCATAAGCGTATGCTTGTGGAGATTTTCTTTTTTCCGGCCTGACCAAAGCACCCAATAACAGTGAATCTGAGGAAAGGAATTGAGACTATGAGCTTCTATGATAAGGCAGAAATTATGGATGAAGACGGAATCAGAAGAGCCCTTGTGCGTATTGCCCATGAGATAACCGAGAAAAATAAAGGCCTTGATGACGTAGTTCTTGTTGGGATAAGAAGACGTGGAGTACCTCTTGCTAACAGGCTCGCTCAAATCCTCAAAGACAGCGAAAATGTTGAAGTACCAGTAGGAGAACTCGATATCACCTTGTACCGAGATGACCTTACTCTCAAGTTTGAGCAACCCCGCGTAGGTAGGACTTATCTTCCTTTTGATGTAACAGGGAAAAAAGTGGTTCTGGTGGACGACGTGCTTTTCACCGGCAGAACTGTACGCGCGGCACTTGATGCAATCATTGATCACGGTAGACCACAATCTATCCAACTAGCAGTACTCATCGATAGAGGTCATCGAGAAATCCCCATAAGAGCTGACTACGTCGGAAAGAATGTGCCTACTTCACGGAAAGAGGTAATTCATGTTCGCCTTTCGGAAATTGACGGTGTTGACCAAGTGGCTATATCTGAAGAGATAGGCAAATAAACGATGAAAATAGGCCCACAAGGTAGTTTATTAGGAGGCATAAAAAGTTGTCACTGCAAGGCAAAGATCTTCTAACACTTCAAGAGCTTAATCAAGAAGACATGGAACTGATACTCTCAACCGCACGGTCGCTCAAAGAAATCCTATCGCGTCCAATCAAAAAAGTGCCCACGCTACGAGGTAAAGTCATATGCACCTTGTTCTACGAACCCTCAACAAGAACTCGAACTTCTTTCGAGTTGGCTGCAAAATACATGTCTGCGGACACCGTATCTATTAGCGCTTCAACATCTTCGGTTCAAAAGGGAGAAACGCTTGCAGACACAGCCAGAAACCTGGCCGTTATGGGAATCGACCTTGTGATAATGCGACACAGCGTTTCAGGTTCTTGCCATTTCTTAGCACGGGTACTAGATATCCCTGTAGTGAATGCAGGAGACGGAATGCACGAGCATCCAACTCAGGGGCTTCTAGACATTTTCACTATCCTGGATTACAAGCCGAAAATAAAGGGCTTGAAGGTGGCTATACTCGGTGACATTGCACATTCTAGAGTTGCCCGTTCAAACATTTTTGGTTTGACTAAAATGGGAGCTCAGGTATCTGTAGCAGGACCATCGACTCTATTACCCCCGGAAATTGAGGCGTTAGGCGTAAAGGCATTCTGCCATCCGGAGGAAGCCCTTGAAGATGCCGATGTAGTGTATGTCCTTAGGCTACAGCTAGAACGTCAATCGAACAGTCTATTCCCCTCCAAACGCGAATACCAAGACTTTTTCGGCCTAGACCGGCAGATGCTTGCCTGCGCTAAAGAAGATGCGATAATCATGCACCCTGGTCCTATGAACAGAGGAGTCGAAATAACGACAGACATCGCGGATTCTCCACGATCAGTAATATTGGACCAGGTCACAAACGGCGTAGCTATAAGGATGGCTGTTCTTTATCTGATTCTAGGAGGCAGAGAATAATGTCACACGATCTTCTCATAAGAGGCGGGCGAGTCATAGATCCCGTAAGCAGGACCGACGAGAAGCTAGACTTGCTAATACTAGACGGAAAAATCGCCAGAATTGCGGCTGACATAGAACATCAAGAACCCATCGAGGTAATCGATGCAGACGGGAAATTGGTTATGCCGGGACTAATCGATATGCACACTCACCTCCGAGAACCCGGTTACGAATACAAAGAGGACATACAAAGTGGTACAAGAGCCGCCGCGATGGGAGGATTTACCGCGGTAGCGTGTATGCCAAATACTGACCCACCATGCGATAACGACTCAGTAGTCTCAAACATACTCGAAATTGCCAAGAAACACGGATGCGTGAAAGTCTACCCAATAGGTGCTGCAACAAAGGGAAGAGCAGGCAAGCAGCTCTCAGAGATGGGTGAAATGAAAAGAGCGGGTGCGGTTGCGTTTTCCGATGACGGATCTCCTGTTGCCACTGCTGAAGTGCTTAGATGTGCCATGGAGTATCTCAAGTCTTTTGATGCGGTTCTCATAGACCACCCCGAGGACAGCAGCCTTTCTGAGAACGGTCAGGTAAACTACGGACTCATGTCCACAGTGTTAGGATTGAAAGGCATCCCACGCGAAGCCGAAGAAATAGTAGTAGCTCGGGACATACTAGTGTCGAGTCTCACCAAAGGCAAACTGCATCTTGCACATATCTCAACAAAAGGGTCTGTAAATCTGGTAAGGCAGGCAAAATCCAGCGGGCTCAGCATTACATGCGAAGTTACCCCCCATCATCTGGTGCTTACAGAAGAAGCTGTCTGGAAGACAGGTTATGACACGAATACGAAGGTGAATCCACCACTTAGAACTAAAGAGGACGTGGAATCTCTCAGAGCAGCACTTGCAGACGGCACGATAGATGCAATAGCTACTGATCACGCTCCGCATCATACAGACGACAAATGGGTTGAGTTCGACTACGCTGCCTTTGGAATAAGCGGGCTAGAAACTGCGGTACCACTCGTAGTCGATAGACTGGTACTGTCAGGAATAATTGACTGGATGAAGATGGCTGAGACGATGAGCACTAACCCTGCCAAGATTCTAGGCGTACCTGGTGGAACTCTGCAAGAAGGATCCGTCGCCGACGTAACGATCATTGACCCTGAGTGCGAACGTTCAGTGGATCCTAGAGGTTTTATGTCCAAAGGACAAAACACACCGTTTACAGGTTGGAGACTTACAGGCGCGCCGTACGCGACGATCGTAAACGGTAGGACTGTGATGTTAGACGGGAGACTTATGTAATGTCTAGCCTACAGATATTTGACGTCGAGGCGCGAGTGCTTTCAGTTACCAAGTGTCAAGGTAATACCTACAGTGCAATCCTTGAGGCTAAGGAGATCGCGTCTTGTGCAAAACCTATGCAATTCGTCAATATCATGGTCAGAGAATCTCGTGATCCTTTGCTGAGGCGGCCATTCAGCCTATCGGATATTGAGCCTAGCAAAGGAACTATTGCTGTCACTTGGGCAGTAGTCGGCAAGGGTACAGAGCTCATGACCAAATGGCAGAGCAACCAGCACATAAAAGTACTAGGACCGCTTGGAAATGGCATTGATAGTGAGTTCTTTCATCGCGCAGAAAAACTCATCCTCATTGCAGGAGGCACAGGATTTGCACCCCTATTCCTATTGGCCAAAACTGCAAGACAAATGAACATAGACACCACTGTGCTCTATGGGGCCAAGAGTCTCGATTTGGTAATGGACAGCAGGCCACTGCAAGAAATGGGGTGTTTGGTCCGTATAGCTACTGAAGACGGTTCTTTGGGTACAAAGGGTCTGGTAACGGATCTCCTCGAAAACGAAATAGATATAGCCTCAGACAAACCCGAAGATACCGCGGGTGTAGTTTCAGTAGCGTGCGGACCTCTGCCTATGCTTGCAGCTGTCAAGTCAGAGCTGTCGGATACAGGCATTCCGCTATATGTTTCGCTGGAGCAGCGCATGGCATGTGGATATGGGTTGTGTCAGGGTTGCGTAGTCAAGTCGACGCGACCGGAAGAAGGTTACTACCGGGTGTGCACTGACGGCCCGGTTTTTCTCGCCAGTGACGTTGATCTGGAGCGTGAGTGAAAATGGATCTTTCCGTAGATTTAGGAGGTCTTGTGATTAAGAACCCAGTAATTGCTGCATCAGGCGCTTTTGGCTATGGGAGGGAATATGCCCGTGCAGGTAATATAGACTGGTTTGGAGGGGTAACCGTAAAGGGAACCACACTCAGGCGGCGACACGGCAATCCTCCCATCAGGGTGTGCGAGACTCCGTCGGGGCTCTTAAACTCAATTGGACTTGAAAACCCTGGCGCAAGAGACGTAATTGACGACCACATACCCTGGCTTTCCCAGTTCGGAATCCCAATCATAGTCAACATCTCGGGCGATTCGTATTCTGAGTTTTCCGAACTAGCTCGTATGTTCTCGGATTGTCCAGAAATATCGGCTTTGGAAGTAAACGTCTCTTGCCCTAACGTCGACTCAGGCGGCATGGCCTTTGGGACTAGCCCAGGCGCTTGCTACAGAGCGACAAAAGCAGTAAGGCGCCATTGGTCGAGACCGCTAATAGTAAAACTAACTCCCAACGTAACAGACATTTCTGAGATAGCAAAAGCAGCTGTAGAGGCTGGAGCGGATACTCTTTCGTTGATAAACACATTAGTGGGGATGGCAATTGACATACATGGCAAAAAGCCTGTTCTGGGCAATACCAAGGGAGGATTGTCAGGACCCTGTATAAAGCCTATAGCTATCCGATGCGTCTGGGAGGTATCTCAAGCAGTATCAGTTCCCGTCATAGGGATGGGCGGGATATTTTCCGCCGAAGATGCCCTTGAGTTCATAATGGCAGGCGCCTCAGCAGTTGCGGTAGGGACCGCTTTGTTGGTAGACCCCTATGCGCCAAAGAGGATCGTAGAGGGTATATCGTCTTACTGCCAATCTCATGAGATTGACTCACTGAGTAGGATTAGCGGCATCGCTTGGAAATAACACAAAGCATCACATTTCCACGATGATAGTTTTGGCACCTTTGTAGGTTACAAAACCCGGGGGGCTGCCTCCGGGTTTTTTGACATTTGCGGCATCGGTATAGTCTACTTCGACTTTCCCCGCCAACCTACCTCCACTCCGCTGAGCGGCAATTCTCGCAGCCCAGAGCAGAACGTCAGCCGTCAGCTCCGAGCGGTTCGGCGTACGCAGAAGCACATGGGCGCCTCTGACGTTCTTTGCATGAAACCATATGTCTCCAGGTCTTTTTATTCGCCTTATCATGTAGTCATTGCCCTGCGCGTTCTTGCCTATGTAAAGGATGCCCCCCTCGCCCGACACCACTTCAACAGAGTCCTTAGGACTGGCAGAGGGTCCTTTGTAGAAACGCTTGTCTCGCTTTGCGGTAACTTTTGCAGTGCCTACATCGGCTTGACGTGCCACTTCCATCACCTTTTGGTATAGGTCATTCAATTCATCCAGGTCGTTTTCCTGACTGAAAGACTCCTGGATTTGGCACAATCGTTCAAGTAGCGCGCGTGATTCTTCCACCGAATCGCGCAGTATCCTATCTGCCCTTTTTAGCTTCGCATACTTCTTGTAATACCTTCGGGCATTTTCTTTTGAGGAGAACCTTGGGTCAAGAGGCACCAGAATATTCTCTGGCGGGGTCTTATAATAATCCAACACTTCCATTTCTTGATGACCGGCAGGAAGGGAATACGGTGCAGAGTCAATTAGTTCTGCCCAGATGCGGAACTTCTCAAATTCCGCAGCTTGATCCAGGTCCTTCTGCTGCGCGAGGTACCTAGACAATACCTTCTCATAAGTCCTTTTGTGCATAGCCCTCATTTCTCGTTCAACGCTTCTATACTCTTCGAAGTGCACCGCATAATCTCTGTATGCCGATATACCTTCTACTACCGAATCAAATGTCTCTGCGCAATCTAAGTGATACATTGGAAATACTGAGAAAACAGGTTCGCCGGAGTTGCGTAGATAAATGGCCGGGTAATACCTTTCTTCAAGCAAAGCCTGCCTCAGGTTCTTGAGAGACTCAAAAAGCAACGTAGAATGCTCTAAACGGAGGGTGTCATCTCCTCTTAGGCCCAGATGGGTGAGGATACTCAGAGCAAGATCTTTCCCGATACCCTCAAAGGTGGACATGATCTCAGTGACGCCTGATCCCCCCTTAGAACACAGTTTGTTGACTTCATTTTGAAGATCGAACTCCAATAAGAGATTGAGTTTTTGGGACTCCGGCGGACAATAGGCACGGTTTGTCTGAAAGCGTCTACTGTTTTCAGGAAAGTAGAACTCAACAATTCCACCATTTAGCAATCCAAAACCTCCACCTGAGCCTGCAGCATCAAAAACCAATGTGTAGCTGGAGGTATTTCCGAAGTCGTCATGGCCTGAGAACTCGAAATAGAAAACCCTGTCGAGCCCTTCCTGGTACACTCTTCGCAAAGCACCTCCTTCGAGACGTTTCCTAAGCCTGAAACACGCTCCCGAAGGCGTTTTCGGCATTTCTCTAGATTCGTCCACGAAACCCAAGAAAGGGACGTTCCTTTCCAATGAAATCAGAAGGTCTTTTCTTGTATCCGAACTCCAGAGTCCGAAAACGAGTTCCTTGTCTTTTGGATGGTATATTTTCTGTACCTTAAGCGGCAGGTATTTGTTGATCTCGCACTGCAAGGCGTGCAAAGTTATTCCGTCCAAAACATCACACCTTCCATCCCCAAACTCGCGTTTACTGATATTATATCCTTAGAAGAGGTAAAGGGGTGACAAGGCGTGAACGTTGGGATAGATCGCCAAGCCTTCGAAGATCTGGGGTTTTCGATCATAACCGAAAACACTGATTTCCTGAAGGTAGAAAAAGGGCATTGTGAAATATGCGTTAGTGCCGAAGACGGAAAAACCATCCTGCAGTTGCCAGTAATTGAGCTTTTTGGCAAGCGCAAGACTTCGCTGCCTCTCATGGAATACCTGCTCAAGAGAAATGCTGAGATGAAAGGTCCAGGTTTTTTCGGCATAAGAGACTGCTGCGTGTATTACATTGCCACACTATCTGCTTGTGAAAGCGCCGAACAGGTGGCACTTAAAATGCAAGAGACCATTGAGAAATTGGCCCCAAAACTCATAAACGTATCTGACAAATAGCACCTAGAGACACGAGATCCAAAGAGTCTACGTTGGATGGAGATGTAGGAAATGACTAAGCAAGGTAGTCTGAAACTACTTGTATGTGATCTCGACGGCACCCTGCTTGGTCCTATGGACGGAGGACTTGACACGGCAAGAGAAACCGTAGAGTATTGCCAGGCGCAAGGAATCAAAGTAACCGTAGCCACAGGTAGAGTTTTTGGCGCCGCCGAGAGGTATCTTGCCTATCTGAATATTGACCAGCCAGCTATAGCCAACGGAGGAGCCCTGATTGCTGAGCTCGGAAAGTCTCCAATCTACGAAAAGACAGTAGATAAAATAACGTCCTTACTTATCGCAGAAGAACTCCGACAGCTTGGTTATCCGTTTTATTTCTTGGTTGGCAAACACATGTACACGGAATTTGAAGGCCCAGAAACTCAGAGGTATTCGCAAGTTCTACAATTC
This sequence comes from Candidatus Fermentithermobacillaceae bacterium, assembly GCA_018052455.1. Classification (GTDB taxonomy): domain Bacteria; phylum Bacillota; class Sulfobacillia; order Fermentithermobacillales; family Fermentithermobacillaceae; genus UBA3907. The sequence continues at coordinate 141,910 of JAGPNE010000001.1, read as the reverse complement.
CCGATAGAGGTTGTTAGTTCCGTCTGCACCGTTGAGAATTGCCCAACCCAGATTGTGGTAAGGGTGCCACCTGAGGATGCGGACACGTTGCTGTGCCATCTCGACTCTATGTGGCATGGTGTAACCTTACTAAAAAGCCTGCCGCATCTCATAGAAATCCAACCTGTCGGGGTGTCAAAATCAAACGCTTTAGCCTTTCTTTCCAGTTACATGGGTATACGAAAAGAAGACATCCTTACGGTAGGCGACGGACTAAACGATCTAGATATGCTCATGTGGTCTGGGATGAAAGGCGCAGTATCAAACGCTCAGGATGTTGTGAAGAAGGCCGTACCGTATGTATCCAAAAAACCCTATGCAGAAGGAGTTAAGGATATAGTGGAGAAGTTCATTAAGTGTTAGGTATGAGAAACTAGACTACGAGAACCCAAAGACTCATGAGTCTAGGATGCTCACTCAAAAGGAGGACAATCTTCAATGAAACAACCTATCAAAGCCCCCAGAGGGAACACGCTAACCTGCAAGGGGTGGCAACAAGAAGCAGCGCTCCGCATGCTAATGAACAACCTCGAAAATGCAGAAAAACCCGAGGAACTCATAGTTTACGGCGGCACGGGAAAGGCCGCTAGGAATTGGGAATGTTATGAGGCCATAGTAGAAGCGCTTCGGAATCTTGAAGATGACGAAACCTTGTTAGTTCAATCGGGAAAGCCAGTAGCCGTATTCCCGACCCATAGATATGCGCCAAGGGTCCTGATCTCCAATGCAATGCTAGTTCCTCACTGGGCTACATGGGAGAACTTCTGGGAGCTCGAGGGAAAAGGCCTGACCATGTACGGACAAATGACTGCCGGAAGCTGGATATACATTGGAACACAGGGGATACTCCAGGGCACCTATGAAACCTTGGCATCTCTTGCCAACATACATTTTGGCGGAAGTCTCAAAGGCAGATTGGTCCTTACCGCTGGCCTAGGAGGAATGGGAGGAGCACAGCCATTAGCCATCACAATGAACGATGGAGTAGGCATAATTGTCGAAGTAGACACAGAACGCATAAAAAGGAGATACGAAATCGGGTATGTGAATGTGTGCGCCAAAGATCTCGATGACGCCCTAGATATCGCTCAGAAACACCTTGATGCAGGTACACCTATCTCAATAGCCTTGGAAGGAAACGCTTCCGATGTCTATCCCGAGCTTATAAGGCGCGGCGTTATCCCTTGCGTGGTTACTGACCAAACGTCGGCTCACGATGCTCTCAATGGTTACGTACCGGGCGGAATGTCCTATGAAGAAGCTCTGGCTCTGAGAAAAGAAAACCCCTCCGAGTATTTGCGTCGATCTAAAGAATCCATGAAGCGTCATTGTCAAGCAATGGTCGAGATGCAAAAGCGCGGCGCCATAGTATTCGACTACGGTAACAATCTGCGCGGCCAGGCAAAAGAAGCGGGATACGAAGATGCGTTTTCTTATCCCGGATTTGTTCCTGCGTATATAAGACCTTTGTTCTGCGAAGGCAAAGGGCCGTTCAGGTGGGCAGCTCTTTCTGGAGATCCAGAAGACATCATCAAGACCGACGCAGCTGTTTTGGAACTTTTCCCTGAAAACGCTGGCCTAAAGCGCTGGATAACAAAGGCCGAGAAATATGTACCGTTTGAAGGGCTTCCTTCTAGAGTATGTTGGTTAGGCTATGGAGAAAGAGTGAAGTTCGGGCTCAAAATCAACGATATGGTTAGGCGTGGCGTATTGAAGGCTCCAATTGTAATTGGTAGAGATCACCTGGATACAGGCTCCGTGGCGTCGCCTTATCGTGAGACCGAAGGAATGAAAGACGGCTCAGACGCGATCGCAGACTGGCCCATACTAAATGCGCTTATAAACGCGGTAAACGGCGCCACCTGGATTTCTGTGCATCACGGCGGTGGAGTAGGAATAGGCCTGTCTATACATGCCGGTATGGTCATAGTCGCAGATGGTACCGACGAAGCAGATTGGAGGCTCTCCAGGGTTCTTAATACTGACCCTGGCATGGGCGTAGTTCGCCACGCCGACGCAGGATATGAGACAGCTGTCAAAACTGCCCAAGAAGGCAAAATCAAGATGCCTATGCTGAGATGATATGGATGATGGTTATTGCTAGATAGCGGGGCTAAGAGTTTGGGGGCATCTTACGGTCCAAAAAACTGCCCTCAGACTTTTTTGCCTGGTTGAAGGAAACCTGAGCATATTAATAGAAAAGTTTTGTATACTCTATAATAGATTGTAAAAAAGGCGAGAGACTATGCCGTTGTCTCTTATTGTGGTGAGTCTTTTATGCGATAATGCACGTATAGGCAATTGCATTATTCAAAAGTGGGGACTCGCCGTTTCCAGGAACGAATGCCTAGGCACCTTTAGAAGGAGGGAGGCTTAGTTTTTAATGAGTGCACGCACATGGTTTTGGATCATTGTTGGCATCGCCGTCGCTGTAGCGCTTACGGCATCCGGGGCGGCAACGTTTTACACTAGTCTATTATGGTTTGAGCAGATGGGATACGGATCTGTATTCTGGACCACACTCAGAGCCAAGTGGGGTGTAGCCTTAGGAACAGCGTTGATGTTCTTTGCCATCGTGTTTATCAATTTGAGAGTCCCTATCAGGGGAAGATCTGTCCTAAACATAGCAGGAGGAGTAGTCACCCCTGTAACTATTTCCGATACAAGAAGAATCGCTCTGATAGTTCTAGTGGTCGCCGGGATAGTAGGGGTCCTTGGAGGACTAACCGGATTCGAGAACTGGCAGACTGTCTTGAAACACATAAATGCGACTGAGTTCAATATAAAAGACCCCTTCTTTGGCAAAGATGCAGGTTTTTATGTTTTCAGCCTCCCTTTTTATGAGTTTGTCCAGGATCAATTGTGGATTGCATTCATGATCGCACTGATATTCGCTGGATTTCTTTATTATCTGTTCGGTGACCTGCGCTTCACAAACAGAAGACTCTCAATGACAAAACAGGCACGTTCCCATATATCGGTGCTTGCTGCAGTCTTGTTTGCCCTGCAGGTATGGCAATATCAGATCCACATCTGGAACCTAATGTACTCACCTAGGGGCGCTGCCTTTGGCGCTTCTTACACTGACATCCACGCCCAGGTTCCTGCTTACAAAGCTCTGATGGTTGTAGCCATAGCGGGAGTTGTGTTCTCGTTGCTTGGGCTAGTAATGCGGAATTTCAGGTGGGTAGGATATGCAGTCATAGGAATTGTCGTAATGTCTATTGCACTTGGGTCTGCCTATCCTGCATTTGTGCAGCAGTTTACAGTTTCACCTAATGAAATCGCGTATGAGGTACCATTCATACAAGCAAATATTGAGTTTACCCGGAATGCTTTCGGACTGGATGAGATCCAAATAGTAGACTATCCAGCTGAGGACGAACTAACCAAAGAAGACGTTCTCAACAACATGCAGAGCGTTGACAACTTAAGGCTATGGGATTACCGAGTATTGAAAGATACTTTCAGCCAAATACAAGAAATTAGAATGTACTACAAATTCAACGACGTAGACATTGATAGATATCTTGTAAACGGTAGGCCCCGGCAGGTTGCCCTTTCGCCAAGAGAATTGGATGTTAATCTTCTTCCGCAAGAAGCAAAGACTTGGGTAAACTTGCACCTAAAGTACACCCATGGATACGGCCTGGTGATGAGTCCGGTTCGCGACGTAACCAAGGAAGGCATGCCTGATTTTTACTTTATGGACGTGCCACCCAAAACAACAACTGACCTTGTCCTAGAGCGTCCTGAAATATACTTTGGAGAATTGACTAACCACTACATTATTGTAAACACCAAAGAACCTGAATTTGACTATCCACGACTAGATGCAGAAACCATTGAGCCAACGTTCTACGAAGGCAGTGCAGGTATCCCGCTAGTAGGTTTTCTCCGGAAACTTGCTTTTACTCTGCGGTTTACTGACTATCAGATACTGGTTTCAGGTGCAATAACACCTGATTCGCGGGTTATTATGAATAGAAATATAACCGAGATTGCAGAGACAATCGCACCATTTCTAGAGTACGATAGCGATCCGTATCTGGTTTTGGCAAACGGCAATCTCTACTGGATTATTGACGGATATACTGTTTCTACAAAGTATCCTTACAGCCAACCGGACAGCGTAACCGGAGTAAACTATATACGTAATTCGGTCAAGGTAGTAATTGACGCATACAACGGGCACACCACGTTTTATTGTGCCGACAGTGAAGACCCAATTCTCAAGACTTATCAAAATATATACCCAGAGCTCACAACTTCTCTAGAGGAAATGCCAGCGGAAGTACTTAAACATGTTCGTTTTCCAGAGGACATGTTCAAGATCCAAGCAAGAATGTTCACAACGTATCATATGACTGATCCCAGAGTCTATTACAACAAAGAAGACTATTGGGAAATACCAAAGGAAATGTACGGAACTCAGGAGGTAACTGTCCAACCCTATTATCTTCTACTCGCTCTTCCCATGGAAAGCGAACTTGAGTATGTTCAAATGCTGCCATTCACACCTAGAGGCAAGCCAAATATGACTGCGTGGTTAGCAGCAAGATGCGATGCACAGCACTACGGCGAAATGCTGCTCTACAGGCTGCCTAAGGATAAGCACGTACCAGGGCCGATGCAGGTGGAATCGCTAATATCCCAAAATCCTGACATTTCGGAAGCAATGACCTTGTGGGGACAGGTAGGTTCACAAGTAGTCAGAGGGAATCTTCTGATTATCCCAATGGACGGTTCGTTCCTCTACGTGGAGCCCCTTTACATCCAGGCAGAAAAGGTAAAAATACCGGAGCTCAAACGCGTTCTAATGTACGCTAGCGGGAAGGTTGTAATGGCTAACACAATCGAAGAAGGGCTGAATCAGCTATTGGGGTCTACAGTCCAACCTACACCGGGGGGAGAAGGGGAAGTTCACGATATATCTAGTCTAGTCAACCGGGCTAACGATCTATGGCTCGAGGCACAAGACCGCATCAAGAATGGCGATTGGGCTGGCTATGGGGAGATTATGGAAGAGCTAGGCAGGGTTCTTGAGCAATTACAGCAGCTGCAGTGAGAACACAAGGAGATGCAAAAAAGTGTCCGATGTAAACGCTAATACCAAACAACTCGTTCACAGTACTTCTGTAAGCAAAGTCGGGTCATACGAGAACCATCAGGTGCGCTTGAAGGGATGGTTGTACAACAAGCGGTCCTCAGGCAAGATCATTTTCCTTATACTAAGAGATGGCACCGGACTGATTCAGTGCGTCGCTTCAGTAAACGACATAGGCCAGGAAGCCTTCGACAAACTAGATAGACTCAATCAAGAATCTTCGCTGATAGTCGAAGGACTCGTTAAGAAAGATTCCAGAGCGCCAGGCGGATACGAGTTAGGCATGACTCATTACGAGATCGTCTCGGAAGCTTTTGACGATTACCCTATTACCCTAAAAGAACACGGGGTGGAATTTCTTCTCGATAACCGACACCTGTGGATAAGGACTCCAAGGCAAAGGGCTATTCTTGCTATAAGGGCGCAGATCATTAAAGCATGTCGCGAGTTTTTAGATAACGAAGACTTTGTTAATGTGGATGCTCCAATTCTCACTCCTTCAGCTTGCGAAGGCACAACTACTCTTTTTTCTACAGACTATTTTGGAGAAAAAGCATATCTTAGCCAGAGCGGGCAACTGTACAACGAAGCTGCCATAGGTGCGTTTGGAAAGGTCTACTGCTTCGGACCTGCTTTCAGAGCAGAAAAGTCCAAGACTCGCCGGCATCTGATTGAGTTCTGGATGGTTGAACCAGAAGCTGCATTCATGACTTTCGAAGAGATGCTACTGCTAGAGGAACAAATGGTCACATATGTGGTAAAACAGGTATTGGAAAACTGTGAATCCGAACTGGCTGAAATCGGAAGAGATCCTGAAATGATTGCTGTTGTAGAGCCACCTTTTCCGCGGCTGACATACACTGACGCAGTAGATCTACTTACAAACAAGGGAATGGAATTCTGCTGGGGCGATGATTTCGGGGCAGCCGATGAAACAACAATTGCTAACGAATTTGCCAAACCAGTGTTCGTAACTCACTACCCTACTAAGATAAAAGCATTTTACATGCAACCGAGTCCCGATAATCCCGAGACTGTCTTGGGCGCGGATCTTTTGGCCCCGGAAGGATATGGAGAGATTATTGGTGGGGGCGAGCGAATACATGACTACAACCTCCTTCTTCAAAGAATCCATGAACACGGCCTGCCGGTTGAAGACTATGAATGGTACTTAGACTTGCGGAAATACGGTTCGACGCCCCATAGCGGTTTCGGAATGGGGATAGAGCGAGTCGTAGCATGGATATGCGGATTACCGCACGTTAGAGAGACTATCCCCTTCCCGAGGATGCTTACAAGACTAAAGCCGTGAAAACAAAATGGAAGGTGTAGAGTATGCCCGATGAAAAACTGCGCGAATTAGGAGAAATCCTGAGGGCTCAGAGGGAGAGCTTGGGTTTATCCATTAAGGACGTTGAAGAAGAAACCAAAATACGCTCGGTCTATCTTATGGCAATGGAATCGGGGAACGATAACATTTCTCCTGGAAGAGCGTACTTCAGGGTCTTTTTGAAATCGTATGCCGATTTTCTCGGGCTAGACGGTCTCGAATTCTCAAAGAGATATCGGGAGATAACTGAAGCAAAAACTGGCGAACGTGAGAAAGCGAAGAGCGTCGAGCAACCCAGGACAGACAAAGTAGCCGTCAAAGAGGACAAAAGCGCTTCTCGCACTAGGCGAAAGTCCGAGACCAAGAAAGCAAAGCGCCGTAGAAGGTCAGCAAAAACCATGAATACAATCATCGTGCTCGCAATTATCCTTTTGGCAGTATGGGGGATATGGAAGGGACTAAACTACTACCGGTCTCAAAAGGAAACGGGCGATAACGGCAGCCCAGGATATAACGGTCTTCCCGAAACACCTCCTGAAACTCCTGAAGAAGAGCCCCCAGAAGAACCTGTAAAAGTGGTGAGAACTGATACGAGTACAGGGTCAAGCGTTTTTGAAACCAATAAATCTCCTATGAATATTGTTTTGAAGACAATTTCGGGTTCAGACGTTAGTTGTTGGATCAAAGCAGAAGCAGATGGCGAGGTCGTAGCCGAGAAAACCATGGGTTCTAACGAGACCATTGAACTGTCGGCAGAAAAGGAACTGCGCGTAAGAGCCGGGAGACCTTGGGTACTAACAATTTCTGTGAATGGGGAAGATCTCGGGGTAGGTGGCGTCTTCGGTCCTGTAAAGGATCTGGTCTTTAAGTATAACGAAGACCTGTGATTCTGTGCTTCAGCGGTATGGCTATTGGAGTTTCTCTAGACGTCGCTTTCTGGATAAAACAGATCTGGGGATGGGTTTTTGCAGGTTTTGGCAAAACGCAACAGCGTCTTGTACTACGTCAAGAGCCTTTGCGATATCGTGACTAACGACCTCGTAGTACCTGGCAAGCCATAGGTAGTCTTCTGGAATTCCTTGCCCTTCTCTTATGAGGCCGTCCCAGATGGACGAAGCTTCATCCCAGTTTCCTTCTTTCCTCATCACACTTGCTAGCCGCCTCATGTTTGTGTACCCTGCTTTGCTTCTAATGCCTTTTCTATCAAACCCATCGTAAGAAGCCTGCATATACTGCCTGGCACGGTCAACATCTCCTTTTTGCAAGTGAAACTTGCCTACACCTGCTAACGTAAAAGGATCGTCGCAAATGTCAGGACCTCTCAAACAAACTTCGCCAAGGATCCTCAACAGACCCACCATGTCAAGAATATCCATAGAATTGTGGGCAAATACCTGCTCGAGGATAGTGATGTCTCGATCTTGTTCGTATATGAAGTAAAGTGCGGGTATCAGGTGCCCTGGAATATCGTCAGAGCGAGTTGCACCTATGAAACGCGTCACAGATTCCTTCAAACTAAGGCCGTAGATGGGATGTTTCCCAAACTTGCGGACTATAGAAAAAAGATCTATATGGGCAGAGATGCCCCCACCGCTTGTTTCTGGGCTGAGACCGTTTAATATGAACCTACTGTTTAAGACTGGTATGTCAAACGAGTTGCCGTTGAAAGTGACCAAGACCGTGTCCTTTTTCACAAGCCTTGCAATGTGCTGAAGCATAAGCCGTTCTTTCTCTCGGTCAGCCAAAAAATACTGCACGACTTCGAACTGGGAGTTTTTCCACCTTCCGAAACCTGTTAGGAAAGATAGGGTTCCAGAGCCCAAAAGCCCGGTGGTCTCTATGTCCAAAAAAAGAATCTTATCCGAGTTCCCGGTAGTAACCATAGGCTCGTAACCCACAAGAAACCTGACAACTTCGGACTCAACAGGGAAGAACCAGGGCAAACAGCCCATATCATAACAACTTGTGTACACAGAAAAGCCATCATAGGTTTCAACATCCATCTCGGAAGCAGGATACTTGTCGGAGACATTTCCTCGGCCAACGCTTGGTGGCCTTTCCTTGTAGCTCACCTGTGACACAGGCAGACCTAAAGTCCCTTCATCTGCCGATGCCGAGGAGAACTTTTCCTTCTTCTCGATCTCCTTAATGAGATCCCTTAGTCTCTCTACAATATCCCTATTAGTCATGACCCTACCTCTTCAAGCATGGTCCTAAGCAAATCTAGGCACAAGGATTTGACGCCGCTTCCGATTTCCTCTTTGGGTCCAACGCAACCCGGACAACCATCTGAACATGGACAAGCAACCATCAACTCATAGGAAGCCTTGAGGATGTGGGGAAGAAGATCGAAAGCTTTTTCGGCCAACCCTACACCTCCAGGATAAGAGTCGTAGAGGTATACAGTCGGCAATCCGTCGTAGCTTGAGCGAACCTCAATCGCAACGCCGAGATCGTTCTTGTCGCTCATTAAGAAAAGAGGTGCAATGTTGAGAATCACGTTCGCAAAACCCGAGAGAATTCCGCCCATAAGATGCGGATCTACAAGTCGGGAAATAGCCTGTGGAATACTAAACCACATACCTTGTGTATGCATATTCATATCCGGAATACTGATCTGCCCTGAACCCACGTTTTCATTGGTGTATAGTTTTATTTTTTTGTAAATTGTGGCAACTGCCGTTACAGAAACCTCACCAAATTTGGACTGAAATGGCAAATCATTTCTGGCCGCGTCAACGGAAATCACCTTCACCGCGACAGCCAAGTTTGCATCTGTGTAGTAGTCAACATCGACTTTCTTCACGTAAGCCTTTCTCGATGGATAGTCTAAGCGAATCACGTGGTACTGCTGGCCCTTGTGCATGTAGATAGCTTGTTCGTGAATAAGCATGGGGGCAGAAGCCCAGTCCACCTCTCCTATGACTTCAGATCCTTGGGTGGTATCAATTACCACAAAATTATCATTGGATGCAGAACGCAGACTTATAGCAGCTGCTGGAAACGAATCTGACGACCAGTTCCATCTAGAAGTGCTTTTATACAGGACTTTTTCTTCTACCAGATGGTCAAGTATATGCTCAATACCTATCCCGCCAAAGCCTAACAAAGATTCAGGGCTTTCGTCGAAAGGAAGCTCATAAGCTCCGCACTTAACGTGTTCACCGAGGATATATGGATTGTTCGGGTTTATGAGGGCATACTCTGGTGTCTGAGCAAAAAAGTATTCGGGATTGTTAATCATGAACTGGTCGAGGGGAGAGCCGCTGGCAACCAGAAATGCTGCAGACTTGCCTTGCCTTCTACCAGCCCTGCCCGCTTGTTGCCAGGTGCTCGCTATAGTTCCAGGGTAACCTGACATCACCACAACATCAAGCCTGCCTATATCTATCCCGAGTTCGAGGGCGTTTGTTGCCGCAACGCCCACGATGCTCCCTTCACGAAGACCTTTTTCAATTTCTCTCCGTTCATTTGGTAGATACCCCCCGCGGTAACCTTGGACCTTTTCCTTCTCAAAATCACTGTTATACGAGTCACGCAGATACTGGACAAGCAGTTCGCAAGCCATACGAGATCTTGCAAACACCAGAGTCTGAATCTCGTTTCTGATAAAACGAGACGATATCTTGTGCGCGGCATCTATCGATGACTGGCGAGTCGAATTATCTGGATCAAGGACAGGCGGGTTGTAAAAGATGAAGTCCTTGTCAGAAGAAGGGGCTCCGTTTATATCTATTACAGTTACAGGTTTGCCTATCAAAGACTCAGCGAGCTCACCCGGATTCGCGATAGTAGCAGACGCCAAGATAAACTGCGGTGATGCACCGTAGAACTCACAGATTCTTGTGAGCCTCCTGAGCACATTTGCAACGTGACTGCCGAAAACACCCCTGTAATTGTGCATTTCATCTATGACTACATATTTCAGAGATCTAAATAACCTAGCCCATGTGGTATGGTGGGGTAAAATCGCTTGGTGGCACATATCTGGATTTGTGATTACTATTTGCCCTACTTGCTTGGCAAGACGCCTTTTGGAAGTTGGCGTATCTCCATCAAAGGTAAAACTCTTTACCGAGAACGCGCCCGACGCACACATATCCTCGATCTCGGCCAACTGATCCTGAGCCAAAGCCTTGGTGGGAAACAAATACAGTGCCCGGCTCCTAGGGTCCTTCAGTATGGCATCTAGCACTGGTAGATTATAGCACATAGTCTTACCTGACGCCGTCGGCGTTACCACACATATGTTCTCGCCTTCTATGACTCGCTCATACGCCTCTTTCTGATGAGTATAAAGCGAGTTCATCGCTTTGTTTGCCAGCGCCTGTTTCAATGATGGATGAATCGCATCCGGAATATCCGAATAATCCCCGGCAGTTGGAGGAAAATGATGCCAAGCAGTCACGCAACTCGCGAATCTCGGATCATTGCGCAACTCAACCAACACATCTTCAACCGTTTTCTTCATGTGGAGAAATCCTCCTTAAGGCAAACCAGCCGCTATCTCTTTTGCTATATGGACCAATCATACATTTGTTTGATATATATTCTATCACACCAATGCGCTATCCTTCGAAATACTGAAAGTGAGGAAACTTTCCTAGACAAGCAGTAGAATTAGATATGCGCAAATGCACGTTCTCAGGAGGTGCTACTAATGGAAGCAGAAATATTATCTGTAGGGACAGAATTATTGCTTGGCGAGATCTCGGATACAAATGCTCAATACATCTCTTCTCGTTTGAGAGACATAGGAGTAAACGTGTATCGAAGGGTTACAGTAGGAGATAACCCAAAAAGACTCACGTCAGCATTCCAAGAATCTATCGAGAGAGCAGATATCGTGTTGTCTACAGGCGGGTTAGGACCTACCGACGATGACGTTACCGCCCAATGCCTTGCAACAGCCCTGGGGAGAGGTCTAGTTTTCTCAGAGGAAGCATGGGGAAGCATAGAATCCTCCTTGCGTAGGCGCAATAGAGTACCTAGCCCTTCCGACAGGAAGCAAGCATATATCATAGATGGTGGCTTTTTCATACCTAACGCAGTCGGAACGGCGCCAGGGCAAGGCGTCGTCATCGATAGCAAACTTGCTATACTACTACCGGGTCCTCCATTTGAGATGAAACCCATGTTTGAGGACCACGTAATCACTCTCATCAGACAGAAATACCACGACCTTGAACCTATCAAGTATCTGAATCTCAACATTGTAGGCTTACCTGAAGCAAAAGTGGCGGAAGCAGTCAGTGATTTGATGAAAAGTGACAACCCGTCTGTTGCTCCTTACACGGGAATCGGACAAGTGCGGCTTAGGATAGCTGCTAGGGGAAGGGACGAGAATGAACAGACTGCAATGATTGCCAATATGGAAAAAGAGGTGCGCAAACGACTAGGACGCTATATTTACGGCACAAATGACGAGACCTTGGAAGAGGTCATAGGCCGCATACTTTCTCGGAGAGGCCTTACATTGGCGGTGGCGGAATCCGTAACAGGCGGTTTGGTATCCTACAGGGTAACTGAGGTTCCAGGCAGTTCAAAGTACTTCAAAATGGGGATGATTGCGTACGACCCCGGCGTCAAAGCGTCGAACCTTGGGATCCCGTTTGAATTCATAAACGAGAACCAAGCGGTGAACGAGGAGGTAGCAAAGGGTATGGCCCAGAGCATAAGGCTCTTGGCAGGAGCTGACTTGGGACTTTCGACCACGGGATTTGCAGGCCCTGATGGCGGTACAGAGAGTGAACCTGTAGGTACTGTATATATCGGCCTAGACCACAAACAAGGAAATCTTGTTGAAAGAATCCTCTATCCTAGCACCAGATCTAGAACCAGATCCTATGCAGCTCAACAGGCATTGTGCGTGCTCTATAGATTTCTTGTAGGATTGGCTGAGTAAGCGAGGTGACTAGGAATGGAAAATAGAACATTTAGAGGCTTCATAGCCATCTCTGTGCCCGATGAAGTAAGAGATTTTCTGGCATCTTTTTCCCAAGAGGCTGGTAAACATCTAACTAACTGCCGTTTTGTGGATGCAAAGAACCTTCACCTGACGCTCCAGTTTCTAGGGAATGACGTTAGCAAATCTCTAATTCCCGACATATCAGAGATAATTGATGGAATTGCCCAGATAACTCCACCGTTTGATATCTCCTTGGGAAATGCTGGTACATTTCCAGCGAAGGGAAGGCCTAGGGTCTTTTATATTGGGCTTTCTCAAGGACACGACGAGGTTTCTGCCCTAGCGCTTAACCTGCAATCGCGGCTTGTGAACCTAGGGTTTGAAAAGGAGGAGTCTTTTCATCCGCACCTAACCCTTGCAAGACGCAAACACAGTGAAAGGTCTCAGGTGACCGGAGAAGTTGACGAAAGGAAACTGTGGCAAGATATCTATGCGGATTTCAGAACTGAATATACCTGTGAAACAAGAAGAGGAATCGCGCTTTCATGGACGGCCGACAAAGTCACACTCATCGAAAGTAAGCTATCCTCCAAAGGACCAGTCTATTCCTTACTTTCCGAGCATCTTCTAGGGCAAAAACAGGGTAGACGAACATTTGTGTAATATGATTGCCCGTTACGTTTGCTTAATGTTATACTCAGTAAAGAATGACTGCCAGGGTTGACAGGCGACTCTAAGGAGTGGAAAAACTAATGTTGGAAAAAGAAAAGGCCCTAGAGTTGGCGGTATCTCAGATAGAGAAGCAGTTTGGAAAAGGTTCAATAATGAGATTTGGCGAAGCTTCTCAAAGGATGGCGGTTGAGGTAATTCCAACCGGCGCCCTGGCACTGGATATTGCTCTAGGAATCGGGGGTATTCCCCGTGGAAGAATCGTAGAAATATACGGCCCAGAAGGCTCTGGAAAGACTACGGTAGCGCTGCACATTATCGCTGAAGCGCAAAAAGCCGGCGGGATAGCCGCATTCATAGATGCTGAGCACGCTTTGGATCCCTTGTACGCGAGAAGACTTGGGGTCGACATAGACAACTTGCTCATCTCTCAACCGGATACGGGCGAACAGGCTCTGGAGATAGTTGAGGCTCTGGTTCGGAGCAGCGCGGTAGACTGCATCGTAGTTGACTCTGTCGCAGCTTTGGTGCCGCGTGCAGAGCTTGAAGGAGAGATGGGAGATGCTCACATGGGTTTGCAAGCCAGACTCATGTCTCAGGCCTTGAGAAAGCTCACAGCAGTGGTTTCAAAATCTAAGTCTACTGTGATATTCATAAACCAAATACGTGAGAAAATCGGCGTCATGTTTGGCAACCCGGAAGTTACTCCTGGCGGAAGGGCACTAAAGTTTTACTCGTCCGTAAGGCTCGATATTAGGCGCATAGAAAACCTCAAACAGGGTCAGAACACTATAGGCGCCAGGACAAGAGTGCGGGTAGTGAAGAATAAGCTTTCTCCGCCTTTTAGGGAAGCAGAGTTTGACATCATATTCGGTGAGGGTATTTCCCGTGAAGGGTCGATTCTTGACGTAGGAGTCGATCAGGGCGTCCTTACCAGAACCGGAACCTGGTATTCGTATGGAGACATCAGACTTGGGCAAGGCAAAGAAGCTGCGAAGCAGTACTTCGCAGACAACCCTGAGGTCGCAAAAGAAGTAGAATCAAAGATCAAGGAGAAGTTGAGCCCAGAATCTGTGGGTTCCTCTGGTCCTACGGAAACCGACAGCGAACCAGAGGGAGAGAACAAGTCAGGTGACTCTGATGGGAAGTAAGACTCCTATGAATGCTGCCTTGCGAATTCTGTCAAGGCGACAGGTCAGTTCGGGGCAGATGAAGTTCTTGTTATTGCAGAAACAGTTTCTTCCAGAAGAAATAGATGAGTGTATCGATAGACTAGAGCAGTGGGGTTATATAGATGATAAGTCTCTTGCTGCGGATATTTTGGAAACAATGATATCCAATTCACCGTGCGGCAAGAAACGATGTTTGTATGAACTCGACAAGAGACGTTTTGATAGGGAACTAGCAACGGAATTAGTAGATAGGGCATATTCTGAGTTGGATGAGAAAGCCCTAGCATTCGCAGCTGCCGAGCAGTATGCGAAAAACAAATCGAAGATGATGTCTAAGGATGTGCAGCGCCTGGCAGGATGGCTTGCGCGGCGGGGTTTCACTAGTGAGACTATTTACGCCGTAGTAAGAGCATACGGTCAGGCATCTGGTAGGGAGCAGATTCCCGAATACTGGGGTCAGTGTTGAATTGTACCTGGATAGATTTACTGCGCGATGCGTCTTTGGCGAAGGTTCGATGCAATAAGAGGCGCGGTTTTGTTTGCGGCTCGTAAAGTAAAGCGCGTAGTCCAGGTTGAGATTATAGTTTGCATTAAGGGCTTTTGGCGACTTGCTATCGTCGTAGCAATGTAACCTAGTTGTATACGTAGCCATTGTGATTAGTGTGACTTTATAAGCGCTCAAGCCTTATAAAAACTATATGACACATCTTAACCCAGTATGCCGGGCATTGCTCGGCTTTTTGTGTTCATAGAGGAGGTGACAATGGGTGAAATACGTTTTATGCGCTTTACTAGCTATCATAGGGGCTGCCGCTGGATACCTAGTTCGCAAGATAATTGGAGAAGCGAAGATCTCGTCTGCGGAGGCCGAAGCCAAGAGGATTATAGAAGAGGCCACTAAAAGTGCGGACACGAAGCAGCGGGAAGTTCTTGTCGAAGCAAGGGATAGCGCGCAGAGGATAAGAGACGAAGTTGACAAGGAGATTAGAGAACGACGCCAAGAGATACAACGCCTAGAACGAAGACTAATAAGCAAAGAGGAATCGTTGGATCGAAGACAGGAGATACTGACTCAGAGGGAAGATAGCCTGTCCAAGCGTGAACGAGGTTTGACTGAGAAAGAACGTATGCTCGAGAAAATGCAGGAAGATTGCATGAAGGAACTTGAGCGGATATCTGGCCTTTCAACTGATGAGGCACAAGAAATGATCCTTCAAGAAGTTCGAGAGACCCTAAAGGAAGAAAGCGCCAGGATCATTCGAGATGCAGAAGCACAAGCAAAAGAGAGAGCCGACGAAGTCGCACGTAACATTATCTCTCTGGCAATTCAAAGATGTGCCGCAGATCACGTCGCGGAAAACACGGTTTCCGTAGTTGAGCTACCAAGTGAAGAAATGAAGGGCAGGATAATTGGACGTGAGGGCAGAAACATAAGGACTCTGGAAACTCTTACAGGAATAGAACTCATTATTGATGATACGCCCGAAGCAGTCATACTGTCAGGCTTTGATCCTGTGAGACGGGAAGTAGCGCGGCTCGCTTTGGAAAGGCTCGTAGCAGACGGCCGGATCCATCCTGCGCGTATAGAAGAAATGGTTGAGAAGGCACAAAAAGATGTAGAGTCCATGATAAAGCAAGAAGGGGAACAGGCTGCCTTACAGTTAAGCATTCACAATCTACATCCTGAACTCATAAAACTGTTGGGAAGGCTTAAGTTTAGAACAAGTTACGGGCAAAACGTCTTGAAACACTCGATCGAAGTTGCACAGCTCGCCGCCAATATGGCCGCCGAGATAGGCGCAAATGTAAACGTCGCCAAGCGAGCAGGGCTATTGCATGACATAGGCAAGGCTGTAGACCACGAGGTCGAAGGATCTCACGTAGCAATTGGGGTGAACCTGCTCAAGAAGTATAGAGAATCCGGTGAGGTCATTAGGGCAGTAGAAGCGCACCACGGAGACGTGGAGCCTCAGACCGTCGAAGCATTCCTGGTAGCAGCGGCTGACGCCATCTCCGCAGCGCGTCCAGGTGCTCGACGTGAAACTCTTGAGATGTACCTCAAACGACTAGAGAAGTTGGAGGAAATTGCCAACTCCTTTGAAGGTGTAGAAAAATCGTACGCAATTCAGGCTGGCCGCGAAATAAGGATAATGGTAAAACCTGAACGCGTAGATGATCTGGGTTCTGTTGCTCTAGCAAGAGACATAGCTCAAAGGATTGAAAAAGAGCTCGAATATCCGGGTCAGATTAAGGTTACAGTTATACGCGAAACAAGAGCGGTTGGCTTCGCGAAGTGAGTTTTGTGGGCTGTTGACACCAAGCTCACACATTTGGGCAGCTTGGTGTCAACAGACATATCTCTAAGATGACCAATGAACCGCAATGTGGTTTTAGGAGTAGATGTAGAGCATGGGAAACAAGAGTCCTAAGTCTGTCTCTCAAGGCGATATTGAAATATTGGCTACCCTCTTGATAGCCTTTCCACAGATATCAAGGATCATGTTCGACCCCAAGAAACGTACGTTGGCGTTAGTGTTTTTGTGTCGGGGTCCTATAGGAAAGACAGAGCAAAGACGAATAAAGAAACTTTACCGTGAGTCAGTCGAAGTCTATCACTCTCTTTGTGGTATTGAGAGTCGTTCTATCAGTTGCTCTTGGGACCTAATGGACGAATTGTGTTCGTTTCAAGTAGAACGAGATGTGGCATCTTTATCTACTGGCGAGCTGAGTCTGACTACCTCACTGGTTTCCCAAAACGTAGCAGTGTTTTCCGCCTTCGATGATTCTACCTTAGGCGAGGAATCCGAGTTGTCTTGGTCTGCCAGGTTTTTCGTGCAGGAACTGTTAGAGGATATAAAGAATCTTGAGTGCGCGCGCCAACTTGTTGCGGTGCGCGAGGGAGAGAAAGTGCTCGTTTTCGATAAGTGAGGTATTGTCATGAATTTACTGTTTGTAGGAGATGTTGTTGGTTCCCCAGGTAGGAATTACTTGAAGGAAGTATTGCCTGGCTTAATAAAGGCTTATGATGTCGATTTTACGATAGTAAACGGAGAAAACGCCGCGGGAGGTGCCGGTCTTACAAGAGAGACGGCCAGCGAGCTGTTTTCTGCGGGTGCGGACGTTATCACCTCAGGGAATCACATCTGGGACAAAAAAGAAATCTATTCTGTCATAGATGAAGATGACAGAATCATAAGACCCGCTAACTACCCACCTGGTGTTCCCGGAAGGGGCTCCGGGGTGTATGTCGCCAATAACAGTACCACCGTGGGGGTTATAAATGTCTGCGGACGAGTGTTTTCGCCCCAGAGTTTCGACTGCCCCTTTAGAGTACTGGATTCGGAGATATCCAAAATGCAGACTATCACGCCTGTAATTGTCGTAGACTTCCATGGGGAAGCGTCTTCCGAAAAGATAGCGGCTGGTTGGTATGTTGACGGTAGGGTAAGCGCACTATTCGGTACCCACACACATGTCCAAACTGCAGACGAGAGCATCCTACCAAACTGTACTGCTTACATAACAGACGTCGGAATGACAGGTAGTTACGAAGGCGTAATTGGAGTAAAAAAAGACATAATCCTGAAGCACTTTTTGACCCAGATGCCCGTGCGACACGAAATAGCCAAAGGAAAACAGCAGATGTGCGCTGTTTTTTCTAAGATAAGCTCGTCTGGAAAGGCTGAGAACATCGAGCGCATCCTTATTCGAGAATAGATAATAGTTCGTAACCCTTAATTTTATATCACCCAATATGGCTTTGTCTAGTTTTTTAGCTCATTTCAGCGAGAAACTTCTTGTCAAAACTACTGTTTGCCATTAGAATGGAAATACACCAACATTCGGCAGCCATAACCACGGTAAATCAATGGTTATCACGCTTAAGTTAGAACAATATACGACAATTGGAGGGATAGTATTGGGAGTAGCTGATGCAGATCATCGAGATATCACACCTGTCGAAGTACTCAAAGTATCTTCTAAATCAAATCCCAACGCAGTTGCAGGTGCACTAGCTGGAGTTGTTAGGGAACGTGGCTACGCTGAAATACAAGGAATAGGAGCAGGCGCCGTAAACCAAGCTATAAAAGCAATTGCAATTGCGCGCGGGTTTGTGGCACCAAGTGGAATTGACCTCGTGTGTGTCCCTGCCTTTACGGATATTCTAATCAACGGGCAGGAGCGAACGGCCATAAAACTTATCGTCGGGCCCAGAAGCTAGTGGGGTAATTGAGCAAGGCGTGTCTCGGAAATTTCAATATACTAGCTGAAGAAGAACAAAACTTGGAAGGCAGGGTGGCTGCTCATAAGAGTTGTTCTTCCGATTGTTGTGATCTTCATATCCACACAGTGGCATCAGACGGGCAACTGACCCCCCTCGAAGTATTGTCTGTTGCCTTAGAGGCTAATCTCAAAGCGATCTCAATCTGCGATCACGATACAATCGCCGGATTTAGCGAACTCTCCAGGCTGTATCCCTCGCTTGCTGATGGAACACTCCTTGCCTCTGGAATTGAAGTCATCCCAGGTATAGAAATAAACAGTGAATGGGAAACCAGAGAGATACACCTGATTGGGTACTTTTGCGAAACGAAAAGCCAAGAATTTGCGTCGCTTCTCGCTTCGCTAAGAGAAACGAGGCTTCAAAGAGTCAAACTTATTCTGGATAAACTAAGAGATCAAGAAATTATCGTTGACATTTCCCAAGTATTAGACAGGGCAAAAGGAGAATCCGTTGGGCGCCCTCATATAGCTGAAGTAATGGTTGAAGAAGGCTACGTAGGGAGCATAGGAGAGGCTTTCAACACGTACATCGGACTAGGTAAACCGGCCTATGTAGGAAGGTTTCGTTTGACTCCCGCTGAATGCGTTAAGGCCATAAGAAGAGCAAATGGCGTTGCCGTCTGGGCACATCCCGGTATGGCAAATGCGGATCATCTGCTCAAAGAACTAATCGAAAGCGGACTCCAGGGATTGGAAGTATACCACCCCGAGCATGACCGCAATGCCATGATCAAGTACACTTCCTTGGCTTTGGAGCATGGGCTTGCAATTACGGGAGGCTCTGATTTCCATAGCTATAATCGCCCATATGGAGCCCTAATAGGGAGCTACGGGGTAACCTACGAATCGGTTCAGCGTATAAGAGATCTAGCGCAAGAAAACAGGAAATAGTCTGTATAGCGAAGACAGTGCGAACGATAGAAAAAGCCGGGGCGGCGATGAGCCTTATTGATCTCCGCTCCGGCTTTCTAATTCACTAGACTTATGACAGTTTGATCTTTATGTCAAGTGCGCTCAAACCATCCGGATATGCAAATACAGGGTTAATATCCAGTTCGGATATTTCCGAGAAGTCTCGGCATAGCTGAGCCACGCGCCCTATGGCCTCGGCAATTGCAGGAATATCGTCTGGCTCTGCTCCTCTGAAACCCTTCAATATTGTATATGCCTTGGTCTCTGTAATCATCTCGTCGACTTCACGCTTTGTAAGACCTGAAGCAAGCCTAAAGGAAGCGTCTTGCAGCAAGTTCACCAACACTCCGCCCGACCCAAAAGCTACCATTGGACCAAAAGTAGCATCCTTTATCATGCCAATGATTACCTCGTCACCCTGGGGCATCATTTTCTGAACTTCAACACCGTATATCTTGGCATCTGGAGCAGCCTTTTTCGAGTTCTCCATTATAGAGTTGAAGGCCTCTTTTACCTCATCATTAGAACTGAGACCTACCTTTACTCCTCCTATATCGGTCTTATGCATGATATCAGGAGAACAGATCTTCATAACAACAGGAAAGCCCATTTGAGCAGCATACTTTATTGCTGCGTCTTCTGAAGTCGCAAGGCGTGACGGAGCCGCAGGAATTTTGTAGCACTCCGCAACTTCGGCGGCCTCAGGGCTAAGAAGCAGGTCACGCCCGTCTTTGCGAACACTCTCGAAGATCTCTTTCACTCGGTCCTTGTTCACGTCGTCAAATAGCCACTCTTGACCGTCAGATATAGACTGGCTCAACGAAGCAAACTGAGTCAGGCCTATGAGAGTAGAAACAGCTTCTTCGGGGAATGCAAAAATCGGAACGCCGTGTTTCTTTAGATACTCCACACCGGCTTCAACAGTAAAGCCGCCTGTGAAAGCAGCTACAACTGGCTTCTCCGGATGCTCTTTGTTGGCTTCAACTATAGCTTCGGCTACCTTATCGACTTCAAGAACTGCTGTGGGGCTAAGAAGAACCGCAACTGCGTCAACATTAGGATCTGACAACGCAGCATCAAGGGCTACTTCGTATCTGTCATAATGCGCATCTCCGATGACGTCTATCGGGTTATATATGTTTGCCATTGAAGGCATCTTCTCACGAAGCAGGGCAATTGTGTCTTCGCTGAAACGTGCGACCTCAAGCCCGCCCAGTTCGATAGCGTCAATTGCTACAATACCTAACCCACCTGCGTTTGTGACAACTGCAACTCGCTTGCCCTTGGGAATTGGCTGAGTTGTAAAAGCGTTGGCAAGTTCGAAAAGCTGGGTCATGGTTGAGGCTCTCAGAATTCCCGCATGTTTGAACGCTGTCTTGTATGCGGTATCCGAACCTGCCAGGGCCCCGGTATGTGAAGATGCCGCTTTTGCTCCCGATGAGCTCACACCGGATTTGAGGGCAATGACAGGAATTCGTTTAATAGCTTCCCTGGCGACGTTGATAAACCGCTCACCCTCGACAACGTCTTCTAGGTACAGGCAGATTACCTTGGTCTCAGGATCCCTGCTGGCGACTTCTACAAAGTCGGCCTCGTTAAGGTCTGCTTTGTTCCCCATGCTAACAAACTGGCTGAACCCCAAACCATTTTTAAGGCTCCAGTCTAGAATCGCTATACAAAGCGCACCGCTTTGTGAGATGAAAGCTATATTGCCCTTAAGAGCCATCTCTCTAGCAAATGTTGCGTTAAATGGAGCGTGAGTATCTATGATTCCAAGCACGTTAGGCCCGACTATCCGCATCCCATACTTGTCTGCGATATCAACAAGTTGTTGCTCGAGTTCACGACCTTCTTTACCTACTTCTTTGAACCCTGCCGTAATCACAATAACATGTTTTACCCCAGCCTTTCCGCAGTCTTCGGCAACTGAAAGAGAAGCTTTAGCAGGCACGCACATTACTGCTACGTCTACAGGCTTTCCAATGTCTACTACTGATGGATATGCCTTGAGCCCTGCTATCTCGGCCTCTTTTGGATTGATGGGGTAAATATCGCCTTTGAATCCGGACGATATCATGTTGCGGACAACTGCATAACCGATCTTACCCGGAGTGTTGGACGCGCCAATCACTGCAACAGATTTGGGACGCATAAGAGATGTTAGATCATTCATATTTACAGCACCTTCCTATAACAATATGGAAAACACAATCGTCACAGACAAGTCTACCATAACTCATCTTTCTAAGTAAACTTAGCGTTTCTACTCATAGTTTGCTGCAATTCCTTCATCTTCCCACAACGTTTTTAAGACATTCATCATCTGGTGTCTGACGCCAGGGATAGTGAGTTCCAGTTTGCTAACCAGGTCCTTCATTGCCTGGCGAGAAGTATTCCCTGAAATAGTACAAACCGGAGGCGCAACTGGCAGTCCAAGCCTCTTGGAGGCTTTATCTATGTGTTTTTCCTCAACATATACAAGCGGTCGAATAACCTCTATCCTCTGTCTCGTAAGAAACGTTTTGGGTCTAAAGCAGTCTATTCTCCCCTGGTAGAATATGTTCATTAGCAAAGTCTCGATGGCATCGTCTAGGTGATGTGCAAGAGCGACTTTGGAAACGCCCATCTCTCGGGCAGTTTTGTACAAACATCCCCGTCGGAGCCGTGAACACAAGGAGCACTTTGTCTTTGTACTTTCGTATTCCGTGACGACTTTTGCGATACTTGAGGGCACAACATAGTAGGGAACACCGATTTCCTGTAGAAATTCTCGGATAAATTGCAAAGAGGCCTCGTCAAGTGACCATGGTTCACCAAGATCAATAGTGACCGCCTCAATTGAGAACTTCACTGGCGATCTACTGAGGATGTCAGAAAGGGCCCATGCCATGAAAAGGCTGTCTTTTCCCCCTGAAACGCCGACTATGATCCTATCTCCGGCACCAATAAGAGCGTAGTCTGAGATAGCTTTGCCGATTGGCCGAAAGACTCCATTCTTGGCTCTGGCACACATGTCTGCACACCCCAGATAAGACAATTGATACTGCGTAATAAAGACCTTGTATCCACCTATTACGACCCAAACAACACTTTACTTCACATACACCTTACAACATGTATAGTATACAATTGAATGGATACAATCCCAATGGGGGTATTCGAATTGGGCAAGGTCAATAAACAGTCTAGTAACTATGTGTACATGGACAACTCATCAACGACGAAGCCGTGTTCAGAAGTAATAGAAGGTATGTCCTTTGTCCAGGAAAACCTTTACGGAAACCCGTCGTCACTCTACAGATTCGGTCTCGAATCGGAATCGCTTTTGAGGCAGGCTCGAAATGAAGTGGCCACCCTCATTGGCGCCGATGAAACTGAAGTATACTTTACATCAGGAGGAACCGAAGCCAACAATTGGGCGCTATTTGGAACCCTCAGAGCCTATGGTGGCAATAGGCGCCACATAGTGACCTCTTGTGTTGAACATCCTTCTGTAAGCGCTACGGCAAATTACCTAGAACGCGCAGGAGTCGAGGTATCCTACGTACCCGTAGATGAACAGGGTCTTGTATCTCCCGAAGCTGTCATTGCATCCATAAGACCCGATACCAGCCTAGTATCCATAATGCTGGTACAGAATGAGGTAGGGACAATTGAGCCATGCAGAGACATTGGCATATTGTTATCACAAATGGGTCCCAAACGCCCTAGATTCCACGTAGATGCGGTTCAAGGACTTGGCCGGGTCGAAATCAACGCAAAAGCATGGGGGATAGACCTTCTGACTATGAGCTCACATAAGATACACGGCCCAAAAGGCGCAGGCGCACTCTTCGTGCGCGAAGGAACGCCTCTTAAACCCTTGATATTTGGAGGCGGCCAAGAAAGAAACCTGCGGTCAGGTACTGAAAATGTGGCCGGAATCCATGGCTTTGGTATCGCCGCCCAACTATGTAAGAATACTATAAAAGAGACTAATACTAACCTCTATTACCTGAGACAAAGACTCGTCCAAGGAATAACAGGCATTTTCCCGGACGCAGTATTGAATGGGGCAGGGCCCGATGGTTCTTCTCCTCACATTGTGAATTTCTCTTTCCCCGGCTTCCGAGGTGAAACCATAGTTCACGGTCTGGAGCAAAGAGGAGTACTTGTATCTACCGGCTCGGCTTGCTCATCGCGAAAGAAGGAACCAAGCCCAGTTCTATTAGCTATGGGAAAGACTAAGAGCGAGGCCTGGTCCGCCATACGTTTTTCCATGTCGAGGTTTTCTACAAAAGCAGATGTAGATACCACAATCCTAGCGTTAGAAGACTGTCTAGAGGAACTAAAACCATGGCGCAAGAAAACGATCTAGGCGCACAAAATGTATTCGTCGAGGAGCAGATCAAATGGAAAGAGTACTGCTAGTTCGTTACGGTGAGATCGGACTAAAGGGACAAAATCGCAGTTATTTTGAAGACACTCTGTGCAGAAACATAGAACTCGCATTAGCAAATATGACCTGCTCTAAGGGAAATGCAAAAGTCGAAAAATCACAGGGCAGACTTTATGTAATAGGAATTAATCACGAAGATGAACAAGCCTACGTGGACGCCATTTCAAAGGTGCCCGGAGTTGTTGGTGTAAGTGTCGCTGTCGTAGTCGAAAATGAGATGGAAAAGATCGAACAGGCGGCGTTATCTCTGATGAAAGATGCAATGCCTACATTCAAAGTCAATACAAAACGCCCAAACAAGGATTTCCCTGTTACTTCACCTGAGATGAACCAAAGGATAGGGGACGCCGTTTTACGAAGCATACCGGGAGTTTCTGTGAATTTGCACAATCCCGACACCGTGCTTCACATTGAGATTCGCAGCAAAAAGACCTACCTTTACGTGAACGAGGAACCAGGTCCCGGAGGGCTACCAGTAGGGGTCTCAGGTAGAGGGACTGTTCTGATCTCAGGAGGCATCGATAGCCCCGTGTCCGCTTACATGGCCATGAAACGTGGAGTTGAAATCAACGCTCTGCACTTTTGGAGTTATCCAATTACAGGCGAAAGATCAAGAGATAAGGTAGTAGACATATGCAAGGCGTTAGCCCAATTCAACCCAAACTTACGCCTTTATGTGGCGCCGTTTACTGAGATCCAGACCCGGATCATCGAGGATTGCCCTGAAAACTACAGGGTCACGACCATGAGGCGAATGATGATGAGGATTGCTACTGAGTTTTGCAAAAAAACCGGTTCACAAGCCATTTTCACTGGTGAGAATCTCGGACAAGTGGCAAGTCAAACCCTAGAGAGTCTAACAGTTATTGAAGAAGCGGCAGGGTTTCCAGTTCTACGGCCCTTGATCTGTTTCGACAAGACAGAAATCATAGATACAGCCCGGAGCATTGGAACATATGACATATCTTGCCTGCCCTATGAAGACTGCTGCTCCATATTTGTTCCTAGACATCCCGTCACGAGACCGACAATGGCAGGAGCCATTTCAGCAGAACGGAAACTCAACGTAGACGATCTGGTGAGCCAGTGCGTTCTAGGGATAGAAGAAGCTTCTCTGAACACAAACATATAGTTTGTCCACCTCGGAAAACACCCATATAATAATAGTTAACAAGATATGAGATACGGAGTGTGCATAGGTGACGAGATTGACTGGCACTTTTAGATACTTCATCGAGACCTTCGGTTGTCAGATGAACCAGAGGGACTCGGAAACAATTGAAGGACTGCTTCTGGCTAAGGGCTTTTTCCCTGCCGATACAGTAGACGAAGCAGACATCGTGGTTGTAAACACATGCGCCGTCAGGGAGTCGGCAGAAACCAAAGTATGGAGCAGGATTGGAGAGATCGCGGCCATGTCGCGCAACTCAGAACCTCGTGTAATCGTGCTGGCAGGATGCATGGCTCAAATCCCCGAGAATATCGACAGGATCAAAAAACGAGCGCCGTACGTCAAAGTAGTGACCGGACCAGGTAACATTCATTGCATCCCAGACCTTGTTGAAGAGGCTTTGCGTCTTCCATCGTCCAGACTTCTGACTGCCGTTTCGCCTAGTAGGACCGAGGCTCATAAGAAAGAATCTACACAGGTATTACCTGAAAACCTACCTAGAAAGAGATCGGAAGGTCCCGGCGCTTACGTAACCATAATGTACGGGTGCGACAATTTTTGCAGCTACTGTGTGGTGCCTTTCGTACGAGGGCCTCAGGTATCCCGAGAACCGCAGAACATAATCTCAGAGGTCAAACAACTTGTTGAATCGGGTTGCTCAGAGATCACACTTTTGGGGCAGAACGTGAACGCTTATGGGTTCGATCTTGACCACGATTACGGGTTTGCCGAATTGCTGCAAGACCTTGACACAATCCCTGACCTGGCTAGGATACGATATTTCACATCCCATCCTAAAGACTTTTCCAAAGAGATGGTAAAGACCATAAGTCAGTCTCAACACATATGTGAGCACTTTCATCTGCCCGTTCAATCAGGCAGCAATAGGATGCTCAGACTGATGAACCGAAGATATACGATACAAGACTACTGCGACCTGGTAGACTTAATCAGAGAAGAGGTTTCAAATCCTGCTATTACCACAGACATAATCGTAGGCTTTCCTGGCGAAACCGATCAAGATTTTCAAGAAACTCTTTCTCTAGTTGAAAAAATCCGCTTCGACGGAGCTTTTACATTCATATACTCTGCAAGGTCAAATACGCCTGCGGCGAGGATGAAGAATCAGATTTCGCGGGAGATCAAGTCTAGAAGGCTACAGGAACTAGTAGCGCTTCAGAACGAAATAACCAGGTCAATAAACTCGACTTTACTAGGAAGCACTCAAGAAGTCCTGATTGAAGGGTTCGATAAGAAGCATACCGAGTACTCACGAGGCCGTGCGCGAAGCAACAAACTGGTGGTGTGCACAACCCCGGGCCCCAAACCTGGCGACATGGTGAACGTTAGAATCGAGGAAACGGGGACATGGTATCTCAAAGGTCCCTTGGTTGACGCAGAACAGGGAAGATTCGATAGTGCTTAGTTGTCTACTGTAGATGAATATCAGCGGAGGATAGGTATATTGTCTAGATACATTACCCCTATGATGGTCCAGTATAAGTCGCTCAAGGAGAAATATAGCGACGCACTGCTCTTGTTCAGACTGGGAGACTTCTACGAGATGTTTTTTGAAGATGCCGAAATTGGCTCAAAAGAACTTGGCATTGCCCTGACTGCAAGAGACGCCGGAAACGGAAATAAGGCCCCTATGTGCGGGGTGCCTTATCATGCTGTCGATGAATACATTAAGACACTAGTCTCAAAAGGATACAAGGTTGCAATTTGCGAGCAGATGGAAGATCCTGCCGCAGCGACGGGCCTTGTCCAAAGGGATGTAGTGCGAGTCATCACTCCCGGTACCTACTGGGAAGGAGCCGACGGCACTTCGTTTAGCTATATAACTGCTGTTTATCCTTTAGTTGCAACAAAAGGACAAGAAGCATCACTAGGAATATGTTCATGCGATCTATCTACAGGTGAGATCCTTTTGGGAAGTCTTGACAACGAGCCTGGCAGTACAGATAGTAGTCAGATCCGCGACAGACTAGTAGACGAACTTGTGAGATTGCTGCCGAAAGAGTGCGTCTTACCTGCAAGCCTCAAGGACACGAGTTTCGTGAAGACTATAGCCAATAACCTGCCCGGGCTGTTCGTTACATTTCTTGATGACGAAGACTTCGGTTCAGGTAATGAAGAAGCGCCCATACCTTCGGAATGGGATACTCTGGAACTATCCGCATCCGCGAGAAAAGCTCTTTCAGGCCTTCTTTTGTACCTAAAGCGTACACAAATGGTCCAGCTTTCGCACCTGAAGGTACCCACTCTTTACCTGAAGAATTCTTTCTTGGAGCTCGATCAGTCTACACGGAGGAATTTGGAACTGACTCGAAGACTCAGTGGCGAAGTGTACGGCTCCTTGACGTGGGTTTTAGATAAGTGCTGTACAACTATGGGATCTAGGCTGCTGAAAAAATGGGTAGAGCGACCGTTAAGAGATAAAACTGCCATTGAGGAAAGACTATCCGCAGTTGAGGAACTATACCAGGACTCTGGTCTGCGGAAGAACTTGGCGGCCTCACTCTCAGGGGTAAAGGACCTAGAAAGGTTAGTAACCAGGATTTCCTACGGAACTTGCAATGCCAGAGATCTAATATCCATCGCATCTTCTCTTGAAAAAGTGCCATCCATTAAGAAGGGACTGGGCCCTACATCCTCTGCACTACTGCGCCAGATTACTGAGAACCTAGATGAAGTCCCTGAAGTTGTGGATCTTCTAAGGAGGGCAATAGTCGATGACCCACCTATCGCCTTAACTGAAGGTGGCTTGGTTAAACCAGGCTACAGCAAGGAAATCGATGAATTGAGAGATTTGGCTACAGGCGGAAAGAAATGGCTCCTAGACTTGGAAGACAGGGAAAAAGAAAGGACTGGGATAAGGTCTCTTAAGATAGGCTACAACAAAGTCTTTGGGTACTATATCGAGGTGACAAAGGCTAATCTTCACCTGGTGCCCAGTGACTATATTAGGAAGCAAACCCTTGTATCTGCAGAAAGATTTGTTACTCCCGAACTCAAAGAGAAGGAAACCCTTATTCTAGGTGCTGAGGAGAAACTATTCAAAGAGGAGTACCGCGTGTTTTCCGAGATTCGAGAGTCTGTCGCCTCCTATATGAGAGACATTCAAAAAACTGCTCTCACAATAGCGCAGCTCGACGTTCTTTTGAGTCTGGCCTACGTCGCTAGCATATATGGCTACGTAAAACCCGATATCACGGATGATAACAGGCTTTTGATCCGAGACGGCAGGCATCCTGTCCTAGAAAGGGTTCTGCCGCCTGGCACTTTTGTCCCGAACGACTTAACCCTTGATGAGACAGAGCGTGTCCTTATCATCACCGGTCCAAATATGGGTGGCAAGTCTACCTATTGCAGGCAATCAGCCCTAATAGTACTCATGGCCCAAATGGGATCATTTGTACCATGTAAATCGTGCTCCATCTCA
This sequence comes from Candidatus Fermentithermobacillaceae bacterium, assembly GCA_018052455.1. Classification (GTDB taxonomy): domain Bacteria; phylum Bacillota; class Sulfobacillia; order Fermentithermobacillales; family Fermentithermobacillaceae; genus UBA3907. Next base: position 113,435 of record JAGPNE010000001.1, on the reverse strand, counting down.
TGTGTCGATAAGATCTTCGCAAGGGTTGGAGCGTACGATGATATTGTTCTGGGTCAGTCTACTTTCATGACAGAGATGAGTGAAGTATCGAGAATCCTCAGCAACGCTACATCTCAGAGCCTCGTTATACTCGACGAAATCGGGAGGGGAACCAGCACCTTCGACGGCCTATCAGTGGCATGGGCAGTTGTAGAGTACTTGGCGGACGAGAAATGCATAGGAGCGAAAGGGCTAGTCGCCACACATTATAGAGAGCTTACTCTGCTTTCAGATCTAAAACCTGGCATTTCGAACTACCACGTAACAGTCAGAAAATCCGGAGATGATATCATTTTCCTGAGGGAAGTAGTCAAGGGCGTAGCCGAAGGGAGTTTTGGCATTGACGTTGCTTCGATGGCAGGTTTGCCCCTAGAAGTCGTAGATAGAGCAAGGGAGATCCTACAAGCGCTGGAAACCGAGGCACGCAGGGGTTCGAAATCTAGCAAAGGAATCCTGGGGCATATGGCTTCAAGGAGTTCTGCAAACCCAAGCGCATACGAGGTTCCCGGACAACCGTTTTTGTTGGGCAGTTCCCCTCCTATGCAAAAAGAAATGCCGAAAGAGTACGAAGAAGTGTTGGAAACTATCGAAAATCTCGATGCAAACAACATAACTCCTTTCCAAGCACTGGAAATACTTTATCGAATAAAAGAAACTCTAGACAGACATAAGGGAGAATGAGTATCGTATGCATTCTTGCGTGAGAAAATTGGATCCGCTAGTATCTAGTCAAATTGCAGCCGGCGAAGTTGTAGAGCGACCTGCGTCTGTTGTAAAAGAACTGGTAGAAAACGCTATTGATGCAGGTGCTCAGCGCATAATGATAGACATAATTGACGGTGGTCTAGAACTAGTCAGGGTATCTGATGACGGTATCGGAATGACCCAACAAGATGCTCTTTCAGCCATAGAAAGGTTTGCTACCTCCAAGATTAGTTCAATATCTGACCTTGAGGACATAAAGACACTTGGCTTTAGGGGTGAAGCCCTGCCTTCGATTGCGGCTTGCTCTAGGCTTACCCTCGAAACAAGAACAAGTGAATCGGACTCGGGCGTTGCCATACATGTTGAAGGAGGAGACGTTACAAATGTAGAGGAAAAGGGACTCCCCGTAGGGACTACCGTGACCGTTAGAGATCTGTTTTTCAACACTCCGGCGCGCCTTAAGTTCATGAAAACCAAAAGCCGTGAGAGAGACGCAAGCATAGAAGTAGTTGAGAAACTTGCGCTTTCGTGGCCTCAAATCAGTTTTACGTTAAGTTCTCAAGGCAAAACCGTCTTCCACACTTCGGGAAATGGTGTGAAAAACGCAATATCTGACATTTTCGGCCCGCAGATGACAGAGTCCATGATCGAGTTACGTAGACACGACACCGACAAGGGCATCAGTATAGAGGGATTCGTAGGAATCCCGGCAAATTCTAGAACCGGTCGCGACAGGCAGATATTTTCTGTAAACCAACGACCAGTCAGGAATACTATGCTAGGATGGGCCCTAGATGCAGCTTATCTAGGTCTATTGCCCCCAAAATCGTACCCTGTGTGCGTTCTTGAAATAAAGATCCCGCCCGATCAAATCGATGTTAATGTGCACCCTACGAAGGCCGAAGTCAAATTCAGAAACGAAAGAGAAATCCGACGGATAGTCACAGGCACAGTCAAGCAATCTCTTTTGGAAGCTGGTTATCTCCTCGATGCTATTGAACCTGAAACGACTTACTCAGCGCCTTTTGGAAAGAACCCGCAGATTTCGAATACGCTCAGCACCATCTTCGATTATCGACCGGGCCTTATTCAATACGCCGAGGCCGACCGCCCAGACTCTTTGGACGCTCAAGGTGATCACGCAGTTTTGCCCGAGGGATGGGCCTACCTTGGAGACTTGCAGTCTACATACCTCCTGGTCAGCACCGAGGACGCGTTACTTATCATAGATCAGCATGCGCTAGCAGAAAGTATAGCCTACCAGGCGCTCCTCAAAGGAGAAACCGCAAGCCAGGAATTGCTTATTCCCGAGATACTACAGCTTGGTGCAAAAGAAGCGGTTCTTTACGACGAGTACGCTAGCTATCTTGAAGAAGTAGGATTCTCAACAAGGCTACTTGGTTCAAGGACAGTGCTGGTTACGAAGGTGCCGGTCATTCTGGGAAAAGCGCTCTCTCCAGACTCACTAACCGAGATTCTGATATCGGCTTACAGTGATAGGGAAGAAGGTCTAAACGCTGGAAGAATCCTCGCAAAAGCGCAGTTGGCCACGGCCGCCTGCCATAGTTCCGTAAGGGGTAACGAACGTCTAACCCGTGAGGAAGCAATTTCACTCATCAGTCAGCTTTCAGCAGATCCTTCCACCCTTACATGCCCGCATGGACGACCTACAGTGTATAGAATGCCGTACACTGAGATAGCCAGATTTTTTGGGCGATAGGGGGTGCGGCTCAGCCCATCTTTGCGAAAGTAGAGCCTCCAGTTGCGATATAATAGGACCACAGGTCGCCGCTGAAACATCTGGCAATAGGTTAACGAAAGGATGCTTCTTACCAAATTGGATAAACTCTTAGTCATCACAGGACCAACAGCTTCAGGGAAATCCAGTCTGGCATTGCATCTAGCCCAGCTGTATCCGCTAGAGATAATTTCCGCGGACTCAATGCAGATTTACCGCTACATGAATATAGGCACCGATAAGGTCTCCAAGGAAATCCGGGAGCAAGTCCCCCACCACCTTATCGATATCAAGTATCCAGATGAGCCTTGGAGCGTAGAGGAATTTCAGGAAACAGCGAAACAAGCAATTGTAGAGATCCAAGCCAGGGATCGGCTGCCTTGCGTTGTGGGTGGCACTGGATTCTACATCCAGGCTCTTTTGTATGACTTTCCTTTGGAAAACGCACCTCCCAATCCCGACCTGAGAAATAGACTGCAAGAAACCGCAAAGGTCAGGGGTAATTCATACGTCCACAGTATGCTGAAAGAAATCGATCCAGAATCCTATGGAACTCTTCACCCCAATGACCTAAAAAGAGTTATTCGTGCCATCGAATACTATCAATCTACCAAAAGACCCATATCGGCAAGAAAGCACCTTGGTAGGAACAGTCCTTACGATACAACAATCATAGGACTCAAATGGAAGCGCGAAGATCTCTATGAAAGGATCGATGACAGGGTAGAGGACCAATTCGATAGGGGACTCGTAGAAGAAGTCTCTAAGTTGTTAGGAATGGGATACACGCCAGAACTTCCCAGCATGCAGGGAATAGGTTACAAGGAAGTGTGCTGGATGCTGCATGGACTCGTGACTGAATCTGAAGCCAAGAGCATCATAAAGCGTAATACCAGGCGGTATGCTAAAAGACAAGTCACGTGGTTTGCTAAGGAGAACAGAATACTCTGGTTGCCTTTTGGAAAAGACATACCTGTGTCTTATCCCATTGAGCAAGCTAGGAACGTAATTGATGAATGGCTTCAGAAAAGGTAATTCCAGAGTAATGTCGTAATACATAGAGAAGTGCATCCTATTGGAGGGAATCATTTTGAGCACAAACAACACTGGAAACCTTCAAGACCGATATCTTAATCAAATGAGGAAGAATAGCACTCCTGCTACGGTGTACCTCACTAATGGGTTTCAACTGAAAGGCGTAATCATCGCATTTGATAGTTATACTGTACTTATGGAAGTAGAAGGCAAACAGATGCTGCTTTTCAAACATGCGATTTCTACCATAGCACCGATAAACGTAGCAACTGTGATGGACGAAGCATGAAAACCGTCAAAGTGATGTATAATTAATATGCAAATACATCCACAAGGAGGAATGCCATTGAGAAATGCTCTAGACGACGAGAAAATGAAGGCCCTAATATGCTCATTGGATGTCAAAACACCTAAGAGTACTGAACAGGAACAAATGATATTTTCCTCTGAGGAATCCGCGCAAGAACTTGTGCAATTGGCAGAAACCCTGGATATGGAAGTCTGTGAGGTGGTTATTCAGCATAGATTTTCTCCGGATCCTGCTACTTACATGGGCAGGGGAAAGGTTGAGGAAATAAGTCGGCTCGTTAGGGAACACGGCGTATCTTACGTCCTCGTAGACGGTCAGCTATCTCCAACGCAGGCCAAAAATCTCCAAGATGCTACAGGCGCAGAGGTCTTGGACCGAACAGAGGTAATCCTGCGTATCTTCGCCCAGCGAGCCCGGACCAAGGAAGGCAAACTTCAAGTTGAGCTTGCCACCAGAAGGCATGAACTTACTCACCTCACAGGATATGGTACTGTTTTGTCTAGCCTTGGAGGCGGAATAGGCACCAGAGGTCCAGGCGAACAAAAACTTGAGGTGGACAGACGTGTGATAAGAAACAGGATAGACGTGCTCACCAGAGAACTGGAAAAAGCGGGCAGAGTCAGAGAGGTCCAGCGCAAAAGACGCAAGGAGTCAATGATTCCTCATGTATCACTAGTAGGCTATACCAACGCAGGAAAGTCCACACTTTTTAGGGCCCTTTCAGGCGAAGAAGAGGTGTTGTGCGACGATAAGCTCTTCGCGACTTTGGATCCTTGGACAAGAAAATGGACGCTGCCTTCAGGTAAACTTGTGTTACTTTCTGATACAGTAGGATTCATCCAGGGACTGCCTCACGAGCTTATATATGCGTTCCGGTCGACTCTCGAAGAATCTCTAGATGCGGACGTGCTCATTCATGTAGTAGACATTTCTTCTCAAATATGGGCTGAACAGATTCAGACGGTCGAGAACGTGTTGAGAGAATTGGGAGCGGGACATGTGCCTGTAGTCTATGCTTTCAATAAATCCGACAAACCTATGGAACTAGACGCACTAGAAGTGGCGAGCGAGTACAAAGCAATACCCATCTCTGCTCTTTATGGATGGGGATTAGAAGAGCTTGCTGTGCAGATAGAAGAAGAACTCGCGGCAAGTACCGAAGTCGTTTCATTGAACGTACCCTATGTGAAGTGGGACCTAGTGTCTGAGATAAGAGAACACGGCACGGTTTTGGAAGAAACCTACGGTAGCACAGGAGCTAAGATCACATGTAGGCTATCTCGACATGAGATTGCACGCCTATCAAAAAAACTTTCGGGATGATGGTGAATTGCACATGGATTTTGGGCTACTAAATGTAGAAGAAGACACTGCAGAATTGGCGCAAAAGTGTATCTGTGAACTTGGTTCTGTCTGGAACGATATAGATAGATTGGTCTTTTACAACCAGGTGAAGGTACTCGAAGCGTTTAGAGAGTCGAAGATATCCTCAACCCACCTGTGGCCTTCAACGGGATATGGTTACCAGGACGTAGGTAGGGAAGGGCTTGAGTCTCTATTCGCAAAGGTTTTCGGCGCAGAATCTTCGCTAGTGCGACTTTCCTTTGCTTCAGGAACTCATGTGCTAAAAACTGTCCTTTTCGGGCTGTTAAGACCCGGTGACGAACTTTTGTCGCTAACAGGCAGACCGTATGAAACCCTCTGCCCTGTTATAGGGATAGACACGCCTGACAACGTCAAGATAGGTAGCCTAAAGGATTTCGGAGTAAAATACAAAGAAAGCACTTCTTTGATCGACTTTGAAACAGGCATAATCGATGAATTCGACCTTATAGCCAACTTGAAAGCACTGGTCTCTCCTCAGACATCTCTAATTCTCATACAGCGATCCAGAGGCTACTCGCACAGAAAAACTATATCTATTGAGTCCATCAAGAAAATATCGGAGATTCTAGGCATGCTTTATCCATCCGTCCCTGTTTTTGTTGACAATTGCTATTGTGAATTCACCGATCCGCTCGAGCCTCCTGCAGTCGGAATTGCAGTTACGGCAGGCTCTCTGATAAAAAACCCCGGAGGCGGACTGGCCCCAACGGGAGGATACGTGGTGGGGAAGCGACAATACGTAGACCTCGTTGCGCACTCTCTCTATGCACCTGGGCTGGGTAAAGAAGCAGGCAGTAACCCTTATGGCTATAGAGACACCTATCAAGGGCTGTTTCTGGCCCCAAAAGTTGTGGGCGAATCCCTCAAGGGTGCGTCTTTTGCCAGTCTTTTCTTCGGAAAACTAGGCTACAAAGTAGATCCTGCTCCATTCGATAGAAGACAGGATATAGTTCAGGAGATACTATTGGAAACCCCAGAGAACCTCAGATCTTTTGCCCAGACCATACAAGCATTCTCGCCCATTGATTCATTTGCAACGCCTGAGCCATGGGATATGCCAGGTTATTCCTGCCCGGTAATCATGGCTGCGGGCACTTTTGTTCAAGGAGCTTCCATTGAGCTTTCGGCTGACGGGCCCTTTGCGCCGCCGTATTCAGTCTACTTGCAGGGAGGACTAACTAAGGAACACGTCATATACGCGTGTATGAAGGCAAAAGACACCATCTGGCATAAGCGTTCTTCGTAAGCTTGTAGATCCACTAATGAAAAGACCTATAAAGCCCCACAACTTTGCCAAGTATATGTACATTGCCGGATACGATTGGCTCGTAATCAGGATTCTCTGGCCGGAGCGTAATGCTATCTTCATCTTTATAAAAAGTCTTTACTGTTGCTTCGTCATCCAAAAGCGCTACCACAATGTCACCGTTTTCAGCTGATTCTTGTTGCTTCACCAACACCAAGTCTCCGTCAAAGATCCCAGCTCCTATCATGCTGTCCCCCTGCACCCTCAACATGAATACGTTTTCATTGTTAAGAAGTGAACGAGGAAGAGGCACAAACTCGTCAATATTCTCTACTGCAAGAATGGGGACACCCGCCCGAACTGTACCTACTATAGGGACCATAACAGACTGCGGGTAAGAGTCATCTTCAATTCCTTCTACGACGTTGAACGCACGTGACTTCTGAGCAGTTCTTTCGAGATATCCTTTGCGCTCAAGAGTTCTTAGATGGCTATGAACCGTAGCGGTAGATTTTAGTCCCAGGCGCTCACCGAGCTCCCTGACAGACGGGGGATAGCCCTTTTCTCTTATATACTCACAGATGACCTCCAGAACCCGGGCTTGCTGAAAGGTAAGTTCTTCCATATCTACCTCTCCTAATCAATAAAGTCCATTCTAATTGACACCGACACCTTCTTGGGAAGAGTCTACCATCAAACAAAAATAAAAGCAAACTTGTGTTTGCCTTTATCTCATGATACTCACAGAACCGTTCTTATTTGATAATCCTGCGACCTCCACAAAACTGCATAGTAAGTGAGCTAGAATACTCTTCGACATTCGAGGATTTGAAGCTGTTTATCATAACTCCGGCAGAACCCGTAGAGTGTATAAACCGATAGTCGCCAATATAGATTCCGACATGGGATGGACCGGAGCTGTCTGTCTGAAAGAAAACCAGATCACCTGGCTTGAGTTGGGCTATAGTAAGCACGGGTTCACCCTGCTTAAACTGTAGATCAGCATCCCTTCTTATCTGATAACCATTCATCTTCATACAGAACTGGGCAAAACCAGAACAGTCGAACCCATAGGAAGTGCAACCACCCCAAAGATAAGGAAAACCAAGGTACTGCTTTGCTGTAGCAATGACTCCAGTTGCTCCAGATTGCCTGGCGAATGCATCTTCTCGAGTCTTGTAACGCAGCATATTCACTGTTCTTGTACAGATAGTTCCTCCGCCGGGAAGCACAAGTTTTGCCCATTCTCCCGTTACAGATTCAATGGGGAGAATGGAACCATGCACCAGCCGTTTCTCAAAGACAGGTTCGCCACCAGGGGAATCAAGACACTCGGCCATTTTGACAGCAATCAACGCAACGTCTTTGGCCCAGAATTCGTCAAGATAATCCTTGTCGCATAAGAAAATGTCGTCAGGATGTGCCCAGCCTAAATAATGGTCTTCCATTTGAACAAGATACCATTCATCTTCAGTCTTAAGTACCCTGAGAACATCCCCGATTCGTGCCTGCGTAACTACGTTTTCGTAATCTTTCTTGCCCGGAACAGCTCCCAAGTTTATGACGGGTTTGCCCACAAGGGCCCAGACCTTATCGCCAAGTTCCGGATCAGGAAGTAGCTTGATTTCATCTACGACCTGGTAAGACACTTCTTCAGCTATCCTAACGAACAACTCGTCCTTTAGCCGTTCCTCGCTAGTCTCGCCAGTTAAGGTAATCTTGCCTCTTCTTATATCTGTGACCTCTACGTCAAATACGCACTCTCTATAGGAAAGGCCGGCTTCTTCGACTATCCTCTTTAGAACATCGTCGGTCTTCGCAGCGATCTCAGCATCAGACAAAACCGGAGTCCCTTCTTGGCATCCAGACCCAAAACATACGCTTACGCATATTATAGACACGATGGCGAAGTGGAGGATGAATCTAGATATCCTGGTAGAAGTTCTGCCAAATCCATTTGCATGTTTCATCTTATCATACATCAAAAGTTCTAAACCTCCCTTCGTGGAGAACCGTCTAAAACCCGTAGTGCTGCAAAGTCAGTTCTACAACTGCAAAGCCAATTCCTTCTTTCTTTGGGCAGCGAGCAATGAGCAGGAAAAGGAGCACTGCATTCTTGGTTTTAGTATCTCTACGTCCTATAATATACATTATGTTAGCCAACATTATTGACGCGTCATTGTCATTTGCCGCCCCTTGCCCTTGACCACTTATGAGGATCGGAGAGAAACTCCCGGACCACAGCCGCAGTATCGGAAGAGAAAACTCCTTTCTTTTCTGCTACGTCAACGATTGTTGGCCAATCTGTTAGCCAGGCCACATCTACATCTATTGATCCTAACGTCTTTTCATACTCCTCGTAAAGCGCGTACGAGGCGACAGTAAACACGTGATTTACGCGCAATCCTGCTGTCCTTAGTCCTTCTATGAAGTTAACCTTGCTTCCGCCGTCAAATATTAAGTCCTCGACCAATACAACCGTATCGCCAGACACTGGATTCCCCTCTACCATGGCGTTTTTCCCAAAGCCCTTTGGTTTCTTCCGCACGTATAGCATTGGCAGCCTCATTTTCCAGCTTAAGAACGCTGCATAAGGGATCCCTGCAGTCTCCCCGCCCGCGATGGCATTTATTGGTTCGGTTACCATGTCTTTTATTAGCTGTTGGAGAAAACCTATTGCCTCCTCCCTTTCTGGCACAAAGGAGATCAGCCTGCGACAGTCTATATACACCGGGCTTTTTGTGCCTGACGTCAGTGTAAAAGGTTCCTCGGGCCTAGCCCCAACAGCTTCGATGTCTATAAGTATCTCTGCAACTCTTTCCGACATTTCTTCTCTTTTCAGTTCGTTTTCAGCCATGAAGGTATCTCCTCCCCGTATTCATCTTCAAGTCTCAACAAGATCTGAGCAAAATCGTCAGGCAGCGGTCCAAAGAACTCGTGGTATTCGTCGTAGTTATCGCCGAGGAACACTCCAAGCTTGAAGGCATGCAAAGCCTGCCCCTGAAGTCCTGCGATTCTGGCCTTGCCTCCATAAACTGGATCACCCAAAATAGGATGACCAATATATGCCATGTGTACCCTAATTTGGTGAGTTCTACCAGTATGCAAACTGGCCTTAACGAGGGAATAATCGCAACCAAACCTGGTAAGCACCAGCCAGTCGGTGAGGGCTTCCCGCGCTTTTTTTGTCGAGTTATTCTCGGAGGGGGTGGGCTTAATAACAGCCATGCGTTTGCGATCCGCAGGATGCCGGCCTATAGGTGCATTGACAGTTCCCCTATCTTCACCAAAAAATCCTTGGCACAAGGCGATGTACTCACGTCTGACTACACGAGCCTTCATTTGGTTTTGCAGCGCTTTGAGGGTTCGTTCGTTCTTCGCTACGATTAGGAGTCCCGTAGTATCTTTATCAAGTCTGTGGACTATTCCAGGACGATTCTCTACCCCCATACTTCCGACTTGTGGGCAATAGCCTAAAATAGCGTTGACAAGAGTTCCTTCCCAGTGTCCGGCGGCAGGGTGCACAACCATGCCCCTGGGTTTGTTGACTACAATCACGTCTTTGTCCTCGTAGACGATATCTATTGGAATTTCTTCACCTTTGACCTCGGTACTGGCACGAGGAGGTATGCTCACTACAATTAAGTCGCCGGGCTTCACCTTAAGCGAAGATTTGGATGCAATCTTCCCGTTAACAGTAACTCTCCCCTCTTCTATAAGAGCCTGTGCCCTTGACCTGGAAGTATCGCCTCCGGTCGCCTTTGCAATGAACGAATCGACTCTTTCGGACGCTTGTTCTTCCGAAACAGAAAAACTGATTACCCTCTCGCCCGTCTCCAATTCTGAAACCTTATTGTCTTGCACCTGGTATCTCCATCCTATGCGGGTAAAATACAATACAAATGATGAGAACTAAACACCCTACAACTATTGCGGCATCAGCCACATTGAAGACTGCAGGGAAATACTTTACTGAGACAAAATCTGTTACAGTACCTCGAAATACCCTGTCGATAAGGTTGCCAACGGTTCCGCCGACCACGAATCCGAGTGAAACCATAATAGGCCACCCAAAGGCCTGCACTCGGGGATACAAAAGAGCAGCGAGAACTATGAACACGCTGCTAGTCAATACAAATACCCATCTGCCACCTTCAAGTATACCGAAAGCGGCACCGGCATTCTCAGTGTATAACAATTTGACCCATTCATTTATCACTGGCAGCGACTCTCCTACCGTAAAGTTCGACCTTATGTAGTATTTGCTCAACTGGTCCAGAACCAAAATGCCCACACTCGTACACAAAAAGATCAATTTATCTGCCCTACTTTCGCATGTAAAGTCTCATTACAGCATACACAAGACAAAGGCTAACCCGCAAGGTCAAGCGTACAAGGCATACGCCTTTTATTGCCCGCCTAAACTTCTCTTGGCCTGTTGCCGGTTCCTTCTTTTTAGCGGTAAGGTGTCGTGATAGACTGTATACAGGCAGAGCATAGGTCAAGAGGTAGAAAAGAAAGGCCGCAGGATGGACAAACCTTCTCAAACGAAAAGAAAAGTGCTCGGGAAAATTGCCGTGGGAGCCCTGGTAATGGGTCTTTGCGGATTCAACATACTCTTTTCGATCCAGTCGGTAGCTCTGAACCCGCGGTTCTACGTGTCTCAATGGGCAGAACTTGGCGTGCCCGAATCGGTAGGAATGTCCATAGAAGACCTGGCAACCGTAGCGGAGTCTCTGCTTGGCTACTTCACAGGCTCACTATCAAGCCCCCAGATAGGTGTCGAGGTAGATGGAAGAGTCACACCAATTTTCAAAGAACGCGAACTATTGCACCTTGAAGACGTTCGCGAATTGTTTCGCATGGGGATTCTAGCTAAGCATGTATCTGAAGTTCTGATCATTATAGGAATAGGAGCCATGATATCCCTGTATAAGAAAAGCCCCGACCAGAGCCCCAGAAAATGTGCCGCCAATCACTTGGCAAAATCTCTCAAACTGTCCTCTGCCATATTGTGTGCTATCGTACTTCTCATTGCTGTAGGCGCAATGTCAGACTTCCCAAAATGGTGGACAACATTTCACCTCACGGTATTCAATAACGACCTATGGCTTCTCGATCCTCAATCCGAAAAACTCATCCAAATATTCCCTGAAGACTTCTTTTTCTCGGCTGTAACCAGGGTTTTTCTCACATCATTAGGCATAACCGCATTGTATTTGGGCCTAAGCCTTCTCGTACACCACGTCTCCGCCTATTACAGTAAGCAGCACCTGTAGATCTTTGATATGGTCAGGATCGACCGAATAAATGTCATCAGACAGTACTACAAAATCACACAAATTGCCCCGCGACAATCTACCCTTTTTCTTTTCCTCGTGCGCTCCATAGGCGCCGCCTAAGGTAAATAAGTCTACAGCTTCATCTATTTCAAGTCTTTCATTGGGGAAAAAGCCAGAAGGCGGATTCCCATCCATATCCTTTCTTGTCACTGCGCAGTAGATCCCGTACAAGGGGTCAGGATCCTCGACTGGACAGTCAGAACCGCCGGCTAGCGGGATACCTGCTTTCAGCATCGAACGCCATGAATAGGACCATTGCATTCTCTGCGGTCCAACCCGATCGAGAGCCCAAAGCATGTCTGTCGACAGAAACTTTGGTTGAATATCGGCAACTACTCCGACACGTTTCATCTCGGATATTAGGTCAGGAGTAAGTATCTGAGCATGGACAATCCGGTGCCGTAAATCGTACTCAGGCAGCTTTGACTGGGCATGGTCAATAGCTTCAAGACTCACTTTCACAGCTCTATCTCCAATAGCGTGTATGGCAACCTGCATCCCAATGGAGTGAGATTTCCAGACCATCTCATTTAGGTCTTCCTCAGACACGACCAAAATGCCGTTTTGGCCAGGATCATCGCTATAGCTAGATTCCAAAGCCGCTGTTCTTCCACCAAGCGACCCATCTGCAAATAGCTTTACTGAGCCTATTCTTAAGTAGTCATCACCATCTCCAGTACGCAGTGAACTGTTCGACAATTCTTCAAAAAGTTCACCAGGAACGTCCCAATATACTCGCAAAGGAAGCCCTTTCTCCCGTACCCTTCTGTATAAATCCATGGTTCCCCAGAAACCTGCTTGCCCGTCGTTCGTGTGGACGGAGGTAATCCCCTTTGAAAGGACATACTGCGTGGCTTTTGCAAGTGCGCCCTCCATTGCTTCAAGTTCTATCTTGGGAATGCAGGACTGAATAAGCCCTAAGGCTGACTCCCTTAGTATCCCTGTAGGTTCGCCACGAGAGTCTCTATCTATGACTCCGCCTGTAGGATCTTGAATATCCCTGTTGATCCCAGCAATTTCAAGTGCCTTCGATGAAGCCACTGCAATGTGCCCGCATGACCTAATCAAGAACACCGGGCGTCCCCCTGCTACCTCGTCTAGGTGATACCGAGTCGGGTACTCCTTGTCTGAAAACTGACCCTGATCCCAACCCCTCCCTATCAGCCACCCGCCCTCTTGTGTTTCGAAAGCCCTCTGCTTGACTCTAGCTTTCAATTCATCAATCGAGGTAACACCTACAAGAGATAGCACCTGCAGGTTGAGCCCGAAGCCCAACAGGTGGATATGGCTGTCTATGAAACCTGGGATCACTGTCTTACCGCAAAGATCCCTTGTTTCCGGTTTGATGCCGCGCGGGAAAGCCTCCAGACACTCTTTATAATCACCTATCCAAACTATCCTGCCACCTAGAGACGCAATGCTGTCTCCAGCAGAACGCCTGCTATTATGAGTACATAAATTCCCATTCGTAAAAACTGTGGCCTTCAAACGGATTCCCTCCTTTGTTGGCGCAAAACATCATTTGCTCAGACCGTATCCCACGCACGCTTTAGCCAGTATGTCTGTAGCATCTACAACTTCGATTCCAAGATCCCCGTCCTTCAAGATAAGTGGGATTTCCGTGCATCCTGCAATCACTACATCGCAGCCGCGGGCCTCGAGTTTTCTTGCCTGTTCCAATATGATCTTCCTACCTTTTTCGAGCATTGAAGCCTTGACCAGATAGATTGCCTCCATTACCGAGTCTTGATCTTCATCGCTGGGAATAACTGTCTCAATACCTACTTTAGACAACGACCTGGCGTACAGACCGGTCCTAAGAGTCCCAGTTGTAGCCAAAAGACCAGCCTTGTTCGCCTTACCATTTAGGTATCTGGCCACTTCCTCCATCATGTGAAGTACAGGAATATCAACCTGCCTTTGGATCTCCTTGTGGAAATAGTGAGCGGTGTTACAAGGAATTGCTATAAAAGAAGCACCTGCTCTTTCCACATTCTTTGCTGTTTCGAAAAGAAGCGGCCTAGGGTCTTCCCCTCCGCTGAGAATGTATGCCGTTCTATCAGGTATCTTTGGATTCGAATCGATAATCACTCTCAGGTGATCTTGATCCTTCTGAGCGGGAGTATTTCGTATTATCTTCATGAACAGATCACAGGTAGCCTGCGGTCCCATTCCTCCCAAAATACCCACAACACGCATGGTGTCTCAACTCCAATCAATTCGTAAGTATGTCCTTGAGATTGAAAAACCGCTTTTCATCGTTATCAGGGGGGCTCTTTCCTTCAAGAAGGCTTTCGGTTACAGAATCAAGATTCTCATCAAACATCTGGAGCGCTGACTGAAGAAATGCTCTCATCTCCGTCTTGAACCTTACTACTTTCTGTCTCTGCACTTCAAACTCTTCGTAAGTCTTTTTGCGCGTGCTCTCCGCTTCTCGCAATGTGATTTCCGCTTGGCGTCTTGCGTCTTGCGTAACGGCATCTGCTTCTCTCTCCGCTGCTTCTCGAATCTGATCCGCGGCTTTCTGAGCAAGAACGATGGCGTTTTTAAGAGTGTCTTCCAATCCCTTGTAGTGATCCAATCTCATTTCCAAAGCACCAATAGTCCCACGCAACTCTTCGTTTTCCCGTATAAGTCCTTCAAACTCAGCCACAATGAGGTCGAGAAACTCATCAACTTCCTCTTCGTTGTATCCTCGGAAACCACGAGAGAATTCTTTATTATGTATATCTAGAGGCGTTAAGGTAGAAATCCTGGGAATCGGTGGTTTGGTCCTTTCTTGGTCCATGAAACCCCCTCCAATACAGCTGATTTCAATGTTTCAGTTATGTAGTTTCCACGGATAAAGGCAAAGATCCTGCTACTTGTAAGTCCGGGGCCCAAATAACGCCGTCCCTAACCTTATGACCGTCGACCCTTCTTCAATAGCTATCTCATAATCTGAAGACATTCCCATGGATAATTCCCTGAGACAGGTTTCAGGAATACCACGTTCCGAAAGAGAGTCCCTTAGCACCCTTAGGTCTCTAAAAGCTTTCCGCACGGCCTGTGGATCGTCTGAAAAAGGGGCAACCGTCATAAGACCAATAAGCCGCAAGTAGGGCAACTCCATGATTGTTGACGCTACGTCAAGAGCTTCCTCTGGCATACATCCATACTTGTTCGGATCTAATCCGCTATTTACTTGTACATAGACAGGAAGATCTGCGTCTCGATACTTACAGCTGAATTTCGACAGAGCTTGGGCAACCTTAGTTGTGTCTACAGATTGGACTTCATCGAAAACTCTAACAGCCATTGAAACTTTATTGGTCTGAAGATGACCAATAAGCGCCAATTGAACACCGCTGAAGGCTCCCGAATCCTTCTTCTCGCGAGCATCCTGCACTCTATTTTCACCGAAATATGAAATGCCAGATGACCGAGCTTCAAGGATAGCTTCCTTAGGGAAACCCTTAGATACTGCCATGACCCTTACGGAGCGTGGATCCCGGTTCGCTCTTTTGCATGCATTTTCAACGTTTCGTGAAATGATATCCAAATTGTCCTTTATCATCTGACTCTCCTTCCGTCCAGGAACGGCTTTCCTTTGAGTACAATCTCACTGGTCTCGTCAATTCCTTTTATGACGGCCTGGTCACCTCTTACCATTAGAACTTCTACCGGGCGAAAACGGGCATATGTTTTCTGCACAGTTAGAACCCCGGTCTGCCCATCTTTTTCAACCAAACTCTCAGAAGGTACCACAATGCCTTCTTGCCTTCTAGTAATAAGCGATGCGTAAGCGGTTCTTACATATTTTTCCGGTGGGACCTCACTTATCTCGCCAGAAATAACCGAGTACCCCGGAGGCTTACCATCAACCACATCGACTATTGTACAATCAGAAAACACGTTTTCACCAACCTCTGCTCTGACTTTGTCACCAATAGCCAGATCCGGCCTCTTCTCGGTCTTCATAACAAGATAAAAATGGATTTTGTCCCCTGAAACTACACGGGCTATCATCTCTCCCTCTGACACAACTTGCCCATCTTCAACGACAACAGGTTGGGGAGCTGAAAGTTGAGTTGCAAGTACAGAAATCTCGGAAGCATCCTTTTCAGATAGATCCAAGGAAGACAAGAGCATATCTTCAATAACCATTTCATTAAAGAAAACTCCTGACACAGGGGTTTTAACTTCTACCGCGTCACCATCTGAAATAGGCCTTATCACGCATATTGTGCTGCCTGTTTTCACGGAGTCGCCCTTTTTATGTCTGAACTCAATCGCGCCTGATGAAGGAGCAATCAAAATCTCCTGACCTCCAACAAAAACTGCGTTCCCCGAGATCTTATCTTCGAGGACTCCCGGAGTGCCTCTTCCTATGGGTACAAACAGAGTAAGAAATCCAGACCGAAGATACGGCCACAACAAAACTAGGCCAACCAGAAGAATAGCCATTACTACTCCTGCGGTTTGCATCTTTTTCTTTAACCTTTTCTTCTTGTCGATCTTCTTCTTCTTTGTCTTAGCCATATCATTGAAAGAGTATTGCACAACAGGTGTGAAGTCAAGGAATAACCTGCATTGGCGTAGAAACGCAGAAGCCAAAGTACAATTAGTAGACGCTATGTAGCATCACCCACAAATGTGATCTCAACAAACATCAGCCCGCCAAAAGACAGGCACGCTATACCAATTAGGAACAATGTTCCAAGATTACCTCGGTTTTTCGGATGACTTTGCTTTCCTCAAAAACGTGGGTACTTCAAGCAAGTCTTTTGCATCAATCTTTATGGTATCATCCTCTGTCCTGAAGACTCTCCGCGGCATCGTGCTATCAAAACCAGTAGCAATAACAGTAATCTGGACCGTGTTCTCAAAATTGTCATTTATCACAGCACCGAAAATTATGTTTGCATCTGGATCTGCAGCCTGGCTGATGATATCCGCGGCCTCCGTTACTTCGAAAAGTCCAAGATCGGGTCCGCCGGTAACGTTCATGAGCACTCCCTTGGCGCCGTCTATACTGGTCTCGAGGAGAGGGCTTGCAATCGCCTGCATGGCAGCCTCTTTTGCTCTGTTTTCGCCCTGTGCCACTCCAATGCCCATAAGGGCTGAACCCGTATCCATCATCACAGTCCGGACGTCTGCAAAGTCTAGGTTTATTAGGCCTGGAACACAGACTAGGTCGGAGATCCCTTGTACGCCGTGGCGCAACACATCATCCGCTACTTTGAAAGCGTCTAGAATTGATGCATCCCTAGGAACTACCTGTAAGAGTCGATCATTAGGTATAACTATCAGCGTATCAACGCTATCCTTTAGCCTTTCGATCCCTTGGAGGGCCACATTCATCCTGCGCCTACCCTCGAAAGAAAAGGGCTTGGTAACCACACCTACGGTCAAAGCTCCAACTTCACGCGCGATCTGGGCAATTACAGGGGCTCCTCCTGTACCCGTTCCACCACCCATACCTGCGGTGATAAAGATCATATCTGCTCCTTTGAGATATTCCATGATGTCATCTTTCGACTCTTCGGCGGCCTTCTCGCCTACTTCAGGGTTTGCGCCCGCGCCCAAACCTCTGGTTATATTCTCGCCAATCTGGAGTTTTATCGGGGCCCTGGATAAATTGAGTGCCTGGGCGTCAGTGTTGATGCAGATAAAGTCCACTCCTTTAATCCCTGTATCGATCATTCTGTTAACCGCATTTGTGCCGCCACCGCCAACCCCTACCACCTTTAGATTTGCATATCTGGGTTGTTCTTCAATCATCATCACCCACTCCCCTCTTCACCTCAGAAACTGTTTTCAACGACGACCGTTTATTTACCTTCATCTTTTTCAAGAATCTCAATTGTGTCATCGACCTGCTCTTGGACCTTCTTTTCAGTAAGGTTCTTCAGCATTAGCCGCCTTATCATTCCAACATTATTGAATATCCTGATACCAAGGGCTACAACGGCGGCCAAATAGAGTTCTATACCTAAGACGTCGCCTATATACACAAAAACCGCAGACAGAATGGTATTTCCTAAGAACCCTGTAACAAAAATCATGGTATCAAAATCGCCTTCGAAACTAGCTCTTAGACCTCCAAGAGAGGTATCCACGCCTGCTAAAAGACTGACTGCAAGGTATCGGGCAAGTATGGGCGGGATTTGCCATGGAATTTTGAGACCGACCAAGATACCTATGACTAGAGCGATCACAAAGTACAACATTAGACTTACCCCTCTTTTTTGACCGGCGTCGCGAATTTGAAGTTCACCGACCCACTGTAGGCCGGCAAAACAACTTCTTCTTCTACCTTAATCTTCACTTCGATACCCCATAGCCCTAAGTTATCTACCACGCCTCCGCGCATCTTCAAGGCAGATTCTAATACACTCGAATCTCCAATAGCCTGTATCTTGATAGGCGGCGCGACCCTATTACCGTTAACCATAATGACAGGCCCTACACAACGGATCTCGGTAGTTGCCACTACACGCTGCTCATTGATACTCATGGCCTCAGCACCAGCAGCAAACAGCTCATTAACCACGGCCAAAATATCGTCGTCGTGAATAATGAATAGGTTGGGATCCTGTCCTGAACCCACCGGCTTCTGGGCATCATTCATCTCAACCGTTACCCCCGGGCCTTTGACCTCAACAAGCCCGGCTAAAACCCGTGCCTTTATGAGTTCTTCTTGCAGTGCTTTTACGTCCGCCTGTCCCGCCATAACCTCCGCTACCCGATCACGCAAGACCTGCACTTCCTCTTTTAGTCTGTCTCTTTCCTCTTCGGTAATCTTCAGTAACAATGAAAGCTCTTCCGAACGCTGATGATATACATTAGCATCAATAGATGGGCGCACCCTGAATTGGGTGGCAAGCATAAAGCCGAATAATAAGAAAATGATGGTCAATGCCGCCTGGGAACCACGCTTGGTCACCGTTCTCACCACCTTCCCGCTACCTCAGTTTAACTGCCTGTTTGTCAAAACGCAAATCAATGTACTCTGCAATTTTCTCTTCTGATTCTAGTTCACACAGTATGGACTCTAGTACCGCGAGCACGGTTTCAAAATCAGGTCTTTCCTCGCCCATGAAAACTCTGCACCCATCATCAAGTATAATTGTACACTCTTCACTTTGGACGTTAACTTCGATCATTTTGCTTCTTGTTACAGACCCAACCCCCAAAATCACTTTCAAGGCCCAACCACATTCGCCAGACTTCAGGAATTGGCCCGGAGTAACCGGCCCTTGGATTCCGGTAAGAGCAATCAGTCCTTCAGATACTCCATCGTCTTCTTGAAGTATGCGCCCATCCTTATCTACCAACCACACCACGCCATCTATGGGCGCAAACGCGACGGGCACACGTTCAACTATATGTATTTGCAGAGTGTCAGGTAGTTTCTTAGTACAGCTCGCTTTTTCGATCCATGGGCAAGCCTCAAGGGACTTTTCGATCTTCGTCAGATCTAGACTAAAGATATTATCCGACCACTGAACACTTCTCGCTACGACCTCGTCATGTGTGACTCTGGATGTACCCGTTACAGCATAGTTTTTCACAGAAAACATGGGCGACCACCAAAGAAACAAGAAGACTCCAATGAGTATAAAAAAGACCCATACAAAAACCCATGGTATTTCTGGTCCTCTGTATGTAAGTTCTTCATCATCTGATCTATCCGGTGTGCGCCTAGTCCCAACCAATCTTCCCCAACCATTCCCTTTCCCAGCGTAATTCAGCAGTTTTGAAAACTAACGCAATAGAGCCCGCAGTATATCGTGGGCTTTCCATACATCACCCGCACCCATAGTGATTATTACGTCACCTTCGCAGGCAAGGCTCACCGCAGTACGAGCAGCTTCTGCCATATCGTCTATTTGAAAAACACACTCATTTCCAGAAAACTGTACGGCTTCGCTTATGGCTTGCGCTTTAGTCTCCGGGTCCTGTTTCTCTCCGGGTCCGACATATATCTCAGTGATTATCAAAGCATCTGCTTTTTTGAATGCAGGCCCAAACTCATTGCGCAAGATCCTTGTGCGTGAATAGCGATGAGGCTGGAAAATAACGATTACCTTAGACTGTGGTAAGGCTTCCTTTACCGCATCCAACGCGGCTTCGATCTCTCTTGGATGGTGAGCAAAATCGTCAACAACCAACACACCGCCGAACTCACCTATCCGTTCAAGCCGACGCTTTACGCCAGGAAAGGACTGCAAATAGCTACAAGCTTCTTTCACATCGATTCCCACACTGTCTAGGGCCGCAATTGCTCCGAGGGCATTCTGAACGTTGTATATCCCAGGAACTTCAAGTCGCATAGTAGAGACAACTTTGCCCTCTCGTTCAACCAGGCATGTACTCCCCCAGCCTTGAACAGATGCTTCCCTGATCCGCCACACCGCATCGTTTGAAACAGCATATGAAACCGCGTCTGGATGCGCAGAAGCCCACTCCCTTAGGAAGTCGTTGTCAGTGCAGACGATATTCTTGCCGCCATCTGCTTTGTGATCTAAGTACGAGTTAAAAGCGTTTTTCAGAGATCCGAAGGAACCCCAATAGTCTAGGTGGTCTCTGTCTACATTTGTTACTACACTTATGTCTCCTTCTGCCTTAAGGAAAGAGCCGTCGCTCTCATCGGTCTCTACAACCGCGTACGCACCATTTCCTAGTCTTGCGTTGCCTCTTTCCCCCATTTGGCCACCAACCAGGTACGTAGGATCCATACCAGCTTCTTCCATTACCCAGGCGATCATTGAGGATGTAGTCGTTTTTCCATGGGTACCTGCAACCGTCACAAGTTTCTTTCCCTTTAGCGCACAAAGCAACATATCCATCCGATGGATAACAGGTATCCCTCTTTCCCTTGCCTCTATGACTTCTGGATTATCCTCAGATATGGCAGAAGACACCACGACAACATCGGGATCCAGAACGTTCTCACGTCTGTGACCAATGAAAACCCGTGCGCCAAGTTCGGTAAGGCGAGCAGTTGTGCTACTTGGCTTGATATCAGATCCTGACACCTCAATGCCTTGTTCAATGAGGATCCGGGCTATGCCCGACATGCCCTGCCCTCCTATTGCAACAAAATGAACCTTATTCATCATTCACCTTCTTTTGTTGGGGTACGTTCTTCCATAATACTACGCCTTTTCGGGATCGTGGCCGCGCCGCAAGCGGCTTCTTTCAGACATCTCCACCAAGTACTGCGCGATTTCCTCTGCGGCCTTCGGTCTCCCTATCTTCTTAGAAGACCTTCTCATAGCATCAACCGCATGTTTGTCTTTTGCCAACCCCAAAAA
This sequence comes from Candidatus Fermentithermobacillaceae bacterium, assembly GCA_018052455.1. Lineage (GTDB taxonomy): Bacteria > Bacillota > Sulfobacillia > Fermentithermobacillales > Fermentithermobacillaceae > UBA3907. Next base: position 92,332 of record JAGPNE010000001.1, on the reverse strand, counting down.
AGAATCCTTGATCTGCTCAATACAATCTGGTCCTTCTCGGATGACTACCGCTGCTCCTTCAGTCTCTAGAGCTCTTGCGTTGTATTCTTGGTGGTTCCCGGAGACATTCGGTGACGGTACGACAATTGAAGGCAGACCTAGCGCCGTAATCTCCGCCAGAGTCATGCCTCCGGCCCTGGCCAAAACAAGGTCGCACGAATTGTATGCCATCTCCATATTATAAACAAATGGTCTAATAACAACGCTAGACGTTCTTGCCCCTTCTACATCCTTCTCTGGGGCGGCACCTAGCTTGCGAATTGTCTCATTGTAATATCGTGAACCAGTTATCAACAGCATCTGGGTACTGTCGTCCATCTCTCTAGCAATGGTTACAGCAGCCTCTATGATGCTCTCGGCGCCTCTTGATCCTCCTAGAACCATAAGGGTAAACCGCTCATCTAGGCCAAAGAACTCCCTGGCTTCCTTAGCCGAAACCGAGAACAACGTATCTCTCACTGGGTTCCCAGCTACTTTTACGTTGGCCCCCTTCGGAAAGTGCTCAAGCGAATACTCCCAAGCTGCAAAAGTGATATCTACTTTTCTGGACAAATACAGGTTAGTCTTCCCTGGAATCGCGTTCTGCTCTTGGATAGCACACGGGATCCCCATGAGCCACGCTGCTAAGACGACCGGCCCTGACACATATCCACCGGTACCTAGGACCACGTCCGGCCTAAATATCTGGAAAATGCGTCTTGCGTCATTTACACCCAACAGTGCGTTCCACGCCCCTTTTAGAGCAACTGCAGGTGACTTGCCTGCGATGCCTGAGGATCGAATAGGCTTGAAATCTAGGCCTTCTCTAGGCACTAGTGAACTCTCCATGCCAGATTCTGTGCCTATGTACAGAATCTCCGAAGAAGGCATGATCTTTTTGACGCCCTTTGCGATGGCCACCGCCGGGTAGATATGGCCGCCTGTGCCTCCTCCGGTCACTATGCATCTCGTCATGCCGTCAACTCCTATCAACCGTATATCTAGAAATGTTCAAAAGTATACCTGCACTGCTCAGTGACATAAGTAGCGATGAACCGCCGTAGCTTATGAATGGCAAAGTTATACCTGTTATAGGCAGAATACCCGTTGCGACGCCCATGTTTACTGCGGCCTGAATGACAACTCCTGAAGTAAGTCCGGCTGCCAAGAGACACGAAAACCTATCGGGCGCGTTCATTGCAATGACATATCCCCTCCATGCTACGACCAGAAACAGGGCCACGACAAGGGATGTCCCGAAAAACCCCAGTTCTTCTCCAATAACGGAGAACACAAAATCAGTGTCAGCCTGGGGAAGATAAAAACCCTTCTGCCGCGACAGCCCTATGCCTTGTCCAAAGAATCCTCCGCTGCCAAAAGCATACAATGACTGAATTACTTGCCAACCAGGTCCCAGCGGGTCTTTCCACGGATCTAGAAATGCTAACAGACGTTTTCTCATATACTCTTCAGACATTATGAACCGGTAAGCAACTGGTGTGGCTAATGCAGCCAATCCAAGCAAGAACCAGATATTGGCTCCCGCAATAAACAGCATGAGAACAGCATTAAGACCGACGATGGTTGCAGTCCCTAGGTCAGGTTCCATCAGAATTAGCCCCGCAGTGATCCCAACAAGCAAAAGGTAAGGCATGAAATCTCTGAAAAAGCGTGTACCCTTTCTTTTCCGACCAAGTCGGTCTGCAAGAAAAAGTACGGTAATTGTTTTGGTTAGTTCAGCCGGTTGAAATCCTAGAGGTCCAAAACCTAGCCAGCGCCTAGAACCTTCTCTCACTTGACCTATACCAGGCACCAAGACAATGACCAGAAGCACCAAAGAGATCCCATATGCCAGCGGAATGAGTCTACGATAGCGCCAACAGTCAAAGTTCATGAAGAAAAACATTGAGAACAATCCCAAGGCCGCCCACATGCCTTGTCTTTCAACGAAGTAGTAGGCAGTGTCGTAAAACCGCAGGGCCCTTGGCATGCTTGCAGAAAAAACCATCACAATGCCCAAAGCCAAGAGAGTGAGCACCGAAAAAAATAAGGTGTAGTCAGGATTACCTCTTTGCATTGTGTTGGCGTTTTCATCTTTCTTCATGTCCCTAGAGAGCCACCTTTGCTTCACACACCGAGTAAGGATATTACCCCTATAACTGCCATGACAAACGAAAAGCACCAAAACACGTATACTACTTTCCGCTCGCTCCAACCTAGGAGTTCAAAGTGATGATGAATAGGAGTCATCTTGAAAATCCGCTTGCCAAATAACTGAAACGACGCCACCTGTAAGATCACAGAAACCACTTCAATAAACTGCACCGCCACTATGAAAGGAAACGCCATTTCAGTTCGGGTACAGATAGAAAAGCCTGCCAAAAGACCCCCAAGGGCCAAGGAACCTAAGTCTCCCATAAACACTTTGGCAGGGTGATGGTTATAGTAGAAAAACCCTAACAGCGCGCCGACTGAGCACAGAGCCAAAGCACTCAGACTACCCATTGTATGCTCTGATGAAGGAGAAAGAACGAAATTGATAATTACAAAATATGACAAAAGTCCGATGGAAGCCACTCCTGCCGCCAGGCCATCGAGTCCATCGGTGAAATTCATTCCGTTTCCCGTTCCTAGGATGAGAACTAGAGCAAAAACCGGGTATAACCATCCCATATCCCAAGTATTTCCGGTGAAAGGAAGGACGACCTGGTAACTAATCTCAGGTACCCCCCACAGAAACAAGACTGCAAAAAGAAGCTGCAGGGCCAACTTCTCTCTAGCCCTCAACCCCAGGGAACGTCCCAATTTGACCTTCTTGTAGTCATCTATGAAACCTATAAGACCGTAAGATAGCATGAGGCCAAGTATAAGTAGCTCTTCCCTGGAAGGTACTTCTTTTTTGTACAAACACGCAACGACTCTCGAGACAACGATTGCTGCAATGAATATGCTACCGCCCATGGTGGGCGTTCCTGCTTTTTTCTTATGTGATTCCGGACCTTCTGCCCTTATCTGTTGTCCAACATTAAGTTGTTCAAGTTTCGGTATAAGGAAGTTTCCGAAAACCAGAGACAGTAAAAGACCCGATAAAAAAGGCAGAAACATTTCTCCACCGCTCATGTAATCATCATCCCCAATCGCCGCTATTGCCTAGTTCTCTGAGGAAAGACACTATCGATTCAAACTCCATCCCCCTAGATGCTTTCACCAGACAGACGTCGCCACACTGAAGCAGCCGGTCTAGAAGGCCCATTGCTTCATTTTTGTCTGAAAACCAAAAAGATGTCTGTTCAGTCTCTGGGCCACTAACCTGGTCCCACCCCTGCTTCGTGTGAACACTCAAGGGGCCTATAGCAACCAAAACATCTGCTTTGTCTCTAGCGTAAGCGCCCACTTCACAATGTGCTTTGGGCCCATACTCCCCCATCTCAAGCATATCACCTAGGATCGCAACCTTCCGAGCTCCCCGAATATCGTGGAGCAAGTCTAGCGCTGCCTTGGTCGATTTTACGCTTGCATTGTACGCATCATTTACCACTGTGATTCTGTCCGTGCGTATTACCTCTTGTCTCATTGGGCTCAGACTTACGCTGCAGAGACCTGACCGTATATCGTCAACGGAAAGCCCCATCTCATACCCTACAGCTATCGCAGCCAAAGAATTCTGAATCTGATGAAAACCTGGCATAGGCAAGACAAACTCCTCTTTCTTGCCTAGATAATCCACCTTAAATCGATATGTAGATTCGTCTACCTTTTGTATGTCAGATGCCTTACAGTCAGCATCATCACGCAATCCATAAGTAACTACTCGACACGACGCCAAAGAACTCATCTTTCTTACAAGTTCGCTGTCCCAGCACAAAAAAGAAATCCCGTTGCCAGGCAGACTCTGTAGAATCTCCGCTTTTGCAAGAGCTATCTTCTCTATGCTCCCAAGCACTCCTATGTGCGATTCGGATATGTCGGTTAGGACACCAAACCTCGGCTTTGCGATTGCGCAGAGATCCCGTATCTCCCCTTGAGCCCTCATTGCCATCTCGAGAACTGCATATCGGTACCCACACTCCATCTGTAGCACAGCCAAGGGCAGACCAATATGGGAGTTCATGTTTCCAGGATTTTTGTATATCTTGAAACGCTGACTAAGGACAGAAGAAATCAGATCTTTGGTACTTGTTTTGCCTACACTACCAGTTATGCCGATAACGTCAACCTTCATACATCCCAGGTAATGGGCAGCCAGTTTGCCCAACGCGCGAGTAGTAGACTGCACCAAGACGATTCCAAATGTAGGATCCAGGACCTCCACAGGCTTCTCAACAAGCGCCCCTATTGCACCTTTTGATGCGACCTCATCTAGATAGTCATGCCCATCTACTCTATCGCCGCATATTGCGCAGAATAAAGATCCTCTCACGTCTGTTCGTGAATCAATAGATACGCTCAGGGCCTCTACGCAAGGGTCGCCCTGCAACAGCTCCCCCTCAACAATTCTGGTCACGTCATATAGGCTATATTTCACATCAAGACTCCCCTAGCTCAGCTTTGCGTCAAACTTGAATGATCCTTTAATGCACCTATCACCTTCCGTGCTACTTCTGCATCATCAAAACTAACTACCCTGTCTCTAAATACCTGATAGGTCTCGTGGCCCTTTCCTGCAATAACCACCACGTCACCTTTCTGTGCAGATGAAATTGCCCTGGCGATTGCTCGTTCTCTGTCTTTTATGCGCTCAAAAACCAGACCGGGCTTTTTCAATCTAGCTTCATCTATGCCCACTTCTATCTGGTCAAGAATCTCTTCCTCGTCCTCAGTCCTTGGGTTGTCATCTGTGATTATGACCATGTCTGCTATCTCACCTGAAATCCTTCCCATTACAGGCCGCTTGTGCGTGTCTCTATCGCCACCACAACCAAAAACAACAATGACCCTGTTGTCTGCAACCTGTCGAGCAGTACTCAGGATGTCTTTGAGACTTTCAGGTGTATGAGCATAATCTACCCAGACAGTATATTCTTCAGTGCCTGATACGACTTCGGCACGTCCCCTCACTCCGCCAAGCCTAGGAAGGATTTCAGACACCCTTTCAAGGTCTAGGCCCAACCCCAGAGCTACCGTACTGGCAGCCAGAGCATTATACACATTGAACCTACCCGGCAGGTTAATCTGTGTCTTTATTGTCTTTCCGCAATAAGAAATTGCAAACGAACTACCTCTTGAGCCTGCTTGCACGTTGAGCGCGCGCACATCGGATTCTTGTTCCAGACCGTATGTGATACTCTTTTTGGGAGCGACGGACAAAAAATAGTCACTAAATGAGTCGTCACAGTTGATTGCAGCAAAAGGAAGATTCTGCCCAGGCAAAGACGGTCTTCTTGCAAGGGACTCAAAGAGTCTTCCTTTGGTGTTTACATAGTTGTCCAAGGTGCGGTGAAAATCTAAATGGTCCATACCTATGTTAGTGAATACCGCCACATCGAATTCAACATGCGCCACCCTGTCAAGAGCCAAGGCATGGGAAGAAACCTCCATAACAACAGCGGTACAGCCTTTTTCTACCATCTCTTTCTGCATAAACAAAAGATCTAAGGATTCGGGCGTAGTGTGCTTAACAGGACGCACCTCGTCACCTATTATGTTATGTACCGTACCTAGTAAACCTGTAGAGTACCCCATACTATCCAACATGTCTTTCACCATATGACAGGTGGTTGTCTTTCCTTTTGTCCCGGTTATGCCAACGACCAAAAGGTCTCGGCTTGGGTTTCCATAAAAGGCACAAGCTAGGTGGGACAAGACAAATCGGGTGTTCTCAACGATAGCCATCCCCTTGCCCTTAGGAACACAGACCATGTCTTCAACAACTACTCCGCTGGCGCCTCTCGAAATAGCATCAGCGACAAAGTCATGCCCGTCAAGTTTGTAGCCTTTTATGGCCACAAACAAATTGCCTTCCCTCACTTCACGCGAATCGTAGGCAATTCCAGTGACCTCACAATCTCGAACAAGTTGTACATCAGGAAGCCCCTGCAATAATGTTGAGAGCAACATGAAAACCCACCCCCCTCGGACATACGCATTCGATGAGCAGTCTTATGCTATTGACCCACGTCCATTCGGAAAACAGCCTTCACCGCAGTACCCGCTGGAACTATCCTTCCTGCTTGAGGTTCCTGTGTAACACAGAAACCGTTGCCCTCTGCGCTCAAGGACAGCCCGCTATCTTTGAGTTTGGCCCGCGCCTGCGTCATCCCAAGACCTACAATTGAAGGAACTCTTACCATCCCTTCACCAGGCTCCTCATCACCTTCAGTGTATAATACCACATCTGTCCCTCTGATCACTCTAGACCCACCAACCGGAAACTGATCCAATACAGTGCTCCCTGAGCCTTCAGTACGTACTACAAAATTGTCTTGCTTAAGTTCCTCTAAGGCTGAATCAAGGGGTTTTCCAACGAGATCAGGAACCTTTACAACATCCTGCCCACCAATATCTAGGACTTCCTCTTGAGGCGCAATTTCAAGATATCGTAGCGCGTCCCGCATTATCGATGAGAAGACCGGCGCGGCAACGACGCCGCCATAGTAGTCACCTTCTGGCTCGTCTATCATCACCAAAAGCACCACTTTCGGGTCGTTCGCTGGCGCAAACCCGACAAATGATGATATGTACTTGTCCTCTGCTATCTTTCCGTCTATTACTTTGTTCGACGTACCTGTCTTCCCGGCAAGGCGATAGCCTGGCACATAAGCCGATTTGCCGGTACCTTCGGATATGACCTTTTCAAGGACTGACCGCATTTCCTGTGCTGTTTGTTCAGATATTACTTGTCTAACAGGCTCGCAGGATGCCGAGTCAACTATGTTCCCATCAGCATCGGTAACTTCCTTTACCACGTGAGGTGTGACAATGTCTCCGCCATTGGCTATAGCAGATATTGCAGTCACTATCTGTATCGGTGTAGCCTGGAGCGTCTGTCCGTACGACATGCAAGCAAGATCAATTTCTCTGGCCTGGTCTCTTGGTACGATTATGCCCGCCGATTCGCCTGGAAGGTCAATCCCTGTGCACGAAGTGATTCCGAAAAGATCTACATAATGGTAGAAATTCTCTATCCCTATTTTCTGAGCTATTTGGATAAAACCCATATTGCATGAGTTTTCGACAACCTGAGTAAACGTCTGTTTGCCATGACCGCTCAACTGGTGGCAATGAAGGGTCTCGACCCCTACTTTCATGCTGCCGTTGCAGTAGAACACATCCGTTGTTTTGACTTTCTCGCATTCTAACCCTATTGCTCCTGTTACAGGCTTGAATGTAGAACCTGGCGGAAAGGAGTCTGTAACCGCCCTTATCCTCCTATTTGCCGCAGGATATTCATCATAGTTGTTGGGGTCATATCCTGGACGAATTGCAAGAGCCAGGATCTCCCCATTTGAAGGGTCCATCGCAACTACAATGCCACCGGAAGCGTTGGTCTCCGCAATCTTCTGATCAAGTTCTCTCTCTACGATGAACTGAATCGGTTCGTCAATTGTAAGGGTAAGGTTTTTCCCGTCTATAGGGGGAATGTAGCCTTTTTCCGATTCGGGTATAATATTTCCCAAGGCATCTACTTCAACAGTAAACTTACCAGGGGTCCCTCTTAGCAGGTCGTCATACTGATACTCCAGCCCTTCAAGACCATCGTTATCAATACCTACTATCCCTAGAACCTGAGACAGCAGTGTTCCCTTTGGCCAGACTCTCATGGATTCCTGTGTGAACCCTATACCCGTAAGGTTGGCTTCCTTTATCTTTCGCACTATGTCATCAGGAAGTTTCCTTTTGATCCACTCGAATCCGCTAGTCCTTGTGAGAGTTGAGAGCATCTTTTCGTAGTCTATGCCCAGAATATCAGACAGGACTTCGGCTGTGTGGACCGGGTCCTTTATCTGGGACGGAATAGCATATAAGGATTCGACTTCAATACTGAATGCAAGTTCATGTCCATTTCTATCTACGATGATTCCCCGTTTGGGCTGTATGGGGATGTCGTTCATCCTCATATCCAATGCCATTTGTCCCAGTTCTTGGGCCCAAATAAGTTGCACGTAAACTAAACGTGCCAGGATTAGTGCGAAGCAAACGCACAAAAAAGACAAAACAACCTTAAGCCGTTTCCGGACTTGTGTTCTTCCCATCATATTTCTCTCCGAATGGAACTACTAACGCCGCGCTTTCGCGGCAGTTAGATTATCTCTCACAAACTCAGCCACGCGGCTGAGCCATGCAAATAGACCGCTTGGCGCTTCTTCATTTGCCGTCAGCTGATCCGAATCCTCCATGGCGACGGCGTTAGTGTTTTGCGGGTTGACTGCAACTGCCCTCACTTGGACAGGATCAACCATCCCTAAAGTGCCCCTAGCCTCAGCCTCGACGAATGTAAGCGACTCCATAGTCGCGACTGTACGCTTCAAGTCCTCATTGCGCATCTTGAGGTCCTTTAGAGTTGCCTCAAGACCAATGAGCTCCTGATTCATGGTAGCTACTTGAGCAGGTTGCCAGACCAACATTACTCCAATTGCAACCAAAAGGCCGAAGTATAGTATCCCGAAGAATTCGATAGGAATGGATTTTCTCGAACCTAACTCCAGACTTCTTATCATAGATACCCCTTCTCCCTATTTTTGGATAACCCGCATTTTTGCACTTCTAGAACGAGGATTGCTTTGTACCTCCGATTCGCTTGGCCGCAACACCTTTTTTGTCCTAACGGTACCTTTGCGGTTCCCTTCCAATTCCTTTAGAGTGACCTTAGCTATCCTGTCTTCAAGTGAGTGATACGTTATCACTATGAGAACGCCACCTGGCTCCAAAAGAGAGAACGCTACCGACAGGCTTTCGCCTAACCTTGATAGTTCATCGTTTGTAGCAATCCTCAGTGCCTGGAAAGTTCTCCTAGCAGGATGAATATAGTCTTTCCTGGCTCCTTTGGGTAGTGCACTTACGACAACCTCGACAAGGTCTTGTGTAGTCAAGATTGGTTCGCTAGTTCGCCTAGATACAATCTCTCTGGCAATACGGCGGGAAAAACGTTCTTCACCGTATTGTCTTATGATACGCTCAAGTTCCTCTTCGCTGGAATCTGCCACGATATCAGCCGCGGTTTTCGGTGATAAAGGGTTCATCCTCATGTCTAGCGGCGCATCAATCTTATACGAGAATCCCCGTTCGTACTTGTCAAGTTGCCGAGATGATACTCCAAGATCAAACAAAGCCGCGCTTATCCTAGAAACACCATGTGTAGAACAAAACTTCTCTAGTTGTCTGTAGTCCCATTTGACTGCCTTGAAACGACCGCTAAACTCCTTATTGATCCTTCGCTGAGCGGTCGAGACCGCCTCATCGTCCACGTCTATCCCGAAAACGAAAGTGTGCGGACTACTTCGTAAGATCTCTGATGAATGCCCTCCGTCACCAACGGTGCAGTCGATAACAATGTTCCTCTGAACTTCTAAGATGAAAGAAACCACTTCCGAGACCATAACGGGTTCATGATACACGTGGTTAGGCCGATCTGCCATCATATTCCGACAACGCTTTCTGCTAGAACCGAGAATTGGTCGTCAATATCTTTTTTCGCACTATCCCAGGCCTCTTTATTCCAAATCTCGATCCTGCTTCCAACCCCTAGGATAAATACGTCCTTATTCAAACCAGCGTACTCTCGAAGATTCTGAGGCAGAATCACTCTACCTTGTTTGTCTGGCTCAACTTCGGTTGCGCCTGACAAGAAATACCTTGCGAAATTCCGACCATCTTTTTGATTCATAGGTATGGCCTTTAGCTTGTCGATAACACTGTTCCACTCATCATATGGATAAACAAACAGGCATTTGTCCAACCCTCGCGCTACTATAAATCTGGCGCCCAGAGTTTCTCTGAACCTCACGGGTAGGGCAACTCTGCCTTTGTTATCCAGCGTATGCAGGTATTCTCCGACAAATCCGCTCATTTGGACCATTATACCCCACTTTTCACCGCTTTGCACCTACATTCTCCATATATATCGTTATTTCCTGCTAGTGTATTGAGTTTTTTGAATAATATTATGAGATAAGTACGCCCGACAGCTCAGAGTAGGGCAGGCAAAGATAACAAATTGCCGCTGCCTTCAAAGCAGCGGCAATTCCAAGAAAGCGGTTTGCAAAAAGTGTCCTCTACCTGCTAAGCATGCACTACCGCCAAAACATTCGAGGTGCCCTTGCGTTCAATGGAAACAACCTCTCCATTGCATTTGGGGCACCTCAAAACCAACGTAACCCTTTGATTATTGTCATCAGTATCCTGATCCTGTGTCTGCAACTCGTGAATATCAATCAGCCCTTGGACGCCACAAGCAAGACAGACGTACTCTACCATCCTTGGCGACCACTCCACTATACAAAGCCCCCTTTGTACGGATTTTGACAGGCCGCACACTCCAGGATATATTCCTGTACGTAGGATAGATTCTTTACGAACTAGCTTATTTCCTTCTTCCCAACCGAATAATCTGTGAATCGTTGGAACGCAGTCAACATAATTGAAGGGGATTTGAGCTCATATCGGTACTCGAGCACAAGCAAGTAAACATGAAAAGGAGCCCTGCAAAAGAGGGCTCCCTCGTCTTTTGAAGCGATTCACGTCTCAAGTTTACCTATCAGCATACCTCAGACGATTCTTCAACTAGCTCAATGAGCACGCCGCATGTGCTTTTCGGGTGCAGGAAAGCCACTTTCGTACCGTGGGCTCCGGGCCTTGGTTCCTTGTCAATGAGCCTCAATCCTTGAGAATCCGCGAGTTTTAGAGATTCGGCTACAGAATCCGTCTCAAAAGCTACGTGGTGAATACCTTCCCCTCGTGTAGAGAGGAACTTTGCAATCGTGCTATCTTCCGAGGTAGGCTCAAGAAGCTCTATTCTGCTTTCCCCAATTGGAAGAAATGCGACCCTAACCTTCTGAGACGCAACTTCCTCAATCCCACCAACTTCAAGATTAAAGGCCTTCGTGAATACTTCTACCGCCTTCTCCAAATCGTTCACAGCGATCCCTAGGTGGTTAATCTTCTTTAGCACAGGTATCAGTCCTTTCACAAAAGATTCTCAACCTCACAGCCCTCACAATTCCTGGCTAGGCCGGTACATCCCAAACACGCCTCTTAGAACATCGCAGATCTCACCAATAGTAGCATACACTTTGACTGCCTGCACAATTGGGGGAACAAGATTGTCGTCGCCTTTTGCAGCTTTTTCAACCGCCTCGAGGGCGTTGGCGACTGCCAAACCATCTCTTCTCGCCTTAAGGTCAGAAAGGCGCTCTTTCTGGCTCTCTCCTATAGCAGGGTCTACTTTCAGGAGATTCTTAGGTTGCCCCTCTTCGACCTCAAAGCAGTTAACTCCAACCACTAGGCGTTCCTTGGACTCGACTGCTTTCTGATACCTGTATGCACTGTCTTGGATTTCACGCTGCATAAATCCGTTCTCTATAGCTTTTACTGCGCCACCCATATCGTCGATCTTCTGGATATACTCAGCAGCCAGTCGCTCCAATTCATCTGTGAGTTTCTCTATGAAATAACTTCCCGCGAGAGGATCTATGGTGTCAGCAACTCCGGTTTCGTATGCAATAACCTGTTGAGTCCTTATAGCCGTCCGTACAGAATCTTCGCTAGGTAGAGCCAGAGCTTCATCCTTTGAATTCGTGTGCAACGACTGCGTGCCGCCCAGGACTGCGGCTAATGCCTCCATAGCCGTACGGACTATGTTGTTGTCTGGCTGCTGGGCAGTAAGAGAAGAACCCGCTGTCTGCGTATGGAATCTCAACATCATGGATTTGGGATTCTTCGCTCCAAAACGTTCCTTCATGATTCTGGCCCATAGTCTCCTAGCAGCCCTGAACTTAGCAATCTCTTCAAAGAAGTTCATATGGCTATTGAAGAAAAAGGAAAGCCTACCTGCAAACTCGTCAACATCGAGACCCTTGTCTATGGCTGCCTGGACATATGCAATGCCGTCTGCCAGAGTAAATGCTATTTCTTGGGCGGCAGTACTTCCCGCTTCTCTTATGTGGTACCCGCTAATGGAAATGGTATTCCAGGAAGGAATGCTTTGGGAACAATACTCAAAAATATCTGTAACCAGTCTCATTGAAGGTCCCGGAGGAAATATATAGGTGCCGCGAGCAATGTACTCTTTCAGTATATCGTTCTGGACGGTACCTTGCAGCTTAACTGGTTCGACACCTTGCTTTTCTGCTACGACCTGGTACATTGCAAGGAGAATTGCGGCCGGCGCGTTTATGGTCATCGACGTAGAAACCTTATCCAGAGGAATCCCGTCAAAGACAACCTCCATGTCTTCGAGCGAGTCTATGGCTACTCCTACACGGCCAACCTCACCCTCTGCCAAAGGGTGATCGGAATCGTATCCCATCTGAGTAGGCAGGTCAAACGCTACGCTCAGACCTGTCTGCCCTTGCTCAAGCAGAAACCGGAATCGTTCGTTAGTCTCTCTAGCCGTGCCAAAACCTGCGTATTGCCGCATAGTCCACAAACGGCCTCTATACATCGTCGGTTGAACTCCGCGAGTAAAGGGGTACTCGCCTGGAAACCCGAGCTTGGTAAGATAGTCCCACTCCTTCAGATCCTGCGGAGTGTAGACACGTTGGACTGGAATCCCGGAATCGGTGCGAAATTCCTCTTGCCTTTCAGGATACCTCTTAAGGACCTTCGCCAGCGTCCCTTGTTCCCATCTTTCCTTAGCTTCATCTATCATTATCCTGTAACCCCCCTTTTTTCGTAAGCTTCAGTTGTACCTCCATTTGCAATGTTTCAAAGCGTTTTAGCTGCTTCCAAGCCGGCTGAAAACGCCTTCTTGTTCAGTTCCTCAGTTCCCTTAGGAACTCGGTCTAAGATAGCGGCAATTACCGCTTCCTGTGGCACCACTTCTGTAAGTCCCACAATGAGCCCTAGGGCTACGATGTTAGCCACGATCTCCCGTCCCAGTTCCCTCGCTTTTTCGCTTATAGCATACTCTACAACCCTTACGCCTTCCTTTGAAGGAAGCTTCACATAGGTTGAGTCAACAACTATAGTTCCGCCGGGCTTAATGCTTGACGCATATTTGTCCGCCGCCTCTTGAGCCATCACCAGTAGAATATCGGGATTCTTGACCTCAGGATAATCTATCTCCTCTGTTGAGATTATGACATCCGCTCGAGATGCACCGCCTCTTGACTCAGGCCCGTAAGATTGAGTCTGAATGGCATTCAAATCAGTATACTCTGCGCAGGCTTCCGCAAGGATTATTCCCGCGGTTATGAGCCCCTGCCCTCCCTCACCTGCAAACCGGAGTTCTAATCTCATTACTCCTCACCCCTTTGCTCTATCTTTTCAATGAGCTCAGCGTAAACACGGGTAAGCTCAGGAGATTCCTTCTTTACCAGCACCCCGATTGGGAACTTGCCGTCTTGCTCCTCAGCGCTTAGTTTTTCCCAGGAAGCCTTAGGTACAGCGCGATCTTTGAACCAATTCATCATGTCCAAAGGTGTCCGCAACTTGTTTCGCCTGCCGTAATATGTCGGACATTGAGAGAGGGCATCCACAAACGCAAATCCATCATGGGAAATAGCTTCTTTTATCATATTCGTCAGATGCCTTGCATGATACGTAGTGCTGCGTGCTGCAAAAGTGCCGCCTGCACCTGCTACCAGTTCGCACAAATCAAAAGGTCTCTCCAACATACCGTATGGGGCAGTAGTTGCGTAACTGCCTTGAGGAGTAAGAGGAGAATACTGACCCGAGGTCATTCCATATATATTATTGTTGAAACAAATCACAGTAAGATCTAGGTTGCGCCTAGCTGCATGAATCAGGTGATTTCCTCCTATTGCGGCTGCATCACCATCGCCCGTAATCACGATCACGCGCAACTCAGGCCGAGCCATCTTAATTCCGGTAGCAAAAGCAATGGCCCTGCCATGGGTAGTATGAAGCGTATCGAAATTCATATATCCCGGCGCTCTGGAGGAGCATCCAATTCCTGACACAACAACTGTTTTTTCAGTATCAATGCCCAGTTCGTCAATTGCGCGGACAATAGCTTGAGTGATGATGCCGTGTCCACAACCAGGGCACCAAATGTGGGGCATTTTGTTAACTCTTAGGTATTTTTCTAGGGGAAGAGCCATGCTACATCGCCTCCTTTATGACCTTGAGGATCTCATCGGGTTCGATAAGCTGGCCTGCAACCTTGTTGATAGGCACTACCGGGCAGCTATCGCCGACAACTCTCTTGACAGGCAACACCAGCTGACCCAGGTTCATCTCAGGGACAATTACAGCCTTCGGAGTCTTGGTTTTTACTCTCAGAACTGCATCTTCAACGAAAGGCCAAATAGTAATAGGTCTGAGCAATCCTGCCTTTATTCCCTGGGCACGCGCATCTTTCACTGCCTTCTTAGCAGATCTTGCAGTTCCACCATACGCAAATACAACAATCTCTGCATCGTCAAGATAAAACTCTTCTACCTTGCATAGTTCGTTCTTCCTTTGGCGAATCTTTTCATTGATCCTTAGGATCTGCTTCTCTCCTACTACAGGATTATTTGTAGGGAAGCCATCTTCGCCGTGCGTAAGACCCGTTACATGGAACCTATATCCGTCTCCGTAGGCTGCCAACGGCGGAACTCCAGGGATCTTTCCTTGGTTCAGAGCAAACGGCTTATACTGCTCAGGAGGAACGGTTGGTTTCTCTCGGTTTTTTATGACTAGCTCGGACTTATCGGGCAGAGAAACCTTTTCCCTCAAGTGCCCTATCATTTCGTCCATCAACAAGATCACAGGTGTGCGCAATTCCTCGGCTATATTGAACGCCTCAACAGTAAGAGTGTAAGTTTCTCTTACTGAAGACGGGGATAAAGCAACTATCTCATGATCGCCATGTACGCCCCATCTTGCCTGCATAACGTCTCCTTGCGCGGCTGACGTGGGCATGCCTGTTGATGGTCCTACTCGCTGCACATCAACTACAACACATGGTATTTCGCCTTCTACGGCAAACCCCAAGTTCTCTTGTTTGAGCGAAAAACCAGGACCGCTCGTTGCAGTCATGACCTTTAGCCCAGCTAGAGATGCACCGCATACCGCGGCCATGCTTGCTATCTCGTCTTCCATCTGCATGAATCTGCCCCCAACTTGCGGAAGCCGGGCAGCACATAGTTCTGCAATCTCGGTGGAAGGAGTTATGGGATATCCTGCGAAAAACCGTAAACCTGCTGCGATTGCTCCTTCAACACATGCTTCGTTCCCCTGAAGAAGCTGAGAACCCTTCTTCATCATTCCTTCACGCCTCCTTTTACTGAGATGGCAAAGTCAGGACAGTGCATTTCACACAACAGGCACCCGATGCAACGCGAAGCGTCCTTCACTACCGGAGCATCGTCACCCATTTCCAGGACCTGGCGTGGGCAGAACTCCACACATAGCCCACATTTCTTACACCATTTGGAGTTGATCGTTATCTCCCATGGTAGATTTTGGTCCACGATAAATCGCCTCCTAATTATTGTTTCTCTTCTTCCTGTGCTCTAGCACAGAAGATCTTAGCAGGTTCATAGAACCTGCATCAGGCCTATAGATGAACTCGATTATCTGAGTTCCCGTCTCAACCAATGGCATTACCTCCTTGAGTCTTCCAGGAGATACGATTACAGCGCCTTTACCTTCAAGAGATTCCTTGAGCGTCGTGGTATCCTTTTGCGTATAGATTTGGATGTCTAATTCTCTGATACCTGCAAGCTCAATGGATTTCAGAACTCTTTCAGCGAAAGCTTGGGAAATACACACCAAGAGAACTTTCGTCCCTTGAGGAAGTCGGGCAATCTTGACCATGGATTCGATAACCGGGTCCAGAGCTATACCTAAAACATCATCCTGCCGTTCGGGCAGCTTCCTTCGGACCTCATCCAGATGAAAGAAAGTGGTTACAATGAGGTCGGCTTCTAGTACTTTCCTGTACTCTTCTTCAAAATCCAGAGCATCAACCATTATCGGCATCACCCGTACGCCTGTGCCAATCTCGATCTCACGGGCAAAATAGTCTAGCTGTTCACGATTGCATTCGATAAACGCAATCTCCACTTCTTTGAACAATTGGCGTCTCTTCTCTACTTCTTGTTCTACTACTGACACAAACTCGTCGAGAGTGAAACCTAAGAGCAACGCGTCGTCAATTGAAGCGTCAACTACACGGGACAATCTGTCATTTCGGTCTTCGATGCTAAGAACGTAATCCGCATCAGACACAAAGGTGCCCCGCCCTTGCCTTGAGGTTATCAATCCTTCGGTTTCTAGTTGCCGGTACGCGAGACTTACAGTATTTCTACTGACTCCGAGCGCGATGGCCAACTCTCTCTCAGTGGGTAGTTTTTCGCCCTTGCCCCAATAACCCTGGGAGATAAGGTTACTCATGTTTCGTTTTACCTGGAGGTGTAAGGGGAGATCTCCTTCCCTGTTTACGCGGAAAGGAACACTAGGAGTAATGCCGTCATGGTTTGCGTCTGCTGCCGAATTGGTTTTGCCAATCTGCCTCATTGGATCTGTCCTTCATTCCTTTTGATAGCCCAATACCTAACCTAGTGAATTCGCCAATCAACTCATTGTTCCTTCTTTAGCACATCTCATTATATCAAAAATAATCCGGGCGCAAAGCCCGGATTGGATCACTTTTGAGAGCCAATAGGATGAGATTGAGAAATATGTGCTTATTTTACTCGTTCAAAACCCTTGCCACGCCTGTTTTGAGCACGTCCACTTCTACTTTTTCGGCGACCCTAACCTTTACCGACAAATCCTCAACTTTGGTGACGACCCCAACCAGTCCCCCCATGGTGACAACCTTGTCGCCTGGCTTCAGAGAGCGGATCATCTCTGCCCTCTCTTTCTGTTCTTTTTGCTGAGGACGTATGAGAAGAAAATACATGAGGGCGAAAAGCACAACCAACCAGACAATACTACCGACCATCTGGCTTGGTGCAGCGGCTGCAAAACTCAAGTTCAAGACCTCCTTTTGAATTTGGTATTCTACTTGAATTCCAACACAATAGATAGACCTACTATCTATGTTCTACCTTCTAACACATATTACCTTGTTTGCGTCAACCAACATAGTCATACAGGATATACCCGGGTGATCTCTTCGCGAAACTCTTGGAGCGTGCTGTTCACTACACACTCACGGACCCTTTCCATGAACCTTTGGAAGAATCTGATGTTGTGAATCGTAAGGAGCGTCCAAGCCAGACTTTCCTTGGCTAAGACAAGATGCCTGATGTATGCACGCGAGAAACCTTGACACGTAGCGCAATCACAGCCCTCTTCGATGGGAAGAAAATCCTCGGCAAAACACGCATTCCTAAGATTCAAAGGACCCTCAAAGGTAAACGCTCTACCATGTCTCGCGTTTCGAGTAGGCAGCACACAATCAAACATGTCTATCCCTGACTCGACTCCCTCTATAATATCCACAGGGTGACCTACACCCATCAAATACCTAGGTTTGTCCTCTGGCAGATATCTGGTTGTATGCTTAAGTATGTCATAAAAGTCATCTTTGGACTCTCCTACAGATAGACCACCAATTGCATACCCTGGGAAATCCAATGCAGCAAGCTCCAAAGAGCAGTGTTTTCTCAGTTCTGGAAACACCGAACCTTGTACAATGGCAAAAAGAGATTGAGTATCAGGAATCTCTTCCTCTCGTGAACGCCTAGCCCAAAGCAAGCTCCTTTCCATAGCTTCCTTTGCTTCGTAGTAGGTAGCGGGATGCCTAATGCACTGATCCAGGCACATGATGATATCCGCGCCAAAGGCAGTCTGAGCTTTCATGGCATCTTCAGGGCTGAACCTAACAAGACTGCCGTCAATGTGAGATCTGAAAACTGCTGCTTCATCAGAAATAGATACCATCTGGCCTAGGCTCATAATCTGAAATCCGCCACTGTCTGTCAGAATCGACCCAGGCCAATTCATAAACGAATGAAGTCCACCTGCAGCCCTAATGACTTCTGGCCCGGGCCTGAGGAACAAGTGATACGCATTAGAAAGGATGATTGAAGAGCCTGTTTCCCAGACATCCGAAGGGAGAACCGACTTGATAGTCGCCTGGGTCCCTACGGGCATAAATACGGGTGTAGCAAATTGGCCGTGAGATGTCTTCACAGTCCCAATCCTGGACCTTCCGTTTTCTGAAACTACTTCAAAAGTAAGTCCCGCCACATTCTTCCCTCTTTAGTTTATGTAGGTCCGTCTCCCAAACTCCCGCGGCTTCTATACTATACTATAAGCATTGCATCTCCAAATGAAAAAAACCTGTACTTCTCCTCTACAGCCTCTTTGTAGGCTGTCATGACAAGGTCTTTGCCAGCAAAAGCGCTCACAAGCATAAGCAAAGTAGACTTTGGCAGATGGAAGTTGGTTATGAGACAATCTACGACTTTGAAACTGTATCCTGGGTATATGAAGAGGTCGGTAGCATCATGCTTTGGCAACAGTAACCCATCTTCTCCACACGAGCTTTCAAGAACTCTTACAACGGTGGTCCCTACAGCAAAAACACGTCTGCCGGCTCTTTTAGTTTCATTAATTGTGTTTGCCGCTTTGGCGTCAATCTCGAAGTACTCCTTGTGCATCTGATGTTCTTCAATGTTCTCTTCCGACACAGGTCTGAAAGTTCCAAGACCTACATCTAGTGTAACAGAGACAATTTCCACACCTTTTTTTCGGATTTCTTGGAGCAACTCAGGAGTAAAGTGCAAGCCGGCTGTAGGAGCTGCTGCAGAGCCAGGTATCCGAGCATACACAGTTTGATACCTTTCAGGATCTGCAAGAGGGATCTTTATGTAAGGGGGCAAGGGAACACGTCCAAGTCGTTTGAGCAGATCCTCCCAATCCCCATCATAAGACCATTTTATTACTCTCCCGCCAAATGATGTTCTTTCCAGTACCTCGCCTGAAAGTTCGGGGGAAGACTTGTCTCCTACATAAATCTTGTCGCCAGGCCTTATCTTATTCCCGGGTTTAACCAGACATTCCCACGTATCTTCTCCCAATGGGTGAAGAAGCAGTACCTCTACTTTGCCTCCGGTTCCTCGAAATCCCAAAAGCCTGGCTGGAATAACTCTTGTATCATTTACCACGAGGACATCACCAGGCTCTACATATGAGATGATGTCTCTAAACCTTCTGTGGACGATACTTCGTTCCTGCCTGTTAACCACCAGAAGGCGTGACTGATCTCTATTGGTCAAAGGAGTCTGAGCTATCAGTTCTTCTGGCAAGAAATAGTCGAATTCTTCAGTTTTCACTCTACTACCACCATCGTTCCATGCTTGTCCCTGGATAATAATGCATAAGTATATCACAATAGTCCGAACCGCATTTGGCCATTTCGTTAGCGCCCCATTGGGAAAGCCCAACGCCATGCCCGCTTCCCTTGCCTTTGAACGTGAAAGTCACAGGGCCGTCCTTGCTTACCGACATGGCCAAAGCCCCTCGTTCGACTCCTGTGCTCGAGGAAACCTCGCCGCCAACGGCCTTACAGCTAGCAAGACTAGTCCTGCAGACAGCATTTCCGTTGCAGACATATATGTCCAATGTGGGGTTCAAGCAACCTAGTGTTGGAAGGTTACCTCCTTGTCTGAAAACCGAGAACCAGGTGCTCTTCAGCTGAAGGATAGACCTAAACTCTGTAGGTTTTAGTCTTAAGTCCCCATTGGCGGATCTGACATCAAGCAATGACCACCTTCCCGACACCCCGGGTTCAAGGCCCAGTATCACGCTTGGAGATCCTGTAAGGCCTTTTTCGTTCAACCTCTGCGCGAGCAACCCGGCGTCGTAGGATACTTCCCATGAAGAGTGTGGAGACGAATGCTCTATTTCGGCAACCGCAGCGTAATAGGGGACTGAACCGCCCCACACGAATCTTGGCTCTTCCGTCATACCTGCCGCATCAGCATGGAAATATGCTTGAATCAGTTCTCCTCCGTAAGTAAGGACTTCCCCCTTCGTTTCAAGGCATGCGGCAACAACTCGGAGATCTTCGTAGGTCCTGCCCTTGTATTCCTGGTCGGTCGATGCCGCCCAGATCTTTACGTGCTGCGGAAGCAAAGACGATTCTATGAAACCCCGGTCAAACCCTAACTGACTTCCCGTAGGAGAACCCATCTGGCTGAGAGCGTAAGTTCTAGATGCAACAGCTTGGGCTTTTAAGGTTTCAACGTTCCAACTGTTTGGGATCTCGCAAGATACAACTGACCACAAGTATTTCTCTAGTTCAATCAGGTTTGCAACGATAAGGTCTTCTGAATCCCTAAGAAGAACCGCATCACCCCAATACGACCTTCCCAGCAGTTGAGAACCAGGGCTTTTATCCTTAACTATCGTAAAAAAGCCCTTGCCTGAAGTAGACATGATAAACACAGAGTTAGACGTCTCACCTTCGTAGACGGGGTCCCCATTGACAGTAACAGCGCACTTTAAATTGCCGCCGATCAGATCCAAAGACACTTGGGAACCTTCAGGCAGGTCAAAAGTCGCACCTTCTCCGTTACGCAAGATGTAGGTATCGGAGACGCTAACCGTAACACCAGTAGTTCTGCCCAGCCCCACAAGAATCTCCGGTTCTATCTGCGCGGCTGCAAAACCAACCTGAATGTCGGCGCCATGGGTGGGGAACAAAGCAGCGCAGATAATGCAGAGTATCCACATTGACATTGCAGCAACCTTTTTTGTCGTCGATGTCATTTGGCTATTTGTCACCTCCCATGCTAAACTCACAACCACAGTACTTTTGCATGTACATATGAGAGCCTCGTGCCATTTGCCGAGACCGAAGATAACCGCGCCTAAGATCATTGTATACGTATGGGATCTCATGCTCGTGTGACGCTACGGCCAAGGCATCTATGATCCCTTGGTGATCCTGATATGGGCTTACAAGCAGAGTAGTAGAGAAAAAATCATATGCTCCTTGTCTTGCCAAAAGCGCCACTTCTCTGAGTCGAAACGCATAGCACGCCTTGCACCTCGCAGGTTTGCTCAAATCGCAAGAAACCGCGTTGAGCCATTCAGTATGCGGGACATAAACACGTTGCGCAGATAGAGAGTTCTCGCGACAAAAACTCGCGTATGTTTCCCACCTTTTTTGCTCCTCTTCTTCAGGGTAAATATTGGGATTGAAGTACACACCGTCTACAAGGAAACCCTGAGCCCTATAAAAATGAAACGGGTACGTTGTGCATGGACCACAGCAAGAATGAAGGAGTAATCTCAAGGGTTATCGAAGAGCCCCTTTCTACTAGCGGACTCTCCGAGCACATAGGCTACGCCTTTTTGGGTAGCCACCCTTCCCCGCGGGGTTCTCTCCAAGAAACCCATTTGCAGCAGATAGGGCTCATAGACATCTTCTAGGGTCCCGGGATCCTCGCTCAGACAAGCCGCAAGAGTTGATAGGCCAACCGGTCCTCCGCCGTAGTTTTCCACAAGAGCCGAAAGAAACTGACGATCTAATCCATCCAAACCGTAGGGATCAATATCCATAAGCGCCAAAGACTCGGTTGCAATCTCTTTGTGTATGGTGCCATCCCCCTTAACCTGCGCATAATCCCGTACACGTCTTAGGAGCCTATTTGCAATTCTTGGAGTACCTCTTGATCTTCTTGCGATTTCAAGAGCCGCTTCCTCATCAATCAAGACGCCAAGGATTTTCGCCGACCTCCAGATTACCTGAAAGAGTTCATACTCGCTGTAGAACTCCAGTCTAAATGATATGCCGAATCTATCTCTCAGTGGCGAGGTTAGAAGGCCACTTCTTGTAGTGGCTGCGATGAGCGTAAATCTAGGCAGTTTCAGGCGGTATGTGCGGGCGCCCGGTCCCTTACCCGCAATCCAATCGAAACTGAAATCTTCCATCGCTGGGTATAACGCTTCTTCAGCCTGGCGGTTCAACCTATGGACTTCGTCGATGAATAAGACGTCCCTGTCTTGCAGGCTTGTGAGAATCGCTACAAGGTCGCCCGACCTTTCAATTGCGGGTCCCGATGTTACCCTAATGCCTACGCCGAGTTCATTTGCGATGATGTGGGCGAGAGTAGTTTTGCCTAACCCCGGTGGACCCGAGAGCAAAACATGATCTACAGCGTCCTGCCTTTGCCTCGCTGCTTCAATATACACGGAGAGATTCTCCTTGATCCTTTCCTGTCCTATGTACTCGGACAAAGTAGAGGGTCTCAGAGAGACTTCTACTATTTCATCTTCAGGTGTTACCTCCCTAGATATGAGCGACCTAGAATCTTGCAAGGTATTTCAAAGCCTCCCGCAGCAATGTTTCAAGATCCTTGTCACCTACACTTTTACTCGCACTAAGAATAGACGACTCAGCTTCCTGCCTAGTGTAACCAAGCGCCAAAAGCGCCTCAATCCCTTCGTCGATGACAGTTCCTGGTTTTCCGATCTGCGCCCGGGCATCATCAGACAGCCCGATCTTGTCTCTTAGCTCCACAACAATTCTTCCAGCGCTCTTCTTCCCTATCCCCGGGATCCTTGTTAGCGTGTGTTCATCTCGAGACAAAACAGCCCTGTAGAAATCTTGAACTGAAAGAGTAGACAAAACGGCAAGGGCCGTTCTGGGCCCAACACCTTGCACCTTCAAAAGCATATCGAAAAGCGCTCTGTCTTCGAGATTCTTAAAACCGTAAAGATGCAGACCATCATCGCGAAGCAAAAGCCGCGTATGCAGGTGGACATCTTCATCAAACGGCAGCACATCCAAAAGACCAGAAGGAACGTTTACTTCGAAGCCCATGCCGCCTACCATAATCGTTGCATTATCTTTGGTTTTTGAGATCACAGTGCCCTTTATCTCTGATATCATTTTGAAATATCATTTCCCTTTTCTGACATAATGTCTCGACTGCGCTCTAATGTGTCGCCAAAGGACCTCTTGATGCCTGCAGATACAGCTATGGCGAGGGCATCACATACATCATCCGGCTCAGGTATGAGTGGTAACCCTAGAATGCTCTTTATCATGATCCCTACCTGTTCCTTAGTAGCATTGCCATAGCCTACTATGAACGATTTTACCTGAAGAGGCGTAACTTCCTCCACAGATATACCCCGTTCGCCGCCTACTAGCAAGCACACGCCCCTTGCGTGCCCAACTGCGATAGCCGTTTTTACATTCCTAGCGAAAAATATCTGTTCTACACCCATCAGATCAGGAGAATATCTATCCACGAGAGAACCTATACCCTTGTAAATCGACAATAACCTCACAGGGAGCAATTCTTCTTTTGGGGTGAGAAGGCACCCGTAGCCCGCCACTTCAAAGTTGTGCCCGTCTGAGTCCACAACACCCCAGCCCGTACGCGCAATACCCGGATCTATACCAAGGATTCGCATCACCATACCTCCGAATACTTGTTCGACGCAGAGCCGGCACAAACCTTCTAGCCAAATCTCTAGATAGATGCAAATGGCGAAAGAGAACTCAAAGGGCACTTAGTATCTACCAGTACCTAAAAATGGTGCTGCGTAATCGCTACGAATCCTCCTCGAAGCTCTCGTTAAGAATCTCATCCGGAATGTCGAAATTGGCATACACTCTTGAAACGTCCTCGTGAGCTTCGAGCAGATCGAAAAGATTAAGCATCTTCCTTGCTTCCTCACCATCGAGTTTGATATATGACTTTGGTATCATAGTCAGTTCCGCTGTTTGGATATTTGCCCCGGCTTTTTCCAGTTTGAGTTTCACTTTCTCAAGTTCTGCAGGCTCTGAATATATTTCATAACAGTCTTCACCGGTTTCTACGTCGAGCGCTCCCGCCTCAATACACATCTCGAGTACCTGCTCTTCGTCAAAGTCTCCCTTGTCTATACAAATATAGCCTCTGAGATCGAAAAGCCATGATACTGCACCCACTTCAGCCATTTTGCCTCCGTGCTTCGAAAATATGTGCCTTATATCTGATGCGCTGCGATTCCTGTTATCTGTTGCAACCTCCACAAGAACCGCAACACCACCAGGACCATAGCCTTCGTAGACAATCTCTTCGATCTGTCCTCCTTCGATCTCACCTGTGCCTCTCTTTATGGCTCTGCTAATGCTATCCATAGGAACGTTTGACTGCTTTGCCTTGTCTATAGCCATTTTCAACCTGAAGTTGGTATCCGGATTCCCTCCGCCATGTCTGGCTGCAATAGTCACGTCCCGCAAGGCCTTTGAGATGATGTTTGAACGCTGAGCATCTACCTTAGCTTTCTTCCTCTTGATATTTGCCCACTTTGAATGTCCTGACAAAGTTATTCCTCCTTCAGTTCGGTACCAACACGAGGTATTGGGGGGACATTCCGCTTATGCTCGCTTTTTAAGTGCATGCTTAGAATTTTCGATTCAACCTGGGGAGATACGTTTTTCCCTGAAACGTAAGCATCTAGATCCTTGTAGGTGAGCCCCATCTCCTTCTCATCAGTTTGTCCTTCCCAAAGACCTCCTGATGGGGCTTTTTCAATGATCCTATCGGGAACGCCTAGGAATCTCGCAAGTTCTCTAACGTCTGCCTTCGTTAGGTCTGCAAGAGGCAACATATCAACTCCCCCATCGCCATATTTGGTAAAGTACCCCACGAACCATTCAGGTTTGTTAGTAGTACCGACAACCATGTAGTTCATCAGATTCGCAAAATAGTAAAGAACCGCCATGCGGAGCCTTGGCTTGAGGTTCGCCTCGGGAAGCATGTAACCGACGGGAGGCTCAGGCAGCGATTCCCGCAGCACATCGAATACTGGTGTAAGGTCTATGACCCTGTGCTCGCAGTTGAAGTGGGTAAGAACATCTACAGCGTCTTCAATGTCTACCGCCTGAGAATGACACGGTAGCACCAAGCCCAAGCAATCTGCCTCCCATGCTTGTTTGGCCAAACCTACCAAAAGAGAAGAGTCTACTCCGCCAGAAACTCCAAATACACCACCCTTGGCACCCGCTGAGAGACTCATTTCCTTCATCCAACCCGATATATATGCGGCTACTTTTTCGGGGTTCCGCAAATGTAACACCTCCATCTTGCTATTACAGAGACATTATCCCTCATAAGGCACTGTCTTGTGAAGCACCGGCCAAGGAATTGCCAATATATGGTGGCACTGCAAACACCGGAGTTGGCGTAGTCGCTCGATTAGAAACCTGGCTGCGCTTTGGACTAAACCCGGTTTCTCCTTAGTCCAAAGATATACGGCAAATTCTCCTTTTCCCAACGCGGAGAATCATCCCTTCTTCAACTCTGACCAACGATGAAATATCGTCTATGCGTTCTTCATTTACTCTCACCGCGCCGCTTCCAATAAGACGCTTCCCCTCCGATATCGAAGACACTAGGCCGCACATAAACAGAATCTTGGGAAGGGAGATCTCTTCTTTTGGTCTTACTCCTTTGAGTTTCACTGTCTCAATATCTTTCGGAAGAGAATCCTCTCTGAATACACGCTGGAAATTCTCCTCTGCCGATTTGGCGGAAGCACTTCCATGAAACTCTTCTACAATTCTTCTTGCTAGCTCCATTTTGGCATTCATAGGGTGACGTTTTCCACTTTCAATGCTCTTTCGAAGAACATTTCCATAGCCCGAAGGTTCCCCCAAAACCAATTCAAAATAGTCTCCCATGAGTTCATCAGGAATAGACATTACTTTGCCGTACATTTCGTGAGGGGCGTCAGTTACCCCAATGTAGTTGCCCAAGCTTTTAGACATTTTTTCCTTACCGTCTGTGCCAATCAAAAGAGGCATGGTAATCGCGATTTGAGGCTCCAAACCGTAGTCGGGCTGGATGTCTCTACCCACAAGAAGATTAAAGGTCTGGTCAGTCCCACCAAGTTCCACATCTGCCTTAATCGCTACTGAATCATATGCCTGAGCCAGAGGGTACAAGAATTCATGCACCCCTATGGGTTGTCCCTCCGTGTAGCGCTTATTGAAATCATCTCTCTCGATCATCCGGGCTACAGTGAACTTTGACGAAAGCTCGATTATCTCGCTGAAAGTAAGGGGAGCCAACCAGGTAGAATTAAACACGACGTGGGTCTTTTCAGGATCCAAAATCAGGGTGGCTTGTTCATGATACGTGTTGGCGTTCGCGAGAACTTCTTCTCGAGACAACTGCTGTCTCGTCTTTGACTTACCGCTTGGGTCCCCAATCATACCTGTGAAGTCACCAATTACGAAGTATATCTCGTGTCCTAGTTGCTGAAACTCCCTAAGCTTTCTCATCACTACCACGTGGCCTAGATGAATATCAGGTGCGCTAGGGTCTACGCCTAGTTTCACTCGCAAGGGCCTTTTGTTCACAATTGACTTCTCGAGTTTGGCTCTTAGTTCGCTTTCGGTCACAAGCATAGCGGTTCTTTGTTTTATAATATCGATCTGTCGGTTGATCTCATTCTCTAGTTGCTGATTTCCCAAAAGCGTTACACCTCCTCAGGCTTTTCGTTAAATTATACCATCCTTTGTCCACTTAAGAGGAAATATTGGACGTAGTGCGAATTGATACCTTTGTTCAACGCCTTTTCATTAAAGACCGTCCTCTTTGTGAAATGGTATAATGGTGGCACTTTTATAGTCTCTTACCGTCTAATACTGTTTAGGGGGTATAATGGGATCCGAAGGAAACATAGACTCAGGCATTATAGAAACGTACGCTGCTCGGAGGTAAGGAAATGGCAAAGAAGAGAAGGCGCAAAAAGCAAGGTCCTCGGATTTTGGACTTAATCATATATCTGCTGTTGGCCGCTGTTTTGATAGGTGCCTGTTTTGCAATAGTTGTCGTGGTGTCTGCCTACAGGGACCTTCCTGATCTATCAAACCTCGAACCGACGGCGAGCGCCACCTCTATTTTGTATGATGCCCAGGGAGAGATATGGACGGAACTGAAATCTGGAGAATACAGAATCCCCATTCCCATAGAGGATATGCCATCTCACTTGCTAGATGCTGTGCTCGCCGCAGAAGATCATAGGTTCTACTCGCATCCGGGCTTCGATCTGCGGGCGATACTTAGGGCTCTTTATCAGAACATTACAGATGCTTCAGGATTACAAGGCGGCAGTACCATAACTCAGCAGCTGGCTAAGATAGCGTTTCTAGAACCAGACCGAACACTAAAGAGAAAGGTACAAGACGTGATGGTAGCCACGTTGCTTGAACGAAAATACACTAAAACTGAAATACTAGAGATGTATGTAAACCAGATCCCATTTGGTCGTGGTGCGTACGGTGTGGAAGCGGCAGCCAGAGCCTACTTTAACAAATCTGCATCCGAACTGGATATAGAAGAATCTGCTTTTTTGGCAGGGATCATAAGAGCACCATCATATTACGGTTCCAAATCAAATCTTGAAGAAGGGCTCAATCGAAGGAACACTGTCCTTGGTCAGATGGCAGAATATGGTTTCCTCTCGCCTGATGAAGCCGAAGAGTACAAACAAAGACCGCTGAATATAGTTGACTATTCTCCTATGGTAGTTACCGAGGGAGGATATTTCCTGGACTACGTTCTAGAGTACCTTCTTTCACGCTATTCTTCTGACATGGTGTACGGAGGAGGGCTAAGAGTATACACAACCTACAGTCCGTCAGCGCAGAAATCCGTAGAAGCAGCAATAAAAGATGTGCTTGACCCTGTGTTTCCATACAAAGAAGACGAGCCCAATATAGAATGTGCCGCAATTGTGATGGATGTAAGAACGGGTTACCTTCTGGCGATGGTCGGGGGTCGAAAGCATGAGAGTATGCTCGGGTGGAACAGAGCTATCGATGCTAAACGTCAACCTGGCTCTGCTTTCAAACCCATCGCTGTGTATATTCCGGCACTTGAGGCCGGGATGGGACCATACACCGTGATCGATGACTCTCCTGTAACCTGGGTTGATCCTGTAAGCAAGGAGAGCTTTTCGCCAAGAAACTACAGCCCGACTTTTCAAGGCCTTGTTACAATGCGCAAAGCCGTAGTTCAATCGCTAAATGTTGTGGCTTGCAAAGTCCAAGATATGGTAGGTATCCAAAAAAGCCTAGAGACTGCAGAGGCCCTAGGCATAACTACGCTCGTAAAAACCCCTATTGAAGGAGGACGTTCGGATTACACCAGGTCCCTTGCCCTTGGAGGACTTACTTATGGGGTAACGCCGCTTGATATGACAGTTGCCTTTGGCACTATCGCTAATCAAGGGATCCAAGTTCAGCCTATTGCCGTGCTCAAAGTCGAAGATATAGACGGAAATGTGCTTGAAGAAAACACGACTAAGAAAAAGATCGTTATTTCCGAAGAATCTGCGTACCTTATGACAAGCATGCTGAAGGATGCTATAACCGTACCCGGAGGAACCGGAGGCAATGCTTACTTCGGAAGACCTGCGGCGGGTAAAACAGGAACAACGAGCGATTGGAAAGACGCATGGTTCTGCGGTTATACCCCAAGCAAAGTAGGTGTGGTGTGGATGGGCTACGACCAGGAAAAGACCATGTCCCAATGGAAGATAACAGGAGGAACCTACCCTGCGCGAATCTGGAATCGAATGATGAGCAAGATTTCAGAGGGAACACCTGTAGAAGACTTTACGAAACCAAGCTCCATAATAACAATTCAGGTCTGCAACAAGTCAGGGCTCTTACCGGGGCTATACTGCCCTCCTGAAAACATAATAAATGAGATCGCAGCAAAAGGAAAACAGCCAAACTCACTATGCGACTACCACCACGAAATAGCTCCGCAAGAAGGCAGTGGCACAAACTAGAGGAGGTATTCAAACTTCTTAGTTTCATTTCTTGAGTTTTGCTACAGTAACACCGATCCCGCCTTCAGACGGCTCTCCCATACGGTAGCTATCTACGTACTTTGTACAGGTCTTCAAGTATTCCTCAACAGCCTTCCGCAAGGCACCTGTTCCCTTACCGTGGATGATCCTTACTTGCGGTAATGAAGCCAAAAAAGCATCGTCAAGATACTTATCTAGTGATGCCCAGGCTTCTTCCTTAGTCATTCCACGTAAGTCTATCTCGCTCGAAACAGATCTCACTTCGCCTGTCGGCGCAAGGTCCGTCGGCAGGCCAGGCCGCCCATTTTTCTTTCCAAACCGGTCTGCTCTCCTTAATTGGTCAGTATCAACCCTGAGTCTGAAATCTCCTACTTGCACAAGTACACCGTCTAGAGAATCTGGGCTCTCCAGCACTATTGCAGGCTCAGAGAACCCGAGTACCCTTACCTGCATTCCTGGTTCGAGCTCGTTTGTGACTACAGGTTCGCCTAGAGCGTCGTCTTCGTCTTCAAAAACCAGCTCGCTCTGAGTTTCTCGCAACCTACCCCTGATTTCTGAAGCCCTTGTGTTAACCTCTGCCAGAGTCTTGGACTGTGCTTCTCGGATCTCTTCCAAAGATCTTTCAAACTCGACCCTAGCCCGCATTACTATGGCCTTGGCCTCTCGCTTGGCATCGTTTATGATCTTCTTGCGTTCTCTTTCTAGACTTGCCAGCTTGTTTTCGTACTCAACTCGAAGTCTTTCGCTCAGTGCGCTCTCTCTAGTTGCTTTGTCGGCTTCTTCGCGAGCTTTCTGAGATGCGATTTCCATTTCGGCGATAACGTCTTCCAGTCTTACTACATCCTCCTGCATATGCTCCCTCGCCATCGCCAAAACATCATCGTCCAGTCCAAGCCGTTTCGCCACCAAAAAGGCGTTCGACCGTCCAGGTCTTCCAAGTACGAGCCTAAAAGTAGGTACCATATTGACAGGATCCCACTCCATGCTCGCATTCAACATGCCGGGGGTCTTCTGAGCCATTACCTTAAGTTCGCCATAGTGGCTAGTAACAATGGTGAGAGCCCCTGATTGGTGGATCTTCATAAGTATCGCTTGAGCCAGCGCCGCTCCCTCTTTAGGATCTGTGCCTGCTCCAAGTTCATCGATAAGAACAAGCTTGCCGGGGCTTGCCGCTTCCAGTATGTTTCTTATATTCTCCATGTGAGCAGAAAACGTACTGAGATTCTCTTCAATTGACTGCTCATCCCCAATGTCGCACAGGATGTCATCAATGTTACCGATCTCTGTACGCGGATCGCACGGACAAGGCAGACCAGCAAGAGCCATACAAACAAGCAAACCGGTTGTCTTAAGCGCCACTGTCTTGCCGCCCATGTTGGGCCCGGTTATTACTATAGTTCTTCGTTCTGATTCATCCAACGAAAGGTCCATGGGCACTGGCTCGTCCCTCAAAAGTGGATGCCAAGCATTGACCAAAGACAGGCTTGAATCCTCTTTTAGCGTAGGAAAACTCCCGTTCCATTTGGAAACGAGCCTCGCCTTAGCCATACCCAGATCAAATTGGCCTAGACCTTCTATGCCTCTTAGGATTTCCGGCCCCGCTTCTGATATTGACTCAGATATTTCGCTCAGGATCCGGTCTACCTCATCTCTCTCCATAAGCTCGAGCCGCTTCAGCTGATTCGCCATATCTACAAGCTCTGAAGGCTCTAGAAACACCGTTTGTCCAGAGGCTGACTGATCGTGAACAATTCCAGGTACTCGGGAGGCATATTCTTGCTTAATTGGTAACACATAACGCCCGTTTCGAATTGTTACTAATGGCTCCTGGAGGTACTCCGCGAAGGCCTTCTGACGCGTAAGTTCCTCGGCGCGTTTTCTGAGTCCTTCCTGTGCTTGCCTCAAAGACCTCCTTATAGTTCCCAGCTTCTCGCTGGCAGAATCCTTGATGACCCCCTGGTCATCGACGGTTCTCGATAATTTTTCTACTAGAAACGGCAATTTGGGTATCATTTCTCTGATTCTATGAAGGTTAACGAAGTTCGTTCCTAACCTTCCAATCCAAGTTGATACTGTCTCAAGTGCATTAAGCACCATTAGGACGTCACGAATTTCGGTCCCAGTCAGTACTACACCCTGCATCGCACCTGATACCTTTGTCCTAACATCCGGAACCTCTCCGAGTGAAGGTGAAGACACTGTCGAAAGGGCCTGGGCAATTTCACGGCCAACTTTCTGAAGTTCTTTTGCGTCTTGTATGCCAACAGGATAGGTATTTCTAGCAAGAGATCTGCCCATTGAGGTATCTGCCTGAGCAGCCAACATTTCCTGTATTTTCCTGTATTCTAGTAATTCAAGCGTCCTGGGATCCATATCTGGTTTCCAATATCCTCCGAATTTCCTTGATGGTCTCGTCTCTAAATTGTGTTTTGTAAAGCTTACGAAGCTTGGTGCGAACACCATACATGGCCTTCTGTTTTTCTTCTTCCGAGAAATCTTTATGTTTCTCTGCTTCTTTTGCGAGAAAGTCTCTAGCGCCTGGAGGTCTTTCGATGAACCTTCCAATTTCTTGTCCTTCATTATCAAAAAACACAAACACAGGAATGGCTCGTCTTCCGTCGGTTAAGTACCTATCCATGATATCCAAATTATCGTCTCTTGAAAACACGAGCAAGTCAAAGCATGGATAAAGCGAAGCCAGTTTTGCCACAATTGGCAAGTTCTCCACACAATCACCACACCAGGGCTCTGAGATTGCGAGCACTTTTATTGCGCCATTTCCAAGTCTCGACGACAAAGAGGAAAAGTACTTGTGATCTTCCTCGCTGACTTCCGTATCCTCATAGTTAGCCCTAATGGTAGGAACATTCATCTCTGCTTTATCTACATACTCTTCGAAAGACAACGCCCTTTGTAACCACTCTTTTTCAAACACTTAGCCATCCCCCCCAGTTCTCACCATGTTCAATTCTTCTTCAGTTTGAGAAATTCATCAAGTTTCCTGGTGTTTGCTATCGAAGAGGCCGACAGTCCTGCTCGCCTGGCGCAACATCTTACCCCGTAGACAATATCTTCCATACCTTCAGGGCTGTGAGCATCCGTTGATATTGCCAAACGGGCTCCTTCCGACGCTGCAGAAAGAGCTAGTTCTTCAGGCAGATCCAGCCGCTCAGGAAAGGCATTTATCTCCAAGAAAGTCCCATTAGAAGCTGAAAGTTGAAACAATTTCTCAAATTCGCTCCAATTTCCCGCTCGTCTACCCAAGAATCTTCCCGTTGGATGACCGATGATATCCACATTTGGATTACGCGCTGCCGTCGTCAGACGGTCTACAACGCTGTAGTCTGAGCCAGAGATATCTTGGTGAATCGATGCTACTACTACATCCAGCCGGGATAGCACATCATCTGGCACAAGAAGACTCCCGTCCTTGAGTATGTCTACTTCTACACCCGTAAAGACTTTGATCCCAGGGTATTTCATAGAAATCCTTTGTACCTCTTCAATCTGGGCGTCAATCTTTTCGATGTCAAGGCTCCTCACTACTTTTATCTTCGTGGCATGGTCGGTAATAGCCAAATAAGAATAACCTAACTCAAGCGCCTTTAGGACAACTTGCTCAACGGTAGCTACGCCATCAGACCAATTAGTGTGCACGTGCAAATCGCCCCTAATGTCGCTCGTATCTACAAGTTCGATGGTTTTCCCTGACTCAGCCATCTCCCAAAACAAAGGCCTGTGCCGCACTTCGGGGGGTATCATCTCTACTTTGAGAACCTCAAACAGTTGTTCTTCCGAATATAGAGGAGTCGCTTCTCCATTCTTAAGGAATCCATCTGCGGCCAAATGGTAGCCCTTCTTTTGAGCCAAATCTCCAAACCACTCGATGAACTCAGAAGGACCGGTCTTTAGAAGACTCGCCAACCCAAACCGCTCAGGCTGTGTGGTATATATCTTTAGAAGAACACCCAGGTTAGTGGAAAAGACAAAGGCACCCTCTTCACCATCCCATGCGGCTTTCCAAGCCTCCTCTTCCCTAAGGACCCCCCTTTGATTACTCAACACCTTATTCTGAAGCAAATCCCCGGGGTCTACCTGAAGCAAAATGTCTATCGACGAAACAGCCTCAACTCCCCTTCTGACTTCGCCCACAGCAATCCCTAAGACTCCGACCTCTCGAAAACTAGCAAGCAAATAGTCGGTGACAGGTGCCGCCAGCCCGAGTATTAGTCTATTGGCGTACTCTTTTATCTCGCTGAGACCCTTGGCAATCGTCTCTTCTCTTCTTCGGCCTAGCCCCGGGACGTGCTGAATCAGATGATTGTCTACCGCATGTTGGAGAGCGTCCAGTCCGTCTATGCTCAAGTTTTCGTAGAGAATCCACGCTGTCTTGGGGCCTATCCCTGGTACCTTTACAAGTTCCAACAAGCCAAGAGGAACCTCGGCGCTTAGTTTCTCCAGATATGAAGAGCGACCCGTAAGGATCATTTCCCTGATCTTAGGCTCCAGATTCGATCCGATCCCTGGTATATCTGTGAGTCTGCCTGCTTGGGCAAGAGCGTCCAGATCATAATTACCGTGTTCAATGGATTCAGCCGCTCTCTCGTAAGAACGCACCTTGAATGCGTCCTCGCCCTTGATTTCAAGCAGCATGCCAATCTCTCTCAATATGTGGGCAATCTCGTATTTGTGCATGCTCAACCCCTCAAAACGGCTCCGAATTCCTCATGCAACCTACTAATTATATTTGCCCTATCCCGTGCAAGTTCCTCTTCCGTCAATGTCTGCTCCTTAGGCTGGTACACTAACCGTATGGCAAGGCTTTTGTAACCCTCAGGGACAGGAGGTTTCTCCCAAACGTCAAACAGCGTCACCGAACAAAGATCTCTGCCTGTATCCAAAATCGCATCGATTACTTCCCCGCCAGGAATCTCTTGCGGTACCACAACTGCTATATCCCTTTCTATAGGCATGAGCTTTGAAATAGCCCTGTACTTCCTTGGCTTTACCATTGATTGTAATGCATCCATGGATACCCATGCCATGGTAACCGGTATATCCAGGTCAAAAGCCTTTTGACACTGGGGATGAATCTCGCCTATTTCCCCAATCGCCGACATGTTGGCCACGATTTTCGCAGATCTTCCGGGGTGAAATGGCATGCCAGCTACCGGCAGATATTTCACATCATCGATGCCAAGTAGATCAAGAAGACGAGACACTATGCCCTTCATCTGGTAAAACCCAGACATTTCTTTCTGAGAAACCCAAGTCTGCGGAATGATTTCTCCGAAAGACAAAAGACCCAACTGCTCCGCCTCTTTAGGCAAGTTCTCTCCGCAAGGGAAAAAGATGGTGCCGATTTCCCACGTAAACATGCCTGGGATCCTAGAACGTTGGTTTGCACGAGCTACTTTCACAAGCCCCGGCAATATGCTCGTCCTTAAGACAGACTCCTGAGACGATAATGGATTTTTGATCTTAACGGGATTACCTCTGGGATCGCCAGTGTCCCATCCGAAGTTCGTTATGTCTTGGGGATCCAACAGCGAGTTTGTTGTACTCTCGAAGCCTCCCAAAGATACAAGCAAATGTCCAACTTGGCTACGATACAAGGACGAGTTACCTAGATCTCCCAATGACGCCCTTCTCAAGTCTTCGGTTCCCAGCTTACCGTAACCGTAGTATCTCGCCACTTCCTCTACAAGGTCAATCTCTTCGTATATGTCAACACGCCTTGGCGGAACAGTCACTTCAATCACAGACCCCTCGTCACTAAAAGCCCCTTCTCTTGGCTTTTCAACCCCAAAACAGACTCTTTCAAGAAGTCGGGCACACTCCTTCGCAGAGATCTTCACGCCCAGGGTCCTTTCTACGGCGGCCATCCTAAGCCCGATTCTCTTGGGTTTTTGATCCAGGTAGTTAGCTTCAACATAGCCTTGAACCGGTTTGCCTCCTGACAGGCCCACGATGAACCCTGCAGCTCTTTCCGCCACTGCAGGTTGAGCAGTGGGATCCACACCTTTTTCGAATCGCAATGCTGCTTCGGTCCTGACTCTGAGATTTCTGGAAGTGCTCCTTACGCTGATGGGATCAAAATATGCGGATTCAATGAACACCCTACGCGTATCCCCGGTGATCTCAGTAGACTTGCCCCCTATTACTCCTGCAACAGCAATGGCTCCACCGGCATCTGCGATGACCAGCGAATTGTCGGGCAGCTGTCTTTCCTCTCCGTCAAGAGTGACGATCTTCTCTCTAGGTCCAGACGTTCTAACAATTATCGTGTTGCCCTTCAGTCGGTCGGCGTCAAAAGCATGCAGAGGCTGGCCGGTTTCCAACATGACATAGTTTGTTATGTCAACAATCAGATTAAGGGGCCTTTGCCCAGCAAGATAAAGACACCTCTCCATGTCAACAGGCGAATAGGAGAATTCTACATCATCGATCACTTTGCCTATGTACCGCGGACAAAGATCTGGATTTTGCAGTTCTATCCGGAAACCAACGTCTGAACGCGAAATGCCATCCGCGCATCTCGAACCGTACGGGCTCACCCAGTTCCATTTGTCCAGAACTGGAGGCAGTTTTAGCGAAGAACCGGCTAGGGCGGCCGCTTCTATGGCAACGCCCAATATTCCGAGGCAATGGGAGTAGTTTACTGTAAGGTCTAGGTCCATTACCCAGTCATCAAGGCAGAAGATTTCCTTAGCTGAGAGTCCGACAGGGGTCTGGGGAGGAAGCGCGATTATATCCTCAAATGGACGGTTGGTTTGCCCTGTCAACAGTTCATTGCCTGACAGAACCATTCCGTAAGATACAACACCGTCAAAATCCCTTTCCACAATTACGGTTCCACCAGGAAGGTGACCACCTGGTCTTATCAGTAAAGTTACGTTCCCCTCTCTAAACCCAGGAGCAGTGCTCACGATCTGTACTTTTTCCGTGCCAATATCTACGGTTCCTATTTTCAACAAAGACTTATTGGGATAGGGCCGCACTTCTAGTATCTTGCCAGAAACAACCGATGAAATATCCAGTTCATCATAGTAAAGATTCTCTACGTTCACTCCTACCATTGTTAGCCGATCAGCCGTTTCCTCTGGCGACCACGGCAGATCCACATAGTCTTTTAGCCACATCCAGGGTACTTTCACTAGAATCCATACCTCCTCAAACTGTGTCCTAACGACAGCCCGAAATTCGATTTATGTATAAAAGTTCTCACGTCTTGTCTGACTGCAGATTTATACTCAGAAACCTCGAAACTGGTACAGAAATCGTCTATCGTTTTCATAAAAGAGTCTTATGTCTTCTATACCGTACTTAAGCATGGACAATCGATCCAAACCGAATCCAAATGCAAAACCTGTTACTTCGTCAGGGTCGTATCCTCCATTTCTAATTACGCGGGGATGGACCATTCCCGCTCCTGCAACCTCTAGGTATCCGGACCCTCCGCATACGGAACATCCTTCGCCGCCGCATAAGAGACACGATATATCCACCTCGCATGAAGGTTCCGTAAAAGGGAAGTAGCTTGGACGCAATCGCATCCTCACATTGGGTCCGAAAAATTCCCTTACGAAAGAAGAGATCACACCGCTAAGTTGCCTAAATGTCACGTCGGTATCAACCGCAAGCCCTTCAACCTGGTAAAACATGGGATGATGAGATGCGTCTGTAGGATCCCGCCTATAGACACGCCCGGGAACTATGAATCGAACCGGCAACTTGCCCTCTAGTGACAACATGCCCCTGATCTGCCCTGGAGACGTATGCGTTCTCAGAAGGACATCATCGGTAATATAGAATGATTCCTGCATATCGCGGGCGGGATGCCCTTTCGACATGTTTAGGTTCACGAAGTTCATCTCGTCTGTTTCAGTCTCCCGACTCTCATAGACACTGAAACCTAGCCTTGAAAAGATTGAGATAATCTCCTGTAATGACTTGGTTATTGGGTGCAGCCCGCCTACTTCGTATAGCTTGCCCGGCAAGGTGACGTCTATCCGTTCCTTAGCTATGGCTTCTTCAAGAGCAGCACGCTCAAGTTCTGCTTTCTTGGCGGAAATGCAGTCAGAAATTCTCTCTCTCAGAGCATTTACCTTTGCACCATACTCGCGTCTTTCTTCAGGAGGAAGGCTCCCGATTTTTCTGAGAAGAAGAGAAATCTCCCCCTTCCTCCCTAGATACTTAAGACGCAGGGATTCAAGATCATCTAAGGACGAGACCTTTTGAAGCTCCTCAAGGAACTTTCTTTCACTTTCAATTCCAGACACATTGTTATCCATGTGATTGGGCACAGGCCTTCTCAAAAGCAAAGACTCTGCGCTCTTCCCTCCTTGATCCATGTAAGATTTCACTCAAGACAGTCTCGCGTCCAAAACAAAAAATCGCCTTCATCCTTTCGGACGAAAGCGCGTTCGCTTCCGCGGTACCACCGGAAGTTGCCACATCTCGGGCCAACTCGTGTCCTTTGTAACGTAAAGGTACGCCAGACCTACTATGTTCAGCCCGGTGGCTCCGGAGCGAATCTCGATCAGTTCTTCTGCAGGGACATCTCAGCCAAGCCGTCCCCTCTCTGTGCAAGTCCCTGATCCATGTTCTCCTTCACAGCCTAGTATATGCAGAGTCATGTTGAACTAAAGTCTACTGAGCATCAACATCCTGCGTTTTGGAGCATCTGGCATTGCTACTTGAGTAGCGACGATAAAGCAGGTAAGCCATCACCGAACCGGTCGTCTCAAAGACTGACCAAAATAAATCCGCAATATCCATGGCCAATCCCCCGCTTTCTCAGTGTTTGCAATATTATACCACAACACAGGCGCTCCTAAATATCGCAAAACCTTGTTCTTTGCTTAACAGCCTCGTAAAGTATGATACTGCAAGCCATTCCTACGTTTAGGGATTCTATACCACCAGGCATCGGGATTGTTACATCTGAGCCTGGAAGTGCCAACACTTCTTCTCTTAAGCCCTGAGACTCATTCCCCAAGACGACTGCGCTAGCGCCTACGAAACTACACTTCCAAGGCGCAATCCCACTTTTGGGTACTGCTTTGTACAAAGACACATCCGAATTGCATAAATGTGCTAAAATTTCCATGGGTTCCTTTTCAGATGTAACTGCAACAGCGAATATGGCACCAACTGAAGACCTTATTACTTTGGGCGAAAAAGGATCGGCGCTTGCTCCCGCTATAAGTACCTGAGTCACGCCAAGAGCAGCTCCACTGCGGATCAAGGCAGCCACATTTCCCGGATCTTGTATATCAACTCCAACAACATAAAGAGGGTGTTCCCACACCCGGCGTGGCTCGCCGCCCAAGAATCGAAAAGGAAGGGTAAGTACACACAACGCTCCTTGGGGCGTTTCAGTGTCCGAAATCTTATCGAACAATTGTCGCGGAACGACAAACAACTGGCAAGGCCATGCATAGCGACTTAACGATTCCTTTATTGCAATGCCTTTTTCAGATCCTGCAAAGTCTTCCGAAAGAACAACCGCCTGAACCTCCACGCCAGCTTCTAAGGCTGCGAGAACCACTGAAGGTCCTTCACCTACAGTTAAGCCCGCACGTTCCCTTTCTTTCTTATGGGACAGGCTCCTTAGTAGACGCCAAGGTACTTCGTTATACACCTGTTACCCCCGTTCAAGCATGTCGCTAAACCGTTGCACGCCGTCAGTTGGTCCGATAGCGATCATGACGTCACCTTCACGCAAAGGTTCTTCAGGATTGATATACACGTTGACGTGGCTGTTTCTTTTGATCCCCACTATGTTTATCCCAAATCTTCCGCGAAGACCCAAATTGCTAAGCGTTCTGCCAACCAAAGGCCCTTGCACCGGTACTTCCACTACTCCGTAGTCTTCCGACAAATCTATATAGTCTATGACGCTGCCCGATACCAGTGAATACGCCAATCTCCTTCCCATGTCTTTCTCAGGGAAGACCACCTTGTCAGCCCCGACGCTCTGTAGAATCCTCCCGTGGACATCGCTACCAGCTTTTACTACCACTTCCTTGATTCCGAGCTGTTTAAGGTACAAAGTGATGAGAAGACTAGCTTCAAACTCACTTATTGCCACAACTACAACGTCAAAGTTTCTAAGCCCAAGTTCTCCGAGCACAGCTTCATTTGTTGCGTCTGCTTCCACGGCTTCGGTAACTACCGGGGCAATAGCCTGGACTTTCTCTGGATCTACGTCAACAGCTAAGACATCGGCGCCTAGTTTGCCTAATGTTCTGGCAAGGCTCCCACCAAATCTCCCTAACCCAATTACTGCAAACTGCTTGCGCATGTGCTCCCCTCACTTCAATGTTAACCAACTGAAACCCTTTCCTCAGGGTATCTAATATTAGACCTCTGAGAGTTCTTGTAGATCGCAATTATAAAACTCAAGGGACCTACCCTTCCGGCAAACATAGTAATTGTAAGAACGATTTTCCCGATGTCGCTTAGAAACGGGGTCAAGCCTCTTGACAATCCAACCGTTCCGAAAGCCGACACGACTTCAAAAAGTATGTCAAGAAACTGGGCATCCTCCGTTACAGTCAGTACAAGAGTCGATGAAATAACGAGCCCAATAGACAGCAAAACGATCACCAGTGCTCTTTGGACTGCCGTTCGAGGGAGTCTTCTCTTAGAAATATTGACGTCTTCTTCGCCCCTGACAGAAGAACCCACAAACTTGAGCGTAGAATAGAAGGTCGTGGTCTTTACTCCGCCGCCTGTACCTCCAGGAGAAGCTCCTACAAACATGAGCAAAATCGTGATGAAAGCAGTCGGTATCCTCAGCCCTTCAATGGCTACCGAACTGAACCCTGCAGTGCGAGGCGTAACCGACTGGAACCACGATGAAAGAACCTTGTCTCCCATGCTCATATATCCAATAGTAGCAGGGTTGTCCTTTTCTAATACGTAAACACAGACGGTTCCCACTAACAGCAAAGTCGCTGTCATCTTTATTGCGATTTTGGCATGAAGTGAAAGTTTCCCCCAGTTCCCCTTGTTTGAGTACACATCGGTTATAACATAGAAACCGACGCCTCCTAGTATGATTAGAAGGCTCACAGGAATAATGATCCACTCATTGCCAGCACATTCTACTAGACTTGAGCCGGTAATATCAAACCCAGCGTTGCAGAAAGCAGAAATAGAATGGAATATACCATAGAAAACAGCTTGCCCAAATCCAAGATCCATCGAACGTGAAAACGCAACCCCTAGAACCAGCGCGCCTACCGCCTCAAATATCAAGGTAAACAAAATGACCTTCTTCATGAGGGCTACTAGGCCAGAAAGGCTCCAATAGCCCATTTGTTCTTGGATCATTACTCGTTCTTTCAGAGTAACACGCCGCCCTGTAACTAACGCATGGGCCGTTGCAAACGTCATTATCCCCAAACCACCCGCCTGGATAAGCAATAAAATGACCACTTGGCCAAAAACGCTCCAATAGGCTGCTGTGTTATGGACTACGAGGCCCGTTACACACACCGCAGAAGTTGCCGTAAAGAGTGCGTCCACAAATCCAGCCTCGGTGCCGCCTGACGCCGCCACGGGCAACATAAGCAACAAAGTGCCTACCGAAATCATGCACAAAAAGCTAAGCACCAAGAATCTTGTAGGAGTCAACCACCTACTGCCTTGTTTCATGATACCTACTCTGCCTCCCCCAGTCTAACTACTGGGACCGACCAACTGCACCTGCCTGGCTCTTTGCTAGTGCCACCAATTCCGAGAAAGCCTCTGGTTGAGATACCGCAAGGTCCGCCAACATTTTTCGATTTATCTGGACGTCAGCTTTTCTCAGCCCATCTATGAATCGGCTGTACGTCATCCCGTTTTGACGGGCAGCCGCGTTAATCCTGGCAATCCATAGCTTTCGGAAATCTCTTTTCTTCTCCTTGCGGTGGATACGAGCATAGTTCAGAGACTTCATAACCGCGGCGTTGGCCGTCTTGAATGACTTAGAGCGACGCCCATAGTATCCCTTTGACAACTTCAGTACTTTCTTGTGCTTCTGTTTTTTCATGACCGACGACTTAACACGTGGCATTTCAAACTACCTTCTTTCTTCCAAAAATGCGTACTAGTAAGCATGCAAGCCCAGATGTCAGGACTCACTTGTAAGGAATAAGAGTCCTTATCTCTTTTGCATACACGTCGTTGATTACAGTATCTTTTCTCAACCTTCTCCGCCTAGCATGGCCTTTATGCACGAGTTTGTGCGAGTGGCCTGAACGGAAGTGACGTATTTTACCGGTGCCTGTTACAAACAGACGTTTTTTCGCACCGCTGTGAGTTTTCATCTTGTTTTTCTTAGCCACTTCAGACTTCCTTTCCGTATTCACTGAAATGCATGCCTCAATATCGGGCCAAAAACCGCACTGCTTCAAGTTGGCAGAGATCTTTATTGCTCCACCGCATCTCCAATCTCAGACGACTTGTTGCGCAATGTATCTTGAGGTTTTGGCGCCAAAATCATCGTCATATTTCGCCCTTCCATTTTGGGCGGTTTTTCAACTGTGCAAATGTCTTTTACATAGTCCAACAGTCGTTCCAACACCTTCTGCCCAAGATCAATATGAGCAAGTTCCCTGCCCCTAAACATTATGGTTGCCTTCACCTTATCTCCTTGACTCAAGAATCTCTCGCAAGATCTAGCCTTGACGTTGAAGTCGTGTTCGTCAATGGTCGGACGCATCTTGACTTCTTTAACATCCTGAGTTTTCTGCTTCTTCCTAGCCTCTTTGAGCCTCTTTGACTGCTCATATTTCCATTTACTGTAATCCATCATCTTGCATACCGGAGGCTGGGCTTGGGAAGCTACCTCGACTAGATCAAGTCCGCGTTCCCGCGCCATTTTTATCGCTTCATGAGTTGGGAAAATTCCCAACTGCTCTCCCTCGCCAGAAACAAGCCTTACCTCGCGTGCCCGAATTTCTTCATTTACTCTTTGACTAACTTGGCTTATTTAACTACACCTCCCTTTTCCGCTATATAATATGCGGACGGATGTGAACATCCACCCGCCCGCATATTCGCTCAAAACTCCTAGCTCTATCCCGAACAGGCTGCACCTGCAACGAGTCCAGGAAGCAATTCAAGTCTGACGACCTTAGCAGCATGAAACACCGTAAGGTGAGAAGCGGATGGCTTCTTCTTAACGTTTACGAGTATACCACATCGCAAACTACAATTCCATTGTAACTATCTAGGTAACTATCTAGACCTTGAAAACAGAGACTCTAGCGCCTTGCTATCCATTTCTTCT
Source organism: Candidatus Fermentithermobacillaceae bacterium (assembly GCA_018052455.1). Classification (GTDB taxonomy): domain Bacteria; phylum Bacillota; class Sulfobacillia; order Fermentithermobacillales; family Fermentithermobacillaceae; genus UBA3907. The sequence continues at coordinate 50,136 of JAGPNE010000001.1, read as the reverse complement.
TTTGCACGCTCCAAGAAGTCTTCAAGTTTCATCGCTCCCAAGACCCCGAGACTCCTATGCCTCAAAGAAATAGTACCATCATCCTTCTCACGCTCACCGACAACGATCATGTACGGAACCTTCTCAAGTTGGGCTTGTCTTACCTTATAGCCGACCTTATCCTGACCCGAATCACATTCAGCACGCAGACCCGCGGCCTTTAACCTTTGCGTGACTTCGTTCGCATAGTCCATCTGCCTATCGGAAATTGGAATGACTTTGGCTTGAACAGGCGCAAGCCACAACGGAAATGCTCCTGCATAATGCTCAATCAACCCACCAATAAACCGCTCCATTGATCCTAACACGGTACGGTGAATTACCACAGGCCTGTAACGCTGACCGTCCTCACCAATGTAGGCTATGTCAAAACGCTCAGGTAAGTTAAAATCAGCCTGTATTGTAGGCCCTTGCCACAGCCGTCCTACTGCATCTCTCGTTTTTATGTCAATAGCAGGACCATAAAACTTGGCCTCTCCAACGTCTATCTTGTAGTTGAGGTTCCTGGCCTTGAGAGCATTTTCAAGGGCCGACTCTGCTTGTTCCCACACATCATCAGTGCCAATGTACTTCGATTTGTTGTTTGGATCTCGGACTGACAGCATGCATTCATAGTCATGATAGCCAAAAGTCTTCAGCATGAACTCAGTTAGATCTAACACCCCAATAAGCTGCTCCTCAAGCTGGTCTGGTCTGCAGAACAAGTGAGCATCGTCTTGAGTCATACCCCTGACCCTTAACATTCCATGCAGAACTCCTGACCGTTCATATCTATATACAGTGCCTAACTCAGCATATCTTATCGGCAGGTCTCTATAGCTTCGTGTGCTGTTTTTGTATAAAAGGATGTGAAAGGGGCAGTTCATAGGCTTGAGCAGATACTGCACTTCATCTACTATGATGGGGCTGTACATGTTATCTTTGTACCAGTCCCAATGCCCCGACGTCTTCCAGAGATCGAGCTTTGCAATATGAGGGGTGTACACAAGATCATATCCGCGTTTCCTATGCTCCTTCTTCCAAAAGTCTTCAATTACTTCTCGTATTACTGCGCCTTTTGGGTGCCAAAATACGAGCCCTGGACCTGCTTCATCCTCTATGCTAAAAAGGTCTA
>JAGPNE010000001.1:40890-48883 GCA_018052455.1 Candidatus Fermentithermobacillaceae bacterium | reverse complement strand
AGTGCTTCCGGCCGGAAATGATAGCAACTTCGCTCCCCACCTGACCTCAAATTCTTCGGAGCCGTCTACCGGCCCAGGCAAGACTTTCTCATCCATTTCTTTCCCCTCCCAATTTATGAAGACTGGTCAAACCTTCGCCAAGCCCATCTCTCTATCCACCACGATAGTCTCTTACCGCTAATAAACAAAAATCCCGTCCCTACATAGGGGCGAGATTCTAGTTCGCGGTTCCACCCTGATTCGGAATACTTCAAGCGTTTCGGCGTAAAGTATTCTCTCGAAAGAACTATATCGTGTTCCTGACGTCGGTGTTATCCTCTAAACTTGGGTCCGGAAACGTTCCTCAAACGATAAAACCGGACCGGACAAACAGGCTTCCACCGAGGACTCCGAGGTGGTATTCCCTACCGTCTGCGTAAGCGGTTCTCAGTCGCAGACCGCTTTTCCCTGTTCACAGATTTTGCCAGGTACTATCCTCTTCATCGTCAATCTTTTTAGGATGTGTGTGCATTATATCGCATGAACATGCTCAGATCAAGACTCCGTCCGCCTTAAGGCGATACGTTCCTTTTCGTCAATGTTGCGACTGTAGAGCATGGATACCAAAGCAATCGCCGCGCCACACAGAAAGACCGCTTTTGATCCAGCGTAGTCCCATAGCAGACCTCCGAGCATTGGCACGGCTATGCCGCTTATGTGGTTGATAGTGCTTCCCATCGCGTACTCAGCCGACAAAACTTCTCGGGGTGCAATCTTCCCAAGATGCGTCGTTATTGCAACGTCGAAGCCTACAAGCCCGGTATCTAGTATATAGATGAAGTATAGCAGTAGAGGGTTATTCACAAATGCATATGAACAGAAAAGTACAAGGACCACGGCATAGTTAAATACCAATGACTTTTGCTCGCCCCATGTGTCAATTAGCCTGCCAATAAAAGGGTGCGTGAAAATGGCAACTAGGCTCGAAATCGCCGAAAGAAGCACCATGGTACTGACCGGCGTCATATATGTCTGGACCAGCAGATACCCTGCAAAAGTTCCGTTTATGTGCCTTCTGGCACCGCCTAAGAAAGTAAGCACGTAATAGCTCATATAGTTTACGCCAAAATCTAGTACCGTACTTGGCTTTCCTGTAGCACCGGTTCTGCGTCTTAGTACTATCACCCCGCCGATCAGCGCTGAAACACCTGCAACCAGATGTATGAGGTCGTAGTCTGTGTTTCCCGATAACCGGGACAGCAGTAACACAAAGGCAAGCGCGACGAGCGATGATGCAGCAGCGGCGCTATTGATCTGACCCATCCGACTAGCCCGTTCGGAAGGCCGACACGATTTGACCACCATCGATGACTGTACCGGGTAAAAAAGATGGAATCCAAAAGAAATCACAAGCGTGGCCAGGATGAGCATGGGAAACCCAGAAACAGCTATGTGCAAAAGCAGACCCACAGCAGCGATGATTATGCAGAGTCCCGCATAGACGTTCTCGCTGAAAAACCGCGATAGCATAGCAAAGGGAGCGGTAAGAAGTCCTGGAATCTCTTTTACTCCTTGAACAAACCCAAGTTGTGCAGGATTAATCCCTACGGCTTCTACCACGAAATTATTGAATATGCCTCTTTGAAGCCCTAGCCCGAACTCAAGCGCTACTGTGGCAAACATCACGTTTTTGAAAACGTCCTTGTCTTCCTCTGACGTTTGGACACTTTGCCTAGGAGCTTCCTGCTCTTTTGGACAAGATATTGCTTCTTCATGAAGACTATCGTTGATGTTTTTGTTTTCATTCACTTAGGATGTCCCCCGTCTGATATTCCTAGATACTCAATAGCAAAAACTCTGGCAGCTTGTTTACGGTCAAAAAGACAACTACGGATACGCTGAGCCTCTTGGGCTTAATCAATTATGAACGTGCAGCGTTTGAACGTAAGAAATGCTTCGCTTTGTGTACCGAAATATCCTTCTGCACATAGGCCAGACGGAGGAATATTGCGGGGATACAAAGAAGGTAGACCAGGGCAGAAATCACGTGGCGATAGGTGGTACGATCCAACGAAAGACCACGTTCGTGACAAGTTGTTTGTATGTCATTTGGCAAGGCGAAGGAGGCAATGAAGGAGGCAATACTAATGACTACCGCATGGGCAGAGTTTCTCCAACAGTTCAGTTCACCTCTTATGGACAACTTGGCCTATTTGGTAACCAACCTAGGCTCTGAACTATTCTATACCCTAGCGCTCCCTGTACTTTACTGGGTTTGGAACAAGGAAACAGCATATAGAGTGAGCATAGTCTTCCTGTCGTCCGAGTTACTAAACCGTTACCTTAAGGTTCTGTTCAAGGTGCCAAGACCTATTGCGACAGATTCGGTTCGTGTAATGCACCCTGAGACCGGGGGAGGATATGCCTTTCCTAGCAGTCATGCCCAGGACACAACTGCTTTCTGGGGATGGCTAAGCCTCGAAATCCGAAAAAAGTGGTTATATGTGGTTTCGGCCATTATGGTTCTTATGATTTCAGCCTCTCGAATCTACCTGAATGTCCATTGGCCCCGAGATGTAATAGGTGGAATAGCCGTAGGCATCTTGCTCTTGCTAGTTTGGAGTGCAGTTTTTGAGCATTACAAGAAAGACAGATTCCCGGTGGGTTTAAGGATTTGTTGCAGCATTTTCCTTCCTTTGACCGCCTACTTTCTAAATCCTAATGACACTGAGATGCTAACCGGACTATTGGCAGGTGTCTCTGTAGGTCGCATCTTAGACGAGGCGTACCTCAACTGGAATACAAAGACTACTTTCGTCAAGAACATCCTAAAGGTGATCACAGGAATCGCAGGGTTCTTCGCGCTTAGATACGGTTTGAAGGCTGTTTTCCCCGATCTTGGGCTCTTTCATGTGCTTCGGTATCTCATAGTGGGTCTGTGGGTCACTTTTTTCGGTCCCTGGCTTTTTGTGAAACTGGGATGGCAGAATACATAAGCTGCAGGGAAGAACGGAGATTGGAAAACTACATCTTCGAAAGAAGATTACAGAATCAAGTAGACAAGCACTGTTTGTGATTGTATGGCATAATTGAGGCAGACAAATGCTCGTCACGTTAAGTCCTTACAACCAGGAAGAGTAACAGCCTAGACAAGAGACCTCGCTAGATATCAAATGGAAAGAGAGATGACCTGCGATGACTAGATTAATTGGCGCATGCTGCCGTTTGAGTAGACGTACGCTGGAAAGGATTTCCGCTGCTGCATCGGTGTTGGTAATCGCCATAGCCATATTGCTCACCCAGAGCACACCTGCTCTGGCGGCTCAGAATACCACTTTTTACGTTTACTTTCCTATATACTTGCAGACAGGTATCTACGTCTACCCAGTAAAGTACACGGTGCCAGAAACAAACGAGCCTGTTCGAGCCGCTCTTCAGGCTCTAATTCGCGGTATCCCGAACACCGAGGTACTCTACTCGATGTTCCCTACCGACACCGAAGTGCTCAGCGTTTCAGTAAAAGATGGCTTATGTACTGTAGATTTCAGTGAAGAAATTAGGCATATGTCGGTAGGCTCCGGAGGAGAACTAGCCGCAATAGATGCAATAGTATTCACGGTATGTTGGTTCCCTGACATAGATAGAGTCCAAATACTCATCGGCGGACAAGAGGCCGAGTCCCTGGCAGGGCACGTTGACATAAGTCGTCCATTATCTATGAACTGGGAGCACATGTTCATCCCCTTGGAAGACGTCGTCCAGCATTGGTCAGGAGGTTATGTAGGAGCACTACAGCTTCTCGACATAGTGAACGGCTATGAAGACATGACGTTCAAGCCGGAAAAGACAGTTTCGAGAGCTGAATTTGTGAAGATGGCTGTTGAAGCCTCTGGTGCACCGATTGCCCCAGACCAGACTATTCCTTTTGACGATGTCTCCAATCACTGGGTTACTCCATATCTGAAGAACGCTCTCAGCGCAGGAATTGTGGAACCCGCTGTATATGGCAACCGTTTCTGCCCCGATGAAACAATAACTAGAGAAGAAATGGCACTTATCCTTGTGCGTGCACAAAACGTGTATCTAGCGTTGAAGGAACAAACCTTACCATCTCCAAGCCAGAGGACGTTCGTAGATTCAGATTCAGTCCAGGACGTATTCAAAGAAGCCGTGCACGAGGCTGCGTCTAGAAAACTGCTCGAAGGATATCCAGATGGAACTTTCCGACCGAAATCAGGCCTCAAGCGCGGAGAAGCTGCAACGGCCATAGCCAGGTTAAGGGGCATAAGAGGCAGTAACGGCGTCGTGATCATGTCACCTGAGACAGAGGCCATACTAGGAGATGAACCTGTCTACATTTTGGGGTTGGCCACAGCATTCGAAGCTACTGTTAACCTAGACGTCCTAGCAGATGACCAGTCTGAGATAATCGCAGACTTCACAAACTCCACAAACGGGGTCGGCTGGGGAGTATTCGGATACGCCTTGAGCTCCCACCAACTAGGAGGATACACACCTGCGACTATAAGAGTCTATCTCATAAGCGCAAAAGACGGGAGCCCTTACAGCATAGTCAGCATCCCGTTTGCAGAATAAAGACGAGACAAGCAAGGGGGACGGCACTTTCTGCTTCATAGATAAAGCAAAAGGTACCGTCCCTTTTGCTTTACCTTTTGCTTTATCTTCTGCTTTACCCATTAAGGGTATCTGGGCAAATTCAGATAAGCGTCAAAGATGTAATTAACCATCTGCCGTCTATCCTATCTACCGTAAGTACAATGCCGATCCGCCAAGCATCTTCTGTAGATCCTTCTCCAGTTGCTACTTCCACAATATCGGCGCTGACCTCAAATCGGTTTGGACCAGCCTTCGTCACATCCTTTATTTCAATTCTCTCAGGCCATGGGCTCGATAAGTATCGCCCTGGGGCTGAAGACGGTTCAGCCAGCCACCTGGCAAGCAATTCCTCTGAGACGTAAGAACCATAGTTTTCCTTTAGGAGTCCCTCAAAAACATCATGTGGAGCGTTTTTGTCAACCTTGGCAAGTGCCTCACCAAATGCGATCACAACTTCCCTGGCTTCATAATCGGACGCAGGTTTGAAACTCTCAGCAATCCGCATCAAATCAGATTCAGAAAGGTGTGACGTATCAGCATAAATGTCGTATGCCATTTCTTTTTCTTCAAAGATAAGATAGAGGTGGTTTTCATTTCGCAACCAGGTCTCACCCGACGCAGCCGGAGGCGTTACGTCTAGATTTAGCAATACGGCTTTCGTTAGCAGTCCCTCAGCATCCTTTTGATCTTTAATATCAGAATGGTTAGGTAGAAAAAGCGGAAGATCTGGCTTGTAACCGACTATCTCAATTCCTCCAACTGTACTGTCGCCGACTTTGAATCTTACCTCACTATTTCCCGTAATTCTTGTAGAGACTAAGATGTTGAAGACGGTATTCCTCTCTACCACTAGGCCTGGGGTATTGAGGTCCACTGCTACGTCCTTGGGCAATTTGAACTCGTATGACCCAATCTGAAGCTCCGTCTTTGGCAGAGCGCTCAAAACAAAAATGGACACAATAACCAAGACAAATACGGTTACCCCGATTGCCAAGGCTTTCTTGTGGCCTTCTTCTACTCCCGAGAAATTTGGCATATTGACTTCCTCCCATAGGACTTATGACTCCAAAATACTCCCCATAGTTCCTGTCCTATGGGAATCCTACAGACAAAACTCTTCTCGCGGCTCGCCAAATTTCTCCAATCCCTTAGTCTTCTTCGTCAGCTTTACCTAGTTCCTTTAATCTCTCATTTATCGCGTTCAGACGAGTCTCGATCGTCTTGAGATCTTCTTGAAGCAGTTCCGCTTCTCTAATGAGGACCTCCTTCTCATTTATCTCCACTTCCTCGTGATAATGACGAGGTCCTCTGCAGACTCCTGGATATGGTACTACGGGCGAAGCACAATACCAAACAGGCATATAGTGACCGGGACAGGAAGGGACTGTGTGACACCACATACCCCACCCGTAGCCCTGTCCACATCCGTGCCTTCCGTATCCGCCTCTTCCTTGTACACCTCTGGAGTGCGCGCCTCTTCCGCATCCGCCTTTTCCGTGTCCACCGTGCTTGTGGCCATGCCCATGACGACCTGCGCAGTGTCCTTGGCCTCTGCTCATATCAAACTCTTCACCTCTTGAATTGTTCATATCCCAGGTTGGCATACATTACACCTCCTTTACCAAGTAGTCCTACTTGATCTTCTCGCCATACTACAATAAGGTTACCGATATATACCCATATCCTATTATATGGCGGCTATCAGCGGTGTCAATCGAACATGTGAGCGCGTTTCATTGCCCAGCACATTCCTTGGGCCCGATCCTGCAACCTAACTGTGATTATCGGACACCTGGGCGCGCAAAAAGAACCTGACCGCTCCGGCCTGCGGTAAGAACTCGACTTTCCATAGCCTTCTTACCATTGACAAACACCCACTCAAAGCCGTCCGGGTACCTCCTTGGCTCCTCGTCTGTACCCTTGTCAGTCACCTCGTCAGGCTCAAACACTACAATATCAGCCTTCATGCCTTCGGCAATCACGCCCCTGTCTTTGAGCCCCAACCATTCTGCAGGCTGACTTGTGATACGCTTTATGCCTTCTTCAAGACCCAAAAGGCCCAGAGCATAGAGTTTTATGTATCTTGCCATCCCTCCAAATGTATTTGGGTTTGGCAGATAGTACGGAGGGACATAACTCTCGGCCATGCTATCAACCAAGAACGTGTCGATTCCCACCATGGCCCGAGGGTGGCTGTAAAACAGCCGTTTGACCTCGTCTGAGCCTGATGGGGTCATAGTTTGGATATATGGATCAGAACTTATGACATCCATAAGGGCATCTAGAGGATGACATCCCCTTTCATCTGCTATTTCAGCAATGGTCTTTGCTGCAAACTCTTTCACCTCGGTCTTGCCTATGACGATGCGGGCCGCCCACCCAGGCTGGGTTACAGGATTCAGACTGTACCATTTCCCCGACAGTATATAGTCTTTGATTTCCTGCCGCAGATCAGGTGCAGTGAGATTCTTTGCAAGTCGCTCTAGATCACCCGCTTCTTTAAGCCAGGGTTCGAGGACCGCGGCCAGGTACTTCACGTGCAATACCCCACCTGTCGTATGGTTAGGTATCACGTCGAACGAGACATCTACTCCGTCTTCTATCGCTTGATTGATTACATCCAATGTCTCTTCTGCAGCACATGTAGATAACCTAACAGTAGATGAAGGTGACAAAAGATACCCCGGACTAAGGTGAGCGAGTTCGAGCTTGGCACCAGTCTCTATTGCTATCTCTATGGCCTGCTTGATGCCGTTTATCAACCCCGGACTGCCAAAACCCTGTCTTAAGCCCGTCCTCCACCAGTGCGAGGAGAAAATACCGCCTCTGTCGACAGCTGTACCTATTACCTCATAGGATTCTTCCATAGTCGAATAGCAATTAGGAGCGTAATCTAGCCCGTTGGAAATACCACATGCGCCTTGGTCCATAGATTCCTCAACGTACCTTTTCATGGCTCGTACTTCATCGGAGGTAGCAGCACGACGATAATCTGCGCCCATAACCGCGGCTCGCACGCTACCGTGACCAACAAGTGGCACTATGTTTACGCTGGGCTTGGATTCTCTTACTCGGTCCAGCCATTCCCCAAAAGATGACCAGTTTATGTCTAGGCCGTCAGTATCAAGCGCATGCTTCCTAACTCTGTTTAGATTTGCCACAGGTTCTTGATAGTATTTCCTGGGCGCCACCTTATCCCACCAATTCCATTCCCAGAAGCATGACAGGTAGTGCTCTTTTAGGGGTGCCGGTGAAAACCCGCACTGGCCACAGACTACTGTGGTAACACCCTGGCCAATAGCGCTTTCCCCATTTGGATACAAAAGGATGGTCTGATCTGCGTGGGAATGCATGTCGATGAACCCGGGACAGACTATCTTGCCCGCAGCATCTACTA
>JAGPNE010000001.1:35207-40790 GCA_018052455.1 Candidatus Fermentithermobacillaceae bacterium | reverse complement strand
CCCCGTGCTTCGCAAAGGAGTTGCATAGCGCTATGACGAAGTATGACCGAAGGTAGTATTGGAACATGGGTCTGAGTGCAGACGAAAGGAAGGAACAGCTAATGGAGTACCCTCATGTTTTTGATGTTGTCTTAAAAAACGGAACCATTGTTGACGGGACTGGAAGGCAAAGATATAAGTCAGATGTCGGAATAAGGGACGGCAAGATAAAATCTATAGAGACTAGCATTCCAAGGGAGTCGGCAGCCCGCATTATTGACGCAGCCAACAAGATCGTGTGCCCCGGTTTCATCGATGCCCACTGTCACACAGATTGGAACGTTCTAGACATCCCTTGGGATGACCATCAAGAACGCCAAGGTGTGACAACCCAAATCGGCGGTTTGTGCGGAACTGCACCCTTGTCGCCTAAGGCGCATCTCGAAGAGGCGGAGACGCGTGGCCTAGGGACAAACTACGCTCTGTTTGCAGGACATGGTTCAATCCGAGAAGAGGTTATGGGAAACGAAGACAGACCTCCATCTCAGAAAGAGTTGGACCAGATGAAATCGTTGTTGCAAAAAGCTATGGGCGAAGGGGCCCTTGGCCTGTCGACGGGTTTGATCTATGAGCCGGGAGTATTTTCCCTTACAGACGAGATCATAGAGCTGGCTAAGATCATTGCCCCAATGGGTGGAATTTACGCAACCCACATGAGGAGTGAAAGCGATGAGATTGAAGAAGCCTTAGAGGAAGCTATAACCATTGCACGAACTGCACACGCGCCTCTTCAGATTTCCCACATCAAGGTCATACTGCCGCGAAACTGGGGCAAGAGTGATGCGATCCTAGAAAGAATAAGGTCCGAACAGAAGCGAGGTTTGAGAATAACTGCGGACCAATATCCGTATACAGTGACGGGAGGCGGATACTACGGAGCTGCACGATTAGCCCAGGGATTTGGTCACGACTTTGACTTCGCCCAATTCGAAAACGAGTACAAAGACGAATCCAAACGAAAAACGATGGCACAATATGCCTACTCCCTAATCATGGAACGCGGAGGCCCACAGTATTTCTCCATAATCAAGGCTAGCCGAAAAGACCTCCTTGGTCTGTTTTTGCCGGAAGCTCTATCCCAATTGACATGTAATGAGAAAGGACATAAGGTCAAGCCCGAGAACCCAGACGCAGAGTCGACTTTCCCGTCTTATACATTCGGTGACTTGGTGGTTGACGAACTGTACAAGTCCAAGGGAGACTTTGCCCTAGCATACCATGCGGTCTCAGACGAAGAACTCATCCATTTCTTAGAGCAATCATGGACAATGGCAGGAACCGATGGCATTCAGGGAGCATTCCATCCGCGGACCCATGGAACGTTTCCACGTATCTTGGGAAGATACGTAAGGGAGATGAAGGCACTCAGTCTTGAGGATGCCATCAGGAAGATAACGTCTCTGCCTGCCGATACCTTTGGTTTCAAAGGAAGAGGCAGAATCTTGCCGAACGCAATAGCAGACATTGTGGTATTTGATCCAGACACTGTAATCGACAAGTCCACCTTAGTCTCGCCAAACCTGTATCCAGAGGGAATAGACTACGTGCTCGTAAACGGTGAATTGGTGGTAGAAAAAGGAGAGCGTACCGAGGCATTCCCGGGTAAAGCCATTCTAAGAAGCTAAGCAGCGGGGACGGTACTTTTTGCTTCCCTATCTTCTACTAGGGTGAAGCAAAAAGTACCGTCCCCCTCACTTCAGTCACCGAGCAGGGCGGGACTGGGTAGTCCCAAAAACTGCTCAGGTTGCCTTTTTCAATTCGACTGAGAAGGGCGCGAATTGGTCCGCCATGGGTTACAATCACTATTTTTTGGTGCTTGGATGTGTCTACGGCTTCTTTTTTCCTCCCTTTACTGAGTGCGCATATATGGTCATAGGCCCTAAACACTCGTTGTGCCATCTCCTCTAAGGTTTCACCCTCGGGAGGGCTGATTCTAACAGGATCTTCAATCCATCTAGATACCAGATCCGGATCCCGTTTTTCAATTTCATCAAAGGTTAGACCTTCCCAAACCCCGAAATCTGCTTCTTCAAGTCCTGCAACTATCCTTACTGGCACATTATGGCATCTGGCAACAGATTGCGCCGTCTGAATGCACCTTCTCTTCGGACTCGAATATACTTTCGATATGTCCAAAGTCGAAAGTCTACATGCCAGCTCTAGTGCTTGTTCCAGCCCTTCTTCACTAAGAAGACTGTCTCCTTTTCCTTCGTATCTTCTCTCAATGTTGGCCGAAGTTACCCCATGTCTCACTAGTAATATGTCCAAAGCCATACACGCACCCCTCCCTAGAACCAAATAGATCCAAATTTCTCCCCTGTCTCTTCAGACTCTCGTGAGTCTCTCTAGATTTGCAAGAAGGCTCTGGTTTTCTTCCCTGGTTCTTACAGCAAACCGTGCGTAATACTCATCCAAGAAAGGATAATTGCTGCAATCTCTTATCAAGATGCCTCTAGGCCCTAATTTCTTTTGAAGTTCTTTTGCTGTCACTGAAGACGCGCGCAGATCTACCAACACATAGTTGGCTGAAGGCGGGTATACCTTTAGGTTCTTAATATGAGACAGGCTTTGAAACATGAACTGCCTTTCAGTCTTAACCCACCCTCTGATTCTGTCTATATATGATGAATCATCAACAGACCTTATCGCTGCTCTTTGCGCCAACCAATTCACGCTCCAAGGGTCCTTAACTTCCCCTATGCGACCGGCTACCTGGTCAGAGCAGACGGCATAGCCCAATCGCAGGCCGGGAAGGGCAAAAAACTTGGTGAGAGAACCTAGTACCACTAGGTTCTCTCTTGAGACTGCCTCCCAACGCAAGGTCGCGCCTTTCGGGTCTTCGACGAAATCAACGAAAGCCTCGTCTATGACAACCATAACTCCCCTTGCCTCCGCTTCATCAAGGAGCACCAGAAGCTGCTCCTTTGGAATCAAAGCGCCTGAAGGGTTGCCAGGATTACACACGAAAACAAGTTCGACGTCATCAAGTTGCGATGCCAGAAGCTTCATATCTGGCAAGAATCCGTCAGAGCCGTGCACCGGGAACCAGACTACAGAACCTCCTCGTATCTCTACGGCGCGTCCATATTCAGAAAAAGTGGGCGCAATAATCAAGGAAGTGCTTGGTTTGAGAGTGCGTACAGCCAGATGGATCAGTTCGTTAGCCCCGTTCCCAGGTACGATGTTGCGCGGCTCGATTCCTAGATACTGCCCCAGACTCTCTCTTAGATCCGTGCAATCAGGGTCGGGATACCATCTGATTTGGTCTAGACTTGCCACAACAGCGTCCAACGCGCTTTGTGGCGGTCCAAAAGGGTTAACGTTTGCGCTAAAGTCTAGAAACTCTTCGGGAGGAAGCCCGTAGACCTTCGCGGCTTTGATAAGGTTGCCTCCGTGAGCGTATTTCACTGAAAAAACCCCCATACTTGGATTCTATCCACATTGGTCACCAACTAGATCTCTATGCAAAACACGATAAGCGCCAAGATCTCGCATACCTCGCATATTGCACCGTAGGTATCTCCCGTAAGACCATGCAAGAAGTGTGACATTCTCCATCCCCCCAAAAGAGCTGCCAGACTGCATAGGATAAATGCACACAGACCCCTTGCGCTGGCAATTGCCATAGCACAGGCTGCAGTCAAAACGCCGGGTAGAATAAGGTCAGTTGTTACACTCAAACGCGTTTCTTCGTCGCCTGTCTCCTCACACTTGGGCGGTCGTGCAAATAGGCTGCCCAATCCACCCTCTTTTCTCGCATACGGGAAAACACGCATAACAAGGTACATGCACCATCGGGCGAGTATCGGTGAAACCATAAGCGCCTGAAACCGGGGACAGGCCGTCAGCCTATTGGCTTCCGGCGACAAAAGAGGTATCGAAACCAGCAGACTGTATTTTGTGATAATGAGGATGACCATGGTTATGGCTCCTAGAGCCCCTATTCGGCTGTCTCGCATGATTCGAAGCGCGTCTTCTCGAGTATGCGACCCTAATAGCCCATCCGCACTGTCAATCAACCCGTCCCAATGAATGCCACCGGTTAAGAGAAACATGAACACGAGATCCATAGCGCACACCGCAGGTGCAGGGAGAAGTACAGCGAATAGACGATCGAAAAGCGCCAACCCCAGACCTATGATAGCCCCTACCGCTGGGAAATAAGGAGGCGATAAGGAAAGGCTATCCGCATCCATAGCGATCCAAGTTGGCACAGGTATCTTTGTCAGAAAGCCTACGCCGGCCCATAGCCTCCTTACAGGGTTCGGGACATACTTGCCAGGGCTTTTATCTGGATCACTTGGCCAGATACTATCTACCTCACACTCTGACGTTATGCCCTTTCTTGCGTTTTCATTTTCGTCCATAGTGACCCTCCAAACACAACGGTAAAGTGCAGATGCAGCCGTTTATGCAACCAGTTGTCCCAACCCTCACAAAACTATATCTACCGCCCATTGCATAGTTCCATAGGAGCAGCATAACCGTCCCCATTCCTACCGCAAGGGCCGAGGCCAAGTACATTAGCCTAACTGCATCGCGTATATGACGGGGCTCAAGTGAATCTACAGGCTCTCCCATGTAGCTCCTGAAAGAAGGTTCACCCCCATAGAAATTCAAGCCCCCTAGCCTTACTCCTAGGGCTCCTGCTACTGCAGCCTCGCAGACACCGCTGTTAGGACTAGGGTGTTTGTATGCGCTCCTTCTTATGGTTTCAGCAGCCCTTTTGCAGTCAAATCCCAAAATAAAGGATGCTATTACAAGGAGTGTGCCGGTTATTCTAGCAGGGACATAGTTTGCTAAATCATCTAGCTTCGCAGAGGCCCATCCGAAGTTTAGGTACTTTTCGTTCTTGTACCCCACCATTGAATCGAGAGTATTCACCGCCTTGTATGCCATGGCAAGGGGGGCCCCACCCAAAAACCCATAGAATAGAGGGGCTATCACCCCATCGGAGGTGTTCTCGGCCACTGTCTCTACAGCACCTCGGACTATCTCGTGAACACCAAGGTTCCCAGTGTCCCTTCCCACTATCATCTGGAGATTATCTCTAGCAGATTCAAGATCTCCCTCTGCTACTGGGTAGTATACTTTGTAGGCTGCCTCCCTTAAGTCTCTTGCGGCAATGGTAGTCGAAAGAAGCCATAGAGAAAGCAACCCACCTAGAGTTGGGCTAATGGAATCGAGTAGATCTATTGCCCATCGGCACGCTAAGAAAGAGCCGACAGTAACCGTCACGGTCAGGACTGATCCCATAAGCCGTTCCATACCCTTACTGTTCTTGTCTGAGGCTAAGTGAGTTATAGGGCGAAGCACCGGTTCCAGGAACTCTATTGTCTTTCCAATGATGACCACAGGGTGGGACCTGCGCGGAGGATCCCCTACAAGAAGATCGATGCCAAAAGCAAGTAGAACATGCAGGCTTGTCATAATCATCTCATTAACTCACCCCTCGCACACACCAATAGCGGTTACAGGCTGCGAAATAAGGTTGCGCATCTTGAAAAGAAGCCCTTCATCAGGCTCAGCGGTAAGAACAATGCA
>JAGPNE010000001.1:33310-35107 GCA_018052455.1 Candidatus Fermentithermobacillaceae bacterium | reverse complement strand
TTTGGTATTGTCACTGCCGTCCCATTCAAACATAGATTCATCTCCAACCACCTGTTTTTGCCATATAATCTGCTACTCGACATCGCGCAAAGAGCCCAGGCGCCCAGATTTGTCCAGAGCCTTGAGGGCCAATAAAGCTGCTGCTACGTTTAAGAAGGACGCTATTAGAAGAGGCGCAAACAGAGGCACCACTGCACCGATACCCAGCCACGGCACAAGAACCAGAGGCGCACCAATTCCGTTCAGGACAAAAGCCACAGTCCCTGCAACTATCCACTGCCAAGCCTCAAGTTGGATGCCCACTCGCGTTTGGCTCGTATCCTCGTTCCTGTCCTTTATTCTTCTTCCCTTTTCATTCCTTAATCTACCCAAAGCCTGCCCCAATGCGCCGTAGACCGCTGCGCAAAGCGCCATTTCTCCTGCTATAAGGAGGTGAAAATGCACGCCCAGCGGGAAACCTGCCGTGAAAGCGCTTGCCAAGTGCCCCAGAAAGGCGACTGCGGCACCTGCTGCAGGGCCGCATAAGGACGCATACAGATAACCGGGACAAGAGTCCATGGCGATACTGCCCAGCGGTCCGGGAATCTTGATGAAGGCGCCCAGAGCTGAAAGCGCCACCATAAGCGCACCCAGAGTCAATCGCTTAGTCTGCTTACCCAAACTTGCGGTAGTCGTATTCTGATCCACTAGAACATCTCCTTTATCGTTAATCACTCTTTGGCGAATTTCGCATCAGTGCTTTATCCCTACAGCCGAGTATAAGGCACTCATATCAATGCTGTGGCGCACTACGTGCGCTAACTGGTCGAAATCGACTTCCTTCCGGGGTTCATTCCCTTTACCAGTTCCTTCTTCAGACCGCCCAGCGCTTTCTTCGTTCAACTGCGCGCCTACGTAGGGCACTACCCCAAAGACTGGCTTCCCAGTTCTTTCTTCTAGGAAGTCTACTCCTGGTTCAAATAATGTGATATCGCCCATGAACTTGTTTATCACAATCCCTGCCACCATATCTTTTTCATCTGGCTCTAGTAACTCCAAAGTACCTATTATAGATGCAAACACGCCGCCCAGACTTATGTCGGCGACTAGGATCACTGGCGCTCGCGCAATTTTGGCCATAGACATGTTCACAATATCTCGGTCCTTCAAATTCACTTCCACAGGGCTACCTGCACCTTCTATTACAATCACATCGTATTCTCGGCTAAGTCGCCGGTAGGAGTCGTATATGGCCTCTTTCATCTGGGGCAAGTACTTGTCCCGGTATTCGCTAGAAGGAAGGTTACCTATAGGCTTGCCGTGTATGATCACGTTGGACATCATGTGTCCCTGAGGTTTGAGCAGAACAGGATTCATGTCGCTAGTAGGCGAGACTCCTGCAGCCCGGGCCTGCATAGCCTGAGATATGCTAATCTCTTCTCCCGAGCAAGTCATGAACGTTTTGCTGGACATATTCTGAGCCTTAAAAGGCGCAACCTTAAACCCATCTTGTCTGAATATCCTGCAAAAAGCTGCAGCGATCGTGCTTTTTCCAACGCTCGAAGAAGTTCCCTGAAACATCACTGCTTTAGCCATGCATTAGTCACTCCTGATAACAAATTCTGCTTCATTTCTGCGGTTTGACTCTCAGAGGCATGCCAGACACCATAAAGTACACCTCGTCCGAAGCCTGCGCAACAATCTGGTTTGCCCATCCCAAAACATCCCGGAAAATCCGCCCTAAGAGGTACTCTGGCACGAGTCCCATTCCTACCTCGTTGGATACCACTACAACATCAGCCGGCACATTGCGGGCTG
>JAGPNE010000001.1:18486-33210 GCA_018052455.1 Candidatus Fermentithermobacillaceae bacterium | reverse complement strand
CGCCTTTCCCCTTCCGTATACAGGAAACAGCAGGCCTGTTCCGTTCACAGGATGTCTCACCATGATCACATCCAATCCGTACAGTTCCCTAATGTTCTGCGCTGTAAAGACCTGCTCTCGGGGGCCTTTGTCAAAGACGGCACCTTCCGATAGAAGAAGTAAACTGTCACAATACGCAGCGGCAAGATTTGCCTCGTGCATGATTGCAACAACTGTAAGCCCCTGCTCTTTGTTTAGAGCTTTTATGGTATCTAGCATCTCTATTTGATAATTCATATCCAAATGTGAAGTAGGTTCATCTAAGAACAATATGCGAGGCTCCTGAGCAAGTGCTTTGGCAAGAAAAACCCTTTGCATTTCACCACCGCTTAGGGAAGTGATCAATCTACACTTAAGACTAACAGTATTGGTCACTTCCATTGCCCAATCTGTTTTCTCCCAGTCGTAAGGACCTTCTTTCTCGAATCGTTCCAAGTGAGGCAACCGCCCCATTGCCACAAATTCCTGAACTGTAAAACCAAAATTGGTTGTGGATTCCTGAGGCAGCACCGAGATCATTTTTGCTATCTCACGCTTCTTCATAGTTGAAAGCCTGCTTCCCCTCACAAAGACTTCGCCGCAAGAAGGTTCGAGCGTTCCCGTCATGCATCTTAGAAGGGTTGTTTTGCCTGATCCATTGGGACCCAAGATGCCTAGAAACTCTCCTGCCTCAACTGAAAAAGAAACATTGTCTAGTATTACAGAAGATCCGTACGAGAACCCTAGGTTTCTCGCTTCGATAATTGTCGAATTCTCATTGCAAATCATGATGCTCGTCCTCCTGACGGTCCAATCACAACTGGTATGACTCGCTCTTATACTTCCTCAAAAGGTATACGAAGAAAGGGCCACCGAACAAAGCAGTGATTATCCCTACAGGAAGTTCTTGAGGGGCAATGATTATTCTAGCTAGAGCATCAGCTGCCATCATGACCGTTGCCCCCAAAATCAAAGAAGCAGGGACTAGGCGGCGGTTGTCGGGCCCCAAAAGCATCCTCAGAACATGAGGTATCACCAAACCAACAAAACCTATGATTCCCCCGGAGGATACGGCCGAAGCCGTCAGCAAAGAAGCCGCAGTAATAAGCAGCCTGGTAACTTTGCCAACTTCTATTCCCAAGTGCATTGCAGATTCATCGCCTAGAAGCAGCGCATTTAGCTCCCTAGAGAACAGTAGGACAATTGAAATTCCTACGATAAAGTATGGGGTTATCATGGCGACGTTGCTCCATCCTCGTCCGGAAAAGCCCCCCATGAGCCAGAAGGACAAACCGTGCAGAACCCCGGTAGGCATCACAAACATCATGAGAGAGACCATTGCAGACAAGATGGAACTTACAATCATCCCTGACAAAAGAAGGTTCAGAATGGGGGTCCTGTCCCCTACCTTTGCTAGGCTGTACACCAACATGACAGCAAGCAAGGATCCTGAAAACGCAAGTAGAGGGACAGAACCCAGGGATAGAAATCTTATCTTCGTCGGCAACATAAATGCACAAGTTGCTCCGAGGGAAGCGCCGGCAGAAGTACCCATGACATAAGGGTCAGCCATAGGATTCCTGAAAATCCCCTGATAAACGGCACCCGATGCGGCGAGAGCTGCTCCAGTCATGGCGGCTAAGATCACTCGCGGAAGGCGTATGAAGAAGATTATCGTTTCTCTAGGTGTAATCTCTACTCTTCGCACTTTTCCAGTCAACCCTGCAACAACCGCTTTTACCACTTCACCGGCCCCAAACTCCACTGCTCCAGTGCCTAAAGATAGCACGCAAGTTGTCAAAAAGAGCAGCACAAGACATGGTATGGTCATTACTTGCCACTTATCTCTCAATAGCCGCATCCCTCAAAGCTCCCCCCACGACCCTTGTAATCTTGATGTTTCAAATTCCTACTGACATGCCTCACAAGACTGTGCAAAATGACTGTATCTGGCGTGCAAGAATCCAAGACTGATCTTGAACTCAACCCCAGAACCTACTCTCCGCTATTGGGAAATAGGTCGGGATAGAGGGCTTTAGCCACCTCGAGTAACCCGTCTGCTATTCTAGGCCCAGGGCGCGACATTAGATCGTCATCTATTCCGTATACCCGGTCGTTCTTGATTGCAGAGATCCCGCTCCATCCGGCTTGCGTCTTTAGGCTCTCAGGGTCAATTCCTCCCCCTGACCCCATGACGGTAAATACTATAGCTTCGGGATCTTTTTCTATAAGAACTTCAAGACTGTAGGTAGGATAGTCTGTATCGGCATCAGCAGACACACTTATCCCTCCAGCTAGAGTGATAACATCATGCAAGAGAGTGCTCGGCCCGATGCTCATGATGGGCTCATCCCACAAGAGATAGAAGATTTTGACTCTGTCCTCATCCGGCAGGTCTTTTAGGGCAGTTTGTACTTTGTCGATTTTGCTTTGCATCTCGGAGATAGTTTTCTCAGCTTGTTCTGAGTTGCCTGTAACATCTCCAACAAGCTTGATCTCGTCCATAACATCTTCTACAGTTGCGGGGTTCAAAACCAGAACCTTGAGCCCTAGTTTTTCCATTTCCGCCAAATATTTTTCATGAATTGTGGTCGCCAAGACTAAGTCTGCGTCAAGTTCAACGATTTTCTCTATACTAGGATCGGAGAATCCGCCAACCTTTTCTTTCTCACCTACCTCTTCGGGGTAGTTACAGAATGTCGTTACTCCCACCACTTTGTCGCCCAAACCGCAAGCATAGAGGACCTCAGTATTGCTCGGAGCGAGGGAAACAATGCGTTCAGGCTGAGCGGTAATAGTCACAGTTCTACCTGTGCTGTCTACTACTTCCATGGGATACTTTGCCTGAGAACCGCCGTTGCCATTAACTTTGCCCTGCGGTGTACAACCTGAAAGCATCGAAAGAGCCAGTAGGACTACCAACGCAACTGCACTCAAGCGCGTTAAATGATTCTTGTTTCTTCTCATCGATACCCCTCCTAAATAATAATCCGGCCTCCATCGAAGGCCGGATCTATTACGTTTCAAACCAGCATATCCTACTCTCTGGCACCACCTCCTTTCCTCCGAAGGACTGGGTGAAAGACATACAGGCAGGTCTCCTGGCTTCCGGGTCATCGCTTCAAGCGAAGATGCCTTCCCATCCTCGGTCAGTACCGTTAGACAGTGGCATTCTCCAAGACTCGCCGGTTACAGTGGCGGGACCGCTCAGGCTTCGCACCTGATTCCCTCTTCACCCCTCATTCGGGGCACCTGTAAGCTATCAGTATGAAGTTGTCTCGAACATTGTATCACAAGTAAGCATCGGGGACGGCACTTTTTGCTTCAATAAGCAGAGCAGCGGGGACGAAGCAGCGGGCGAAGCAGCGGGGACGGCACTTTTTGCTTCGGAAAAAGGTGTACTGCTCCACAAAAGACTGTGCCAATAGAACATATAGGTAGATGCCACCCCGAGCAGAAGTACTTCAAACACACAGAGAGTATCTCTGACAACTTGCGTCAAGCGAACTGCTAAGGAGGATTCTAAGAATGGCCTGTCGAAGCTTATATATTTGAAGCTCATATATTCACCGATAGAATGTTCATTGATAAAAATGTTCATTCGCTAACCTGTGGTCAGAGCAGCTTGTGACCTGTGGTGTAAGAAGACTACAATCGGATGGCTTTTCAGACCAGAAGAGATGAGGATCAATTATGCACCTATATTGGAGAAAAAACCTTTACCTGGGCTTGCTTACAGCGTTCGTAGGTACAGCATGCTTTAACCTCGTGATTCCTTTCCTGCCCTACGTGCTTACCTCCATGGAAGTGTCGGAGAATCTGGCGACGTGGTCAGGCTTGGCATACGCCGCTTCATCTCTGACCTCGGCGTTCATGGCGCCAATCTGGGGTTCAATTGCAGACAAGTACGGCAACCGCTTCCAAATCGTACGGTCGGGCGTTGGAATCGCCATCACGTACGCCCTGTATCCTGTCGCAAAGACACCGCTTCAATTTGTGCTTCTTCGCGCTCTTACAGGCTTCATGTCCGGATATACTCCAGCCGCAACTTCTCTGATTGCTGCGAATACTCCTGAGGACCAACTGGGCTACGCCCTTGGAATGCTCCAGGCGGCAAACGCCGCAGGAACCATCTCTGGGCCGTTGCTTGGCGGAGCCATGGTAAGCACGTTGGGAATTCCATTCACTTTCAAACTCTCGGCATTTATACTCATCGCCATAAGCATAGTTGCATACGTGAGCCTCAAGGAGGAAGTCGTACCTAGCGATAAGGAAATCCATATAGTATCAGACATAAAGACTTGCCTTGCCAACAGGAACTTGGTGACAATTCTCATCTGTCTGTTCTTGATGCAGGCGGCAATACAGATCACCCAGCCAACTCTAGTTTTATATGTAGATAATATAACCCGTGACCAGGGGAAGACATCTAGCCTGCTCAGCGGAATGGTCTACTCGTTCGCGGGATTGGGCACAGTACTAGGTTCAACTCTCATGGCCAAGCAGGGCAAAGGCTTATCCGAAGAATCAACGCCTCAAGGTTCCCGAATCTCTACTTCATCTAGCACTTCTTCAGGAAGGACTATGAGTCTGCGCAATTTATCGTCCACGCAGTGGTTCGTCATAGGTCTCCTAGGCTCCGCTATATCGGTGGCCCTTCAAGGCGCATGGTTGAGTATCGCTACAATCTCCATATTCAGGATGACCTTTGGGTTCTTTAACGGAATGGTCACCGTGAATGGAAACATCATTACTGCTCAATCCGTGTCGAGAGATTTCAGAAGCAGAGCCTTTGGAGTGCTAAATTCGGTGCTGCCTTTAGGCTCGGTGACGGGACCTATAATTGGGGGCGCACTAGGAGACTCGCTTGGCCTTGGGAGTTCATTCTTCGCCTCCGCGGGGGTGTTTTTCCTGTCGGCAGGAGCATTCAGCCTACTTCAGAAACGTTCCGAGCATGCAAAATCACCTGAGCCCGGTAACACTAGCAACCACTAGTCAACTCTCATCTAACAGATAGAACGGACAGATGACTGTTCGGCAGGCTCAAATCGTAAGGCAAATAACAACCAATCACGGTAGACGTATCTATGTCATTCGTAGATTCGTTTGAGTATTTCGGATGCCTGAAGCAAAAAGTGCCGTCCCCGCTGCTTCAGCTGCTTCCTGCTGCTTCACCAGGCTGGCCGTTTGTCGACCAGCCTGGATTTATCTATGAAGGGAAGATGAAGCAGAAAGTGCCGTCCCCCCTGCTTTACCCTATTAGCCCGAGCCAATCGTGCAACAGGAATTGGAGCCGCCCGAGCAGAAGGGAAATTCTTCCTTGCACTACGTTTCCAAAAGTGGCGCCGAAACCGATCATCATGACACGTCTTGCCCAGATGTCGAGGGTTCTTCCGGCTTTTGATTCGCCTCGCCATTTGGGAGTAAAGAAGAAGTACCCGATGGTTATCATTGTTATTACAAAATAGATGATGTTGTCTATGCTGGTAAGCGGGATAAACGTGTCAATGATCTGTTTTATGAAGGGTTTGGGTGTAAAGGCTAGTGTATAGCCGACCCCATAGCCCACAAACCATGACATAGGATATCTGGCAACCCAGTTGATCCCGGGCGCATGTCTCAGATACATAAGAGCTCCGAAGAGGAGCAGGATAATCAGATACCATTGGCCTTCTCCAATAACCTCATCTCTG
Source organism: Candidatus Fermentithermobacillaceae bacterium (assembly GCA_018052455.1). GTDB lineage: Bacteria > Bacillota > Sulfobacillia > Fermentithermobacillales > Fermentithermobacillaceae > UBA3907. The sequence goes on along the minus strand of JAGPNE010000001.1, from coordinate 27,499 downwards.
ACTGTAGGTCTTAGATAGTTGTCAACAGTTCTTACCATGGAGTGCGCAGCGGCAAGACCGACTGTCAGGTGTTCTGCAAACCTGAATAGAGGGTTCTCTTTCCACAGGACTGTAAGTATACATATCGTTAGCAGAGCAGCAATAGTGTTGTCTATTGTCAATTTACAGAACCTCCTTTGGAACGACTTGCGAGGTATCCTATGTTACCAAGCAGTATGAATGCTAGGATAACCAGGTGGCCCAAGGACTGCGCATCCATCTGAATACACGCTAGCCCCGGCTCATCCATCCAATACTCATACTGAGCAGCACCTGCTAGACCTGGCAGCATGCCTTTTATCTGTCCTGACCTGTAAAATGGCATTTGACCGGTAATCATCCCTGCGGTAGGTGCGCTCAAGAAAGGGATACCCAGAGGGTCAGTGATGTAGTTCAAGTAATCGCCGTATCCAGGGGATCCAGTGTTGATGCTTATGACCAAGTCAACTTGTTCTTTCGTAAGGGCTGTAACCTCATTCATAAGGGGCAACTTGTCCAATGAAGTCCCCATATAGTCGACGTTACCAGAACCTTCCCTGATATCTCTAGTCATAGCTCTTAGTGCTACCCCGGCGGCAGGTTTGTACCCGAGGTTTACATAGTCTACGCCGTATACCTTGCCCATGGATTCGGCGATAGGGGTAATGACTGATTGTACAAGGTCAGGAGCCTGATCCCAGAGAGACACGATAATGACTTTTAGATCCTTTTTCATTGCGTGCTTGAACGTAGAAGCAAGTTGAGGATCGTTCTCAGCGCCTGAACCTGGGCTGTAGTCTGCACCAATCCATATAACAGAACCTGCAGGCAATGCCTCGACTGTCTCAGCATATGCCTTGACCTCCGGGCTTACGCTCATGGGCAAACCAAGAGGCTTAAACAATGGCACAATTATGACCACAAGCATTATAATGTATATCCACCTTACATCAAGGTCACCAAATTTCGACCAGTTCATCTCTTGATCCCCCTTCCTACTCAGATCCGCCGCCTAAGTGTGCTCTTTCCAAAGAAAGAAGCACCCTCAGAGCAACGGCGAGCGAGCCTAGCCTAATACATACCTGTAAACCTCTCTGAACTGCGCTGTTTGGTACATTCATGATCCAGGTTTTGACTACAGGAAATAGTGAAGATATTGCTTCTCCTATTGGAACGCTTCCAAGCATTACTATTGCGCCCGTCACAAGAAGGATGGTGCCTTCTATATTTCTGACTCTAAACGCCCTGTATGCTGCAGAAGCAATGTAGAATGCGACCAAAGAAAAAGTGGTTGCTTCTAGGTGCTTTAATGTGGAGTTGAAAATCCTCTGGTATGTAGGTCCGTTCGCGGTTTCAACCAAGCCTAAGGTGAAAAACCCCCAGAGAGCCACCAATAGTACGACGCTGTAGAACCAACCATCTTTGCGTCTGATAATATTACTGAGATGGAGTTTTGTGAGTCCTATTGACCCCATCATGAATGCTCCAGCGGTTATAAGAAGCTGCCAATTATCCATGATTCCAGGTAGATTGAGTTCTCTACCGAAACTTGTAACCGTCGATAGCAACAGAATAAGCCCAACTAATGAAGTTATGAGAACCGGAATCTTACGTTTCATCTGCTATATTCTCCTTTCCCTCTCATAGGCCTAGTACTTAAGCAAATTGACAAGCCAACTATGGGCGTCAAATGTAGCTAGTACGCTTCCTACACACATGATTACTACAAGGGCTATTTTGAGGAAATCTTGTGCGACTACGGTTGAAACCAAGACCGGCTCACGAGAAATATACGCGCTAGCTGCGTACAGCTCTTCACCTAGCAATGTATAGTCACAGGTTGCCACGAAAAATGGGATCTGCAGTATGTTTGTTGTACCTGCAACTTGGACAATTCCAAGCACCGCGCCTGTTTCTGCCAGAACCAAGCATTCTGCAGCATAGTTACCTAGCATAAGATTGGCTGCAGGCAGATCTCGACGCATGAGCCCGATGACAGCCATGGCGTAGCCCCATTGAGAGTCTGAGTACCATCGAACATTGTTGGGATCGTAGGATTCGGGCTTGCCTGAAGAAACATAAGCCTGCTTCACCACTTCGTCTGCGACACCATAAACTACGTAGTTTCTAGTAACTTCAATGAACCTGGTATCGTACTTTGCACATGTCTTTGTGACATACTCCAGAATCGGCAGCGAAGCCAGTGTATCAGCGTTGGTGATGTCTCCCATTCCAATGTTATAAAGAACCGGCTTTCCCATTTCAGTTGCCCGCCCAATGGACTCGTCGATTGCTTCAAGACCTGAAATCTTTCGAATCTCTGGAACTGGCAACCCTTTTCGTGCACGACCAACATAGTACATGATTAGCGCTCCAAGGGCTAAGACCAAAAAGAAGCTTGCTACTTCACCAGGATAGAAAATACCGAGAACGGATTCTGGTACATCGCTTGCTGCTAATATAACTTGTTCCAATTTCATACCCCCAGTCTCTTTTGCCCATTTGAACTGTGTTTAACCCGCGATACCATTGAATTCCGTGATTGTAAGGTCAACCTCAGACGAACCTCCTTCCTCAAAACTTGTTCTTCGGTATCACGAGATACAATCTTAATTCTACCTTTGTGGCATTGGCATTTGTCAAGTTGTACCGAAAGCAACGTGAGCAACCGTGCAAAATCGTATATAGCATGGGCAGGCTTTATGTAAAAGCAGGCTTATATGTGCGCAAGGCACAGGCCAGATCTGGCCAATTTTGGCCTATAATGCACGGGGTATGAGTAGTATAATAAAAAGTTACCGGTTCAGGCGTTTCCTTACGGACGAATCCCACAAAACAAAAGATTGCCCGGGGAAAGGCACATGACTGACCCATAGCCCCAAGACAATCTAATCAGAAGCTGTATCAAACGGTTTCTCTCATAAGCCAAAAAGATATAGGATCTCTGAAATACTGCGTTTCGACCCTACCTTCGTTCTAGTCCCGTCCCGAGATAGATACCCCTCCCACCAAGCAGTACGGCAGGATCAGGGAGCCAAGATTCTTAGTCTCTTTACTCAAAGCCAAAAGATTGGACTTCAAGTGACTAAACACGTTGAGAGAAAACATACAGTCTTTTACGCGGCCAACTTTTTTGCCGTCTTCGACAAGATAACCTAACGCGATGTTTCCTGTAACCGTGCCGGCATAGGGATTACCGGCCCAAGCTCCCATTGTCTGGTCGATAATGATGCCTCGCTTCATACCACCAATTAGGTCACTAACTGAGACATCACCTTCGGATACGACTAAATTGTTGGGACGGGCTCCTGCTGGGGTTCCAGTACCAATGGGTCTGCGACCTAGCCTATGCGCTGACTCAAGATCTAACAAGTACTCGCAAAGCACACCGCGATCAATTAAAGACGTTCTGCGACAGGGCACCCCCTGATCATCACAAGGCCGGCTCCCGACAGCTCCGTCTAGGGTACCATCTTCTATGAGCGAGAACGAAGGCGCAAGGATCTCTTCGCCAAGCCTGCCTGCGAAAGGACTTATTCCCCTCATAACAGATCTTCCATCAAGACACACCATAATCGGGGTAACTATGTCAGAAAACGCTGAGGGGGTGAAAAGCACCTCGTACGAACCTGGTTCAATCGACACATTCTTCCTTCCGATTTCAAAGTCCTCTCCAAGTCTATCTTTCAGAGCCTTGAGGTCATATTCTAGGGAGGTCATCACTTGCCAATCCCAGGAACTCAAGAGGTTCTGACCTTCCACAAACTGAAATCCTGCTACAATAACAAACCCCGTTTTCTTGGAATAGACGTCGATACCTTTGGTGTTTTTGACGCCAACCTGCGAAACGCTCTTCTGAACCTGTGCGCCCCCATTTATGGAACTATCCAGCGATTTCATGAAATCAACCAATTCTTCGCCTATAGCAATCATCTGATCAATGGGTACATCTGCAACGCGTTGGTCAAACACCTTAGGCTGACCGTACCTCTCAGGGTTCGGAAATACGTATCCCACTGAGGGACCGAACTCAGCGACATTCATGGCGTTTTCTAGAAGTTCTTCCTCGCCGCCTACGCGCGTGGAGGCAGCTACCCCTAACTTTCCGTCCTTTATTACCTGCAGGTTCTGCGCGTAGGATTCGGTGTCCTCTATCCTTTTTAGCCTATTAGCGTCAAAAGAGACTGATGTGTCCTTGGACTCAGAAATAATCAGAGTAGCTTCTGCTCCTCTTTCAAGGGCATTTTCCAATATCCTTGTCATTTCTTCTCACCTCCGATTACGACGTTCTGAATGCGTATGTGAGGAGATCCTTGTGCTACCGGCAGAGGGCTCTGAGCGCCTTTGCCGCAACCGCCAGCGCTGTTCTTGTAGTCAAAGTCATTGCCGATCAGGTCAATATTCCTTAGAGTGTTGAAGACATTTCCGGTGAGGTTTACATCCCTGACTATTTCCGCGATAGCACCGTTACGTATCATATACGCTCTAGACGATGCAAAGGTGAACATTTCTCCATTCGTCTGACCACCATAGCTGCCTTTCACATACACGCCCAACGATATGCCCTGAAGCATTTCCTCAAATGTGTGATTGCGCGGAGCAATGCAGGTTGTGCGCATCCGCACAATTGGAGGGAATCGATAGTTGATGGCACGCGCGTTGCCAGTTACGGACTCATTCATCTTGATCGCGCTTTCTCTCGAGTGAAGGTGCCCTACCACAACGCCACCTTTGATCAAGTACGTCTTCTGCATAGGCACGCCTTCATCATCATATTTGGACTCTCCTCGATTCGGACCCTCGATTCCGCTGTCGTAGATATCCAATTCGTCGGAACCATATCTCGTGCCGATTTTAAGGAGTTCTTTCATTCTTTCGTCTTCGTCAAGGTCATCGGCTTCGCTGAGGTGACCGAAAGCCTCATGAACAAATGTACCGGCCATATCAGGATCCAGGATTACAGTATACTGCCCGCCTTCAACAACAGGCGCGTACAGCATATCTCGGGCGGCCTTGGCCGCTTCTTTTATCTCGTCTTCGAGCCCCATTATCACGTTGTAGTCCTGATTTGAGCCGAATGTAGTTGATTCTTGAGTGGTAAGTCTCTCTTTTGTAGCGACGGCCCCTATAGTGCCCGCAACATCCATCTTTTCCTGACATATGTACGTACCGTCTGAATTGGCGAAGTGCAGGTGAGTGTGTCTGTCTAAGTAGTAGACGGACGACGACGTGATTTCTGGGCAACCAAGTACTATAGCATTGTACTCCTTCAGGAGTTTCATCTTCTCGGCAAGAGGAACAGCAAAGGCCTCTTTTTTGAATTCTCCGTGAACGTAGTCTACTACTGGGTCTATAGGATATAAACGAATGTCTTTTTTAAGTCTGTCTCCTAGAATCTTTGCCTGGGCGCACGCCTCGTCTACTTTCTTTTCTAGGTCATCAAATCGGTTAAAAGAGACGAAACCCCACCCACCTTGATGAAGTGCCCTTACATTTCCGCCAACTGACACGTTCTGTGTAACAAGTTCCGTGTCGTTTCCCCTCAGACGTACAACTGTCTCTTCGGTCTCTTCGATCCTTATCTCGCAGTACTCTGCCGTTGAACGGTTAAGGGCCTTGACCATACAGCCCTTCATGTCTGCATACACTCGGAAATTCCCCCTTTCTGTTTCACGCTTGAGGTCGTTACGTTCAATCTAGCGTGTTGCACAGGATTGACATACTTCTTGCTGTAGCGCATCACCACAAGGACCCCGTTGGTCTCTTGCAACTACAGTAACTCTACTTTGGAAAACGGGGTATGTCAACGAAACGCCTAATTGTTTTGCAGCTCATTATTGATTTTATTAACACTTGCATTGATATTTATGAACTCCTTTACCGTCGGTTCTGCGACAATGCTGCCTGTGATCCTGAACGAGGGGCCAGCCATATACCTGGGAGGCCTGCCTGATTCTGTATTGATGGACCATGTGAAGCAGAAAGTGCCGTCCCCCTTGCTTCCCCTTGCTTCCACGGCAATCAAAAACCTGATAAAACAAGTATAATAGGGATGTACCTGTCACATCTGCTTCTTAGGAGGTGCCCATGAATACAAGACAAACTGACAGACAAGAAGAGTACTGGCATGGCAAGAAGTTCGCTTTCATCAACCACAAAGAATGCGAGGCATTTCCATGTCACACAGGGGTAGATCCGGATGACTTCAACTGTCTCTTCTGTTACTGCCCCCTGTATGCTCTAGGGGAAAACTGCAACGGCAATTTCACATACACTCCAGATGGCATCAAGGATTGCAGTAACTGCAACATACCCCATCAGAGAAACAACTACGGCTACATAATTGGAAGGTTTAGCGAAATCGCCGAACTTGCAAGAAAGAGATGAAACGAAGCAGGGGGGACGGTACTTTTTGCTTCGAGTGAAGCAAAAAGTACCGTCCCCCCTGCTTTCATTGAACTATACCTGAGGCAATATGACCTCGGCTGTGAATTGGTCTCCATCTATGCTGATGGCAAACTTGCCTCCACACGCTTCTGTGTAACTTTTTGCTATGGAAAGACCAAGTCCAGAACCCTCTGTGGTTCTGGAAGTATCGCCCCTAGCAAATCTCTGCAATATCTCATCTGGGTCAAAATCCATCTCGTAGTTCGCAGTATTCTTGATGGTAACGACAGCCTCGTTTTCAGACGCCTTCAGGCTAACATACACTCGCGTACCGCTTAGAGAATATTTGAGGGCGTTTGAGAACAGATTCTGGAGTACGCGAGACAGTTTTGTACCATCATTTACTATGAGAACCGGCTCATCTGGCAAATCCACCTTAAACGGGATACCAGAGTTCTCAATCGATTCCTCCATGTCACCAAGGGTTTGGTCGATTAACCGGCGAAGATCGATTTCCTTCAGGTCCAGCGACAAATTATTACTTGTAGCTTTTGATAGGTCAAACAAGTCTTGAATCAGGTTCTTCAGCTGCTCTGTTTTCTGAGTCAATACAGATACGTAGTCTTTTACATGCTCGGGCAGATCTTCTTTGGCCAATAGATCAACATAACTGGCGATGGATGTTAGAGGTGTCTTCAAATCGTGTGACACGTTTGTAATAAGGTCAACTTTTAGGCGCTCAGACTTTAGTTTTTCGCTCACCGCCAGGTTCACGCCTTCCTGAATATCGTTAAGGTTATGAACGGCGTGATAAACGGCAGAATCAGGGTTAACCGTTAGCTCTGTACCCAAGTCACCCCTTTTCATTCTCTCAATGTGGTCCATTAAAAGGCCTATCTCTGACACGGTATTGCTGAAACTCTTTGTGTATCTATGTATGAGATGAAGCCCAAACCCTACGAAAACCACAAACAGAACCAAGCCCAATAAGGTGTATCCTCCAGGAAAGAACATGACCAAACTCAGTACGGCTAAAACGGCAAGACAGATCTCGGCTCCTATTAGCGTGTACATCCTCCTGATCATGACCTTTTGCCACGGATATCTGGTTTCGTAGTCTCGATACCACTGTGAAATATGGGTGATACAGTTGTTGGTAAAAACCTGCGTACCATTGCGCGAAATATCTAACACCACAACGTATATCCACCAGAACATAACCAGAATCAATACTCCAAACGCGAGCGCGTCACCTAAGCCTGACCTTACAGGATAAATTGTCATACCAGTAACCAGAAAAGGAATGGACAACATGAACGTAATAACGACTTTTGCTTCCAGCCAAAGGCTGCCTAACCATGACGCCAACTGCGCCTCAAACTCTCTCTTCGCCTCGCGCCTTAACATGCTGTATCCAAGAAGTCCAACTCCTACCATGAGAACTACCAAATACGCTAAGGCAATGAAACGGAAGATCTGCTGCTCCTGATCGTACATAGACCGGTCATATGGATTTGGTATCAAAACATCGCAAACTGCCAGAACCGCTCGTATTGATTTCGCAGCTTCTTCACCGCCAACATACCCAGCCACATCTGGCAATAGATTTCGATATCCGCTGTCCAAACGCTCAATATCCACAAGTTCACCATCTTCAACCACGTATACACGGCTGCCGTCGAAATACCAATAGTATCCATAACCATCTGGCAAAGGAAGGTTGTTTGCTATACCATCAGGTTCTACTAGAACCTCCCCAAAGTCTTGCAGAATATCCTTTGCCATATTACTTACCGCAACCCCCGAGTCCAGGTTAACTGCGTAATACTTGAGGTTTTCCCCTTCCCTCGTCAGTCTGTAATCTGATACGTCAGAAATGTGATTATCGCCTGGAGCATCTGCCTGATCTGTTACTAGAGACAAAAGCGCATAAAAATACTCTGCAGTCCGCTGCCTAAAAGGGATGCTATGTCTGTAATCAAAGAAAACTGCCTTGAGTTCTTTCCAATCCCAGTTGACCTGGGAAAGGCCAACAAATGCTCCAATGACACATACTCCGATGACGCTTACGCCAAGGGCAAAACAAAGCCATGCCTTAAAAGGGTTGGTCTTTCGCACTTTGGCAGAAAGAACAGATTCATCTTTCTGGCCTTCTTCAAATCTTTTCCATTTTGTATCCAATGCCCCATACCACCTTTAGGTATTTTGGCTCTTTAGGGTTTATCTCGATTTTTTCTCGAATGCGGCGGATGTGTACCATAACAGTGTTCTCCACGCGATAGGCAGGCTGCTCCCAAACTCGCTCGTAAATCTCTTCGGCCGGGAATATTCTGCCAGGTGAACGCATTAGAAGCTCCACAATCTTGGTTTCAGTTGCAGTAAGCCTGACTGGCTCACCATCTACGGTCAGGGTGCGGCTATCTACGTCAAAGCACAGGCCGCCTGTCTGCAAAATTCCAGAGGAATTCCTTTCGCGGACATCACCCAGGGTCATATAGCGTCTTAACTGAGACTTAACCCTGGCCATCAGTTCCATACTATTGAATGGCTTGGTGACGTAATCATCTGCCCCCATAGACAGTCCCAAGACTTTGTCGCTATCTTCAGA
>JAGPNE010000001.1:16459-18386 GCA_018052455.1 Candidatus Fermentithermobacillaceae bacterium | reverse complement strand
ACTCTCAGGGCACCAAATACGTTGGTACCGCTAGATATACCACAGAATATGCCTTCCTTCCTGGCAAGATCGCGAGCGCAGGCAATTGCTTCGTCGTCATCGACGAGAATGCACCTGTCTATTAACGATATGTCCAATATTTGTGGGTAGATTCCATCCCCAATACCTTCTTGCGCATGTATGCCGTTGTTAACACCATAAAACAGCGACGCCTCGCTAGGCTCAACGGCTACTATCTTGACCTCGGGAATCGCTCTCTTGAGCTCTCGTCCAACCCCGGTTATTGTTCCGCCTGTACCTATACCAGACACGAACGCGTCTAATTGACCATCAGTTTCGTCAAGGATTTCCTTCGCCGTCGTCATCTCATGAGCCCTAGAGTTGGCCTCGTTGTCAAACTGCCTCGACAAGAAAGCATTAGGTTCAGATGCGGCAAATTCCTCCGCCATTTTTCTGGCTCTTCCTAGAGTCTCTTCCATGTCTTTACCTACGGGAGTCAGAACAACATGAGCTCCGTAAGCTCGGAGTATCTTTCTTCGCTCGCTGCTCATGCTCTCAGGCAGAAATACAACAACCTTGTACCCCCTAGTTGCGCCAATCATCGCAAGAGAAATGCCCTGATTTCCGCTACTGCATTCCACTATGACGGAATTAGGTCCAAGCAAGCCATTGCGCTCAGCATCTGTAATTATACCGAGCGCGGAGCGAGCCTTTACGCTTCCACCCGGGTTCAAATACTCTACCTTTACGAGAACCTCTGCGCACTCGGAGCTGGTTAGGCGGTTCAACCGCACCATAGGGGTATTACCTACAGCATCCAACAAACTGTCAAGTATTCTCATCTACCTTGCACTCCTTCACTTCTAATCTCAACGAAGATTCGTGGTCTAAGCAAGTAGTGTCTGCATATTGTTTGCATTGTATTCTCGCAGAACTTACATGATACCTCCCGAACTAGACGCGTCACTGGAGATAATTGCTATCATACAGCTAGAATCGAACCAACTTGCTGCTAACCGCCTGAAACGGTTCGTTACCAAAACTTGAGGTCTAGTCGCTGTGTCTTAGTGTCATGCATCCCAAACAATGTTGTATCATGATATTATTGTCTCGGCGTAGTTGAGGAGGTATATAATGTTGGACCCAGACTCGCAGTCCAAAACATCAACAGAACCTGGAATGTCTTCATACACGCTGAAGATGATCGCCATCATAGCCATGCTTATTGACCATATCGGGTGGGCATTTGTTCCAACAGGCTCGGTATTGGGACAGATAATGCACACTATAGGGCGCCTTACAGCGCCAATCATGTGTTTCTTCATAGCAGAAGGCTACTACCACACTAGAAATGCAAAAAGGTATGCTCTGCGTCTCTTTGTATTTGCTTTGATTTCTCATGCCCCTTTCTACTATTTCACCACAGGAGAATTACCCTTTCCATTTTCGCGTAACCTACGTATCCCTGCCCCAACGAGTGTTATGTACAGTCTTTTCCTTGGCCTCTTATCGCTTATTGTCTGGCACAATGAAAAACTCGGTGACGTAGTTAGACTGAGTTTGATCCTGCTTCTGTGCATACTCGCCCTGCCTGGTGACTGGGGCCCTACGGCAGTACTATGGATTTTCCTTTTTGGAATACACCATGGCAATTTCAAGCAACAGGTGTTGGCTTTCAGTGTTGTTGCAATTCCTATAGCCTTCTCATCTCTAATAATGTTGCTCGGCGGGTACGATACCTGGTACGAGCAGCTCTTTCAAATGGGGGTATACCTCTGTATTCCGCTTTTGGCCAGGTATAACGGAGAACGAGGAGGCAGTAAGGCATCCAAATGGTTTTTCTATGTGTTTTATCCACTACATTTGATGGTACTCGGGTTGATAAAATACGAGTTCTGAAGCAGAAAGTGCCGTCCCCTCTGCTTCA
>JAGPNE010000001.1:0-16359 GCA_018052455.1 Candidatus Fermentithermobacillaceae bacterium | reverse complement strand
CCGTCCCCTCTGCTTCATTCAATAGTCACCTGTATGCTACGCTCGAAAGTGTCTAAGTCCTTAATGGCTCTTTCGTAGGAGTCGTCGCGAACGACGAACTTGAGGATTCTATCGGCGTCCGCTTTTGCTGTATCCACTCTTGTTCCAGTTGGTATCATCTGGATAATGGAAAAAACGTTGCATGCGGAGCGCTCTTTTTCATCATATGTAACTGATTTGAGGATGCCATCTGTATGGGCAATTATGGCCCTTGACGCGTAGTATTTCCCGTTACCTTGGGTAGGTATTTCAGGCGGCATCTCCCCAACAGCAAGCTGTATAGCTGCTCTAACAAAATCATAATTGTAGTAATCACGAACCGATACAGACATGAGAAGACCGCTCGCAAGCCTGGCACCTACATCAATAACCCATGGATCTCCGTGCTTATCCACAACCATGTCAATATGAGTCGGACCCCACTTGATGCCCATAGCATTTATCGCTGTCTCATTCGCTGCCAGAACCTTCTGTAAGGTATAATCGCTTAACCGAGAAGGAAACACTACCCCTCGTGTAATACAGGCAGGTGCGTCTGCCACATCTTTTTCCGGAACAACGAGCGGATGGACTTCTGAGTCGAACGTGAACGATTCTACTCCTATCACTTTCCCGTCAATGAATTCCTGTATAACCACTTTTCTATTCTTAGAAGCGTTCTGAGCCCGGTAGAATGCGTCCGCTAGAGCAGAATCGCCTTTTCTATCAAGCACGGTGATACCCCTGCCGCCTCCACCTATACCAGGCTTGAAGACCACTTTGCCGCTGAGATCCCTTATTTCGTGAAGTGCCTCATCCAGATTGTCAGCAGCGAAGCCCGATGGAACAAGAGATGGCATAAGCGACATATAATTGTCCTTTAAGGCTGCGTTTTTTGTGGCACAAGAGCTTACGAACTTGTCGCTTAAGCCCAACTGCTCGTTCACGTAGGCAGCCACGTATATCCCAAGTTCAGAGCCGCAAGAGATGACCCCAGAAATCTCTTCTTGGCGGGCAAATTCCAGTACTCTCGGCACATCGCCTACATCTATTGGCGCATAGGCATCAGCATATTTCTGGCAGACGCCGCCTGTTTCGCCAAGAGAAATAGTGCATAATCCCATTTCTTTGGCCTTGATGATAAACGGAATCTGGATATAGGTGCTTCCCAAAACAAGAAACTTGTTCAATTGAACACCCCTTCTTTCGCACTTTCACTCCCTGTGCTCTCGTCTGGTCGACTGTGGCAGAGTTAGTAATGGGTTCTTTCAGGATTCGGGTGATTCCATATCGGCATGCACTAGACAAGTTCGACCCCGGAAGATAAGGTTCCTGCTAGGAGGCTCTATACACACGTTCTGGCAACGCAGATGGCATCTCGCAAAGTCATATGAGAGTAGAAACGAAGTTTGAGCTTAGAAACAAGGGAACGCCTAGAGACTCTGACGAGAAAGCCAATGTGAAGTCAAGCTACTACTATTATCCCTGCGCTAACATCGTTTTTCGTTATGTTCAGAACTGCAAACGACGGCCTAGACCCCATCCTGGGCACACAGAGACTGCCCGGGTTTACAAATAGGATCCCGTCTTCTTCAAATATACTAGGATAGTGGGTATGCCCATAGACTACGATATCGCTGCCCAGGCTTTTTGCCTTCCGTGCAAGCAAGCTAGTTCCCTGCTTGACTTTATATAAGTGACCATGAGTAAGGTAGAGCCTTTTACCACCCAAAACTACTGTTTCTTCCAAAGGGCCTAGGACCATATGGTCGCAGTTTCCAACAACAGCTATCACCCTACGCTTAGTATACGCTGCAATGTACTGGCTGTCTTCGTAGAAATCACCTGCATGCAGTATATACTCACACTGCTGCAGATCAGCTGCGCATTCGCGTATCCTCTCCCTATATCCATGAGTGTCCGAAGTGACTCCTACCAGCAAGATACCACCCCTGTTTTCAGTTCTGACCAAGAACACTCGGTCTGCATCCACACGATGCAAGTACGTGAAGGGCTGTGTTCGGCCAGTAAGAAGGAATCGCTTCTAATTATATGGAAATCACTAACCCGTAATGTGCTCCCTGGCCAGCTCCATTAGACTTTCTACGGCCCTTCTCCTGTGACTTACACGGTCTTTTTCAGAATCAGATGCCTGTCCAAACGTCTTGCCTAGTTCCACCGAGTAGAAAATGGGATCATACCCAAACCCACTGCTGCCTTTGGGCTCCAGGTCAATTATGCCTTCCACACATCCTTCGGCTTGAGCAACGATCCCCTGAGAGTCAGCTACTGCAATCGCGCACTTGTAACGACACGTTCTTTCGCACCAAGGAACATCTTTCAGGAGTTCCAGGAGAAGCCGATTGTTGTCCTCGTCCGCACCAGTCTCCGCAAATCTGTGTGACTTCACACCAGGAGCCCCGCCCAATACATCGACTTCTATTCCTGAGTCTTCTCCAATACAAATTCTTCCTGAGTGCCTGGCCCCAAAAACTGCCTTGATAGCGGCGTTTTCCATGAATGTTTCTCCGGTCTCTTCAATTTCAGGGAAACTCAGATCCTGAGCGCTCAAAAAGATCCACTCAATATCAGGTACGCACTCAACAAATATCCGTTTTATCTCGTTTACCTTGCATTTGTTCCGAGACGCTACAGCCAAAGTAACTCTTTCTTCATTCACCTTGAAAGACCACCATTCGATTGTTAGGTATCCATATGTGTTCGTTATACCGTCGTACAACAACAATATCTCACCATTAATTATACAATATTCGAAGCCACTGACTCTAAGACCTGTTTCTGAATATCCACTAGCCGGTTGATCCCTAGCCCTGCAAGATCCAATAGTTCGTCAAGACGTGACTGAGAAAAGGGAGAGTGTTCAGCAGTGCCCTGTATCTCAACATACTCACCCTTGCCAGTCATGACTACATTCATATCAACGTCCGCAGCTGAGTCTTCAGCATAGCAGAGATCCAAGATAGACTCGCCTTGATATATGCCTACGCTTACTGCCGCGACGTAATCTACGATGGGAAAACTCTGCCAATTCTCTGTCTCATTCAGTTTGCCAAGGGCAAGCGCCAGACTCACGAAACTACCGGTTATAGAGGCAGTCCTAGTTCCTCCGTCCGCCTGGATCACGTCGCAATCCAGCCAAATGGTTCTTTCTCCCAGGAGGCTAAGGTCTACTACGGCCCGTAGGCTCCGGCCTATGAGGCGCTGAATCTCCATGGTCCTACCGCCCTGCCTGCCCCTTACCACCTCTCTTGAAGACCTAGTCTGCGTTGCACCAGGCAGCATGGAATACTCAGCCGTTATCCAACCAGAAGATGTCCCCTTTAGAAACGGTGGGACCTTGTCTTCAACCATTGCGGTACATATGACCATCGTTTCACCGGTCTCAACAAGGCAGGAACCTATGGGATACTTTAGGATTCCAGGGGTTATGGTAACAGGCCTTAACTCACTAGGCCCGCGCCCGTCAATTCGCATATGATACACCTCTTTTTATTTCACGTACTCGATGTCCGTAACCAAGCCCGATCGTAACGAACATACTATGAAATCTTCAGCCTTTTGGCTGCTCGCGTACTACTTGGCGGGCCTAAACGGAGTCACCCCACCGCGAACTGCCCTTGTTTCAAGCACCGTTACAAATGAATTGGGCGCAAATTCCTCGATCAACTGGGTCAACCTAGGAAGACTCTTTCTGTCCGTTGAGATCATCAGGACCATTTTCTCACCTTTCAGCCCGTAACCCGTCAAGACTGTAACCCCGTAACCTGCCGTTCTCAGCGCCTTGAGGAGTTCATCTCCCGATCCATCGGGCGGAATTACCTCCAATGACACATGACCCATCGCGAGTTTCTCTTCCAGGTAGCTCCCAAGAAGAGTCCCTGTAGCAAACCCAAGTCCATAGGCCAGCATTTTCCACGGGTCGTTCAAGTTGGTCATTACTCTTCCCAAGGCAGCTATGTATATAGTCGCTTCAACCATACCGATGGCGGCCGCCGGATACCTCTTTCCGCGTACAATCATTAGCATCCTCAAAGTAGAAAGACTCACATCGCAAACCCTTGCCACGAATATCACTAGGTATTCAACAAACACTTCGTATCACTCCCAACCATAAATATGGGGACACAGGGCACACAAAGCGTAAACCCGCCCCAAGCCTGTCGAAAAAGTCCAGGCACCCGCCAGACCGCACCAGCCAAAGCGCCAAACAGTGCCAATTAAAACACAAAAAGCCCTACCGTAGAACACGCATACCCTGCCAAATTAAGAGAGGATAGATACGGTTCCGGGCCCAAAAGTGCCACCTTAACGTGCAAACTACGCTCAAACGTTCTCTGAATGCATCAATGAGTGCAACTTCTCCAATGACGTGGCCAATTGCTCGGTCTCTTCTGCAGAAAGCTGCTTGAGTATCTGGTCGACGTAACGCCTCCTAGCCATAATAACCTCGTGGATAATTTCCTCACCCTTCTCGGTTATGAAAAGCCTTATGACCCTTCTGTCTTCAGCATCACGTTGACGATTAACGTACCCGTTCTTCTCCATACGATCGACCAGATCAGTTGCAGTTGAGCAGGCCAGAAACAGTTTGTCGCATAGTTCGCCCATGGTAATCCCAGGCTCATCACGCAAAACCTGCAGAGCCAAAAACTGAGGCGTAGTTATATCGAAATCCTTGAGGATATCGCGACCCCGCCTTTTAATGATAAAAGACACATGCCTCAAAAGACGCTCAATCTGGACGACCGACTCAGAAAACACGTGCGACGACATTCACCGATCACCTCCCGCCAGCTAGCGTGCAAAGCACTTTACGCCTTATGTCAAGTCTAGAATTCATCGCCCAATCAGTCAAGCATGAAGCACCGGGGACGGTTCTTTTTGCTTTCCAAAAACAACAAGTTATTGACAGTTCAACCAGCAACCGCGTTGCGTTTCGTTTGCGCAGAGATATTATTGTTATGCTATACTGTTTATGGTTATGCGACGTCTCTAGACAGATGCTAACATCGTTGCGCTACATCCAAATGGTGGCGCTCGCTAAGACCGGGCATCACAGCAGCCCGCACAGCAATATCTCTACACAACAGCAAGCACTTGTTCGCAATACCGAACACGTTCGCCAATACCAACTCATAATGTTCCGAAAACCGAACACCTCGAGGCGCATCGCAAATTCGCACGGGCTGGGTAGTTGCAGGTAAACATGGTTTTCTTATTACTGGCACGATAGTTGCATATTAATTATATGATACTGAAATCGGTCGTCGAACGCTTGCTAAGGGGAGGTGACAGACCACACGAGGAACAGCAAGAGGAACAGCAATTGGAAAACGTCAAGAGAAAAACGGTTCGTGCAAGATTTCGGAACACACAATGATCTCAGTGTTGTGACGTAACTAAATCAGGAGGTGAGTCTCATTGACTTTACTCGCAGAAGGAACCGTCGAGGGAGTCTTCATCTTCGGCCCTGGCATGCTTTGGGATTTCATCTTGATTGCCTCACTATTCATCTTGGTTTTCGTAATGATCCAAAGAGCCAGAGCTGGTCTTCCTATTCCTGAAATTCGCAAGATAGCAGGCTTGGAAGCCATCGACGAGGCGTTAGGCCGTGCAACAGAGATGGGCAAACCCGTGCACTTTTCACCTGGGATGAGCGGCTTTGGGTCAGAAATGTACGCAGGACTTGCTGTTTTGTCTTACGTAGCTAAGATGGCTGCTCAGTATGATACAAGACTTATCGTAACCACCAGAAGACCTTACATCCACCCAGTTGCATCGGACATAGTCAAACAGGCATATCTAGAAGCGGGACGCCCAGACGCATTTAACCCCGAAGACATCCGGTATGTCTCGGAGTGGCAGTTCAGCTACACTGCTGCTGTAATGGGCATATTTCAGCGCGAGAAACCTGCGGCAAACTTGATGATAGGCTACTGGATGGCAGAAGCGTTGGTACTCGCGGAAGCAGGTGCACAAGCGGGCTGCATTCAGATAGGCGCAAACACAAACATATTCCAGATCCACTTCTTCATAGTCACCTGTGACTACACGCTAATAGGTGAAGAATTGTTTGCCGCCTCTGCTTATCTCTCGAAAGATCCAATGCTAACAGGAACTGTAGTGGCTCAAGACATGCTGAAACTAGCCGTAGGTTGCTTAGTAGTTATAGGGACTATCATTGCAACGGTCAAGGGCGACGCAAAAAGCCTTATTGACTTTCTGTCGCTCTAAAAGGGGGAAGAACAGTGAAAAGACAACTTCCACTTATAGTAGTTGCTGTGACAGCCATAATTGTAATGGCGGTTAAGTTCGTTGACTTCGGCGATTTCGGCGCAGCGACTATCAAAGAACTGGATACGTGGAGCCAAGTAACCTACGAGTTTGCATTTCTCCTAGGAGCAATCAACTTAACTCGTCTGCATTACGGAAACGTCTCGAAGAGGCGTCCCAAGTGGATATATAGCATGATAGCACTTATAGCAATGATAGCTACAACCGTAATAACCTTGACAAACGGTGTAAAAGGAGAGCTCACCGTTTTCGTTGTCGAGAACATTGCCGATAGAATTGACAGCGCCATCTATGCTCTGCTTGGCTTCTATGTATGCTCTGCTGCATATCGTTCATTCAAACTTAAGAATCTAGAAGCCAGCCTCCTCCTCGGGGCAGCTGTGCTACTCATGCTTGCACAAGCTCCCGTTGGAGATGCGATTTTCCCGGGCATTTCAAAGGTCGGCGAGTGGATACTCACAGTACCTAACTCAGCGGGCATGCGAGGGATCCGTCTAGGAGCTGGTATCGGAGCGTACGCCGCGTCAATCAGAGTTATCCTGGGCCTTGAACGAAGCTGGAGCGGCTCATAAAGAAAGGGGGGATCCGAATGAACTGGGAAAAACTACAGCACATAGATATAAGAATTCTGTATGTAATAATACTGTTATGTTTGTTGATTCCTATGTTTAAGCCGATGGGGCTACCTATCATGATATCCGACGCTTCCAGACTGGTGTACGAAACAATAGAGAATCTGCCGGATGGTTCAGTCATATGGGTCTCTCACGATACTGGCCCTGGAAACGCACCAGAACTCAATCCCATGATAACTGCTCTGGCGCGACAAGCTTTCAGAAAGAACTGTAAGATTATAGCAACCGCATTGTTCAATGAGACAGTTGGCCCTACCCTGGTTTACACCCACATAAACGAAGTGGCCCAAGAAATGGGTAAGGAATACGGGGTTGACTGGATAAACCTCGGATACAGAATAAATGCTGAAGCAACAATGAAACTCATGGTCGAAAACATCGCCGAAGGTGCTCTGGGCGTTGACTGGAACGGGGAGTCACTAAGTAAGTTCCCTATCATGCAAGAGGTAAAATCAATCCGCAATGACGTAGATCTATTGTTCGTCACGACTGTAGGAAGTCCAGGATATAGCGATTGGATGCAATACGTCGCGGAACCGCTTCACAAGCCCCTCACAGGCGGCGCATCTCTAACTATGTATTCGGGACTGCAGCACTACGTCCGCTCGGGACAGTTGAAAGGCTTTCTCGGGGGGCTTAGAGGAGCCGCCGAATACGAACTGCTGGTCGGGTTTCCAGGCAAAGGTTGCGCAGGCATGGACGCCCAATCCCTAGGGCACATTACAGTCATAGTCTTCTTGATTCTAGGTAATATAGGCTACTTTGCTGCCAGGAAACAAAGACAGCAAGCTACCTATTGAAAGGAGGTCATGAAATGACAGTAGAACAATTAGGTAATATATCAGCCTCAATCTGCATTGTCATGGCCTGGTCATACTTGTGGAAAGAGGATAATCCGCTATATAACCTAGCTGAACACTTACTTGTGGGTATAGCTACAGGCTACGGGATCGGATATACGATACTAGTTCAACTTATACCTAGAATAAATGACGACATTGTTGGAAACCAGCACTACTCCCTGATCATTCCTGCCATTATCGGGTGTCTAATCTACTTCAGGTTTTTCAAGGGCTATGAATGGTTGTCGAAGATATGTATGGGCTTCTGGATTGGTTACGGTGCAGGAAACCATCTAGCATTTAACCCAGCAACGTACATGCCTCAGATATTCGACACCTTCATCAATCTCAATAACATCAATAACATACTATACTTCGCAATAGTAGTTCTGGTTATATGGTACTTCATCTTCACGGTAAAGAAAGAAACACCCGTGCGCAGCGGAGCCTCACAACTAGGTCGGTACGCCCTAATGATCGCTTTTGGTTCTGCGTACGGTTCAATCACCATGGCCTATCTATCATTGATCATTGGTCAGCTTGAGATAATCTTCAAAGATACGTTACATCTCATAAAATAGCAAGACCATCATAAGGCTACAGACAGAGAAACAGGGGGACTGCGGAACCCCCTGTTTCCTTTCAAACCCCGTGCATCGCACGATGCACGGTGCACGGGGTCGGTTCTCGTGCTTCACGAAGTGCCTCACTTTTCCTTATCTGCCTCGCTTCAGTCGTAGCCTTCAGTGCTTGAAGCAAGAAGTGCCGTCCCCGCTGCTTTATTAACGGAGCTCGTCGCCAGACGGCCAGAGCAGTTCCTCAAAGTGAGTATTGGGATTAAGCACGGAATAATACATCTTGCTGCGGCTTCGGTAAGCCAGTTTTTCTAGCCTTCTGATTAGAAAAGCAGTATCATAACTTTTGCCATTTGTGCCTGATTTGTCACTTGTACCCGAAGGACTCTTCTGGACGTGGCCCTGTTTACCTTTATCTTTGCATGTCTGGGTGTCTGTGGTGCTTCTTCTCCAGATCCGGCTAATCTCCCTCCACAGACAGTCTGCTCTTGCCTTGTTCTCTGTTCTCAAGGTTACCACCCCTCACTTAATATTGTGCACATACCTCCCCCCAATGGAATAACTTCAGCGGGATCTGGCAATGACAATCCGATGACACATCTTGTGACAAAGAAAAAGTAGGTGAGGCGCCCAAGAACGAGCTAGAGACACAGCAGATACCGCCTTCTGCTTCCTTATAGGAATGAATGCTGTTAACCGTAGTTATACTGGTTGTCCGAGAATCCTATGGCTTTCTTCCCATGTGTAGATCGATAGTGTCGTAAACAGTAACAATGCCACCAAAAGCATCAATAGCGCGTTTAATATCAGCCTCGAACTTAAGACGCACACATTTCTCCATGCTCAGATGGTCCGAGTATGTGTTGAGTAGGCCAACGTAATCGTCGCTAGAAAACTCCCTCGTTGAGTGATACAGTTTCAGCATCACATCTACAAATCCACAACGCAAAATGGCATTTTGAACCGTCATGTATTTGACCTCATCGTATTCTGGCTGGGTCTTGACTTCACCCCGGTATTTCCTATACACGCCCTGAATTTCCTGGTGCAAGGGATCATCCGGCCTGTTGACAAAAGGTCTATTCCAAAATACAGCGATCGCTCCGCCACGCCTCAATAGTCCGAACGCCTTGGGATATCCAGTTTCCGAGGGTATCCAGTGAAAAGCCGTTGCCGAGTAGACCAGATCAATACTCTGCGGCTCACACACGTATTCCTCGAATCGAGTATTGAGAACGCTGAATTTCGGGTAGTCTCCAAACCGCCACGACACATATTCCGCAAAACTCTTCCCAATCTCGATTGCCGTAACTGCACAGCCAGTTTCTAGGAACGGCTCTGTCGCTTGGCCTGTTCCAATACCAACCTCCAAAGCCTTACTCTTTGGACCCAGATTCGAGTAGGCAATTATGTCCGAATACATATCTTTTACATATCTCGGTCTCCACTTTTCGTAACCAGCAAGGTTTTCGTCAAACACCAGAGATTTGTCCGTACGAGCACCCCCACTCTGCAATCAGATGCGTTGGACCCTCATAAAGCAGCTGCACAGACCAAACTCTGTGCGTCCTCTCCCTGTTGAGTAAAGAATCCCCACTCAGCATCCAGTATGGCAAGTTTACCACATCTTCTGCAGAGAGCTGGGACTATACGCTCGAGACGACTATGTCGATGTCCAACTCACTTCTTCTTTGTTTCTGTTATCTTTCATACTCTGCCTAAAGGGGCACAGTAGACTACATATTCGTCTTCTCCGTCTACCCCTATGAGCCTATCCATTGCCTCCTGATCGTATGCACCTATTGCACATGTTCCGCACCCTAAGGCCTCAGCGGCTAGGTATAGATTCTGGCATATATGACCCGCATCTAGCAGCATGAATTTAGCAGCTTCCTTTCCATATTGCCACTCGCAACGATAGGGCTCAACAGCCCAAATAAGGAACACCGCGGCTGGCCTCACCCAGGTTTGGTTTCCTGTAGCTTTGACTGCCTCATCGCTAAGATCCGCGGGCACATTGATAGCCTCCAGTTTATGCGAAAGGGCAAGGTATCTGTATAAGCCCGGGGTTAGGCCTTCTACATTTCTAACTACCAGATAGGTCTCGTAGGGATGACGAGCTCCGGCTGACGGGACTGAACGAAACGTTGCCCCCGGAAGTACCTTTTTAGTCCCTTGAGTAGCCCACAGCAAAAACGACAACTCAGGGATGGATACCCCTTCCCCGGTAAATTGGCGTCTGCTCGTTCTAGATGCTATACAACTGAGAATCTCTGGGTTCTTTACCACGTTTGAATTGGCTTCGGGAAGATCGATCAGGTGAAAATCTGGGTTATGGGGCTTCTCCAGCGAAGGCTGGGGGAGTCCCCGCCGACGATCCGAAAGTATGGGCCCTTTAGAAAAGCCAGATTTCATGAACTCTCTCCTCATAGTAGCGTCATCCATGTCAAAAACCTCCTCGAGTAACACCTGATAGTTCTCAGACAAGATGAAACTCTTCTTGCCTCCCGTCAAGGAAATAAGCCCTATTTCCAGTAAACACTATGTCCTCTTCCAAGGCTATTACGATTTCTTGCCCCTTCCATTCGTCTATCTCTTGCCGGATGTTTAATTCCAACGCGTGACAAGTATCGTTGAACAATTGATAGTCCCCTCTGCCAGGTACGCCTTCCTGATGGTCCCACAATCCAACGGTAGGTCCTGCAGCGTGCCCATGGTACCCAATAGGATGGCAATACACGCTAGCCCTTATCCCTTGAGCTTTAGCTTCTTTGAGAGATGCACATAAGATCTCGTTGCCGGTTCTACCTGCTTGCATCTGCCCCATAACTATGTCCTGCATACGATTTCCGGTAGCCAATGCCGAAACCAGCCCAGAAGGAGGGCTATCCTCACCGAGCTTGAGAACGTACGCATTTTGCTGGATATCGCTTGCAAAGCCCAGATAGTAGAAACCGATATCGCAGTGGAGCAAATCACCAGGGAGTATAGGAGAGTTGAGACTGATATCGCTGCCGCCGAATCTCTGAATCTCGACGCTTGGCTGAAACCACGGCTTTAGACCCATATCCTCCATGGTCTGCCTCATCCACCACGCAACATCCATAGGAGTAGTCACGCCTGGCACAATCACCTTTCGCGAAAAACCTTCTTTGACTATATCGTGACAGCTCCATACAACCCCAGTATACGCCCATATTTCACTTGGCAACCTCGTTTCCAACCACCCAAGAGCCAGCCTCTCGGCGCTTCTTACCCGCTCCCTATAAACTGGTCCGAGGGCTTCCATTAGCCTTATATGCTCAGAGTGGCTCAGGCCATCCCCAAATACGAAAGTCTCAGAAACGTTGACGCCTATCGATTTTGGCTCCCTTTCTTCCACTAGGCGCGCAAGAACATGCCACTCATCAGGCTCTCCTTCAATCCAGACCGACTGGTACATCGGGGACAAGTCTGTTCTTCCCCGAGCAATGGTGATCCTCTCAAGACTGTCGCAAGATTCGGAAGGAACGGCGTCTTCGGAGAAAGACGCGTCCTGATGACCTTCTTCACTTTTTTCTCGGTAAAACACAAGTATAGTGCGTCTGCGTGCAGACATCATGGGCTGGGGAAACATGCTCATCATCACCGGATCTTCATTGTACTCTCTCCCGGAAATGATCCACATGTCAAAACCTTCCCTATCCATAATCTCTGCCAAGACGGTTCGAAAGCGCTCCTCCAGCCAACTATTGCGAACTTTGGCCTGTTCACGCAGGGGAATAATGTAAGCGTTCTTCATCCTATGAAACCTCCTTGTTTTGACTGGCCTGTGCAATCACGCATATCTACCAACGTAAATCAATCACCGGGCCCACATCTTACTAAATACCTTCTCTGGATGTCACATACCATGACTTTCAGATGCGCCACCAGTACCAGGCTCAAATAATGACTGTGCAGCTGCATTTTGTATGAACATGAAGGTGCATAGTCTACCTATGCGCCAAGTACTGCGTCCCCTTGCTACGCTTGGAACTGCAGCTGATCACTATGGAAAGAGACCTCCTTGTGCAGACTTGCTACTGATAAGGTTTTATGCAAGTTGTTCTCAGAATCCTTCCATGTAGGTTCAAAACCTTCGGCTAGAATGAAGTCAACACAGACACAGCAAGATTTAGGCAAACATGTATTGGAATGGTTCAATAATATGGAAAACCCAATACCTACATGGTATCTAGAGAAATAGACGAGTATTTTGTCTGCATTAGATAGACTTTAACAGAAAAGTCCTTTCACTTAATAATTGTTCTAAGGTCTTCCTCAGGAGTGCTTATTGGCTTCAGGTCAAAGTTGTCCACGAGCACATTCAAAACATTTGATGAGAGAAATGCTGGAAGTGTAGGACCCAGGTAAATGTTCCTGACGCCTAGAGCCAGAAGCGTAAGTAATATGCACACAGCCTTTTGTTCATACCATGATAGCACAAGCGTTAAGCGAAGGTCGTTTACACCGCATCCAAATGCATCTGCAAGGGCTAACGCTACTTGAATAGCAGAATATGCATCATTGCACTGACCAATATCCATAATCCTAGGTAAGCCGTCGATTTCGCCAATGTCTAAGTCATTGAAACGGTATTTGCCACAGGCAAGGGTTAGAATCACCGTGTCTTTTGGAGCCTTTTTCACAAATTCAGTGTAGTAGTTTCTGCCAGGTCTTGCGCCGTCACAGCCTCCTACAAGGAATATGTGTTTTATATCCCCCGACCTTATTGCATCATTGACCTTATCTGCTGCTCCAAGAACTGCATTTCTTGCAAATCCAGTCACAACTTCTGAACCGCCGTTTATCCCGGTGAAAGTTTTGTCCTCGTTGTATCCGCCAAGCTCAAGGGCTTTCTGGATAACAGGCGAAAAGTCTTTTGCCCCATCTACACCTTCTTCAATATGTTGCATGCCAGGGTGACCCACAACTGATGTTGTAAACACCCGGTCTGCATAGCTTGCTTTAGGGGGCATTAGACAGTTTGTGGTAAAAAGAATTGGCGCGGGAACATTGTCAAACTCTTTTTGCTGATTCTGCCATGCTGTGCCAAAATTGCCTTTCAAATGGGAGTACTTCTTTAGTACAGGATAGCCATGGGCCGGGAGCATTTCGCCATGGGTATATATGTTTATGCTCTTGTCTTGGGTCTGCTCAAGGAGCTGTTCTAAATCCAGCAAATCATGGCCTGTTATGATAATGAAAGGGCCTTTTTCCACATTCATGGTCACCTTTGTCGGCACCGGATGACCATAGGCGCTTGTATTCGCTTCGTCCAGTAGCTCCATGCATTTTAGATTTATATTGCCAAATTCCATTAGAAGTTCCATCCATTCATCAACTGTATGCTGGCATCCCAAAACCCTCAGTCCTTTGTAGAACCAGGACATTACCTCTTCATCCTTTTTGCCCAGGACATACGCATGCCAAGCGTATGCCGCCATCCCCCGCATACCAAAAAGAAGTGTGGAGCGCAGCGAAACAATATCTGTGTCCTGCTGTGTCCAAAGATCGCTAATCAGAAAATCCTCAGCGCCTCCCAGGCTTTCCTTTTCTTCTTCCACGCAAATTATAAGTTCATCTATTCGCTGTGCGTCAAAGTTGACATTTGTAACAGTAGCAAAAAGTCCTTTCATAACAAGCTCGTCAGCCTCTCTGCTTGGAGTTTTGCCTTCTGCAGCCCGGGCAAGTCCAATCAGCGCGCAGGTCAATTCATCATGTTTTTGCGCTACATCCGGTGTTTTGCCACAGACGCCTGATCTTACACAACCCTTTCCTCCAGCCGTTTGTTCACATTGAAAACAGAACATTGACATAATATTACCTCCCATTATTGGATTATCTTGCAAACATCTTGGGGCTTGGAGCCTTGATTACAAAGAATTCCAATACTTCTTCATGATTATTGTGCACATTCATCTTAGTTCCATGGGGAATTGCTATGATGCTTCCTGCGGGATAGGTATGTTGATCCTGCTCGCCCAGCTGCAATGAAATATTGCCTCCTACTACAATCATATACACATTTGAGTTAGTATAGTGCTCAGGAAGAGCATCTCCCTTTGTCAGTACCATGTGGTTTATATCCACGTTGTCATCGGATATGATTCTCTCGATGAGTTTTGAATCTGAAGGTGCGAACTCATACTTTGTTTCTACCATGTAGATACCACCTTTCGTTCTTGTGACCGCGCATGTTTGACTATATGATAATGAGCTAAAGGCAACATTTCAGTAGCCATGGCTACAAATAGGGGCGATCTATGTGTTAGATTCGGAATTGAGCGTTCTATCCGAAACCCTTCTGTTTGAAGGTATACAAAGAAGTGATTTGGTTGCCATGATGGATTGTTTACAACCAAGGATATGCCAATATAAAAAGGATGAATGCATCGCTATGGCAGGAGATGTTTCTGAATCAGTAGGGATATTACTGAAGGGCAGGGCCGCAGTCACAAAAGAGACTATTTCAGGTGATCGAGTGATCATTGCAGTTCTGCAGCAAGGGGATATGTTTGGAGAGATGATAGTATTTACAGAACATCCCGTTTGGCCTTCAACAGTTACGGCTAAGGAACACTGCACCGTGTTCTTTCTTTCAGGCAAAAAGATAACGGGCCAATGTGACAAGGTGTGCCCCTGGCATAGAGCCCTTATACTCAATATGCTCAGAATTGTATCGGAACGGGCTTTGGCGCTTAACAAAAAGATCGAATACCTGACCATCAGAAGTATGAGAGGTAGGATAAGCGCTTTTCTAATGGAACAGCATAAGAAAACGGGCAGAACACTATTTGTATTACCAATGAATCGAAATGACATGGCCGATTTTCTAAACGTATCGCGACCGTCTATGTGCCGGGAAATGAGCCGAATGAAAGATGAGGGGATTATTGACTATCACCGCTCGACAATTGATATAAGGGATATCGAAGCTCTAATGCAGTATGTAGAATAAGAGTAAGAGGCTGAGCGGCGACATACACCTTCCAGTGCGAGTGTATTTCATCTGCGAAAACAACAACACCCCGTCAAATCAAGGATTCGCGTTAGACCAATCTACATCTTTTTATGTCTAATGACTCCAATTTCAATACGATTTAGCAATATTCGATTAACGCCAAGAGGTCTGATTATCGCTGAATTGTGCAGCTAGCTACAAAGGCTTTTGAATACACATTCTAGTTTATGGATAGGACATGACTAAAACAATTCATCCAGTAGAATGAAATATTTAACTTTGCTCCAATCTGGTATTATATTTAACTCCTCAAAAAGTATTGAGGCATCAAACCCTTCATATACCCTTCCTCCATACTTTCCATCATAGTTATGCTGCAAGCTTCTATAACAAAGAGCAATATCTTGGTATCTATCGGCAACACCGCTTCGCCCCAAATCTACGAAACCACTAATTCTATCATCTTTAATAATAATATTGGGCAGGCAATAGTCTCCATGAGAAAACACAAGCTCCTCATCTGGTTTGTTTTCCTTTAGCCATTGTAATAGTCTTTCTGGACTTTCAAACCCTTCAGCCCCATAAGTTGTAGGCTCTGCATCTTCCATGTCACAAAGGTTATTTCGAACACGAATCTCAGCCTGTCTTAATTTGTTATCAACTGAGTTATTCAATGGGCATTTAGATATATCAACACTCCAGAGCATTTTTAAACCCTCTGCTAACAATTTTACTAAGTGCATTGGATTTTCAAGCAGTTCTGGTGAACATGACATCTTGCCTTTAATTCTGCTCATCAGTAGATAGCTTATCCCATTATGCTTTTCATAGCATAAGACTCTTGGAACAGGAAGTTTATCACATAGCCATGACATCATTATTTGCTCATTATCAGATTCCTTCTGTTGCTTTTCGATCTTCAATACCATATCTTCAAAATAAATAACTTTTGCGTTTGACATTCCGGTTGTATCTATTGAATAAGGTAT
>JAGPNE010000006.1:37520-80072 GCA_018052455.1 Candidatus Fermentithermobacillaceae bacterium | reverse complement strand
GCAAGCTTCTCGCCGTGAACACCGTGGAAGAAATGAAACATCTTTTTGCCCAAGAGGGCGACAAATCTCTAGAAGAGATCTTCCTGTTGATTACCGAAGCCCAGATTCCAGAAGAGCAGTTGGCTTCCTTAACAAGATAAACATGCTGGGAAATTCGGTACTGGAGATACTAATTTGGGAGGCAAAGAGATGTCAAATGGACTGGAAAGCATGAGATTTCCAAAACCTAAGAAGCCATTTTCCTCGTTATTGAAACTTGAGTTTCGTGTAAATTACAGCTTATCTGGAATGGCTGAGAAAATAGGACTTGGTTCAAAGAACAAATCACTAGTATACATATACTTTGGCCTGTTGGCTCTAGCTTTTGTTCCCTTCATGGGAGTTTTGTTCAAGTTTTCTAACGCGTTATCTGAAGCCTTTGTATCCATCGGACAGCCAGGGTTCGTGGTTGTCCTGGCCATCATGTCTGGCCAGATAACGGTGATATTTCTAGGGTTTAGCCAGCTCATGTCGACCCTGTACGATAGTCGTGATCTGAAGACGCTCAAGGCTCTCCCCATAAGACCGTGGCAAATAATGGCGTCCAAGGTATTGATAGCATATTTCACTGAATTGTTAGGGGTTCTGGTCATAGCAGGTCCATTTTTCGTCACTCTAGGTACTCATTTGAAAAGCGCCTCATACTGGGTTCCTGCTGTTCTGAACCTTCTTTTGATTCCTGCCATTCCAGTGGCAATTTCTGTGCTGGTCATATCTATCCTAATGAAGTTCACAGCCCATTCTCCCAAAAGAGACTGGTTCCGGGTGCTGTCAGGGGTTGTGGTATTTGCGTTTATAATGGTGTTTAACTACTTGAACGTCAACATGACTCAATACGGACCTGAGAGGTTTGTCCAGTTGCTTATGGAAAACAATGGGCTTGTTTCGGCAGTAGGCAGGTTCTATCCTGTCCTTAGGTGGGGTGCATGGGCTCTTACTGGAGGAACCCTGGGCCAGCAGATTCTAGGTTTTCTACTGTATACGGGAGTTTCTGTGGGCGCACTTGTCCTGGTTATATGGTTTTCTCAGAGATGGTTTTTTGAAGGTATGACCGAAGGAACAGTATCTGTTGGAAAGAAAGAACGGGTATCAAAAGAAGCGCGAAAGGGAGAATTGGTGTGGCCCTCCCCAAAAGGCACATTCGGAGCTCTTTTCCTGAAGGAACACAGGCTTTTGGTAAGAAACCCAACTTATCTTATGACGGCGTTTATGAACCTCATGCTTCTTCCCTTAATGTTCATTTTCGTGTATATGGGAGGGGGCGGAGAAGGATTTACTGCCTTGAGAGCAGTTGTTACACCCGAAATACTCGACATTGCTTTACTGATATTGGTTGCAGTACATGCAGCCATAACAGGGATGAACCAGATTTCCTCCACCGCAGTTTCTAGGGAAGGGCAAACATTCTGGATAAGCAAAGTGATGCCAGTATCGCCTGGAATTCAGGTTAAAGCAAAGCTCTTGTATAGCGTGGCCTTTTCATGCGTTCAATTGGTAATACTAGTTGTGTCTGCCGTTTTACTCCTTGAACTTGATGTTTATAGGCTGTTAATCCTATCGTTCCTTGGCCTATTAGTCTCGGTTCCCGTTAATGCTATTTGTCTGCTGTACGATCTTTCCTTTCCAAAACTCGAGTGGACCGATCCTCAGCAAGCCATGAAGGGGAACTTTGGCACTATGGTATCATGGATGTTCAGTCTGCTATACGTAGGCGTAATGGCGGCTATTGTGTTTGGGCTCATACGGCTAGGCATTCCATATTTCCTTATTTACTGTATATCAGGGGCGCTGCTAGCATTGTCAGCTTATGGCCTGGTTCGATGGCTAGACAGCGTTGCTGCAGCGAGATATGCTGAAATCTAGAAAATCACACTCTTGAGAGGGGGTCCAGCATGCTAGCAGACAGGGCAAAGATTTTGCAGTTGGCTGATGAGGCGCAGCCGCTAATAGTTAGTTGGCGCAGGACCATTCACAGGTACCCTGAATTAGGTATGGACACACCAAGGACTTCTGATTTCATAGAGGAACAACTTAGAATCATGGGGATAGAGGTTAGACGGATAGCAGGATGCGGAGTAATTGGAACCCTACGAGGCTCAGGTGGGAGCAAAACAATAGCACTGAGGGCAGACATTGACGGATTGCCTGTAACGGAGCAGACGGGGCTTCCTTTCGCCTCAGAGATACCAGGAAGGATGCACGCGTGCGGGCATGACGCTCATGCTGCTATAGTTCTAGGAGCGGCAAAAATCCTCTCCCAACTGAGAACAGATTTGCATGGCAATGTACGCTTCATATTCCAACCTGGAGAAGAAAGCCCAGGCGGGGCCCAACCTATGATCAAAGAAGGAGCTCTGGACAATCCAAAGGTAGACGCAATAATCGCAGGCCATGTTGGAACGCTTTGGCCACTGGAATCAGGGCAGTTTGGTTTCAAACCTGGCCCCTTTATGGCGGCGTCAGACTCATTTACAATTACCGTTACGGGCTGCGGTGGACACGGCGCTGCTCCCGACCAGTGTGTTGATCCTATAGTAGTTGCTGCTCAGATCGTCCTTTCTCTTCAAACGCTTGTCTCCAGGGAAACAAAGCCCGTAGATCCTGCGGTAGTGACGGTTGGACGGATTGAAGCCGGTACAGCACACAATATTATCCCGGAACAGTGTATTCTTCGAGGGACTGTAAGGTACTTCGACAAGGCACTTGAAGAATTTCTGCCAAAACGAATCGAAGAGATTGCGGTAGGAATAGCCAGAGCAATGAGAGCCGATGCAAATGTGGTCTACAATTTTGGCTATAGACCGGTCATAAATGATGATGAGATCACCGAGTTCTTGAAAGAATCGGCATGCGCATTAGTTGGCACGTGCAAAGTCGTGGATATTGAAGAGGCCACGATGGGAGCAGAAGACATGTCGTACTACTTGGAGAAAGTATCTGGGGCGTTCATTGGTATTGGTACTGCAAATAGTGAAAAAGGCACTGCGTATCCTAATCACCACCCAAAGTTTGATGTGGATGAAGATGTGCTCCATGTTGCTTCAGCCGTGTTTGCGAAGGCTTGCATAGACTATCTGAGGCGCAATTAGCAGTTAGCGGTTAGAAGAAGAGAAGCGGTTTGACGAAAAACCGCTTCTCTTTTTACATGAGGTTTTTGAACGTATGTCAGGCTTAAGACAAGTATCCTGAATAACGTCCGATAATCTCCATAAGGGCAAGAAGACCTTTGACCGCTAGCCTCATTCTCTCTTCGATGATGTTTCCTTCTTCATCGCAAGTACCCTGTCCAGGAGAGATGAAGATATTCGCATCATATGAGATGGTCGCGATTATTCCCATTTGGCTGCATCCTACTTGTAGCAAATGAGAGCCTGCGTACATATCCTCAATTGAGAATATGGGGAAGCCCATCTGGTCTTTCCAGGTGTCTTCGTAGTTGATCTCAACAGTTGTAGAATTGTACGACTTGCTGATCTTCAGTCCTTGCTTAAGTTTGGGGTTCGCTTTTGCGACTTCAGACGTCACGATCTCATAAAGCTCATCAACCTGTTTGGTGTACATTTCAGGGTTGTCTCTCAGATCTTTAAGTACAGCAACTTGTGTTAGAAGCGCCTCTTTGCCAGGATCGAGCGTTACGTAGGCAGCTTTGCCGTAAGATGCGGTGGTACCCCATCTGTCCCCATGCATACCGAGAGCGCGCCTTATAGGTACCATGACATCCTCGCGGCCGATTATAAGACCTGAGGTTCCGGAACCTGTGGCTTTGTCCATGCTATATATGAGCACGTCTGCGCCGGTTTTTCTTGGGTCATGGCCGACGAAAGGAAGTCCCCATGCGTTGTCTACTACGTAAGGAACGTTGAACTCCTTTGCCAGGTCGCCAAGACCTCTCTGAAGAACTGGAGTTCCGTCAGCGTCTTTGTCTCCATAACCGTATCCTGGAGTATCATATCCTAAGGAAGCAAATCCCGATAGGTAAGGGGCATGAGTCTCGGCCACAGTTGCAATAACTTCCAAGGATGCGTCTGCATCTACAGTAGTTAGAAGTGGAACCGGGTGATACTTGATGCCGTGATTCGGGTACTTGGCGCCCTCCAGAGGTACTATTACTACATCAAGATTATCTTGCCGCTTCCCTGAGAAACCTAGCTCTCCCGCGGTAGCTCCTCTGTCTGCCAAAATCTCCTTGTATTTCGGAGGGAAGGGTCGACCGTAACCAGCCTGGTGGTGCATGTGCTTTTCTAGAGGCACGATATATCTCGCACGATATTTATCGCCACGACCTGTAAGAGGTGGTGTGAACAAGGTATCAAAAGTTACCCAGAGCCCACCCTCGCATGTGCTTACCGGACATGCATCATACTCGTCACCGTAGACGTCCTTCACGATTTCTCTGATTTCCTCAACCAGACCGACAAGGGGCACAACCTTCTTTTCCCCTTCAACGATTGCTTCTAGAACATTCTTGCGCATTGGTGCAGGACATCCGGATATTGCTCCGGTCAGACCGAATTGACCTTTCAAATCTCCAATACCGAGTTCTTCAGCTACTTGCTTTGCCTCTGCATAGATGTTCTGTGTGTTTTGTTGCAGGTGTTTGTACATTTGAAACTTGTATTTGAAACTAGACATCAAACTGGTCCTCCTTTGTTTTGTTGTGGTTTTCCGTTATTTGGGTCTGTGTTCTTCTTCAACGTGAAAAACACAGGAGTTCCTACAGTTACTCCTGACTCCTCGCCTGAGAGCCGCTCACCGTTTATGACGATGTTCATGTGGTTTGGGAAGTGAGCCATATCATATCCCGCGATACTGCCCAATAACCTGTTTCCTGCAAACACTAGATCTTCACTTAGCAGGACTCCGCCGCTCAGAAACTCCACAAAAGCTACGTAAGCAATCCTCTGTACCTTTTTGCCGGGAGAAGACTCCTCGTCGGTGACGATAAGCTCGTGTATTTCGCCTTGCTTAACGACTCTAGAAGGTTGGGGGATTAGCTCAAGGTTGCGGTTTTCCAATTCGCCGCGCAGCACTGCTACAACTCTTGCTGACAGGATACTCTTGTCCGCATAGTAGTTAGTGGTAACAAGTTTCCTTGTGTATGGATCTTGTTCTGCCATATCTATCACTCCTCATCATCGATGAGCAGGTTTAGCATATCACAAGATAAAGAAACGGACAACCTCTTCCCGGCAGAGTCGTGATCAAATTCGACTTGGGGTTTCGATAGTCCATGCTAATCTAAGTCGGAGTTTTTCCGATAGATAAACAAAAGAGACAGATTCTCGTCAGTGTCCGAAACTGTAATTTATCGTGTCATCTGGAACGTGGTATAGGAACGGGGGAACCTGAATGGACGGTAGCTTTGGCAATGAGTCTTTCGGTTTGGCTTGGGTAGAACAAGGAACAATCAAGGTAGAAGATCCAGATCCAGGTGGCAGACCTGCCATCATAAGAGCAGTGGATGGCGTGGAGGTTGTTGTTTCCGGAAACCTGGTCGAGACAGAGGCGCAAGTTTTCGAGTCGTCGGACGTGTCGATAGTGCTTGCTGATAGGGAGCCTGTGTGTTCTTTCAAAATTCAGGTAAGCAAGGATGGCATTGAGGCACACCTAATCGCTGACATACAAGACGGAGTCAGATACAGGCTGAAAGACAGCCCTCCCTCTAACCTTCTGCAACTCGAGGTTGAGGCCGAAGTCATTCCTGCGACTCTAGACCCTAGGGAAGTTATTGAATCCGCGAAGAAACTAGGCATTGAGTACGGCTTAGACGCTGAAGCCTGCGTTAGGGCTTGCTCCGAAAGACCAAGAGAGCCTGTTCTAATTGCCCAAGCCCGTCCAAGCATACCTGGCACAGACGGCAAAATAGAGTTCATGGTCCCCCTGGAAAGAGTTGTTGACCTGCCGTTGGATGAAATTCAAGTAGATTTTCGGGAGTCTGTCAAAATTCCAGACGTAAAAGCGGGCGAAGTAATCGCTATAAAGACACTACCCGTTCCTGGAGTTCCTGGCGTTACGGTCACAGGGAAACCCATCCCACCGGCAAAGGTAAAAGACCCAATAATTAGAGGAGGAAAAGGCGTTCGGCTGCAGGAGGAAGACGGGGTGGTTCTAGCAATAGCTACCATCTCAGGCTGTCCCAAATACAATGAATCTTCAGGGATAATTGAAGTTGACGAGGTCTTTTTTCACAAGGGAGACGTGGATCTTGGTTCGGGAAACATAAGGGCCTCGGGCGGAGTTCAGATAAGCGGGAACGTTGCGGAAGGTACAAAAGTGGAATGCGAAGGCGGGCTCGAGATTGGCGGAACAGTTACCGGTGCAAAGATAAAAGCCTGGGAAAGCGTTAGGATTAGAGGAAATGTATTCAAGTCGGAGATATCTGCCGGCCGAGATGTTCAGTGGGTGCAGAAATGGGACGTTTTGCTTGCATCGGCGGAAGAGAGAATTGCGAGGATACTGGAAGTTGAATCCCAGACTGCAAGGCTAGTTGAGGAACTTGGTTCTGAAGTCAGCGCGGAGCAAGTACGTAGGTTATGCGATCCAGCAATGCTATTTGACTATTTCCGCGAGCTGGTCATGACAATTGGGGGCTTATATAGGGAAGATCTATCGTTGCTACCCCGGGAGAGTAGAGACTCAATCCTCGCAACAAGAGGCGATCTGACAGAGGGCTCGGCCACAGTCTTTGAAAGGACTCGGGCCATAAGCAAGAAGTTGGATGCAGTGAGGACTTGGGTCGACTATGAGATGCAAAAGGGAGCGTCGGATGTAGTCTTGCCGTATGTTCAGAGTTCTACGGTCAATGCGTCTCGGGACATATTAGTCACCGGGCAGGGAGCTTTGTATTCGGACTTGTCGGCAGGTCGTTCCATAAAAGTACAAGGATCGCCTGGTATAGTAAGGGGCAGTCAGGTATCCGCTACTGAGATGGTCCAGGTTAACGTAGCTGGGAGTCAAGGCTCCGCCGCTACAGTTCTAAAGGTTTCTGAAGAAGGTACAATTCTCGCAGGCACAGTCTATCCAAATACTTCTTTTGTTTTTGGGCGCACAAAAGTAAGAACGGAAAACACTCTCCACTCAGTGAAGGCTCGCATAGACAAAGGGAGGCTGATCATCCAAAGTAGTACAGGAGCAATTGAGATAGATGCTTAGAGTTTTAGGGCTACTGCAATTCTCTGAGCCAGAGTCGATGCAATAACGGCTTTGAGCACGTCTCCTAGAAGGAAGGGCACCGTACCAAGTAACATAGCATTTGCAAGCGAAAGATGAGCACTTCTCGCAAGATGCAGAATGCCGCAAGTGTGAATTATCAGGATTCCTCCAATAGCACATGAAAGCAAGTTTCTCACAACAATTTGCGCTCTTTTTGCAGAGCCATTATGTCTGTTCCTTTCCTGTGACAGTACCCCAATCACCCAAGTGCCGGGTAAGAAACCGAGTAGATATCCTCCTGAAGGCCCCATAAGCACGCCTATTCCTGCCGCTCCGCCTGCAAATATGGGTAACCCTGAAGTGCCTGCTACGAGGTATAGGCATACTGCTATCGTTCCTAACTGCGGCCCCAGTACTAGGCCTGCAAGCATTACACCCAAAGTCTGCAGCGTTATGGGGACAGGGCTAAAGGGTAGCGGGACTGCTATAAATGATAGTACCGCGATGATAGAAGCCATTAGGGAAGCGCGGGTGAGCCCCGAAGTTGTTACCGGCTGTGTACTGCATCTTTCTGACCTGACCCTATCAGAGATTTCATGCAACTCTGCCTACTCCCTTCGCGCTTAACGTTAACCCCTAATTAGTATCGGGTTAACGCAATCATACTAGAACGGGGAAGAAACGTCAATGTGTGTGATTTGTTGGCATTGGGGCAGGAAAAAACAATTAGTTAGAGAAGTTAGTGATGTTTGACAATTAGAAAGGGCAGGAAGTAATGAGGAGGGACCCGGCATGAGAGTATTTATATCAGTAGACATGGAAGGCATCTCAGGCGTAGTCAATTGGGACCATACAGAGTACGGCAAAGATGGTTATGAACGATTTAGAAAGCTCATGACTAAAGAAGCTAATGCTGCGGCCTTAGGGGCGTACGACGCTGGTGCTGATGAGGTTATTATCAACGATTCTCACGGAAGAATGAGGAACGTTATCATTGAAGATTTGGATCCTAGGATCAAGTTGATCACTGGTTCATCGAAGCCATTGTCAATGATGGAAGGTATCGGACCTGAGTTTGATGCAGTGTTTTTTGTAGGATATCATTCTAGGGCTTCTTCACTAGGAGTGCTCAATCACACATATACAGGGCAGGTGGCCAAATACGCCGTCGACGGCAAGGTCATGGGAGAAACGGGTATGAATTCTCTGGTTGCCGGGTTTTATGGTGTGCCTGTAGTGTTTGTTTCTGGCGATTCCGAAGTGACAAAAGAAGCGGTAGACTTATTAGGCAATGTGGAAACAGTGGCCGTAAAAGAGCCACACAGCCAGTTTTCAGCTATGTGTTTGCACCCAGATAAAGCGCACGAACTGATCCGCGAAAAAGCCGCGAAAGCTCTTCAAAACATGTCGCAGTACAAACCTTTGAAGCCGGCTTCTCCCTGCACAGTTGAACTGCAGTTCCATACTTCAGGGCAAGCTGACGGGGCGTCGATAATGCCGGGAGCGGTCAGAGTGGATGCAGTAACCGTGCGGTTTACGGGCAAGGACTATTTGGAAGCGTACCGCGGTGCCAGAACTATGATGTCACTCACCTAGGTGACCCCCGAGAACTAGGTTGTTCATTGGAAGTGCCCTCCAGAACTTAGCTGGCGGGCACTTCTACTTTATTTCCCATCAATCCTCAGAGACAAATCTCCGGCCGGGAACGCCATTTGCCCATAGTCGGGTCCAGACAAGACCAGCCTTCCCTCAGAGTCAAGACCGAGCAATACTCCGTGCCAGCATGTTTTGGGCCCAAGGGTGACGTTTTGAATTACAACCGGCTGTCCTTTGTAAGCGAGCATACCTTCTACACGTGGCAAGAAAGCTCCCAGCCCTAGGTCCAAGAACTCTGAGTATAGCGGTTCAAAACTGTTTAGTATGGCTGCCACCAAACAATTCCTATCGACACTCTGTCCCAATTCCTCCCGAATTGAAGAGGATTTCTCCCTTATCTCATGAGGCATTGATGATGCTTCCACATTGGCGTTGATACCCACACCTACGATTACATGCGAAACAGAGTCTAATTCTGCGCGCATTTCGCACAGAATACCTGCGATTTTGCGGCCGTTTGCGAGCACGTCATTGGGCCATTTTACTTGAGTGGGGATGTTGAACATCTCGCCTACCGTTTTGGCAATGCAATAGCCTACTATAAGGGCCAAACCAGGAATCCGTGATGGACTAATGCGAGGCTTTAGAATAAATGACATGAATATACCGCCCAGGGGTGATTCCCACCGTCTTCCCAACCTGCCCTTGCCCCCGGTCTGCGTTTCCGCTATGAGTAGAGTGCCGCCTTTCGCTGAATCTGCTATAAGTTTTGCGTCATCGTTGGTAGAACTTGTACATGGGGTATACAGTATAGTGCGCCCAATGCAGGTTGTACTCAATCTTTCGATAATCTTGCCGGGTGATATGATGTCAGTAGCGGCGGTCAGCATGTAGCCCTTTCTGTTCGCGGTTTGTATTGGAAAGCCTTCGTCGATCAATGCCTGTATGTTCTTCCAGACAGCGGTTCTGGAGATGTTGTGAATGACCGCTAGTTCGTTTCCAGAAACGAATTGCTCCTTTGCAGCGCAAAGAGTATCCAGTATTTCGTATTTCGTGGGTATTTTCCCGGGAAACTCAACGTACCCTTTGATTTCGGATTCACTCATACATTGTCTCCCACCTTTTAAGGGAAAGCGATCTTGCCTAGTATAGTTGGTTTCCGGGCACCCGTGGCCGACGGTACATTGTTTGGTAGTAGGCCAATCAGATCGTTTCCCAATATGCAAAAAGCTAGAGCTTCTTTTGCCTTGTTGGAGATGCCAAAATCCTCATGAGTGAAGAGACGGGCCCTGGGATTTAGCGTAAGCACCTCATCGGTTAGCCGTTGTACTAAGTAGGGATTGTAGGCGCCGCCTCCGCCTAAGATCACCTCGTCAATTTGTCCTTTCGGTATGACCCATGCTTTGTACGCTTCAATTATGGTCTGAACGGTTGCTTCTGACACCGTTCTTACAATGTCGCTTCGATGCAATGACGGTTCCCATTTTCCTTGTTCGCTTTCGATGAATTGCTTGTACCTATCAATGAGACCCTCTGCATACTGAATGCCAAAGAGTTCTCGACCTGTGGACTTAGGGGGCGGCTTATGGAAATATCCATGAGAGAGAATCTGATCTAGAAGTTTCCTGTTTACCGTTCCCGAAAACGCAAGTTGCCCATCGGTATCCATCGATAGTTCACCTTTGGTCAAAACTCGGACCGTTGCATCAATAACCATGTTGCCAGGGCCGGTGTCAAACGCTACGACATCGTCGATGCAGCATCCAGGAGGCAAATAAGTCAGATTCGATATGCCTCCGATATTCTGGACGACTCTACCCAAGTGGTCGTCTCGAAACAGAACGAAGTCTGCGTATGGGACCAATGGTGCACCCTGACCTCCTTGAGCCATATCGGCGGGCCGAAAATCTCCTACAGTGAGTATTCCAGTTAGCTGGGCTATCACCGAGATGTCCCCTACCTGCAGAGTAGCAGGCTGTGGTAGTCTCTTATGGTCTGAGTTGGGAAGATGGACCAGGGTCTGTCCGTGCGAACACACAGCATCGATCTGAGATGGAGTGTAGCCTGCTTCTTCAATACACTTGAGCGCTGTCTTAGCGAACAGGGTGCCGATGACGAAGTTGAGTCTGGCAATATCATCTAAGGAAAGTTCCTGGAGCCCTTCTATAAGCATGCCCCTAATCAGGTCACTATACTCCAAAGAAGAGAGATGTTTGATCTGGACCTGTGTATCTGGTCCAAAGCCTTGGATCTCACAAAGACATGCGTCGATTCCGTCAGCGGAAGTGCCGGACATAAGCCCAACCATCAGCCTTTTAGTTTCTTGCCTGGCGCGTGACAGGAGGTCCATGGTTAGATTCCTCCTATGGCTACCGGAATACTGCCCGTTGCCTGCTCCAACCCGAGAAGGACTTTGGCAAGAGCTTCCATTGCCTCCGGTTGGCTTCCATAAGTGCATATGTAGGTGTGAACAGAGGGAGCAACAGATATGTCGTAGGGATTCTTGGTTGCTATGAGCACCAAATCTGGTAGTTCAGAAGAGGCCCGTTGTATGAACGCAGCTTGGTCCTCGTTGATCGTTGCGTTTTCACTTAGGACAAAAGTCACATGCGTTCTCTGCGACGCCGAAACGAACTGTTCAATGGAGTTAGGGTCTTGCATGGAGATTTCTGTTATTTCTGTCTCAGGGCACAACCTGCTTATAGATGCGGCGAAATCAGTCATAAAACCCGATTTCTGAGTTGAGCTTGTTGAGGGATTGCGTTTTTCAACAGGATTCTCCACCAATACCTGTCTTCTTGGTTTTGGCGCTGCCACGCATATCCTCAAGGTCTCGCCGTCTACGGGATGCAGCGGGATCACCCCATTTTCGTTTCTGACCACAGTAATGGAACGAATATGGAGACTACGAGACAGTTCATCGAACAGCGGATTATGTGCCGCTTCAGACGGAAGATCGTTTGGCAGTGCAAAAGACTCCTTCAACCTGAGTATGCGATTAACGGAGTCGTCGAGCCGATGTTCAGAAATCTCCCCAGTTTTCACAGCCTCCAGCAGCGCGAAATAGGCCTGTTTCTGGAACTCGTAGGTATGGGAGATTAGCAGCAAATCGCAGCCCGCTTTGAACGCAGAAACCGCGCCCTTTGGTGTCCCAGGGTATTTGGATATGGCATTCATTTCGAGGCAGTCGGTTATTACTAGACCTCCGAATCCGAGATTGCCCCGAAGAAGATCTGTTATCACTGCACTTGACAAAGTGGCAGGGTTTTCCGAGTCGATTGCTTGAAATACAATATGAGCCGACATAATAGCCGGGATATTCGCCTGTATGGCTGCCTTGAAAGGTATGAGTTCGCACGAGTCAAGTTCGGCCATGGATTGCGATAACACCGGAAGCGCAAGATGCGAGTCTACCGATGTGTTTCCGTGCCCCGGGAAGTGTTTGCCTACGGGAATGACTCCCGCCGAAAGGAAGCCTCTTAGCGCCATGACTCCGAGATCTGCGACCAAATTAGGATCTTCGCCGAAGGATCTTATCCCTATCACCGGGTTTTCCGGATTATTGTTCACGTCTAGTACAGGGGCAAGGTTCATGTTGATCCCAGCAGCGCGCAGTTCGACTCCCATCGCACGTGATGCTTCAGCCACCAGATCGAAATCG
Organism: Candidatus Fermentithermobacillaceae bacterium; assembly: GCA_018052455.1. GTDB lineage: Bacteria > Bacillota > Sulfobacillia > Fermentithermobacillales > Fermentithermobacillaceae > UBA3907. The sequence continues at coordinate 67,624 of JAGPNE010000006.1, read as the reverse complement.
TGATCAGATACAGCCGCAGCCAAAGCCATTGGCCCTGGCATCTCAGGGATATCTGCCTTGAGTCTTGAAACTATTCCACCTTCTTGGTCAGCTGCTATCAGTAGTGGGATCCCAGAACCCGCTTGAGACGCATATTCCTGCAAGGTGCGTGAAAGGGCCGATACTTCTTCGACTGTCCCCGTGTTCCTGGCAAAGTATATTATTCCGCCAGGGAGCAGCTCTTCGAATAACCTGGTAGCATCGCTAGGATGTTTGCCATGGAATCCGAACATGAATACTTGACCTACTTTTTCCTCAAGAGTTAGTGACTCCAAATTCAGTTCCTCCTCAAAACCACAAATCATGGGTGTGCGCTGCAACAATCAACATATTGCAGCACATACCGCGTTAGCGAACCTAGCGCGCAGCCTTACGTGCTCAATGCCCTCACGTCCTGCGTGTACTCTATTTGTAAGTAGGATGATGGCCAGATTCTTTTCAGGATCGCACCACAGGCTTGTACCTGTAAAGCCTGTGTGCCCAAATGCGCTGTCGGATAGGAAATCCCCTCCCGAGGAATGAGTCCTTGACTTGAGCATCCATCCTATGCCTCGCCGCTCTTCTAGATTTACTTGTTCTTTTGTTGCGGCTGATATGGTAGCAGGACTCAAAACCCTTTTTTCTGCCTGGACGCCCTCTCCTAACCACATGAGAGCATACCTTGCAGTATCCAGAGCTGTACTGAATAGTCCTGCATGCCCTGCTATTCCCCCCAGAGCGTAAGCGTTTTCATCGTGTACTGCGCCCCAAGTGATCTTGTTTAGGTCTTCCCGGTATTCAGTTGCCGCTATCTGGTACTTTATGGACTCAGGTGGGAGAAATCCCGTACTAGTCATCCCTAATGGTTCGAATATCTCTCTACGGGAGAATTCAGCTATGTTCACTCCACTTACCCTGCGGAGTACTTCGCCCAGAATGATAAGACCAAGGTCGCTATATACGACGTGTTTGCCAGGCTCTCCGTAATCACTTAGTTCCAAGTTGCAGATGGCTGTGAGAATCTCTTCTCCTTGAAGTCCTTGCTTCCAGAATCTTATGTGATCCGGCAGACCGGAAGTGTGGGTTAGAATGTCTCTTATGGTGATATCCTTTTTGCGACCTGCTCCGAATTCGGGTACAAACATGCTGACGGGATCATCCAGCCGCAATTTACCTCTTTCGGCTAGAATAAGGATGCTAGGAGTGGTGGCCATGACTTTGGTCAAAGAAGCCATATCAAAGACGGTGTAGGGAGTCATTGCTATAAGCTGGGGTTCTCTCACAGCCCATCCCCAGCATCTCGGCCACAGCACGATTCCATTTCGTACCACTGTTGCAACCGCACCGGGTATCGCTCCTTGTCCATCTCCCACAGTTTCCGCAACTACCTCAAAGGCCCTTTCCATCTTCACTGGGTCGAATCCCGCTTGTTCTGGTCGGCCAATTCTAAGGTCATCGCATCGCAGTGTTGAGGAGGTCATAGATTCCCAATCAGTGTTCAGATCTCTTGATCCATGCTCCAAAGTACTGTCAGTAGGTGGGCATAGCAGCTCCACGGCTCGCCCAATCGATCCACCGCAGCTATCCAGAGCTGCCTTGGCTTGAGAGGGCATAACTCTACACAAGAGTGTTACTAATGCAACGGGAAGGTTCCCGTCTGCTTCCTGTAGAGCGGTATCCGCCTGTTGCAAATTGCAGCCAGACGCTTTTTGAAGGATCCTTCTGGCGCGAACGGATAATTTCACATTTCCTATGTATGTGCCGGCCATCAAGTTGGAATAAGTCCTGCCTAAGCGTATCATAGATGCGGTAGATATCATGTTCAGGACCAGCTTTTGGGCTGTGCCGTTCTTGAGTCTGGTAGAACCAGATATGACTTCGGGACCAACATCTGGGGAGATAGTTACCGTGGCAGTTTTGGCGATGGGTCCGTTAGGATCTCCTACTACTGCTATGGTAGATAAGCCAAGATTGTACGCGGTTTCAAGCACTCCGACTACAAAGGGTGTCCTTCCACTCGCAGAAATTCCTATGACTACGTCATTCACGCGCGGTTCGTAAGACATAAAGACGTCTCGGCCGTCTTGTTCGCTGTCTTCGGCTCCCTCTATTGCGGCGAACACAGCGTCTTTTCCCCCAGATATGATAGGAATGATCCGGTCCGAATCAAAGCCAAAAGTGGGGTAGATTTCAGCAGCGTCCAGAACTCCTAGGCGCCCGCTGGTACCCGAGCCCGCATAAAACAGGCGCCCTCCTTTCGAGAGTACTCGAACCACAAGTTCTACGGATTCCTCGATATTTGGGAGTTCTCTGGCAACGGCTGGAGCAACCTTATGGTCTTCTTGATTCATTACCTGAAGTATCTTTGATGTAGGCCATGTATCTATGCCCCTTGTCAAGAGGTTTAGTTTTTCGGTCCTTGGGAAAGAGGTATTTGTGTCGCACATAGATTGTTTCCCCCTTGTGTTTTCTTTGCTGTTTCTAAGCCTTTTTGCGCTTGCGTATATCGCTAACCATTGACGATGCCAAAAGGCCTGCGCCTACTTCTGGAGGGAATATGGGGCTCATGACTACTGCTCTTGGAATCACGATTCTGACTCCTGATTCGAAAAAGGTGGAAAATTGCTTTTGGCAAAAACAACCACCTACCTTCACGATGCATACAGTATCCGGGAACTGAAGTCCCTTGTAAACCGCGTCTGCCATTTTCACCAGCTCCATGGCTTCTTCTTGGATTATGTTCGAGGCAACCTCATCGCCTTTTTCGGACTCTTCGAAAACCAACATTGAAAGGTCTGCGATGTCAGGCCGTCCTTTACTGTGAACGGCTGGGAGTATTCCTTCTGGAGTATCCACACCAAAGCACTCCATGAATCTCTCGGTAAGAGACGTGTTGGGTCCTCTGCCATCGTAATCCTTAAGAGCGGCCGTCAGCGCTCTCCTTGCTATACTGTACGCGCTTCCTTCATCGCCAAGGAGCGAGCCCCAACCTCCTGCTCTCTTGAACTCTCCATTTCGGAGCCCAAGACAATTGGAGCCTGTCCCTGAAATCACGACTATCCCGTCTTGACCTCCAAGTCCTCCATAAAGGGCGGTCTTCGTGTCTTCAACCAGCAAAAAAGGAATTCCTCCCATGACAGGCCCTACGAGTCTGGTTGCCCGGCTTATGTCCTCGGGCCTCCCTGCCCCCGAAAGCCCTATACATGCCGCCTCAATGTCTGCTTCCCGGACCTGTTTGGGAATGTTTCTGATAGCTCCTTGTACTGCGTCGCCGATAGACTGTGAGACTACGTGTTCAGGTGTGGAGTATATGTTGCTCGGGCCACCGTAGCCAAGAGACACGACGTTCACGTTCTCGTCAATTATGCAAGCCTTTGTGGAGGTGCCTCCTCCGTCAACTCCAAGGAATAACCCCATAACAAAAACCGTCCTTTGCTAGTCATATATGAGAAACTCTTCGCGCTTTCTTGCGAAAAGTTGTGCTTGCTTGCTCCAAGCATTGAGTAAGTCATCCGGTGAATCATCATTCTTTATTCCGTTGCTGAGGCTCGGCCCTCCACACAATAGATCAAGGAAGTGCTTCCCGTTTGGTCCTGGTGGAGTAATCTCGAAATGCTCCGGATAGTGGTCTCTAAGTGCGAAGAGAAGATGCACTCCCATTTCAACGGGCCGAATCTTCTTTGGCTCAAATACGTGTATTTGAATCCCCTGGCAAATATTGCCTGCCCACTTGCTGAAGCAGGGTCGAAAATACACGGGACGTGTCTTTATACCAGGCAGTTTTAGGGCGTTAACGGACTTGGATAGTTCCATGCCATCTATCCACGGTGCTCCTAGAACTTGAAAAGGAGTAGATGTTCCCCTGCCCTCTGAGACGTTTGTTCCCTCTAGGAGGCAGGTACCTGGGTAAAGCAAAGCCATATCCAGACTCGGTGCGCTCGGGGAGGTAGGTACCCAGGGGAAACCTGTTTCATCAAAGCACATACTCCGCGACCATCCTTCCATACGGACAATGCTTGGAGTATTCAGGTTCTTTTCAGAGGCCGCAAACAAGCTGATCTCCCCGGCTGTCATTGCATGCCGGATGGTTACAGGAGCGTAACACACCGGCGATATCCACGACACGTCTGGCATGTTCCCTTCTAGAACCGTCCCACCGATGGGATTTGGCCTGTCAAGCACTGCAAATTCAACTCCATACTTTGAAGCGGCTTCCATGGATAAGATCATTGTAGACATATAGGTATAGTATCTCGCTCCAATGTCTTGTATGTCGAAAAGCAATACGTCAACATCCTTGAGCATCTTCTTTGTAGGTTTTTGAGTAGCCCCGTAAAGACTGTAGATTGGAATTCCTGTCACAGTGTCAGAGGAGCTCTCTACATATTGCCCATCAGGGTGATCCCCGTAAATACCGTGCTCAGGTGAGAACAATTTCGTAATTTTGTAGTCGGCACGAAGCATAATATGGAAATTCGACTCAAGGTCATAGTTAATCCCTGTATGGTTTGTGATGAGGCCGATTCTTCTGTTTTTGAACAGTTCTCTTTTCAAAAGGACTTCAAGCCCGGGATGAACTCGCACTCAACCATCTCCCTCGATAATTTCAGTATACACTTTTGCATCATTCTCGTTGAGGTTAAGTTGTTCCTCCCATGGAGGCCAAAATAGTTCGCAAAAGAGAACAGTTTCTGGCATTAGGTGAGATGGTAGGCCTTGTGTAGGGCTATGAATGAGGTCTTAGCGGCGCGAGTTAGTTGCTTTATCGCGTACTAGCCGTATTACGGCCGGGCTCTAGCGGCAAAGAGAATTCGACAATAGTCCCCCCTTGGGGGCGCTCCACTGCTACCAGGTCACCGCCTAGGAGGCCAGCTAATCGCTTACTAATGTAAAGACCCAATCCAACGCCGGTTTCTTCTTGAGGAGCGTTCGATGATCTGTAGAAAGGGTCAAAAATGTAGTCTCTTTCATCGATCGGTACTCCAATGCCCTCGTCTTCGACTATGACGGTTGCGTAGTCTTCGCTGGTCTTCAGGTTGACCCATATCCGTTTGCCCAAGGGAGTGAACTTTATTGCGTTATCAAGAAGGTTTGTAACCACTTGCCGTATTCTGCATGGCTCGCCTGACACATATAAAGGTGTAGCGTCATCGAAAAGTGGAATTATCTGGTGTTTAGAGGCAGTCGAATAAGGACCTAGAAGTTCTTTTAGGAGCGATGTCAAATCTAATGCGGCAGAGCTTATCGACAATTTGCATCCTTTTCGTTTTTTGAGCGCAAGGAGGTCTTCAGTCAAAGTCGCAATTTGGTCGATGCTTGAATCTGACATAGATATCAACCTGTGGAGGTCAGCCCGATCGGTCTCTATCGATACCTTCAAGAGATCGTTTACTGCTTTTAAGGTCTGTAAAGGGTTTTTCATTTCATGCATGATTATTGGGGTAAGGTCTTCAGTCAAGTCTTTAGGTTTCCAAAAAGCGGTTATGTCCCAAAAAGTAAGTACCCATACTTTACCTGTATAAGAATGCCAATCTGTTTCTTGAAGGCTCACAAAAAGGGTTCTTTTGCCCTGCGAGGGCAATCTGACGTTCCAGTAGTCGTATAGTTGTCCCGGCAGGTGCGATAGGTCCGATGTTGCAACCGGAGGTATAGTCTCAGCAATAGATTGGACACAGAACTGGTGGCCGAGATATTTCAAAGATTCCCCGAGAGTCTTTGAGTTTCCGCAATCAAAGAAACCTCGATAAGCGTTGGTGGCGCCAAGAATCCTACCCTCTTTGTCCATTGCTATTGCCATTTGACCCAGTTCATCGAGAGAAGATAGCGGGTCATCGATGTGATTTGGCTGTTCAATCAGTTGCCATGCTCCGTGTTGTTTGACCAATGTGCAGTGATGCTTTTGGACAACCTGAACTATCTCAGATAGTTGCATGTTTGCAGTGCAATACGAGCATAGAATACTGGCTCTTATGTCGGGCGAAGGAAAGAAGGTGAACTCCTGACTGTCGAATATACTGAGGTTGGCGCAATCCGAAACACAAGACACTCTGATCCCTCTGCAGCCATATTTCGCTGCCTTCGAAAACGCTTCATCCCAGATATCTGAAATGCTCGACATGCCAGGAGTTGCCTCTAGGAATTCGACGCGGCCATGGCCTAGACGTTCACGGAGCATAGGCTTTTCGGTGGAAAAACTAGCGCTTAGTACTGAGCGTCGTTCTTTTGAGCAGATTATCAGGCACAATTCTTCATGGTCTAGCGCTTCGCTCAAATAAGGAACCGTTACCTCGAAAAACTCAGAGTCTTTCTCGTAGAGGTGGCAGATGTGGGTTCCATAGGGTATGTGAACGCTAGGGGACTGGCTGGTGGCAGGTTGTAAATGATCCATGCGACCTATCCTTTCGAGTGTAACCGATAATATTCGTAGACGTGTGCCTTTTATGAACGATATTGTACAATTCTTGGTGAGGCTCGCAATTCCTGCATCTTGAGTCGAAGTTAGCTGGAATATTGATATTTCCTCAGGTATGATATATGGGTACGTAGACGCCATTCCAGGGAGTGAACAAGGATTGGGTAATGTATACTCTGGTTCTTCGTGGTCTATGGGGTTAGGGAAAAGGCTTAGAACTGAGAAAGTGTTGGTTACAGGCGGAGCCGGTTATATAGGCGCTCAAACCGTAAAGGCGCTTTCAGAAGCAGGGTATTCAGTGACCGTTTTCGACGACCTTTCCCGAGGTCATCCTGAACATATAGCGGGAGTTCCTCTTATTATAGGGCGTTGCGAGGACGAAGAGGCTCTTGTGGATGTGTTTTCCAGCTCACAGTACGATGCCGTCGTCCATGTTGCCGGGGAAAGTCAGTCTAGCGAATCGGTTTCAAATCCTGCTAAGTACTTTAGGCGCAACGTTATAGGCGGCATAACACTTTTCTCAACTATGGCGAAATATGGCGTGTCCAAGTTAGTGTTTTCATCTTCTGCGTCTGTATATGGTGATCCCAGTGTGATGCCAATTTCTGAAGAAACCGAAGTCAATCCAAAGAGCCCGTATGCTGAAAGCAAGCTGTTTCTAGAAAGGGCGCTTGCTTGGTTCGACAAGGCCTATGGTCTCAGGTCAATATCGCTACGGTATTTTAATGCTGCGGGTGCAGACCCCGACCTAAGCATAGGTGAGAAACATGATCCTGAGACTCACTTGATCCCCCTGGTTCTGCAGGCGATTTCTACCGGAGAACCTATTACAGTATTTGGGAACGACTATCCTACTTGTGATGGAACGCCTGTCCGCGACTACGTTCACGTTGCAGATCTTGCGGAAGCCCATGTGTTAGCGCTGAATGCCCTCAATGCAGGTGCCGAAACGTCAGTTATGAATTTGGGCTCAGACAAAGGTTATTCGGTGGCGGAGATTATTCAAGAAGCACAGAAGGTAACCGGAAGACACGTACCTTATGTTATTGGGCCTAGACGTCAGGGAGATCCTGCGGCTCTCGTCGCATCCTCTCAGAAGGCGAGAGCGGTTCTAGGTTGGGCTCCAAGACTATCGTCCCTCGAGGACATAATCAGTACTGCCTGGCAGTGGCATCTAAAGTGTGTTGAAACAGAGAACCTCTAATTTGCCGGCTGATTTGAAGGAGTTAGCGATACTGTGTAGAAACCTAGTGCGAGAGGGATTTGCGAAAAATTGAATATTTTGCGGATGATGGCGTCGGGAGAGACTCCCCAACATAGGAGCGCCGAAGAAGCAAGGACGCAGTCTGAAACTTTCAGGCACAGATACCGCCGCCGGACGCATCTCTGGAGAGCCACTTAAGGGGCACCAACGGGGTAACTTGTTGGCTTGGCTTAGTCGACGAGGAATCTCTCAGGTAAAGGGACAGGGAATTTCAATTGGTACCCCGTCCCTTTTTGATTGGTATTCATGGTGTCTTCGGTAAGAGGCTGTAGGAAACTGGTAGTTTTTAGGTTCAGGTGTTTCAATATAAATAGGAGGTGAGTTCAAAATTGGCAGAGGAACTTAAGAAGACTCCTCTCTATGAAACTCATTTGAAAAACGGTGGCCGAATTGTGGATTTTGGTGGTTGGGCTCTTCCTGTTCAGTTTTCAGGTATAAAGGATGAGCATGTTGGCTGCAGAACGAACGCTGCGCTTTGGGATGTGTCCAACATGGGCGAGTTCATTGTAGAAGGTGCTGAATCTCTTGACCTTCTCCAGATGCTCTTGGTCAATGACATATCCAAAACCTATCCCGGCAAGGCTGTCTACTCGCCTATGTGTTATCCCCACGGCGGTGTCGTAGACGATCTGCTAGTTCTGTGTTTGAGAGAAGACAAGTATCTGCTTATTGTAAATGGAGCCAACATCGAAAAAGATGCAGAATGGATTGAGCCATTGGTCAGGTATTTCAATGATACGACATTTGAGAACATCTCTGACAAAGTAGCGCAATTGGCCATTCAAGGTCCTAAATCTCTGCAAATACTAGGGAGAATAACTGAATATCCGTTGGACGAGATCAAGTACTACCACGGAGTCGAAGGAGTTGTTGTAGCGGGTATCAAGTGTTTGGTGACGAGGACGGGCTATACAGGTGAAGACGGATTTGAACTTTACTGCAAGGCCGCGGAAGGTCCTCGGCTCTATGAGGCTATTGTAGAAAGTGGTAAGGATGAAGGGCTGGTCTTGGCAGGGCTCGGAGCTAGGGACACGTTGAGATTCGAGGCGTCGTTGCCTCTTTATGGACACGAGCTCGACGAGAACCACACTCCTCTCGAAGCAGGTCTGGGCAAGTTCGTGGCTTTTGACAAGGGGACTCATTTTGTTGGAGCAAGAGCACTAATGGAAGAAAGAGAGAAAGGGCTTAGGGTAAAGCTCATAGGGTTGGAGATGTTGGAGAAAGGCGTGCCTCGGAACGGTTACAAGGTGTTTGACGAAACAGGCGAAAAAGAGATCGGGTACATCACGACAGGTACATTTGTGCCTTATCTCGAAAAGTATCTTGCCATGGCTTATGTTCCTGTAGAATACAGCCAAAGAGGTACTAACCTGACAGTAGACATAAGAGGTAAGAAAGTTTTGGCACAAGTGGTAAGAATGCCATTTTATCGTAGGGAGGTTAAGAAAAAATGAATTATCCTGAGAATCTTAAGTACACAAAAGACCATGAGTACGTGCGGGTAGAAGGAAAGAAAGCTTATATTGGGATCACCTTTCACGCTCAGGACCAGCTCGGCGATGTAGTCTTTGTAGAATTGCCAGAGCTAGACGCAGAAATAAAGCAGGGCGAGGTTTTGGCTACTGTTGAATCAGTAAAGGCTGTATCCGATGTCTATGCACCCGTATCGGGCATAGTTGTGGAGGTTAATGATAGCCTCGCCGATTCGCCGGAAACCATCAACAACGACCCCTATGGCGAAGGATGGATATGCGCCATTGAACTGTCTGATGTTTCCGAGCTTGACAATCTGATGAGCCGCGATGACTACCAAAAATTGGTGGAAGAGGACTGAGACTGATGAATTTCTTACCGAACACGAAAAAAGATCGGGAGGAAATGCTGAAAACCATAGGGGTGCAAAGTATTGACGAGTTGTTCAGCGATATTCCACCCAACATGAGGTACAAAGGAAGCCTTAGGGTGCCTCCTGCACTAAGTGAGTACGAACTCTTTAATCACATGAAAGAGATGGCTGAGAAGAACACAGCCAGCGGTATGGTGAATTTCATTGGTGCGGGAACCTATGACCACTATATTCCATCTGTGGTTAGACATGTATTGTCTAGATCAGAATTCTACACAGCGTACACGCCGTATCAGGCTGAGATTAGCCAGGCGGTTTTGCAGTCTATATACGAATACCAGACCATGATATGTGAGCTTACGGGCATGGATGCCGCAAACGCATCAATGTACGATGGCGCTTCAGCTGCAGCTGAATCTGTGACCATAGCGGCAGGACTTACCAAGCGCAAGAGGGCTCTTGTATCCAAGACAGTGCACCCAGAAACAAGGGAAGTAATAAGAACGTATGCAGCGGGGCATGATATCTTGGTTGAGGAAGTTGACTATGAACAGGGGGTCACGTCTCTAGATGACCTTAAGAGAAGGCTGGATAAAGACGTATGCTGCGTAGTGCTTCAGCAACCGAACTTCTTTGGGAACCTGGAATCGGTCAATGGACTATCTGCCATGGCGAAAGAAAACGGATCGGCGCTCGTTGTTTCAGTGAACCCCATGTCTCTCGGCGTGCTTACGCCGCCCGCAGAGTATGGTGCAGATATAGTAGTTGGAGAGGGGCAGGTCTTTGGCAATCCTATGGCCTTCGGAGGACCTCACCTAGGCATAATGGCTGTTAATCAAAAGTATCTGCGCAGGATGCCTGGCAGACTGGTGGGCATGACCACTGACGACCAGGGGAGAAGGGGCTTTGTGCTGACGCTTCAGACGAGAGAGCAGCACATAAGGAGAGAAAAGGCTACATCTAACATATGCTCAAATCAGGCGCTCAATGCACTTGCGGCTACTGTTTACTTGTCGTGGCTGGGCAAGGAAGGTATTCGTGAAGTTAGCGAGCAGTGTGTGCAAAAGGCTCACTATTTGGCTGAAGAGATATCAGGGATCAAGGGATTTAGCGTCGCCTGGGACGCTCCATTTTTCAACGAGTTCGCAGTCAAATGTCCCGCAGAGGCAAGCAGAGTCGTAGATGTGCTTTCGCAGAAAGGTATTTTGGCAGGGTGTCCATTAGGACGGTTCTATCCCGAGTTGAACAATTATCTGCTTATCGCCGTTACTGAGAAGCGGACTAAGCAAGAGATGGACGATCTTGTTGCTGGATTGGAGGAATTGGCATGAAGGGCTTGGAACCTTTGATTTTTGAAGTATCAAAACCCGGACGTAAGGCATATTCTCTTCCCGCTCTTGATGTGCCTGTAAGAAGCCTAGATAGCCTTTTGCCTGAAGCACAGATCAGGAAAGAGCCAGCTGCATTACCCGAGGTTTCTGAAGTTGACTTGGTAAGGCACTTTACACGCGTCTCGCAATTGAACTTTGGGGTAGACATTGGGTTTTACCCTTTGGGTTCATGTACGATGAAGTATAACCCTAAGATCAACGAAGAAGTGGCCAGTTTGCGCGGATTCACTGACATTCACCCATACGTTCCCGAGGACTTTGCCCAGGGATGCCTCCAACTGATGTATGAGCTCCAGAACTATCTGGCTGAGATTGCAGGAATGGAACATGTTTCGCTTCAACCTGCCGCAGGCGCCCATGGCGAGCTCACTGGAATCTTAATAATCCGTGCGTACCACAAGTCTAGGAACGATCACAAAAGAACCAAGATTCTGGTTCCTGACTCTGCTCACGGGACGAACCCTGCATCAGCGGCTCTTGGAGGTTTTACGGTAGTTGAGATTCCCTCCGACGAGCGTGGGGGAGTGAGTATCGAAGCTCTCGAGACTGCCATGGACGAAACTGTCGCTGGGTTGATGCTCACAAACCCTAACACTCTAGGGTTATTTGATGAGAATATTGAGAAGATCGAAGAGATAGTCCATTCAAAGGGCGGACTTCTCTACTATGACGGCGCCAACGCAAATGCGATTCTCGGTATCTCGAGGCCTGGAGATATGGGGTTCGACGTCCTTCACTTCAATTTGCACAAGACCTTCGCTACCCCGCACGGAGGTGGAGGCCCCGGTTCAGGACCTGTGGCGGTGAAGGCTTTCTTGGAGCCGTTCTTGCCTGTGCCAACTGTGGTTTTCGATGGTGAGAAGTACCGGCTGAACTATGATCGGCCTCAGTCCATTGGGCGTATGAAGTCACTGTATGGGAACTTCCTGGTGATGGTGAAGGCGTATGCCTATATAAGGGCACTTGGGCCTGACGGCTTGAGGGAAGCATCAGAGAATGCAGTGCTTAATGCGAACTACATTCTGAGGAGGATTCTTGAATACTACGACTTGCCCTACGATCGTCACTGTAAGCACGAGTTTGTAGTAAGCCCTGCACGAATAAAGAAAGAAACTGGCGTTCGAACCCTCGATATATCAAAGCGGCTTCTCGACTACGGTTTCCATCCACCGACCAACTATTTCCCGCTTATTGTTGATGAAGCGCTCATGGTGGAGCCTACTGAGACCGAATCCAAAGAAACACTGGATGCTTTTGCTGATGCCCTTATTGCCATTGCAAAGGAAGCGTATGAGAATCCTGAAATGGTAAAGAGTGCTCCGCACGACACTATAGTTGGAAGATTGGATGAAGCTGCCGCCGCTCGTAACCCGAACATAAGGTGGCAGAAACCTGAATGACGCGCATTGACAATTGACACGTAGAAAGGGAGGAGGTTTGCACCTCCTCCCATCAATGAACTTCATGGGAGATGTAAATGAACCTTTGGTCTCGAATAGCAAAGTCACTGACATAATGTCATTGGATGAACTTTTCAAGGTTTCATGGCAAGCAAGGAAAGAAGCAAGACCGCCGGTTTTTGAAACCGTTTATCCATCTGGTACGGTACCTGTTAGTGTAACGGGACATACCTGCTCGCTGCAATGCCCTCATTGCGGCGGCAAATATCTCCATCATATGGAGCCTGTGGAGGCGCTTGATTCCGTATTAGTGAGAAACGATGTAAAGAGCATTTTGCTAAGCGGTGGGTGTAACGAGAACGGACGGGTTCCTCTGGCGGGACATGTCGATTATGTAAAGGATCGGATTTCTGAGTCCGGTAAGAGTGTGCGTGTAAATGCTCACCCTGGAGTAGCAACTCGAGAAGACGCGGCGCTCATAGCGGATTTTGCTTCCGTGATTTCTTACGACTTTGTTTTGGACGACCGTACTATAAAAGAGTGTTTTGGCTTCAACTTGTCTGGTGAAGACTATGTAGATACTCTGCGAAATCTCCGTAAAGGCAGCGCAAAAGTGGTACCACATATTCTAGTGGGTCTCTACAAAGGGAGCATTAGAGGTGAGTATGAGGCAATAGAGTTTTTGTCTAAAGAAGGCGTAAGGGAGATCATATTCATAGTCTTCATCCCAACTCCTAAAACGCGTTGGGCGAATCTCTTGCCTCCCGATATGGATTCGGTTCTGCGTCTTTTAGCATGGACGAGAATAAACAATCCGGAGATGAAGATCACTTTGGGATGTATGAGACCTCACGGTGCGTATAGGCAGGAGCTGGACTTAAGAGCTCTGGAATTAGGTGTAGACGGGATTGTGCATCCACATAGGGGAGCTGTTAGGGGGGCCACAGAGAGGGGACTTGAGATTCTACGAAAGGAAGAGTGTTGCGCTTTTGACTAATGAGATAGGAGTATCTTACGGCACCTTGAGCCTTCTGGGGCTTACAAATGCCCGCGTTTTAGAGAAACCAACTACTGCTCACTTCATGGTAGGCGAAAAGTGCGTGTTTTCCTGCAAGTTTTGCAGCCAGGCAAAGGACAGCACTTCAAGTCCTTCCTATCTGTCCCGAATAACGTGGCCCAAAAGAGACTGGGATCAAATCTCGGGACTGTTTGCAGGTGCTCTAGAGTCGGGGACGGTCAAAAGGGCATGTGTACAGGTTGTTGAATCTCATGAGTCTACCAAGGCAGCGCTTGAACTGGTTTCTTCTATAAGAAGAGTAAGTAGTGAACTGCCTATAAGTGTCTGTATGTCACCGATTTCTGTTTCTAGGGTAGAACTTTTCCTTGATAAAGAGGTTTCACAGGTCGGACTCCCCATGGATGTAGGGTCCGAGCATTTGTATCCCGTAATCAAAGGGCGGAACCACGAGCACTCTTTGGAAGTAGTCAAAGAATGTTCACAGAGATGGCCCGGGAGAGTGACCACTCATTTTATCGCCGGATTAGGCGAGACTGAGGAGGAAATGGTAAAGAGCATCCATGAATGTGTAAGTGCCGGCACAACGGTAGGATTGTTCGCGTTTACCCCTGTGAGGGGAACAGGTATGCAGGATGCTTTGCCGCCTAGAAGGGGTTCTTATAGAAGGATACAGTTGGCAGCGTACGCAATCAAAAACGGACTTGACATCACTAAGGTTTCTTTTGACCAGGGTCGAATATCCCGCATAGAGATGTCAGATGACAGGCTCTTTAGCGACATAAGAAAGGGCGTGCCGTTTCAGACTTCGGGATGTCCGTTCTGCAACAGACCTTACTATAATGAGCGACCAGGTCAGATCCCTATGAACTATCCAAGGCCATTATCCTCGAGAGAAGCAGAGGAGTGTTTAGTAGAATCCGAACTGGACTTGGGTGATGTATGGTCGGCATACCACGGAGGGTGAGTTTTGTGAAAGTAAGGCTTCTGTGTCACGGACCTATGAAAGGCAAGTTCAACATGGCTGTTGATGAGGGCATACAAAATGCTGTGCGGAGAGGCGAAGCCTGTCCTACGTTGCGGTTTTATGAGTGGGAACCTGCCTGTCTCTCCTTGGGGTATTTTCAGGATGTGGACAAAGAAGTTGACATAAAGTCGCTTGAAAGACTTGGCGTTGATCTCGTTAGGCGTCCAACAGGCGGCAAGGCAGTGCTCCATGATGATGAACTAACTTACAGTGTGGCAATACCAGAACGAGATCTACCAGGGACGGTTCTCGAAACATACAAGTTATTGTCAGAAGCCATTGTGAACGGTTTGCGTTCGCTTGGAGTTGCAGCTGAGATGGTCTCGCTTGAGCGAGGCGTTACGGTCAGGGACTCAAGGTTTCAGCAGGCAGCATGTTTTTCAGCTCCTTCGTGGTATGAGGTCGTTGCCTTGGGGAAAAAGATTGTTGGCTCCGCCCAGGTGAGACGCGGTGGGATCATCCTTCAGCATGGGTCAATTCCGTTTCATATGGATGCCGCTAAGGTAGTGAAGTGCCTAAAGACTTCCTCACAAGCTCAGGCCGATCGCTTGGAGTCCATGCTATCCAATAAGTCCGCAGGTCTTTGCCAAGTTTGCAATACCAACATTACACGCAGAGATGTTGAGGCTTCCCTTGTTCTATCGTTTACGCATACTCTTGGCTGGAACATAGAGAAAGGATATTTGACAAAAGACGAAATACAGGAATCCTTGGAGCTGTCGCAGAACAAATATGGACAGGAATCTTGGACAATGACAAGGGGAAAGCAGTCAGCAGATATCGACTTGACATAAGAGAAATCGGGTTAGGGAGGATTTGCGTATGTTTGATGTAGTCGTGATAGGTGGAGGTCCAGGCGGTTACGTTGCTGCCATAAGGGGTGCGCAACTTGGAGGAAAGATCGGTCTAGTTGAGTCCAAGCGAATTGGCGGTACCTGTCTCAACGTAGGATGCATACCGACTAAAGCGCTAGTTCACAGCGCTTCTACTTATCTGAGAGTTAAAGATAGTGAAAAGTATGGCATAAAGACCAACAAAGTCAGCCTGGATATGAGTTTGGTAATGGCGCATAAGGAGAACACCGTGGAGCAGCTCGTTTCAGGTGTCGAGCGCTTGGTTAAGGGCAACAATGTTGAGATCATAAATGGACAAGCCCAATTGCTTTCCCCTGGTGAGGTAGAGGTTACCATGGCAGACGGCGCAAAGGAAGTCCTCAATACGAGGAATATCGTAATCGCCACGGGCTCTTCTCCGTTCAATTTGCCATTTATGGAGGGGCAGACCATATCCTCTGACGAAATCCTCGAATTGGAGTATGTGCCTGAGAGATTGGCTATCATTGGCGGCGGAGTCATCGGGGTCGAATTTGCATCTGTTTTTGCCGCATTCGGGTCCGAAGTTACCATCATAGAACTTCTACCTTCAATTCTTCCTAACATGGATAAAGAGATATCCCAGCGACTGTCTTTGATCCTGAAAAAGAGGGGCATATCAATAAATACTAACACTGCTGTGTCAGAGGTAAGAACTGAGGGAAACGATAAGGTTGTCGTAGCTTCTGGAAAAGATGGCGCCATGAAGGAATTCGGGGCGGATTTGGTTCTATCTGCTGTGGGCAGGATTCCCAATTTCGGCGGTCTGGATCTGGATCTAGTAGGCGTGAAGTACAACAAGAAAGGTATTGAAGTTGATGAACGGATGGCAACTAACATACCAGGAATTTGGGCTATAGGCGATGTCGTTGGGCGCACCTTACTCGCTCATGGGGCATCATGCGAAGGCATTGTGGTAATGGAGAACATTTTTGGACTCGAACGAAAAATGGACTATTCCGTGGTTCCTGCCTGTGTGTTTTCAATTCCAGAGTGTGCCTCAGTAGGTCTTACTGAAAAGGACGCTCTTGAGAAGGGATTTAATACCAAGATTTCAAAGTTCCCGTTTAGCGCAAATGGTAAAGCCCTCTCTATGGGCGAAACAGACGGATTGGTGAAAATAGTTGCGGAGGCGTCGACAGGGGAGGTTCTGGGAATGCATATTCTGGGTGCGCATGCCGACGACCTCATCCATGAAGGCGCGCTTGCCGTAAGAATGGGTCTTACAGCAAAGGATATTGCAGATACTATTCATGCCCATCCAACTCTGTCTGAAGCAGTCATGGAAGCTGCTCACGGTATTTCAGATTTCCCAATCCATCTTTTGACAGGGCGAACCAGGTGAGTTTTTCTTGCGTTATAGCAATAGAGTTTTTTATTCACAGAGAGGAAGGTGACAGTTCGAGTGAGACCCCAGCTTAGAAAACTCGAAGACGTAGACCCGGAGATAAAGAGGGTCTTGAGCGACGAGGAAAAGCGTCAAATGGATGTAGTAGAACTTATTGCTTCAGAGAATCTCGTTTCGAAGGCGGTCCTTGAAGCAGCCGGTTCGGTTTTGACAAACAAGTATGCAGAAGGCTATCCAGGAAAGAGATACTACGGCGGCTGTGAGGTAGTTGACGTAGCTGAGAATCTGGCACGCGACCGTGCCAAGGAAATATTCGGTGCAGACCACGCTAATGTTCAACCGCATTCGGGAGCCCAGGCCAATACTGCAGTGTATTTCGCTGTGCTCAAACCAGGCGACACTGTGTTGGGTATGAATCTGGCGCATGGTGGGCATTTGACGCACGGAAGCCCTGTTAATATTTCCGGGCAGTACTACAACTTTGTGGCATATGGAGTAGAAGCAGAGACTGAGACGATTGACTACGATCAAGTCAGGAATACTGCTTTGGAGCACAAACCTAAGCTTATTGTTGCCGGCGCGAGTGCGTATCCGAGGATTATCGATTTCAAGAAGTTCAGAGAAATTGCTGATGAAGCAGGTTCTCTTCTCATGGTAGATATGGCGCACATTGCGGGTCTGGTTGCTGCTGGTCTGCATCCTTCTCCGGTTCCTTATGCCCAGTTTGTGACCACAACAACCCACAAGACGCTAAGAGGACCCAGGGGCGGCATGATACTTTGCACTGGGGAATGGGCCGCCGCAATAGATAAGGCAATTTTCCCCGGCATACAGGGTGGACCCCTTATGCACATAATAGCTGCGAAGGCGGTGGCCTTTAAGGAAGCATTAGAGCCGTCTTTCAAAGGCTACCAGACTCAAGTTGTTAAAAACGCTAAGGCGTTGGCCGAAGCTCTAAAAGGTTACGGATTTAGGCTTGTATCCGGAGGAACCGACAATCACTTAATGCTCGTAGACCTAACACCAAAGGGTGTAACCGGTAGGCAGGCCGAACAGTCACTCGATAAGGTAGGCATTACGGTCAATAAGAATGCGATCCCGTTTGACCAGAGAAAACCAACTGTTACAAGTGGAATTCGGATAGGGACGCCCGCTGTCACAACTAGGGGAATGAAGGAGCATGAAATGGAGTTGATCGCCTCTCTCATAGATCGAACCATAGCCGAGAGGGAAAACGAAGACGCGTTGAAAGACATAGCAGAACAGGTAAGGAACCTTACCTCGAGATTCCCGTTTTATAACGCCTAAGGACGGCCATTTCTTAAGGGAGTCTGTAGTGCTGCACAAAACTAGAATAGGTGATGGGCGAAGGGTTCTGTGCTGTAGATAGACAATGTCAGAACCATTCGCCCTATGTGTGGTAAAATTGATGACAGAATGTGTAATCGGAAGGAGGCTCATTATTACATGACCAGTAATTGCATCTACGAACTGCGGGCTAAAATGGATGAGATTTCAGCCGACGGTTTTTTGATCTCAAAACCAGAGAACTGGAGGTACGTTTCTGGATTTACAGGCGATTCGGGAGTATTGCTCATAACTGCCACGGACGGCTTTTTGTTTACGGATTCGCGCTACACAGAACAGGCCCGAAATGAGGCTCCAGGTTTTACTGTTGTGAAGACAGTCTTGGAAGAAGACGTCCTAAAAAACACGGTTAATGATCTAGGTATTAAGCGATTAGCCTTTGAGAAACACTATATTACTTATGCTGGATGGGAAACGCTGAGGGATAAATTCGAGGAACAAGAACTCGTCGGCGTATCGAACTGGGTAGAGGACTTGAGAATGATAAAGAGAAAAGAGGAAGTCGGCTACATATCTAAGGCCCAGCAGATTGCTGAGAAGGGGTTCGAACTTCTCATGCCGTCGATTAAGGTAGGAGTGTCTGAGATTGAACTCGCTCTGGAACTCGAGTTTTCAATGAGGAGAATGGGTTCAGAGGGAGTGGCTTTTCCCTTCATAGTTGTGTCAGGTTCGCGTTCTTCTCTGCCTCACGGTCAGCCTACTAGCAAGAAACTTGAACCTGGCGATTTTGTGACTTTTGACTTTGGGGCTCGATTCAACGGTTATTGCTCAGATATGACCAGGACGGTTGTGGTTGGTCCCATAGATGACAAGCACAAAGAGATATACGATACCGTGCTCAATGCTCAGCTGGCAGCTTTGGATGTCATAGGTCCTGGAATTGTTGCCAAGGAAGTCGATCTTGCCGGTCGGAAGGTAATTGAAGAGGCAGGTTACGGTGAGTATTTTGGCCACGGTATAGGTCATGGGGTAGGGCTAAACGTACATGAGAGGCCCTCAGTAGGAAGAACTTCGGAAGACGTTTTGGAGCCTGGCGCAGTAATAACGGTGGAACCAGGGATATACATCGAGGGTTTCGGGGGAGTAAGAATCGAGGACATGGTGTTGGTTACTGAAGACGGCAAAAGGAACTTGACTGCCTGTGAAAAAGAACTCATAGTAATCTAGGGTGGAATTCGGCAAGTTCATGGCGTTTCAATTAGTTTTTTAAAAGGCGGGGTAAGTATTGTGATATCAACTAATGACTTTCGTACGGGAGTTACTATAGAAATTGACGGGCAGCCCTGGGTTGTAGTCGATTTTCAGCACGTCAAACCAGGCAAAGGATCTGCGTTTGTGAGGGCGAAGATTAAGAACGTGATAACAGGGGCAGTTTTGGAGCGAACATTCAACGCTGGAGAGAAGCTGCCCAGAGCTCATATAGAACGCCGAGAAGCACAGTATCTTTACAGCATGGGCGACGAACTCACGTTTATGGATGTCACAACATATGAGCAGGTCACTTTGTCCCGAGAAGCAGTTGGCGAAGGGGTTTGGTATCTAAAGGAAAACACCAATGTTTACATAATGAGTTATGAGGGTCGAGTGATCGGAGTCGAAATCCCCAATTTTGTCGAACTTGAGGTCGTAGAGACTGAACCCGGTTTCAAGGGTGATACCGCTACAGGGGGCACTAAGCAAGCCAAGCTGGAAACGGGCGCAGTGGTGAAGGTGCCGCTTTTCGTAAACGTAGGAGACGTTCTGAAGATTGACACAAGAACCGGAGAATATATTGAAAGAGTATGACGTCTAAAGGAGGAGATTGATGTGTTCGAACTAAAGGAGAGAATTTCCTATCTCAATGGTTTGCTAGATGGTCTTGAGATTTCGGACGCTACCAAAGAAGGCAAGGCTATAAAGGCTGTAGCCGAAGTGCTTAACGAGATTGTAGATGCGGTAACAGATCTTGCTTACGCTCAAGAAGATATTCTTGATTACGTAGACTGCATAGACGAGGATCTAGCTGCATTGGAAGACGAAGTGTACGGAGAGAGATTCATTGAGATAGAATGCCCGAATTGTGGTGAGACGGTTTCTATTGACTTATCAATTCTCGAGGACAGCGATGCAGAAATTGTATGTCCTGAGTGTGGTGAGTCTTTCACGACTGAAGATGTCATAAAGCAAATGTGTCACTCTCTACTACATTGTTGTGAAGAAGATGAAGATTGGGAGTTTGACGACGATTGGTATTGCGACGAAGACGAAGATGAACATGAAGATGAAGACGAAGATGACGAAGAGTAAGCCCAGGACTTCCAGTAAAAGCGATCATATAGGATATGTAAAAAGATGAGCACTCTTTATTAGGCAGCTATTAGCAACAGAGTAGCTGCCTTTTACTGTGTTACGATAATTGCGGCTTGCGAGCCATCTTGATTAGTTTGTATAATCGAAATTGGGAAAACCGAAATCAAGACAGATATTATCGTGATGTTAGCTTGTATACGAGGCAAGGGAGGCACCGTCAAGTGCCGTATGAAGAGAAGGGCTTCGAAAACCGCGGAAGTGAAAACATATCAATCCGCATATCTGACGAAGTGATAGCGTCAATTGCTAGCGTGGCTGCTGCACAGGTAGAAGGTGTTTCTGCCATGTCAGGCAATTTGGTAAATGATATTGGGGATGTGTTTCTCGGAAAGAAGAGCGGGGGAAAAGGTGTCAGAGTTTCTTCGGGTCAAGACGAGGTGGAGTTAGACCTATATATTAACGTGAAGTACGGAGCGAGAATTCCAGAGGTAGCCTACAGAGTACAGGAAAATGTGAAGAAATCCGTAGAAGGCATGACTGACTTGAAAGTCTCCCGGGTCAACATACACATCCAGGGAATTTCTCAGGGTTCTGAGAACGACACCTAGGCGTCTGAGAGGAAGAGGTGATTCCGTGCATATAATTGACAAAATTGTCTTGAGCATCTATGCGATATCGCTTTCTGTAATATCTTTCCTTATTCTCCTTGTGAGTCTTGGCTGGACTGTGCCCCTTGATGCTTTTCAGCAGGCTCTTGGCGTTCCAAATGGTCAGATTGTGATAGGGGTAATGTCAGGCATTTTGTTCATAATGAGCCTCCGATTTGTCCATGTAGGAGTTCGGAGGGCACCGATCCACGCCGTGGTCCATGATACTGAAATGGGAGAGGTACGGATATCTCTCGTTGCTGTAAGGAATTTGGTCAAACGGGTAGTCTCCAAAGTTCCCGGAGTAAAAAATGTCAAAGCTGGGGTTAGCCTAGGCGAGGAAGGTTTGCGCGTAGCCCTAGAACTCAGAGTTGGAATGGATGCCAATGTTCCAGAATTAGCGGACAAGCTTCAAAAAGCTGTGTCTTCTTATGTGTGGGACGTTGCAGGCATTAGCGTTGAAAGTGTAACCGTATCCATCGCTGATGTATCCGCAGATGGGAATCGGTAGGAGGTGGCCCTAATGGAACCGGGAACGGGCAAGAAAATACTGGATAGGCTCGTGGTATGGATTGAGAGCAATCCTGGTCGAGCCCTTGGGACCGGCATTGGTTTTCTGATCGGTTTGTCACTGATCACTTTGGGCTTGTGGAAAACTCTAATAGTTATAGTGGCTACTTGGCTCGGTTATTCAATAGGGAGATCGTCAGATGATGAAGGAAAGGGATTTAGGGAGCTTCTGGAGGATAGATTTCCAGGAAGACCGCATTTTCATTGAGGATAACAAGAATGAGCAGACGTGATTCAAGGATATTGGCGCTCAATGCGCTTTTTTGTTGGGAAGTAGGGAAAATAGAACCCGATGAGTATTTCCGAATTTCGGAGGCAGAGTCAGATCAAGACAATAGGACCTCCTTGGGAGATGTGGATTATGCTCGAGACTTGGTGGAAGCCGTTACTTCACATGTCCGTGAGATTGATGATCTGATTAATCAGGTATCGAAAGGTTGGGCTGTGTCCAGAATGCCCCGAGCTGATCTGTGCATCATTAGGCTAGCTTACGCTGAGGCTCTCATCCTCAAAAGCGCCCCCGTTGAGGTAATCTTGAACGAAGCTATAGAACTCGCAAAGGATTATGGGTCCCATGCTTCTCCGAGTTTTGTAAACGGAGTTCTTGTGAGTATTTTCACGAGATCAGGGTGGTCACAAGAGGGTGCAGATCGTTACAATAAATAAGTAAGCTGTGTCGCGTGTCCAGAGCTTGTGAGACTATATTTTGGAGGGTGTGTAGATGAATGAAATAATACATAAAGAGGTGCTGACTCCAGTTACCAAAAAAATAGTGGTCAACGCTCCTTTCATTGCAGAAAAAGCAAAGCCAGGTCAATTTGTTATGTTAAGGATCCGAGAAGAGGGGGAGAGGATCCCTTTGACAATAGCAGATTATGATGCTGAGGCGGGAACGATTACCCTGATCTATCAGGAAGTCGGTTTTACTACAGCCCAGCTTGGACAACTGGAAGTAAATGATAAGATAATGGATCTCGCAGGACCCTTGGGATTACCTGCGGAGCTCCCCGAGACGGGAAAGGTAGTTGCTGTTGGTGGTGGAGTAGGTGTAGCTCCTCTTTTGCCCAAGTGTAAGGAACTGCATCGGCGTGGAGTGAACTTGATCAGCATAATAGGGGCCCGCTCAAAAGACCTTGTAATTCTTGAAGACGAGATGAGAGAGTACTCTGATGAGCTTCATATTTGTACTGATGATGGAAGCCGGGGGTTCAAGGGTTTCGTATCGGATAAGCTCAAGGAACTAATAGAACAGGGTCTTACCATGGACGAAGTGATCGCGATAGGCCCAATGCTCATGATGAAAGCTGTCTGCCAGGTAACCGAAGAATACGGGATTAAGACGTGGGTATCCATGAACCCTATTATGGTAGACGGCACAGGAATGTGCGGGGCGTGCAGAGTATCAGTTGGCGGAGAGACCAAGTTCGCATGTGTCGATGGGCCAATGTTTGATGGCCATCTTGTGGATTGGGCTGAAGCGTGGAGACGTTCCAATGCCTACAAAGAACAAGAGCAAATTGCAAATGAACGTTGCCGCTGTGGAGGTGGACATGATGGCCGTTAAGAATAGAGTCGAAATGCCTAGCCAAGATCCGGAGGTTAGGCGGCACAATTTTCAGGAAGTTGCGCTCGGCTATTCCGAGGAGATGGCTTTGGAAGAGGCATCTAGATGCCTTAACTGTAAGAACCCCCAGTGTATGCAAGGGTGTCCTGTGTCCGTTGATATTCCAGGGTTTATCAAACTCATAAAAGAGGGTGACTTTCAAGGAGCAATTGATGTAGTAAAAGCCACTAACAGTCTGCCTGCGGTGTGCGGAAGAGTTTGTCCTCAGGAAACGCAATGTGAGTCTAAGTGCATACTTGGTAGGAGAGGCGAACCTGTAGCGATCGGACGGTTGGAGAGGTTTGTAGCCGATTGGGAAATGGCCAACGGGAATTCGGATGGTCTGGATGTGCCTCGAAACGGTAAGAAGGTTGCTATTGTTGGCGCAGGTCCTGCTGGGCTTACTTGCGGAGGAGATCTGGCCAAATTAGGTTATGATGTGACCATTTTCGAATCGCTCCATGAGCCGGGCGGAGTTCTAATGTATGGAATTCCTGAGTTTCGTCTTCCCAAGAGCATAGTGAAAAAAGAGGTTGACTACGTAAGGAAACTAGGGGTTAGCATCCAACTTAATTTCGTAGTCGGGCGAACCCTTACCATAGACGAAATCTTCGAACAGGGCTTTGATGCTGTGTTTGTAGGTAGCGGTGCAGGGTTACCAATGTTTATGCATATACCAGGAGAGAACTTAAACGGAGTCTATTCCGCTAACGAATATCTCACTCGAATAAACCTTATGAAGGCATACATGTTTCCAGAGTACGATACACCCATAGCATCCGGCAAAAAAGTCGTAGTAGTAGGTGCGGGAAACGTAGCTATGGACTCGGTCAGATGCGCCTTGAGGCTTGGAGCCGAAAAAGCAATGATAGTCTATAGACGAGGCAGGGAAGAAATGCCGGCCCGGGTGGAGGAGATTCATCACGCTGAAGAAGAAGGTGTTGAGTTTCACCTTCTTACAAATCCGGTGCGGATCCTTGGCAACGAAAAAGGTTGGGTTAGCGGCATAGAGTGCATTAAAATGGAACTAGGAGAGCCTGATCGGTCTGGTAGAAGGCGTCCGATACCAATTCCAGGTTCTGAGTTTGTTATGGAAGCGGATACTGTTGTCATGGCTTTGGGGACATCTCCCAATCCCATATTGGTAAAAACTACGGATGGTCTCAATGCACAGCCTTGGGGTGGTCTCATAGCCGACGAATGTACTGGTAGGACGAGTAGACCAAGAGTTTGGGCTGGGGGAGATGCGGTAACCGGCTCGGCTACCGTGATCCTGGCCATGGGCGCAGGGAAAACCGCCGCAAAGGATATCCACGAATACCTTGAAAGTGGAACAGAAGAGTGGTAATGGAGTTCATTTTCGGCTGAGGAGATTTTTCGCTGAACTTACGGTATGTCAAAAAGGGGGTGGCACCCGGTTGCATTACAAGGATGTTATTTCAGTAAGCCAGCTAAACGCTTATATTCGGAAAATGTTTTGGGAAGATGATTTCTTGAAAGAGGTGTTTGTGCAGGGTGAGATAGCTAACCTTAGAGATTACAGGGGTCACCTCTACTTTACGCTTAAGGATCAAAATGCGAGTGTTAGGGCTGTTATGTGGCAGAGTGCGAGAAGCGGCATTTCGTTTGTACCGGAAGATGGAATGCAGGTTATTCTTGCAGGAAACGTTTCGGTTTTCGAGCGCGATGGCATCTATCAGATCTATGCCACCTACATGGAGCCATTTGGACTGGGCGCACTTTACGCTTCATTGGAAAAACTCAAGGAAAAACTAGAGAAAGAAGGCTTTTTCAAAGAGGAGCGCAAGCGACCCCTTCCCATGTTTCCACGGAAGATTGGTCTGGTCACCTCAAAAAGAGGTGCCGCAATAAGAGACATCATATCAGTGGGCAAGAGGCGTTACCACGGGGTGGAATTTGTCTTGGCTGATTGCAAGGTTCAGGGCGAAGGAGCCGCGCAGGATATTGCAGCGGGCATAAGAGCCCTGAACGAGATACCCGATGTCGATGTTATAATTGTTGGTAGAGGTGGAGGTTCTCAAGAGGACCTCTTTGTGTTCAACGATGAAGACGTGGCACGAGCCATATTCTTGTCAAAAGTACCTATAGTATCTGCAGTGGGGCATGAAAGAGACGTTACTATAGCTGATCTAGTGGCTGATGTTCGAGCCGCCACTCCTTCTGCGGCTGCCGAATTGGTGGTTCCGAACGTCGAGGAGATAAGGACTACGGTAGAGAATCTGGTAAAGAGAGCCAACATCTGTGTGCGGATGCAGATTGACCATAACCGCAGGCGACTCGAAAATCTTGCATCGCGTCCTTGCTTTGAAAGACCGGATTGGTTTCTTGTTGCCGCTAGAGAGACTCTGTATAGGCTCAGAAAGGATCTCGAAGATGCTATCATGAACGTGTCTAACGAAAGGCATCAGAGACTCAATTCGGAGTTGGCCAAGCTAGATGCTCTGAGTCCACTCAAGATACTGTCTAGAGGATACAGTGTGACCCGGACTTTTCCTGGTCTTTCCGTTGTGAGAGATTCTAGTGAAGTAACACCTGGCAGTAGGGTAGTTGTTACCCTCCATAAAGGGTCGATTGTTTGTCGTGTGGAAGAAAGACATGATTGTGAGGAGGGGTTGGTGCGAAAATGACTGATTTGCCAGAAGACAACAGGGTAAAAGACCAGCCAGAAGGTTTGGATTTCGCCAGCAGTCTAAAGAGACTCGAAGAAATAGTGAAATGTCTTGAAAGTGGTGAGCTTTCGCTCGAGGAGTCGCTTCAGAAGTTTGAAGAAGGGATTAGATTGGCTAGACAATTGGAGGCAATTCTAGATAAGGCGGATAGCCGAATTCAGGAGATTCTAAAGACCAGTGAGGAAACACAAGAATAAATGGGTGCTATAGATATGAATGGCCTTGATCCGTACCTTAAGTCAAGGCGTAGTCAGATTGACGACGCAATCACGAAGATCTTGGATTCTTGCGAATGGGATCCGCCAGTTCTTAGAGAGTGTGTTGATTACACCCTTTTTGGCGGCAAGAGGCTGCGGAGCATTATTTTGCTTGCTGCTTGCGAGAGCCAAGGCGGCAATACGGATCTGGCAATTCCATTTGGCGCGGGCCTAGAGATGATTCATGCATACTCGCTTGTGCACGATGACCTTCCGTGTATGGATGATGACGACTACCGTAGGGGGAAACTTACTTGCCATAAGAAGTTCGGTGAAGCTTTGGCGGTGCTTTGTGGCGATGCGCTTTTAACTATGGCGTTTGAGATTATGTTATCTCCGGGAAACACCAGCGACGATGTAAAGTGCAATGCGGCACGTGAGATAGCAGCCGCGGCGGGTCCGAGAGGAATGGTCGGTGGGCAAGTGCTGGATCTTTTGTGCGAAGGGAAACATGCCGATGCCGAACAGGTAATGAAGATGTACTATATGAAGACTGCGGCGTTGTTTGAGGTATCTGCAAGAGTAGGAGCCATGCTGGCTCAAGCATCACAAGATTCCTTAGAGGGTCTTTCATCTTGGGGCAGACATTTTGGATACGCATTCCAAATCATTGATGACCTCGAGGATATTGGCGAGAACGAAAAAGAAGAAGATAAAAGCACTCTTATTGATGCATTGTCTTTTGAAGGCGCATGCAAAGAGGCGAGGAAAGCCCTCATAGGTAGTCTTGACTGTCTATTCTCCCTAGACCTAAGCGACTCGTTTTTTGTCGATCTGTCTAGGCTGTATATGAATAGGTTAGATTTGTTGTCACTTTCGAGAGATGGGTAGATTCCTAGATTAGTGGAATGTCGCCGGATGTGCTTGGTGCATTCGTGAGTGATTAGGGAGGAGTTGGATTGCAGCTCTGTAATGTTAAATCTCCAGAGGACATCCGAAACCTTTCAGTCGATGAACTTGAGTCTTTAGCGCGAGAAATCAGGAGCGAAATCGTGCGGGTTGTATCTACCAACGGTGGTCATCTTGCATCGTCCCTTGGGACAGTAGAGATTACCCTCGCCTTGCATAAGGTATTTGATACTCCTCGAGACAAAATCGTTTGGGATGTTGGGCATCAAAGTTACGGACACAAACTAATTACAGGACGCTATCACACATTTGGAACCTTGCGCAAACTTGGCGGGATCTCTGGTTTTCCGAAACGGGCCGAGAGTCCCTATGACGTTTATGATACTGGGCATGCTTCAGGGTCTATTTCGTACGCGCTAGGCTTGGCAAAGGCAAGGGATCTAGACGGTGGCGATTGGAATGTCATAGATGTCATAGGAGATGGTGCGCTCACTTCTGGAGTAGCCTACGAAGGTCTCAACAATGCAGGGGAATTGGGGACCCGGTTAATCGTAGTACTTAATGATAATTCGATGTCTATATCAAAGAACGTAGGAGGAATCACGCGGTACCTCACCCTGCTTAGGCTCGCCCCGTCGTACAGATCTGCCAAATCTGCATTAGAGAAGGTTCTAGATCGGATGCCAAACGTGGGACAGTGGACCATCAACTGGTTGCGGCGCCTAAAAGGCGGAGTGAAGTACTTCCTGTTCCCGGAAGCCTGGTTCGAGTCTTTGGGTTTTAGATACTACGGCCCCATCGATGGGCATAACATAGAAGGGCTCATAAAGGTATTTGAAGAGGTAAAGACAATAAATGAACCTGTGTTAGTGCATGCCGTAACCGTAAAAGGAAAAGGCTACAAATTCGCCGAGGAGAATCCTGAGAAATTCCACGGGGTAGGTCCTTTCGATCCAGATAGTGGTGAGCCTGTTTCGGAGAACTCGGGACCTCCGAGCTACAGCAAGGTCTTTGGGCAAGCTATGACGAGTTTTGCCAAGCAGAATAAAGAACTGGTAGGGATTACTGCAGCGATGGCTGACGGCACCGGTCTTGACGAATTTGCCCAAGAGTTTCCCGATCGAGTCTTTGACGTAGGGATTGCGGAAAGTCATGCAGTCGCGTTTGCTGCCGGGCTCGCTCAATCCGGCAAACTGCCGGTCGTCGCAATCTACTCCACATTTCTACAAAGGGCTTACGATCAAATAATTGAAGATGTATGTCTGCAGAAGCTTAAGGTTGTTTTCGCGGTAGATAGGGCGGGTCTGGTCGGCGAAGACGGAGAAACCCATCATGGGCAATTCGATGTAAGTTATTTTAGGACTGCCCCGGGATTGACTATAATGGCGCCTAAAGACGAGAGTGAGCTGGTCAATATGTTGTGGTCTGCGCTTAACCTTTCTGGGCCAAGCGCGATCAGGTATCCTAGGGGCAGCGGTGAAGGGGTGTCCTACAAAGAGTTTTTGGATAATCCCCAAATGCTAGAAATTGGGAAAGCCGAAGTAATATCCCGCGGCGAAGACGCAAACATTGTTGCTGTTGGAAGCATGGTCTATCCTGCTATAGAAGCTGCCAAGGCGCTAAAAGAACGCAATATATCGTGCGGCGTGGTAAATGCTAGGTTTGTGGTGCCTTTGGACGGAAATACAATAGGTGAACTAGCCAACGCAGGACCTTTGTTAGTAGTTGAGGAAAATGTATCTGCCGGCGGATTTGGGGAAGCAGTTTTGGATGCTGTCGGTTCTTCTGGGAGATGTAATGTAAGTAGACTGACCCTTCCAATGAGGTACATAGAGCACGGTCCCCAAAAAGATCTTCGAAAGCTGTACTGTATGGATGTGTCAGGTATAGTTGACAGAGTTGAGGAAATCATACGTTGATGGGAGACGTGAGCGTGTCTAGAAAAGGCATAGGGATTCTGCCCAATCTTGATAAGGCAGAAAGCGACGATTTGGTAGATCAACTAGTACAGTGGCTTGACGATAGACGTATCCAGGCCTATCTGCTCCCTTGTGCCAGTGTATTCGAAAAGTGGCGACAGCATATACTGCCTCTGGCTGATTGGCCCCTAAACGTCGACTTTGCAGTTGTGATGGGAGGTGATGGTACCCTACTGGGCGCCGCAAGGTCTCTTGGCCCCTTGGGGATACCCATTCTAGGGGTGAATATTGGACATTTTGGTTTTCTTACCGAGTTGGAAGCGAACGACCTTTTTGAATATCTACCCGATTTTATTTCAGGGAATTTCGAAAAGGATGAGAGGCTGATGCTATCTACAGAGGTGATTCGACAGCAAGAGTCAGTCTTTCACAGTATTGCTCTAAACGAAGCTTGTGTCTCAAAAGGGCCCTATGGGCGCTTGACTGTGCTATCGTTTGGAGTTTCCGGTAAAGATGTTGATGTCTATGGCGCGGACGGGCTGATTGTCTCAACACCTACAGGCTCTACCGCTTATTCTCTTTCAGCAGGTGGACCTATTCTGTCTCCTCAGATCGAGGCATTTCTGGCTACTCCGATATGTCCGCATACCCTGTACTCCAGGTCCATAGTGGTTCCCGCATCAGAATCCTGCGAAATTGAGGTTACACTGCCTAGTCAATCGACGACGCTAGCTCTCGATGGGCAGGAATTTTTCCGCCTCGAAAAGAATGACATTATTGTGGTCAAGAAGTCAGAATATAAAGCGTCGTTACTTAGGACAAAAGGATGGTCTTTCTACGATGTACTGCGCAAAAAGATGAAAGAAGGGATAGGCAGGTTACCTCGAGGGTAATTCTGGCTGAGTGAGCGCAAATGATTAAGTTAGGAGGCATTTCCCAATGAAGGCCAAGAGGCAAATGAGAATCGTTGAACTGGTATCCAACAACATCATCACCAGCCAGGAAGAGCTGTGTAAACTGCTTGCAGAAGAAGGCATAAAAGTGACCCAGGCTACGGTCTCTCGAGACATAAAAGAACTCCACTTGGTGCGCGTCCCTTCAGGCGACGGGCGCTACAAGTATTCTCTTATGCCCGGTGATCCCACCTTGGTGTACAAACAGAGATTCAACAGATTGTTCAAAGATTGTTGCATAAACATGGAGAAAGCCGCAAATATCATAGTTGTCAAAACTATAACTGGAACAGCAGCTGCAGTAGGAGAGGCAATTGACGGAATGAACCTTCACGGCATACTAGGAAGCGTAGCAGGCGATAACGC
>JAGPNE010000006.1:2388-37420 GCA_018052455.1 Candidatus Fermentithermobacillaceae bacterium | reverse complement strand
TAGCAGGCGATAACGCGGTACTTGTGGTGGTTCGCGAGGGTCATAGCGCGTCTGACGTTCTGGACAGTCTACGTAACATAGCGGGAATGTGATATTCTTTGCTCACCTATCTAAGGATACGGAATTTCGGCATATTTCAGGATGTTGAACTAGAACTTGGGCCCGGTTTGACTGTTTTTACAGGAGAGACGGGGGCCGGTAAATCTATGATTGTTGACGCGGTTATGGCCTGTCTTGGTTACAGGACTTCACCCGAAGTCATTAGGGCAGGGGAAGAAAGGGCGATACTCGAACTCTTCATTTCTCCGGGTTCCGATTTTTCTGGTTTTGATAGTGAACTAAGGGAGATTCTAGACGGAGAGAAAGAGGCGGCAATTCAGAGGGATATACTACCGGAAAGATCATATATGCGGATCAATGGCAGGATAGCTACCATGTCTATGGCCCAATTGATAGGGAACAGGCTTGTGGATATACATGGTCAGCAGGATCACTACGCACTAATGAGGTCCCAGAATTACATCGGCATGGTAGACACCATGGATAGGCAATCCATAGAACCTCTAAGAACCCAATATTATCGTTATTTTTTGAGGCGGCAGGAGATACTTGACGAAAAGGGAAAACTCAGCACAGACCAATCTGCGCGTAAACGGGAGATAGATCTTCTAACCTTTCAGATTGAAGAAATAGACAAAGCAGCGTTAACCATTGGAGAAGACGATAGATTGCGCCAAGAATACAAGATACTGAGCTCCCAAAGAAAACTAATAGACCTATCTCAGCAGGCGTACTTACGTATTTACGATGGCGTAGGCGGCAACTTGAGTGCCTATGATCAGATAACTGAAGCAATTGAGATGCTTAGAGAAGCGGCAAGAATTGATCCTGCTGTCGGGCAGAGTCAAGAGACCTTGGAGCAAGTTCTGTACTGTCTTGAGGTGTCAGTAGATTCTCTAAGGGAATATCAAAAAGGGTTGTCGCTTGAACCGGAAAGACTTCGAGAGGTTCAAGAACGTTTAGACCTCATAGAGAGACTCAAAGTGAAATACGGGGGCACAATTGAACGTGTTTTCGAGCATAGGACAAAATCGGAAGCAAGGCTTAGGCATCTTCTGAATGCAGCGCAAATACTAGAACAGCTAGATGAGGAACTTGCCAAGGTAGAAAGACACATGGTGATGTTGGGCACGAAACTCTCTGCGTTGAGAGCAGAAGCAGCTTCCAAAATGGAAGAGAGCATCTCAGGGGTGCTTCACGAACTAGGGATGCCGGGAGCGAGATTTATCGTCGAGTTAGAGCATCAAGAGGATGCGCAAAATGGCATTTTGATCGGAGAGGTTACGGTCAGGGCCTTTCAAGACGGATTTGATAAGGTGGCTTTTCTTTTCAGCGCAAATCCTGGTGAGCCTCCAATGCATCTTCATAAGGTAGCTTCTGGAGGCGAACTGTCCAGGCTTATGTTGGCCATAAAGTCGTGTGCGGAAGAGGTTGACCCTGTTCCTACGCTTATTTTTGATGAAATTGATGCTGGGGTAGGAGGCAAGGCCGGGCAGGCTATTGGCGAAAAACTTTGGCAGCTAGGACGTAATCACCAAGTGTTGTGCGTTACCCACCTCGCTTCGATTGCTGCTACGGCCGATTTTCACTTCGTCGTAGAGAAAAACGAAGGGGGCGGGAGAACGTACGGGCGGGTAGTCGAGTTGAAAGATAGCGAAAGCAGGGCCAGAGAAATTGCGCGGATGCTTAGCGGTACAGAAGTTGGAGTGTCTTTGGCACATGGACGCGAACTGATTGCGGCTGCAGACGCGTACAAAGGCAGCTTTGCGAATTTCGAGTAAGTGAGAATGGGAAGCGTTGGGGGCTGATTGTTAGTGGAGCAACTGCGAGTTTTGATCGCTGATGACAACAAGGAGTTCGCCGGTATCCTGAAAGAGTACTTGCAGAAGCAAGAAGATATGACCGTTGTAGGTGTAGCATATAACGGACTTGAAGCGCTGACTCTAATTCAAGAGTTTCTGCCGGATATAGTTGTCCTCGATGTGGTTATGCCCTATCTCGATGGTATAGGCGTTTTGGAGAAGCTTGCCGAGAGGCAGCTTGCGCAACGTCCCAAGATCCTCATGTTGTCGGCTTTCGGACAAGACTCTATCACACGAAGAGCCATTGAACTTGGAGCCGATTACTATCTTGTCAAACCTTTTGACCTTGAGACTTTCACCGAAAGACTTAGGCAAATGTTCTACTGGCATGCGCCCGATTCGCCATCGCGTAGGATCCAGATAGAGGAAGAGTCTCTTGATGTACTGGTTACATCAATTCTTCAGAAAATAGGCATACCAACCAACATAAAAGGCTTCAGATACTTAAGAGATGCGATCCTAATGGTGCATTATCGTCCTGCGTATTTGTCTGCGGTAACAAAAGAACTGTACCCTGAGATTGCCAAGAAGTATTCTACTACCTCAAGCAGGGTTGAACGGGCCATACGCCATGCTATTCAAGTAGCTTGGACTAGAGGGAATACTGGTTTCATCGAGAAATTGTTTGGATCAGTCCCAGGTAAAAGCAAAAGGCGGCCAACCAATTCCGAATTCATTGCCTTTATGGCCGATAGGATTCGTCCGGGCACTTACAGCGTAAGCGAGATAATGCCTGGTTTGTTGTGAGGAAAGATGGGGGTGCGGGCCTGTGGTAGGCTCTAGTTGCGGCCTGGTTGAATACATATTG
Source organism: Candidatus Fermentithermobacillaceae bacterium (assembly GCA_018052455.1). Taxonomy (GTDB): domain Bacteria; phylum Bacillota; class Sulfobacillia; order Fermentithermobacillales; family Fermentithermobacillaceae; genus UBA3907. Next base: position 34,690 of record JAGPNE010000006.1, on the reverse strand, counting down.
AATTCGACTCACGACGGCATTATGGCTATTGATAGCGATGAGAGAATTCTTGTCTTCAATAAAGCTGCGGAAAGACTTTCTGGTAAGAAATCTGCTGATGTTATGGGCAAATTGGTCTCAGAGGCGATTCCCAACACGCGACTCGATAAGGTTCTCCACAGCGGTGTGCCCGAGATTAACCAGAAGCAGGAGTTGGACAATGCTATTGTAGTAACCAATAGGATGCCTGTTATCAATTCTAGTGGTGAATTGATAGGGGCAGTTGCAGTATTTCGGGATATCACTGAGATCAAGTGCTTGGCCGAGGAAATAACAAACCTAAGAGAGATCCAGTCTCTTTTGTATGCTGTAATAGAATCTACACAAGACGCAATATCGGTTGTGGACGAACACGGCAATGGGATACTCATCAACCCAGCATACACTAAGCTCACTGGGTTCTCGGAAAAGGCGGTAATCGGGCGCCCCGCTACCACAGATATAGCTGAAGGAGAGAGTGTCCATCTTCACGTCCTGATGACAAAAAAACCTATAGTCAACGCAACTCTCAAAGTAGGCCCCATGAAGCGTCCTGTTGTCGTAAATGGAGCCCCTATTATGGTAGATGGAGAGCTAAAGGGTAGTGTTGCGGTCATTAGAGATGTTTCTGAGGTAATGCAGCTTACAGAAGAACTAGAAAACCTCAAGAGCGTCGTTAAAGGATTTGAGCCCAAGTACACGTTTAGCGACATAGTGACAAATAGTCCTTTGATGCTCCAGGCTGTTGAACAAGCGCAGCGAGTATCTTCGACGCCGGTAACAGTTCTTTTGAGAGGCGAAAGCGGCACCGGTAAGGAACTTTTTGCTCACGCGATCCATAATGCGTCTTCAAGGCACAACAAACCTTTCGTTCGTGTTAATTGTGCTGCTTTGCCACGTAACCTTTTAGAGTCCGAACTTTTCGGGTATGTGGACGGAGCGTTCACAGGAGCTAGAAGAGGTGGTAAGAAGGGACTATTTCACGAAGCTGACGGCGGCACGTTGTTTTTTGACGAGATTGGTGCAATGGATGTATCTGTACAGGCGAGCCTTCTCCGCGTCCTCCAAGAAAAAGAGGTTGTCAGGATTGGTGAGTCTACGCCGACACCCGTAGATGTGAGGGTTATAGCTGCTACAAATGCTCCACTTGAGCAGATGGTAGCATCGGGCAAGTTCCGAGAAGATCTGTACTACAGGCTTAGCGTGATCCCAATATTTGTTCCACCTCTTAGACAACGGCCAGAAGACATTGAAGTGCTGTGCGACCATCTTTTGCGCAGATTGAGTCAAAGCTACGGAAGGTCCGTAGAAAGTGTCGATGATGGTGTGCTAAGGGTATTCGAGTCATACAGATGGCCGGGAAATGTGCGCGAATTGGAAAATGTTCTTAGCAGAGCAATTATTAACATGAAGTATAGGGATAGAACAATACGTATTGAGCACCTCCCTCCCTTGGGATGGGGGACAGGTCGTCCTCTTGAAGGAATGGGAGATGGTCTTATCGAAGACACTGAAACGTTGCAAAGTGCTGTCCAAAAAGCCGAGACACGCGCTATAAGGAGGGCACTAGAACACACTTCCTACAATAGGACCGAGGCGGCAAAGGTTCTAGGGATAAGTATTAGAACTCTTTACTATAAGATGCAGAAATACGACTTCGCAGATAAATGTACATCTCAATCCTGACTATGTGAAAGTAAAGACAAAGTATTGCGTGCATGTATGTGCATGCACGGTATGAAAATGTGCACGAAATTGCAGTCTTTGTTCACGCTATTTTGTCTCAGATAGTCTGAAATGCCGTTAGGGGATTGATACCTTTCATGAACGGAAGCTGGCATGGTTATTGCTTCTTAACCTATTAATAGTCTATGCGAAATGGCGGTTTCTAGAGAAATCTGTCTGCATCATAATTAACAAAAAGGGGGATTCACATGGAAGTTTTCAAAGCAATGGAGGCAAAGGATTACGAGCAAGTAGTTTTCAACTATGACAAGGTTTCCGGTTTGAAATCCATAATTGTAATCCACAATACAACGTTGGGACCGGCCTTAGGTGGAGCAAGGATGTGGCCCTACAAATCCGAAGAAGAAGCTCTTACGGATGCTCTGCGGCTGGCTCGAGGTATGACCTACAAGAGTGCTGCGATGGGTCTTGGCTTAGGAGGGGGTAAGTCGGTAATAATAGGGGATCCGTCTAAGGATAAGTCAGAGGAACTGTTTCGTGCGTTTGGCAAGTTCATAGATACGCTGGGCGGCAGATACATTACCGCAGAGGATGTGGGCACTACCACCGATGATATGGAAGTCATAAGGACCTCAACAGAGCATGTAGTAGGGCTTGCAGGTACCAGCGGCAACCCGTCACCAGTCACTGCCTTTGGAGTCTTCAGGGCAATGGAAGCATGTGTTGGCGAAGTATTTGGAGATGAGAATCTGTCTGGAAGGAAAGTGGTAGTTCAGGGCGTAGGGAATGTAGGGTATTACCTCATCGAGGATCTCCTCAAGGCTGGAGCTAAAGTATACGCTGCTGACATCTTCCCTGACAAGGTACAAAAGGCCGTGGAGTTGGGAGCGGAGGCAATACCCGTTGAAGAGGTATTCGACATTGAATGTGATATTTTTGCACCTTGCGCGCTTGGCGGAGTAATTAATGATGAGAGCGTAGAACGTCTCAAAGCAAAGATCGTATGTGGAAGCGCTAACAACCAGCTACTTGAAGAAAGACACGCCTTGGCCTTAGCCAAGAGGAACATCCTTTATGCGCCCGATTTTGTTGCCAATGGCGGTGGAGTCATAAACGTAGCGAGCGAATTGGCTCCAGGCGGGTACAACAGGGATTGGGCTTTTGCCAAAGTGTCGAAGATACATGACACGCTGGCTTCCATATTCCAGATAGCTAAGGAGCACGGAATCGGAACGAATGAAGCCGCGAACAAACTGTCTGAGGACAGAATAGAAAAAGCTCTTGCACAAAAGAGAATATTCGTATTTCCTAAGTAGTTGTTCTATTGCGTACATGGCAATCACGATACACGAGGAGGGAAGACATTGGAGAAAAGGGTCACTTTCAGGCAAGACAACTGCAAGGGTTGTGGATTGTGCATTGAAGCATGCCCTAAGAAGATCATAAAACTTGGAAACGAAATCAACAAACTTGGATACCGTCCTGCGGTAGTAGAGGATGAGGCGCAGGCGCAGTGCATAAGCTGTGCTCTTTGCGCTCGAATGTGTCCTGATGCGGTCATAGAGGTTTTTCGCTAATCAAACAGGAGGTGAACGTTTTGGCAAAACCCATTCTCATGAAAGGAAACGAGGCTATAGCAGAAGCTGCAATCCGTGCAGGCTGTCGATATTTCTTCGGATATCCCATAACTCCACAGAATGAGATCCCAGAGTATATGTCTTGGCGTCTTCAGGAAGTCGGGGGAGCGTTTGTGCAGGCCGAAAGTGAGGTTGCCTCCATAAACATGGTGTATGGTGCAGCGGGAGCTGGGGCTAGGGTACTCATATCATCCTCCAGTCCGGGAATATCGTTGATGCAGGAAGGAATTTCGTACATAGCAGGCGCTGAGCTTCCGTGCGTAATCGTAAACATGGCAAGAGGCGGTCCTGGTCTTGGCGGGATCCAACCTTCGCAGTCCGACTATTTCCAGGCAACAAAGGGTGGAGGGCATGGTGACTACAGACTTCTTGTCTATGGACCATCTACTATTCAAGAAGCTTGCGATCTAATGGCCAAGGCTTTTGAAGTGGCCGAAAAATACCGTAATCCAGTTATGATCCTAGGTGATGGCATGATGGGCCAGATGATGGAACCAGTAGTGTTCCCTGAAGAAGTGGACGCATCTTCCATCAGCGAAAAGCCATGGGCTACTACGGGGAAAAAGGGTCGTCCTGCCAACCTAATTACATCGATATATCTAGATCCCGAAGTGCTAGATGCCCATAACTGGAAGCTATATCAAAAGTATTCTCTCATGGAAGACAATGAGGTTATGTATGAGACAAAATATGCCGAGGATGCTGAGTGGTTTTTGGTTGCATATGGAACAATTGCTAGAATATGCACCTCGGTTGTGGAGAAACTACGTAAGGAAGGGATCAAAATCGGCCTCATCCGTCCTATTACTCTCTGGCCGTTTCCCTTTGAGGCCTTTGACCAAGTTGCTGAGCGTGCCAGAGGATTCTTATGTGTAGAGATGTCTACAGGCCAGATGGTAGAAGACGTGAAACTGGCGGTCGAAGGCAGAGCGCCGGTTTGTTTCTACGGTAGGACCGGTGGTGCAATCCCAATGCCCAAGGCCATAGAAAAGCGTGTGCGCGAGATGATATCAGGCAAGACACCAGTTATTACAGACTATTTCGAAAAAGTACACGGAGGTGATGAGATATGAAGCCCGTATACTTGCGCCCCAGATCTCTTACTGACGCGGTAACTCACTATTGCCCGGGATGCACTCACGGAATAGCGCACCGGCTTGTGGCAGAAGTAATAGACGAGCTGGGAATTCAGGAGGAAACCGTAGGCGTTGCTTCGGTAGGGTGCTCGGTGTTTGCTTACAACTATTTTGACGTTGACTTCCAACAAGCGGCTCATGGCCGTGCGCCTGCGGTGGCAACCGGGATCAAGAGGGTGCTACCGAACCGCATAGTTTTCACGTACCAAGGTGACGGTGATCTTGCATCGATTGGAGCAGCCGAAATCTTGCACGCTGCGGCGCGGAGAGAGAACATAACTGTCATATTCATAAACAATGCCATATATGGCATGACCGGTGGCCAAATGGCGCCTACTACGCTTGTTGGGCAGAAAACAACCACCTCGCCTGGTGGCAGGGACCCGCTTGCACAGGGCTTTCCTCTCAGAATGTCCGAGATCCTAGCCGAAGTCGAAGGTTCCTATTACGTTGCCAGGTTTTCTCTTCATGATAACCCTAACATCATGAAGGCGAAGCAAGGCATCAAGAAGGCTTTTGTGAATCAAATAGAAGGAAAAGGATTTTCTATGGTGGAATTACTGTCTAGTTGTCCGACCAACTGGGGAATGACCCCGGCTAACGCCCTTAAGTGGATTGAGACTGATATGATAGCGGAATATCCGTTGGGCGAATTCAAAAGCGAGGGAGGGAAGTAGAATGAATCACGAGATAGTTTTTGCAGGATTTGGCGGACAAGGAGTCATGCTGATAGGTACTCTTCTTGCTTACGCTGGCATGGAAGAGGGCAAGGCTGTATCGTGGCTTCCTTCCTATGGTCCTGAAATGCGCGGAGGCACCGCAAACTGTGCAGTATGTATAGCAGATGAGACTATAGCATCTCCTGTGGTTGCAGAGCCGACTGCTCTTTTGGCTATGAACTCTCCCTCGTTTGAAAAATTCATTCACACCGTGATACCAGGCGGTTGCGTGATCATAAATTCGGATCTGATCGATGTTGCCGATGTTCGCGATGATGTCAAACTTTACCGCATTCCGGCGAATACAGAGGCTCAGAATCTGGGTTCGCCACGTGTTGCAAACATGGTGTGCCTTGGTAGCCTCTTAGGAGCACAAGATATAGTCTCGCTGGAGACCGTAATTGGCGTTTTGCCTAGTGTGATTCATGAGAGGTATCACAGTCTTTTGGGAGTTAACGAACAAGCAATACGGCGCGGGTACGAACTGACTCACAATGCAAGATAAGATTCCAACATAAGCTAGTCTGCGAGGGAATGCATTGAGCAACGACCGAATTGTAAGTACAAAAGATATCGAAGCTCTTCTTGCGTGTCTACCGGGTGTTCAAAAGGCGCGGGTTGTTGTTGATGATTGGGGTGCCATCAAGGAAATCCATATTTTAACCGGGTTGGATCGCAGTCCCAAGCAAATTGTTAGGGATGTTGAAAGCGCGCTCAAGGCTCAATGGAACATAAACGTTGATCGCCGGAAAGTATCTGTGGCGCAAGTGAAGACAAAGATGCCGCCTGCTGACGATCGTTTGAGATTCGTTAGCCTGGAAGTGAAGACAGACGCAAAGAAGGGTACTAGCGAGGTATGCGTTTCCCTCGAGCGGAATCACGAAGATGAGATAGTAAGTTACACAGGCAGGAGCGAGGGAGATCTGAGCCCAAGGTCAGTTCTTTATGCAATTGCGCGCGCTACGTGTCTGGCTGCCAACCTTACAATTCCACCGTCAAGCGAGATATTTGTTGACGACGTGCAATCGGTGAAAGTAGGGCAGAAAGATGCAGTGAACGTCTTGGTTGGGCTGTCGGGAGCAGGTCTGAACTGTGAATATCTTCTAGGTGCGGCTTTGGTACGAAGGGAAGTTGGCGAAGCCTGTGTCCGTGCTACGTTAGACGCAATAAACAGAAGATTGGAACTCTTAGATGAGATGAGTTCCTCGAACGAGTATAGGAACGTACAGCAGAAGGTTGCTGAAGAGAAACCTTCTGAGCATTCTGAGGTGTGAATAGGGTACAAGGAGAGCAAGTGGCACTTTCAGATATCTGAGAGTGCCACTTCTGACGAGAGGATATCCGGGTCATGGACGAGATTTCTAAGAAGTTCCTTGAAAGTTTGGAGCACGAAAAGGGGTTGTCTCCAAACACGTTGGAGTCGTATGGAGCAGATCTAAGAGACTACCAGGTGTTTCTCGAAGACCATTCATCTGAGACTCTAATGACTGTTACGCCCTCTACAATAGTTAGCTACTTGATGTTTCTCAGGAGGAGAGGAAAGTCTACCGCAACGGTGGCAAGACGTCTAGCCGCAATAAAGTCTCTCTATCAGTTCCTGCTCAAGGAGGGGCACATATTGAAGGACCCTTCCGAAAACCTCTCGTCACCTAGTCTTGAGCGCAGACTCCCAAAAGTCATGACCTTGCCCGAGATCGAAAGACTCTTGGACCAACCTGATCCGTCTACGCCTATTGGGTTGCGCGACAAAGCGATTCTTGAGGTGCTCTATGCGACAGGCCTGCGCGTATCCGAGTTGACAAATCTCAACTTGGGTGATGTGGATCTTCGTGAAGGCTTCGTCCGCTGCATGGGAAAAGGTTCAAAAGAAAGAGTCGTCCCAATGGGGGAAATCGCCGTAGCAGCAGTGAGGTCTTACATTGAAGATGGGCGCGTTAATCTAGTCAATAATCCGAAGGAACTTTCTTTATTCGTGAACCAAAGCGGCATACGAATGACGAGGCAAAGTGTATGGAAACTGGTGAAAAAGTACGCTGATGAGGCCCGCATTCCTAAGGAAGTTACTCCCCACACCATAAGACACTCTTTTGCTACTCATCTGCTTGAACACGGTGCCGATATAAGATCGGTACAGGAGATGCTTGGACATGCCGATATTTCTACTACGCAAATCTACACCCATGTTACAAAGGATAGACTTAAAGACGTCTATGCAAAAAGCCATCCGCGCGCATGACCCTGACTATGCACCAGATGTGCAACTTTCCCTCTTTAGGCAGGACAAGGATACTCCCAGAATGAATAGTTTGAGGGTAAAGCAGCGTTGCGTAGAAAGATATTGTGATAAGATAGTACTGTTTTTGACATGTCATGGTATGATTCAAGCAATGCGCGACCGGGAGGTGTCTTGATGGCAGGTGAATTTGCGCGTATGATCCTTCGCGTGCCAGGTTTTTTGCTAGCTATTAGCGTACATGAATATGCACATGCCAGGACGGCCTACAATCTTGGCGATGATACTGCCCAGCTACTGGGAAGGATGACCGTAGAACCGTGGCCCCATATCGATATAGTCGGAGCCTTGATGCTCTTGATATTTGGTTTTGGGTGGGCCAAGCCGGTTCCCGTTAATACGTACAGGTTGCAGAACCCGAAAAGAGATATGGCCAGGATTTCCTTGGCTGGCCCGGTGGCAAACTTGGTAACTGCGCTTGTTTTGGAAGTTCTAACAGTGATCCTTCTTGTTTTTGTCAGTTTTCCAGGTGCCCTTAGGTACATTCCTACAGTGTTAGAGGTTGGGGCTTGGATAAATGCAGGGCTTGGCTTTTTTAACCTCATTCCCGTGCCTCCTCTTGATGGTTCAAACATTTTGGCTAACTATATTCCCAATAGCGCGCGGCATTCTTGGGATTGGATACAGCGGTACGGATTCGTGATTTTGGTAGCACTAATGGTCCTAGGTGTGGTTTCCGCCGTTATGCAACCTCTGGTGACCGGATATATGGGTTTCGCCCAGTGGATGGCGATGGCCATATCTCGGATCTTCATCAGATAGCTAGGGTGTATTAAGAATGTCAGTGCTGCAACTGGCTCCATTGTGCAGAACACTCCGGGAACAGGTTGAAAACGGTGCGATCATGTTGGATGACTCCGTGGATTTGCTGGTTGACGCGTCGTTTTTGGTATTGGCCAAAGTGAAATGGCTATTGCCGCAGTCGAAAGTCCAGGAGCACGAATCTTGCTTACAAGAGATAGATGAAGACTCCATAGTTCAGGAAGAAAGTGTTCCAGTCCTTCTGGATGAAGAAGAGTTTATGCTGGCGATAGAAGAGATTAGCGATCTGATGCTCTCATCGGAGTATATGTATGATCGCGGATATGTCTCATGTCTTGCTGACTCACACCGTATTGAAACCGCTGCTATTGATGTCTCTGAACTGACAGAGGTTGCCCTGAGGCTTTTGAGTGATCGAGAGCAACCGAGGCATTCGGTTCTAGTGCTAAAGAGGAGTTTCTCAGAACACCTTAGGTGGTTCTGGAAAGAAGTGACCAAACTCGCCTCGCAGCACAACATATTGAGTTTTTCTTTGTTTGCAGACACAACTAAGCAGGCTTGCATTCTCAATTTCCTCGTTCTCTTGGAGCTCATCAAGAGAAGGAAAGTGTTTGCCAAACAGCCAGAAGAATTCGGGGACATAGTTTTTACAACCAAACGTCAGGATGACAGGAGCTGAGATATGTGGATCTAGACGTCTTGGTCGAAGCGGTTCTTTTCAGTTCCGACGAGCCGGTCAAGTTGGAGAATCTGTCTATTGGTCTGGGCGTTTCTCTAGAAGAAATAGAACGAGCCATAGATACTCTGGATAGAGCTTATTTAGCACGAGGAATATATGTACAAAGAGTAGCCGGCGGTCTACGGATAGCCACAAGACCCGAGGTAGGCAAGATCATATCCCAGGCTTTTGAGAGAAAGGTACAAGTGCCTTTGTCCAGAGGAGCTTTAGAAACCCTGTCCATAATCGCATATTGTCAACCAGTAACCAGGCAAGATATTCAAGCAATTCGAGGAGTAAATCCAGAGGCGAGCATAGATACCCTCATGGAAAAGGGGCTGATTGAGGAGGTAGGGCGGAAAAAGACCCTTGGAAGGCCGAAGCTTTACGGTACAACAGAGGAGTTTTTGAAAAAGACATCGCTCAACTCCATAAGCGACCTTCCCCCTTTGAAGCCCGACTGACAACCGCTGCTAGAGAGTAGACGAGTCCGCTTCTTGTGATTTGCCTTGTTTGCTGAATAAGTGTAAAATGCTTTGTGTACAGAAATAAAATTAACTAGAATATGTAGAAGACTCAGGCCAGGTTTTCGGGAGCATTTGAAATCGGATGGTGACACAAAGCATGGATGACCCTACTAATGAAGCTGAAGTAACGGAGAACTCGCCTCTTTCTAAAGGACTTGAAGAGGGTACAGCACATCCTGCGAAAGGTACTTCTAAGCTAAGCGAACCTAGTAGTGTTTCTGACCGTTCCGAAGTACAGATAGGCGACTTAGAGGATGTAGGAATGGACAGCACCTCTATTCGGAAACACGTTTTTGAACTCGCAGTACCGGCGCTAATAGAGCAGATCCTTTTGACCCTAATATCGATGGCAGACATGATTATGGTGGGGAGACTCGGACCTTGGGCCATCACTTCGGTGGGACTGTCGAACCAACCGATGATGGTCGCTATGGCTGTTTTCATAGCGCTAAATGTAGGAGCAACTGCTCTTGTTGCCCGCTTTGTGGGTGCGAACGAACCTCGTGAAGCATCAAATGTAGCAAGACAGGCTCTCATGATAGCCGTATCAATGGGAGTAGTTCTCATGGTGGTAGGTCTTGTATTTGCCGAAGATATCTTGCTTTTCATGGGCGCGGAAGAAGATGTTATAGGTCCGGGCACACAATATCTTAGAATCGTGTGTCTCAGCATCCCTATGTGGGCCGCTAGCATAAGTCTAACGGCTGCACTAAGGGGAGCAGGTGATACCAAGACCCCTATGGTAGTTAATATAGCGGCCAATGTGATCAATATAGTCTTTAACTACTTTCTAATTTTTGGGCACTTTGGTTTCCCAAAGATGGAAGTAGCAGGAGCGGCTGCCGCTACTTCATTATCTCGCCTTGTTGCCTGTGTATTTATGCTTAACAGGGTATTCAAAGGAGACAAAGCGATAAAGATAACTATTCACGATTCTTTCAAGTTCGACCCAAAGATCGTAAAAAGGATCCTCAACATAGGCATACCTGCTGCGCTCGAACAGCTTGTTCTTAGGAGCGGGCAGATGGCGTTTGCCAAAATAGTGTCGAGTTTTGGGACCAATACTTATGCTGCGCACCAGATTGCACTGAACATAGAGGGGTTGTCTTTTGCTCCAGGGACAGCTTTTCAGATATCGTCTACTACGTTGGTAGGGCAGAGTTTGGGCGCAAAGAACTCAAGGAAAGCAGAAAGGATTGGGTGGGAAACCGCGAAAATAGGCGCTTTAGTTGGAGTTTTGGTAGGTACGATATATTTCTTTTTCGGAGGGTATTTTGCGTACTTGTATACAGATGATGTTAGTGTCATTCGCCTTTCCGAAACAGCACTAAGGCTAATCGCGATCTCTCAACCTTTCATGATTTCGCAGTTCGTGTTCACGGGAGCGTTGCGAGGAGCTGGAGACGTGAAATGGACTCTGTTTATCACTATGGCGGGCTTCTGGGGAGTCCGAGTGCTCTTTGCTTATGTATTTGCTATAAAGTTGGGGCTAGGTTTGGTAGGTGCGTGGATCGGTATGGCCTCGGATATGATGATACGATGTGTTTTGGCAGGACTGAGGTTCAAGTCAGGGCACTGGAAGTATGTGAAAGTTTAGGACATAATGGTATTTTACTGCTTAGTCAGGGTTATTAGGACGATTTCAGGTCTGTTAAAGATCCGCACCTGAAACCGTCCACTGTTACCCAGACCCCTGCTGACCACCATGGTTGTGTTATTTTCTCGGTAAATTCCCTCAGTGTATCTAGGCAAAAACCCCTGACCAGCGGAAATGAGACCGCCTATTCCAGGTACTCGGATCATTCCACCGTGAGCGTGTCCTGAGAGAACTAGGTCTACTACTCCGGAAGATGCGTATAGTTCGATTAGGTCAGGACGATGAGACATTAGAACGGTGAAGACATCCTCGTCGATGCTGCTTGCTATATCTGACAAAGACTGTCTACACCATTCTTTCTGTCCGTTCGTATGCTGGTCAAATATCAGAGGATCGTCAATTCCCATTAGTGTGATCCGAGAAGACCCTCTAGATATGTCTACTGCATCGTTTCTCAGAAAGATCACTCCATAGTCATTCATTTCGCTTATGAACAGATCTAGAGACTCTGAACATACTTCGTGATTACCCGTAACGTAGAAAATCGGTGCTATATCCTTGGCATTTTTGACGAAAGATTCAGCGGGTCCACGGGTAAACGGTCTTTCGTCGAAAAGATCGCCGGCAACTGCAATCATGTCAGGCTGGAACTCACTTATTTCCGACACGAGGCGAGACTGGTTCATACCAAATATGCTTCCATGGAGATCGGAGACAAGCGCTATGCGAAATCCATCAAACTCTTTCGGAAGTGCATCGAGCGGGATCTGGTACTTGGTTACTTGCAGAAAAGTGTTATCAACATACAAAAACCATGCTATTAAGGCTAAAAGCCCTACAACGGCTATCCAACACTCAAGTTGCGTTGCCATCTGCAAGATGTCATTCCTCCGAAGCAAATATTGCGAAACGAGATGAGCACCATATGGTGACATTGTAACGCCTTTGCGCGGCCCAGTCACGTGTCTGCTAGGGCTATGGCGTCCTGGCGATTGTATCCAATGCTGGTGAGTGATATCATGATAGATGGCTGCTCATCAATGATGAAGCAATCCAAATATAGGCTGTCTTTGTACAACTTAATCGGAGGTAGGTAAATATGAAGATTGAAGAAAGACTGACTGAACTTGGCCTGTCGCTTCCAGAGGTTCCTGCGCCCGTAGCTGCTTATGTGCCCGCAGTGCGAGCCGGCAATTGGGTTTATGTTTCGGGACAGACTCCATTCAGAGACGGGAAACTCCGTGTGAAAGGTAAGGTCGGCAGCGACGTTACTCTTGAAGATGCGTACCAAGAAGCGAAACAGTGTGCTCTCAACATCATGGCAGCTGTCAAGAGCGTTGCAGGCTCATTGGATAACGTAGAACGCATAGTTAAGTTGGTAGGTTTTGTGGCATCAACACCAGACTTTACCGACGCGCCAAAAGTGGTTAACGGAGCTTCTGAACTTTTCGTACAGGTGTTTGGCGACAAAGGGAAGCATGCGAGGTCGGCGGTTGGAGTTGCCTCACTACCTCTTGACTGCTGCGTTGAGGTCGAGGCCGTGGTTTTGCTGAAGGAATAGGTTGTAACACCTGTGAATTATAGTAGGAATGCCAGTAGGAGGGATGACTCTGAGCATCGATTGTAATGACACCCATTATACAGCCCTCAAGATTCTGAGTGGATCTTCGACGCCTATAGGCGCATGGAATCTCAGTCGCCAGATGGTGCAAGAGGGGACATCTGTGTCAGAGGCTACGGCGGGACGAATTCTTAGGGACCTTGAGGACAAGGGGTACGTGCGCGCCGAAGGTCGTGTAGGAAGAGTCATCACTCCTCTGGGCGACAAAGCACTCACGGAGTGGCTCAATGCGAAGGCTCAGAGCAGGACCCATACAGCTTTTGTAGAGAGTCTGAGGATTAGTGAAAGACAAGAACTGATAGACGTCTTAGTCGCCCGTAGAGCTATCGAGACAGAAACAGCGTACCTGGCTGCGCAGAATGCAACAGACAAAGACCTCAGGAACATTGAGACGATAATCAAGGAGCATGAGCAATTGCTGACCTTAGGGAGTTCTGGAGTAGAAAAAGACGTAGAGTTTCACAGAGCATTGGCAGAAGCCGGAAAAAACAAAGTCCTCTTAAGTGCGCTTGACGTGATCTACCACGACCCTGAGGTTGGACGAGCGCTTGAGTATATAAGAGCAAAAATCGGCTCGAGAATGGTAGAAGACCACAAACGGATATTTGCCAGAGTCCTCGAAAGAGACGATGAAGGAGCAAGACAGGCGATGGCTTTTCACATAGACAACGTGATAAAAGACGTCAATACATACTGGGCAGATATGATGGGCCCTCGAGGGGGAATCGAGAATGTCAGTCAGAGATCGGATTCTTGACGGATGCGACCTTGAGACATTCATTGTTTGCAATGATCTAGAAGAAGGAAAGAGCCTGGGACTAAGACTCATGGCCGAACTGGGATTCGAAGATGCGGACGTCGTATCCTGTGAAATGGGTGGACCTGGCGTAAGGATAAGATTAAGGGGCTATGTATATAGACCCTCCGCGGACTATAGATGGTACAGTCAGGAGGTAGATTGTGTTGGGTCAACCGAGTAAAGATGTAGCTCACCCCAAAAGAGTACTACTCGCACCTCTAGACCCTGTTCATGATGTCGGTCTAAAACTGATAAGACGAAAACTGCTCGATCGGGGGCATGAGGTCACGTTACTACCGCCAGACCTTACTCCTGAAGAAATCGTGGCCAGAGCACTTGAGGAAAGGCCTGATTTTTTGATGGTAAGCCGTGCTCTGAGCTATGGCACATCTGAAATACTCGCGAAATTCGTGGATCTCTGTGACGCTTCTGGCCTTAGGCATACCACCAAACTTGTTGTGGGCGGACTCAGCATGCGACCTGAGATGGCACAAGAGTTGGGATTTGATGCGGGGTTCGGACCAGATGCTCCTGCGGAGGCAGCTGTAGATTACGTAGAAGGAAAGGAAATTGTATCTTTAGCAGGAAGCAGGCCACAGGAGAAAAGCGATCTGACACAGGGATTTACCTATGAGTTCTTCGACAAAGAAGTCGGAGATCTTTGCGTTCGAGTGGCTCAACAGCTAATTGACTGGGCATCGAGAAGGACAAGCCCGGGCATAAAAAGAGCTGAGTTGAGGTTGGAGATCGAAGAAGCAAGGCGCGAAAACAAGACGAGGGAATTGGAGACTCTTCGGGGGCAATATGCAAGGCTGTGCTCGGGAGAGGTTAGGCGCTGGTATGAAACAGGAGAGCCTGTTTCACATACCAGGCTTCTTACGCAGAAAGAGATTAAAGAAATCGCCATGTTGAGAGACAAGAAGAACGACATGATTTTTCCAATAGCGCAAGACATACTCAACAACTACAACGTGCTTGTGCAGTATGGCACAGGTTGTCCAGAAATGGATGCATATCACAGTATCATTTCAGTTGCATGGGGCGCCCGGGGCGTGGTCCATTTTGATCCTTCATGGGGAGCAAGGACTGAAGGCTTCCTAGAACAAGCCTGGAGTCACCAACACGATGGAACTGTCATTACGCTAGATAACCTGAGATTGATCAAGAGCGCTCTTCTTCCTGGGACTCTCTGGCAGGTTCGGGCCCATAGGGGGCTCAACACACCGGAAACAGTGGTGCTAGCACATCTTTCGGGTGCAGATCTTACAAAAGTAAACATAGTTTATGGGAGTCTGGGTGCAGGAACCGATCCAGAAAGGTTAGCGGTAGACGGCGTAGAGTCGATGAAGCTAGCGGCCAAATACAATCTGCCATATGACGTTGTCACGAATGAAGAACTGTGTGGGGTTCCCGCTGCGAAGGCTTTTGCAGGAATGTTGGTAGTAGCTACTGCCGGCGTGCTACTTGGGGGCAAACCGTTACTTCAACCACTATTTGCTAATTCGCCAGAGGCCATTATTACGGGCATAATGGATGACAATTTCATTGATTTCAATGTGGCCAAAATGAGGACTCTTTCGTCCATAATTGATGCACCCATATGGCCTGGTGCCCCTGTAGGGTTTCTTACGCAGACCCAGGACCGGTGTCAGTCATCAGTGATGACTGCCCTTCACGCCGCTCTTGCTCTTAACTCGGGCGCAAAGGCTGTTACGATAGCATCTTCTGACGAGGCGTACGCTGGCGGTCCCATTACTGTGCCTGCACGTATCGACACTCTTAAGGCTACCGCAGCCGCTCTTAGGTTTTTCGGACACGGGGGTATATCCCCTACTTCGGAGGCAGACGAGATGGCTTCTAGGCTCAGAGATGATATCGTAAATGTCTTGAAAAGACTGTCCGAACGCGATGACTTTGTCGCGTCACTGTACGAAGGGATCTTGGGAGACAAAGACGATGGAGCGTACCCAGGGCGAGCTGGTAAAGATACGGTAACCGAAATAATGTAGAGTCTTGTAGTTGACTGAAAAAGGACATTTACTAGATAGAGTTTCTAATTGAACCAGAAATTCCATACAAAGAAACGGTGGAGGAACTAGATGCGGATTGTTATTGGTGTTGCAGGCACCGCCAAGAACACGGGCAAGACTACTACTCTTCTTGAGACGACGAAATTCTTTGAGTCGAATGGCAAAGACGTTTTTCTCACTAGTATAGGCTATGACGGAGAGGATTTTGACAACATAACGGGTCTTCCCAAGCCTAGGATTTTTGTGCCTAAGGGAGCGACGGTGGCAAGTGCCTTATCCTTGCTAGAATCTTCGCCGGCAGACTTTGAAAACCTAAGGTATACTGGTGTGGATTGTGCTCTGGGCCCTATATATGTTGGAATATCTCGTTCTACCGGTAAGGTTGTCTTGGCAGGCCCTACCAACACGGAAGATCTGATTTCGGTCATAGAGTTTGCTCCTTTGGATTGTGCAGTATTATTGGACGGCGCGTTCTCGAGGCTTTCACCCATGGTGGCAGCTGATTCGTTGATCTTGGCCACAGGTGCTACGCGAAGCAGCGATCCGAGAAAACTCGCCAAGGAGATGAATGCAATCTGGAGGGTAATGAGCTTGCCTAAGTTACCTGATACGCCCATAGACAGACCTGGGACTGGAGATTCATATGAGGGGGCAAACGCTATAACCCTACCAAATGGCCTCTTTCTTCAAGGGCATGGTCGCAAGGTTGGAGCACATCTGGCAGACGATGGCAAGCAGCGTACTGTGTACATAAGAGGGATTGTAAACCCGGGTGTATTTCTTGAAATCCTTGAGGCATTAGGTAGCTCTGGCAGCAATACAGGGGATGGGCATATGCCCGTCTTGTTCGTTTTTGACCACCCAATCATGCTATTATTGTCGGGAGAAGTCATATTGTGGGAACGGGTCTTAGACCGTCTTTCTCAGGTTGGCTGTGGGGTTGCTGTCAAGGATAGCACTCGATTGTTGGGAGTTACCCTAAATCCTTACACACTCTCTCAGCTAGATAACGGCAAGTTTGTGGCTGGCAAGGTTGACCCTAGGATGTTTCTTGGAGAAGTAAGAAATCATGCGAAGGCCCCGTGCACCGACATTGTCCTTGAGGGCCCGGGCATTTTATATTCATGGTTGGAGCGGTACGTGTGAAGATCTTGAAGAGTTGGTGCTTATGTACGACTCAGAACGCTTGGCGACTCCGATACGGCTGTCTAGATTCTTGGCTCAGTCTGGAGTCTGTTCGCGGCGTCACGCAGACGAACTAATCGAACAAGGAAAGGTGCTCATAAACGGCAGGGTTGCTGTTTTGGGGGAAAAGGTTCTACCCGGTAAAGACGAGGTTTGCGTTAGTGGCCGAAAAGTCTCTGGGAGAGAGCCTTATGTCTACATAATGCTGAACAAACCAAGAGGTTACCTGTCATCTTGTTCAGATCCTCATGGCAGGCCAACGGTAGTATCGCTGGTTTCTCAGGTAAAGGAACGTGTATTTCCCGTCGGTCGTCTGGACCAGGACGCAGAGGGATTGGTCCTGCTTACAAACGACGGTGCCTTGGCTCAGCTGCTCACACACCCCCGATACGAAGTGGTAAAGGAGTACGTAGTCGAATTCACGGGGCCTGCGAAGAGGGATGATCTAGATCGTTTGTTATCGGGTATGGTTATTGGAGGCAAAAAGGTATACCCTGATTATGCTAGGTTTCTAGAGACAAAACGCAATAGCAAACGAATCCTAATAGGTGTGCACGAAGGGCAGAAACACCTAGTAAAGGAACTGTGTTTAGCTTTAGGCTACGATGTCAAGCGGCTCACACGAACTAGAATAGGGCCTCTGAGCCTCTCGGGTCTAGAGCAGGGCAAGTGGCGTTATCTGCACCCTAAGGAAATTCATGATCTGTACAATACGGCGCGAGCAGGGCAGGAAGGAGAAGACCATGTCAGAAAACCATAAGATCAAGTTCCACACAGTTGATGATGTAAGGGAATTTGCCCCTGAGAAGAATAGGTTGTTTTCTGCTACTCACGAAGAGATCATATCAGGCGCAACTGCGGACGTGTACTTTGTCCGTACCAATGAGATACTAAGCAAAGAGGGCAAATCGGATACTAACGTAACTGCCGAAATATTCCCGAGTAGACCGGGGGTTTTGGCTGGTATGAAAGAGTGTCTGTATTTGCTCAACGGGTTGCCCGTAGAAGCATGGGGTATTGAAGAGGGCGAAACTTTTCAAGCTAAAGAGCCGGTCTTGAGGATCAAGGGCCCCTATTCAGTTTTCGGTCCATATGAAACTGCGCTTTTGGGGATTTTGGCCAGTTCGTCTGCCTGGGCCTCAAGAGCCAGTGAGTGCAAGGATGCAGCCGGTGGCAAGCCGTTCTTTTGCTTTGGCGCAAGGCACATACATCCAGCGGTAGCCCCGGTAATGGAACGAGCTGCTGTTATAGGCGGGGCCAATGGAGCCGCGTGCATTTTGGGGGCCAAGTTTTTGGACCTTGAACCTGTGGGCACCATTCCCCATTCTCTTGTCCTGATTATGGGTGATACCGTTAGGGCTGCTGTAGCGTACGATACGCACATGCCAAAAGATGCGCCCCGGACAATTCTCGTAGATACTTTCAAGGACGAATGTGAGGAAGCGCTTAGAGTTGCAGAAGTCCTTGGAGATGACATGGGTGCCATTCGATTGGATACTCCTTCCGAACGCGGTGGAGTAACAGATGATCTTGTAAAGGAAGCAAGAGCACGTTTGGATTTGGCGGGGTTTGGGCACGTTCAGATCTTCGTTTCAGGCGGACTAGATCCTGAGCGGATAGCCAAATTGTCCCAGGTTGGTGCCGATTCATTCGGCGTGGGGAGCTACATCTCTTCTGCCAGGCCTATTGATATGACTATGGACATAAAAGAGATTGAAGGCAAACCCGTTGCAAAACGTGGTCGTATCCCGGGTATCATAGATAACCCGAAGCTAAAACGCTTCTTGTAGATCTGCAGTTGAGCATGCTTTATGGGTTAGAGGTCAGCCTGAATCGTACCTTGCTGCCTGGCCTAAGCTGTGATGCAAGAGGTAGATCAGTAGTCAGCACTGTTGCTGCCCTTGTGTAGCCGCCTGTTGTTTGGCTATCTGAAAGGAGCAGCATAGGTCTTCCATCAGAAGCTATTTGTACGGTTCCGGGAACCACAGGAGCAGATATTATGTCTGCTCCTTTTTCTAGTAGTCTAGGCCCCTCCAATCGCAAGCCCATGCGATCAGAATCTTGTCTAATCTGGTACGTTGCGCTTGTCAAGATTGACAATATAGGTTCAGAACTCTCAGGACCCGGCGATATACGCAGAAAAACGCACGGTTCTCCGAGCATTCGAAAATCCAAAGGCCTAACTTTCTTCTGGTTGGTTTTGTGACTCTGTAGAATCGAGGTGTAGGAAGGAGCAGGCCCAATCCTCAAGGTATCCCCATATCTCAGTTGTCTTCCCAAGTAGCCACCAAATCCACTCTTTAGATAAGTGGATTTTGAGCCGAGAACTGCCGGAACCTGTATACCTCCAGCAATTGCTACATACCCGTGCAATCCTAGGGCAGTTCTGCCAATATCTAGAGTCTGTCCTTCTTTAAGGAAAATAGGAGCGTCTGAAGGTACCTGCTGCCCATCTACGCTGACTGGGGCAGGAGCTCCTGTTACAGCTACAGTTAGATCCATCTGGGCAACTAAAGTAGGTCCCTGTATGGTGAATTCAAGACACCCTTCGTTTGAGTTGTTGCCGCATAGAGTGTTTGCTAGAGCGTAGGATCGCACGTCCGCAGCCCCCGAGGTTGGCACACCGAACTTGCGGTAACCGAATCGGCCTTTATCTACGACAATAGTGAGCATACCCGGACTATCAACAAAAAGCCCGTCTACCGACCATTTCGCTTGCATTTCTGGACTGTGTGGTTGCGTAGTAGCGTAGGGTCCTTCAGCCTGCTGAGTGAGGTCACCTGGCTGAGTTGTCGTGAAGCCTGTCTCTTCAGTCGAACCTTGGGCGGGAACAAACTTGACGTAATCCCCTGGCCTTAGTAGAGAGGGTGGGTCCATTTCAAGGGAAAAGAGGTTATGGGTTGTCTGACCAACAATTCTCCACCCGCCGGGTGTATCCCACGGGTAAATGCCTGTTTGATTGCCCGCTATACCGACCGAACCTTTTGGCACTAGTTTCCTTGGTTCAGGAAGCCTTGGAAGTGAGATGCTCTCGTCCATTCCTCCGAGGTATGGAAAACCTGGCGTGAAACCTATCATATACACTCTGTAAAGTCGGGACGAGTGCCTCTTAATTATCTCCTCTACAGGCATCCCGAGATACTCCGACGCCCAGGCAAGATCCGGTCCATGGTTGCCTCCGTAATGACCCAGTATTTCAACCACATTAGGCTTTAGCTGCGACAATGCGCGTTTCTTGGGATGATCCCACAAAGAAGAGGTCACTTTCTTGATGTGTGAGTGGGAGATGATAGTCGGATCAAAATGCACCGCTAGAGACGAATATGCAGGCTGAATTTCTGAGATTCCAGGCAACTGGAGTCGTTCTATTTCGTCACAGAGATAAAGGACCGCATCGTTTATCTCTTCAGAAATTGTGTTGCCTAATTTGACAGATAGTGCGCCATCTCCCAGTAGACCAAATTCGAGCGGCTCGATACTCATACTGTTACCTCCCTACCATCTGACAAAGGGGAACAACTTTGCAGCCGTTTTCAATCAGACGCTCCATCACAGTTTTTGCGATACATGCGGCCCCGGGCGTGTCTCCGTGTATGCATATAGTATCGACTTGTAATTGTATGTAATGCCCATTAGGAGTGAGAACTACTTTGTCTTTCACCATCTGCACGGCCCTTCTTGCTATTTCATCTGTATCCTCTATGACTGCGCCCTGTGTACCTCTTGGGGCTAGCGTTCCGTCTGGGTTATAGGAACGATCGGCAAAGCCCTCGCTTGCTCCTGGAATTCCGACTTGTTTGGCGGCGTCTAGCATAAGCGATCCGGCTAGGCCCACCATAATCAAATCTCGGCCTGCCCTGGCTATTCCCCGTGCTATCGAAAGAGCTACGTCCAAATCTACTGCAGCCATGTTGTACAGCGCTCCATGGGGTTTGACGTGTGTCAGGCTTACTCCCTTGCTTTGAGCGAAAGCGTCTAGCGCGCCTACTTGGTAGAGAACGTAAGACTCGATTTCTTTGGGTGACATGCTCATATTGCGGCGTCCGAACCCCTGTATATCGGGGAAGCCGGGATGGGCACCGACCGAAACTGATCTTCGCTTGCATGTCTCAACAGTATGGTCCATTATGAGAGGATCCCCTGCGTGAATACCACACGCTATGTTAGCTGAAGTTATGTGTGCGAGAATCTGGTCATCATCGCCTAGTGTCCAGCGCCCGAAGCCTTCGCCAATATCGCTATTAATATCAATCAAGTTCATACGGTAACCCCCTTCTGCCCTTAAAGGGTATCTCCGCCCGAGTATTGCCCTTGCACCTGTCTGTTTCTGTTAGCGTAATTATATCCCAACCCAACTGACAATTGATGGGGGCACGTGTTAAACTAAGATTGTTTTATTGCAAGATGTAAATGGCAATACCATTGCAGTACAAGGCAAAAGTCTGCAAATGTTGATATAATCGTACTTCGGAAGGTGTTTGCTGGCATGGAATGCAAAAGGCTAAATGTAGCTATTGATGGTCCCGCCGGGGCAGGCAAAAGCACTGTAGCAAGGCTAGTAGCCAATTCCCTTGGGTATACGTATTTTGACACTGGTGCAATGTATCGAGCGTTGGCAGTCCTTGCCCTGGATCGAGATCTGCCGCTAGACGATTTTGAGTCTCTAGGGGTTCTAGCGTCCCAAGCGGAGATCAACGGATATGAAGACAACGGGGTATTCCGTGTATGGATCAGCGGGAAAGAGATCACAGACAAACTTAGGGAGCCTGAAACAGACAGAGCGGTTGCCATGCTTTCTATGGCTACTCCCGTGCGAAAGATCCTAGTTTCGATGCAACAGCAGATTGCCAAAGCTGGTGGCGTAGTAATGGAGGGCAGAGACATTACCAGCGTCGTTATGCCAGATGCTGAAGTAAAGGTTTTCCTGACTGCGGACGTGAATGAAAGGGCGAGACGCAGATGGCAAGATCAAGTTTCCAAAGGAATAGTCGTTTCTTTTGACGAGGTCCTAGAGGACCTCATATGGCGGGATGCGAAAGATCTCGAACGGGAATGGGGAAAACTCGTAAAGGTTGATGACGCTGAGGTAATCGACAGCACTAATCTGAGCATTGATGAAGTATGCGAACAGATAATCAGACTTTGCAAGGAGAAACAAGAGTGTTCTACATGATCGTAAGATGGGTAGTTAACATAGTGCTGAGGATTTTGTTTGACATAGAAAGCGAAGGCTTTGAGAATTTCCCCGAATTTGGTCCTGTAGTAATCTGCAGTAATCACACATCATGGTGGGACCCTTGCGTTATTGGCTGTTTGGCTCCTAGGCCAGTATATTTCATGGCAAAAGAAGAACTATTTAATAACAAGTTTTTCGCTTGGGTGTTGAGAAACCTACACGCATTTCCAGTAAACAGGGAAAAGGCCGACATAGGTACTGTTAGGCGGTCGCTCGAAGTCCTCGAAAAAGGGCAGGTCCTCGGGATTTTTCCAGAAGGAACAAGGAAGTCATCTCCTGAAATAACCGAGGCCCATGCGGGTGCTGCGCTTTTCGCTATGAAGGGCAAGGCTCCTGTTGTTCCCATCGCCATAAGAGGTACTTATAGGTTCAGGAGAAAAGTTCGTGTGGCCTGTGGCAAACCATTTGAAGTGGCCTCTACTACAGGGAAGAGATCATCTGACCTTCAGAAAGGTTCAGAGGAAATAATGAAGGCCATAGTTGAATTGTGGGATAATCTAGGATCTGATGAGGCGGTATAATGCAGATAGAATTAGCCAGACATATGGGATATTGCTTCGGAGTGAAACGAGCAATAGAAATGATAGAAAGAGCCTTGGAGGAAGGCCCTTATCCAATATGGACACTAGGGCCCATCATTCATAATCCCGTCGTGGTGGATTTGTTCTGCGAACGGGGTGTTAAGGTGGCAACGGATCCATGTCAAGTGTCATCGGGCACATTGATCCTAAGGACTCATGGTACGGGAGCTGACGAAAGAGCAATGCTCTCGTCAGCCGTAGAAAAAATCGTGGATGCAACCTGCCCGTTTGTCAAAAAAGCACAGGATAAGGCCAGACAATTTGCTAATGAAGGCAGAAGGATAATCGTGTTTGGTGATGAGAACCATCCCGAAGTCAGAGCCATACTGTCATACGCAGGAAAGGAAGCGCTTTGCATTGGGGAAGTGTCTGACTTGGACCGAATTGTGCTTGAAGGCACGGAAGACTCATTTGAAGTTATTGCTCAGACTACCTCGAGGAGAGAAGATATTGAGAAGGTTCTAGACGTCCTGCGGGAAAAGGGTATATGTGCAAACCTATCGAATACTGTATGTACGGCTACAGAGCTGCGGCAAGAAGCAGCCAAGGAATTGGCACAGCACTGCGACCTTGTTCTCGTGATCGGTGGCAAGTCAAGTGCCAATACAGGGCAGCTAGTTAGAATAGTCCAGGAATTTGGTGTAGAATGTTATTTAGCAGAGTCGGCAAAAGATGTGTCACCCCTTTGGTTTGAAGGGAAACATGTTGTAGGCGTGACTGCTGGTGCGTCTACTCCCGACTGGGTTATAAAGGAGGTTGTAGGCAAGGTGGAAGAACTAGAAAAAACCAACTTGGAAACGAAGCCAGAGGAACTACATGAGGGACATGGACAAGAAGAGACTGGTACTGAGCAACCAGACGCACAAGCTCCTGAGACTTCTCCCGAAGCTCCGTCAGACGAAGCTGTCATAGAAGATACTGCGGAATTAGTGGAGGATAAAGCGACTGCCGAACTATACGACGAGACATTCAAGACTCTACGTGAGGGCGACATCGTTGAAGGGAAAGTCATGTCTGTGGATGAAAATGGAGCATTAGTGGATGTTGGGTACAAGTCAGAAGGCATTATCTCGCCTCAGGAACTCGAACGCCGCGATGAGATTGGAGATTACGATATCTCTCCTGGAGACGAAATCATGGTCTATGTTCTAAACGTGGATTCAGTCGATGGGAGCCTACGACTTTCTAAGAGAAAAGCTGATGAGGAGTTGGCTTGGAAAGACCTTGAACAGGCCTATAGAGAGCAGAGCATCATTGAGGCTCCAGTTGTTCAAGAAGTCAAAGGCGGGCTCGTGGTTGACGTAGGCGTCAGGGCCTTTGTCCCGGCATCGCAGGTCGAGCGCGGATATGTAAATGACCTTTCTAAATACGTTGGGCAGACTCTTAGACTAAAGGTCCTTGAATTGGATAGATCGAAAAATCGAGTGATCTTATCGCAAAGGGTCGTTCTCGAAGAGGACCACGAAAGACTTTGCAAGGAAACGTGGGACACCATTGCTGAGGGTCAGGTGAGGATGGGTACTGTAAAAGGTATAACGGACTTTGGAGTATTCGTCGATCTAGGCGGTGTGGACGGTCTCTTGCACATATCTGAGCTTTCTTGGGGAAGGGTTAACCATCCATCGGAAGTAGTCAGAGAAGGTCAGGAGATAGAAGTCAAGGTTTTGAAAGTCGACAAGGAGCGAGGCAGGATCTCACTGGGAAGAAAGCAAGTTCTTCCGGATCCGTGGGACGATGTAGAGGCAAAGTATCCTGTAGGGGCCGAGATCAAAGGTGAGGTAACGCGAACCGCACCTTTCGGAGCGTTTGTTCAGATTGAACCTGGCGTAGAAGGGCTTGTTCACATATCAGAGATTTCTCAACAGCACATTGCAAAACCTGAGGAAGTAGTGAACTCCGGTGACCAGGTTATGGTGAGAGTGCTAAGAACCAGACCTGACGAAAGGAAGATTAGCCTCAGCATTAAGCAAGCAGACCAGACTCTCTTGGAAAGTCACGAGAAAGAATCAATGGAAGCGCAACCCAGAGAATCGACTGAAGAACTTCCGCAGGAGAAACCCAAAGAGCCTGTAGAACCGAATGAAGCACCGGTGGAAGAAACTGTAGTAGAAGAGCCTGCGGAACAGGGAGAAGAACCTGTGGAAGAAGCCGTAGTGGAAGAACCAATGGAGGAGCCAGTAGAAGAAACAAAAGAAGAAGTATCCACTGAGAAACCGGAGGAAGAGACAAGTTTGCCGGAACCTTCTGTTGCCGGCAATGAGGTTCATGAAGACCCTTGTGGTGAGATAGATTCTGAGCCCGATGAAGAGGAGACAGAAACGACTTCTCACCGGGGGTAGTCTTTTTATCTGAGAAGACATCAAGACATGCGTTTTCAAGCGGTAGACTCGCAGACTTTTGGCACCTGCGAGTTTACTTGTTCTTGACCTAATTGTATGGGCGAAGGATAATTAGAAGCACATCGACATGTGGGGGTCTTGCTCGTTGGTTTGGATGCACGGCGGTGGTTTAGTAAGCAATATTGAACCGGGCAGCTTGGCTGAGTACATCAACATCTGTCCCGGCGACAGGGTCCTATCGGTTAACGGGCACGTCTTGAGGGATGAAATTGACTTCAAGTTCTATGGCACCGAAGATAACGTAACCCTAGAAGTTTTGAAAAGCGATTCTAGCATGCAGACTTTTCAAATAGAGAAAGAGCCCGATGACCTTATGGGGATAACTTTTGATACGCCCATTTTCGACGGAATAAAGACCTGTGTCAACAATTGTAGTTTCTGTTTCATATCTCAGCTTCCGCAAAGTATGCGAAGAAGCCTCTATCTTAGGGACGATGACTACAGGCTTTCATTTCTCTTTGGCAATTTCATATCGCTTACAAATTTGTCTCAAGAAGATTGGAAGCGTTTGGACGAACAGAAACTGTCTCCACTCAGAGTGTCGCTTCACACGTCGAATCCAGAGGCCAGGGCCAGCCTCATGGGTAATCCCAAGGCTTCTCGCGGGATGGACGACCTAAAGCGTCTAAGGGATATAGGTATCTGTATTCATATTCAGATCGTGCTCTTGAAGGGAATAAACGATGGGGAAATGTTATTGTCAACTCTAAATGATCTTGATTCGTTAGGTGAGTCCATAGTTTCAGTCGGAGTAGTGCCTGCAGTTTACACTAGGCACAGACAGCTGTTACCATCTCCTAGAGGAGATCAGAAGTGGGCTTTCGATACTTTGACCATGCTCGAGGGGTACGCGCGAGAGGTGTACGATAGACGTGGGTCTCATTGGGTCTACGGGGCGGACGAGTTTTACTTTTTGTCGGGAAAAGACTTTCCAGAGTACGAGTTTTACGACGATTTTCCTCAATTTGAAAACGGCATAGGTCTTGTTGCGGATTTTAGGCAAGGCCTTAACGAAGCGGCAGCCAATATGCACAGCAACGCCTGTGATCTTGGTGTTTTGCGTATGGACAAGCTGATTAGGGGAAGAGAGTTAGGGGAAAACAGGCTGCTTGCAGTAACTGGTACGATGGCTTATCCCGAGATAAGTGCTGCTGTAAAGGCTCTTGGGCTTGAGGAAAGGATTTCGGTATTGGCGGTAGAAAACGGTTTCTTTGGGGATTCGGTTACCTGTTCGGGCTTGCTTACAGGCATGGATATTTCGTCGGCCATATTGGACTGGAGAAGCTTACACCATGAATGTGAAGTAGTGCTGATACCGTCTTATGCAGTATTTGAAGATAGATTTTTGGACGACATGACAGTGAAAGAGCTGTCTGAAGTTGTGAATAGTGTTGTAAGAGTTGTCACACCTCTGCCATATAGCTTACTTGAGTCAGTAGTTAATTCTGAAAGGGAGTAGAAAAATGGATTTTTCTGTAGCGATTGTTGGCAGACCCAATGTGGGAAAGTCTGCTCTCTTTAACAGAATAGCAGGAACTAGCTCGTCAATTGTGCATAGGCAAAGCGGTGTCACGAGAGACAGGCTCTACGCGCGCTGCGAATGGCAGGGTCAGGAGTTTACTCTAATCGATACTGGCGGGCTTGATCTGTCGTCTTCAGGCGAGATGGTAAAGGCTATCATATCGCAGGTTGACCAAGCAATGAAAGAGGCGGACATTCTTGTTTTTGTAGTTGACGCCCGAGTAGGGATCATGCCCGAAGATTTGGAAGTTGCGCAAATACTGAGGAAAACGCAGAAACCGGTTTTGGTAGCGGCGAACAAGTGCGATGGACTCGGGCAAGAGCAACGAGCGGTGGAGTTTTACTCTCTTGGGTTTCCTACAGTGTTCCCTATATCAGCTGCACACGGGCTAGGAACAGGCGATTTGCTTGACGCAATAGTGGAGCAGGCCGAAGGACTAGAAAACGTGCCTCCAGAAGAGATCAAAGAGGCCGACGAAGAGGGCAATGGTCCTATAAGGGTGGCAATCGTGGGCAAACCCAACGTAGGGAAATCGTCGTTGGTAAATCAGATTTTGGGCCAAGAGAGGATGACTGTATCGTCCGTTCCGGGAACCACTGTAGATTCTGTGGACGTAGAGTTCTCATATGACGGTAAGGACTTTGTCCTTGTTGATACAGCCGGTTTGAGAAGGCCCGCTAGGATCGATGAAAAACTGGAAGAACTGGCAGTTGGAAGGGCGCTCAGGGCTATCAAGAGAGCCGATGTTGTTCTGCTTCTTATCGACGGCACAGACTATCCTACTTCGCAAGATCGTAGAATCGCAGGTTACATAATGCGAAACGCAAAGGCGTCCGTGATATTAGTTAACAAAGTCGACTTAGGGCTTGCATACGGTATGAGCCAAAGAGAATATAGAGATCTTGTTCTGCATGAGTGTAGACCTATCGCATATTCAAACGTCTTTTTTGTCTCGTGTCTTACAGGCAAGGGAATCAATATGATTCTGCCTGAGGTTATCTGGACGTATGAGGAATATCATAAGCGGATTGAGACATCTGTGCTAAACCGCGCGTTATCCGAGATAACTGATTTCAATCCACCACCAAGAGACGGCAAACTGTTTTACTGCTCTCAAGTAGAGAAAGAGCCGCCCAAGATCGTGTTTTTTGTGAAGGATCCTTCAGCCATTCCTCAGTCATACGCCAGATACTTGGAGGCGGAGATTAGAAGGAGATTTGGATTTAGAGGAGTACCGATAATAATGGAATTCCGTCCTCGAAGGTAAAAAGGGGAGTCAACATGATAACTGAGTGGGGTTTGCCAATAGGTCTGTGTGTTTTCGGGTACTTGCTAGGATCCATCCCGTCAGGGGTAATAATCTCTAAGTCTGCAGGTGTCGACGACATAATGTCTCGAGGTAGTGGGAACATAGGTGCCACAAATGTTCTGCGAGTTCTAGGAATCAAGTATGGGGCAATTGTCCTTGTCTTAGATATGCTCAAGGGTATTATTCCTGCCTACATAGGTTCCCGGTATTTTGGAACTCTTGGCGCGTTGGTAGTAGGTATCTGTGCCATTTTGGGGCACAACTGGTCCATATTTCTGCGGTTCAGAGGGGGTAAGGGAATTGCTACAACTACGGGAGTCGCCCTTGTCGCTTTTCCCAAAGTCGCGGCTGTAAGTATATGCGTATTTGCAGTAACAGTTGCTGTATCTAGGTATGTGTCTCTCGGGAGCCTTCTGGCGGTTTGGGTCGGCTTTTCATATTCGCTTTTCGCGGGGATTACTACTACAGAGAAACTAGTTGTGTTTTTTCTTGCACTCATTGTTACCTACAAACACAAAGGCAACATCCAGAGACTTATCTCGGGTAAAGAGCTGAAACTAGGCGAGAAGGAGAGAAAAGAGTAAATTGAGGCAATTGAATAACAAGGCTTGCATTCTAGGTTCGGGATCATGGGCGGGAGCTCTGTCTGTTGTTCTTACAGACAATGGTTTTGAAGTTTCACTTTGGGCACGCAATCCTTACACAGTAGACTGTTTTGTTCATACTCGCACCTTGCCTAGGCTGCCCGGGGTTATTCTGCCCTCCAATGTAAATGTTACTACTCGCGTTGATGAAGCTCTTTCTGAGGCTTGCTTGGTGGTTGCCGCAATCCCTTCTTCGGGAATCTCCTCTCTTGCACACGAAATTGCAACTAGTATACCTGCGCAATCTTTGTTGGTCTCTGCTACAAAGGGCTTTGATTACAGTACCTTACAGAGGCCATCTGAGGTTTGGGTCGAAGCGAATCCTGATCTCAAAGAGAGAATGTGTGTCTTATCAGGTCCTAACTTTGCAGCGGAGATAGGTCGAAGGCTCCCTGCGGCTACGGTGGTGGCTTCAGAAAAAGAGACACCGAGGCTCAGAGTCCAGCGTGCATTTATGACGCCTTACTTCAGAGTCTACACTCACGACGATGTAGCGGGGGTAGAGATGGGTGGCGCTCTTAAGAATGTCATTGCTCTGGCTTGCGGCATGGTTGAGGGCATGGGGTTAGGTGACAATGCAAGAGCCGCTCTTGTATCCAGAGGAATAGCGGAAATGGTGAGGTTAGGAGTATGCATGGGGGCAGAACCGCTCACTTTTTCGGGTCTTTCGGGCTTAGGCGATTTGGTGCTCACAAGCACAGGGAATCTCTCTCGCAACCGTCAGGCAGGCATAGCTGTTGGAAAAGGTCAATCGATTGCTGAGTTTATCGAAGAAACGGGGTACACTGTCGAAGGCTTAGAAACGGTCAAGGCGGCAAAAGAACTTTCGGCTGTTCATGATGTCCAGATGCCAATCACATGCGTTGTCTACAAGATCTTATACGAAGGGCTGCCGGTCTTCGATGGGGTATGCGAAATCATGAGACGAGAAGGAAAACCCGAGTCTGAAACCTACTTTAAGTAAAACGTGAAACCTTCATCATTTCTGTCAGGTGATCTTCCTCCAGTTGTTTCCCATAGTCCTTTAGTCTTGGGTAGTCGAAAAGAAGGACTTTGACTCACCCTTTGTAGAAATCCCCATATATTCAATACTCTCTTCCAGGAAGAGTTCGTACAATAGCCTCCTATGCCGGAGGAGAAAAAGGAGCACAAAGCATGATATACGATTTCGACAAGGTTTATGACAGAAAGAAGTATCTAAGCAGCAAGTGGGCGGTAGAGCAAGTATTTGGCACAGAGGACATTATTCCCTTGTGGGTTGCCGATATGGATTTTCCAGTAGCCGAACCCATTGTCAGCGCGATAAAGGAACGCGCGGAGCATCCGATTTTTGGCTATACCATGACCAACCCTGGGCTCTATGAGTCCATTATTAACCGACTTGACCGAAAATTCGGGTGGAAAGTGGAAAAAGACTGGATAATTGTTACACCAGGAGTTATGCCTGCAGTTAACGCATCGGTACTTGCAGTCACAGAGCCTAACGATCCAGTCGCACTCCAGAGTCCGGTCTATCCGCCTTTTTGGGCGGCCATAAGGAACAATGATCGCAAGCCAGCTGTTAATCAGCTCAGGCTTCGTGACAAGCAATATGAGATTGACTTTGACGATCTCAGGCGACGTTTTGATGAGGATGGTGCAAAGGCCATGATCCTGTGCAGTCCCCATAATCCAGGCGGCAGGGTATGGTCCATGGATGAACTTCTTGAAATCGGGCACATTGTCGTAGGCGCCGGCGGAGTAGTGATTTGCGATGAGATTCATTGTGAACTTCTGTTGAAAGGTTCCAAGCATACACCCTTTGCTTCGATAAAAGAAGAATTCGCGATGAACTCCATAACTTGTTTTGCTCCAAGCAAGACATTTAACGTTCCGGGGTTTCATACATCTGTTGCCATCATACCTAATGAGAAACTGCGTGAGAAGTTCAATAAGGCAAGAGGCGGTCTGATGGGTTCCCCTGGTATTTTCGGGTTGGTATCTATGGAGACTGCTTTTAGATACGGTGATGAGTGGCTTGAGCAAGTTCTTAACTATATAGAAAGAAACGTTGACCTCGCAATTTCGTTTTTCGAATCGAAGATACCGGAGATTGTGCCCATGCGACCTGAAGGCACATATCTTGTTTGGCTGGACTGCAACGGGCTTGGACTTGAACACGACGAGCTGACAGAGTTTTTCATCCATGATGCCAAGGTTGGGCTTAATGACGGCGCAACTTTTGGCCCAGGCGGAGAAGGTTTCATGCGCCTGAATGTGGCATGTCCCAGGTCAATTCTACAAGAAGGCCTTGACAGAATTGAAAGAGCGGTGGAAAAAAGGCGCGAATAGACTAAGTACTACATGTGCTTTCCTCGTTGCTAGAGAGCCTATCTAGGAGTCTAGCAAGGGCTGCAAGAGTGATTCCCGCTTTCTGGCGGATCACGACTGTGGCTGCTTCGTCATAAGGTGTGGGCTCGAGATTCACGATTCCTATGTTCTTGGCTACAGAGGGGAGATAGGAAACTGGGGCAACCTGAAGGCTCGAGCCTATCACCAGCATGAAATCGGCCTTTTGGGCCTCGTTCATCGCATCTTCAAAGCATGGTGGCATTGGGTCTCCGAAAAGCACTACGTCAGGTCTAATTATGCCACCGCACTCGCATCTTGGGGGCACTAGACCTTGTTCTATCTTGGATACGAGCATCTGAAAGGGGAATTCTCTCAGACACGAGTCACAATAGGCGGTTCTGAGGTTACCATGCACTTCTATCACGTTTTGGGACCCTGCCTTCAAGTGAAGCCCATCTATGTTTTGGGTCACTACGCTCTTTATGAAGCCATGCTCTTCGAGCCATGCAAGACTTTTGTGCCCTCGGTTAGGCTTCTTGCTTCGCATGTCTTGGAGCATACCAAGCCCTTTCTGGTAGAAGAAGTGTGGCCTCTGGTAAAGCATATGCCGGCTCAGGATGTCTGCGGGGTCTACATTCTGCCACAGCCCGGCAGGGCCCCGAAAGTCGGGTATTCCGCTTTCGGTAGAGATGCCGGCCCCAGTCAACGCCATGGAGTACTCGGCACATATGAGGTGCTCTGCCAACCTGTATATATCTGATTCCACTTGTACATCACCAGGCTCTGGAGTTTGGATCGTTCACGATCCTTTTCGCCAATGCGCAATCTAGTACTCGGAAAATCCTTTGTTTTATTGTTATCTCAAACTCACATTGAAAGCAAGTTGGCTTGGGAGCTACCTGCTGATCTTCTTTGAGTCTTTTGTATGTGGCGAAAGTGGTTGACTAGTTAACCATATGACGACTATGATTTAGTTAACATATTAACTAACAAAAAGGGCGTCAAATGAAGGGGAGAAGACACAGATGATAGTGGTAACTGGTGCTCCTGGACACTTGGGGAACAATCTGGTTAGAGCTCTACTTGAAAGGGGTGAAAGAGTGAGATGTCTGGTTTTGCCCGGAGAGAGCTTAGTTTCTCTCAACGGACTGAAGACTGACATTGTAGAAGGTGATGTGCGCGATATCGACTCTCTGTATAGAGCTTTTGAAGGTGCTGAGGTAGTGTACCATCTAGCTTCGGTGATAAGCCTTTTGCCAGGGTATTCAGAGATACTCGAAGAAGTAAACGTAAAAGGTGCTAGAAACGTAGCCGAAGCCTGCCTTAAGACTGGTGTCAGACGATTGGTCTACACCAGTTCGATTCACGTTCTAGTTGAACGTTCTGGTCATGAGCCCATAGATGAATCTTCACCATGTGACCCTGAACGTGTACATATGGCATATAGTAAGAGTAAGGCTAGAGGTACTCTTGAGATTATGGAAGTTATCTCCAAAGGATTGGATGGGGTGGTAATTCTTCCTACAGGCATAATAGGGCCGTATGATTTCAA
>JAGPNE010000006.1:0-2288 GCA_018052455.1 Candidatus Fermentithermobacillaceae bacterium | reverse complement strand
AACGTGTACATATGGCATATAGTAAGAGTAAGGCTAGAGGTACTCTTGAGATTATGGAAGTTATCTCCAAAGGATTGGATGGGGTGGTAATTCTTCCTACAGGCATAATAGGGCCGTATGATTTCAAACCCTCTGAGACAGGTCGTATGATCATAGATTATGTATCTGGAAAGATCCCGGTCCGCATTGGCGGCGGATACGATTTTGTGGATGTGAGGGATGTAGCCCAAGGGCATATACTCGCGGCGGAGAAGGGGAAACGAGGCGATAGTTACATCCTTTCTGGTGAGTGGATTTCCATGGACGATGTGATGAAAGAGATATCTGCGATCACGAAAGTACCTGTGCCACGTTTTCGGCTGCCGACAGGATTGGCTTCGGGGGTTGCTTGGGCTCTTACCTCGTATAGCGCAATTACAGGCGCTAAGGTGCTCATGAACCGTGATTCGATATCTACTCTGAAAAGCAATTCTGTAGTTTCATGCCATAAGGCAAGGCGTGAGCTTGGGTACTCAGCTCGACCTATACGTGAAACCATACGTGATACGGTGAATTGGTTTCAAGAAACGGGGGCCCTGCCTGTAAGGTAGATTTAGGAACTTGCGTGTTGTTCTTCACTCAATTTCTAGAGGATTTGTTCGGGATACCTGCGTATTAATCCGTAGAAGGGGAGGGGAAAGGCAGATGTACGATTTTCAGCTCATCGTTGGGTACGCTAGCAGGATGATTCAAATAGGCAAAACGTGTATGAACAAAGCCCTGAAGAGCATCGGGTTAAGCAGTTCAGAGTCGGATGTCCTGATGTTTCTATATAGCAATGGTGACGGTATAAGACAAGATCAAATTGCTGCGGGGGTAGAGGTGAGCAAACCTGCGATCTCCAGGACCATCCGTTCATTAGAGAAAAAAGGATATATAATACGTGAGCAGAGCCAAAAAGATCGTAGAGAGTACTACGTCCATTTGTCAGACAAAGCCCTACAACATAGGGAGTTCATACAAAGGCAATATGCAGATATCGTAGAAGCGGCTTGTAGCGGTATCCCGGAAGAGAAAGTCATGGAGATCATCGAGCTGTTCAAGGAAGTCATTGAGAACATGGAAGATTATAGGATTAAGCAAGGTGCTTGAACCTTTGCTCTGGGGGAGCATCATTGAATTGACTGTGCGATGGGGGTCTGGATAATGATCACAGGCGAGTTGCTAGAACTTGTGTACGAAGCTGCAAGCATTCAACGCTGGAACGACCACATGCGGCCGGCTCAGGGTTTTACCGAACTCGACAAGCAAGCTCAAAAGATGGTTTATGCATACGTTCTAGGAAAGTTCGAAGAAACCGAAAGTGACTTTGATCTCAACTGGGTGGGCCTCATTGAGGGTGGACTATTCGAGTTTCTGCATAGGATAAAACTTACAGATATCAAGCCACCGGTATTTCACAAGATGATGGAGGAAAAGGGTAAGGAAATCAACCAGTGGGTTCTGAGTCAATACGAACCTGTGCTTAAGAAAATCGACCCAGAAATATATGTACGCTTTGAGCGATACTTGCTTCACAAGGACTACGCTGAGAATGAAAAAAGGATCCTAAGCGCTTCTCACTATCTTGCCACAAACTGGGAGTTCAAGCACATATATCGATTGAACACAGGTTTGTATGGGCTAGACGAAGAAAAAGAGAGCATAGAAGGTGGATTGAGCGAATACCGATCTCTAGTTGGAGTAGTCAACTTGTCCTTCGATAGGCCTATTCAGCATTTCATGGATCTTGTTGGTCAACTCCGTTTTCAGCAAAGGTGGGCCCAATCACCAAGAATACCTCAGACGTCGGTGTTAGGTCACATGCTAGTAGTTGCGATAATCGCTTACTTTTCGTCTCTTGATCTCAGAGCTTGTCCACAACGTTTGTACAACAACTATTTCTGTGGGCTCTTTCACGACTTACCAGAAGTACTGACCCGAGACATAGTAGCGCCGGTAAAGCGTTCTATTCCTAACCTGGACGTCATAATCAAGGACATAGAATCTTCCTGGGTCGAAGAGAGAATATACCCGCTGCTGCCCGAATCGTGGCATCAAGAAATCAGATACCTGCTAGAAGACGAATTTGCCAATCGCATCCTCTTAGATGGAAGACGCGTAGATACCGACATTACGCCCCAGTACAACTACGATCGCTACAGCCCGCTAGACGGAGCACTAGTCAGAGCGTGCGACCGACTAGCAGCATATACAGAAGCATCTTTGTCAATAAGACACGGCATCAAATCCAAACACCTAAACGACGG
>JAGPNE010000005.1:56721-81756 GCA_018052455.1 Candidatus Fermentithermobacillaceae bacterium | reverse complement strand
TAGCTGGCGCTGCATTGGCGACCTCTCTGTCCCGGTTAGTGGCTTTTGCTATCACCTTTGACGCAGTATATAGGAGGAACAAGTTTATAAGCATATCCTTACGCGACTCGTACAAAATCGAGCCCGAACTGATTAAAGATGTGCTTAATATCGGGATTCCTGCTGCAATTGAACAATTGGCCATGCGCGCAGGAACACTTCTATTTGCACGATTGATCGCAGGTTTTGGCACCTTAATGTTTGCGGCTCACCAGATTGCTATGAACCTCGAGAGCCTAACTCTCGTCCCCGTAATGGCCTTTCAGATGGCCACAACGACCCTGGTGGGACAAGGGTTGGGCGCAGAGAAGCCAGAACTATCAGAAAAAGTAACCAATCAGGCAATGCTCATAAGCGTTGCAGTGATGACTGCGGTTGCCGTGCTTTTCTTCTCTTTCGGTCAATATGCCTTCTATATTTTCACCGATGACCCTGATGTAATAAGCATGGGTAGCAGTGCTATGAGAATTCTGGCCTCTTCTTTGCCTGTTACGGCAATTTACTTTGTTTTGGCAGGAGCCTTAAGAGGCGCGGGAGATACTAAGTATGCAATGTATGTTAGCACTGTAGGCACGTGGGGAGTCCGCCTCCTGGTAGGTTATCTGCTAGCCGATGTCCTAGGCTTAGCCCTCGTAGGAGCTTGGACAGCTGTTGTTTTGGATATGGTAGTAAGAATGTTTTTTGCTCTCAAACGTTTCTTTAGCGGCGAATGGAAAGAGGTTATTCAGGCGGTGCCAGAGCCTTAAGGCTCTGGCCTAGATTGTTTCGGCTTTTCAAATAGTTGACAAAGATATTGTAGGGCTTTATACTGCAATTGTACGTGAGCAACAAGAACCTATGGTTCGGCGCTGAATCTCTCGTAAGAGAGAACGGGGGAACCAATATTTCGGGGCTAATCGCAGATTTGCGTAGGGTTACGCCCTTTCGACCCGAGCCCGTCAGCTAACCTCGTAAGCGTGGAAAAGGGAGGCCTCATTCTTGAGCACCTTGTTTGGTGCTATTCAGTAAGCACAAACCAGCCTCCGCCGTATCACTATCTCACGTTCGATTATATGCAGGGCTTCCGGTTTGCGTGGAAGAGAACCAGCGGGCATTTTCGTGCCGCAAAAGGCACCTAGCAATGTAACCGTTGTCGGTATCCGCGTACAACCAGCGTCGACACAACGCTCGTGCATGTAACAGTGCATCTTTTTGCCCTTAATCAGGCAATGGCGATGTTCTAGCGACCATTATGTAGCAAAGGAGGTGTTGTACCTTGCGCGTTGCAATCATTGCAGATTCTGGCAAAACTAGACTTGCACAGATTGATCCTCATTCGAGGCTGCAGAGCGAGCTTACGCGCAACGCAGTCTTGGACGCACTGGTTGAACTAGGCCATGACGTCGAAACGATAGAAGTCGGACCAAACCTTCTAAACAAAATCGAAGATGCTCATCCCGACGCTATGTTCAATATAGCCAGCGGGTACAATTCAAAGAAACAGCAGTCCAATGTTGTAGCCATGCTTGAACTCACCGATATCCCATTTACCGGCTCAGGGACCAAAACACACGTGCTTGCAATGTACAAGGATATAGCCAAGGTGTTGCTAAGGGCAAAAGGAATTCCTACGCCCAGATTCATGGTATTTCACAGTGCTAAGGAGCTAGACTTGCTTCCCTGCGATAAAGAACTACCAATTCCAGTAATAGTAAAACCATCGGCAGAGGGATCGAGTATAGGCATCCATTCGGACAGCGTGACCTATTCTGTAGAAAGAGTTAAGCAACTGGTTCTAGTCCTTTTCAAGACTGTAGGCCCACCCGTCATAGTCGAAGAATTTGTGCCCGGGCGTGAGTTTACGGTAGCGTTGGTTGGGTATCCCGAGCCTACGGTCCTTCCTATCGAAGAAATACTCTTCAATGAAGAGGTGTTTTACACGTACGAAGTGAAGGCCGCCGACAATGTGACTACCGTCTGCCCCGCAGAAATCCCCTTGGGACTGGCCCGCGACATTCAGTATATGGCAGTAGAAGCTTTTGGAACCATTGGCTGTAGAGATATTGCAAGGGTAGATCTGAGGGTTTCTGAGGAGGGTTTTCCATATGTGCTTGAGATAAACACACTTCCAGGTCTTACACCGGGGTACAGTGAAGTGCCGAGAATCGCCGAAAAAGCGAACATTGGCTATGCAAAACTCATTGGCTTGATCCTTGATGGCGCTCTAAAACGTGGCGAAATAGGGAAAACGGAACAATTCGAAGATATGGCACGGGACTAGTATCTACCAACGGTTTTGTTTCAGGTGACCATGAGTTTATTCACATTCAGCAAAGGAGTTGATAATGAAGTGGCAAAAGTACCTATATTGACCGATCTGACTCCGGCATCATCATTTGCCGTGATAGGAGCCGGAAACGGCGGCCAGGCAATGGCGGGTTTTCTTGCACTGAGAGGCTTTGGTGTCAATCTATGGAACAGATCCGAAGAGAAAATAGCTGCTCTCAACGAGATTGGAGGTATTATCCTCGAGGGCGAGATAAACGGGTTTGCTCAACCCAACATAATGACCCATGATATGGGTGAAGCAGTAAGCGGTGTTCAAATAGTCATGGTTGTAGTACCGGCTTCAGGGCATAGAGACGTAGCCGAAGAGATGGCACCGTGGCTAACTGACGGTCAGGTCGTTGTTCTTAACCCTGGGCGTACAGGAGGAGCCCTTGAGTTTAGAAAAGTGCTTAGAGATAATGGCTGCTGCGCTGACGTCACAATTGCAGAAGCAGGAACATTTGTGTATGCAAGCAGAACTGTCGAACCAGGAAGGTCACACATCTACGGTATCAAGCATCAGGTGCCATTAGCAGCGCTCCCTGCAATTAGAACGATTGACGTGGTAAGGCAGCTCCGATTGGCGTATCCACAATTCGTTCCTGTCGAAAGTGTTTTGGTTACCAGTTTTGACAACATAGGCGCCATATTCCACCCGCTGCCTACCATCCTAAACGCGGGACGAATCGAAAGCGGCCTTGAGTACCAGCACTACAAAGAAGGAATTACGCCTTCGATAGCAAGCGCATTGGAAAGGCTAGACCAAGAACGTCTTCGTGTAGCAAACGCTTTCGGCGTATCTGTACGGTCCGTACTAGACTGGATGGAAGAGACTTACGAAGTCAAGGCACTTTCGGTCTATGAAGCTGTCCAATCAAATCCAGGTTACGAAGGTATTTCCGCCCCTCGAACCCTCAACACCCGGTATATATTCGAGGATATTCCGTTTAGCCTGGTTCCTCTCGCATCTTTGGCCAAGATTGCCGGTGTCGAAGTCCCAATCATGGAGTCAGCGGTAACTATGGCCAGCGCGCTTCACGGCGTAGATTACCGAGCAATGGGACGAACTGCGAAAATGATGGGCATATGCGGTATGACCCCTGCTGAAATTGCCCGTTTTGTTTTGAACGGGGCTGATTACGAATGAACGACAATAGTTGTGAGAATAGACGGTCTCCGAAGACCATGGCTGCGGCGTCCATAGGCGACTGCATACATGTGGCTGGTATTTTCAACTTCTTCAAACTAGCAGAATCGGCAGGCTGGGAAACCCAGTTCATAGGGGCAGCCAAATCCCCCGAGGAAATCGCTATTTGGACGCACGAGAACCGACCCCATGTTCTAGCTATAGGTTACAGGCTCGATCCGAATGCAGCGGGGCGTCTAATTGAGAGGCTTGTCAAGGCCTTGGAAGATGCTGGAGTAGAACCAAGGCCCAGGCTCATATTTGGAGGCACCCCTCCTGTTGCGAAGGTGGCCAGAGAATCTGGAGTCTTTGAGAAGGTCTTTTCGGGCGAAGAAGATATTAGCGAAACCATGTCGTACCTGAAAGGTGAGTCAGAGACAGCTTCAAAAGAGGCGGTATATCCGAGCACGCTTATAGAAAGGATCAACTGGAAAGCGCCATACCCAATAATCAGACACCATTTTGGGCTTCCGTCTCTTAATGAAACGGTATCTGGAATTGAAAAGCTCGCAGACGCTCAAGTACTAGATGTGATATCAATCGGTCCTGACCAGAACGCGCAGGAGAATTTCTTCCATCCTGAAGAGATGGACCCGGACCAAGACGGATCCGGAGGAGTACCAGTAAGAAGCAGGAGAGATTTTGAGAGGCTATACCAGGCTTCGCGCAGAGGGAATTACCCACTTATGAGGTGCTACAGTGGAACTAGAGACGTGATCCCCTTCGCTGAAGTACTGCTAAGCACTATAAACAATGCGTGGACCGCTATACCGCTTTCATGGTACAACGTTTTGGATAAGCGCGGCCCAAGGGAAATAGAAGATTCTATGGAAGAAGCTCAAAAAGCAATCAAGTGGCACGCAGATCGAGGGATCCCGGTTGAAGTCAATGAATCACACCAGTGGAGTCTGAGGCAGGCTCCTGACATAGTTGCCGTTGCTACTGCGTACTTAGGAGCTCTGACTGCCAAGAAACAGGGAGTAAAGGACTACGTCGCCCAATTCATGTTCAATACCCCGCCTGAAACCTCGGCGGCAATGGATCTTGGGAAAATGCTGGCTAAATTGGAACTAATTGAGCAGCTAGTAGGAGCCAATTTCAGAGTATGGCGTGAAGTAAGAGCAGGATTGGCTAGTTTTCCAGTAGATCTTGATATGGCCAAAGGACACCTAGCTACCTCAACGTTGGTTAGCATGAACATGAAACCTCACATCATGCATGTTGTAAGCTTCTGTGAAGCGAATCACGGAGCGCGCCCAGAGGACATCATTGAGAGTTGCAAAATCGTCCAAGGTGTTATCGCAAACTGCATTTCCCAGATGCCTGATATGACGCTAGATCCGCAGGTGCAGGCGAGGAAACAACATCTCATCCAGGAAGCAAACGTGCTTCTTGAGGCTATAGGAAAACTCCCAGAGGTGGTACCAGATCTATTGGGTTCCGAAGACCCGCTTACCGATCCAAAAGTGCTGGCCTTTGCTATAAGGTCAGGGCTCCTCGATGCACCCCATCTTTCAGGTAATCCCGCAGCATGCGGCGAAATCTGTACGGCCATTGTAGATGGGGGATGTGAAGTAATTGATCCTACCTCTGGCAGAGTCCTTTCAGAATCCCAACGAATAGGTCGGATTCTCGATAGAGTGCGAAAAACGATCTAGATTAACTGATATGCAGTACGAGGTGCATGGCAGACTAGTATGATTTGGTCTCTATGTACCTTTTTGCTCCTACAGTGAAGAGTCACGCGAATAATCTACAGTGTTGTCCACATGAATACACATGTTATCCACAACCTGCCCCCGCATTTATCACAGGCTATCCACAGTCTACTCTTCTTTGGTCTCGACGACCCACAGCCAGAGTGACGCGCGTTCGCACAGCTTGTCCAGCAATTCCCGCTCCCTAGTAAGATCAGCTATGAACTCGTCGAGTCGCAAGAGTTCTTCTTGGCCCAAAGAGACATCTTCAGGATCCACCGCATTAGCAATCGCCAGGATCAGATCATCTCGGTGCACCTGGTTGGCCTCAATAAGTGAATCAAGTGTATTGCGATACGCAGTTACATCGTAGGCTCTCACATCGGACTGCACCGCTGACCCCAATGCTGACGTGTCGTATAGAACCTGGTCAAGACTATCAGCAGGCACCAGTGCGGTCACGCAAAACGCCGCAGCCCCAGTTTCGGGATACACAGATTCAAAACACAAATGCACCGAGCCGCCCGCCTGATCAACGATTACGCGGGCCTGGTCTGAAACATCCTCCAAAAGACCCTGCCCTACCTCAACCGTAATATCAGCGCTTTTGATCTCCTTGACTTCGAGCCTCACTGCCATTTGCTTGGTCGCCATGAAGGACATGGATTGCTCTTCTTCAGAGACGTCTTCCTCGGCTTCAGCAAGGTCAGATGCTGTATCGGATGCGATTAATTCGTTGTCTGGACTGTCGGGAGTCGCATCAGCTGGAGATTCTTCATCAGTACGGACAATTTCCTCACTTTGACTCTCTACGTCTTGGTCCGTATTGGCACCTTCGATTGGCGGTTCGGTCTCTTCAGGTTCACTTACAGAAGGCAGACTATTCTCTTCATCAGGTTTCGCATCAGACGCAGTTATCATGTCCTCCGGTTGCTCCCCAGTTTTGACCCCGTAACCTGCGGGAGGCTCTTCGGTCCCAAAGAAAGTAGACTTTGCTGCGGGGGAAACCAGAAATATGATGAAGCATGCAGCTAAGGCAATCGAAAGGCGTCTCAGCCACACAAGTCGCCTAGCCGTTTTTTCGGCTTTTATTATGGTCTCTTCTTCCGAGACCTCTCTATTCAAAGCTTCCATTATTGAAGCGTGAAGCGAGCGCGGAGGCTCCACTTGAGAAAGCGAACCCAGGGCGTCTTTTATCTGTCTCAGTTCCTCATGCATGGACCTGCAATCAGAACAAACCTTCAAGTGTTCTTCCACTTGAGCAGCTACGTCAGGATCTAGTTCCCCATCTACATAGGGAGATATAAGTTCTGAAAAATCACAGTACTTCAATTTCCACCCCTCTTCTCAGAACCTTTGACGTAAGAATGGGGCTTTTGTTCCTCGTTATAAAGTCTGCGCACAAGGTTCCTCGCCCTGTGAATCCTTGACTTGACAGTACCTAGGGAAATGCCAAGTATCTCGGATATTTCCTTGTACGAATAGTCCTGAACATCACACAGGATCAGCACTGCGCGGTAGTGTGGATCAAGGTCGTTCACAATATCCAAGATTTCTTCACCGGTTGACTTAAACTCGACAGCGTCCTCGATGTTTGTATCAGGATCCTCAACCTGTCTCTGCACTTGTGAATCTCCAAATTCCAAAGGTGCATCCAGAGAATACACCGTCGCTTTCTTATCTTTTCTGAGGTGGTCAAGACAAGTATTAACACACACTCTGTATACCCAGGTTGAAAACTGGCTATCGCCGCGAAAATCGGGAAGGGCTTGGTATACTTTTAGAAAAACTTCCTGAACAATATCTAGCGCATCTTCTCTGTCAGACACCAGCCGATAAGCTAGATTGTACAGCTTCTTTTCATAAGCTGTTACAAGAGCTTCAAAAGCTTCCATATCGCCTTTAGCCGCCTTTTCGACTATGGCGCTGTCATCTGAAAATGACACTAAACTGACCCTCCGGTAATCATTGTGATTTCCGTTCGTCTGTCTTTATCTCGGCGTCAGATGATTTGTCCTTCAGCCTACACAAGCCAAGCTCTCGTAACTGTTCGGGGGCTACTTCTGATGGCGCCTGGGTAAGTAGACAACTCCCCTTGGTAGTTTTAGGAAAAGCTATGACGTCGCGTATAGTACTTGCACCTACCACTAACATGACAAATCTATCCAGTCCAAAAGCTATTCCTCCGTGGGGTGGAGCCCCATACTCAAAAGCATCTAGTAGAAAGCCAAACTTCTCTTTGGCTTCAGAAATACAGATATCCAAAAGGTCAAATACCTTCTCTTGGACATCCCTTCTATGTATACGTATGGAACCGGAAGCGAGCTCGACTCCATTGAGCACTAGGTCATATGCTCTAGCCCTGATTTGCTTCTTAACCGAGTCGCCTCTTTTGTCCAAAAGGTCAAGATGCCTCGTGCAAGGGCTCGTAAACGGATGATGAGCTGCTTGCCATTGCCCTAACTTCTGGTTTTTTTCCAGAAGCGGAAATTCAGTAATCCAGAGGAAGTTTGTCAACCCTTCTGGAATCAAATCTAGGCGCTGAGCAAAACTCTTTCTCATCCTACCCAAGACTGTAACGGCTACCTCAAATTCGTCGGCAACTATGAGCACAAGGTCGCCCTCTTTTGCTTCAAGGACTTCCGCTATGACTTGAATCTCATTTTGGGCCAGGTGCTTTTTCGCAGGCGATTTTATCTGGCCCTCCGGTAAATATGATATGGATACAAGGCCTTTTGCACCGAATTCTTTTGCTTCATCTGTAATCTTGTCAAGTTCCTGCCTCGACAATCCGGCACACCCAGGAACACATATCGCCCTTATAGTTCCGCCTTGAGAAACAGTATTCCTAAAGACAGAAAATCCACTCTCCCTCAAGACATCTGTGAGATCGTGAATTTGCATCCCGAATCTGGTGTCGGGTTTGTCTGAGCCATAGCGCTCCATAGCCTCGTCCCAGGTCATCCTAGGGAAAGGAACAGGCAAGTCGGATTCCAGGACTTCTTCCCAGACGTGCTTAATCATTCCCTCAACAAGTTCAAACACTTGTTCTTCATCTGTAAAAGACATCTCGATATCTATCTGCGTGAACTCAGGTTGCCTGTCTGCTCGCAAGTCTTCGTCTCTGAAGCATCTAGCCATCTGATAGTACTTGTCCACACCGGAGACCATAAGCATCTGCTTGAATAATTGAGGTGATTGAGCGAGAGCATAGAAATGACCCGGCTCTACCCTTGATGGCACCAAGTAGTCCCTGGCGCCCTCTGGTGTACTCCTTGTCATGGCAGGGGTTTCAATCTCCCAAAACCCTTTCTCAGAAAGATAGTTCCTCATAGATAAAACGATCTCGTGTCTAAGCTCGAGGTTTTTGAGCATAGGTAATCTTCTAAGATCTATATATCTATACTTCATGCGTATTGCCTCGTCGGGTTCGGCTTCGTCGCGTATTACAAAGGGCGGGGTCTTTGCTGGGTTGAACACACCTATAGTCTCGGCAAGAACCTCTATGTTTCCAGTTGGAATGTTGGGGTTTTCTCTACCTTCCGCTCTTCTTACTACTTCACCGCAAACACACACTACGTACTCGGAACGCAGAGATTTCGCAGTTTCAAAACTATTCGGAGATCGAACAGGATCACAAACTACCTGCACTATGCCCGTCCTATCCCGAAGGTCAATAAAGATAAGGTCCCCGAGATCTCTCTGCTTATTCACCCAGCCCATAAGCGTAACACTAGAGCCTACGCGCTGCTCGGTCACTTCACCGCAGTAGCACGTCCTCTTTAGCCCTTCTAGGTCCGTTATCAAGTCTAGTGTCTTATTGTTATTATGCTGGCTGTCAATTTGTGCCACCTGAGATTTCCCCTTTCACAAAGCCTAACACCTGGTCGAGCGCGACTTCCTTCTGCCATCCATCTCTCATCGATCTGACAGACACCTTGGAATCTCTAAACTCCTCCTCGCCGAGAATGACGACGTATCGAGCATCAACGCGATTTGCCTGCTTCATCTGCGCTTTTACACTCCTCATAAGCGGGTCGAAATCGCAAGACACCCCAAGAGACCTTAGATTATCAAGGAGTTCAAATCCCCAGAGGGAGATCTCTCGGGAAACGGCCTCATCGTCGCCAGTTGCAATCACCACAAAACAGTCAACTGATGGACTTGCATCAATTCGTTTTTCCCCTTTATCAGAAGCCAATAACAGTCTTTCC
Source organism: Candidatus Fermentithermobacillaceae bacterium (assembly GCA_018052455.1). GTDB lineage: Bacteria > Bacillota > Sulfobacillia > Fermentithermobacillales > Fermentithermobacillaceae > UBA3907. The sequence goes on along the minus strand of JAGPNE010000005.1, from coordinate 72,313 downwards.
AGTCCCAATGCAAAACCTACGCCTGGGGTAGGTTTTCCGCCTAGTTCCTCAACAAGTCCGTCATAGCGCCCTCCGCCTACAATCGTATCTTGAGCGCCAAGAGGAGGCCATTTTATCTCAAACACTGTCCTGGTATAGTAATCAAGTCCCCTCACCAAAGTAGGATCTACTTTGTATTCCATACCCATGGAAGTGAGAATGGACCTAAGCATATCCCAATGCTCCTGGCATTCGGCGCATAGGTACTCATGCATTTGCGGAGCCTGAGCAGTTACCTTACGGCATGAAGGGTTTTTACAGTCCAAAACTCTCAAAGGATTAGTTTCAAGGCGGCTCTGGCAGTCTGGGCATAGATCCGAAACCCTCTCCGAAAGGAATTTCACAAGATCCTCTCTGTATTCTTTGCGGCACAAAGGGCATCCAATCGTGTTTATGAACAAAGTTGTGCCAATAAGTCCTAGTTCCTCGGCTATCCTAACCCCTATCTGTATGACTTCAACGTCAGAAAATGGCGAGGGTGAGCCCAGGATCTCCACACCAAATTGCATGAACTCTCTGTATCTTCCTGCTTGCGGTTTCTCGTAGCGGAACATAGGTCCGAGATAAAAAAACTTCACTGGGAGAGCCCCTCCGTCTAGGCCGTGTTCAAGAAAAGCCCTCACGACAGGCGCCGTTCCCTCGGGCCTCAAAGTCAGCGACCTCCCACCTTTATCCTCAAAAGTATACATTTCCTTTTGGACAATATCTGTGCTTTCCCCAACTGTCCTAGTGAATAGCTCAGTGTGCTCAAAAATCGGAGTACGTATCTCTTGAAAATTGTACATATTTGAAAGCCTTCTTAGAAGCGCTTCAACTTGCGACCATTTATTGGATTCAGGAGGCAAGATATCCTTTGTCCCTCGTGGAGCCTTTATCATACCTATCACTCCCTGTTAAGTCCCGATGGCATTATAGTCTACCAACCTGTTTCTATAAGATATCACAGTTTAGGCTAGAAAGGGATTTTCTGTTCTTTCTTTGCCCACGGTGGTAGTTTGGTTATGTCCTGGGTAAATAACTGTTTCGTCAGGAAGAGATAATACTTTGCTGCGAATGCTCCGTAGTAGTATGTCCATATCCCCACCAGGAAAATCGGTACGCCCTACGCTTAGACGAAAAATCAGATCACCTGAAAACAATGCTCTTAGAGAGCGCGCACCTGAACCTTCTGCTGCCGAACCGCCAGGATAGTACAAAGATATGCTGCCAGGCGTATGTCCTGGAGTCTCAAGCACTTCAAGGCGCATACTACCTATATCGATAGCGTCGCCTTCCTTAACGACAAGACATTCGTCAACTTTCACCATGCCGGACGTATCCATGAGCGCTGCCATCCATCCCGGATCCTCAAGGAGAGGTCTGTCTTTCTCGCCTATCACCACGGGTGCTCCTGATCTCCTCTGTATGAACCCTGCTTCATAGATATGGTCAAGATGCCCATGAGTGCAGATTATGTACTCAATGGTGAATCCATTTTCTTGCACAGTTTCGAGGATTTTTGCCCCTTCCCCACCTGGATCTATAACCGCACACTTGCGTGCATCCTCGTCAGATACAATATAGCAATTGGTCATAAGAGGACCAACGACTAACCTTTGCACTTTCACCAAAAGACCGCCCTCCTATTACAATATTCGTCGTCCGAATTACACACCTATCTCGTGGGCAAAACGGCGTTCAGAATTCTTTGGAGCTCGAGATAAGAATGGTGACGGGGCCATCGTTTATAAGGTGAACTTCCATGTGTTCACCGAAAGCACCTGTCTTTGCAGTAAGGCCCATGTCTGAAATAGCATCTACGACTTTCATGTAGAAGTCCTCGCCCTTTTCTGGGAGAGCAGCAGCGTCAAACCCGGGTCGCTTTCCTTTTCTGACATCGCCATAGAGGGTAAACTGTGGCACTACCAAAACTTCGCCTGATATGTCTATCAAAGACAGATTCATCTTGCCGTCGTCATCTGGAAATACTCTAAGGCCAGCGATTTTGTCGGCCATATACGATACGTCTCTGTCGGTATCATCCTTGCCTACCCCCAGGAAAACAAGGCCGCCTGCACCAATAGACGCTACCTCCTTAGAACCAACAGACACGCTCGCTTCTTTAACTCTCTGAAAAACTGCCCGCACCTTTACCTCCTGTTTCCGAAAACCCGGTCAACAGATATGATCCCTTTGATTTTCCTTATCTCAGAAGCCACTCTCTTGAGTTCGTCTAGATCATGTATGTCAAACAAGGCAGTAATCCTTGCAATTCCATCCAAGTCACCTTTAGCCGTAGCTTTTGTAATATTGGAGCCAATATCCGCTATGACAGACATGACGTCGGCGAAAAGGCCTGGGCGATCGTAACCTTCTACAACTATCTCAACAGGATATGACGCCCTAACTTCAGATCCCCAGGAAGCTTCAATAAACCGTTCGTTATCGTCCAGAGACTGGATCGTAGGGCAATCCAGCCGATGGATGGTCACGCCGCGACCTCTTGTAATATACCCTATGATAGGATCACCGGGCACAGGCGCACAGCACTTAGCCAAGCGAACAAGAAAATCGCTCATACCTTTCACAACTATAGCTTCTTCGGGCCCTCTCGCCTTTTTTGGTGCAACCTTTGGAATTTCTTCTTTCTGTGGCAAGAGCGATGGGTCGGTCCGCAGGATCTCATCCCTAATTTTGGTGACAACGTGAACAGGACTTATGCCCCCGTATGAGATGGCAGCATACAGACTTTGCATGTCAGGATATTTGAGCTTCTGCAGAACTTTCTCAAAGACGCCCGCATCGTCGATATCGGCCCACTTGACACCGATTTTCTGGAGTTCCTTCTCCAGACTGGATTTTCCTCTTGCAAGATCTTCTTCACGTACTTGCTTCTTGAAAAAGGCCTTTATCTTAGACCTGGCCTGAGAAGTCTTCACTATGTCTAGCCAGTCCCGACTAGGACCCGTAGAATGACGAGACGTCAAGATCTCTACGATATCGCCTGTGTTCAACTTGTATGACAAAGGAACTAATTTCCCGTTTACCTTTGCACCTGTGCAGCGGTGTCCAACGTCTGTGTGAATCCTGTAGGCGAAATCCAAAGGCGTAGAACCAACCGGCAGGTCAATGACGTCACCTCTAGGAGTAAAAACAAAGACCTCATCGTTGAAGACATCAATCTTTAGAGCTTCCATAAACTCTCCGGCGTCTGTCATCTCCCGCTGCCAGTCCAGAAGCTGACGGAGCCAAGCCATTTTCTCGTCAAAAGATTTGTCTGCCTTGCCTTCTTTGTACAACCAGTGAGCAGCGCTCCCGTACTCGGCCGTTCTGTCCATTTCCTTTGTCCTTATCTGGATCTCAAATGGCTCGCCCAATGGTCCCAATACAGTAGTGTGGAGCGATTGATATCCATTTGGCTTGGGCATCGCAATATAATCTTTGAACCGACCGGGCATGGGCTTCCACAGTGTATGGACTATACCTAGCGCTTCATAGCAATCGGTTACCGTATCTACTATGGCTCTTACCGCGAGAAGGTCGTAGATTTCGGAAAGCTGCCTACCCTGGGTCTTCATCTTACGATGTATACTGTAGAGGTTCTTCGCCCTTCCTTGAACGTCGGCATGTATGCCGGCTCCTAGGAGACTAGAGCGCAATCGATCTATCACCATGGCAGCCTCTGCTTGCCTTTCGCCTTGCTTTGCGGCAATCTCCTCTTCAAGGGCGTGGTACTCTTCAGGATAGAGGTACATAAACCCCAAGTCCTCAAGTTCCCACTTGAAGCGCCAGATTCCGAGGCGATGAGCAAGCGGCGCATAGATTTCCAAAGTCTCTTCAGCTATTTTTTTCTGTTTTTCTCTTGGCAAGGCATTGAGGGTTCTAAGGTTGTGAAGACGATCGGCAAGCCGAATCACCACAACTCGCCAGTCTTCCGCCATGGCAAGAAACATCTTTCGTAGATTAGATACCTGTTCTTCCTCGCGCGAATGAAACTGTATCCTGCTGAGCTTGGTCACACCGTCTACGAGCCTTGCCACCTCCGGCCCAAATTCCTGCCGTATGTCCTCAAGAGTCACAGGGGTATCTTCGACCACATCGTGTAACAAAGCTGCAGCCAACGTCTCAGCGTCGCCTTCAAGTTCCGACAATATCCGAGCTACTGCCAGAGGATGCTCTATGAACTCTTCCCCAGACGCCCGATACTGACCAGAATGAGCTGTAGCTGCAAAAGCATAGGCCCTTTCAACCAGCTGTTTCTCCTGGTCTGTTAGATAAGACCCAATATCGTCGGTGATCTTAGTAATTACCACAGCTCAAGCATTCACTCCTTGATTATGCTTTCACAAAGGCGACATCTCTGGCTCGTACCTGCTGAACCCAATGTCGCCCTCTAGACCTTTTGTCGCGTAGTTCACTCAACATTTATTATCTAATTATACCACCAAAGATACATTTTACGACCCGTGATTTGCTTATTGTGCCGTAACCTGCAGCTGTAGTTTCTGTGCTCTGAAGCGAAACCTATTCGTCCAGTTTGACAACCGAGATAATGTCATATCCTTTCTTTGAAAGGCTCTCCCTACCGGGTATATAAGTCAACTCAATCAGGAACACCACAGCTGCTATTTTACCTCCGAGGTTTTCTACTAGGTCTACGGTAGCACCTATCGTTCCGCCGGTAGCAAGGAGATCATCTAACACAAGCACTTTTTGCCCTGGTTCAACAGCATCCTCGTGGATCTCAACTGTATCAGTTCCGTACTCTAGGTCATAGAAACCCTTTATGGTATGCCACGGCAGTTTGCCCTTCTTCCTAACAGGGACGAAACCTTTGCCCATGGCATATGCAAGGGCGCTTCCAACTATGAAGCCTCGTGCTTCGGGTGCAACTATTATATCAAAGTCCAGGTCACTGCAAGCGTCTTTGAGGGCATCGATAGATTTGCCAAACATTTCGCCATTTCTCAAAAGAGGGGTTATGTCCTTGAAACTAATTCCTTTTGTAGGAAAATCGGGTATTACACGAATGTATTTTAATATCTCAGTCTGGAAGTCTTGTTCCATCTAGTGTTCCTCCCTTACATATCGCACTCACACAGAAATACTGTGGCTGCTTCCTCAATACCTAGTTCAGACTCTACCGAGTTCTGGGAATTCAGCAAGATCACATAGGCCAGCATCACGGATCCTGAGCCCGCAGGAGTAAGTGACCGATCTTTTTAGACTCACTTTCCCTTTGGGTCTATGAAGCACCGCAACCGGTACTTTGTCCACACAGCCATATGATAGCATCCCTAGCTCGATCATAATGGAAATGCACGATCTCACGAGAAGGAGCTTTTGTTCAAACGATAGTTCTTCAAAGTCGCCTAGGTTATCCAGATCAATAGGGTTGGTACTCCAAACTGGGATTGAGCCTCCCAGGCTCTTTTGGACAAAGGCGCTCCACAATTTCTCCATGTCTTCCTTACCAGGGAATAGACACCTCATCCATCTTCTCGCATCCTCAACATACTCGTCAGTATCAACTACGCGTACGTGTGGCAACCGAGCCAAGCGGACCAACTCTTCGCGAGAGACTTGCGAAACTGGACCATGTGCTACAATCAACTCTACACCACTACTTTTACCCTCGTTTAGCAGATCCCAGGGATAGGTCGATACAACCAGCCCGTTCCTCTGTTTGAGCACATATGCGGCATCATGAGCAAGACTCTTGCACTGTCCCTTGAGATGAAGTTTAGGATCTAGACCCGCCCGGCTAAGAGCAACGTATATGCTTGAAGCTGCATCTTTGCTCCACGTATATACCAAAGTAGGGAAGGACCCAGAAATGTATTTGGAGATACCATCGTATCTGTGACCCAAAAGGCTCCGTGCTGGACGTACGTCCTTGACTTGCAGTGAGACACTCTGTTTCCCATTATATGTATTCCTCGCCGGGCTGAAAGCAACATCACACTTCCCGGAAAAACAGACATCTACCGCTCTTTCGCCCGCACCAAACCATATAAAACGCAGAGGCTCTCCGGCGTCTACAAGTAACTCGAGATGGTTCATGCTTTTGCCCAAAAGCCTAGCACCAGTAATCTTGCAATCCGAAATCCCAAACACGGGCACAGGGTTGCCTCTGCCAAAAGGTTCTAGACGCAAACACGAATTGAGGAAATCGCCCGTAGCCTCGTCGATGCGTAGCATCCCATCCAAATATACAGACTGCTCCATTGAAACACCCTGAAAACCATGTTCACATGCTTGTTCAAATGCTTCGATGAAACCGGGTATACTCTTTTCGTCAATAGAGAATCCTGCCGCTCCCTCATGCCCTCCAAACGAAACAAGGAGGTCTTTGCACATAGACAAAGACTCATACACATTGAATCCACTTACGCCTCTTACTGAGCCTTTGAATACAGGCCCATCGCCGCCTACAAGAGCGCACGGCCTTTTGTATGCATCCCTCACCCGTGAAGCGGCAATACCTATTATCCCTTCATGCCACGAAGGCTTATGAGCAAACACTGAGTATCGCGAATAGTTTTGGTCCAAAGCCGCATTTTCAGAAATACCGGTCCCTTCCAGAGGCAGATCAGTGTCGTCACCGGGAACTGCACAATAGGCCTCGTACTTTTCTAACTCCTTAAAACACTCTTCAAGCACAATCGATTCAGTTTTCCGACGCTCTTCGTTAAGTCCTTCCAATTCCAACGCTAGACCAAGACATCTATCTATGTCGTTGCTGCAAAGAAGGTCAAATGCGTCGATGGGATGCCCCATCCTACCAGCAGCGTTTATCCTCGGAACAAGGCCAAACACTACGTCGCGCTCATAGTCGATGTCTGTTAAGACAAGAGACTGTTTCAGATCAGTAGTGCCCATAGTACCCTCATCGAGAATCTTGAGGAGGTACTCGCGAAGACCCTGCTCTGGTTCGCGCACCGCACAGTTTTGGGGCAGATCCGTTCTCAGTTCGGCCAAGCCTGAAACCAGGAGAAGTGCAAGTATTCCCTGTCTGCTGCTATTTTCTATTGAAGTAAGCCCCTTCTTTACCCAGGCCCGGTTGAGACCTGTAACAGGCTGTCCATCTCCAGCTATGGAAAGGGTAAGGAGGTCAGTTGCCCAGTCAGGTTCTATCTCATCAATGAGATTTCTCTTTTCGAGCAATCCCCAGACCAATAGATAAGCTACTGCAGCACCGCTCAAATCCTGCAATTCGAAGCCTTTCCAAGAAGGTAACCAAGGGTCTATTATGCAGAGAGCATCAGGCAGACTATCGCCGATCTTATGGTGGTCAGTCACTATCACGTCAATACCAAATTTCCTGGCTTCAGAGCAAGCTTCACTTGCTACAATTCCGCAATCTGCTGTTATAACTAACCCTACCTCTGCTTCAGCAAACTCCCTCATCAAGTGAGCGTGAAATCCGTACCCATCTTCAAACCTCGACGGCAAAAACACGGATACTCTGTGCGCTCCAGCCCGCTCCAGCGCTTCTTTGAGTATGGCCGCAGATGTCACGCCGTCGGCGTCAAAATCCGAGTAAATCAACACATGCTCATTAGTATCTATCGCCAATCCTATTCTATCAATGGCTTGCTCAATTCCTGGCAACCCCCTGACGTATGGAAGGTCACATTTACCCGCCCACAGATTCTGCGCACTGTGAATTGAACCTCCAGAGCGCCTTAGCAAAAACGAAGCTATCTCGGAGGAGATTCCTAGCCGTTCTGAGAGATCTTTGATAGGCCCCGCATCAAAAAGCGGCGCACATTTCCATTCGCCAATTTCTCCTTTTACCTTCATGGACGGGGCCCTATTGGAAAAAACGCGATCAACTTTCATATCGTTTGTTCTCAGTCTCCGATCTCTGGGCTTGTTCAATCATCTTTCTAGCCTTTTCCGTCTCGACTTTGAGCTGATTTTCCAAATTCTGAATCTTCGTGCCAAGAGCCTCGATCTCTTTTTTCAGATCCTTGACCTCGCCTCTTGCCTTTCCGCCTTTGAACCAGCTCCAGAGTGCGCCGACGACCAGGCCCACACATAGAGAAACCAAAATCACCAAAGCCAGGTTAACAGATGTGCCCCATCCAAGAAAACTAATACTCACCAATTGGGCATTCTGAAGAGCAAATACTACCACGATCAGAAGCAGAATCACCATCAAGTAAAGCACTTCTTAGTCACCTCCCCGCAGGTATGCCTATGATTTAGGATGCTTCTTTGAATTTCCCCTTCTTTCGCACTCATCTTTCGGTGCAACCTTGCTCCAATCATACTCTTCCAACATGGCCGCGAAATCCGATTCGTCGGTGCCGAAATAATCATCCATGCACTCCGACGAGGTAGGGTCATTGAATGGATCCTCATCGCCTTTGCCATAATATCTTTCAGCCTGCAGCTCGCGCTTCTTCTTTTCCCTTTCACCTTGTTCTCTCGCCCGGTCCGCAAGGTCGCGTCTGGCTTTTTCAACTTGTGTCTTCAGGTGGATGTTTTGAAACCCTTGTTGCTCAGACCCAGGCGGCCCCTTTTCCACATAGCGTTTGATTCTCTTTACGCACTCTTTTAGGCCTGCCTCGTAAGACAGGTCCATGGCTCGAACTCGCATAACAGTAAACCCTGCGCTCTCCAATATCTTCTGCCTACTCGGATCCTCTGCAAGGCGCGACGACGTGACATGGCTTTCCCCATCTACCTCGACAATGAGCCAATCGTCTATTAGAAAATCACACGTAAACTGTCTTATTGGGACCTCCCTTTCAAACTTGATTCCCGCCTTCTTGAGGCCCTTTTCTAGTCTGATCTCACTAGCAGTAGGCTCATGGTAGCCCCACAACTCACTCGCCCGGTACTTTCTAGAAGATTTCTTCACATCTAATCTTTCCTTCTAGCCTACATCGGGAGGTTTACGACTACGTCTGCCTGGCTCGCCAACCGCATTGTGTAGTCGCCGCTCACGGGACCAATGTATCTATCAAACCAGGCTAGAATATACTCGAGCCTCTCAACTCTGTGCTTGGGCTTTCCTGAACGCGACAGTTCGTGATTTTCACCGGGGAATCTCACCATAACAACAGTCTTTTTGAGTTTCTTAAGAGCCACAAAGAATTCTTCGGCTTGGCCAATAGGACATCTTAGGTCTTGCTCGCTGTGAACCAACAGAAGCGGCGTCTCTACGTTCCGGACATACATAATCGGCGACCTATCTAGATAGGCCATTGGATTGTCCCAAGGATTACCGTCAAACTCAAACTCGCTATTCATATATGCTGCGTCACTGGTACCAAACTGGCTAAAGCGATTGCACGTGCTGCGTTGAGAGACTGCAGCCTTGAACCTATTCGTGTGTCCTACCACCCAGTTGGTCATGTAGCCTCCATAGCTTCCCCCTGTGACACCCATACGTTCAGTATCCACCCAAGGAACGGTAGCTGCATAGTCTGCAAAGGACATGATATCTTCAAAGTCCTTACCACCCCAATCATGGTGAGTGGCAGCTACAAACTCCTGACCGTAACCTGTACTTCCCCTTGGGTTTCCGAACATGACGCCATATCCCCGTGAAGCCAATACTTGAAACTCATGGAAGAAGCTAAAACCAAATGAAACATGAGGGCCACCGTGAATCTCAAGGACTAGTGGGTATTTGTTTCCTTCTTGGATACCTATGGGTTTCATGATCCAAGCCTGCAGCTTCTGACCGTCCCGCCCCAAAATCTCAACCTCTTCGGGACAGCTCAAACACACAGACTCGAGAAAGTTCTTGTTGAAGTCGGTGAGCCTAGAAAAAAGTCCCAATCCGTCTAAGCTCCCTATGACCGGGTTTTCATGCCTGACTGCCCTAGAGCCTAAGTCGAGCATCCATATATCGCCTACCACTTCCGGAGAAGTGACGCTTAGCGCAAACTTATCGCAATCGTCAGCCTTACTCCACCCATAAATGGAAGAGTCGCCATGCGTAAGTTTTCTGATTTCGCCTGTCTCAAGCCCGACAGTGTAAAGAGAACATCTTCCATGGTCTAGAGCACTGAAGAAGATTTTCTTACCGTCGGGAGACCAGGCCGGTCTGGGACTTGACCCGGAAGCCATATCTGTAGAGACCGAATCGCCGACACCAATCTCAGCCGGCTTTGTTATGAAGTTCAGTGGACCCCCTTGTGAAGCAATAACGCATACGCAGGTAACCGTGGCTCCGTTGTACTCGTTGTCGTGTCCATAGCAAGCTATGTATTCACCGTCGGGAGACCACGAAGGGAAATAAAGAACGGCGTCGCTTGATGTCAACTTCTGCATAGGACCTCCGCTTGACGAAATAGTCCAAAGGTCTCTAACTGAGGACAATTCGTTATCCTCAAACCGGGAGGACACAAACACAATTGACAATCCATCAGGTGACCACGCAGGCTCCTTGCAATCATATGGCCCTTGTGTAATCTGGGTGACTTCTCTGGAATCAACATCCAAAACGAAGATCTGAGAATTTCCTTCAGGCAGGAACCCTTTCCCGTTCGCTTTATATCTAATATTGTTTACCACCCTGACGTCTGAGGTAGGCATCACCTTTTCTTTTCCCTCGTCAGTTTCTTTTTCGGCTTTACTGTCCAAAAGAGCGCAGAACGCAATTTTTCTGCCATCCGGAGACCAAGCATACTCGTTTACACCATTTTTCATCGAAGTAAGTTTCTGGGCTTCGCCGCCATCTAGCGATAGAACGTATAGTTGGTTCTTGTCATCACGATCTGAAATAAAACTGATCTCCTTCCCACATGGAGACCACCTTGCGCTTGTGTCGTTCTTGCCACCTGACGTAAACTGACGTGCCTTGCCGTTTTCGAATATCCATATGTGGGTATTGTACCCCTTGAGTTCCCCTTCAGGCGTAACCTCCTTTAGCTCGAACAAGACTTTTGTTCCATCGGGGGATATTTGAGGATCTCTCACCCATTTGATAGCATAAAGGTCATCTGAAGTTATAGGTCTCATAAGTTGACTCCCCTTTCCTGAGCAGAATCGGCTGTCTCTGCTCAATAGATTTGTCCGTTGAATATCAAACATCCTTCCGGCGACTCAGTTTTTCCCTAAAAAGACCACGTACAAGCACAACCTCCTCACACTCCAGGGCCATTGCTGATACAAGGTATACAAGGACTGAACCGCCTAAGACCAAAACAGCCAACAGCAAGTCCTTTTTCATATCGCCCGTGCCGGCCATAAGTCCTGAATAGTGAGCCCCAGTCCAGGCAAATGCGCCCATCAGAGTTGAACAAAGAAGAATCTTGAGAGCCGATTGTATGAGATCCTTTAATGAGAACCCGGATATGTACTTTGTGTACATCCATAGGCCTATTATAGCTCCCACCCATGTAGAAATCACATTCGCAAGCGCCAAACCTATGTGCCCCAGGGGCTGTACAAAGGCAAAATTCAGGAGGATGTTCAAGCCTGAGGTCGCCAGAGCCAGGAGCACAGGTTTCCACGTATCCTGGGTTGAATAGAAAGCGACTCCAATCAGCCTAGATAGGGCCATAGCAACGATCCCAACAGAATAAACAGAGACTGCGCTTGCAGTCAGCAAGGTCGCTTGAGATGTAAACGCTCCCCTTTCAAAAGCCAAACGCACCAATGGCTGCGACAATACAATTAAGCCTATCGCAGAGGGAATGCACAAAAACATTGCATATCTTATCCCTGTGAGCAACGTGTCGCCCATACCCGACTTATCACGACGTGCCCACATCTCGGAAAGTGACGGGTAAATTACGGTGACGACGGCAGCAATAAAGAGATCCATGGGAAGTGACCTTAGTCGGTCGGCAAACCCAAGAGCCGATATAGAACCTGAAGGAAGCCTGGAAGCCAAATTCTTGTCAACCATTAAGCACAGCTGGGTCGCCAATCCTCCTAAGACCAAGGGTACTGATAGGCGCAACATCTTTTTCGTACCTTCGTTCATTTCTATGGAAAACTTAAGTTCCAAGCCTGTTTTCCTGACCGCAGGAACCTGCACCAAAACATGGACCAGGTAACCAGCTATAGTACCAATTGCTAGAGCAAATAACCCTAGTGTAGGCGCTGAAAGAGCTACCAGAGCGACTATCGTGAGGTTCTGGACGAAAGGGCCGATCCCAGGGATAGTAAATTCTTTGTGGGAATTCAAGATAGCCTTGAATAAAGCTGCCAATAAAGGTAATGAAAAAGCAGGAAAAAACAGTCTTGTCAGGACGACAGCGTTACTGAACAATTCCCCCGAAAACCCAGGCGCGTAAATGCGCACCAAGGTCGGAGCAAACGGGATGGACACAACGCCTATGATAAAGAACGCGCCGACTGAAAGAGTAATGACTGATGAAGCGACTCTGGACGCAGTTTTTCGGTCTCCCGAATTAAGGTATGAGGAAAATACAGGCAAAAACGTTGTTGAAATCGGATTCGAAATCAGCCCCACGAGCACAGTGGGTATGGCTAGTGCTACCAGATACGCATCGGTAGAACCTGTTGCACCAAAAAACCACGCTATTAGCTGCTCGCGGACAAAACCCATGATTTTGGAGATAATCCCCAAAACCATCACAATCGTTGTGGCACGGGCCATACTCCTCTTGGACACAACCCCATCCCTTTCGGCGAGTAGTCAGCTCCTAAATAAGAGCCAAATGACTCTGTCTGCATCTCCCACAAACCCTTGACATGTAACCAGATTTATAACCGGTACCTAGGTTATAATACTCTATTCGTCTACAGCCTGCGAGAAGAGAACATCAAATGACGTTTCTTTTGTATGATACCTCAACGAGAAGACATCCGGGCACCTCTTACATGAAACCTATGACAAGCAGCACCTCCGCGCGCACAGGCGAGCAATGGTTCCACGGTCCTCCCTAAGTCCTCCAAAAGTGTTCGAAAAAAAGGATTCTTACTGTATTATATAGAAGGGAGTTTCGATATTGGTGATCTCTATATCGTTTTTGTTGCAGGTTTCGAGACAAGGTCACCACACAAAAATTACAGTCCCAAAAATAGGTTCATATAAATCCAAGGAGGTTATGGTTATGCAGTTCAAGGGTTTGACCTTCGGAGTACCAAAAGAGATTATGCACGGAGAAAGGCGTGTTGCAGCGACTCCGGAAACAGTCTCAAAGATGGTCCAAGAAGGTGCTCGCGTACTAGTAGAAAAAGGTGCCGGTGAAGGAGCATATTTCACGGATGAGGAATATGCAAAGGCCGGAGCCGAGATCATCGAAGATGCCGAAAGAGTTTTTGAATTGGCAGATGTGATCCTCAAAGTGAAAGAGCCGCTCTTCAATTCTGCAAAAAACAAGCACGAGGTCGATATGATGCATGCCGGTCAAGTAATTGTTACGTTCTTACACCCGGCTGCCCCAGCAAACCACGAGATGGTCAAGAATCTGGCATCTAAGGGCATCATAGGACTCACATTGGATGGCATTCCAAGAATCTCAAGAGCCCAGTCAATGGACGCTCTTACATCCATGAGTACCGTTGCGGGCTACAAGTCTGTGCTTATGGCAGCAAACCGTCTTCCCAAGTTCGTACCGATGATAGGCTCAGCAGTAGGCACGGTTCCCCCTGCCAATGTGACAGTGCTTGGCACAGGTGTTGCAGGTCTTCAAGCAGTAGCCACAGCTAAGCGACTGGGCGCTGTAGTATATGCAGTAGACATAAGACCTGAGGCAGCAGAACACGCTAAGAGTCTAGGCGCTAAAGTCATCGATACAGGAGTACCAGCGCAGATAGCAATTGGTGATGGAGGCTATGCAAAGCATCTTCCCGAAGAGTGGCTTCTCAAAGAGCGAGAGGCAATTAGAGAAACCGTAATAAAGTCAGATATTGTAATAGCTACCGCCCTCGTACCTGGAAGGCTTGCTCCCATACTTATCACCGAAGAAATGGTTAAGAAGATGCAGCCTGGTTCTGCAATAGTCGACGTTGCTATTGACCAGGGCGGAAACTGCGAGCTCACAGCAGGTGGAGAGATCATAGAAAAGTATGGAGTCAGCATAGATGGCACCAAGAACATTCCTGGTATGGTCCCTGTTAGCTCAACTATGATGTTTTCTAGGAACATATTGAATTACGTTGCTTCCTTCATCAAGGACGGTAAAGTAGTCATTGATTTGCAAGATGAGATAATAGCATCATCGCTGGTCTGCAAAGACGGGGAACTGGTCCACGCCGGAGCCAGAGAGGCGATGGGTCTTAACTAAGAATTAAAGGAGTGGGCGATATGGAAGCCCTTTTGAATGTGGCAATATTCGCGGTCGCGTCCTGGCTTGGGTATGTTGTTATAAGAGAAGTCCCATCTTTGCTTCATACACCTCTGATGTCGGGCACTAACGCCATTTCGGGAGTAACCATTCTAGGCTCGCTGGTTTCTGCTGCCCTCGCTGCACACATAGGGAGCAAAATCCTTGCATTTATTGCCATAGTTCTCGCCTGCATCAACCTAGTAGGTGGGTTTTTGGTTACGGACCGCATGCTAAGAATGTTCAAGAATTAGGTAAACGAGGTGTCGAGATGGATCCGGTATACGTAGTAGTTTCAATAGTTCTAGCAGGATTGGTCCTCCTTGGCATTAAGTGGATGAGTTCGCCAAAAACCGCCGTACGAGGCAACAGGTTGAGTGCTTTTAGTATGCTGGCTGCTATTGTGCTGGTGCTGTGGAAGAACAAGATTCTAAACGCTTCGTTACTGTGGATAGCGATGGCCATCGGCAGCGTTGTAGGTTACATCATGTCAGTTAGAGCAACTATGATACAAATGCCTCAGATGGTGGCCCTTTTGAATGGACTAGGCGGAGGAGCTTCTGCACTTGTCGCACTTGCGGAAATTATAGACAGCTACGGTAGTCTCCCCGCTTTCAATAAGATCGCAGGACAGCTGGGTCTTATCGTTGGTGGGCTGACGTTCAGTGGCAGTCTGATAGCGGCGGCAAAGCTAGACCGGCGTATGACTCAAAAGCCAATTGTGCTCAGAAATCACAATCTGCTCTTAAATGGCAGCATTATTGTGATGCTGATCCTCGCAGCCCTTACGCTTGGCATGGAGTCGGCCGCATTACCTGTCTCAGTCTTGATCTTGGTCTTGTCTCTAACCTATGGCGTGCTTTTCGCCATTCGAGTTGGCGGCGCAGACATGCCAATTACCATATCTTTGCTGAACTCGTTTTCAGGTCTGGCTGGTTCGATAGTAGGATTTACAATTTCGGAGCCCTTGCTTGTGGCAGTAGGCGCCATAGTCGGAGCGTCGGGGCTAATCCTTACCCAGATTATGTGCAAAGCGATGAACCGCTCTTTGGCCAATGTTCTGAGCGGAGCAATTGCCGCGCCTCCAAAGGAAGCAAAAGGAAAAGCCCCTGCGGCCCAAAAACCTCAACAGGTAGCTCCCGAACCAGAGAATCCCGAAAAGAAGACTCCGGGCGAAGTCTTAGCAGAGGCCAAGAAGGTAATCATTGTTCCGGGATACGGCATGGCACTTGCGCAAGCCCAGTCACAGGTGAAGCAGCTTATGGATATCCTAGAAGACAGGGGTACTGAGGTGAAGTTTGCTATTCACC
>JAGPNE010000005.1:0-56621 GCA_018052455.1 Candidatus Fermentithermobacillaceae bacterium | reverse complement strand
ATGCTCATAAAAGAGCTACAGTCTCGGGAGAGTTGAGAATCTAGTGCATTAGGAGAACCTCCGGACCTGAAGAAACTGGCCTCCGGAGGTTCTCTGAAGCAAAAAGTGCCGTCCCCCCTACTTCTCCTATTGCAATATATGGCGATCCATGGTATTTATGTCTTTGCATTCACGTATTGCGTTTGGTCTGAGGAGTTGAAACTGTGCTCATCTTCAACTAGCATCTTCTAAATGATCGCCCGATTGGCTTGGGCCTGCGTCACTAAGACCCTTCTTTTTTCTGTGCTTTTGTGTCTATTCGACGCGCCGGAAAGAAGTAAACCAATACACTCAACAGATTTCCCGAAGCACTACCGTCTTTGTCTATTGCCCTAGTTCACAGACTTAAATGCACTCAATCAAAGGAGCAAACGTATCATGTCGAATCTAAGAAGACTTCTTGGATACCTAAAGCCACATTGGCTCCTTTTGGCTATTGTGGCTCTGGCTATGCTGGCATCTACCGTCTTGGAGATGTCTCCGGCCATGCTGCTCAGAAGGATAATAGATACTGCCATACCCAATGGAGACCTTGACTTGCTTTCTGTTCTGGCCCTCGGTTTCGTTGGAGTCGCATGCGTAAAAGGAGCAGTCCTTTACGTGCAGTGGTATCTGTCTGAACTCATTGGTCAAAAAGTCATATTCAAAATAAGACAAGATGTCCACGATCACCTTCAGACACTCCCCCCATCCTATTTTTCGACGATGGGAACCGGGCAGGTGATGGCTAGGCTTACAAGCGATGTTGACTCGGTCCAGAACTTTATCGGGTGGGGCGCCCTGCTCCTGGCAAATATGATAGCTATGGCTCTCGGAGTAAGCGCATATTTGGCCTATCTGAATTGGCGTCTTATGCTCGCAAGTGTCTTGACGTTCCCACTTTTGTTCAGGACAGTCTTGCGGTTCGACAAAGCAATAAGACCTGCGTGGAAACATGTAAGAGAAAGAATGGGCGAGCTGACTGAGACTCTTCAAGAGAACATAACTGGGATAAGAGTAATCAAAGCGTTTGCCCATGAACCTGGCGAAATCGAGAAGTTCGCAAGGAAGAACTTTGAGCATTATAGCGCCAATATGGAACGGGCGAATATTGAGGCGAAGGCCCAGCCTATGTTGGACTTTCTGAGCGATATGTCTGTAGTCATTATGGTCGGATACGGTGGTTACCTTGTGCTTACAGAGCAAATGAGCATGGGAACCTTGTTTGCTTTCTATTCTCTTATCTGGAGCCTGATTTACCCTGTACGTATGCTAGGATGGCTTGTAAACATGGCGGAACAGGCTTTGGCGGCTGCGCCTCGTCTTTTTGAAATACTCGATGAGGAACCTGAGATACGCGACTGCGCGTCTCCCATTGACCTCTATGAAGTTGAAGGCCACTTGGTGTTTGAAAACGTGTCTTTCTCCTTCCCCGGAGACCATAGAAAGACTTTGGATAATATTGGTTTTGAGATACTGCCTGGCGAAACGGTCGCCATCGTAGGAGGGACAGGTTCAGGCAAATCTACGTTAGCGAACATGATACCAAGGTTCGTAGACCCTACATCTGGGAGAGTCATCCTAGACGGTCACGACATAAAAGAGGTTTCTCTGAAATCCTTGCGGAGAAACATAGGCATTGTGTTTCAAGAGAACTTCCTGTTTTCTGCCACTGTGAGGGATAATATCTCCTTGGGTAAGCCGGATGCTTCGCTAGAAGAAGTCATGGAAGCAGCCAAACTTGCTCAAGCCCATTCATTCATAATGGAATTCCCTAAGGGATACGATACGGAACTGGGAGAAAGAGGAGTCGGCCTTTCAGGCGGTCAAAAACAACGGGTGGCCCTGGCCAGAGCCCTTTTGATGAACCCAAAGATACTCATCTTAGATGAAGCTACATCAAGCGTCGACACGGAGACTGAATCTCTCATCCAAGAGAACCTGAATGAAGTCATGGAAGGACGGACCTCTATAGTAATAGCAAAGAGGTTGTCAACTATTAGAGGGGCGGACAAGATCGTGATCCTAAGCAGAGGGCGTATAGCCCAAATTGGGACTCACCTGGAGCTTTTGGCTCAGCCCGGGTTCTACAGGAATCTTTTTGAGAGCCAGTTTGCCGAAGAAGACGTCGGCCGGGCCCTCAACATCGAACTGGCCGAGAGAGAGGCTGCGTCTCTGGAACTTCAACTAGAAGAAGACACTTCAGAAGGGAGATGCTAAGCGAAAGGCAGCGTGGGTAGCCATAAAGTTCTTGTCTATTGCTGCAAACTGTTCGCGAACACATGTCAGAATACGATCTCGACTTAATCGAAGAAGATGCCGAGGAGAGACCTTTTAACTTTGATTATCTAAAAAGGATCCTAGGCTACGCTGCTCCGTACAAGAAAACTGTAGTTACAGTATCACTGCTCACTTTGATAGGCATCGTAATCGGCCTTGTTGAACCTCTTCTGTTCAAAAAAGCCATAGATGACGGTGTCACGAACAAGGATGGAAGAACGCTTGTAGTGGTACTTTCTACGCTTGTTGTGCTCCGTACAGTCCAACTTTTCGCGTCACGTACCCAGATAAAAAAGCTCAATTTTCTGGGGCAAAAGGTCCTCTATGATTTGCGTCAGAACTTGTTTGCTCACATTGAAACGCTACCGTTTTCTTTCTTTGACCATAGACCCGTAGGAAAGATAGTTTCGCGCATTACAAACGACGTGAACCACATAGGCAACCTGGCGGCCTCAGGAATGGTCAATATGATAACCCAGGTAATCTCCCTCTTCGGAATAGTAGGCATAATGGTATACCTAGACTGGAAGATGGCCCTTATGTCTTTTATCACCGTGCCTTTTCTAGCATTTGTGTTGACCAAGGTGAGATGGGTCCTTGAGGACGCCTGGGGAGAAACTAGAAAGGCAACTGGAAGCATAAATGCTCACCTAAATGAGACAGTACAAGGCTTGGTAGTCATCCAAGCCTATGGATGTGAAGAGGCAAATAGCGAGACTTTTCGGAAGTACAACCAGCAATACCTCAATTCATACATGAAGGCTATACGTCTAGACCAGGCATTTTGGCCCCTCACTGACGTTATTGGGGCCATCGGGACAGCCATAGTTATATGGTATGGTGCCAATGGGGTGCTAAAGGGCACTATGACAATTGGGCTTGTCTGGGCGTTTGTGAACTATTTGGGCAAGTTCTGGGCTCCCATAAGCACACTCTCAAGATTCTGGAGCCAGATTCTTTCGGCAATGGCCTCAGCGGAAAGGGTCTTTACCATACTTGACTTGCAGCCAGAAATAGGGGCGTTGGACATATCCGGGCTGGAAGATTCCCTTGGCAATGCGTTTTCAGACACCGAGCCTAATACTGTTCTGATTTCAGCCCCAAACCGTACCATGAATCTTGGAGAAAGCCGAGATAGATCCCATGGTACTATCTACCTTCCTACCATAAAGGGGGAAGTTGTCTTTGATGAAGTATCGTTCGGCTACAAACCTGAGGAACCTGTTCTGAGAGACGTAAGTTTTAGGGTTGAGGCTGGTGAAACAGTTGCCCTAGTCGGCCCGACTGGTGCAGGGAAAACCACAATCATAAACTTGCTTGCCAGGTTTTATTCACCGTCCTCAGGAAAAGTGTCTGTAGATGGCTACGATCTAGAAAAGGTGGTGCTGCCCTCGTATAGACGTCAGTTAGGTATAGTTCTACAGGACACGTTGATTTTCTCTGGAACCGTAAAAGAAAACCTACTGGTAGGGAAGCCTGATGCTACCATGGAAGAATTGGAAAGAGCAGCTGAAGCCGCATGTATCAAGGAACTCATCCAGAACATGCCTAATGGTTTCGATTCTGAGCTTACAGAAAGAGGCGCAAACCTCTCGGCGGGGCAGCGCCAATTGCTTGCCTTTGCCAGGGCCATACTAGCCGATCCTAGGATACTCATTCTAGACGAAGCTACGTCCAACATCGATCCCGAGACAGAAAAACTCATACAGACGGCTCTGAAGACTCTGCTGCACGGTAGGACTTCCTTCATAATAGCTCACAGATTGTCGACAGTTAGGTGGGCTACTCGAATAATGGTAGTTGAAGAAGGACAGATAACTGAAACGGGCACCCACGAAGAACTAGTGGCCCTAGGCGGGCAGTACGCCAATCTCTACCAAGCACAGTTCAAGCAGTTTTGAGATTATGAAGCAAAAAGTCCCGTCCCCCTTGCTTCGGAATTTTTTGCTTCATAGGATCTTTTTGTATACTTCCACAGTTTTCTGAGCCATTGTTTTGGCATCGAAGAGTTCTTCTGCTCTCTTTCTGCCCATACGTCCCATGTGCGCTGCCATCTCAGGATCTATGGCTAACCGCACGAGGCACTGCGCCATGGCGCGGGGATTCCCTGCAGGTACGAGGAAACCTGTTTCATTGTCCTTTACTACCTCGGTAACTCCCCCTACGGCAGTAGCCACAACAGGCAGTCCTTGAGCCATCGCTTCAATAACCGAAAGACCCAGACCTTCCGAATCAGACGACAAGGCAAATATATCCAATTCAGATAAAAACCTGGGCACATCTTCTACGAACCCTGCCATGCGGACATAGGACTCTAACCTCAGATCTTGTATCTTGCGCAGCAATTCCTGTTCCATGGGGCCGGTACCGCCTAGAACAAATCTGGCTTCGGGAAGAGAGTTAACTACAATCCTGGCTGCCTCTATAAGAACATCTAGTCGTTTGACTTGATCCAACCTAGCAAGAGTGCCGATCAATACCTGGTCACGTTCCCTTGTACTTTGCACCCGGGCAAAATCCTTGGAATTGAACTTGGAAATCTCGATCCCGTTATGTATTACTACTATCTTCTTCGCATCCACTCCAGATTGGATGAGTTGATTGCCTACGTGATTCGATACTGCGATAATCTTGTCCGAAAACAGGCTGGCTGCCCACCTGTTGAGCAGTTTCTTGTAGAAGACAGGAGAATGCAGGTCCGAGACTTCCCCATGCTTTGTGTAAACCACAGGAATCCTAAGGCTTTTGGCCGCCAACCTTCCAGACAGACAAGAATGGGTGTGCACTATGTCTGGTTTGAGGCGTTTCAAGAGTCTGAACAATTCCATAGTAAAGGGGAAAGAAAAAGATATGTCTTTGCCGCTTACAGACACCCTTTCAACTCCAATGGAGTCGAGAACGTCCCCAAGACGACCGTCTGGGCAAGCAACGATAACGTCTACATCATCGAAAGCGGGTTGCGTAATAAGGTTGACCAAGTAACGCCCAGCCCCGCCTATGTTAGTATCCGTTATTATATGTAACACTCTCATGAAGGAAATACCGCCCATCAACCTATAATTCTACTGCGTCTGTGTGTGCTTCTTTGAGACGCGACGCAACTCCGGCGGACACACCAAGCCAAGCCCAAAAGACCAGCATAACTTGGGGGTTATACCAAGTATATTCTATTACCCCCTGGATCATGTGACCCGCAAGTGCTGACATGCACCCAACCAAAATACCAGTGTGTTTCCATTTCTCAAATCCTCTTCCCTTTGCCACACGCAAAGAACCAAGAGAATGAAAAACGCTCGCCAGCAAAAACCACGCCAACGCGACAAATCCCAGAAGCCCCAGTTCAATAAGCATCTGAAGGTAAAGGCTGTGCGAATGCAGAGAAGGCGTCTGTATTATCATGTACTCAGGATAGATCTGGGAAAATGCCTTTGCGCCCAATCCAATACCCCTAAATAGGTTCTCTCGCAGCAATGCCAAAGAACCACGCCATACAGACACTCTGTAAGCATTTGAGCTATCTTCAAGGCTAAAAGATGAAAGGAACCTTTCCAGGACAATTGGAGGTGCAAAAGCGAGAATTCCCACAGCTACAACTAAACCTACCACCAGTAACCTCTTGTCGAACAAGATCGCCATGATGGCAAAAGAAGCCATGAAACCAAGCCACGCCCCCCTTGACCACGTAATGATCAGGGCTATTGCCTGCAAACCGGCGTAAACTAGCAAAACACCTTTATCTCTCAGGCTCTTGTTCCGCACCAAAAGAGCAAGCGCCAAAGGCAAGGCTAGCCCTAGCATCTCCGCAAAGTAGTTTGGGTTAGTAAAAGTCCCCACGATCCTAACCAGTTCATCCTCAAATTTTGCGTCGATCCATGAGGAAGGCGTTTGCCAACCCGAAAAGTACTGACCGATCCCAACAAGGCTTGAAAGACTCGTGCCTGCAAGCACGGGCCAAATGATGCTCTCCTCACCACTTTTGGCGGAGATATCAAATGCAAACAAAAAGACCACTCCGCTAAAGCACCAGAACATGAGATTCTTGACGCTCTCTCCAGGAACAACTGAGGAAACCGCAGCGCCTAGCACAAACAAAAACAGCACTACGAAAGGGAGATGAAGGTGAAACGGAAGAGCAGGAAGAACGCCATGGCTTCTACTATTGTCAATAGCCACTGACCGCCGCCAAAGTACTGCAAAAAGAAACACCAAGAGGCCAAGCATTTGGATCTCAGTAGACACAAGAGCGCCTAGAACCAGCACTATCCCAAAAATTGTACCTTCTCCAAATGTACCTCCCGAAGGAATAAGACATAACCTCAAGATCCGTCTTAAAAGCGTTAGGAATGTACTTGACTGCGCCCAGACCGTAAACGTCCCTGCAAAAGACAACAATATGTTTCCGAGAAGACTGTTCCTATACGCCACGTCAAACCACAAGAAGAACCTGATCACGGCGTTCTCTATCCGGCTGTGAGCTGACTCTAGAAGGTTAAATGCCGAACTGCTTTCAAAGACTTCGTTCGAAGAGGAAATCAGCGAAGCGGTTTTTTCGGTTACGGCCACCGTATTGCCCACTATGGCGTACCTCCCAATTCAAGGTCCATATTCATTATGTATCCCTGAAACGTTGCGAACTTCGTTTTGAGTCCAATGCTTCCCCCAACTCTGATCTCAACGCCGTTCATTGTAATCACGTTTTCTCCAACTCTCGCTGTTCCACGTATGGTCACGAAAGCATCAACTTTGTCATCCGATTCTGTCTGTACCCATCTTCCGTCCCCTTCTAATAACCAGACCATTGCCGGCTTTGTCTCAACGCCTACAACTTCGCCAACGCAAGTGCCCGTCTTGAACTCAAATATCTTTCCGCCCTTTGCTATAGCATCTGCAGTGGTTGGTCTCATGCCTGAAGCTACTACTACGATCTCGGTTTCTTCCTCCCGCTCGGCTACCTCTGTTCTGAGATTTCTACCGAACATAGAATAACCGAACCATGCAACAGCACCGATTATGACCACAATCACAGCAAAATCAATAATGCTCACCTTGCCAAACAAGCGGCCTTTTTCGTCCAACAATTTCAAAGTGTATCCTCTCCTCTCAATCTGGCACAAAGCGCGCTCTTTTGAAGACTTCCGCAATCTCTTAGACCTCAAGCTGCACAAAGTCGTTCCCGTATGCCTAAGCAATACGAGTCATGAGACTTTGAAGAGATCAAAGCAATTTCGTCTTGTTTATGTCCAGTTCAAACTTAGCCCCCAAATACTCAGCGGCCCTCTTACAAGCCATCATCCTTGTTAGAAATATCTCAAAATACTCCATGACAGGAGCTATGCTAGTGTCTATGACAAGATGCAAAGAAATGACCTTATCATCATTTTTCACTTCAAGAAATGATCGCGTAGCAGCATAGTTCACCCTATCGTGGACATCAAAATGGTGGATGTCCGGGTTGCGCACTCGCGATCTATGAACATCTGATTTGTCTGCTAGAATCACTGCGGCCGATATCGGCGAAACCGCATTGCATTCTTCTTCGGGATCATGGCTTCCTATGGCGCCCATTACAGCCGCTACTTCCTCAGGCGGCATTCCCATATCCGATAGAATTCTCTCCGCTAAAGCGGCACCCGCTTGAGCATGGTAAAATCTAGAGATCACATTGCCTATGTCGTGAAGGTAGCCGGCTATGCCTGCGAGTTCCTGCTCCCTCTGGGAAAAATGCAGCCTTTCTAGTACGTTTTTTGCTATGGCCGATACAAGCGAAGCATGTCTCAATCCATGGTCGGTATATCCCAAGGCACCAAGATGGTCATTGCCCGAGACTATGTAGGTCTGAATCACATTGTTCTGCTTGACCTCTTCAAGAGTGACGGTTTTTAGATGTTCCAATCATCTATCATCTCCACAGAATCTATATACTCCTGGTATAACGGGTTCAGAACAAACCGGCCCGAATCCAGCACTTCGTAATCCCAAGGAAACATTACGTATCCTGGGCTTTCCATGTAAGTGAAGCTGGGCTTCCAGCTCTCGGACCAGGCCCATATGCTGGCGGACTTAATAACTTTCGCATCTAATTTGGTACATTCACCCGAGACAATACGCATGGTCTCTCCTGTCATTACCATACCGTCAACTATGAGGACACGCTGCCCTTTTACCTTCTCGCTCACAGACACTATGATCTCGGGACGATCATATATTACTCTGCCACGTCTTTTTCGAGTTACTACACACGGGAAAAGATCTATCTGAAGTATAGAAGCAATAATTGTGGCAGGAACTAGACCTCCCTTTGCTATTCCTACGACAGCATTAGGACCGAATGAGGAGCTTGCCTCCAAAGCAATAGACTTGCAGGCCGTCATTACTTCATCCCACGTGAGCCTATATATGGGATCCAGAACATACTTCGTTTCCATCATGGTGGCCTCTCCTTCTGCTTACCAATACGGTCCAATTCCCAGCCTTCTGCTTCACAATTCCCGGCACAATACCTTTATAACACAAAAAAGCAGGATATGGGCACCCTTAGAAGGACACTATGAAATTGTTCGGCGGCAACATATTATTGCGCCTCGTTTTCCAATCTGTCATTGGCCATTTGCTCAGGTTTTCTCATACGGTAACGCTCCTGTCTGTCTAGGACAGCCTTCCTGATCCGTATGGATTTGGGGGTAATCTCCAGCAATTCATCTTGGTCAATCCATACCATAGCTTCTTCGAGACTCATCTTCCTAGGCGGGGTGAGTTTCACTAGTTCCTCCGAGGCTACCGCCCTTACGTTAGAGAGGTGGCGCTTTTTGCACACGTTTATATCAAGATCCATAGGCCTAGAGTTTTCCCCTACTACCTGGCCAGCGTACACTTTTTCTCCAGGTCCTACGAATAGCTGACCGCGCTCCTCTGCGTTCTTTACGGCATAAGCAGTGACTACTCCTGTCTCCCATGAAACCATGGCGCCTGAACGCCTGGTAACTATATCGCCCACATAGTCACGATAGCTGTCAAAAACATGGTGCATGATTGAGGTACCCTTGGTAAGAGTGAGCAGAGCCTGGCGCAACCCAAAAATGCCTCTGGTAGGGATAAGGAAGTTCAGCCTTACTCTTCCGTCTCCTTCTTGATGCATGTCCGAAAGCTCAGCTTTCCTAGGTCCCAATTCCTCCATCACTCTTCCCATGTACTCTTCGGGTATGTTTACAGTCAAGTACTCGAAAGGTTCCTTACGCACCCCATTTTCCACCCTGAGGATAACCTGGGGTTTGGAGACTGCCATTTCGTATCCTTCTCGTCTCATTGTTTCGATCAGAATCGAAAGATGCAGTTCGCCACGACCTGATACCCTGAATGCATCGGGTTCAGAAGTAGGTTCTACCTTTAGGCTCACGTCCCTTTTGGCCTCATGGAAGAGTCTTTCCCGAAGATGCCTAGACGTAACGTATGACCCCTCATCGCCTGCAAAAGGACTATCATTTACTCTAAATGTCACCATAACAGTGGGTTCTTCAACGTGCACCGGCGGAATGGGGACAGGATTCTCAGAATCGGCAATTGTATCTCCTATGTCAATCTCCTCTATCCCTGAAACCGCGCCGATGTCTCCAGCATCAACCTGGGACACTTCTATTCGCTTGAGCCCTTGGAACACCCACAGCGTTGCAATATCTGATATCTTTTTTGACCCGTCTGCACGGCATACACAGACCCGGCTCCCTTTTCTCAATGTGCCTGCAGCAACTCGGCCAATAGCAATCCTGCCTACGTAATCGTCATGTACTACAGCGCTAACCATCATCTGAAGAGGCATCGCTGAATCGCCGTAAGGAGCAGGAATACGCGTAAGTATGGCCTCGAGAACAGGAGATATGTCGCAAGGCAGTGCCGATTTGTCTGCCATCTTAGAATACTCTCTGGCTATTTTGACGTCTTGCGTTGCAAATCCCCGTCTAGCATCGGTATAGACAACCGGGAAGTCTACGTCATCATCGTTGGCGCCGAGGTTGACCAGTAAGTCGAATACTTCCCCATAGACTTCGTCAACGCGCTGATCGGGCCTGTCTATCTTGTTTATGACAAGCACCAACTTAAGACGATGCTCT
The DNA here is from genome assembly GCA_018052455.1 of Candidatus Fermentithermobacillaceae bacterium. Classification (GTDB taxonomy): domain Bacteria; phylum Bacillota; class Sulfobacillia; order Fermentithermobacillales; family Fermentithermobacillaceae; genus UBA3907. Next base: position 46,218 of record JAGPNE010000005.1, on the reverse strand, counting down.
AGAGCCTTTTGCACAACAAACCGAGTCTGAGGCATTGGCCCGTCACATGCGTCTACCAAGAGCAGCGCGCCGTCAACCATTCCGAGAATGCGTTCTACTTCTCCACCGAAATCCGAGTGCCCGGGAGTGTCAACTATGTTGATCTTCACATCTTTGTATGTGATCGAAGTGTTTTTGGCGAGAATGGTTATTCCCCGTTCCTTTTCCAGATCGCTTGAGTCGAGAACTCTGTCTTGGACAACTTGGTTTGAACGAAACACGCCGGTCTGCCTCAACAATGCATCGACCAATGTGGTCTTTCCGTGGTCTACGTGAGCAATGACCGCCACGTTCCTTATGTTTGTATTCGTGTTATTTTGTTTCATTTCCATATTCATCACCACATAAAACAGTAAGATTGCTTTTGATGTGCTCAAATGAGAACTCACTAGCGGATAATTATAGCACTTTTCAGCGCTATTGCAGTTCGGATTTTTTCAAAACAAGGTAGCAGATGGTGATTACTGACCGCAGACAACCAAATCTATATTATTGGCCGTCCATCCCGACACCGTGACCTTGTCACCTTTAGCCAGCAAAGAGTAGCCTCCGATTTCCCCGCCTTTGAAGACCATAGCGTTCTTGTCAACAGTTACTCTAAGCGTCCCGTAGTCTCCCGATATAGTAACCGTTCTGTCAGAGACAGCCATCACAGTTCCACCAACCCTGAACCGAGGAGAAGCAACTCTTTCGACAAATACGGCATAGCCTTCCTTATCAATGCCTATTTTTACCTCATCGCCAGATCCGAGTTCCGAAACGCTTCCGTCTGACTTAGAATCCCAATCCACATAGGGTACGTCTCCTGATAGTGTATAGGTTACCACTGAATAACGAGTAGTCAAAGCCAACATCGTATTCTTGTCAACACTGAGTATGGCTCCGTCAACCCACCACTTGGGTTCAACAATCTCGTCAACTTCTATGTAGTTTAGGGTCTGACCGTGACCACCTACATAGACCAAAGAGCCTTCGCCGATTTCGTCTAGGCCGGATAGTCCTATCACTGTGAGATCTTTGTCTGGTTTAAGTCCCAAGAAACCTGAAAAGTAAAGAAGGTCTCCTGACTTGCCAAGGTAATGTCCTTTTGAATTGATCTCGTTTCTTTCAATGATCTCGCACCACACCGGCTTGTCGCTTGAATCAAGCCACAGTCTGGCCTTGTCCCCCCATTTGAGGTCTTTGAGAGATAAGGCTGTCCGTCCCTCAGGGTACACGAAATTCAAATCCGCAGGAATGATCATGGGGATTGTCTCTTTACGGCTTTCAACTTTGTAAAACACTCTTCCTTTGCTGCCGCTCGACGCACCAATAAACCCCTCAACAACGCTTTCAGACGAGATTCTGCCTTGAATCCACACGAAACCTATATCAGAGCTAGAGGGACCCGCAGCCAAAACCTTGTCGCCAATCTTTATGTCATAAAAAGGCCTTTTTTCGCGGTCTGAGAATACTACGGTATTGTGGCTGATCGTGAGGTCTTGCCACGCGGGGCTCACGGATAGGACCGGGCCAGAGAAAACTGCGACTTGGCCTTCCAAAGACACTTCCGCTTTCCACACATACTCTGCCCATACCACTTCCCCTAAATTGCTCACATAAAACCTAATTCTCGATCCAGAAGGTACCTGTGAGATCTTGTCGCTTCTACGGTTTGCACTGTCCAATACGTTCACAGTCTCCTGAAGTTTAAAAGACATGATCGAGTTTTCGCCAAAGACTATTGGGCCGTCTTTGCTGTTTACTAAATGGCACTCAAAAACGGATTTTTCCCCAAGCGAACTCTCAATCTGAACGTATCTTATGTCCTCTGCTGACGCTCCGTAGACTGTCACAACGTCCCCAACGTCAATCGTTGCAGAAAATCCCTTTTGCCCGCGACGTTCAACCAGGACATCCGGACGCATCTCATATTTTGCCCATTTTTCCGCCAAGACAATCGCTTGGCTGTCCTTTGATGCCAGAGTACCTTTCTGAGTAAACGTGTGAGAATACACTTTAACACCTTGTAAGACCGCCCCCGAACTTGAAACCGTCAACGAAACCTCTTCAGCGGGCAGAAGAGTATCCCACGACGATCGCGTCGACGACCCGCTTTCTAGCGAAACGTCACTTGGAATCTCGATACTCCTCAGGTTTCCTGATTCGTCTACTCCGTCTAACGTGCGGCTAGACGGGGTGAATCCCAAAACCTTTATTTTCACAGTTGACGTCTGCGCAGATTCGGTACCAGTGCCTGGAGAAGTATTTCCTGGTGTCGGACCTATTCCCGGAGAGGGCCTTTCCTTTTCTTTGACTAGCTCGAAATGGACAGATTCTGACGCGTCGGCAATGAGTCTTACCGTTGCTCTTTTGGAATAGTAACCATCATGTTTGGCTACAATCTCGTAATTGCCCGGAGACAATTCGAGTTTTAGCGGAGAAACACCGCTCAGATCAGCATTTAGGTAGATTTGAGAATTCGGAGGATCGGTGGTAACCTCCAATACTCCCGCGATGCGAGGCATCTCAACAAATACCTCGGACTTGACCTGTGGTTCAACTTGCACCATTACTTTTGTTGTCTTATGGTCGTCAGCTTTGACTGTTACTTCTTTTGTCCCAGAAGCCGTTTTGAACTCTAAAGGAGTCTTGCCTTTATAGGAGCCGTCTACGAACACCCTGGCTCCTTCGACATTAGAGGAAACTCGGAGCAGACCTGCCTTCTGCAAAAGTTCTGAAAACATGATCTCATTTCCAGAACCGTATATGCGAACCAAATCACCCTCACCTGCAGGAAAATACTCACCGGACCTTATGGTATACGTGTTTCCGTCTATAGTTACCTCGTCAGTTTCTTTTTTCTCAACTTCACCTTGGACAGAAAAACTATCAGATACCTCGCGGATTTTGGATACCAACCCATCCGGGCCTACACTTATTTCAAGTACTTTCTTCTGCGTTCCCTCTGCAAAGATATGGGCAAGAGAACATGCAGAGCCAGCCTTGTCGAGAATCTTCGCTTTGGGTCCTATTTCCACCAATGTCCAGTCTTTCATGGTCGGTGAAACCTCGAGTTGGTCGGAATCACCGTCAGATACCTTGGTCTCAGATACCTCATCGTGTGGAGGTTCATATCTGTATATGGCAATACCGCCGTCCTGCAGCATCACTAGACCTGTGAACGTGTTGGTGTTTCTCAACCTGAACAAGGTGGTACCTGCATAGCAAGCGCCAGCCGCCAATGCGACCACAAGGACCACCTTGAACACAGACTTCCCTATTGATCTCTTCGGTTTTGCGGATTGTTCTTCGCTGTTTTTTGCCACTGTATGAGCCCCAGTTAGTATATCGAACGAAATCCTTTGTACATTAGGTCATGATTTCCTCTCAAAGGCAGGAGCACGCTTTTCCATGAATGCTTTCATGCCTTCTTTTTGATCCGGATGTTCAAAACACTGGCTAAACAGCTCCGCTTCCACATCCATCCCGGTTCGCTTTTCTTCTGACTCGTATCTATAGACTGCTTTTTTGGCCTGACTCATTGCGAAAGACGAGTTCCGTCTTAACCCCTCTGCATAAGAGATAGCCTCCTCAAGAGCTTTGCCTGTGGCGACTACCCTATGTACGAGACCTATCCTTAACGCTTCGGCAGCATCAATAGACCGCCCGGTAAGAACAAGATCCAGGGCATTTGGTGCACCAATAACCTGTGACAGTCTCTGAGTCCCTCCAAATCCAGGGATTATGCCCAGTCCAACCTCGGGCTGACCAAATTTGGCGTTCTCAGCTGCTATACGTATGTCGCAGGCCAAAGCCAACTCATTTCCTCCCCCAAGAGCATATCCATTTATGGCGGCTATGGTTGGAGAAGGAAATTGCTCAATCTTGGAAAAAACGTCATGCCCATACCGGGCGAACTCTCTAGCCTCTTCGCGGCTCATCTCCGACATTTCGGAAATGTCGGCTCCAGCAACGAATGCCTTTGAGCCTTCCCCTGTAATGACTAAAGGCACGTCCGGACGCTCACGCTTGAGCGCGGTAATGACACTATCTAACTCACTGAGAACCTCTTTGTTGAGAGCGTTCAGAGCTTTTGGCCTGTTGAGTACAATGACAGTGGCTGCCTCCTCCAATTTGACCAACAAATGTTCCATATTGCCAATCTCCTGCATGTTACTCCCTCCAGTAGATACTTGGTCGTTATCACAGGTTGACCACAAACTCGATAGCTTCAGGGACTACCTTGATGTCTAATGGGAATCTTACATTCCTGATGTCTCCGTCCAGATGGCACGGCACATCATCAATAGGCTCTACAGAAAGTGTCCTTGCGGTGCTGATCCGTACCCCTCTCATTCCTACGTGAGTCCCCTTAAAGACATGAAGAAGCACCCTAAGCAAGTAAGGCCTGGACGCATTTGAAAGATATCCGAAACTTAGCACTCCGTCGGAAGAACATGCCCCGGGACAGATGATCAACCCGCCGCCTAGGTATTCAGATTTCATGCACGCACAAAGCCACGCCTTTTCAACATATGTATGGACGTCATCCGCTATCACGTGCATATCGAAAGGCTCAAACGAAAACAACCCTCGCACTGTCTCAAGAGCATAGCTCAGCCGACCAAGTTTCTTCGTTTCAAGTTCAGATACCCTTTTTGCAACGTACGCATCAATTCCAATGCCTACCGAACTCACTGCGTACCGAGACCAGCCCGCCTGATCCCTAAGAGACATTACGTCCATTTTCTTTGTAGCGAATTTCGCAAGTGCTTCTATAGATTCTGACCAATGTGAAAACAGATGGTTACCTGTTACAAAGTCATTACCGGTGCCTGCAGGTATGGCGGCTACGGGAATGGGTTTGCGATCAGACGCCAGTATTCCGTTAACGACCTCGTTTAGAGTTCCGTCTCCACCCATCGCGGCAATTGCGCGGTACTCATCGCGGGGCAACTGCCTGGCTACTGTTTCGGCTTCTCCGGGCCCGGCAGTAGTGACGACGTCAAAATCTACGCCCTTTTGTGCCAAAAGAGCTGTGATCTCGGGCAGCATTCTTTTGGCCCTACCGCTGCCGGCCACAGGATTACATACTATACACATTTTTTGAGGTGCTTCCAACAACATTCCCTTCCTTTTGCCGTAATTGTGAAATGTGCGCTCGGCCGCATCGTTCCTCGCTAGTACCAGAGGGGGTATCATGCCCCTCACCTGCCATCTGATTGATTTCTGATATAGTGGAACAAGTACTCTTGAGCATAACCGGCAAAGGGCCCGAATCGCCTACTCCCTTCTTCCCTTGCTTTCTTCTCGGTCATTTGATCTCCTCCAGAATACAGTCGTGACATAGCTCTTGCGACCCATCTGTCTACGGGGAATACATCTAGTCGATGGTAACCGAAAAGCAGCACGCAATCTGCCACTTTGGGCCCAACACCTTTGATTTTCTGCAACTCGTCTCTTGCCTCTGCCGAAGAGATGCCATGTAAGAGATCAAGATCAACCTCCCCTCTGACCAGTTTCTCTGCTGCGTCCATTATGTAGCCGGACCTAAATCCGCATCGTGAGTCCCTAACGCAGTGGTGACCTGCCTCTAGGAATTTCTCAGGAGTCGGAAAAGTGTACTCGCCAAATCCTACAGGCTCTCCGAGAGTCTCTCGAAAATACCTGGTTATCTTGCATATAGCAGGGATATTGTTCATGGTCGACGTTATGTAGGAAACAAGGCACTCCCAAGGATCTTGACGGAGGATCCTGAGCCCGTACCCATAGGACACGGCTGCCCTTATAGCTGGATCTGTTGCCAGAAACTCGCAGATAGACTCCACATCGTCATCTAGGGAAAAATAGCTGGAGATAGTCTGGGGTAAGCTGCAACTCGGTTCCATGGTAAGGTCAGAGTCTTTCAAGTCTCTTGGATCGTACAAAACTCTCAAGGTAGATGAGGTACGATCAAAGCATATCAGTAGCCCCAGGGATCCAATAACCCCCTTGTACCAAGGAATACCGCTGTCCGAACCTAATTTGCTCCATCCAAAAGTCTGGCCGCATTCAAGAGTTGCCTCAATATCGAAAGGTCCGTCAACGTGTATGTCGAGACCGGCAAAAGGCGCGCTCGACGTTTCAAGAAAGGTTTCCAATGAGTCTTCGGGTAATCTCAGGGACATCAGGCAGCAAACCTCTTTCATCTATTGTCACGCCGTCTTTGTGATCTTCGTCGTCTCTATCTATGCAATAGTCCTCAACCAGAATCGTTCTCATGCCAGTCCTGCTAGCTACCATATCCTCCTGCACATCGTTTCCAATCATCACACAGCATTCAGGCTTCAGCCCCAGGACATCCACTATTTCCACATAGTATTCCGTGTTGGGTTTGCAAGAGTGCATATTCTCGATGGTTGTAATGAACTGCCAGTCAAAGTGATCCACATGACACCATCGCATTCTTTCCTTGATGGCAGTTTCGGGAAATACAGGATTTGTTGCAAGGACTATGCGCCAACCCTGACTCAAACAAGCATCTACCACATCGCGAGCGATGAAAGCATCAGCTACCGCCGCCTTGAGTTTGGGGAACGCGTTTTCGTAGAAATCCTCAAAGATTGCCCAGATTTCAGACCAACTGCGCCCTATCTTCTTTGCAAATGACATACCAAACGCCTCTATATTGGAGAGGGCTTTATCCGTGTTTCTGATCATGTCAAATGTGGATTCAAAAAGCGCTTTCTTGAAGTACTTCTCATCAACTATGTGAGAAAAGTAAGGAGCAGCGGCATTCGGATAGTCCTTCATGAAAAACTCAGGACCTACGGGAAGCAATGTCCCGTCTAGATCGAACAGAAGAACTCGATCCGTAGTATCGTTTCCGCTCACAAACATCACCTCAAACTCACTAGATCACTTTTACCAATATTACTATACTTCGATTCCCATTTCTAATTCCCTACTAGTAGACGCAGGTTGATGTATAATAAGGGTTAGTTCGGTACACAAACATTTTTTTCTAAGCGTAGGTGAATCACTTGCCACTTGAAGCGTTAGGCGCAGTTCTACCCGTATTTCTAATAGCAGCTGTAGGATACTTCGCAGGAAGAAAAATGTCTCTTGACGTATCGACCTTGTCTAAGATATGTCTTTACATCCTTACCCCGGCCTTGACGTTCAACTCTCTAACAACCTCTGAAGTTGACCTTGGAAGCGTATGGCAGCTTGCACTGGGCGCTTTTTTGGTGCCAATAGCTTTGACTCCTTTGTTTCTCTGGTTGTTTAGTCTCCTGGGATGGGAAAGAAAACTAAGTCAGTCAATGTTGCTTCCAACCATTTTCTCTAATACAGGTAATTACGGACTGCCGATATGCCTGTTTGCCCTTGGTCAGCAGGGAATGGATTTGGGCGTTATATATATGGTGGTACAGACCTTCGTAATAGCTACCTTAGGAGTGTTCATAGCCGCCTCAAGCCAGATGAATGTCAAGGATGCATTGGGAAGAGTAATCAGGATGCCTAACCTATATGCGGCTGTCCTTGGGGCGTTGATCAAGGTCTTGGACTTGAAGGTGCCTCAAGTTCTAGGAAGACCGATTGGACTTCTAGCCCAAGCTGCAATACCTGTGTTCCTTCTTGTTCTAGGCCTTCAGCTGCTCAATAGCAAGCCAGGGGGCAGATGGCAAGTCCCGGTAGTTGGTTCGCTGTTCCGCCTTGTGATTGCCCCAACAGTAGTTGCCCTACTTGGGAGGGCCTTAGGCTTAGACGGACTAGCCTGGAAAGTACTTGTCCTCCAAGGAGCGATGCCGCCTCCTGTGAATTCTACGATTTTGGCCCAAGAATTTGACGCAAATCCAGACGTTATTTCCCATACGACGCTAATCGCAACGGTCATGAGCTTGGTTACCGTCTCTAGCTGGATACTTATTCTCGATTATTTCTAGATCTTTGTGTCTAGGCTTGAGTTCCCAAACTTAGTGCAAATAAGGAGGAATGCCAAATGGTAGACGTAAAGAAGATCTTAGCTCGTATAGAATCCTACCAGGACGAAATGGTGTCTACGCTGGAGGTCCTGGTTAACACTGATTCACCGAGCACTAACAAAGCCCGTATGGATGAGTTTTCGGAACTGGTTGCAAGACTCTGGGAATCGGTAGGGGCAAAGGTCACCATACTGCCCCAAGAGACCTACGGAAATCATGTTAAGGTCGAGTGGGGCTCTGGGGACGAAACTGTGCTCGTCTTGTGTCACATGGATACAGTGTGGGATGAAGGAGAGACAAAAAAGCGACCGTTTCGAATCGAAGACGGAAAAGCTTACGGACCTGGAGTCTACGATATGAAAGCAGGCATTGTTGAGGCGCTTTTTGCGGTGAGAGCCCTAGTTGATCTGGGACTTACTCCCAACAAGAAAATCGTGGTTCTGCACAACTCTGACGAGGAAATAGGTTCTTTGTCCTCAAGGAAACTCATCGAGGAAGAAGCAAAACATTCGTCCGCGGTCTTAGTCCTCGAGCCCTCTGCCAGAGGTGGGACATTGAAGACTTGGAGAAAAGGTGTAGGCAGTTTCACTTTTACTATTAAAGGACGTGCCTCTCACGCCGGTGCTGATTATGAGAAGGGCGTTTCGGCAATTAAGGAGGCAGCTCACCAGATTCTGCGTCTACATGACATGACGGATCTTCAAGAAGGGACCACTGTCAACGTCGGAGTAGTAAGGGGCGGTACGAGACCTAACGTGGTCGCCGAGACAGCTGTCCTTGAAGTAGATCTGAGAGTGAAAACAATGTTAGCGGCAGAAAGGGTCGTGCCTGCGATCCTCGGCACGCAACCGATTGACCCATCTGCTACAATCTGTGTTGAAGGCGGCCTTAACAGACCTCCTATGGAGAGAACTGAGGGGAATCTCAGGTTGTTCCGCCTAGCGCAGGAGATAGGCAGGAAGATGGGAATAGAGCTCGAAGAGTCAGGTACCGGAGGTGGAAGCGACGGGAATTTCACGTCTGCACTGGGTATTCCAACTCTCGACGGTCTTGGGGCAGTAGGCGACGATGCTCATGCGGTTACTGAGTACACGGTCCTTTCAAGTCTGCCTGAAAGGGCGGCTCTCGTTGCAGGGTTGATGTTAAAATTATAGTTCTGCCGTATGGCTTTGATTTTGAAACAGACCCCGTAGGAGCTTTGACGTTACGCTCACCCTACGGGGGCTGTCTTATCTGGACGTCGCTAACCTCTAGATAGGGCAATCATGGACCTAAGTCCCATGAACGCAGTTATATAGTCGTCGGCAGTAAAAGAAACTGTCCTTGGTTCTAGAACCTCAGTGTAAGGCATACGAGACGCCGCCTCAGCCAGTCCAGAGTCTTTGAACTCAATCTTGAAAGTTACCGGGGATTCAGGGAGCCAGATTGTTGCTTCAGATATATCCGCCAGAGCGTCTTTCGCAGACTGAACAAGCAGATTCTTCACTTTTTGCGGCGGTAGACACTTGGCTGCATAACGACCTACGGCTTCTTTTACTACTGCTGTGTGTACTTTGGGCAAAAGCTGTTTTGCTTCTTGTGCCACAACATTATCGCCGCATACTAATACTACAGGTACCCCATAGAAACCGGCTATACCGGCATTGATGCCAGTTTCTCCGACAAGTATGTCATTTGCCCAGATATTTGCCACAGAACCACCCGATATAGTGTGGCTGAGTACTCCAGGGCTACCCATCCTAGAATGATAACCGACGAATATGCATGCATTGAATTCAGGGCCTATTCCTTGCATCATCGAAAGGCGTTTAGGTGAACCTGTCAGCAACGTTGCAGCAGGGTGCATTTTTTCTATCAATATGTTCCTCATGGAACCATGAGAGTCATTTACGAGTATGTCTTTAGCACCGGCTTGAACTGCTCCCTCGATAACCGCGTTTAACTCATCGGTCATAAGTTCCCTTGCTCTTCCGTAATCCTTTCCTTCTTCCGAAGTCTGTTCTTGACTTGCTACTACGCCCGAAATACCCTCAATATCACATGATATGAAGACTTTCAAGTTAGACCCTCCTAATAGGTTTTGCTGTTTGTATTCGCCAATCACATGCCGGTTCTCCTCCTTTAGAACAAGTAGAACAAGAAAGTGTCCTTTGGAGTTCTGTCTTCTGCTCTATGAACGAGGAACTTGCCCTCAAGGAGAGATAGATATAACATTATTCATGGAAATGAAAATCTATATCGCTCCCCAATAGATCCGTTCTACAAGAATATTTATGTGATTGTCTGGTGATAATAAACATGGACGCAAGTGAAAGGCGAAGCAAGCTTCTGGAAATGCTGTCTTCTTCCTCCCAGCCTCTCAAAGGAGCCAGTCTGGCGTCTGCTCTCGGCGTGACCAGGCAAGTTGTGGTGCAAGATATAGCAGTTTTGCGTGCTAGAGGTGAGAACATTCTAGCGACTCCAAGAGGCTATACTTACTGGACAGAGCCACGGAGGCCTGGAATCATCAAGATTGTGGCAGTCAAACATGACTTCCCGCAGGCGAGGGAAGAACTTCTCACTATGGTCAGTTGCGGTGTGGAGGTAATTGACGTTATTGTGGAACATCCAGTCTACGGTCAGCTCACAGGTCAACTGAGCATCTTCACACCAGAGGACGTAGAGAACTTCATGCAAACCATGGAGCAAACCCAAGCAGGTCTTTTGTCATCTCTTACCGACGGGGTACATCTGCACACCGTTAGGGCATCACACATTGAGCAACTGGCTGAACTGGAAAAACATCTCGGAGAAAGAGGATTTCTCATCCAGGATTGAGACCTACAGTAAAACCGGAAGCCAAGCGTCTTTACAGCTGACAAGACAGATGATATACTCGGCACATCTGGATAGCCTTCCATTATCGCTCACTTCTTGTAAGCAAGTCGTGGGCGGCAGGAGATGATCGGTGTGCAATCTGTCGATGTTAAAACTATAACCGTTGGTGCCCTTTTGCTAGCCCTAGCACTTGTTATACCTATGGCTTTTGGAGGAGTACTGGGTGTGGTAATAGGGCCGTTTTCTGCAACTCTGGCTTCCCACGTACCGGTGATGATCTCCATGATGTATGGTCCTTTGGTTGCCGGTATTGTGGCTCTGGGTTCCGCAATAGGGTTCTTTCTGAAACTAGGCCCAGTAATTGCCATGAGAGCTGCGATGCATATTCCGGTTGCAATTATCGGTTCTATCTTGCTCAGAAGGAAACTGTCTTTCCCGCTTGTTCTGACAATAACGGCTCCTATCCACGCGCTTTTGGAAGGACTGATCGTGCTTCCCTTCCTTGCACTTGGAAGTTCGGGAGCTCTGTACGGAAAGTCAGAACCTATGTCTTTATTTGCGCTGGTCGCCGGCGGAACTTTGCTCCATCACGCTATGGACTCGGTGATAGCCGTGCTTTCCTGGCAAGTCCTTAGGCTTTTCGCCAAGCCAACAGACAGTCAGAAACTGGATCTGAGCAAGAACCAAGTTGCGAAATAGCGAAAATACGTTTGAATTCGTATGGTAGAAAAGGGAACCGAAGATTAAAGAACCCCCCGGTTAGACGAGGGGTTCTTTGTTAAGTATTTGCAGCGCTGTCTTCCTTGGCTTTTTCCTTGTACTCGCTGGATCTGTTGTCGGTACAATAGAAGCCGGCGCCTTTGAATATGATCCCGACGTTGCGGCTTATTAATTTCTTTACAGGCTCGCCACATGTTGGACAAGTCGCAAGAGGCGCATCTGATATCTTCTGAAATTGTTCAAAAGTTCCGCACTTTTCGCACTTGTACTCATAAATTGGCACTCTTAACAACCTCCCTTTTGATAAGCCTATTATAGGTATAATGAATGAACAAAAGTATGTCAAGGCCCGACGTCTACGGAGTGAAGCAGAAAGTGCCGTCCCCCCTGCTTCGTTGTGATGTCGTACATGAAGATTGCGGCTGCTACTGACAGGTTTAGGGATGAAACAGTTCCTTTTATGGGGATCCTAAGTTGCATGTGTCCTGCTCTTAGTGTTTCTGCGGATAGTCCTGTTCCTTCTGAGCCCAAAAGGACAACGAGTGGTGTTGGATAGTTCTTTACTGAGGTAATGTCCTGACTGGCTCGACTGGAAGTTGTTATTAAGCATATGTCGTGCTGGGAGCATAGTTCTATGAGTGTGTCGGATGTGTCGATAGGTATAACAGGTACGCTGAAGATTGAACCCATGCTGGCTTTGACGCATTCGGGATGGTACTCATCCGTGGATTTTCCGCAGACAAATACTCCTGAAAACCCGAAGCAGTCCGCAGTTCGGATAATTGTCCCAAGGTTGCCGGGATTGCTAACGTTGTCTAGCCCGACGTAAGCCTTGCCTGCGAAAGGTCTAAGAGATTCTGGAGTCGCTTGATGATAGGAAATGACAGCCCCTAATCCAATCGGATTGTCCCTTCCTGAAATGCTCCGAAAGTCTTTCTCCTTGACCTCATATAAGGGGATGCGACCTCTGACCTCAGAGAGAGCAGAATAGGCGACTTCACTGTCTAAGAGTTCGGGGCTGTAGACGATGAAACGGATTGGCGCATCATGCTCAATGGCGCTTAGGACTATTGATATCCCTTCCGCAAAGTAAGTTTGCGTTTCATCGCGGAATTTCTTGTCTCTCAAAAAGCGCAGTTCCTTGATCATTTTCTTGGAGATAGAGTCCATTTCTTCACCTCCCTGATGCTATCTCAGTTCATGTACTCAGCTACATAATATACGAAATACGCCTTACCGTCGTGGCAGGCAAAATGAAGGTCCGGGCAGAAAGCCTACCCGGACCATTATCATATGCCTCAAATCAACACGCTTAGGAATCGCCCTTGTTTCCACCATCCCCCTGAGCTGCTCTATCAAGGGTCCAAACACCTTGGTCATCCTTGTAGACCATTGCTCCAAACGGGGAACGCCACGAATAGGTAGTGTGCAGTAGATGGTGAGACTTCTGGCCCAACGGTTTGCCGAGGTATGTTTCATAGAGCTCTTTAACTGCTGGGTTCTCGTGCGACTTGCGTAGTGGCATGTTTTTGTCTACTTCGTAGATGGCTTCCATCCTCTTACTAACAATATCGCTATTGGTAGGGATTGGTTGTCCACCTCCGCCAATACAACCGCCTGGGCAGGTCATGATTTCTATGAAGTGATACTGAGCTTCTCCAGACTTAACCCTGTCTAGCACCTCTCTGGCATTACCGAGCCCGCTAGCTACGGCGATATTCAAGATCGTTCCATTGAGGTCAACCGAGGCCTCCTTGACACCGTCAAGACCACGTACTACCTCAAAGTCTACCCTGTCCAAAGTTTTGCCTGTGTAAAGCTCGTATGCAGTCCTTACCGCTGCTTCCATGACGCCGCCTGTGGCACCGAAGATTACTGCGGCACCTGTCGAGATCCCTAGGGGATCGTCATACTCCTCTTCAGCAAGATTGCTGAAATCTATACCTGCTTGCTTAATCATATTGGCAAGCTCTCTTACAGTAAGCACGTAGTCTACATCCTGGAATCCGGATGCAGTCATCTCAGGCCTCTGACATTCAAACTTCTTGGCAGTGCAAGGCATGATGGATACCACTACCATATTAGCAGGATCGATTCCTGTCTTCTCTGCGTAATAAGTCTTGGTAAGAGCCCCAAACATCTGTTGAGGAGACTTGCAGGAAGACACATTCCCCGATAGTTCAGGATAAAACTCCTCCATGAACTTTATCCATCCTGGGCTGCACGAAGTTATGAGAGGAAGATCTCCTCCGTTTGCTAGCCTATCTAGAAGCTCGGAACCCTCTTCCATTATTGTGACGTCAGCTGCGAAGTTCGTGTCAAAAACCTTGTCAAATCCAAGTTGCCTCAAAGCTGCAACCATCTTACCAGTACTTATACTGCCCTGGGGAAGTCCAAATGGCTCACCAATAGATACTCTAGTAGCCGGGGCGGTCTGGACTATAACTACTTTGTCAGGATCATATAGGGCATCCCAGACCTCTTCGGTGTAGTCCCTCTCATAGAGAGCACCGACTGGGCAGACCAACGTGCATTGACCACATTGCACACAAGGGCTATCGCTCATATCTTCACCCCAGGCAGGTCCTATCTGTGTGCTAAGTCCCCTCCCATATGGCCCAATCGCGTTGACCGATTGAATATGCTCGCATACCGCCACGCACCTTCGGCACAGTATGCACTTGTTGGGATCTCGAACTATAGCGGGCGTTGATGTGTCGATGGGCTTTTCTTCCTGATGGCTTTCAAACCTAATCTCCCTGATGCCGAGACGCTCCGCAAGACTCTGCAGTTCACAGTTGAGGTTTCTAGGGCAAGTGACGCACTCATATGGGTGGTCCGATAGAATCATCTCGACCGAGAGTTTCCTCGCGGCACGCACCTTAGGTGTATTGGTATGAACAACCATGCCAGGAGACACAGGAGTCACACACGCAGCCTGGAGAGATTTTGCCCTTTCTATCTCAACTACACACACGCGGCAGCTTCCTATCTCGTTGATATCTTTCAAGTAGCACAACGTAGGTATCTCTATGCCGGCTTCTTTAGCTGCCTCCAGAACCGTATAGTCAGAAGGAACCTCCAATGTGATACCATCGACGGTTACTTTTACTTTGTCCATGTCTTTGTCCACCTCAAATCTAAGTTAAACCTTCTCTATTGCGCCAAATGGACACTTCTCGAAACAGGTGCCACATTTTATGCAGGCTTCGGGATCAATCTTGAAAGGTTTCCTTGCTTCGCCACTTATTGCGTTGACAGGGCAATTCTTAGCACACAGACTGCAGCCCTTACACTTGTCTGGGTTAATGCGATAAGAAAGCAGGGCCTGGCAAACACCGGCAGGACACCTTTTCTCCTTTATGTGGGCTTCATACTCATCTCTGAAAAACCTAATTGTAGAAAGCACAGGGTTAGGGGCAGTCTGGCCTAAACCGCATAGCGCAGTCTCCTTGATCGAATGACCCAATTCCTCGAGGGTTTCAATGTCCCCTTCTTTGCCTTCACCTTTAGTAATGCGATCGAGTATCTCAAGCATCCTTCTAGTACCTATTCGGCACGGAGCACATTTTCCGCATGATTCTGACTGAACGAATTCAAGGAAGAACTTGGCAAGGTCCACCATACATGTATTTTGGTCCATAACCACAAAACCGCCTGAACCCATGATCGTCCCTAGCTGAGCAAGGGATTCATAGTCGACAGGGGTATCAAGGCATTGCGCAGGGATACACCCTCCCGACGGACCACCTGTCTGAACTGCCTTAAACTCTTTGCCATCTGGAAGTCCTCCGCCTATGTCAAATACTATCTCCCTGATTGTAGTACCCATTGGTACCTCAGCCAGGCCGTTGTTATTGATCTTGCCTGCCAAAGCAAATACCTTGGTACCTTTGGATTTCTCAGTGCCAATAGTATTGAACCACTCATATCCGTTTCGCATTATGACTGGAACGTTTGCCAGAGTCTCTACGTTATTGATCACGGTGGGTTTGCCCCACAGCCCTTCGTTGGCAGGGAAGGGTGGTCTGGGCCTAGGCTCTCCTCTTTTACCCATCATTGAGTTCAAAAGGGCAGTCTCTTCACCACAAACGAAAGCACCGGCACCCAACCTGAGATCAATGTCAAAATCAAACCCTGAGTTTAGAATGTTCTTCCCAAGAAGACCCAGTTCGTGGGCATCGTCAATAGCCTTGTAGAGTCTTCGTACAGCAAGCGGGTATTCTGCTCGCACGTACACATAGCCCTGAGATGCACCTACTGCATAGCCGGCGATAGTAATTCCTTCCAACACCCGGTGGGGATCTCCCTCAATAATTGACCGATCCATGAACGCACCTGGGTCACCTTCGTCCGCGTTACACACAATGTACTTCGGGGAGCCCTCTGCTTTGGCAGCAAACTCCCACTTCAAACCTGTTGGAAACCCTGCGCCGCCGCGGCCTCTCAGCCCGGATTTTTTCAGTGTATCTATTACTTCCTCGGGCTTCATTTGAAGGGCCTTAGCCAGACCAAAGTATCCATCCCGAGCAATGTACTCTCTTATAGACTCAGGGTTTATCACTCCGCAATCTTCCAAGACTATTCTGGTTTGCTTCTGGAAAAACGGAATGTCTTCAAAATCTACTACAGACTTCTCCGTCTGGGGCTCTGTGTAAAGCAATCTCTCAACAACGCGCCCCTTCAGCAGGTGCTCTTCCACTATTTGTGGAACATCCTGCTCATGTACCTGGCAATAAAACACTCCCTCAGGGTACACCATCATGTTAGGACCTAGACGGCAAAAACCGAAACAACCGGTTTCGATCACCTTCACTTCTTTATCGAGTCCTACACGAGCTATCTCAGCTTCCAAGGCTTCCTTGAGGACAAGACTGCCCGATGCATGGCATCCGGTTCCTGAACATACAAGAATGTGACTCCTATAGAAATCCATCAGGCCTCTCCTCTCCTATGACAACATTTCGTCTACGTTAATGATCCACTCGTCTATGGGTTGATGATTTATTACGTGGGACAGTACAATCTGCCTTGCTCTGTTCACATCGACTTTGCCATATACCACATCAGGCTCGCCTGGAATCTGAACTGTAACGATTGGTTCTTGTGAGCAAAGACCTATGCAACCGGTTTCAGTTACTGTAACATCAAGCTTCTTTCTCTTTCTGAGTTCATCGAGTATAGCAAGCATTGTGTCTCTGGCGCCTGATGCTATACCGCAGGTCCCCATTCCCACAACGATCCTGGGACTGCCAGACGATGAGCGAAGACGGATTTCTTCAAGAGTCTCGTCCTTTAGCCGCTCAAGCTGTTCAATCGATTTCAAAGACAAAACCTCCTCTATCCGGACGATATCCCGCTGAGTTTAGCCCTTCAGTCAGGTTTTCCTCAAGCCTCGTGAGAAACATGAGCTGGTTTCGCCCGTACTCACTGATACCATCCCATATGCTATTTGTATCAAGACTGTATTCGCCTTGTGGCCCCCGATATGTGAACATGACACGTACATCAGGATTGCCAGCCAAAAACGAAACAAGAGTGGCTACTATGTCTCCTAGGGGCTGCCTATCAGGATGATTGAGTCTATATCGTACGACCACTCGAGTACCGTTCATGTCGCTCTCATCGATATGCAATGATCCCCCTGCCATCATTGCTGCTTGGGCAACAAGAGGCAGTCCCAGACCTACTTTTTTCTTGGTCGATGTAGTGTAAAACGGATCGAGCACTCGTTCTATTTCATCCGACATAATTCCCTTTCCATCATCTGAGACAGTAACTTCCAAGAGATCCTGTTCCAGACTCTCCACTATTGTTACCTCTACATTTTGAGCTCCTGCGTGCGCGCTGTTCTGGAGCAAATCGAGCAGATGCAAGGATAGATCTATCACCTTACACACCCCCGCTCATTCATAACAAGACTATACAGTCTGCTCACTCTTATATACCTGCCACGTCTGCACTCTCAGCACTTTTCTTTCTGTACAGATCCAAGATATCCGGTACCTGGTCGGGATTGACCCTTCCATAGGTGTCGCTGTTAACCGTTACAACCGGGGCTAACCCACAGGCACCTATGCATCTTACCACTTCAACAGTAAACATGTTGTCGTCTGTAGATTCTCCGGCGCTTACACCTAGCTCTCGCTCAAATCTCTCCAACACCTCAGGCGCTCCACGAACGTAGCAAGCGGTTCCCTGGCATGAAGATATAATGTACTTACCTCTTGGCCTTTCTCTGAACAAGGAATAGAAAGTGACGACTCCATATACTTCCGAGAGCGAGACTCCAAGGGTTTCGGCAATTCGGACCTGGACATCCTTAGGTACGTACCCAAGGCGTTCCTGTACGTAGTGAAGTACCTGAACTAAGGCTCCCTTGTTCCCTTTGTTCTTCTGAATAACACGATCGATATCCTGATAAGCTTGTGCACACTCACACTTGTGCTCGGTTTTATCGGACATTGTTCCGCCTCCCTCGACTTCTTGCATCTTTACGACCATCTTTACTATCTGCTCCTTTTGGACTGCCTACTTATTATAACTGTAATCCTGCTCGAAACTGTTACACTTTCAGACCTGCCTCGCGGAAAGCTTGGTACAAAACACCGGACATTTCAAACACTCCGCAGTCAGTCCATAAAACAGCGATTCCCTCCCTCCTTGCCCTCTCGCAGGTTTCCTCTGGCAGCTCTCGCTGGCACACAACTATGCAAGCCAAATCAAGAAGACTTGCAATGGCAACTATATTTTCATGAGTCTGAACAGTAACCCAGACATGGCCGGGCTTTGCACCCGCCATCACGTGAGACAACACATCGCCAGAATAACCGCCCTTGACTTCCCCAAAGCGACTCTCTTTTGGCAGAGATTTGACTTGCAAGTCAAACCTGGAAACTAAGTCTTGTACCAGCATAAAATCTGTCCTTTCTAACTTTCTTCCTTCTTGTTGCGGTTCCCATTCGGTTGACCCATTGCAGGGGGCTTTTTGCCTGCCAGATCCTTCACCTCTTGGGCAAGGATCTCAAGCCGTTCGCGTAGTTTGAAGGTGCAATCCCATATTGTGCCCCTTCCAAGGACTATGTCCTCTGCAAGGGCCCTGCACGTAGGAGCGCCACATGCTCCACAATCTAACCCAGGAAGCGAAGATTCCACTTCCTTGAGCTGTTCCAGTTTGTTTCTAGCTTCTTGAACGTCCTCATCCAGTTTGAAAATGGGGCGTGGTAGAATCTCAAAATTCATCCATATAGCCGGATTGTCTTGCGATACATCAGCCAATATCGGATTCACAGGTAGATCCATATAGGCATTAGCCAAATCCCTGATTCTTGTTCTTGCGACATATGAGTTTGAGACTGTAAGGGCGCCTCCGACACAACCACCTATGCATGCTTGCGCCTCGATAAAATCGATATCCGCTAGTTCTCCCTTTTCAACCTCTTCGAGGACAGACGCGACCTGCATAATGCCGTCTACTGCCAGACCTTTAAGCCCCGACGCCATCATCTCTCCGCCCGACCTTCCCCACCCAATACCATATCCTGTAGATGTAGGAAACTCCATTTCTTCTGTAACGCTTGAAACATGCCGTCTTACCCAAGCATAAGCATCTATCATAGAAATAACTCCGTCAACAACAGAACGGCTTCTGCCTACAGGCTGCCGCGCAGCGGTGATTTTGGCAGGACAAGGCGAAATGAATATGGTAGCAGGACTTCTTTCCGGTTGCTCGGCGCGCGCTTTGTTCTTAGCAAGCCACGCGGCAATCTCCATTGGAGCTTCGCATGGAATCAGATTCTTTAGAAGAGAAGGATATTTAACTTGAATAAACCTAACAACTGCCGGGCAGGCACTAGAAATCAAGGGCCTAGGAGAAGGCTTTGATTGGATATAGTTCCTAGTAACTGCGCTGACTAAATCTGCGGCTGTTGATACATCGAATATTTCATCAAATCCACCCTCTGCACATAGGGCAGCTCGTACTTTCCCAGGAGATATATCCCTCGAAAACTGTCCATAAAAAGAGGGCGCGACTAGTGCTATTTTGTAATCAAACTTGTTTAGGATACTCCACTCGTCGGCAATTGCAACTTTGGCATGATTCGGACACTGTCTTATGCACTCGCCGCAGTCGATACAACGGTCTTCAAGAATGAAGGCCTTTCCGTTTCTGACCCTTATCGCCTCGGTGGGGCATCCCTTTATGCAATTCGTGCACCCTTTGCAATACTCTGTTCTGAGTCTGACCGAATGGAAGTAGGGCAACCCGACAATATCTTGTGGACCGGGAAGTATTCTGCATTCCACACGTGTACCTTTACCTGGCACCGAGTCAATCTGCATAAAGTCTGAGTATGCCCTGGCATTTGGCAATCCCATACCTGCTCCGTACCCTAATTCTCTGACATTTGCAGGAGCTGTTGAATAGCCTTCTTTCATGGCCAGTTCCACATCAGCAATACCCGGACCCTGGTCGTCAACAATTATCTCTAGGCTTCCATCTCTCCACAGAACCTGTACGGTACCGCTCACTGCATGGATTACGACGTTCATAGACAGTTCGTAAGAGACGATCAAGGCAGACCGAGTGGCATCAGCGGGAAAACCTATGTGGAGCAAGGCCCTCTTTAGCTTAGAAGTTTCCTCAGCGACAGCGCTGAAATCGCCCTGCTTTATTTCATATTCATATACAAGCCTTCCAGGTGCAAATACGGTCATCTCGTCTGGTTCAACCCTCCAAAGTCGACCTATCAAAACAAGCACCGAAATGCCTTGGATGCCAACACTGGGTCCGCCTGAGACAACCTGGATACGCAGATGTAACACCTGAAACAAGCACAAACTTTAAATCCTCGAACCTCTGCACCAGTGTATTTACCCACCCGTTCCTATACTAATTTTCAATTTGTGACGTTGGGCACTATCGCCCTTAGTGTACCACTAATTTTAGAGAACTGCAATCTATGTGAGTATACCAAAGAACACAGATGTTGTGGACTCTAAGATGGATTTCGATACTCTTATTGCACAACCAGACTGCACTGGTAAACCCCAAGCACAAGCCTCTGACTGTAGCCAATATGCCTTCCCTACGAGTTTTGGGGCTTGCGGAATATTACGCTGTTACTTGTGACCAAAATCTTTGTGCTCAAATCACAATGCCCCTAGGGGCATTGGAGTCCTGGGAGCACATATAAAGTACACGCGGCTGTCTTTAGAAGTGAGCCGCGTGTACCTGAGGGTGACTAGGTTTTGAGCCTACACGATGCTTAGGAACCTGAAAATTGCGGCAGCCCCTGTATCGCTGGGCATCCTCTCTTTGGGAAGAACAACTACTTCTCCTTTGCTTCTGAATACAATTTCGGCCAAATCGTCTAGCAGATCGTCGTGTTCCGGATTCTCAAGGTCGGATTCCTCCAGTTCCATAGTGCTAGGATTTATCGTAAGAGGAATCTGTCTGTCGGCTTCTATCAAAAGGTGCTTAACGTTGTTTTGAAGCGCAGCTCGAGCTATCTGCGATAAGTCGTCTGTGGCCAACCACTTCGCCCGGGCCTCCTCGTATTTTTCTACCAAAACTCTCGTCTTTTCCAGATAGGTAGGTTCCAATTTCTCCCACACTGCGTCTTTTAACTGGGGTGTGGTATCCGGTGAATGCGCGACTTTGAGTCCGTCTTTCATGAGAAACGGATTCCTGCTTATCTTGTGAAATAGTCCGTGGTACTCAGGTAAAGCAACCAATATAAGTGGCAAACCAGACGGTCGCGAAAAATTGTCTAGAACGAACTTATCCACGAATCTAAAGAACTTCTCAGTATTCTTGTCTATTTCTTCGTTTTTCTCTGTGTGCCCGTAAAATATCGGCCCGCCCGAGAACCTACTATGGGGCGCTAAAGATATTTGACGTTCGTATTCCGCTTCTCCCAAAACCTCGCCAACCGTCCGAGGTACATCAGGTGGCAGAATGATTTCTTCGAAACCATACCTATTTCCCTCATATAAGTTGAACATTTCTCTGTTCAAACCCAGAAGATGGTATCGGTCTGCAGATTGGAATACTCGTATCAAAGGCTTAATGTGAAACGTATCGGCTACTATTGCCAGTTCCTTAACAGGCCTCTGCAGGCGATAAACCACGCATTTCTCCTCATTGGCGAGTATTGCCAAACCGTCGAGCGCATGATCCCAAAACAGCCTGTCTTCGCCTAGCGCGCGAAAGGGCTCAAGCAAAGGTTCTATTTTCCGGCTAGGATACTTGAGTTTTAGCGAGTTCTCGACTCTTCTAACCAGGTTCTTGAACAAGATAAGGTCCTGCTTGTTTTCAGGCCTGTGACGGTGTGTGGGTTGATAAAGGGATATGCATGGCGGTTTGTTTGTGTTTAGGATCTCGTTGGGAAAGCTGGTTACGATTTCGTACAACATACTCACCCCTCCTGTTATTCGCTTCTGTGCAACGTGCGTCCCCTCTTTGACATGTTTGTACCATTAGTCTATCAAATGTTCGGTCCGTTAACAAAGAAAAACATAAACGCGCTTCTCACCATATATGTTAGGCAAGCAGCCTAAGCAACGTTGATGCGATCGGACACCGCATTATTGCGATACGCGAAGTTTTGTGAAATAATCAACAGAAGTAGAAAAGGTGGTCTGCTCGATGATTGACAGAATGAGTGCGCTATTTGGTTCTTCTGATATGACGGTTGGCAATCCCATGACATGCCTTTTAAGGTTTTCTATACCGTTACTGATTGGCAATCTCGCACAGCAGCTTTATAGCACGGTTGACTCTATAATTGTGGGCCAATACGTTGGAGACAGAGCGCTCTCTGCTATTGGCACTACTTTGCCAATCATAAACTTGCTGCTGGTTCTATTCATAGCAATTTCGACCGGTACGTCTATCATGGTCGCCCAATACTTCGGGGCAAGAGAAAGAAAGCTTCTATCCCAATCGGTAGGTAACGCGATAACTCTGATCTTACTGTCGTCAGTCATAATAATGGCACTAGGAATTCCCCTCTCCAGCTCCTTACTTAGGCTAACAAACACTCCGGTTGAGACTTTTGACATGGCTCACAGCTATCTTGTAATCGTACTAGCCGGCGTAGCTTTTAGCGGCCTTTACAACATACTCTCAGGTGTATTGCGAGGGTTGGGCAATTCCGTGTATCCCCTATTTGTGTTGCTGATTGCCTCTGTACTCAACATCTTCCTGGACATCTATTTTGTAGCCAGTCTCAATATGGGCGTAGCCGGCGCGGCTCTTGCAACTATCATCTCACAGTCGGTTTCGGCGGTCCTTTGTCTCTGGAAACTTATTCGGATGAAGGACACCCTGGACATGAACAAATCGATGTTAACCCCTAATAGAGATCTTGTTTCTCAGCTGATGAGACTTGGATTACCCGCAGGAATAACGCAGGTCATTTTCTCGATGTCTATGGTGTTTGTGCAAGCCCTTACAAATAGTATGGGCTACAAGGTCGTTACGTGCACCACGGCTGTTATGCGTATCGACGGATTTGCGATGATGCCTAACTTCACTTTCGGCATGGCTATTGCCACATTTGTTGGGCAGAATATGGGTGCTAACAAATTGGACAGAATAGAACAGGGACGTAAAGATGTTCTTAGGATTAGCTTGACCACATCTTTTGTTTTGGTCACTTTACTTCTCCTTTTTGGCGAGAATCTAATACGATTGTTCACATCAACTGAGGAAATCATAAATCTAGGCGTAAGGCAGATACGGATACTTGCACTTGGATATGTAGCTATGGCAATCTCACAGGTCTTTGCCGGTATCATGCGAGGCGCTGGTGATACAATGCCTTCTATGTGGATCTCTATGGTAACTACGGTCTGCGTACGTGTACCTGTGGCATACCTCTGGGCATACCTGACGAGAAGTCCCAAGTATCCTGCAGGATCACCAGACGCACTGTTCTTTTCTCTGCTGATAAGCTGGGTTACAGGAGCTGTACTGAACTACCTCTGGTATCGTAGAGGAACTTGGAGAGAGAAATCACTTATAAAGTACGGGGCCGTATCAGAATAATAAAAGATGTCGCTGCACTCAGCAGAACGTGGCTGACCCTAGCGACATCCATTATGTCCCAGACAACTGCTTACTTGTGCACTTTCTTATCGTTTGTCGAATTTCTCAAGGGCTATTAGGACGATGGATGCTAACACACCGCCTAGAAGAGCCGTAACAAGTTGATTCACCGTCAACATGGAATAGACAGGCGCAGGAATATTCGTTCCACGACCAATAAGAATCTTCACCCCTGCAGTCATCGCTAAAAACTTGCATGCTGCTGCCAAACCCATTGCCAGATAGCGGTTAAACCTGTCTAGATAACCGGCAATAAGGCACAAAACTGCATTGCCTACCATGATGACAGGAACAGCAGGAACTAGTTTCATTATACCTGTAAGCAATGCCACCCATGGAGTAACCAGCCCTACCATCAGACCGCTTATAGGACCTATGAAGATAGATGCTACATAGAGTATGGCGTTGATTGCCGGGCCTGTAATCACCTGGCTCAGATTCAGCGCTTGAATGGCAACGGCTAAGCCGGCAACAACTGCGGTTCTCACGACATCTTGCAAAGTCAGCTTCAAGGCGATCGAATCTCCTTTTTATGTAACTAAGGGTTTGAATATTGTCTACGTTTAGTATACTCGGAAATTTGTCCTACTGACACAATTCGTTGACTTTTGATATCCCATAGTTGGCATAGTAAAATATAGTTGCTTATGCTAAAAGGAGGTTTTTTAGTGGAAAACGCAATAGAATTGAACCACAAGCTCAAAGGTGGCGTTATCATGGACGTAGTAAACGCCGAACAAGCCAAAATCGCCCAAAAGAGCGGAGCCGTGGCTGTTATGGCCTTGGAAAGGGTACCTGCTGACATCAGAAAAGAAGGCGGAATCGCAAGAATGTCAGATCCCAGGCTGATAGAAGAGATCATGGAAGCTGTGTCCATTCCTGTAATGGCCAAAGTGAGAATAGGTCACTTTGTAGAAGCTCAAATCTTAGAGTTCTTGGGCGTAGACTACATAGATGAGAGCGAAGTTCTAACCCTGGCAGATGAAAACTACCACATAGACAAGAAGGCTTTTAAGACCCCTTTCGTCTGCGGAGCCAGGAACTTGGGTGAAGCCCTTAGACGAATTGGCAAAGGGGCTGCCATGATTAGGACAAAAGGAGAGGCTGGTACAGGTAACGTTGTAGAAGCCGTAGCAAGAGGTGAAAAAGCCCAGAAGATCCTGGATGATATGAGGAAAATGATAGAATTTAGTGTTCGATAATAAATTCCCATGTATGGGATAAATCAGAATTTGACAAGGAGGTTCGTGATATGAAAAAGAAAACCACAGTAAGATCGGTAATCATCGCAGTTGTTCTCTTTTTGTTGGTTGTGATGATGCCGATTATTGGTAAAAGTTATATCCCCCAAATTACAAATGGTGTGGATTTGCCCGGTGACAAAGCACAGGCCATTCTTTCGGTAGAACAAGGATATTACAATTCAAATCTGCCATTGTTCGCACGCAAAATTCAAATCCTCGAAAATACAAACGACCGTATACTGTATCGTGTCTATTATTTCCCGTTTGGCAGTATTGAGCGAAGTTATACAAAAGAACCAGACGGCAACTGGATTTTCAACTTGGAGCGTTCTTTGTTTGGTCTTAATTGACACAGAGATGCCAAATTCCAATTTGACGAGGAGGTATAAAAAGCCGTAAAACACATGAGAACTGTAAACAGCGAGATTAGAAGGGTAGTCAATGCTCCTAGAGAAGAACTTATGAGCATCGCCAAGGAAATGCGCGCCCCATACGATTTGGTGCTTTACGTGGCCCAAAACGGAAAACTACCAGTTTTGAACTTTGCCGCAGGAGGCATAGCCACGCCTGCCGATGCTGCTCTTATGATGCAATTGGATTGCGACGGCGTTTTCGTGGGCTCGGGAATATTCAAGTCTGAGAATCCTGAAAAACGGGCCCGGGCCATTGTAGAAGCTGTAGAGAATTACGATAATCCAAAAATCCTAGCCGAAGTATCAAGGGACCTTGGCGAAGCCATGCCGCGGCTTGAAATCAGCAGCATACCCGAGGAAAACTTGTTCTCTAAAAGATAAAAGTCAAAGCAGTTGGATATGGGTCAAACGGTTGTAGCGACCACCACCTATATCCAACTGCCGATTCTACTATTCATCGAAATACGGGCTCAACACTTTCTCCCAATCTTTTTCTTTGAAACCGATCAATACAAAATCATCCCCCACAAGGATGGGACGTTTCACCAACATCCCATCTGTAGCCAAGAGAGCAAATTGCTCTTCCTCGGTCATATCAGGCAGCTTCTTGCTGAGACCTAACTCTCTGTACCTTTGCCCGCTTGTATTCCATAACCTTTTTACAGGCAAGCCGCTCTTAGCGTGGAATTCTTTCAGTTCTTCTACCCCTGGGTTATCAGTCTGGATGTCCCGCATGGTGTATCTAACGCCGTGTTCATCCAACCATTTCCGAGCCTTTTGGCATGTTTTGCATCTCGGATAGCATATGAATTCCACTATCTCTCACCCCCTAGCTGTTATG
The DNA here is from genome assembly GCA_018052455.1 of Candidatus Fermentithermobacillaceae bacterium. Taxonomy (GTDB): domain Bacteria; phylum Bacillota; class Sulfobacillia; order Fermentithermobacillales; family Fermentithermobacillaceae; genus UBA3907. The sequence continues at coordinate 20,080 of JAGPNE010000005.1, read as the reverse complement.
TTTGTTCTCCCATCTACATCGGATTCCCTAAGCAACTATTGGTCTCCTCGCTCCATTTCTTTCGTCTTGATTGGGTTGACTTCCTCTTTCACGAAAATAGTCTAGGTCCGGAGTCCCTTGACGCCCTCGGTGACCAGGGTTGAAGCAAGAAGAACCGTCCCTCGTGCTTGTTGAAGCGAAGCAGAAAGAACCGTCCCCGCTGCTTTATCTTGCAAAGACGATGCCTAATGCTAAAACTATGACAGATGCAATGAGTAAGTAGACGATGTTTGGTTGGTTGGTGCCTTGGCCTAGGGGCAAGTTCGGTACGTCGGTGAAACTGGGTTTCTCTTTTGCGCCTGAGAAACCTGGCTGCTGTGGTACGACATTCTGGGTATCCTCGCCACTTGAAGGAACAAAAGGCGCGTCAGGTGGCGTATTTTGCCCATCTTGCGGCATTTGAGGCCTTTCAGCCTGATCGCCTGGAGCAAAGTCGCCTCCTGCATTCATAGTGCCCATGTCGGATAAGGATAGGTAATCCGCGTTGATCAGCAGATCTGGGCTGGCAGATTGGGACTGAGAGGTCGACGGAATAATGCCGTCTAGCTGTCCACGGATGCTCTCAGCACGGAGCAGACAAAACTCCTTGAGAGTGGCTATACCTTTCTGAAACTCTTCGAAAGAATAAAAGGCAGTAGGATCGTTTTTCACGTAGTCTGAAATTAGTGCGACCACACGATCAAAATCCTCTTCAAACTCTCCGCTTTCAAAATACTCGGCGATGAACTTGTCGAAAAGATCATGGTAAAGATCAAGATACTCAGGTACTTCCAGCAATTTCCCAAGCATAGGACGCTCCTCAAGTGTAGTACCAGAAACCGGTGTATCTATGGGAAAATTCACCATGTCTGTAGCTCCTGAACCCCTGCCCCCGATCCCAGTCCTCGTCCCCATCCCACCTGCGAAGGTACCAAAAGCAAGGTTGTAATCCCATGGGATCATCGAGAGCTTGCCGTTTTCTTCATACAAGTAGTAATTGTGCTGCATGCTGCCTGCGTAACTATCAAAATTGACTGTGAAGTTGTGGACAACAAAATACCTCAATACAGAATCGATATCCACAGCTTCATCCAGATCTTCGCCAGCGTCAAGATTCTTAAGGGATTCGACCAGCCGCTTCTGGTCCTTCTCGCTAACATCAAATATGGCGCCATCCCAAATGGTTTGGTAGTTGTCTAGATTATCGCCTACGTATCTCAGCGAAGCGCCGCTGTCTTGTCCGCTACCCATAACAGCCCCCCTGTTACCCTCTTGCATCGTCTCTGGTTTGTACAGTCTCCCTGATATCTCCCCATAATTGCGCTCGATAAAAGCCTCCTCTACGCCTTCTACGGCTACGTAGAGACCAAACGGTTCGCCGTTTACAGTCACGCTCACAAAACTGGTCAATGGGGCCGCAATACCCATTTCATTCATCATGTGGTAGCAGAGATAGTCTTTCATGTAAGTGGTATCTTGTATTGTGTTGTTGAGACACAGTTTATCCAGGCCGTAGTACGTCTTATTCTTCACATAATGGTCAAACTCGATCTTGAAGCTGAACCGTTCTGAGTTCATAGACGACACCATAGTCAATGAAGTGGTGCCTTTTGTTCGGATGGCCACGTTTTTTACCTTCTCGCCGTCGATTACCAAGCTGCACGGTACATACTCCTCTTCCAAGGCGTTTCCGATCATCTCTTCCCAGTCGCTTTCGTTCATCACAATGTCCAAGGTGTGTACTTTGGAGTCATCGAAAAGCATGTAGGTATAAGGGGCGCTTTTTGCAGTCGTCGTCCCGGTAAAGGCGAAAGATCCATTCATGAAGACTATAGTCAGTACAATCGCACAAAGGCACACGAGTATGCAGATATAGTCAATATGCTTGTGAGTGATCAAAACCGCACCTCCTAGGCCTGGTAATCACCGTTATACCCCACCAATATCGCGCTGGAAACGCCAGGCAACTGGGCAACTCTGTGGATAAATGATGTGTCATCGTCTTTTAGCCTTACCTCAATGGTAAGTTCGACACCGCTTTGGGAAACACCAGTGCTTTTTACAACACTTCTTTTCACGCTGTCTTGTATCAGTTGTCTTGCAGTCTTTTCACATTCTTCACCATCGCAGTTTACAACCACTATATATGGCGAGTCATTCACCTTTTTGTTGGTGAAAGTAATGAGGACAATGCCTATGAACACGCTTCCAAACACACGGCCAAAGGAATCATCCCCGCAGCCAGCACAATGCCTACGCCTATTGACCAGAAAAGAAACACAATGTCGAGGGGATCTTTGATTGCTGTCCTGAAACGGACAATTGAAAGGGCACCGACCATCCCCAGTGAGAGAACAACGTTGCTAGTTACTGCCAATATTACGAGAGCCGTGGTCATTGTCATGGTTATCAGTGCGACACCAAAGTTCGACGAGTACAAGATACCTGTGTACGTCCGCTTGTAGACGTAGAAAATGAATAGCCCAATGGCAAACGCAAGCGACATGGCTACAACCATGTCGACCAAAGACACAGCCGTAACGTTCTGTAGAAAACTGGACTTGAATATGTCGTTAAAAGTCATTCTTTTTTCCTCCTCTTATCTAGCCAAAAACTCGGCATGCAGCGTATTTAGAAAACGAACTGGAAAACCTGCCTTTTATCTGCAGCAATCGGACAATATTGTCTGGGATGAATTCGTCGTACTTCACTTCAAGCAACGCAACAGGCTCCATAGGCGTAATTAGTGGGATGCTGAGGTCAAATAAATCGGTGTAGAACAGCCCCGTTCTAAGATCAGTGTCAAAAGTAACGCGCACATTGCCAGGGAAATAGTTGTACGCTTCACGGCGATACTGAACAATGGTCCGCGGTCGCAACTGTTCACTCTGCATTTTGCAGTATAGTTCGATGGCCAGAGGATGTTCTATCTGTCTGATCCTCGGCATATCCCTGTGAATAAACGCCTGGGCTTCATGATAGGTAAGTCTGAAGCTAACCTTTTTGTTAAGGCCTTTCCTTTTGCTCTTTTTCTCCAGGTATACGCTCTTCTTGTCCACGTTGTAGCATCGAATGCGAAACTTCTCTCTTTCATCGACACCGTCGATTTTCTCCCTTAATGCTTTGTCCTGCGGATTATCAAAATACAGACTTCGCACCATGTAAAACCCCTCTTCATTGCTGTGAGGGTCAAGCTCTATCAAGTACTTTAGCCTGTTGCGCAGCACCACATAGTCCGCCATGCAGATGCGGTGCTTGACTTCGTGACGATAATCCATTTCCTTACCTCCTTCGAGATTCGTAGCGGGCAATCGGTATAGTAGGACACGAGACTTAAACCAGGCTTAAATCGCGGAAAAAGCATTTATTCGAGAAAGAGCAAACCCTAAGGGGTCTTTAAGGTAGGTTTAATCTACACATGGTTTATATTGATCTAAAGGATTAGAATGTTTTTGCAGTACCAATTCTACCGAAGGGGTAAGAGTTTAATGCGGATCCTAATCATAGAGGATGAAAAGAGATTGGCTAAAACCCTGGCAGATATTCTAGCCCAAAATAACTATATAACCGACATTGCATACGACGGTGAAGCAGGTCTGGATAACGCAATGAGCGGTATATACGATGCTATAATCCTGGATATCATGCTCCCCAAAATGACCGGATACCAAGTGCTCAGTGAGCTGCGCGATAATGGGATTCACACCCCTGTCCTTATGCTTACCGCCAAGTCTGAACTGGATGACCGCGTAAAAGGCTTGAACTTGGGATCCGACTATTACCTAACAAAACCCTTTGAAACTGCCGAACTCCTAGCTTGTCTTAGAGCGATAACCAGACGAAGAGGAGAGTTTCAGTCTCAGGAACTAGCCTTTGGCGATATTGTACTGGACATATCATCGGCTGAAGTTCGCTGCAGCGACAGGTTTGTCCGGCTACGGGCAAAAGAACTAGAGATCTTGAGACTGCTTGTGGAGAACCAGGGGAGATTGATCTCAAAGGAAATGTTACAGACAAAAGTTTGGGGCTATGACAGTGAAACGGAAGGGAACGTGGTCGAGGTCTATATGACATTTCTCAGGAAGAAACTGGCGCACATACGATCAAGCGTAAGGATTACGGCCGTAAGATCTATTGGTTACCACCTAGAGGTCAAAAGTGATTAAGGCGCTGCGGACGAAATTCGTTGCCATGATGATGAGCGTAGTCACGCTCATCTTGCTTGCCATATTCCTCACAATGCTAATAACGACCCAAAAAGACATAGAAAGAAATAGCATGATGGTGCTACAGCAATCCTTGGATGACAGAGCACTGTCGCAAATATCGGGCATGCCTCCGCAAACCCCAGGCGGACCGCCCCCCAACTCGCGGATGCCCACTATGGTGATAGAAGCCAGTGAGGATGGCACATATCGCGTTCTCCTCAACCGGATATATAATATCGGCGAATCTGACCTTGCAAGTATTGTCGCTCTGGCTCTTTCAAACGAAGAGACTTTCGGCACAATCAAAAGCCATGACCTGCGATACCTAAGGCGTGAGATAAATGGCACAACGCTCATTGCCTTTGCAGACACATCTATGGAAACTGCCATTCTGCGCAACTTAGTGGTGACCTCTCTTTCAATAGGTGCAGGCGCACTGCTTGCCTTCTTCGTGCTGAGCATACTCCTTGCGCGATGGGCAGTAGGACCTGTAGAACGTGCCTGGGAAAGCCAACGCCAGTTCATAGCAGACGCTTCCCATGAGCTAAGAACGCCTCTTACGGTCATACTCTCCAACGCAGAAATGCTAGATTCAGAAGATGCCGACAAAGATGATAAACAATCTGAGAGGATTGAGAACATAAAAGCTGAAGGGCTCAGGATGAAACGCCTGATCGAAAGCATGCTATCCTTGGCCAAATCCGACCATGCAGAAGCACCTTTTCATCTTATCCCAGTATGCTTAAGCGACATTGTCATGGACAGCGTCCTTCTTTTTGAGTCGACCATATACGATGAGGGAAAGACCTTTGAGTACAAAGTAAAGGATAATATCGTTGTTCATGGAGACCCAGAAAAACTCCGCCAGTTAGTCGATATTCTGCTGGAAAACGCCATCAAATATACGCCGAAAGGCGGCCTTATATCTGTAGACCTGGACGATCCTTCGAAGAAATCAGTTCTCCTATCAGTGGCGAATGAAGGACAGCCCATTCCCGCTGACGAGCTGGATGATATATTCCAACGGTTCTACCGCGTCGACAAGTCGAGGCAAAGCGACGGAGGTTTCGGCCTAGGCCTTTCCATCGCCCAAAATATAGTTTCTGCCCATAAGGGAAAGATATGGGCAGAGAGTGACCCTCATAAGGGCAATGTGTTTTATGTTTCGTTACCCGTATCGCCCAAATGAGTCTGTGACATTAGAAGTGGGGCGCCTAGAATAGCTTCGACGCCCCGAAGTAGGTTACTGGTTCAAAGTGTACTGCAGATGACTCTCAGCGCTAAGCGACTGGATCACAGGGCAGACCGATTCAGTAATCTTTAGGTACTTGTCTAACGCGTCCTCGGTGAGTCCCTCACACTCGATGTCATACTTTACAAATATCTCTGTGAACTTTCTAGGGCGCTCTTCGCTTTTCACACCGTCGACACAGACTTCAAATCTCCCTGGAGTTAGCCCATCCCGTTCGAGCAAAGACCTGAGAGTAAGACCGCTACACCCAGCCACAGCCATAAGCAGTAGATCTGTGGGAGTAGGGCCACCTACTTCGACCTCTATGTGCCTATCCTTTGCGTTAGAGTACAAAATACCTGTGCTGTCCAAAACGGCTTTTACTTTCTGAACGTCATTATCCACATCTTCAGCCTCCTTGAGGTGTTTTCATGGACGGTGAATCAGCTGCCAAAACCACCAGCCTATAAAGTAATATCTCTCTAGTACTTTCAATCTACTTCATAATACCTTCCGAGAGAAGGTCTGAATATGTAAATTGACTAGCACGAGCCAAGTTCGCGTGTATGGCCAGTAGCCGCCCACAAAAAATAAAGCACAGCGCCAGGAATCAGCGGAGTGCATCGCTTTCCTACGATACAATCTACAGTTGCCCGCTTCTTGCTATGGTCACGGTCTGCCAATATTGTGTCTATATGAGCTTCACTGTAACATCTTCGCGGTCTTTTTCGTAAAACACCATGCGCCACTCCACATGTTCCACTGGCTGAAAGTGTAATTTCGAAAAGACCATCCGGAGTCTGCTTTGGCCGCTGCCCCCGACAATTCCGGCATTGGGACCATCTGGGCCGCTGATGATCCCGATGCAGACACTGTTATCTGCCGGCAGCTTATTGGAACTGGTCTCCTTCGTTACAGACTGGTCCGAGGGAACACAGTCAATCACTGCAAAAGCGCCATCCGGCAGATCCGGGAAAAGGTCATAGTTCATCGCAATGTAATGGGTTGGGAACTCTTGATCGAAGGAGCTAAAATGTTCATCGGGAAATCTCTTTCGCTCACACTCCTTCACGGTTAGTACGTGCTTTAGGTTGGTGTTCGGATGCGTAAACTCAACTCGCTCGCCGGGCGCCGACACGCCAAAACGCGGTCCTTGTATAGCGACAGGCTCCTTAATGAGTGTTACGCTGAGCGTCATGATCTGGGATTTGCGTTTCTTCGGCCATGGGAAAGCAAATCGCCAGATTATCCAGCCATAAGCAGGATCAAGGCCATAGTGCTCGACCACGGCCTTTGCCTCCATACCGTTACCTTCCGCCAGGCAAGGATTCCAGGACAGTCCGCAATTGTGAGAGGATTCTACGACAGTTCCGTTCAACAGAATTACCGGGTTAATATCGACAGCCAGCGGGTTTTCTGTCTCTATCTGAATCCGCTCTTCATCGCTGAAGTCGATTCCGTCGTCTTGAATAGATAGATTCCACTTCTTCATAAAAGAACCTATGCGCTCAGCCGGAACCTTCGCACAGAAGTCTACGACCAAACCTTTACTGCAGGTGTAGACCGCCGGAATACACCACTCTTCATCGCCCCAGATAAACTGCTTATCTATGGGAATTCCCTTGCCAGCTCTTTCACGGCCATGATGCCCCCAAAAACTGCCCTCAAAATAGACTTTCCATTGAGGTACGTTGGGCTGCTCACCAAGAACCAACTCATGGTATGTTCTCCCAAACTCGATACAGCTATAGTCAAACTCATCCTGAAGCCGTTTGATATATCCAAAAGGCTGCGGCATAGGTGTGAGGTCCAGTCTTTGCTGAATGAGATCTAGCACAGCTTGTTGTTGTACAGTAGGAGGACTGCTCAGCAAAAACACGTCGAACTGTGTCTCTCCCAAGCGGTGTACTTGCTCCAGCACCGAAACGTCACCACAGGCCAAAAGGAGCCGCAAGAAGTCTGTGAAAGTCCTTGCCACCGGATGCACATAGTCTCCGGGTGTGCTCGTTGGACTAACAACAAACACCATATCTTCAAAACCAGGTAAAAAACAAAAGTGAATACCATCTACACCAGCCCAGCCAATGACTTGAGCTCCTTTAGGGGTGCAAAAATAGTTGCCCTCGCTCCCACGCTGCTCCAAGCCGATTCGGGAGTCATCGATGTTCAATTTCAAGTATTCTTCATAGGTAGTTGTCATCATGACCTCGCATCTCTTCTGTGTTCATCGTAACACTACTCACTCATTTAGTTTTTCAACGTCAGGGTACTTGGCAAGCAGCTTCTGGTTCGCTACTTCTAACTGCTTGCGGTATTCATCATAGGAAGGACTTAACTGTCTCAGAGCCGGAATGAACACATCGTAATACCCGCTGGTATTGTTGAATTCTTTCATTACAGACATTAGCCTGTAAGCAGGAGACTTCCTGTATTCATCAGATTGTCTATACGCGAAGTACTGCTCTAACATCTCCTTGTTGTGTGATAGAAAATCATCTGGATTATCGATAGACTCTCTGACATTTTCAATCATTTCTGTAATCTGTCGTGTACCAAGGTCCTTTGTACCTTCCATCAAGTACTCCTGAAGTTCCTCTGGCAAGTCAAGCACAGGCATATTATCTAAAAAATCTATTGCTCTCTCATAAGCTAGTTGCTGGGCATCAGTTTCGATAGGATGGTTCAAGAATGAGGCAAAGTGCAGACAAATGAACCTCCCGTAATATCCTGGAAAAGCCTCTAACAGTCTTTCAGTAATCGTTTTGCTGGCTTCAATTGCCTGCAATTCTGCACCAATGTCTGAATAATCGGCTCCACCGCTCAATTTGTCGAGGATTGATTTCTTTGCTTGCTCTCTCTGAACATCCAATTCCATTTTCACTGTCAGAGTTCGCAAGGTATCCCCAGAATCATCGGATAGCACTTTCTTGATCTCATTCGTGCTTAGGCCCAGCATTCTAAGGACGCGAATCTGGGTTAATCGCTCCACTTCTCCCTCGTCAAAGTCCCTATATCCATTCTCCAAGACAACTGGACAAACTAAGCCCTGTTGCACACAATATTCAATTGCCTTTTTTGTCAGACCTGTAACTTTGCTAACTTCATTGATTAGCATATCTATCACCTCACAAAAAGCGTAAGCTAACCCCCCAGGCAGTAGTCAACAGCTCCTTCAAAGAAACGAAGCGTTCTTGTCTCACACATTGGGAATATGCCCGAGACAAATCGTCCCTTTCAACGCTCCCGCTGAGACTCACAAAAGGTCGCCTAATCTTGCAAACACATCAATCGTCAGTCTTCTTTTTTATCGGGTGTCTAATGACTGTCCTACATTTTTCCGGAGCAACCTTACGCGGATCAGACATATAAATCTCGTGATGTAAGCGACCCTCGGCCATATCGTTTACGTAGCCATTTTCCTTGAGATATTCGTCCATTAATGCAATCGATACCGGTTCGTGATCGAATGATCCATAGTGCATAATCTGTACACATAAACCTTCCTCAATAGTAAGAAACTCAGCCGATGAGCAATCCATCTTTTTCTTCTTAGACGCTGTCTCCACAGCCCACTCAAAGTCCTTTCGGGCAACAAAATCTGGAAGGCGAATCACCGAAATCCAACTCAATAAATCCTTCTGACCATAGTCCATGCCGTCCACTCCGTCCTGCCACCAAAATCCTTCTAAGGGCGGAACAACATACTCAAAAAACCCTTCAATTCTGTAGTCGCTTTTGTAGCTCATTCTCAATGTGTATGAGACAGCATACAAGATGCCAATTGCCCGCTGGTAGGCACCTCCTTGCTCATTTGGATTGCCCCTACCGCGTACGGCAACATAATTCACCTGCGGAACATCCACAATTTCCGGTTTGTCTTTCGGCATATAGAACTCTTTGTATTCTTTCTTAAAGTCAAAAGCCATTTTCTATTCCCCTTCACTTTTTGGTGTCCTCTGTCACGTCAGGGTCAATCCTCTTAGCAAATGCAAGCCCCATACTAAGAGAAACGTGTTATCGCATACACTTTAGCACAGAACTCCTAGGCTTTTCTCAACTGTCAGCGCTCGCTCATAATTGGTGCAGACCACATTCACGTCTTCTGCTGTCTCTCGCATAGATATGCATTATTTCGCTTATGCCCTCTGACAGGCAATGTTATCCCAGCAGCGCTGCATCTGAGCCAAAACAACTTGAGTTTCCCGATGACCCGTTTCTGTATTTGTTTAAACCACATGGAGCTCATTAGAAGATCGATCATATCGATGAAATATTTGTGGGTTTTTGGAGGTAAAAGGAGGTAACGAGCGTTAGGCATCGAACTACTAATTCAGTAAATTAGATACAAAAGGGAGGTTTTTCGCCATGGATGAACTCAAATAGTTATTTTTGATTGGGGTAGGAAATTCTTTGTTATGAGCCAATATAATTGCACTTTGGGTCATTAATACACAAAACCGGTTCTTTGGTTACCTCTTTATCCAATGTGAGTCTTTAGGAGAGGTGAATAGTATGAAAAGCAACAGTGCTTTCGCAGAAATCCCCGAAACCGGTGAAGAACCGCTACCCGACTACGGGGAAGTTCCCCAAGAAACACTCTTCTCGTGGCTTTTGGAACTGGGCAAGACAGGCATCCATAGCCTCCCGGAAATGCTAGGAACTCTTCTGCTTCAGATCGGCATTGTGATTCTGATTCAGTTCGTATTCTGGTGGGATACAATCGCACGCCATATTCCGAAGTTCATTAAGACACCTGTGATCTTTCTCACAGCAACGTACAACAACATCATCCCAAAAACGATTTATTGGATCATAATCTTCACGTTTGGCAAGAAACTTGTCCAGCGGATCAGCGATGTCGGCTTTGCCAAGGCGCTCGAGCCCATCACAGGATTTGTACCGGGAGTGAAAAAGAGTTTTGAACGCGTTTCGAAAAAGGCGTATTTCTACCTCCTTCTAGGCGGCGGCCTTGGGCTTATCGTCGCCAACAATTTTGCTAGTTACAGTCGGTTCTCTGGGGCAAGAAACAAAATCGACAAGTATTTCGTCTGCTTAGTCATCTCTTTCACAGTCACCTATCTTCTCGGGGAAGGCCGCAAACACTGGATTTTCAAATTCGGTCGACTCGCCGCATCGGACATCTCAAGGACGTTCAAGATCAAGAACAATTACTCAGATGATTCTCTTTACATCCTTCTCACGGGATTTGTCGGAGGGCTTTTGCTGGACGCACCGCTCATTTTGATGAAAGCCAAGTACGGAGGGTACCAGTTAGGCGTAGGTCTCATTGTCGCTGCAGTTGTGATGCTCTTTGTACCGTCAGGAGCGCGATTAGAGAATCCATGAAAATCATAAAAGACGAGAGATATCGCTATATGTCCGCGTTTGATCCGGATACTGGCATGGGTATCCGTTCTAACATATACGATGCGGACGGCAATGACACGGGAATCGATCCCTTTATGGGCAGTTTCCCTGAACTTCTCGACATCGGGATCATGGGGCACTGTGCCCACGGGCAGAGCGGTCTGTGTCTCCAGTCAGGCGTCGAGTGCTATCAGAACGGCTTAGGGCTGATAGAACCCAATATGCCCTTTGAAGACTTTAAGGCCATTATCGACGAATGCCGCGGAAGAACCTTCCAAATTGCCCTGGGCGGTCGGGGAGACCCAGATATGCATGAGGATTTCCTACAGATCATCAAGTACGCCCGGGATAACGGCGTGGTCCCCAATTTCACTACATCCGGCTTTGGGCTAGATGAACACCTTCTGCCCGACATCAAGAAGTACTGCGGCGCTGTCGCAGTGAGCTGGTACCGAAACCAATACACTCTGCGAGCCATTGAACTGTTTCTTAGCTACGGCATCCGCACAAATATCCACTATTGCCTATCCAATGCGACCATCGACGAGGCCATCGAAATGATGGAGCAAAAGAAATACCCGAAGGAAATCAACAGAATCATTTTTCTGCTCCACAAACCAGTGGGCCTTGGGACGCATGAACAAGTCCTGCAGGTTGATGATCCCAGGGTCAGGCATTTCTTTTCCCTCTTCAATGAGCATAGGTACGCTGATAGAGCCGGCTTTGACAGCTGCAGCGTTCCGGCTTTGCTTCAGTTTTCTCCAAATATACACCCAATGTGTATGGAAGCATGCGAAGCAGGACGGTTTTCCGCCTATATATCTCCAGATTGCAGACTTTACCCCTGCAGCTTTGAACAGAATCCCTCTTTCGGCGTAAGCATTCGCGGCCATGGAATTGAGGGCGCATGGAATAGCGAGCCGTTTGACACGTTCCGGAGCCGTTTTCACGGAAAATGTTCGGGTTGCCCCCAATACGGTTCATGCTTAGGTGGCTGTCCGGTAGTTCCTGAAATTACCCTTTGTAACAGCAGGCACATATACAGCTGATTTGAAATCAGGTGGGAAATTCGTGAATTTTGCGAAAGGATGGCGGTACCAATGAAAATTAAGGTCGACTATGTCACAAACTCCTCAAGTGAGATATTTGGGATAGTGCTCACTGACTCAGGTATCGTGGGTCTGCTGCTTGCCGCGCTCCTGGGAATGTTCAATGCATGCGAGATTTCTGCTGAAAATGAGCTCCTTATGAAGGAACAAGTTCATGGCACGATGGTAGACACATCGACCATGGCTCGAGAAATCGCTACTGCAGCCCTTGAAGACTCCAAAAGGCAAGAGGAAATTGTCAAGAGCGCATATCAGGAGGCAGAGACCGCTCTTGATACGGCGCAGACTACACTCCAGCGCGAACTTGAAGAAACCAAGAAACTATGGGAAGAATCTGAGAGAACAGCCGATAGAACCGATCCTGGTTACTCTGAACTGAAAAAGCAGTACGACGACTATATGGAATACTTGAAGACCCAGATCGAGCAAGCCGAATACCAAAAGCAGATGGTTGAATATGAGAAAGCGGTACAGCAGGCCCAAATCGAAGCGAAAGACAATTGGGTTAAAGAGCGTCAAGCCGATCTGATCGCGGTAAAAGAAGAAAAAGCGATGCTTGAGGCGGTCGCAAAGGGATACAACATACCCGGCTACGACACCACCGCTGTCAGAGATCGGATCGGACAGCTCTCTGCGCGGGAGCAAGAACTATCAAAAACCCTTGCTGAAAACAACGCGCTCATCGACTACACGCCTTTGGACCGGGGCTCCATCGGACCTTCTGTAGAATCAAAGGACCTCAACGCTAAAATCCGGGCAGAGAAGAAAAGGATTGAGGCAGAAATGAAGAAGGCCGACAAGGAGAAGCGCGAACAGCTTCAGAAAGAAATGGACAAGAACATCGCGGAATACAAAGAGCAGATGGCTCGGGGCGACCGTTTTGCAATCGCGGAAAAGGCGGCCCAGGGCGTTCAGTTCGGCGCAGACATAGCAATAGAAGGCTTAGCTGCCGTGACAGGGCCCACAGGTGAGCAGATAAAGCTCGCATATACTGCAGGAAAAAGCATCGCATCCGGCATGGGCGAAGGTATGGCCGACCCAGAACATGCTGCCAAGCACCTTGCTAAAGGTATCCTTAACGCAGGAACTGAAGTTCTGAAAGAGAAATTTGGTGGGGAGGATAAGCCCTGGCAGGCAGCAGCTGCAAATATACTAAACGAAGGGCTGCAGGGCGGTCTTGATGCGTCTATCGAAGGCGGAAAACCAGAAGCCATTGCAGATGCCATGGGCAAGGGACTTACAAAAGGCGTATTTAGCTCATACGTAGACAATAGGCTCGAACTGATCAAAAGTGAAATCCCTATGCCAAAGGGCTCATCAGTAGAAATCGGCGATTACAGTGTGGGCAAGGTGTTAAACAATAACCCGCTGACCAAAGGCGTGATCCGTACAACCGTAAGAGAAGGCGGCGTAAGCCAAATCAAAGACGCTATCCAAGACACGATTGTCGACGAGGTTGGAAAAGAAGCCGGGTTCGTTGAGCGCAAGCCTGAGTAGATTGGAAAGAAACGTACGGCCGGCCTTCGATAGTTTATGTTTCGAAGGGTTCGAGCTATCTTCTCACCTTTAGTGTTCGGGAGCGCTCATTTTGAAGCGCCTGATTTGATGGCGCGAGTAAAGAGTTTTGTAGGTTCCTGGTATAGGGAAAAGGCAGTATGACTAAAATTCTTGTAGGTTTTTAGGTTAAAAAGAAGGCAAGGAGCCTTGAACGCTGCTATTTTAGGGAAAAACATGCATGGTAAGGCTCCTTGCCGCAGATACACTGCACCTCATGAAAGATTTCTACATACCCGTCGCAACTCCCAAGAGCTTTTTCAGAATCGTTTTCCCCAAGCGTACAAGTTTCATTTGCAGACAAAATATCTTAGTATTTTCAGGGATAGTTTAGGATGAACCTGTACCGGAAAGGATTTTCCGTATAGGTCCACATCTGCAAAACAGGGCAATGTGGTTTGCAAAATTGCAGCTGGTGGTAGAATTCACCAGGTTGCCGAGAAATTGGGGACCAGGGTGAGGTTTTTTATATGGTGGAAAATTGCTTATTTGACTTAGGGATTTGCGGGGTAATTTCCGAGCAGTTCTTAGTATTGTATCTCAGCAGGCTAATAAACGTTTCTATCTTCCATGTTATTCTGTCGCTGACACCAAAACTTCCCCTCGTGTAGATAGCCCCAATAGCACCTGTCGTAATACCGTGCTGCCATCTAAAGCTGTGGTTCAGGTGCTAAGACATCTAGGTGACTAAATAGATGCAATGTATCGGGGGAAAAGATATGGCCTTTGTGAATTTAAGCCTGCCCCCAAACCAGAAATAGAACTCGAGGCAGCAGAGAAGCAACCAGTAAACCGAAAACCTAACCCAGACAACTCCTGGTTGAGTTTGAGATACCCTCTAAAGATGATTACCCAGTAGGGAGTGCTTTGAAAAGAGGAATTGGAGGCCGAGAAAAAGCCCCTAAGCTACAGGGAAGATTGACGATTATATCCTTCACAAAAAGAAGGTGACCGTTTCTCAGTCTAATCTAGCCTAGTTTATACTGACAAAATCACTGTCCGTCGGCACATTAGCAATGGTAACCAAACTATTAGTTGCTAACTATTGGGAAAGACTCCCTTTCCGTCCTCTATATTAGCGAGGTTAACGCACTAATTCATCGACGGCGGCACCGAAGCCGTACAAACTGTTATCATTCTTAAGTACCAACACCAGTTCACCTGCGCCAATGGTTGCAATTCCCATCTTTTGTACTTGATCGGCTATGAATATCGGCTCCGCGCTGAGCTCTTGCCCATTGCCATAGATATCATCCAGGTTAAGGCCCAGCTGATAAAGTCGACCATCATTCTTAAGGATCAGGGTACGTTGCGGGCGGCGAAAACGCTTCGAACATCATCGGCCATCTTTTGCGGGGTGGAGTGTGCTATAGGTCGGTGATTGGAGCCCTTGAAGCTGATAATCCCCCATTCGCCAAAACCCAACTCTCCCCAACCGTTGGCACCACAGGCCAAGAGCTGTCCGTCCTGCGTCAGATAGTATGAACGATCCTCACCGGCAAACATATCAACTACACCTTGAGCAATTACCTCCAACCGCGCCAAGTATTCACTACCCAGTTGGCCGAAGGTGTTATCACCAAAGCCCAATAACTCTCCGTCATTCTTCAATATGAGTACGTGGGCCCTGCCTGCGGCTATTCTACTGACATCGCTCATGACTTCCGTCTTGAGAACATATCTGCGGTGATTGCCGAGATTGCTCTCTACTGCTGCAGGAAAAACTACAAAGTCATGCCCGTCACCCATCACCCACAGCTTACTGTCTTCCGTCACATAAGCGCTAGATCTATGCAACGTAATCGCCCGTTTGACCGGTTCTTCACCGCGGCTAATAATACCCAGTTCTCCCTCCCCACTCCAGCCGCTTGCCCGTAAGTAACACGACTACCTGTGGTTAAACGTCCTTTTTGTCAGCCCATAGCTTTAGCTGCAAACCAATTATAATTAAACCAAAACCAATGACGAGCCAGCCGATAGCCTTGCTTATTAAGAATGGGCCACCGCCCATTTTATCAAAAGGATCGGGTCCCTGAATTATCCACATCCGATAGTCAGAGTCTGACAAATAGAATGAAAGAATAATCGGAAAGGACAGAAACACAGAACCGAGACCTACTAGAGCATACGTTAAAACCTGGCTGTTCCAATTCACAAAAACTCGTTTATACCAAAGATAGACCGCAAATAGTCCTGCTGCGACGACTAATAACAAACCCTTCACCTCCCACTATAAAGTGTTTCTCCTATAGTAGTAAAATTCATTAGTCTAAGAGTAGCATATTCTTCCTAGAACAAAAACGCCCTCCACGCTCCGAACCATTGCGAGAACTAGCCCGTACTAGAGGACCTCAGCTTGTTTGTCCCTACATCTGTCCAGTTAGCAAATTAGTCCAGCTAAATACTTGCGTTTTATTCGCTAACGGGCATGCGGACAAAATCTTGGACTCTAAAAGGACTGGAGGATGTTCGCATGCCCAAGTGGGAACTTTAGAATGTCTATTGACACACCAACACATATCTAAGAAAACTATTCTTTGTTTTTACACAAAGTCAACCAAGATGAATCTCTAATGATTGACAATACCGTTTCCAGAAACCAAGTGTTCAGGAACTTTCACTTCTTTTGCTAAAGGATGATTAGTAAAAAATAACCTTAAGGCTCTGATTGCTGTGTAGGTATCATTTACTAAATCAAATTGCTTCTGATGTAGTGTCACATCATATTCGTTTGAAATTAACTCATGTGCTGGTTTTTGACGAATTTTTCTTATGTTTCTTAGCGGTTCAACTATTAAATCTGTAAGATTTTCCTGAGTTTGGATGTTTTTATTAAGCCATTCATCAAGCATCAAAAGGCTTCCTTTATTTTTGCCCGATTCATCTTTGCGGTCAATGCTTTGCATACATGGTGCATTTTTTTGAAAGGTTTTATAAGAAATATTATGTACAATGACCTTTTCAAGCACAAGAACAAAGTCATAATAATTTTTCAGTGTTGGCATAAGTATATTCCGAAATCCCTCTGGCATCTCAGAAAAACCTGTTCCAAAAGTTCGATTAAATAGCTTGGGGATTCCTATACTTTCACACTGTTCATTTATAACTATCATTTCTTCAATTAGAGCGTGAAAAATCCATATTTCATTGACCCAGTTACCATTTATTAGATTATCAACAAATCCACTATTTATCTTGCATATTTTCTGATGTGGAAGTTCAAATCCTTTCCACAGCATCTGTTTCTGTGAAGATAGCTTTGCCAAATCGCAAACGAAAACACCCACGGCACGTTCCAAATGTTTGCCATCTATATAAGCCATCCCATAGTTCTTAATATATTCATTATCAATAGTTTTATCATCTATATATTCATCCTTCACATAAATATTGCCACGATACCCACAATCCATTATTACAAACTTTGGATTGTTAACATATCTTTCTAATATTTCAATATTGAAAAATATAATTTTGAATTGTTTTTCGCCCTTCTGCATCAATACTGAATATGGCTTTGTGTAATCTAAAGGAATAGATTCAAGTGCCTTTCTCGTTGGGTAAAGCACTGAATAGTTTGTCTTCTTGGATATGTTTTCTTTCTGTTGATTTATAGGAATAGTAAAATCAAAACCTTTTATATGTGGATTTATGACTTCTCTTTCCGAAAGTACTTCTATAAGTCCTTCATCAATCAATTCACACAAAATATTACAATCATAATGTTCCATATTATAAACCGGCAATCCATTGAAATCATGGGATTCTATATAATAATTTATTATTTCATCTAATACAGTCTTTTTTTCATCCTTACACCTCAACTATTGATATTGTATACAACACTTCTTATATTTTTTACCACTACCACATGGGCAAGGCTCATTTCTACCGACTTTTCTGTGAAATTGACGTTGAAAGCTTTCAATCCTACTTTTTGCATATTCGATGCTCAATTCTTTTAGTCTATCAATCTCACCGATGGGTATATCGCTATAACTGCATTGTTTCCCCTTCACATCCATCAACTTGCCATCCTTATCATAGTCAATGTCAATCCACATGATTGGCATTGATTCATCATTAAGAGTGGCAGACAATACGTAATCCTCTCGCTCCTGTTTGTTCATGACCTTAATACCAGGAATCTTAACGAACAAACAATATTTTACTTCACCAAAGGCAAACATTACAACCATTCTTCCAATTTCAGGTTGCCTTCGCAATGCATGATGAATTGCCCTACAAAAATCATCTTTAGCTTCTGCGGACAAGTTTAAGAGAAAATGGGCCACATCTATTCTATTTTCAGCTGTCCCTCGATCTAACAGCTGAATTATCTCTGTTATTTCATTAGGTATGTCCTGCTTGGGCTTTGTTGGTTTTAATTCCGACAGATACAATCTGCAGAAATAGTTGTCCAAATCTTGCCTGAAGCCATGCCAATTAACCATGTGCTCTTCTGGAAATTCGGAAGCCGTTATCGAGTACATATTGTGGCTAAGATACATACCCAAATGATCAAGCTCATCATTCAATGCAATCTGAGGGATATCTATAGCACTCTTCCGTTGCTTCAGGAAATGAAGAAAGTATATGGGAGAATCAAAATATTCCTCGTATA
Source organism: Candidatus Fermentithermobacillaceae bacterium (assembly GCA_018052455.1). Lineage (GTDB taxonomy): Bacteria > Bacillota > Sulfobacillia > Fermentithermobacillales > Fermentithermobacillaceae > UBA3907. The sequence continues at coordinate 1,969 of JAGPNE010000005.1, read as the reverse complement.
CCATCAAATCGTCATACGAAATTACTATGGTTTTACTTGAAAGCGTGATGAAGTTCAGCTTCTCAACCTTTGCTGCAAAGTCGTTAAAATTATCTACAGTTACAGAAAATGAATAAACTTCCTTGAATTCAGAAAGATTATTGATTTCGAATTTCTTCTGCTTATCGGCATAATAGAACGGAGCTGGCTGATGTTCGTCCATATACTTAATAGTCCGGCTACATTGAGAATCAGCTTCTTGCGCAAGCTTTGTATATGCTCTTATATGAGCATCGAAATCACTAATCGGTGGCGTTTGAGGGAAGGAACCTGCCTTTACTTCGATGATAAATAGGTAATTACTATATGTAATAAGCAGGTCATTTTCATTCATTTGTTTTAGGGAGCTGCCTACAGGATAGTAATTCTCTGTATGAGCTGTTGCTCCAGGCAACAGGTCCAAAAATAGCGCCTTAACCATATCTTCGCTAGCTAAGTTTTGTCGTTTGTTCCATGTATCCACATACTCAGGTTTCTGTCGAAAAATCTCTTTCTGTAAGGCTCTGTAGATATTATCGAATAATGAATAATAATCAAATCCGTATGAAATTCCATTTATTTTTATAAATGGTTTCTTTTTGGTCGGTATCTCCATGATTGGCCAGCCCGAAAACTCCGATCCGTCAAAAAAATCTTTGCATTCCCCAACACCTAAAGACAAAGCATCAGTCAGTCTTACATCCCATCCGGTTACATGAGAAATGTTATTCAAAGCTTCACCGAAAACTTTTTCGACTGTTGGAGCCATTACCTCTCTCATGTCTTCAATTGCAACTTCGGGGTCGACCCCTAAGTCAACCACTTTACGAAACTCATCCCAACTTTTCCCCATGTCCATCCAGGCATCCGCTAATCCCTGTGACATGGAATATTTAAGCTTTTCAAGCCCTTCAATTATCTGTTCAGCCGTAACTCCAAACAATTCTACAAGCACCTCATTATGCGGAGGCAAAAGTTTTTTGAGAGGCTCAAGTTCAAAGACCTGATATCTATTTCCTCTAACAAGATAAAGCATCTGTGATTCTACAATGTAGTGCATCATCTCATCAGCAATCTCGCCAGAATCTTCTTTATATGCCGACCAATAATGATAAAAATATACGAACTCCTTATACAAATCTTCTACGTCCGCAAGAATTGAATGGCATCGTTTTTCCTGTTCTTCTTTTGATTCTTTATCATTAAAATGATTTTCTGTTGATACCAAAATACTTTGTATATATTCCTGAGCTCTGATAGTCATATTTTCTTCGTTCGTGTAATCAAGCTCCGAAGATTTATTCATATGGGACAGCATGGCTATATCTTTAGTGAATTTAAGGATCATCAAGGGATCACAGACTGATATTTCTTCTCGGATTTTTTTGACCTTTTCATCTATCCGTTCCTTAATCTTAGGGTATTCCTCTTTATAAAACGCACGAATCTGAGCATGCTGTTCTGGTGTACTCAGATTACGCATAGACACAACTTTCCCATAGCGGGCCAGCTCAAATAACCCATCATTATAGTAATCATCAGCTTTAACTAGTCTTTGCTTCTTATGTTTCTTTTTGCTCATAACATAAACCCTCCCTTCGATAAAACAATTGCATTTCTCCCAGTTTTACTATTTAATATATAACTTCAAACTATTTCAACAAATCCTTGATTTCTTCCATCTTTTCATGTGTTGGATGTCTTCGCACCTGCTTCAATTCCTCCACAGCATTAAGAACATCGTACATTGGGTAATTACAAATTTCTTCTACCTCTCCTATATAGATAAGCATGAACTTTGAATCTATATTTGTATTCTATGGCTATATTCCTCAGCTTTTCTCGCTATTGTACCAATAGGAATCTGTCCCTTCCCGTCACCAAATTCCACATCTATGTTGATATGTGTGTCTGCTTTTTTGTGGGACAATGAAACAACCATCTCAACATG
>JAGPNE010000026.1 GCA_018052455.1 Candidatus Fermentithermobacillaceae bacterium | reverse complement strand
TGACTATGTGCGCGTTTTTCGATTGTGCGAGGCGTTCCACTTCTAGCCATAAACTCTCGGGAATATGATCCTGAGGGACACTGCCCAAGAGCACAACGCTAGCACCGCGATTAAGACACGACTTAATACCACTAACTAATACTTGCCAATCAAATGCTCCCGTTGAGGGTATGGCTTTTACTGCCACAAGACGAGCATCGGGAGAAACCCCGGTATATCCCGATAGTATAGATGCCATGCCTGTACCGTGGCCTGTCAAGTCGAATCCAAAGCGAACATCTTTCCCGTCTCTTCCAATTGATGTAAGCACGACAGACACGTATTGGTGGTCGTCTACTTCAATCTTCACTGCACTTTTAGAGGCATTGTATGGGTAGAGAACTGTTTCATTTGTAAGTACAAGATCCATGTCTGCATCCACTGCTACTGCTTCGTAGACTCCTTCTTTTATTGGGTCGTAGGCCACGAAATATATGTCTGGCCGCGAAGCGAACTGTGAAGACAATGCCTTGGGCAGAACTCCGACTACGTAGGTTCCACTCAAACTCTTTAACCCTTCTACCCTAAGGCTGATGCCTCCTATGGAGATCACCCCATCAATTGCCTTTAGCTCACCTAGGACCGAAGCTTTACCTTCCTCAGTAAGGTCAATCCAATCTATCACTTTTTCCTTGCCCGTAAGGCATGGTATCAGTGGATCTAGCCCCGTGTCTACAATGCCTATGACCTGATCGGATCCTGTAAGTTCAAAACCCCTTATAAGGTCGTCAGCACCGATAGCTGCAAGGTTACTTTCAAGAACCTTGTAACATGCGCTTGCATTTAAGTTCTTTTCAAAAGATGCACAAGCGGTAGATACAAAAAAAGGCTGAAAGCAACTGCTAGCCAAAAGGCAAAGAAGAACAACTGAGGTAAGGACATGCACACGATCTTTCTTCAAATTCCAAATCTCCCTTCAGGTAGATGAAACGATAGTGTATGGATTCTGCACAAAACTGAGGCAAGCCTTCTTAAGAGTAGGAAAGATCAGGAGGAATCCGAAACTAACATGATAACTGCTCAGATCATGTCAATACCCAAAGGAGCAAGCGAGGAAAGAGAATCAGACTTGCCGCCCGACACGAGAACCAATAAAGGGCGCCCATGAAAGGGCGCCCTTATCTTACCTACCGATATGGTCTAGATAGATGCTACTTAACTATCCCGACCTTTACCTTTCCACCAACTACGTACAACACAACCTCATCACCCGGATAAGGTCTTGGACGCTGGACATAACCTTCTGAGGTCTTCTCTGCCCAGAGCACTTCGTCCTCGTAGAAGTTGAAGGTGTCTCCCGGAACCTTAATACTAATACTCCATTCACCCCTTGTAGAGGTCTCCTTTACTTCTTCAACGACCGCATACCCGGTGGCAGGAACCCTCGTCGGCGAACTACACTTCTTGGTAGTAGTATCGTATACCTCAACGTACACTACCTTATCCGTATCAGGCAGAATGTTAACACGATACTCTACTTCCCCGTCAACCGTGAGGAACTTGGCGTAGTACGCAACGTTCCCATCGACTATTCTAGTAGAAACACCAACGACGATGCCATAGAACGGGTCAAACCCTGGCGCGGTAATTCCTTCAATCTTAAATACCTTGCCGTCCTTGTTAAGGTATACAGTTACCTTTTGCCCGACAAGCCCTGTAGGAACCGTTAGCGAACTTACGGGAGTAAACACCTTGTCATCGATCTTGAGTTTACCATCATAGGTAATCTCGACCAATTTGCCAGTGTAGGTGTCTCTTACAACGATCAAAATCGCATGTCCATTAGGCTTATCATAGATGTAATGTACCGTGTCACCCACTTTGATGTCAGCAAACTTCTCAACTGCACCCTGGTAAATGACCTCATCTAGATCACCGAGATCCAGACGGATACTATCAACATATATGGCAGAACGATACGGGTACACAGCCTCAACTGTTCCAACCGTGTACTTCAGCGCCTTAACAGCGATCGGTGTGGAACCGGAGTAAACAACTATTCTCTCGTCTGCACCCTGAACATCACTATCGTAGACGGTACTACCAACGACGACATCTGAAGTCTTATTAACGTAATTGACAAAGAACTTCAGGTCTTTTTTGTTAGTGATTTTGTTGTACTCGGTCTTGGTCAATTTCTTCTCAGTGCTTAGATCATCTATCGCTAGGACGTTAGTAAGGCTCTTATACCATACTTTCACTTTGTGTCCGTACAAGCCTTCATAATCCTCAGTGGTAAATAAATTCTCGACGGTTCCTGACCTGACTGCGACTTTACCTGTTGTATTGTCCCAAAGTTCGGGAGAGTCGACTACTTGGCCAACAAAAGACTTTACACCCAGTTTGGCCATGAAGGTTACTTGCTTCGACTCATCATCTCCGCCGATGACTTCAAAGCCATACTCGCCGACTTTGACATGTGGCAGAGTCAAAGAATTGTCGAAGAGTTTCGCAACTTCGCCCCTGCTTATGGGCAGGTTAGCGAGAACTTCTACATCCTCGTCAAGACCGATCTCAGCAGCTTGGATTATCCAAGTGGTGGGCCAACGCAATACTACGAACCCTTCCTCGTGGTAACCCATTGCGGTCAAGATCATTTTAAGAGCTTCTGCGTAGGTGATAGATCCTTCAGGCTTGAAAGTACCATCGGGATACCCATTCACTACGCCCTTCATCTCGGCAACGTTGATGTAGCCGGAAGCCCAATGTGTTGCGGGCACGTCTGAGAAAGACACAGCCTGACCCTTCATCAGATTAGCCGCATTCTCCAAGCCGAGCATTACAACGATCATCTTTGCGAACTCGGCTCTGGTAACTGCCTCTTCGGGTCTAAATGTTCCGTCTGGATAACCAGCAATTACGCCCAAAGAAGCAAGTCTTCGAACTTCCGCCTCAAATTCGTACCCTTCGATATCAGGGAACTCAGAGGTAGCAGCAAAACCTACGCTGACTAGTCCGAAGATCATTACCACCGCTAATGCAGTAGCAATAAGTTTCTTCATATTCATGCTTACCAAACTCCTCCTTTGCTCGGTTCTTATACTTCTTAAGTACTAAACCGACTCAAATCCTATTAGTTTGATTTCTTGAGGTTCAAATCTTGGGTCCTTCGCTGTTTGTATTAAGCCTAGGATCCCCCCTCTCAATGATAATCATAGCCTTGCCTTCCACCCTGCCCGTGTATTCCCTCCGTTTTTTTGGAGGGGACTCCCGTTATATATGTAGTAAGGAGTCCTGTATAAACTAGTTCATGATATGGGAGATTCATTCCCGGGTAGGTGCTTGTTGCGGCAAACTTGCCTGCGTCTTAGCGATAACGTTTGCCGACGTGTACTGGCGCCGTAATTCGTGCCGCCTCTGCGTGATTATATCATCCGCACCAGGACTGGTCAATCAAACGCAGCATCGCTTCAAGCACGTTATCATCAGTATTCCATTGTCAAAGACTAAATAACCTACCATACCTGTAGTATTACGTCTATTCGCCGCTTTCGACAAAAATCCTTCTTTTCGCATTTTACCTTGCCAAGATCTTAATCGAAACACTAATACTTGTCAAAACTCCTTGTTGGATCATTTCAAGGCTCATAGACGCCATGCTCTTCCCCGATTGTGCCACCATCTCAGGAATTGCCGGTACGTGAATGAAACCAACCGGCACTTCTTTCCTATGTCCGTTTCTGTCTAGATAGTTAGACGCAACATAGAAAGTATAGTTGCACAGATAACCTCCTGCAGAAAGAGAAACTCTGGCAGGAATCCCCTTGTTCCTAAGTTCTTCTACTATATCCTCTACCGGCAAAGTTGAAAAGTACCCATCGGGCCCCGAAGCAGAAATCACAGGGGTTTGGGGCAAGATCCCCCGGTTGTCCTTTGCCCTGGACATGTAATTGACCGCTACTTTCTCAACGTTTAATTCAGGCCTCCCGGATGATAGCCCTAGCGACAAAACCAAAGCAGGATCTATCTCATCTATTGCCTTTTCGATCGCCTGTGCAGTAGTCCCCCACTCGACGGGCAAGACCACCCCACAGATGTTATAACCCGAAACTCTCTTGCCATCTAGAGCCCTTGCTGTTTCTCCCGAAGGATTCATTTCATCTCCGGCAAAGGGCTCAAACCCTGTAAGGAGAATGTTCCGCTCCAACTTATATCCACTCCCTAACGCCATTTAGACGATCAACCGAAAAAGTTGTTCCAAATCCCGCACAATTTTCAAATCCACATATCTAGTCGGCACTATATCCTCATTATCCCTTCTATTACTGTGACAGCAGCTCCCCCGACTTTAACTGACACTATCTCATTCCCGTCTATACCAATCTCGGCATGAATAGATGAAGGACGCCCCATAGTGTAGCCTTGCTCGCACACGACTCGAACAACGGGGCCCTCTGTCTTAACCAAAGAATTCAGGACAAGGTACGCTGCAGTCGCTCCTGACGCCGTACCGGTCGCAGATTCCTCGGGTATCCCCACAGACGGGGCAAAATCCCTGCAATGAACCGTAGATTCGGGCTCAAAAACTTCCGTAGTAAAACAGTGCACGCTGGTAACTCCCCTCTGGGTGCAATATCTTGCCAAAGAAGACATATCAGGATCCAATGAAAAAAGAGCATCACGTGAAGAAACAGGGACTATCAGATCTAAAAGACCTGTAGATACAGCTTGAGGTCTTGATCTACCGAAACCCAAAACACAATGTTTGGGCGCCCCCAAGATCCTTTCCAGTTCCTTTATCTCAGCTTCGTCCAACGTAAAAGCCACAAAAGGCAAATTCTGCCCCATCATCACCCTAGAAATATCACCGTCCGGACCAAAGAATAGATCAACTGGCAATATTCCTGCCTTCGTCTTCTGAAATACCCGAACCTCCCGCACATCTTTTTCAGTTGAGGTTAGGCTATACTTTTGCGCCTTTTCCTTTGCATCTATTATCCCGAGCTCACACAAAAGCCAAAATGTGGCGATGGTCGCATGTCCGCAAAGATCGACTTCTGATTTGGGGGTAAAAAACCTCACTTCAAAATCCGGGCGTGCCCGACTTTCATCTTCTAAACCTCTCTGGCCCCGTCCTTGGCAATCCCTAAGATCAAACACAAACGCGGTCTCAGAAAGGTTCATCTCCCTCGCTATTTTCTGCATAAAGTCATCTGAAAGCCCATGAGCATCAGGGACCACACCGGCAGGATTCCCTCCAAAGACTTCTTGAGTAAACGCATCTACCTGATATATATAAGTCCCATCTTGCGTGCCATCTTTTCCCATAAACTATCCCCTCTCAACTCACATTTTATCTTGTCTTAAGAGGTCTGTCCGTGATTTTTGGAAAAAAGAAGACCCGGGTCTCCCCGGGTCTTAGCAAAGTCTTTAGATTGGACTTGCTCCTTGGCCGCAACTACACCGGAACATATCCTGCGGGGTGATCCTTTTCAGCCTGCTCCAATAGGTTGTAATCAACCTTTGTCTCTCTAGCCAACTTCTCCTGCAGGAACTTTTTCGTTTGCTGCGGGAATACGGCATAAGAGATCACATCTTCGGGTTGAGTATAGAGGTTTCCGAGCTCTTCCTTGGCCTTTTCCATTCCCGGCTCAATATGGTTTGCAGGCCTATCGGTAATAGGTTCTTCATCCCCTATGACCAGTCTTTTTACTTCCTCATTCACAGGCGCGGGCGGACGACCGTAAAGCCCCCTAAAGTAATCTTTGACTTCGTTGGTCACAACCTTGTAACGCTCGCCTGTAAGCACGTTAAATACCGACTGAGTACCTACGATTTGGCTGGTAGGTGTCACCAAAGGAGGATATCCCATATCCGCCCTCACCCTGGGTACTTCCTCCAAGACCTCGGGCAGTCTATGGATTTGCCCTTGTTCCGCAAGCTGGTTGATAAAGTTCGATATCATACCGCCGGGGATCTGATATCTAAGAACGTTGGGATCCGGAACCGGCGAAGCCTTGTCAAACTCGGCGTATTTCGCCCTAACTCCCTTAAAGTACTCAGCTATCTCCGACATGA
>JAGPNE010000025.1 GCA_018052455.1 Candidatus Fermentithermobacillaceae bacterium | reverse complement strand
TTTTCCAAAACTGGATGAGAAGAAACTTTAAGTATATCAACTATGAATCCCCTACCAACAGCCGCACGGCGCTAACCGTAGATCAAATGCATGAACTATGGGAGTGGTGGGATTTTACGTGCACGGGTTACCAAAAGACCGGTCCCATATACACGTTTACCGGCACGCTCGACGAGTGTTATCAGAAGCTCAGCGAGAATCAGAAGGTCATGCCTGTTTTGTACAATAATGTAGCCCAGTATCAGACGAAGTTCGTGGGCATTACTTTTGACTACCCACGGATGCAATACACGGCCTATGGCCAGAATTTTGATGTGTACTATATCAGTGATACATTTTGGTTTACGTACGGCACCACGCCTTTGCCACCTGTCCAAAAGACCTACCCTGGCTGCAAGATTGACGGATGGAGTCACAGGTATATCGCACAGGCGGATTATGCTTATGACGAACTCCCACCGGCTACAGAGAGTACCTATTACAACCTCATCGTCGAATTCACACAGCGCAGAGTAGTCTTTAAGACGGATATGGGGACCTTTGTTGATGGAAGTACCGTCGCCGACTCTGGCATGATCCCTTACCCCGATTACGTAAAGTATGTGGAAGACTTTCAAAATGCGAACAATGCCCTAACGATGGAGCCGGTCCTCAAAGATGGCGTGCTTTATAGATTTCACCACTGGGAAGTGGACTATTCGCAGGACCAAGAGCACATACAGACTTGGAACGCGGTATGGGTTGTGGCGCCTGGTCAGGAGTTCACTGCTACTTTTGATGCTGGAGAAGGAGCAGCGTTTCCCGATGGTAGCGCTAGCGTTTCTCTCTCAGTCACGTATGGCAGTACCTTGAACTTGGCTTCTTTTAATCCTGTGAAAGCTCCGGACCTTCAGTATTCATACATGCTTGCCGGATGGACAGATCAAGACGGGAATATATACGGCCCGACCGAGACCATTGTTATAAAGAAAAATATGACCTATACGGCGTTTTATACCCCGTCTGATAGGACCTATACAGTCACAGTTAGCGCCGGAAACGGAGAATTCTCTGATGGAACGGACATGAAGACCTTTGTAGGGAAATATGGGGAAGAGACGAATATTTCTGAGAGCATTGGCAGTCCTATACCTCCTTTGGGCAACGCTTCCTACCGCTATGAGTTTGATGGCTGGTCGGAGGATTTGCCAGAGACATTCACAAACGATATGAGCATCGTGGCGAAATACAGACAAATCTTTAACGAATATACCATCATATTTGATGCCGGAACCGGTTTCTTTGAAGGTGACTTGACTACGGTTACCCAGACGTATCATTACGGTGAAGTGATCGTTCCACCTTATAATCCAACTAAGCCTGGGACTGAATACTTCACGTACGAATTCACAAATTGGACGCCTATCCTTAACGAAGGGGATTCTGTTACAGGTAATCGCACCTACACAGCAAACTACATTTCAACCCCAACAGGTACGACGCTTCCTGAAAGCGGGATTACAGTTACAGACGGCGAAGTGATTGAGGACATAAGCGTGGGAAGCATTTTTGGCTACACTTATGAAATGGTCGAAACTTTTGACGGAACCTATGCTTCGGTGCTTACGATTGAAGGAGATGGCCTTACTTTCAGCGGACAAGGCGAAGACGTCTATGTGGATATAAAGGACACCGTGAGTCTTGTTACCTTTGAAGATTTGAGCATCTCGTTTGCTCAGGTATATTTCGACGGTATAAACATCGGGGAAGGCGCTCAGGAGTTAACCGTGAATATTGAGGGGAACTGTGCTTTCGAAGTCACAGTTTCTTCAGACGAAGCTCAACATGTCATGCGTACCGAGCGCCCAGTAGGGTTCTACGGAACGGACAGATCCGAAGACTTTCTTAGCATCATCACTTCGGGGGGAAAAGCCATTTATACCTCGAACAACCTGACATTTGACAGGTTGGGCTTGACGATTGACGCAGGCGGCGGGGGGATAGTAGATGAGCAATTGATATACTTGCTGAGCGCAGATATAAGCGAAGAAGAGCAGTATGTGTGTCGTTTTGTGTATTCTGAAGTTTATCTTGAGTCAGATGGCTACGGGTTTATGTTGGGCTCTATTGGAGTAGAAATCGAAGACGGAATTTTGGAGATGAATTGTGAGGTTTCGGCAGGATTCTTAGGAGGATTTGCGCTAGAGAGTTCTGATGTGACCATTTCGGCCGGAAGTGGGCTTTGGGTCGAAGGAGAGGTCGTGTTCAGCGGAGATTCCAGATCTAGTTTTACGTCGCAAAGCGATGCGGCAATATGCGCGGGGACGGGAATAACTGTACCGGCCGGCTACGATTTAGGCGGCACTTCAATCCGATCTATAGGAGACCCGGAGCTGTACTATACTTTTGCAAACGAAGTAGAAGGTAGCTTTATCCCGGCCCAAAATGTGAAGATAAACTACGATTGACCAAGCGGGCATAGGCGTCGGGCAATGATATGAAGAGGAACCTACAGAATAACTACTGCTTTAGGATGGAAATGGGACGCTTCACATGGAGCGTCCCATTTTTTCTTTCTGACTGACGGCCTAGCCCGGATTTTCTGACGAGCTAATTGACAGATATCCTTGAACGATATTACACTCTTACATAGACGACTATCTATATGAGGTGAATGCATGAAAGAAGCGGATGTGGCTTTGATATGCAAAGCCCTAAGCGACTCCAATCGTATAAAGGTTATCAACGCGCTTAGTGGAGGAGAAAAGTGTGCCTGTGAATTGTTGGAAGAGTTTGAGATTACCCAACCGACTCTTTCACACCATATGAAAGTGCTTTGCGGGTGTGGTCTTGTGAAGGTGCGTCGAAAAGGAAAGTGGGCTCATTATTCTCTTGATCGCGAAACGCTCTTGGGTTTTTGCCGCTATATGAATCATCTTGCTTGCAAGACCCTAGAAGAAAGAGGCAATGGCTGATGGCGTATGATGTGATTCAAAGACAGATCTTGGGGTTTGAATGGCTAGATGTTTTAATCGGTAGAATGCTAATTGCTCTAGGTATTGGCATCGACAGCAGTTTCGGCGGAGGCATACAGTTTTTCTTGTATGATACCTTGAAGATAACAATTCTATTGTGCGTGTTGATTTTCGTAATATCGTTTATCCAAAGCTATTTCCCTCCTGAGCGGAGCAGGAAAATCATGGGGAGGTTTCACGGAGTCTGGGCAAATTGTGCGGCTGCACTGTTGGGGACTGTAACTCCTTTTTGTTCTTGCTCATCGATTCCGATATTCCTGGGGTTTATAAGCGCAGGGCTGCCTTTGGGTGTGACGTTTTCCTTTTTGATTTCCTCGCCAATGGTAGATCTTGGCAGTCTTGTGCTTTTGACGAGCATATTCGGCGCTAAGGTTGCTATGGGTTATGTGCTGCTTGGCCTTGTCGTTGCAGTTATCGGAGGGACTTTGCTTGAGAAATTGCATATGGAAAAGCACGTGGAAGAGTTTGTTACAGGTGCCGGTGTCGCAAATATCGAGTCCCCTTCTTTGACTGTTGCCGAAAGGGTAACCTACGCCAAAGAGCAGGTTGTGAGCACCTTTTCAAAGGTATTTCCATATATTATAGCAGGTGTAGGCATCGGTACTTTGATCCACAATTGGATCCCTCAGCGTTTTGTAGAAGGCGTGCTCGGCAGAAAGAACCCCCTTGGTGTCATATTTGCAACCCTTATTGGAGTGCCTATGTATGCCGATATTTTCGGAACCATCCCTGTGGCTGAGGCGCTGCTTCATAAAGGTGCCCAACTAGGCACAGTTTTGAGCCTTATGATGGCGGTAACGACGCTTTCTTTGCCATCTATGGTCATGTTGCGAAAGGTTGTGAAACCGAAACTTTTGGGCATGTTCATTGCCATCTGTGTTATAGGAATCATGATCGTAGGCTATACATTCAATGGCCTGGAGCATCTGTTCATATAGAGGCGATGATTGCCTCTTGGAGATGGGAGTTACTTCTATGCAAATCAAAGGAGGTAATATCGTGGGAGAATCTAAGGAAGGCAGTATCAAAGTGCTGGGGATGGGATGTGCAAAGTGTAAGGCTCTTGAAAGAGCGGCAAAGGAAGCGCTGGCCGAACTAGGAATGGATGAAACCGTTGACCATGTTACTGACCCGGCCAAGATAGCCTCCTATGGCGTTATGAGTACGCCGGCACTGGTTGTCTACGGCAAGGTGGTCTCAATGGGCAAAGTCTTGAAGAAAGAGGAGATCGTGAAGATCCTTCAAATCGAGTCGAGTGACTAGCTGTCTACTTTGTACCTATTCTACAGACCGTTGTAGAGCATAAATGTCGATTATCTTGATTTTTGAGCGGTGATAATCGATAATTCCCTCATCTTTCATGCGGCTCATTTCTCGGCACATGGACGGTCGCGAAACATTGAGATAGTCTGCCATGTCATTTCGACTCATGGACAGTTCAAAATCCGTTTTGCCTGTTCTTCTGTACTGGTCCAGCAAAAAAGAACTGATCCTACCTCTCATACTTTTGATGGTCAGGTATTCGATCTTCTTATTGAGTGCCAGGGCCCGTTCCGACACAATCTTGAGCATATTGATTATAAGGGTTTTGTGCCAAGGGCATACTTTTTCACATTGGCCCATTATCTTATCGCCTGAAAGAAAAAACACCGTGCAATCTTCTTGAGCTATAACCGTTGAAGGCCAGACAGGATTACTTGAGAATACTGCCATCTCTCCAAACATATCTCCTTGCTGCAAAACTGCAACGATGACTCGATCTCCTTTGAGAGTCTCTTTTACAATCGCGGCTTTGCCCTTGAGCAATACACCTACTGAGTCAAAATCATCGCCTGCGATAGCGATGCACTCATCCTTTGTGTATTCGCATATCTTAGGCTCTAAGCAACGCATCATAAGAGCTAAATCGCCTTTTTCTATTCCCTCGAATAAGAGAGTTTGAGGTAAAACGCTCGCTTGTATATCAGAAATATCGCTTGCCCCCTATTTTTGTAGCCACGGCTACAGATGTATTTCCTTTATTCCTCTACTATATAGTTAAACACAAATAATGCAATGAGAAGCCCATGAACATGATGACAAGAGGAAAGTTCAAGAGAAATGAAGGGGATAGTCTCATGATAGAACAAAAGTATGAATTCACTTTGTCAGATTCAAGAACCATTGAACGAATTGTATCTGACGGCAATGCAGACATAAACCATATTATATTGAGGAAGGGGGATAGGCTCCCGGAACATAACACGAACTCAAATGTGTATATGATTGTAGTAAGAGGCGAGATTTCACTGCGCCTGGAGGAACAGGATGAATGCACTTATCCCGCAGGAAACATCATAGCAATTCCATATAACACGAAGATGAATGCGCGGAACAACCGTGAAGAAACACTGGAGTTCTTTGTGGTTAAGGCTCCAAGCCCCAAGACGTTTCCGAAAGAATCTCAGATTGGGAGGTAGGAAAATGTCAATGTTTTGTTTTCAGTGCGAAGAGACTGCCGGAGGGAAAGGATGCACAAGAGCGGGAGTATGTGGCAAGGAATCTCAGGTAGCACAAAAACATGATGAGCTAACCTGTGCGCTGATTGGACTTGCCCGTGCGGCAGAGGGCAAAACCCCCGGCAAGGAAGCGGATGAGCTTGTTATGAAAGGGCTTTTTGCCACAGTTACAAATGTTAACTTTGATGCAAGGCGAATAGATGAACTTCTCAAACTCGTGGGAAAAGAGAAGGAAAAGTTGGGTGGAGCCGAAGACTTTCCCGCTCAAGATCTTTGGACCGAAGATAAGGATACTGTCTCACTGCGTTCCACACTGCTTTTTGGGATGCGGGGGATGGCGGCATATGCTTGGCACGCATACGTTTTGAGTAAAAAAGACGAAGAAGTAACATCTTGGTTTTACAAAGGATTAAGGGCTTTAGGCCGTCAACATACGGTGGATGAGTGGCTGGAACTCTTAATGGAATTCGGAAAGGTAAACCTAAAATGCATGAGTCTGCTTGATGCAGCTAATACAGACGCTTATGGCCATCCAGTGCCTACAAAGGTGACAATGAATGTAGAAAAAGGGCCTTTCATTATCATAACTGGTCATGATTTGCTAGATCTTAAACAGTTGCTTGAGCAGACGGAGGGCAAGGGCATAAATGTATACACACACGGCGAAATGCTGCCGGCACACGGCTATCCTGAGCTCAAACGATGTCCTCACCTAAAGGGCAATTTTGGCACAGCATGGCATAATCAGCAGAGAGAATTCGACAATGTTCCCGCGCCAATCCTCTTTACTACAAACTGCCTGAAGCCGCCCAAGCCAAGTTATGCTGATAGAGTATTTACAACGTCCGTTGTGGGCTATCCTGGCATGAAACATATTGAAGAGGGCATAGATGGGGTAAAAGACTTTTCAGCGGTTATCCAAAAAGCCATTGAACTTGGTGGATATGAGGAGGATAAGCACTTTACGGGCATAAATGGTGGATTGGAACTTATAACAGGATTTGCGAGAAATGCCGTCCTTGGCGTAGCTGACAAAATCATAGATGCAGTAAAATCAGGGGACATACGCCATATATTTTTGGTAGGAGGCTGCGACGGTGCAAAACCTAGCAGAAACTACTACACCGAATTT
>JAGPNE010000024.1 GCA_018052455.1 Candidatus Fermentithermobacillaceae bacterium | reverse complement strand
GCTCAGATATTGACATCTAAGACTTCTGTGCCGAATGAAGTGATAAAGAGCCCATACTTCATGGCAAAAGTTATTGAAGAACTAGATCTGCCCGCCGAAGACAAGTACACCGCTTTTGCTTTGGCTGAGTCAGTGTCTGTCCAAGCAGGCAAGTCTGCTGACATTACTATTATAAAAATGGAAGACGCCGACCCGCAAAGGGCTGCCGATATAGTTAATACGGTTGCTGTTCTTTACACCGATTTTGTCGAAGAGAAGAGTTCTGAGGCATCATCTGCGAAGGTTGCCTTCTTGCAAAAGCGTTTGGATGAAACCAAAGAAGAACTGGATGCCGCTAGAGAGGAATTGGACGAGATACGTCGCTCAGAGCAGCTTGACATCCTCGAGAGTGAGGTCTCACGTTTGTCTAGGGAACTCAATGATTGGAAGGATACAGTAAGCAAGGGCGAAGTGCGTAAGGAAGAACTCGCTCGAGGTATAGAGGAGTTGAACAAGATCCTTGCTTCGATTCCTGAAAGCGTTCCCGGTCCACCCGACTATTCTGGCAAACCAACGCAAGTACCAAACCAGACCTATCAGGATTTGAAAACTAGTCTTGCTGAAAAACGCGTAGCGTTGGGCGAGTTAGAAGTCAGACTGTCACGAGCCGCATCCAAAATCCCGGCACTGGAAGCTCAATACGACTCGGTCTACGAAAGGTACGTTGAAGCTCAGCGCAACGTAGGAGAACTAGAGACTAACATTAATAGATTGAATGCGAGTGTAACTAGCCTCGACGCCCAGATAGTTGCGGCGTCCACTTCTGTACCTGAAGCGTTCATAGCCACCCCTGCAGTCGCGCCGATCAAGGCAGTCAAGCCGAGGAAAATGCTAAATACTGCGGTCGCAGGGGTACTTGGATTTTTTGTTTCAATTCTGGTAGTGTTCTTTGTTGAGTACTGGCGTTCTCCCAAAACCAAGACCCAGTCATAGGCCAGTGTTAGATATGGAATAGGTATGGAAATACGAAGGAACCCGGATTTTTGGTCCGGGTTCCTCTAATTGAAGGCAAGGCTTTTATCACTGTAAGTAGATTGTATCATTTTATGACGAAACTATAAACAAGATGTTTGAAAAATCACATGAAACTGCTCATCAAATCAGAAAAACGGGCCCTCTTTACCATCTATCTCCATGTACCGGTCCCGATCCACTTTTTTAGCGCAGAAATGCCGCTTTCGAGCACGGCATCAGGGACATCCACCGCTGTGTCTAGTATTGCGCCATTGAGCAGGGACACTTCTTTTTCGCCAATGGAACCCGCGTACTTCTGACCTCTATCATTTAGAAATAAAATACATGCTGATTCCGTTTTCGAACCGAAAACTCCGTCGGCTTCGCCTGGCTCATATCCCAAATATTCTAGACATTCTTGTAAAGCCAAGACATCAAGTCCCACTACACCTTTTTTAAGAGGCCTTTTGTAAAGAACTCGCTCAGGCAAGTCTACTGGCTCCTGCTTCACCTCTATGTCGGGTTTTAGTCCAACGCCGGCTATTGCAGCCCCCGAAGGTGTATAATACTCTGCAATTGTCAGTCTAAAGCCTCCTAGGTCTTCGCCTAAAGGAGCTAGCGCCTGGATACATCCCTTACCAAATGTCTGCTGGCCAACAAGAATCCCTTTCCCTCTATCTCTGATGGCCCCCGCCACAATCTCAGAGGCGCTCGCTGTGCCGTTGTCAACGAGGACCACTGTAGGGATGGGTATTGTATCTTTATCACTCTCTAGTACTTCGACTGTCCCCTTGTACCTAAGTTCAACTACAGGGCCTTTCGGTACAAACTCACCCGAGACTTCAATAGCAGCATCCAAGAGCCCGCCAGGATTGTTCCTTAGATCTAACACTACGCCTTTAGCCCCGACTGATCTCAAACCAACCATGATGGCAGACAAATTCTTACCCGTAGTCGAGGTAAACTGATCAACGTCTACATAGAACAGACCTTCTCCCAAATCTTTCATGTCTAAGGTATAAACGGTTATGACTGCTCTGGTCATGCTAAAAACTAGATTCTCTTTCTGTGACGGGCGATTTACGGTCACAACAACTGTCGTTCCTTCCTTGCCCCGCAAGAGTTCGGATGCATCGCGTGGTACTTTTCCCCTAAGATCATGACCATCGACTTCCACTATGATGTCCCCTGCCTTGATTCCAGCCCTTTCCGCAGGAGAGTCTTTGAAAACACTAACCACCGTGATGTTACCATTTATGAGTTCTATGGTAACGCCTATCCCGCTGAACTCTCCTTCAAGGCTCTGGGACAAACTCTGGAACTGTTCCTTGTCGAAGTACTGGGAGTAAGGATCGTTTAGGGATTCGAAAAGTCCTCTAATTGCCCCTTCATTTAGTTTGCCCGAATCCACGTCTCCCGGATAAAACTGCATAATGATGTTTTTTATGTCTTGGAAGAGTTCGAAAAACTGTTTTTCGCTGGCTGGTATCTCAACTGTAACCGTAGATGCTTCCGGGGCAGAAGTAGCCTCTTCGGCGAATACGGGTGTTACAGTTAGCACTTGCAGCAAAAACGTAAGGAGCAAAAGGTAAGACGCAGCCTTTACGAGAAACCCCATCGGTTTTCTGATTTCACGGTTAATTCCCATAACTACCACCCCGAGTACTGTTTGTCTTAGCATTGTGAATGTGGACAATATATCTATCGCCGTACCTCAGATCTCTCTTACAGTTCAAAGTGAAAGACCCCTGCCCCTTCAGGTAAATTATAATCTCCGGTCTCTGCATCCCCAATAGGAACCGTGATCTTTCCCCGATGGAGCTGATAAGTAGCGTTCCCTATGGTCACAGGTATATCAATGGGCACAAACCATTCCCTGTTGTAAGCTTTTATGGTCTTAATCTGACCTGTTCCTGTTAGTTGGACTACGGGCAATTGGTTTGAGTCGATGTACGCCCTCCTGAAAACACCAACTATATTGCCGTTATCCTTCCTTTTGACAGCTATGGTCCTCGCGGAATCGTAGCCTTGCGCCGGCTTAACTTGAATTGATCCTGTCTCAGAGTTTAACCACTCGACATTCCTGACCAGAGGAGACCCCCTGCTATCTGTCGTCCCCTTTATGGCTACGCAATCGACTTCGGCATATGCCCACGCTTTTTGAGTATATGCTTCTAGGGTCAGAGAATACTCGCCTGGAGGTGGGTTCGCCAAACCGATCTGAGCAGTTCCTGCGTTATCGGTCATAATCCTTTGGACTTCTACCCACTTACCGGTATCTTTATCAATGCAGTAAAGGCACATCCTAAGAACGCTGTCGCGAGTAGTCCCGCATCTTAAAGACAGCATAGTTACAGACTCATCTATTGCAGGTATAGAGATCACGTGACTCTGACCTGTATAGACCAATGTGGATTGTCTGTCACGCCACTCGGAAGCGCTGCTTCCTCCAATCAGTTGAAAAGAAACACTCATTCGTTCATCAGATGTTAAGGAAAACTCCTGAATGTCCCCTGTGATTCCCTGGTCTGAAACACAAACACCCGGAAAAGCGGCATTTACGTCAACGGAAAACGTACCAGATATCTCGTCTTGGAGATCTCTAAAGAAGCATATTTGCCAGAGACCTGACGCGGGTAACCCTACGAAGACAGATTGAGATGTCTCCAGGAAGCCCTGTTCCACCATAAGACCGTACGGGTTGTATATAGCATACCTTGCTCCTGAGCCTTCCCCGCTTAGCGATAGTGACATGCTCTGTACGCTTTCTGGAACATAGATGAACTTGCGCAATCTCGAATCGTTTCCATCAACTGTCATATTGAAACTGCCCCCGCTACCTGCCTCTACATTCTCAGGAAGCGACATGCTTACCACCATTGCCGCATCTACACCCAAAGTAAGGGGATCGTCAACAAGAATTTGTCCCGAGTAAAACCCAGGAGCCACCTGGTCCGAACCGTAGATTAAGGTGTCTCTTTGGGCAATTGGAGCCATGTTCAAGGAGGTGCTTTGGCATCTCAGCCAGTCGTCGCTGCAAGAGACTTGTGCACGTCTGTAAGAAGGGGCAAAGTTGTCTAACCAGAGCGGAAAGGCGCCAAGTGCGGATCCTTTGATCCAAAGATCGCCGTTCGTGATTTCCCCGTCCCATTTCCTCGCAAGTTTTAGCTTGGGGTCTGAAATACCTCCCATGACCAAGGACCATGCCTTGTTCAGATCTATCTTGCCGTATCCTTGTTCTACAGGTAAGGCCCCTAAAAGAGGTGAGGCTCCCTGAAGCAAAGACAAGATCGTACCCGAGAAGGTCTGAGCTCCAAAACGTATTGCCGCTTGCCTAAGCAATGCTACCGAACCTGCGGCATATGCTGAAGAAACTGAGGTACCCTCCATCAGAGTAAACCGGGGGGACAGATAATACCCAGGCTTGGGCACAGGGGCGAGCGCCGGAGCCGAGATATCTATGCCTCTTTGGCCGTCTAAATCAGGACCGCAAGACGAAAACGGATACCACGTGTCCTTTGGGATCCTCTCGCCGAAAACAGCCCTGTAAGTCGCTACAGGATAGTAGCCAGACGACACTATGAGCGAACCGGAGGTGTCCGAAAAAGTGAGCGAACCTGCCCCAGGTCCTACGTTTCCTGCTGGTATCACCAGGTGGACGTTGCGCGTCCTCGCCAATTCTTGTACGGAAGCCCAGCCGGAGTCGGTAATGGGTGTATCTGGAACAGCTCCAATGAGAACTACTCCCGCACCTTTGTTGATGCAATACTGGACCCCTCGGATTATGTCGTACCAATCACCTGCTCCAGTTGAACCGATGGCCTTGGCAACTATGATATCTGCTCCCGGAGCCACTCCACCGTAGCCTTTGTCGTATCCTGATATTATAGATGCAAGGGCTGTACCATGACCATGAAGGTCAAATCCAAAAGACACTTTGCCTACACTTGTGTCTATAGAGGCCACCACAACAGATACCGCCTTCGAAGAATCTATTTGTATCTTCGCGACATTGTTTGATCGATCGTACCGGTAGAGGGTAGTTTCGTTACTCATGTCCATGTCTAGGTTAGTATCTACGGCAACACCCTCAAATACGCCTTTGGCCAGAGGGTCGTATGCCACGAAGTATATATCCGGTTTGGCGGGAAGCAAATCAGAAACTACATACGGCATAATTCCTACTACGTATGTGTTGCTGAGACTTTTTAGGCTCTTGACATTAAGACGTGCACCTTGCACGGTTACAATGCCCTGTGGGTCGGCTTGGTATGTCCCTAAAATGTTCCCTACGCCTTCCTGAGTCAGATCTTGCCATATCTTTATCTTAGACGTTCCGTCCTGTCTAAACATCCCGGGCATTGAAGCATCTACGCCTGTGTCTACTAGACCTATTACCTGCCCCACACCTGTTATGCCGTATTCTGAAACGAGTTTGTCAGCACCTATGGATTCCAGATTCCCTTGAAGAGCTGCATAGGCAGCATTGGAATCTATGGAGCGCTCAGGCGATGAAACGCTTACTCGAGCCGTCTTCTCAAGGTTACCTTCTGCGTAGGCTACATACGTGACGGGAAAGAGCAAAGCCGCCATAATAAAAGTTGCAACTATTTTACGACCAATTTTTTTCGGCATTATTTCTCTCCCCTGTTTTTTGATTTTGAAACTCGGAGGCTATCTAACCACCAAAAGAGCACATGCTCTGTATTTGTCCAAAATAACGTAGACTTCTTTTCCTACTAGGCTGCTTGAGATGGAGATCTCTTTGTCGTCACGGATGCACTTACTCGTACTTCCCGTCTTTATAGCAATCGGGTCTTTCGAGTTATACGGGGTTACCGATATGCCTCCTGTTTTCACTTCGTCCAATGTGCCTACTACGTCGTATAAAAGACCAAACGCTTCCATGAGAGTGTAGGTTATGCCTGCGGTCTCCCCGCGAGTAATGGCGTAGTCATATGTATCTCCTTCTTTTGGATTGAGTACGGCTATAAGATCTGAGGATTGGGATACCTCACTAATTACCCAAGAAGGCTTTATTGATGGAATTTCTGTCGATTCTTGGGGTGTTCCTCCTAAGGCTTTGTACATGCGCGAAAGCATAACTGCGTATTCTGCTTTGGTGACAGGTTTGTCGGGTTTGAACGTCCCGTCAGGAAAACCTTTCACAAGGCCCAGTTCAGCTCCGAGGTTTACGACCCCAAAAGCCCAGTGCGACTTTTGTACGTCCGGAAACAATGCCAGAAAGCTCCGGCTCTGTTTTACCTGTTCTTGAAGTCCCATAGCGGTCACTATGATTTTGACTGCCTGGGCCCTTGTAAGGCTCTCTTCCCAACGCATGCTGCCATCTTCAAATCCTACCATCACATCTTTGGCTTTTAGGATCAGAGAAATGCGATTCGACGGGGGTTCCGCAAAGCAAATAGAGCCGCAACAAAATATGATCACGAACGATGTAAGCAGGACCAGGGCTAGCTCTTTGTTTCTTTTTTTCATCTGCATTTGCTCAATAATCCTCCGTATAGAAGAATTGGTTTCACAGTGCGCCTACAGTCACAAGTTCCACAGAGATGAGTGCTAAACCTTTCACGTGCTGAAAACAGGTGATCTACCCACACAAAGGCACCACTGTGGGCAAACATTAATCTTGACGCACAATAGACGGAAAAGTTCCAGGCTAAATGACAAGATCATCGGTCTTTTGCTGGACCACAAGGTCAAAGAAGCGTAGTTAAGGGCTGCGCTTCGCCACTAGTTCCCGCTAAGCTCCAACCAATGTCTTAGGATTGTTTTGCCTTCTTCCAAAACTGTATCTGGACGGTTCACGGCTCTTTCAGCTACTGCCGCGTTTACAGCAGACATCTCTGTTTCTCCCACAAAACCGCAGTACACCCTACCATGATCCTTCAAGAATAATCCTGTGGCTGTCTGCGTTTTCTTCCCAAAGATACCATCAGAAGGACCCGGATCGTATCCCAGAAATCTAAGGCAGTCCTGTAACGCCAAAACGTCCAATCCGACTGTCCCTGTTTTGATTTCCCTTTTGCATACCAAGGTACTTGGCAGCTCAAGAGGTTCTTCCTTAGCCAGTACGTTGGGCTTGAGACCTATTCCGGAAATCATGGTCCCTGCCGGAGTGTAGTAGTCGGCTATGGTAAGTTTGAAGCCTCCCAAATCGTCCCCCAAAGGAACCACAGCTTGGACACAGGCTTTCCCAAAGGTCCTTTCGCCAACCAATATACCCTTGCCCCTGTCTCTAACGGCACCTGCTACTATCTCTGACGCACTAGCGGTCCCGCCGTTGACGAGGATTACCGTTGGCATAGGTTCCGTTTCTTGGTCACTCCATACGACCTGTCTCACGCTTTTTTGTCGTAATTGAACAATTGGTCCGCTGGGCACCAATTCTGTTGCAACCTGAACAGCTGCATCAAGTAGTCCCCCCGGATTATCCCTCAGGTCCAGTATGAGTCCTTTTGCGCCTTTGTGTCTCATCCACTCCAT
>JAGPNE010000012.1 GCA_018052455.1 Candidatus Fermentithermobacillaceae bacterium | reverse complement strand
CAATGACTATGGCTGAATTTATACTTTCAGTGGGAAATAATACAAAATAATAAAGAGACCAGCCACATCAAGCCATTAAGTTTAAATGTGACTGGTCTTTTACTTTTGCCCCGCTTGAAGCTGTTCAGTTAAGTTTTTCTTCAATCCCTAAGTGAACGCTTCTTTAGGCTTGTTCACAAGTTTGCGAATGGCAAGGTATTCAAGGATCCTCTCTTTAACTTCATCAAGCCCGTAATGGTCTTGATTGAGGATCTTCTGGGCCCGGACGATATCGATAGTATCTTCTGTAAGAACGTTCCATGGCAGCGAAACCATCCACTCAAGATACGTCCTCACTACCACCGCTTCTGCTGCGGCCTGGGGCATTTTTTCAAGGCGATCGACTTCTCGTAGGGCCTTTTCTTTTATGTCACCGGATAGGCCTGCCTTTTCGATCTTTCGCCTAAATTCGTCAGTTTCGCTGACGCCTTCGTCCTTATCACCCAGTTCCTTCTGAATTGCCTTCATCTGTTCTCTTAACCAGTATTCTTTTTGGCTTCGCTCAATTTGCTTGCGTACACGCATGTTAATCCGTTTTTCAAGGCCTGCAAGTTCAATTTCCTTGTTCAGAATATCAAGAACCTTCTCAGTCCGCTCGCTTACCGAAATTGCCTCCAACACCTTTTGCTTATCATCAACGGAAACCGGTATGTGGCCCGCCACAGTATCACACAACCGCCCGGCTTCAGTAACGCTGGCTATTGAAATCAAGGTCTCGGCAGGAACATTCCTTGTTACCCTGACGTACTCCTCATACTGTTCCATAAGGCTCTTTGCAAGCAGTTCGTTTTCTTCTGGCTCTATCCGGCCGTCCTTCAGTTCTTCTACAGTCACTACGTAGGCTGGATTGCTTGCAATGTAGGTACTGATCCTTATTCGCTCTAAGCCCTCTACCACTATGCGAAGATTTCCCGAAGAAGTTTTCGCAGTTTCCTTAATTATCCCTAAAGTCCCTGCGCCGTATATATGTTCAGGCAAGGGATCAGCAATGTCGGTTGCTTTTTGTGAACACATAACAATGGTCATCCCAGAAGCCTGGGCGATTTCTACCGCCTTCACAGACTTGGGCCGGCCAACCTCAAGCGATATGGTTGTGCCGGGAAACACCAGCACGTTTCGTAGGGGCAAAAGCGGGTAGGACTTTTGACCGGTATCCTTTGTTTGATTCATCATTTGTATACACCTCCCGCGTTCTCCTCATGTCTCAGTCATATCATATTGCCCTGCCAAAAGCCTAAGTGACACGGTGCAAATGTATTTTTATATTCTATTTGACCTAACAGAACTCCTTCACAGGCTCTTGTCAAAAACCAGGGCTTTTCTACAGTTTCTGGACTGGGTTCAAGCATTGTACCTCAAGACTTCCGTCTTGGGCTTGTCCAATCCTCTAGTATCCATAAGTAAATAACCGGCCTCGGTGATTGCAGACCCCCAGGGGCCTACTGTCTACAGGAAAATACCCAGATTGCATCCTAACTCAAAGTAGATGCAATTGCCACATATAGCTCGGAAAAAGTGAGTTTAAGTGTATCTTTGAGGTCTCTTACGGGAATGACTTCAATACCCCTGTCTGCGTACCTTTCTTGCCAGTTGGCTGCAGGTATGAGCACACGCTTGAGCCCCGTTTCCTCTGCAGCGCGCAGTTTCTGCTCTACTCCGCCTACAGGCCTGACCTCTCCCCTGATAGAGATCTCCCCTGTAAAAGCCGTATACGGCGGCACAGGTTTCCCTTCGATTGCCGAGTAGATACTAACGGCTATAGCCAATCCTGCTGATGGGCCGTCTACAGGCGTCCCTCCTGGAAAGTTTACATGGAGATCGTAATCATAAGCCCTAACGCGTACCTGGGAGGTCAGGGCAGTGCAGACATTCTCAACTGAGGAGATAGCCATACTCTTTCTCTTGTACGTATGCCCCGCCTTGCCCATCTCTTCCTCTTGAATCACCCCGGTTACAGTCACATGCCCCTTGCGTTTCCCGTCAGTTGAGATTGCCAAACTTTCGACATCAATTACAGCCGCCGTTCCCGGGCCAAATACAGCAAGGCCCAGGGCTGCTCCAACAATCGGTAGGCCGGAAATATTGGGATCAGGCTTCATGGCGTGACGCCCCTGTGAAACTAGCCATTCAATGTCCTCGACTGTGATTGTGGTACGATTCTCCACTGTAACCAGGCCGGCACCCATTTCAACAAGGTTAACCGCGTCCCTCCCGTTTTGCGCATACCGTTTGATGATTTCAACTGCCTCTCCTTGTATCTCAGCACCTGCCTTGATTGCGGCAGACTGGGCGATTAGGCCCACTTCTGCAGATGAAAGGGCCCGGAAGAATATCTCCATACACCTTGAACGCAGAGCAGGTGGAAGATCCTCAGGCGATCTGGTAGTCGCACCTACTAGCCTGAAATCAGCCGGAAGGCCGTTCTCAAAAATATCGTGAACATACTCAGGGATATTGGAGTTATCCTTTGAGTAATAAGCACTCTCAAGGTATACCTTTCTGTCTTCAAGCACTTTCAAAAGTTTCTGCATCTGTACCGGATGGAGCTCTCCAATTTCATCAAGAAACAGAATTCCTCCGTGAGCCTTGGATACAGCCCCTGGCTTTGGTTGAGGGACTCCTGTGATTCCAAGGGGGCCTGCGCCCTGGTAAATAGGGTCGTGAACCGAGCCTATGAGAGGATCTGCAATTCCTCGTTCGTCAAACCTGACAATTGTAGCATCCACCTCAACCATGCAAGCCTCTTGCTTGAAGGGGGAAGCCTTGTTCTTCTTGGCCTCTTCAAGAACCAACCGGGCAGCAGCAGTCTTTCCTACACCCGGAGGCCCATACAATATCACATGCTGAGGATGAGGCCCACACAAAGCTGCCTTTAGTGCCTTTATACCGTCTGATTGGCCTACTACTTCAGAGAGGCTGGCAGGCCTTGTTTTCTCAGTCAAAGGTTCGCTCAACCTGATCTGCCTGAGTTGCTTTAGGCGTTCAAGTTCTTTACAGGATTCTCTGCCCATTACTACCTTCTGGCTCTCCTGTGACTTCAGTAGGTTCCAGAAATAAAGGCCCATTACTATTGACAGAAACAGCTGAAGGTATATAAGAACGCTGGAATTGATCATGTCTTGCTCCCTATTCGTTCCTCTTGTACCCGGCTACCGAGATTAGTATGACCATTAGGATAGGGACCTTAACATGAACAGACATCAAAAACCCCGGTGCCGCTTATACCGGCGTACCGGGGTTCCCAATTTGATCTTCACCATGCAGAAAACTGCATACACCTGATTCTAGGCAGTCTCTTCTTTCTTCTTAGACTTCCGGTCCATTGTAACCAAGACAGGAGGAGCATCGGACAATATGGCCTCTTTGGTAATCACACACTTGGTTACATCGCCGCGCGAAGGCAGATCGTACATTATCTCGAGCATCTTATCTTCAAGCACAGCTCTCAATCCTCTTGCCCCGGTCTTCCTCTGTGCAGCCTCTCTGGCAATAGCCCTTATGGCTTCATCTTCAAACTCCAGCCCTACTCCGTCCATTGAGAACATCTTCTGGTATTGTTTGACCAGAGCATTCTTTGGTTCAATCAGGATCTTTACCAGGTCATCATCGCTCAAAGCATCAAGGGTGACAATTACCGGAACTCTTCCGACAAATTCCGGAATCATACCGTATTTGAGCAGATCCTGGGGCAAAATCCTGGCCAGAATTTGACCGATAGACACATCTGCGCGGGACTTGGGATCTGATCTGAATCCCATGGTCTTCTCGCCTATCCGGTTCTGAATAAGCTTATCTATTCCTTCGAAGGCGCCGCCGCAAATGAACAAGATATTCGTAGTATCCAGCTGGATGAACTCCTGATGGGGATGTTTTCGTCCGCCAAGAGGAGGTATGCTGGCGATGGTACCCTCAAGGATCTTCAACAGCGCCTGCTGAACCCCTTCGCCTGAGACGTCCCTTGTAATAGATGGGTTTTCAGACTTGCGGGCAATCTTATCAATTTCATCTATATAGATAATTCCGCGCTCGGCTCTTTCAATGTCGTAGTCAGCAGCCTGAACCAAGCGCAGAAGAATATTCTCCACGTCTTCACCGACATAACCCGCCTCTGTAAGTGTGGTAGCATCAGCAATGGCGAAAGGCACGTTCAGAAACCTGGCAAGTGATTGAGCCAAATAGGTTTTGCCGCTCCCGGTCGGCCCTAACATAACAATGTTAGCCTTCTGAATCTCGATGTCGTCGGTTGACTTGCGGTAACGGCCTACCCGCTTATAGTGGTTATATACAGCAACTGACAAGATCTTCTTAGCCCTATCCTGTCCGATAACATACTGATCGAGAAAGGCTTTGATCTCCCTTGGCTTGGGAACCTCCTGCAGATCGTGTTCTGCTTCTTCGTCAAGTTCCTCAGCTATTATCTCGTTACATAGTTCAATGCATTCGTCGCAAATGTAAACGCCGGGCCCGGCGATGAGGCGCTTCACCTGGTCCTGGTATTTTCCGCAAAACGAACACTTCAAGCCTTTTTGCTCTTCGAATTTGAACATCCTTTCACCCCATCTTTATTTGGCCGCCTTCGGACCGGGAAGAAGGATATCATCAACGAGTCCATAGGCCTTGGACTCCTCTGCAGTCATCCAAAAATCTCTCTCAGTATCCCTCTCGATACGTTCAAGAGGTTGGCCTGTATGTTTGGCCAGCAGATTATTGATGCGTTCCTTGGTCCGCAAAATCTCCTTTGCCATTATCTGCACTTCTGTAGCCTGGCCCTGGACTCCACCTAACGGCTGATGGATAAGAGTCTTGGCATTAGGCAAGCAGAACCTGCGGCCTTTGGTCCCTCCTGCCAGGATTACCGCAGCTATGCTGGCAGACAGGCCCACGCATATTGTTGATACCGGCGGCTTTATGTGCTGCATGGTATCATAAATTGCCAGGCCTGCAGTAACAGAACCTCCCGGAGAGTTAACGTATATCGAAACCTCTTTATCCGGATCTTCTGCCTGAAGAAACAGTAACTGGGCTACTACCAGGTTGGCCATTTGATCGTCAACCGGAGCGCCAACAAACACTATTCTGTCTTTTAGGAGCCGGGAGTAGATATCGTATGCTCTTTCTCCCCGGCCGGTTTGCTCAACAACCATGGGTACCAGGTAATTCATCATAATTGCACCCCCAAATCATAGGATTTCCCGATGAATCACTTGCTACCAAGCTCAAAAGCAACTCTTCATTAGTATTATAGCATTCCCCGTCAGTAACTTTGACCGGTTCCAGGTTATTATTGCTCATGAGTCTCTTTCACTTCACCGGTAAATCTATATCTTGCATGGCTTCCTAGACTGGCTTTGATCCTATCAGTTTTCTATAGGGCCTTTGGCTTTATCGGATTCTACCATATCACCGGGTTCTACGTCCTTAACGACTCCCTCTTTGCCGTCTTTTACAGGTTCAGACGCTCCAGCACCGGCAGCTTCAGCATCCTCTGACTCAACAGCCTCAGGGGTCTTGGATCTCTCACCGGTTTCAACGGCATCAGTAGATCCGGCCGTATCTTCTTCATCCGCCTCTGAGTCCTCTTCGGGAGCAGGAAGCGGAGTTCCGGCGTTAAGTGCCGCCCTTGCTGCAATTACGTTTAGGGTCTCAATACGCTTAAGCTGGCTCTGAATATCGTCAAGGGCACCTCTTATCTCTAGAGTAGTCTTGACTGCCTTTGGATCCTGCCCCATTTCAGCGGCAAGGCTTTCTACAACCTTATCTATGCTCTCTTCTGATACCTGAATATTCTCTTGGTGGCCTACTGCATCTAGAATCAGGTCTCGCCTAACATCCTTTTCAGCCTCTTGATCGAGTTCAGCCTTTAGGTCTTCCCATGACTTCTTTGTGGATTCAAGGTAGTTCTCCAATTTCATACCAGCCTCTGCCAGCCTATCCTGGAATCTATCAAGAAGGGTTTGGGCTCGCCTGGCAATCATGACCTCAGGGATTTCTACCGAGGCTCTCTTAACAAGTTCTTCTTCAACCTTCCCTGCATGCTGCTCTCTGGCCATTCTCATCCTTATCTCAATGAGGTTCTTTTTTATGTCCTCGCGCATCTCTTCAGCCGAAGCCTTCCCAAGATTCCTAGCTATTTCATCATTATCGCCTGGAACGTACTTTTCGTATACTTCCTTAACCTCTACCTGAAACCTGAATTTTCTAGGTTCTTGGCCCTCTTTAGCCTGATAAGCACCCTCAAACTCCTTGGCCTCACCTTTCTTCATTCCGATAAGTGCCTGGCCAAGGCCGGGAATGAAATTGTACTCCCGACCCACTTCCACATAATTCATGTCTTCGTCAAACTCGAATTTGCCTTCCTTTGGTTCGTCGCCGGACTGATCGGCGGTGTCTAGGGACTTTACATGGCACGTGGCATAGTGGCCGGCTTCCAGAGATATACCGTCTTCCATAGGCCGAAGTTCAGCCATACGCTCTTTGAGCATATCAATCTGTTTGTCAACGTCTTCGTCTGAAACAGACGGGTCTTCAAATGGAACTGATATTGAACTATAGTCCTCCAATTTCACTTCAGGCATGACATAAACAGTTGCCTTGAACCGGAGAGGTTCACCTTTTACGAAGTGAATATCGGAAAACTCCGGGTCGTCTACAGGATCAAGTTTTGCCTCCTCGACAGCCTTAAAATATTCTCGGGGAAGAACTTCCTGCATTGCCTCATCATACAACTCAGCACCGTAGAAACGTTCTACCAGGTTTCTTGGGGCTTTACCCCGGCGGAATCCAGGGATTGTTGCCTTGCGCACTACCTTCTTGTACGCGCTGGCCAGTGCTTCATCTACTACTTCATGGGAACACTCGACTTCAAGCGAGACTTTTGAACCTTCTAGTTTCTCTGTAGTAACCTTCACAGTTTGGTCCTCCTTACACCCTGTAACGGGTTGAACACATCTCTTCACTATCCCCGAATGTAATCCAGCAGACCCAAAAACACAAGTTTTCGAGGAACAGCCTAAGTATTTTACCAGAAAACAATAACATAAAAAAAGCAGCAATGGTCCTGCAATTGCCGTGGCGGTTATTATTGGGGAGAGATAAGTGGTTACTTGCTCACTTAGTGAAACCAAAAGATCTCAGAATATCTCCACCACCGTTTCTAATGTGCTCCCGCACTACTGCCTCAGCCTTGTCGGGGTCCCGTGACTTGAGGGCATCAACGATATTTCTGAAATCCTCTTGCTTTCCGAGCAAGTGAACTGTTTGTCCACCAATTAGGAAAATAATATTATCCTCTACCCTGGCACATACTTGCTCCAGGCGTTTGTTCCTTGCGCACCCCACAAGATAGCTGTGAAACCTGCGTTCTAGAGCGAACCTCGAATTAGCACTAAGATCAGGAGCCTCAAGGCTATTCTTAAGATTTTCCAGCTCACATATATCTTGATCCGTCATCCTGCTGGCTGCCAGGCGTGCAGCCAAACCGTGCAATGCTTCGCGGAGTTCAAAGATTTCAAATACATCGTGGATCGATTTGGACACCACAACATATCCGCGTTTGGGAATCCTTTTCACCAAGCCTTCCTTCTCTAGCAAAAGAAGGGCACTTCTGACCGGAGTACGGCTCATGCCCAATTCTCGGGCTATTTGCCCCTCAGACAGAAGGGTAGTAGAAGTATCACCGCTAAGCAGTTTCTCCCTCAGCTGGCTATAGGCCACATCGGCAAGAGAAGATGATTGTGGCTGTCTATTTTTCATATTACTCCTCCATCGTGTATCAGTTTGCCCGGTTTCAATGATCTCCTTCTACGTAGCAATTGGGAATACCTGCCTCTTGATCAAGAGGGCCTTCGCAAAGGTATACTGCCGCATCAGAAGGGATAAATCGCACATTCCGGCTGTGTCTGGTAGACCATTCCTTGTGGGCAGCCTGGCACCGTCAGGCACCCTTTCTTGCAACATGGTTGGCCTAATTCTGTCGGGTGCCAGGACAGTGCTCACTGAAAAGAATAGTTCAGCCATCAAGCCCCTGCTTTTTCGTCCAGTCCAAGAAGCCCAAACAGCAATGCATCGCTTCTGTTGATAACCTCGCTGTTTAGAGCTGCAAGACGGGAAAGGGTTTCTTCAAATGAACCGCCGACAATACCTTGATCTCGTATACTGCTGCCACCTTCAACAGCTCCTGCACCTACTGTCATGGCAGTAACAATGGCCGTAGAACCTTTTAGGGCACATGTGGCTTTGGCACCATCGCAAAGCATTCCACATAACGATGCCAACACCTGGCTGGCGGCTTCCTTCATCTGAGCCTCATTGCCGCCAAGCATCCAACACACGGCACTTGCCAGGCCGGCCCCTGCGCTGAGTCCTCCACACGAAGACGACACCTCTCCAATGCTGGCTTTCACCAAGATATTAACGCTGTGAGCAATAGCAAGAGCACGAATCAATTGATCTTTCGAAAGCCCTTGCTCTGTGCCTAACGCAAGCACTGGAATACCTACCATGATCCCCTGATTTCCACTGCCTCCTGAAGTCACCACAGGCCAGGATACCCCGTTCATTCTTGCACAAATGGCCTTTGAAACATTACCGGCTACATCAATCATTGACATATCTTTACCAGAATCCCGGTGGTTCGAACGAACAGGCAAGATGACCCGCTCGGCAACTGTCTGACTCTTCTCTGCAAGACAGGTACAAGCCCGGGCTCCTTCCAAAAGCCAGTCAAGATCATTGAGATCTAGGCTGTAAACTGCCTCGAGCAAACGATGAAAGGTCCAGCCACGTAGGGGCCGCAAACTGCTTCCACCATCAGTTAAAGAGGCAGATTCAATGACGCTACCGTCAAAACTCACTCTGACAAAATTGGTATGTGATCCCTGGACAACGGCCTCTGCTTCATGACTCTTCGTGCGTATAACACATCTTGCATAGACGCCATCGTGGCCACGTGCCCACTTGACCTGCACCTTGCCCGATGAAACCAATGACATAGCTTTCTCTAATTGCTCATCTGTTGCATTACCAAGGATATTCAACCCATCCTCGGGCTTCTTTACAACTGCGCCAATTGCGGCTGCCATATCAGGCCCTTTGGTTGATGTGTTAGGGAGTCCTGCCGATAGTGCGTTCTTCAAAACTCCTCCGCTCAGATGAACCTCAATTCGGTCCGGAAACTCGTCCGTTAAACTTGCAGCTTTTGATGCTGTAAGTGCCACCATACCAGGTTCGGTACACACATTAGCCCATACCGATTGCTCTTCTAGCAAAGATTTCAACAACATTGCGTCCTGAACGTCTCTCAAGAGTACCATCTCCTATAGCTCATATGCTGACAACACTGACTCTCCGATACAATGCTCAAT
Source organism: Candidatus Fermentithermobacillaceae bacterium (assembly GCA_018052455.1). GTDB lineage: Bacteria > Bacillota > Sulfobacillia > Fermentithermobacillales > Fermentithermobacillaceae > UBA3907. Next base: position 23,120 of record JAGPNE010000012.1, on the reverse strand, counting down.
CTACCGTGAAGCGTTCACCTGGTTTGCAGCTGCGAACCGCTTCAGCAACAGCCTTGTATTTCTCTTCAGTGCAACCGGGCGGCACAACACAACCCGAGGAGACAATCAAACCCTTCCCCCCGCACTGGCATACGGCATCCTTTGCCTGGGCCCTTACCTCGGCAACAGTGCCATTCATCAATGTGTCAACCTGGTCTATTCCGCCTGCAAGGCACACACCGGTAAGTTTCCGTGCCTCTGCAAGGGTTGGGTACGTACCCCTATCGTGCCAGTTTAGAACATGAATCTTATAATCCAACACATCCTCAAAGTGAAGGTTTCGTCCGTGCAGGTGAGCAAAGACAGTAGCACCCATTTGCGCCAAGGCATCCAATATTCGCAGATCATATTGACGTCCCCACTCACGATATTCATCTCGCGTCAGCAAGTCAGAAGAAGCACACAGGATGCAGTACATAAAACCGTCAGCACCTGCTTCCATACATTTGCTGGCAAACCTCACTGTAGTATCACATATGGCATCAAGAGCATCGTGCAGCTGGGGAAGCCCTCTCCTAGCTGAGGCAATCGCGAAGTTTCCGGCTAGTTTCATTGCCACACTCATAGGGCTCAACAAGGTCTGGACAAATGGAGTGTCTGGATCCAAGTGCTGACGGACCAGGGATACCCCTCGGAGTTCCTGCCCGTAACGGCCTTGTGTAACATCAAGGGGTTCAATCTTTTCCCAATCTTTGTCTGCCTCAACACCCCAAGTTTCAACAGCAGGTGGATTATCTGTGCCAGGGTAGAAATGGGGGACAGTTCCCCAATCTATGGCCGAGTACATAGTAGAAGGAGTCAGCTTCACCAGGTCAAAATCAAACTGCTCCTGAAACTCCACAGTCAACCTTGCCAGCTGCTCCGGGTCAAAGTCCCGATTATGAAAAGGGCGCCATAGAAACACCGGGGTCTGATCAACTTCCTGGCCCAGAATTGCAGCGTGTATTCTTTCTCGTTTTGTCATTTTCTCGTTCAAGCAATTGCCTCCTTACATTGCAGGGGTTGTCCTCGGGCAGCCTGCAACATAATCCAGGCTGCCCGGTTTTTAAGAATGCCTTAACCGCTTATCTTAAGCCAGGTACCAAACAAGAACTGGAACCGCTCAATAACCAACGATACACGTGCCATAATTGTGGAGCCCAGAGATGCTCCAAATGCCAGCATCATGAGGTACTGACCTATAGTACCCGCGTGCTTTACTACAATACCGGCACCCCTCTTTTGATTCATTGTGTATAACAGGTAGCAAATTGGAAGTATTACACAGAGAATATAGATAGCGTCGTTAACATTAGTCCATTTGAGGTTGACTGTGGAAATCAGCTGTTTGAAAAACTCAGAATCTAGCGCACGGATAACGGAGAGGGCCATGGCAGTCCCCGTCATAAACTGAAGGGGAATCCTTGATACCCATTCTACCTGCTTAAACCACCTGCAAAGCAGCATGAGGCCTCCTATGATCACACCTAACCACATAAGCTCGCCCTTGGTTATCAAGGGTTGCCAGGCCTGAGTCTTGACGTTGTGAAAACCTTGAACAGTCAAATTCGCCGCAGTAAGCCCTATAAATAGGTGTTCTGTGAACCTATACACCGGGTTGTCTCCGAACAGGAAACTGTAAACTGCAATTGTGAAAAACGCCGCGATCCAAATCGCCACTGGGTTCATTACTTGACACCTCCTGCACGTTCCTTCTGATCACGCGTAGTTAAGTAGCCAATGTTGCCCAGGATAACCAGGGAGATGATCCACAAATGCCCCAGTGATTGGGCGTCCATTCCCGCAATACCCTTACCAGGTACTTTCGCCATAAACTCATATTCGGCCGCCCCGCTCATCCCAGCAACCATGCCTGAAAGCTGGCCTGAAGAGAAGAACTGCTGGGTGGATGCTAACACTACAGCGGCTATGCACGCCACCACTTTAATACCGTGGGGATCTCCTACGTGGGCGCAAAGCATCCGGGCCATATCTCCGCCACTGATACTTATAACAAGCTTAAAAGACTTTATGTCAGATATAGAGTCCCACAACTCAGACTGAGGGACCTGTCCGTAAATGCTCTTGAAGTCTTGCCCCATTGCCGCATATAGAGTTTCATCACCGGCCATGAAAGGCAAGGCCACAAAATCTATACCATCCTTATATCCCAAATCGGTTAGAAGGCTAACGTATCTGTCCACATATCGAGGTGTTTCCGGGTGACAAGATGCGATAACCATCTTAACCTGCTTGCTGACAAGATGTCGTAGCACAGCAATAGTCTGAGGCTCAAGTTCAGCTTGAGTGCTTGGGAAAATCGAGGTAGCAATGAGGACTGTCTCACCCGGTGCCACAGCATCAATTGTCTCAAAAGCCGCTTTAGCCTCACGACTCAGTTTGACCGGAAAACCTATGGGCTTAATTAACGGTATTGCAATAACCAAAATCATAACTGCATATATTAGTCTGCTGTCGAGTTTCTGTAACCGCTCCCCGAACCTCATGAGCCGCTACCCCCTTTGTAGCCACGTTCAAGGCCTGCAATTACCCTTAGGCCAACACCTATCATTCCTAACGCCGCACTCATGCTGAGGCTCCTCATCACTGCAGATGTGGGCACATTCATGATCCAATCGGCTATGCCAGGAAAGCCACTCCAAATTGCGTATCCAACCCCTACCTTGCCCAACATCACAAGTACGCCTGCCGACAGCAAGACAAACGCCTGGGGATTGCGTACGTTAAAAGCACGGTAGCAACCAGTCGCGAGCCAAAATGCATTCAAGGAGAAAATCGTCGCCTGAATGGGCACATACGCTGCATCATAGACAAAAGTGTAGATGGGGTGTTTTGGCCCCATAAACACTCCGATTAGTATGTACCCTACCAGGGCTGCTATTAGTACATAACTGTACTGCCAGGCGTCACGTTTGAAACGGATCTTGTTAAGAGACACCCTGAGCAAGTTGCCTGAACCAAGAACCATGGCAAACGCGGCAAGAAACACCGACCAGTTGAGAAACCATGTGGAAAGCCCCTTGAGGAAAGGAACATCCAGAAACTTATCTAACAAGACTACAGCGCCTGCAATGGTAGTTAACCACTTGGGCAAGTCTGTCTTGAGCCATTTCATCTCTATCCGCCTCCTTGGATCTAAAACTTGAGAATATCGGCGATAACTGTGTTTCCAAAAGTGCTTAGAATAGTGCCCAGGAGAGTGGCCCCTATGACGAATATCTTGCCGAAATCCTGTGCAGCAATAGTGGCCATTTTGCTCGGTTCACGGGTTACGTAGGCTCCTGCGGCAAATAGCTCGTCACCAATAAGTGTGTAGTCACATGTTGCCACCAGGAACGGCACCTGAGCTATCTGAGATGAACCGCCTATCTGTATGGCGCCTATCTTGTGACCTACCTCACCGAGCATCATCGACTCACCGTAAATATGGCCAAGCATGATGTTGGCTCCGGGTCTTTCGCGTGTAAAGATACCGTAGATTCCTGCTGTATAAGCGCTCACAAGATCAGAGAAAAATCTGATATTGTCTTGCTTGAATTCCTGCCCTGCCCCAGCCATTTTGTATGCCGAACTGACCAGTTCTTCAGTAATAGCGTGGACCTCAGGACGGGCAGTGCTAACTATGATACCAGTCCCTGTCTCTGCACACTTTGTGGCAGTATAGTTCAGTACCTCGAATGATGACATGATGGCGCTGTTGTACTCGCCTCTACCGAATGTGTAATGTACCGGCCTGCCCATTTCTGTACAGCGGCCCACTGCATCGTCGATAGCGTCGAGACCGGCAATAGGCCGGATATCAAGGGGTTCCCCTCGCTTGCACCGGGTGTAGTAAATCAGATAGACAAGAAAAAAGACAACGCAGAACGCCAATTTGAATACGTTACCTGGAATCATCCTAAGTTACCCCCTTCTGAATTCAGTTGATATCACTTCAGCTCGAGTAAGAACCGAGAATCTCTTGCCATGCCCTGATGTACGTCTCTTTTGTATACACCGGCTTATACTTCTCTTTTATCTCAACAGCCAAAGCTGCATCGTCCCACAAAAGGTCAATTACTGTCATGGCCATTGCCTTTGCAGGCATGACATAAGCAAGTTCCTTATCAGCGATTCGATAGTCAGCCTCGTGGATACGTCCTTCAACACCGCCTGCACGCTGGTGGACAGCAGGCATTAAGTGCGAGATATCCCCCATATCGGTACAACCTGCAACGTGCCTCTGAATTCCTACTGCGCCCTTGCCCACAAGAGCCTCTGAGTTCTTTAAAAAGGCCTCATCAAGGGTAGGCTCGGTAATGCGAGGTAAATAGCCTGCCATGGTCTCGATCTCAACCTCAGCACCTACAGCCAGTGCCCCGGCTTTTAGTGAACGATCCACTTTCCTGGCTGCATCAACCAGGGCCTCTACCCTCTTACTTCTGATAAAGATCTCTACCTGAATGTCAGCCGGGACAACACTGGGCAGGCCGCCTTTGGTAATGAAGGCGTGGACACGTACCATATCTTCATCTCTGAAGGTTTCCCTGTTTGCATTGATAGCCATAAGTGCAAGATTGGCGGCGTTTAGCGCATTTATGCCTTCGTGAGGAGCAATGCCTGGATGAGCCTCTTTGCCTATGAACTTAGCACGTTTCCGCAACGAGCCTATGTGGCCTCCTCCAACACCCATCTTGAATTCTTTGCCGGTTACAGCCCCTTCCATAATGGCAGGGCTCATTGGGCCTGTATGAACCATCATGGCCATGTCTACACCGTCGAGAGCCCCCTCGACGATAAACTGCTGTTTCCCGCCGGCCAGCTTGATTTTCCCTTCTTGCATCAATTTACTAAGGTGTCCAGGATCGGAACCCTCTTCTGCAGGTACTGCCAAAAGGGCAACGTCACCGCCGAGAAAAGCCATAGCACCTGAATCTGCAAGTCCCATAGCTGCGCCTAGCATTGATGCTATTTGGGCATTATGGCCACAACAATGGGCAGCACCTGTCTCAGGATCTGCGTCAGGATGATCCCGGCATATAACTGCGTCCAGTTCCCCCATTATTCCTACTGTCACGCGGCTCTGGGCCCCTTTCATACGGGCCTTTATGCCGGTTATGGCTATACCCTTTTCATGTTCAAGCCCCATTTCACTGAGCTTGTCTGAAACCTTCTGGGATGTACGAGTTTCCCTATAGGCAAGCTCCGGATGGGCGAATATGTCCTCGCCGAATGCTATGATCTCATCTTTTCGCGCATCTATAGCTGCACAGACCGCCTTCTTGCATTCCTCTTTGTTCAAGATGCCTAACCCCCTTTATCAATCACTGGCTTGAACAGGCTCGATCTCGCCACAAGCTCACTTTCCTGTGCCGCAAGCTTCCTCTAGAGCCTTGCGAACAGCATGTATATTCTCGAGAGGTATATCCGGGGGAGTCACACACCCAGGTGTCAATATCAAGGGGCACTCGCCGGCATCCTTAACCGCCTTGAAAACCTCATCTCTAATAGCCGAGTCCGGGCCTCTATATAACGGGCCTTCTTCATTGAGTCCGCCCATCAAGCACCGCTTGGTGCTGCCTCTGTACTCTGCCAGAGACGGTCCAACGCGTTTGTCGTGCCAATTCAGAACATGCACATCATACTTTTCTCCCAACTCAACCATTGGGTTGTTTCCATGAAGGTGCAATATGTTGAACCATGCATCTTGAGCGGCTGCAAGAACCTTCTGGTCATACGGAACTCCGAACTCTTCGTACTCGGTGGTTGTAGTCATTTCTGTAGTAGCAAGCTGGGTAGCAAAGAACAAGCCATCGGCTCCTGCATCAATCGCCTGCCGCACAAATTCTGCTGTTACATCTGCAATAACACCAAGTCCCTGGTGAACCTTATCTGCATTAGTGCGCATATGTTCTTTCAGAACCGGCCTCGCCATTTTGATAGCAGTAGTCAGAGGGCTAAAAACAGTCTGGAGAACCACAATTTCACCATCTGCCATATCTTTGATGATCCTCAAAGCTTCATTTGCCTGACCAAAAGCTCCTTTGCCCGGATCAATATGGCCAAGTTCAGCCCAGTCTGAAGGTGACTGTACTGCAAACGTCTCAACTTCAGCTATGCGCACACCGTCATCAAACATTTTGATCTTGTTGCCCCAATCAATGGTTGAATACAATCCGTTGGGCATGAGTTTGACAAAATCAAAATCCATTTCTTTGTATAGGCTGTATTGAATCTCAGCGAGTTTCCTGGGGTCAAAGTCTATCAAAGTACTGTGAAACCATACTGAATAGGGAATCCTGTCGGCCTTTCGGCCTGCCAACACACTTTTCAGCCTGTCCTTCTTGCTCATTATTTCCGATCACCTTTCCATTGTTGAATGCGTCTCATAAAGTAATTGGAGTTGCCGCCCCCTTTCTCCATCACGCTTGGCTCCTTGTGTATACATCTTGTGTCCCATCTTGTATACAAGTTAGGATACTTAACTTCAATTCGACATGCATTCTCAATTTCCTTCTGACTTTGAGCAAATCTGTAACATAACGAAGGTTATTTGGGCCATTAGTGATGATTTTCGTCATCATACGATAAGCAGGGTAAATATGTTCGATTAGCAGAAACTCAAAGGGCTCCCCCGAACAAACCGGGGAAGCCCTTGAGTTACACTGACAATGCAATATGCCTGCAATCAGACTTCTAGCAGTAATTTTGTGGATCAGGACATAATTACTTTATGAGTTTTATCCACTGTCCAAAAAGCAGCTGCATTGTCCCGATAGAGAGTGAAATACGCCCCATAATACCATTTCCAAAGGCCGCTCCAAAGGTAACCATCAGTACCCATCTTCCTATGTTTGAACTAACTGAAAGTGCCCGGTTCTTTGGAAAGGTAAAGAAGAAATATGTAAGCACAGCGATGGTGCCGAGTACCACTACAATATTATTCACTGAATTTAGCGGCACCATTGTAGCCTGCAATTGTTTGATGAACTGCTGGTGAACAGCACCTCGAAGCGCTACAGCAGCGCCCATACCAACTATGAAAGCAAGAGGCACCCTTGATGCCCACCTGGTTGACTTAGAAAACCTGCCGAACAGCATAAGGCCCATTATGACGGGGATTATCAGATATAGCTGGCCATTTTTCGTAATAGGGTTCCATGCCTTGTCTACAATGTTGCCGTAACCCATAACAAGATAATAGCCTGCGCCTAACCCAACGAATATGTGTTCAACGGCCCGAAAGACCTTATTTTCTTTCCATAGGAATGAATAGGCCGCTAAAGTAAGTAACGCAGATACCCATATTCCAATATCAGTGCTCATGACTACATCTCCCTTCATTGGACTTGCCCACGAGACCTCTTCTCAATGATGTAGGCGACGTTACCCAAGATGATGAACGTAATGAAAAGCAAGTGTCCCAGACTCTGTGCGTCCATCGCAGCAACAGCCAATCCCGGTTCTTGTATCTTAAGTTCGTATTCTGCACCGCTGCGCATACCAACGAGAAGCCCCATCAACTGCCCGGATTGAACAAACGCCTCCTGTGCAGGCCCAAGTACAGTAATTACGCCACCTATAATAGGTACTCCAAGAGGGCCCGCCTGCCGGATCCACTCTGCTGTAACTGAGTCGGAGAAATATATCAGGAGCTGGATGTCCTTGCCGCTTTCAATCCCGTCCAAAATCGGCAATCCCGCCGAAGAGTTTCCGTAGAAGTCAGTAGGGCACGCCTTTTGGGGGTCACGTATGAACACACCCATTGCAGTCTCGCCGCCGGCCAAATGGCCAAGGTTACAATAATCCTCACCATATACCTTACCCGCCGCCTCATATATGCGGAATACGTTGTCTGCAATCATGGGCCCCTCAGGCTTAAAAGAAATTCCGATAATTCGCGCACCCTTTTTACTAAGATGCTTCACAATCGAAACAGCCTGCGACTCGAGTTCAGCTTTTGAACCTGGGCCATAACCGATATCCAGGACGACTGTATCACCGGGTGATAGCTTCTCAATTTCAGAATATACTTTTTCTGTATAATCGCCTATTGATATTGGCAAGCCAATGGGTTTGACCAACGGCCCTACGAGAACAACGGCTAGCAAAACATAGAGAATGCGCCGGTCGATATTTCCAAACTGTCTCATCTCAACACCCTCCTATTCTTGCCCTCCCAGATATCCGCGGTCGATGCCAAGGATTATCCTGAGCCCGGAGCCGACAGTGCCAACAGCCGCTCCAATCAATACGCCGCGGCTTCCGGCAACGTTCGGACACTGCATAATCCAGTTGGCCAAGGCGGGAAACTGACTCCAGATTACCTCTCCAATCGGTGCCCGCCCTAGCATGACTATGCACCCTGCAACCAGCAGTGCGGTGGCCTCGAATGATCGGGCTCGGAAGGCACGGTATGCCGCTGATAGCAAGTAGAAAGCTATCATGGAATAAAAAGCCGCCCCCAACGGAGTTATCATGTTCTCGAAGATGAACTTGAAAGTAGATGACTGACGGCTTATAAGGCCTGATATTACTGCCACGGCTAAAGCAATAAGAAGAAGGACACTATTGTACCACTCACCACGCCGCTCAATAATTCGGCCTGTGTGGGTTTTAACCAGGCCTACTGCAGCCAGCCCAAGGGCAAACGCGGCGATAATTACGCCCCAGTTCTGTGCCTCGATCCCCCATGCATGAAGGGTATCCGACTTGAAGAAGTACTCAAACACCATTAGGAAACCAACTAATCCTGCTACTAGCACAGGGATTTCTCTTTTGAAACTTCTCAATCAAAACACCTCCAGGCTAAAGACTCAGCAACTTGGCCAATGAATTGCTGCCAAAGGTCGCCAAAATGGCCCCAACAAGAATCAGGCATACACCCGCCAACTTCACCCAGTCCTGCCCGGCAGTACTCCCCAGCTTTACAGGGTCTTGTGCCAGATAGGCTCCTGCTACCAGCATTTCGTCTCCGATTAGTGTGTAGTCACATGCGGCTACCAGGAACGGAAGCTGAGCCATACTTGTCATGCCGGAAATAGAAATTGCACCTGCCTGGGACGAAGCTTCTGCAACAAGCATTGCCTCTGCCATGAAGTGCCCCAGCATAAGTGTTGCTGCTGCCTTTTCTCGCTGAATGAAGCCCATGCAGCTCGATGCGTAAGCCCACTGTGTCGGCGAGAAGAACTGCACTTTCTCAGGATTGAATAAGTCCCGGTTACCTCCTTGGAGGTAACCCTCCTCCACCATTTGCAATGCGAGAGGATAAACGTTGGGCTGAGAAATACCGACTGTCATGTCAGCCTTGTTCCTTGCGACAATGCGGGTTGCATAGCCAAGTATCTCCAAAGCCGCAAAAGTCACTGCAGCGTAGTCGCCGGTAATGTCAGCCATACCTGTCGTGTAAAATACTGGTTTGCCGGTTTCCGTAGCCCTGCCGATGGCCTCTTCGATAGCGTCAAGTCCCGCAATCCTGCGTATGCTGGGCAGCTGTTTCCGTGCCCTACTAATCCCATAGAAGATTGCAATGGCTATGAAAATAAGAGCCGCGAAACTGGTAATCTTGCCATCTTGCACTAAAAATACCTCCTTATCCGGTCATAGGTAGTAAAACCATTCTGTAATGATCTCTACTTACAGACTCATCTATCAACTGCTTTAGGGTCCGTATAGGAGTCTATCAAATGGAACTCCGGATTGCAATATGTTTTTGAAATATCACATTATATTGTGAGCAGTTTACCTTTACCCTTCTTTAGCAGTAGTACGAGGGAGGGGATTTGAAGGCTTACGCCGAATAAGGCGCTGGATCCTAATTTCTCCAGATAGATGTTAGTGATAAAATGAATGCGCCCATCACTTATTTCGAGGAGGGATCATCAATGTTGAAAACAGATGTCTTTACACCTTCTCGCTTTACAGGAGAAGGAAGCATCACCTTGCGCGGTGTGAAAATACCGTACCACACTGTCAGTGAAGACAACGTCTTCTATGATGATGAGGGGAAACCTATCGCTTCAATCTTTTCGTATTCCTATTTCCGTTCCGATGTCGAGGATGTGAAATCCCGTCCCATTCTATTTGGCTTTAACGGCGGCCCAGGCACTTCTTCTATGATGGTACATGTCGGTTTTTTAGGCCCCAAGCGGGTCAAATATAGTGAAGTTGACGACGATGGTTTGCCGCTTCCTCCCTATGAATCTTGCGATAACGATCAATGTCTGTTAGATATTGCCGATCTAGTCCTGGTGGATCCAGTAGGTACAGGTTTCGGCCGCTTGCTGGATGAATCCAAAAAGGACATGTTTTACGGGATCGAACCGGATGCCGAAGCGATTCTCACTTTTATTCAAGCCTGGTTGGCTCGTTATAACCGCTGGCAAAGCCCCAAATACCTGGTGGGTGAAAGCTATGGTTGCACCCGGGCCAGCACCGTTGCTGGAATAGGTTCTCTCTCCGGTTCAGACCGGGCTTACAGCGTCACCTTTGACGGGTTAATCATGATCGGCAACACAGTCACAGTAGGCAAATTCTTTAGCGACAAGGCTCCAATCTATCCAGCGGTTTTGGCATTCCCTACTCTGGCCGCAGTCAACTGGTACCATAATCATCCTTCTAATCAAACCGTAGAGGAATTTGTGGCCGAAGCGAAACGGTTTGCCGATACCGAGTACCTTCTGGCTTTATACCAAGGAGAGTCCCTGAAAGGGGAAGCCCGGGAACATATAATCGAACGGGTTATCTACTACACCGGGGTTTCACGAGAGTACTTGGAAAAGCGGGCATTGGTTTTGGAAGATGTGGAGTACCGTCGTGAAGTCATACGCCAAAAAGGCCGTTCGGTGGCCCGTTTGGATGGACGGATTACCCGCCCGCTGTACACCCCTTTACTGGATGAGCAACAGTGGGGTGTCCGCGATGACGCGGCAGAAGGAAAGTACAACTCCTTCTTCCAATCGGTGCTTTGTGGCGAAGTCTTCCCCATGTTGGGCATCAAGTGGGACCGCAACTTTGTCAATTCTCACTCTCTGTGGTCCAGTTGGAATAACGATATTAAGGGCCGGAACACCTCTCAAAGCCTGAGCGCTGCAATGCGCCGGACACCTACCATGCGCACATTCTTCATCAATGGCTGGTATGACATCTGCACTCAAATCGGTATCCTGTACTACACACTGGATCATTCGGGCCTACCCATGGACCGGGTTTTCGTCAAGGGATACGAAGCAGGCCACATGACATACTTAGGCGAAGAGAACATCCAAGCTGTGACGGATGACATGTACACCTTTATGCTGGGCGGCGATCCCACAAAGTAACGAGGTTGAGAAGAAACGCGGCTGGCTCAACAGGGCAGGCCGCGTTTTTTTAGTGCGCCTGGCGTGGCATTACACATGGGGTCTTGCACCTTTGGATTACCCGGTTCTACCATCATTCAGGACTCAGACAGCACCTGGTAGTGCTCCAAATAGGTATCGGGAAGTAGACGTTCGGACTGTGGGTCAAGGATGGCCACCCCAATAGTTCAATTACTACTTAGCAGATGGCATGAAGAATCAGCACTTTGAAGTGAGTGGTGCGAGGGAGGGGATTTGAACCCCTACGCCGATTAAGGCACTGGATCCTAAGTCCAGCTCGTCTGCCGATTCCGACACCCTCGCCAACACGACATAAAATAGAATGGTGGGCCATGATGGATTCGAACCATCGACTCCCCGCTTAAAAGGCGGGTGCTCTGCCCCTGAGCTAATGGCCCACACTGGCTGGGGCGGCAGGATTCGAACCTGCGTTTGTCAGCTCCAAAGGCTGATGCCTTACCGCTTGGCGACGCCCCATCTGGCGCGCCCGACAGGACTCGAACCTGTAACCTTCAGATCCGAAGTCTGCGGCTCTGTCCAATTGAGCTACGGGCGCAAACACTAAACACCAAGCATTAAACTTGGGGTGAATGAGGGGACTTGAACCCCCGACCTCCAGGGCCACAACCTGGCGCTCTAACCGGCTGAGCTACATCCACCACATTTTCATCATCGAAAATGGTGCGCCTGGCAGGAATCGAACCTGCGACTCCCTGCTTAGAAGGCAGGTGCTCTATCCCCTGAGCTACAGGCGCATGGAGCGGGTGATGGGGATCGAACCCACGCAACCAGCTTGGAAGGCTGGAGCTCTACCATTGAGCTACACCCGCACGTAAACCTTGTAATGGTCGCACGAGATATTTTACTAAAAAGGGGGCTCATGGTCAAGGAAATTGCACATTTCTGTTACCTGGCTTAATTGTAAAAGTAACTTCCAGTGTTTTTGAGAAAAGCGGAAGTTACTCTTACAAACCCCCTCGAAAAGCATTACTGGCCCCAAAACCGGCCAGGTTCAGCCCAACTCGGTACCAGAATCGGCCACATTCGGGCCAAACCTGGTATCAGAACCCGCCAGGTTTCAGCCAAACCTGGTACTAGAACCGACCACCTCAGCCCAAATTCAGTAAAAAAGCCCCCGTTTTGGTTCTCGCAGAGGCCTTATTGGCCCCAAAACCGGCCAGGTTTCTGCCCAACCCGGTACCAAAATCGGCCACATTCGGGCCAAACCTGGTATCAAAATCCGCCAGGTTTCAGCCAAACCTGGTACTAGAATCCACCGGCTAATGCCAGTACCCAGTATCAAGGCCGACCATTCACAGCAAAGAGGTGAAAGAATCGTAGTCCGTTGACACTCAATAGGGAAATCTTGGTGCATTCATATTGAACAGAAGTGGTATCTTGACTGAATCTCGGATCGCGTTAGGGGAATCTTGCGAATTATTAGAAATCAATGCTTTCTACAGAAGGGAAAATCCATAGACGGGTCGAATAAACACAACCAAGGCATCAGGTAGTATGATGTCTGACCGCTCAAGTTGGAAACATTGTAGAAGTGATACGCAATAACATCGCACCCGTTACGTGAATGTATGGATCTTGGTGACAAGAGTGTCTTGCAAGCCTGCCACTGACAGGAGGTGATTTCAGACGGTTGTGTTTTGGGGTTACGAGTAGCTCCAACTGGCACCAAACGGCTAACAGGTCCGTAACACAGATCCGAAAAACTTCGAATCCTCGGAGGTGAGCTATTTGTTGAAAGAGGGAATGGGATTTGACTTTGTCTTTGTTGTTTTGCTGACCCTATCTGTTGCCTATATTCTCAACAGAGCAAAGCAAGGCCACAAAGGCTGGGATATCCGCAGAATACCCGGTCTAGATGCCATTGAAGAAGGCATAGGCAGGGCAACTGAGATGAATAGGCCTGTCTTCTATCTGCCGGGCAGCGGGGGGTTTGATGAGCCTCAGCTCCTTGCATCTATGGCGGTTCTTTCAGAGGTTGCGAAGATGACTGCCCGGTATGATACCCGATTGATAGTGTGCGTCCCATATTCAGGGGTATATCCGATCATGCAGGAAATTGTCCGCCAGGCATATGTCTCGGAAGGGAAGGCCGAAAGTTTCCGTCCAGACGACGTACGTTGGTTTTCAGATCACTATTTTGGCTATGCATTGGGTATTGTTGGGCTGATGTTCAAGGAGCAGGTAGCTACAAATATCATGATAGGCAACTTCGCCTTTGATGCTTTGATGTATGCTGAAGCGGCCAATCAGGCAGGTGCAATTCAGGTTGGGGGTACTGCAGCAATTACCCAGATTCCTTTCTTTGTGGCTGCGTGCGACTACGCGTTGATAGGTGACGAGATGTTTGCAGCCGCTGCATACCTCACAAAAGACCCTGTTCGGGTGGCCACAATTGTTGCAGAAGACTGGGGCAAGTTCTTTGTCGCAGGCCTTATTGTGTTGGGGGCTCTTTTGAAAAGTGCCGGAGCGGTAGGTCCCTTGAACAATATCCTTAATTGGTAGGAAAGGGGTGAAAGTCTATGAAAACTTCCTTGCCATTTTACCTGACAGTCGCTACTGTCGTATTGCTTGTACTTAGCGTATTTTTTACATTCATGCCCAAGGTCAGTGATGAGATTGATAAGTGGTATATTCTAGGCACTGCAGTGGTATGCTGCGTTGGCCTTGTTAACCTTACAAGCGTCCATGCCAGGAATATTCGGAGAAAGGGCCAAGATTGGGATTTGTCAGTTCTTATGATAGTCCTTACTTATGGTTATCTGGCACTGGGCCTTTTGACGGGGCCTACCCACAAGCTCTACGCGTGGATTTTCGAGGCTACAGAGGTTCCCCTTGGAGCCACGTTTTACTCAGTACTTGCCTTCTATATAGTATCAGCGGCTTACAGAGCGTTCCGGGCAAAGACGCGGGATGCTGCCATTTTACTAGGCGCAGCCGCGATCGTCCTTCTGGGAAGGGCCCCTTTAGGCGAGGTCATTTTCCCGTTCTTTGGCACTGCAACTAACTGGATCATGAGAATTCCAAACACCTCGGCCCAGAGAGCAGTCGTTCTCAGTGCTTACCTTGGTTCTTTTATTACCGCAATTAGAATCCTCTTCGGGTTGGAACGGCCATACGCATCTGTAGGTGAATAGGAGGTGACATGATGAGTATATGGGACCGCTTAGCAAATCTTGACCGCAGGATCTACTATATTATCTTGATTCTTGTTGTGGCTATGCCCATCGTGAAGCCCTGGGGGCTTCCAATCAAGGTTGGTAAGGAAGCTGAAGATTTCTTTGCTACTGTAGATAAGCTTCCGCAAGGCGGCACTGTGCTTTTGGTAATCAACTACCGTACAGACTGTATTGTTGAGATGAACCCGCAAGTAGTTTGCATCTTCAAGCACGTCTTAGAGAAAGACGGCAAGATCATAATGATCTCCGGAGTTGACGAAGGTGCCATGGTTTCTCAAATAGCTGCGGAACACGTAACTGAGCAAATGGGTGCCGAATACGGTGTCGACTGGATAAACCTCGGATACAAGCCAGGCGGCGACGTCTTCATGAAAAAAATGGTAGACAATTTTTGGGAGGCATCTGCCTACTCTGATATGAACGGGGATTCTCTGGATAAGTTCCCGATTATGAAGGGGTTTAACTCTTTGGCCCAGGCTGATCTTGTCCTGAATTTGGTTGCTGTAGTTCCTAGCCCAGGTGAGAAACTATTGCAGATGGCAATAATCCCTACAGGTGTACCATATGCAGTAGGAACCACTGCCCTTCAGACTACCAGTGAAATGGTTTTCTACTCGTCAGGACATTATCAGGGAATTCTGGCCGGCCTTCGGGGCGCAGCTGAATATGAATTTCTTCTAGGGCATCCGGGTGCAGCCATTACAGGCATGGACTCTCAATCAGCTGCTCATATTCTCGTTATTGTTCTGATTGCCCTTGGCAACTTAGGTTATTTCCTTGGTGAGAAGAAACGCGGGAAATCCGCACATGGATCGCCTCGAGGAGGTGACGTTTCATAATGGAGCAGCTACAGATTTGGATGGCAGCATTTTTCACGATCTGCATTTACAGCATGGTCTTGTACAAAGACAACAAGTTGTTCCGGTTTTCGGAAACGGTTATGGTTGCGATAACTGCTGCAAACGGCATTGTGTTGACGTTCCACAACTATATAAAACCTGCTGTTACTGTTGATATTGGAACCGATAAGAAGATATGGCTGATCATTCCGATTCTGCTGGGCCTGCTGATGTACGCAAGGTTCATAAAGCCTGTGGCCTGGCTTGCAAGGATTCCAATGGGGTTCTTTGTGGGGGTAGGGGCAGGATACGTTTTCACCAAGCGCCCTGCTCTATTCTTCAGCCAGATACAAGCTACATTCCTTTCGCTCAATACCATTGATAACATATTGTTTGTGATAGGCGTGGTTACTGTAACTACTTACTTCTTCTTTACAGTCCCATTGAAGAGCCAGTTCATGAAAGGCACTACTGCAGTTGGAAGAGTGTTCTTGCTGGTAGCGTTTGGAGCGGCTTTCGGCAACACTGTAATGACCAGGATCTCCGTCTTGCTGGGGAGGCTCCAGTTCCTGCTTCAGGATTTCTTGAAAATAGCGTAGTCTTGGTGCGGGTCAGTACAGTTTGGTGTCGGCTTGAGTATGATTCCGGTTTCGGTGGCAGGCAGCCTTCAAAAGCGTTTGGCTGCCTGCCGTAAATTATCCCCAGGCCTTTATGTTGATGTGAGGGTGTTGCATAAACCGGAAGTTTCTGTTGCGGCTTGCAATACAACAGGGTGTACACCGGCGCTAGGTTATGGCAGTTCCCTTTAGAGCAACATATATATTGACGATTCCCAGGTAATCCAACTCTACCGGTATTACTAACATCTTGATGTCAAGGGTTGAGACAACGGTGCCTTCACCGGTAATCAGAGCAGGAGGGGACAGTTTGCAGACATAGCCCAAATGTTCCAACCTTGATGCTGCCTGGCCTGTGATGATGTTTCCCATTTCGCCTAGGGCCGACTCTGCCAGCTGGTCATATAAAGGCACAGGGCTACCCAGCATGGCAGAGGCAATGTTCTTTGCAGTACGTTCATTCATTGAGTACAGGACAAACCCTTTGGCCTCTCCGGTGACTCCTACGAGGACACTTATTTCTTGTGAAGTTGACCGGCATTCTTTAATCCATGGTCTGCCTCTTGAAATCTCGACTGACAGCTCCTGCTTAAAAAACGTGATAGCCCCTTCCAGAAATGGGTTAACCAATTCGGCCCTAAGCATTCCATATCCCTCCTGAGAACTTCGGAGAAAAACGAAAGACTCGCAGTCTTTTTCAATTTGTATGGGGACCTGACTTTAGATTGCAGGCATCTATATCCAATTATTAGTCACAATATAGCGATTTTCCTTCTTGTTTGCGACACATTTCGAAATTTTTGTGAATTGAGGGGATATGCTTGGAAGGACCGCCGCCTATTTCGATGTTTTGTGGTTGACCTGGTGGTTGACCACTTCCTGGGCAAACTCAAGCAGCATGTCCTTGCTTGAGTCTTCCAGCCGTTCAGCATGTTGGGAAAACGAGAAGATAAGATTTTCGATATCAGGAAGCACCTTTCGAGCCCCTTGAACCAGAAGTCCTCCCAGAAGCAGCCCTGTAAAAAGGGAAAGAGTCATTCCGTTCTCTGAGCCGATTTCGAGGATCCCTTTCAGAGCAACCAGGTATGGACGTTCTTGTAAAGGTTTGTACGGCGCTTGGCGTTGATTTTAAAGATATCATGGAATTAGTGCCTAATATGCTTGAAGAAAGGGAGTAGAGTTATGGAAAATAACAGAAAAGAACAGGAACGGGCGGAATTACACCGCACGATATGGAATATGGCAAATGATCTAAGAGGCAGTGTAGATGGATGGGACTTTAAGCAATATGTTCTAGGTATGCTGTTTTACCGCTACATATCTGAAAATATTACTGCCTATATTAACGCCGGAGAATGGGAAGCTGGCAATACGGAATTTGATTATGCCAAGCTATCCGACGAAGAAGCAGAACAGGCACGAGAGGATTTAGTTAAGACAAAAGGCTTCTTTATCTTACCCAGCGAGCTTTTTGAAAATGTCCGAGCTCGTGCAAAGGACGATGAAAACTTAAATGAAACACTGGAACAGATTTTCAGTAATATAGAAGCATCTGCCCAAGGAACAGAGAGTGAAGATAATTTCAAAGGTCTGTTTGACGATATTGATGTTAACAGCAATAAGCTAGGTAACACTGTAGTAAAGCGTAATGAAAAGCTGGTTAAGCTAATGAATTCTGTTGGAGAAATGAAGCTGGGAGATTACAAAGACAATACCATAGATGCATTCGGTGATGCTTATGAGTTTTTAATGGGTATGTATGCATCCAATGCAGGAAAAAGTGGTGGTGAATACTATACGCCGCAGGAGGTTTCTGAACTCCTTACCCACTTAACATTAGTAGGAAAAACTGAAGTCAACAAGGTATATGACCCCGCTTGTGGTTCTGGCTCTCTACTGCTAAAGTTTGCAAAAATCTTAGGAAAAGAAAATGTACGTCAAGGTTTCTTCGGTCAAGAAATCAACATTACAACCTACAACCTGTGCAGAATTAATATGTTCCTGCACGATATTGATTATGACAAATTTGATATTGCCCTTGGGGACACACTAACAGATCCGCAACATTGGGATGATGAGCCTTTTGAAGCCATTGTATCAAATCCACCTTACTCTATTAAATGGAAGGGCGACAATGATCCTATTTTGATTAATGACCCTCGCTTTTCTCCAGCGGGAGTATTGGCTCCTAAATCCAAGGCAGACCTTGCTTTTATTATGCATAGTCTTTCTTGGCTTGCAACAAACGGAACAGCGGCTATCGTTTGTTTCCCCGGTGTAATGTACCGCGGAGGCGCTGAAAAGAAAATCAGGCAGTACCTGATTGACAATAACTATATCGACTGTATCATTCAGTTACCGGATAACTTGTTTTATGGTACCAGCATTGCTACCTGCATTATGGTGCTGAAGAAGTCTAAATCAGAAAATAGCACCTTATTTATCGATGCATCAAAGGAATTTGTCAAGGTTACGAATAACAACAAACTAACACAGGAAAATATTGAGACCATCCTTAATGCATTCAAAGAAAAAAAGGATATAGAACATTTTGCCAGACTTGTGCCAAACAGCGAAATTGCTGAAGAGGATTATAACCTGTCTGTTTCAACATATGTGGAACAAGAGGATACGAGAGAAAAGATTGATATTGTTGCCCTCAATGCTGAGATAGAAAAGATTGTGGCGAGAGAGCAGATTTTGCGGGAAGAAATAGATAAGATTATTGCGGAAATTGAGGTGGGCAAATGAGTAAGTTAGATGAATTGATTGCTGAACTTTGTCCAGATGGAGTAGAATATACAACAATTGAGAATGTTTGTACTAAAATTTCGTCAGGTGGTACGCCAAACACATCTAGAAGTGATTATTATGGCGGAGATATTGCATGGTTACGGACACAAGAGGTCGATTGGGTTGACATTTTAGATACAGGTATAAAAATTACCGAAGAAGGACTTAATAATTCTTCTGCAAAATGGATCCCCAAGAACTGTGTTATCGTAGCAATGTATGGAGCAACAGCTGCAAAAGTTGCAATCAATAAAATACCCTTAACAACAAATCAAGCTTGTTGCAACCTTCAGGTAGATAAAAACAAAGCTTTATATCGATATGTCTATTATTGGCTTGCGAATAATTACAATGAGCTGAAAGCACTTGGGCAAGGTTCACAGTCAAATATTAACGCAAAAATTATTAGAAGTTTCCCTATACCCCTTCCCCCTCTACCTGTTCAGCAGGAAATTGTCCGTATTCTGGACAATTTCACAGAGCTTACAGCAGAGCTTACAGCAGAGCTTACAGCAGAGCTTACAGCAAGAAGAAAACAGTATGAGTATTATAGGGATTTACTTTTGACGTTTGGTGATGATATATCGTGGTGCAATTTAGAAGAGATTCTTAAAATTAGGAATGGAAAGGATTACAAATCATTTAATGTAGGTAATATTCCTGTTTATGGTTCAGGAGGTATCATGACATATATTGATACATATGCTTATGATAAACCATCTGTTTTAATACCTCGAAAAGGTTCGATAGATAAACTCTATTACGTTGAAAAACCGTTTTGGACTGTTGATACAATATTTTACACTGAAATATACACCAGTAAGGTTATACCAAAGTATGTGTTTTATTGTTTACAAAAAGAACGCCTTGAGCAGTATAACACCGCTGGTGGAGTGCCAAGTTTGACACAGACTGTATTAAATAAGGTGAAAATTCCTGTTCCTCCCCTCGATGAACAGGAGCGCATTGCCGCCATCCTCAATCGTTTCGATGCTCTCTGCAACGACTTAACCAGCGGCATTCCGGCCGAAATCGAAGCACGGCAAAAGCAATATGAATATTACAGAGATAAACTGTTATCTTTCAAGGAGGTGACGGCATGAGCATTTACAACATCGTTGCCAGTACTGATGAAGCAACGGTTGTTGCTGAATATGCAGCTGAATATAATGTCCGTCCTGAAAAGTATCAGAGCGAGGCAGAACTTGAGCGGGAGTTTATCAGGCAACTAACTTCACAAGGATATGAATATATTTCAGTACACAATGAAGCTTCATTGATAGAAAATCTCCGAAAGCAACTTGAACTGCTTAATGACTTCACTTTTACTGACAGTGAATGGGATAGATTTTTCACAGAATGTATTGCCAATACAAATGAGGGTATTGTTGAAAAAACCAGAAAGATTCAAGATGACCATATCCAGATTCTAAAACGTGAAGATGGAACAACAAAGAACATATACCTTTTGGATAAAAAGAATATCCATAACAATCGTTTGCAAGTTATTAATCAATATGAAGAAGCAGGCGGCAAGCATGAAACCCGATATGATGTAACAATCCTTGTCAATGGACTTCCGCTGGTTCATGTGGAGTTAAAGCGTCGCGGTGTTGCTATCCGAGAAGCCTTCAATCAGATAAAAAGATACCAGCGTGACAGTTTTTGGGCGGCTTCTGGTTTATTTGAGTATGTGCAGGTATTTGTAATCTCCAATGGCACCCATACAAAGTATTATAGCAACACCACAAGAAATGCTCATATCAAGGAACAAAGTAGCAGTGAACGTCGAAGAAGCAAAAAAACGAGTAATAGCTTTGAGTTTACCAGCTTTTGGGCAGATGCAAACAACAAAATTATTCCTGATCTTGTGGACTTTACTAAAACATTTTTTGCCAAGCATACCCTCTTAAATATTCTAACAAAATATTGTATTTTCACATCTGAAGATCTGCTCCTTGTAATGCGTCCTTATCAAATAGCTGCTGCAGAACGTATATTATCACGTATTGTAGTATCAACCAACTACAAGAAGATGGGCACAACTGCAGCTGGAGGATATATTTGGCATACAACAGGCTCTGGTAAGACATTGACCAGTTTTAAGACAGCCCAATTAGCTTCTGCCTTGCCTTACATAGACAAGGTGCTGTTTGTTGTTGACCGTAAAGATCTGGACTATCAGACGATGAAGGAATATGACCGTTTTGAAAAGGGAGCAGCTAACGGTAATACGTCCACAAGAGTTCTTCAAAGACAATTGGAAGACAGGGACGAAAAAGGAAATCCTCATGAATACAAAATCATTGTAACCACGATTCAGAAGTTGGATATATTTATACGTAAAAACAAACAGCATGATATTTACAAGAAACATGTGGTATTGATTTTTGATGAGTGTCACCGTTCCCAATTTGGTGAAATGCATCAAGCTATCACGAAGAGTTTTAAGAACTACCATATCTTCGGCTTTACGGGAACTCCGATTTTTGCTGCTAATGCCAGTTCAGGAGGTAACCCACTGCTTCGTACAACCGAGCAGGCCTTTGGAGAAAAGCTACATACCTATACCATTGTAGATGCCATCAATGATGGGAATGTTCTGCCTTTTAGAATAGATTTTATCAATACCATTAAGATGCCTGATTACGTTAATGATAAAAAAGTCTATAGCATAGATAGAGAAAAAGCCTTAGCAGATCCACAGCGAATCAGTGAAATTGTTTCTTACGTTCTTGAACACTTTGATCAGAAGACGAAGCGCAATAGTTATTACACATTCTCTGCGAAATGGGAAGAAGCAGATAAGCACAACCCTAAAAAGATGATAGAAAAGCGTGAAACAAGGCGAGTTGCCGGTTTCAACTCCATATTTGCTGCTGCATCCATCCCAATGGCAATCAGATACTATAATGAGTTTAAGAAGCAGATAGCGGAAAAGAACCGTAACCTTACCATTGCAACTATTTTCAGTTTTAGTGCAAATGAGGAGGAGCCAGATGGACTGTTGCCTGAAGAGGATTTTAATATGGAAAACCTTGACCAAAGCTCCAGGGATTTTCTTGATGCGGCTATCCGAGATTACAATTCCACATTTAGCACAAATTACGATACTTCCTCGGATAAGTTCCAGAATTATTATAAAGACCTCTCTCTTCGTGTAAAGAATCGGGAGATTGATATATTGATTGTTGTCAATATGTTCCTGACAGGCTTTGATGCAACAACCCTGAATACGCTATGGGTAGATAAAAACCTGAGGCAGCATGGACTGATTCAGGCTTTTTCAAGAACTAACCGCATCCTAAACAGCGTTAAGACCTATGGTAATATCGTTTGCTTTAGAGATTTGAAAGAAGAAACAGACAAAGCTATTGCACTATTCGGCAATAAGGATGCTGGCGGTATTGTACTGCTAAAAACATACGAAGAATACTATAACGGCTATGATGATAAAGGTGAGTATAAGCCGGGCTATGCTGAATTGATTACAACTCTTACAACACAGTATCCCCTTGGACAACCTATTCTCGGAGAAGAAGCGGAAAAAGACTTTATCAGGTTATATGGAGCAATACTCAGGCTCAGAAATATTCTTACTTCTTTCGATGACTTTGAAGGAAATGAGATTTTATCTGAAAGGGATTTTCAGGACTATCAGAGCATTTATATTGACCTGTATCAGGAATATAGAAAAGGTGCTGATGGTGACAAAGAAACTATCAATGATGACATAGTTTTCGAGATTGAACTGGTCAAACAGATAGAGGTAAATATTGACTACATCCTTATGCTTGTAGCCAAATATCAACAATCCAACTGCAAGGATAAAACCATTCTTACGACCATTGATAAGGCTATCAATTCGAGTATTGAACTTCGAAGTAAGAAAGAACTTATCGAGCGTTTTATTGAGCAAGTCAATGTATCGACCAAAGTGGATGAGGATTGGCGTAAATTCCTCCATGAGCGTAAGGAAGCGGATATTACAGCAATTATAGAAGAAGAAAGATTAAAGCCTGAAGAAACCCGCCGTTTCATCGACAATGCTTTCCGAGACGGAATGCTTAAAACAACCGGTACAGCTATAGATAAAATCATGCCACCTGTATCTCGCTTTGGCGGAGGCAGAGCCGCGAAAAAGCAAGGAATTATCGAAAAACTAATGATATTCTTTGAGAAGTATTTAGGGTTGGTGTAGCAAATAATCAATACAGCAGATTAAATAAATTGATAGGTTACTATAGAATAAATATTGTGAGGTGAAATGATTGCATAAAAAGCAAAAATCTCCAT
>JAGPNE010000023.1:4270-8836 GCA_018052455.1 Candidatus Fermentithermobacillaceae bacterium | reverse complement strand
GGGCTGCAGTTAACGGAGAATGAAAACTCCATATTTAGCTACTCATGAATTCTCGCATGTATGGCAATAGCCGCTGCAAACCAGTTTCAACTGCCTTTTTGCCCCATTCTGCGCTGGCTTTAGTTGCGTCGCCCAAGGCACCGTTTTCGGTTACTTCGTCAAAGAAATGAGATTCGTGAATTCCGGATGCGAGTTTCTGCCTGTCCAGTGCTTCTTGGCGAATCTTGCCTGCTGTGAGGGCATCTTCTTTAACCCCTTGGGGCCAGATATAAAGCATAATACTCATTTCCATTTCGCACGAGTGGCCTGTCATGGGCGACTGAACAAAGTCTTTGGCTAGGTCGCCGATCAGGTCCCAAGGCAGCGTACTCCACGCCGCTTTGCAGTTCATCTCATGGCGTATCCGGCTAGTAACAATGGTGAGTGCAGGAGTATTTCCGCCGTGACCATTGACAAAAAAGAACCTCCTGATTCCATGTTTTTCGAGGGATACGGCAATGTCCATGAGCACATCGACTAGGGTAGTCGCCCTCAGAGACAGAGTTCCAGGGAAATGTATGTGATGTTCGGAAATCCCTATTGGGACAGGCGTGGTAACCAAAGCGTTGGGGTATAGTTCCTGGCCCAACCTTAGAGAAAACTCTCGCGCTGCAGCATAATCAGTTTGAAATCTGCCGTGGGGGCCGTGTTGCTCAGTTGAACCTACAGGAATGATAGCCATTTTTATCTGAGGAAGAGCTTCTTTTACCTCTGGCCAAGTAAGGTCAGGGAGATATAACACTCTATGTTGGTTGTCTTCAGGCATCTGACCGCTCCCTTTCTTGTTCATATTCATTGTTCCTTTGAGAAATTATATCACTCTACTATGGGGACGAACCCTTCTAACTCCGCCTCTGGGGTTGTCTATGTCCCCTTTGTACCTAGGTATAAGGTGAAGGTGGACATGGAAAATAGTCTGCCCTGCCGGTTCGCCACAGTTAATACCTATGTTGTAGCCATCAGGCGATTTTTCTTCGTCTAGCATGGACTTGCACTTTTCGAGGATGTCGTACATTGCTTGTCTCTCTTCGGGCGTAGTGCTGAAGATATCAGGCGTATGCCGCTTGGGGATAATGAGCATGTGTCCTGGGGAGACAGGGTATTTATCGTAGATAGCGTATACCAACTCGTTAGAAAGCACTACTTCATCTGGATTGCAAAATGGGCAGTACATATACATCACACCTCTTGGTAAGAGTATATCGCCACAAGTTAGGATTTGTCTTGGAGAGTCGAAACTAGAGTTCTGTCTGCAGGAGCCCAATCCAGACTGTTGAGGTCCTGAGGTTCTACCCATCTTACCTCGGTATGGCAGCTCACAACGGGGCTCCCTTCTGCTCTGCACAAGAAGGAGTATAGCCTCATGAAAAAGGTTCCATAATCATAATCTATCTTCAAAAAAGGAACCATACTCGTAATATCCATCGACAGTTCCTCTGCAATTTCCCGGGCCAGGCATTCCTCTGAGGTTTCGCCAAATTTCACTTGGCCACCTGGGAACTCCCAATATCCTGAGAGGTCTCCTGCACCTCTTTGAGCAGCCAGTATTCTTCCCGTATCATCTCTTATGATTGCTGCGGTCACGAGTTTGAGAATGCCCTTGTCTATGGCGTTTTCAATGTTGGCGGCTGTAGCGTCGAGGCGCGCCGATATGTTTCGTCTATCCTTTCCAAAGTGAGCCTTCCGGTGGCAAACAGGGCATATGGCAATCAGGTTAGAAGGATTATCAACGCCATAGTCACCTACGCCGTTTATGTAGTGAACTTCCAAGTATGGGTTTTCGTTCTCACAGGCAAAAGGGGCGGGGTAACCGCAGCATTCGCAGAATCCGTTTGCTCTTTGAAGAACGTATTGCATCAGCATTTCGACACGCTCGTGATACCTATCTCGTTCGTTGTGGCGATATAGGTCACGGACCGAGTTGGAAGGAGTGTTCGGGTCACGCACGTCTTTGTTCTCGTCTAAAGGGCTATATGCGTTCAAGGCGGAACTGCGCAGATTCAGAAAAGATGTGGTAACCCGGTTCTGCCTTGGAAGCTGGGATGAAGGATAGACTCCTATAGGCGCCAGGCGGAACACAAATACCCGTCTTTTGTTGCCTGAAGCGTCTTTATCTTTGTGGTAGTAGTCAACATAGTTCATGAATCCCTGGAAACGGTAAAGGCCTTCTTTGGGTCTTACGCTTTCAAAGACCATCAGGACTTTGCCTTCTTCTAAATGGTCACGTACTGCTTTGTTGCCTCTTTTCATCTGCATGTCAAAGGATTGGCCCTGGCCAGAAAAGTGGTAGAACCCGTCGAGCTGCCAGCCGTCATCTTGTGCATAGCCTGATGCCTGTTGTTTCCTGAAAAGAAGCACACAAGGAGCTGAGCGCGGAGTAGATATGCCGCCTTGCTCTTGACCGCCCAGCATGCTATGGATTTGTTTTCGAACGTAGACTTGTCCCTGACCGAAATGGGCAAATAGGTTAGAAAGATCCATGGTACCATTCCTTCGTGCGACGCCTTTAGACTCGTATTCTACACAGATTTTCTGTTTCCTCTAGCTACGGAGTGGCTTCTGTATTGGTTGAAAGACTATTCTGTTCATATCTCTAAGCGGGTGAGATATTATTGTTTCAATGCGGGGATGACATTGGACTTCGGAGGCGTGTAGATTGCTCAAGATAAGTGCAGCACTGAGAAGCGAGTTTTCCTTACTTTCTGAAACTCCGGTTATTATGGTCATTGGAGAAGTTGACACAGGGAAGAGTACTTTAGTTGCACTTGTAGCCGAATGGTTTCGCGAAAGCGGCAAAAAGGTGGCTGTCGTAGACTCGGACATAGGGCAAGCGGAGGTGGGACCTCCTGGTTTTGTCTCTTACGGATTTGCACAGAAAGAGGTTTTGTCGCTTACATCTATCCCACGCCAAGGTTCATATATGGTAGGCAAAACATCGCCATACGGGCGAGAACTTTCTGTGCTAGTTGGGGTACAATCATGTGTGAGGGCTGCTAGGGTCCAAGGCGCTCAGGTGATAATCATAGATACGTGCGGGTTCGTGGTCCCTGCCGCAGGTGTACAGCTTAAGTGCGCGAAAGCAGAAGCCATTCAGCCGGACATCGTGATAGGTCTGAGCACGTCGGAGCTTGTTTCTGCTGTTGATACTATGCGATCTCTGGGCTTTCGGGTCAGAGAGTTCAAGCCTCTTTCGGGAGCTAGAAAAAGATCCGCGCAAGAGCGGGGACAAAACCGCGTATGCTGCTGGAACAGGTACGCTGGTAAAGAAGCCCGAACAGTGGACGTAGACCTTTCAAAGGTGAGGGTTCTTAGATGGTGGGGAGAGACTCGATACTCGGATCTTGAAAGCCCTGAATTCGGATGTGTTGCGGCGGTGCCGGATCCTCATATGCCCGGTCTTCAACTCCCTTGTATATGGATGAGATCCGGAGAAAACACCTCTATCTTGGGTCAGCTACCTGAGGACTATACACCGGATGTTGTATGGTTGACATCGTACAAACTAGGGATTGAAGAGGGTAGGGTTACCTCTGCGTGAGGAGGGAAGAAATACTAGTGGAGATAAAGGGGCAGAGAGTATTTCTTAGAGACTTTGTTGAAGAGGATATTGGAGATAGGATTAGGTGGGAAACTATTGAAACTGAATGGCTAGAATGGGATGCGCCATGGGAAGAAGAACCGTTCGATCCTGACGAGTATCGTTCTAGGATGAAGAAGAGACTGTCCATTGAGCAAGATCCAGATAGGTTTCGGCATGGTTTTCAAATCTGCATTAATGATGAGACTCAAAAGCATATTGGCTGGATAAATGCTTATCACATAGACAATGACTACTGTTACACTAGTGATGACGGTAAGTTTACGATCGGCATTGTTATCGCTGATTTGGGCTCACGTAGGAAAGGGTATGCAACAGAAGCATGGAACCTATACATAAAGTATGCTTTGGATAGTGGAATTGAGGATATTTACACCCAAACATGGTCAGGAAATACCAGGGTGATCGGACTTATGAAAAAACTTGGATTTGAGGAATGCCACCGCGAGGAGGGTATTCGTATGGTGAGAGGCGAACTGTATGATGGTCTGACTTTCAAACTGAATGTTCTGAAGTATAAGGAATTCAATAGGGAGGTAGAGCCGAAGTAGGAGGGCGGAAATGCTCTGAACCCACAAAAGATCGGACGTCTCAGCGTTTGTCGCAGGAGTGTCTTGAAAAAAGGGGGGCGCAGCAGTAGTGCTTTAACCGTTCTCAAGGGAATGTAATCACAGTCAAAATGGTGAGTTGCCCTTGCTTACGCTAATGCATTTTGTGCCCAAATGTGAGTTGCTTGTGAGTCTAGTCTCTTTTTCAACCACGTATTCATCACGCCAGTCCCGCAGAGATTTGGTGTTTGAGTTCTTAAGCCAATAGATTGCACTTCTCTTTTTTTGTGTACAACCAGATATCCTTCACGCATTCTTCTTTTGAGCACGTACGAATATTCTCTTGCCTCTCTTGAGGTCCAGAGTTTCGGTCGCGCCTTC
>JAGPNE010000023.1:0-4170 GCA_018052455.1 Candidatus Fermentithermobacillaceae bacterium | reverse complement strand
TCTTAAGCCAATAGATTGCACTTCTCTTTTTTTGTGTACAACCAGATATCCTTCACGCATTCTTCTTTTGAGCACGTACGAATATTCTCTTGCCTCTCTTGAGGTCCAGAGTTTCGGTCGCGCCTTCACATAGGGGTTTAAATGGGTAAGCCAGCCATAGTATACGCGCAGGAGATTCTCGCGCTTTCTTCAACTCAAAGAACGGCACTTGAGCACTTGAAGGATGACTGACGAAGGGCAACGATATCTGGAGTTTCATTGGGACAGTTGGGAGCTCGGATCAACGATATTTAACAGAGGTCTCCCAAAAGAACGGTGGTTTCTATGGAGCGTGATGATTTGTATGATCATTATCATAAAGTTTCAGAAGAGCGCCACAATAAGAGTGTTTTGGATGACCAGAAAGAACCGAGATCTGATACTCGCATGCGAGAAGCGGCACCGCCCTACGGTGGGCACTTGGTAGATAAAGTCCACAGCAGCCCGCTGCAAGATCTCTCGAAATCGGGTAAGGACACCGAAAGACTCCTGTTGGAGAAATAGGCAGGAGTACCTCCTAGATTCACAGGAACATCTCAGTTCTCATCCGGAAGTGCACTTGTGCAACTCAAACTCACTGAACTTCGTTGTGTACTTGTATCCCTAACAGACGGTAAAAAAGCAGTTTGCAAGTTGGAAAGGAGATATCGCAGCCCGATAGGCACGGACACGCAGAACAAGTCTCCAAAATATCTTCTTCACTGGCGCGTTCAATGTGCATTAGGAAGTCCATGAGAATCCAAGATGCTAACTTGGTTTCGGCTTCTGACAAAACTGGCATCTGATATATCACCACCGGTTGTTCGTTTCTCAGGCAATTACCGACATTGGAAACGATTCTACCAATTCCCATGGTCTGTTCCAATATCTTTGCCTTTATTTTTCAAACTTCTTTTTGCGTTCCTCCAAAGCGGCGCATATTTCGGGCATGTCCTTTTTGTCTACAACTTGCACTTCAGAGCACCCGCATACTATACGACTCAGAATCTCTTCGCCTACTGCTCCATCTTGTTTGCCGGGCATCTCTTTGATTTCATATTCCTCAGTATTGTTTTTTCTACCGACTATGGCTAGCGGGAAAGCACAAATCAGAAAGAGAAACACATCCGTGTTTCCTCACGCGGGCGACACAAGACCTACGTCCTTTGTAGGAATAGGCTTGTGCCCTACAGTGCCTCGAAGCTGAGTAACTTTTCCTAATGTCTTGCCTCCCATGTATATTATTCTGTTTTGTCGCTTGGTACCTGAATAGTCACATAGTGGCGGCATGTCTTAAGCTTTTAAGATAGACGAGTGTGAGATCGCATACCAGCTACACACACGCCTTTTGGAAGAAGGAGGTCTCCAGTTTGAGCGCATCCGGGGTAGCACAACACCAAAATACTCGCTTCTTTCTTTTCGAGTAGTCTATGGAGGAAATGCCAGTGAATGGGGCGAATCCATGAAGGACATCACCTTGATTTGGGCAATTCTGTCAGAAGGAATAATGCGGTGAGGAAGGCTACGGCAATATGTGGAATCATGTCTCCGGGGTCCGAATGGAGAGACAGTTTGCATCTTCCGAACTCATAAACCTAGGTGACGCAATTTTACGTTTTTCCACAAGAAAATCGCTGTTTTTGTGTAGCACCGACACTGTGTGCCGGTGCTACGCTAATACAATCATCATACATACTTCTTATTGCCTGATTCGGGTGTCTAATATCTATGGTAGAGGTGATATCTAGTGCATCTAAGCATTCTGCTAGAATCTGAATCGGGGTCATTCAGAGTTCCGGTTCAGTACAACTATGCCGTTCAGTCTGCCATTTATCAGGCGTTAACCAAAGACGTAGGCGGCTTCTTTCATGACGTGGGTTTCGACCATCAAGGCCGGAGTCTCAAGATGTTCACTTTTTCCCGCCTCCTCGGAAAGAGCACTCTCGACAAACCGAACATGGTACTTAAGTTTGAAGACCCGGCAACCCTTGTTGTCTCGTCACCAATACCGCAGTTTTGTTCGTCACTAGCTACTGGGTTACTAAAACTGGGGACTATGAGGATAGACCAAGCGGAACTTCGTGTGACCAAGGTACAGATATCGGAGCCAAAGGTAGAGGGAGAATCTATCGACGTAAAAATGCTTTCTCCTACTGTAGTATATAGCACTATGACAAGGCATGACGGGCGTAAGTACACTTGTTACTTCTCCCCCGGGGAGAAAGATTTTGAAGAATTGACGTGGCAGAATCTCACTAAGAAGTATGAAGTGCTATCGCAATTGGAACCGCCTTCTTCACCGCGATATCAGGTTGAGGTGAAAAGCAATCCGAAGTTGAGCGTCCTCAATTACAAAGGCACAGTGATAAAAGGATACATGTGTTTTCTTAGGCTCAAAGGTCCGGAACCGATACTTCAGGTAGCTCTTGATGCAGGTCTAGGCGCTAAGAATAGCCAGGGATTTGGCTGTATAGTGCCTGAAGCACCAGTGCCAGCCAAAGAAGTATACATATAACAAAGAAAGGAGGGAAGACGTTGATTATTGAGAGTCTCGTTAGACTAGGCAGACCGTTTCTGGCTGAAGGTGGGTTAACAAGCGACGAGGTAATCAAGCACATTACTGATGTGATGTCTCCGACTGCCCGGAACTTTTTCCAAAACGTATGCCTAGCAGAAATAGGTGACAATCCCAACGATCCTAATTCACCGCATATAGAGGTGCATCCCCTGGCGTCATGGGGAGATTGGAGGCCCCAGGATCAGGAGGATTCAAGGTCAGATCAGCCTGCAAGGTCCAAAAGGAAAGACATCTTTGTCCCTGATCCACAGCGTGCGGTAGGAATTCCTTTTACTCTGCCTTCTGGGGGGAACCCTACAGTACGACAGGGATGCTATCCTGTACCAGTTTACATTGTGTATGAGAAGTCTCTGGGCGAGATGGTCGGAAACGAAGAAGAGGTTTTCAAGTTCATTGAATCTCGAGCTGAATTTACCATTGGATGGAAAGTGGATAAAGGAGAGCTTACGACTTTGGCCTGCGGTCTTTCCAAAGTACTCCCTAAGCCCGAGAAGGGGCCGTCGAAAACAATGGCAATCATAGCGGTGATTGATTATCGCACGGGACTATACAGTCACTTGCCACTGGGTGCTAAGGCAGTTTCGGAAGGAAGTCATGCTCATTTAGGCAATAGTAGGCTGTATCCCGGCGAAACCATTGTGGCGAATCTTAGTAAGATTGTCGATAGCATATGGGAGGCCAGGCTGCAGGAGGCAGCAGAAAAGGGAGTACTGAGCGATGGGGTCTGTTCTTTCTGCGGCCAAACAGGTCACACGGTTTCTTCATACGCAAAGGCGTGGCCACTGTTTTCTACTACGTACAGCTATCCCTTACCTATGGAACTCGAAGAAACGGAGCTTGTCAAAAGCGTGGGGCTATGCTCTTCATGCTATCGTGCTTTGGTCTTTGCCGCTACATTGTTACACAAAACCGAGCAGAAAGTGGACTATAGCATAACAAAGGAACTGTTCTCGCCAACTCAGAGCGTCCAAGGAAAAGCGTATGCAAGGCAAAGCGCTAGAACCGAATCTCTATATGGTATGTTCTACGCCTTGCCGGTTCTCGACCGCTTCCTCGAAGATCCTGACAGGATATCTGAATTCGTTGCAGCCAACATGGCAAGGCTCACACCGGCGGAGGAGAACCGCAGTGGGTTTTCGCTCAAGGATTTGCTCGGATTCGAAGTTACTCTAGCAGAGGAGATAGCTTCTGAATCCTACAGGTTTACCGTTATGTACTACATGGGTGACTGGTCTAGGGGAGCAGTAGATCTGGTTGCGACTATCGAAGATGTGGTTCCATCTGTGGCTAGGGAACTCACTGAAACATGCAGAAGAGTGGGCCTTGACGCGTCAGAGGTTGCCAAACGAGTTTCTGAAGCGTGGAATTGGAGGTTTGGCGACAACGATGCTACACGTTACAAAAGCAGGCATTCTTCGCTCTTGTACAATTTGATCCTGGCTTACGGCAGTTCTTACTTGTGGCAGTCTCTTGATTCAGTGTTGCACAGGAGGCCGTTGGCCGTAGAACCGTTTATCAGGAACTCAGCTCAGAGGCTGCAAGACCAGTGCAAGGTCATAGGCGACGTGTCAGCT
>JAGPNE010000022.1 GCA_018052455.1 Candidatus Fermentithermobacillaceae bacterium | reverse complement strand
GCATTGGGGTTTATGCCTGTAGGCGGGTTTATCCCGGTTCCTACACCGGCCGGGTCAGCAACGACCATGCATATACCTGCCATTCTGGCAGGGATCTTCGAAGGGCCGGTAGCAGGAGGAATTGTTGGCGCGATTTTCGGCGGTTTCAGCTTCTATAGAGCTCAGACTCAGGCCAATCCTGTGGCCAAACTAATGTTTACAAATCCAGTTGTAGCATTTGTACCCCGTATTCTCATTGGGGTTTCATCTCACTACGTCTACTCAATGGCAAAGGGTAAGAAGGGGCAAATTGCTCTTATGTCTTTGACAGGCATTGCATTGGCACATACGGGATATTGGGCTTTTGAGGAGAAATCCCAACCTTTCCGTTGGACAGCGGCAATCCTGTTCGCCGCTGCAAGTTGCGCTTTGATTGTTGCTATCAACAAAAGAAGCAGTGCGCCAGGCCCTGCTCTTGCAGCGATTGCAGGCAGCCTTACGAATACCGTAGGCGTAATGGGTCTTTGTGTCGCTTTCAAGTATATCCCGATGGAAGCGGCAGCGGCTATTGGCGTTATGCATGGGATTCCAGAGGCTCTGGTGGCCATGGTCCTTACCGATTTGATATATCGGGGCACAAAGCTCATGCGAGAAAAACGTTAGACAGGCGAGCGAAATTGCAAGAACCTTATTCGCTAGGGTTAGTTCTGGAAACGAGGAGGGGTTATCATTGATTTTTGCTGTAGACGTAGGCAATACCCATATAGTCATAGGGCTTATTCATGAAGGCAAGATAAAGGATAACTGGCGAATTGCAAGCGACAGGAGAAAAACCGAAGATGAATATGGCCATGTTCTACAGTTTCTCTTGGAGCGCGCAGGCGTTTCAAAAGAGGCTCTGACCGGCGGGATCATTGCTTCGGTCGTCCCACCTTTGACCCCAGTACTGCAAAAGACAATGAACGCATATCTGGGGATAGACCCCCTCATCGTTGGTCCGGGGACCAAAACGGGAATCAACATCAAATACGAGAACCCGAAAGAGGTAGGCCCCGATAGAATTGCCAACTCAGTTGCCGCCTACAACAAATATGGCGGACCTGTAATCGTAGTTGATTTCGGTACCGCAACTACGTTTGACGCCATATCCGGAGACGCCGAATATCTCGGCGGAGCTATTGCGCCCGGAATCATGACAGCCACCGACGCCCTATTTGAAAAGGCTGCTCGATTGCCACGCATAGAGCTTATTACACCCTCACATGCCATAGGGAAAACCACGGTAGAAAGTATGCAAGCAGGGATCATCTTTGGTTTTGCAGGTCAGACGGATGGCCTAGTAAGAAGGATCGCAGCTGAGCTAGGAGGAGTGACCCAAGTAGTAGCTACCGGAGGCCAAGCCCAGCTAGTCGCTTTCGAATCGGACACCATCACAGTCGTAGATACTACCCTAACCCTAGAAGGACTCGACATAATATACCGCAAGAACCAATAGAAGCAGGGGGTCGGTTCTCGTGCATCATTTTGCTACAAGACTCTAATAACATTGCTTGCGTCTAGCCAAGTGCATGCGGTCCGGGCCCTGAGGCAAAGCCTGTTTAGGCGTCATCCAGGAGCGTGTAGAGGATTTACCAGAGCAGGCGAGAATGTAGCAATCAGGGAGGGACCAATCATGCACACAGCAAACGCAATAAATCCCCAGATATTTAGGGAATACGATATACGCGGTGTCGTAGGCGAAGATCTAACTGAAAGCACTGTCTATCTCATAGGACGTGCCTACGGAACATTTCTTAGGCAGAACAACATCGCCCGAGCTGTGCTAGGCAGAGATCCCCGACTATCTTCCTACGCTTATTCCAGGGCCATTTGCCAGGCCCTTTGTGATACAGGTGTAGATGTCTTGGACATAGGCATGGTAACAACGCCTCTTTTTTATTTCGCCAGGGCAAACTACGGTATCGAAGGCGGAGTAATGGTAACCGGCAGTCACAACCCTCCTGAGTTCAACGGATTCAAGCTCGGATTTGGGCCCGACACTCTTTACGGTGACGGCATCCAGGGTATCTACAGGATTATCCAATCGGGTGAGTTTGAAAGCGGGAAAGGCATGATGACAGAGAAAGATCCTCTGCCCGAGTATGTTGAGGATATTGCTAGCCGCATTACCCTCGGCCCGAAAGAGGTGTTTTGTGTAGTAGATGCGGGCAATGGCGCCTCGGGTCCCGTCGTTAGAGCCGTCTTTGATCGTTTGGGGGTGAAGTACCACGGACTCTTTCTCAAACCAGATGGCACCTTTCCGAACCATCATCCTGACCCTACGCGACTAGAGAATCTTCACGACCTTATCGAGGCAGTCAAGGATAAAAAAGCCGCTATAGGTATAGGTTTTGATGGTGATGGAGACAGAATAGGTGTAGTCGATGAGCTAGGCAATCCTCTTTGGGGGGATCAGCTCCAAGCTGTTTTCTGGAGCGAGATCCTGCCCGAACATCCTGGGGCTCTTGCGCTCATAGAAGTCAAATGTTCCCAGGCTCTTTTTGAAGTGGTCGAAAAGCTAGGAGGCAAACCCGAGTTTACGCAGGCCGGTCATTCTCTCATAAAAGCGCGCATGCGACAGACGGGGGCTCTTTTTGCAGGTGAAATGTCGGGGCATATGTTTTTCAAAGACGAATACTACGGATTCGACGATGGGATCTATGCTGCGGCAAGGCTGCTAAGATTGTTGTCTAATTCCGACCAAACCTTGAGCGAATTTGTTCAAGATATGCCTCACTACTACTCAACTCCTGAGGTGCGTGTGTTTTGCCCCGATGATGATAAGTTCGAGGTAGTAGAAAAACTAATAGAGGACCTTAGATCAGAGTACGACATTATAACTGTTGATGGAGCCAGAATTGTCTTCCCAGGAGGTTGGGGGTTGGTGAGGGTTTCCAACACACAGCCCGCCCTTGTGTTACGAGCCGAGGCAAGCACTTGCGAACAGCTAGGGCTCATAAAGCAGATAATCGAAGAAAAACTGGGCGAACATCCTACTGTAGGCGTGATAGAATGGGAATGAAAGGGGGAGGGTGTGCATGATCCAGGTTACGGTGCATCGCATAGGGCTGGATCAGAGTAGCGATCAAGCGGTTATTCTGCTTGGAGACCTTACGAGAACAACCTTTATACCGATCTGGGTGCGGACGTCAGAGGCTACGGCTATTGCTATCCCAATTCAAGGGATCCAGTCCCCCAGGCCTATGACTGCTGACCTAGTCGTCAAATTGATTGACGAATTTGAAGCAGACGTTGTCATGGCCGTCGTGAATGATATAAGAGATGAGATCTTCTACGCATCTCTGGTCCTCAATAAAGGCGGACAACTAATCGAAATTGACTGCAGACCGTCAGATGCTATAGCAGTTGCGTTGAGAAAATCAGCGCCCATGTATGTCGAAGAAAAAGTGATGGCAGAGGCAGGCATAGCAGGCGACGAGTCTGAAATCCAGTAGAAGTCTCTAGGTGGTAACGATTGAACTACGAAATTCATCCTTTACATTTTGGCAACCTCACTATCTGGCCTCCATTTCTTGCTGCACCTATGGCAGGTTACACTGATCCGCTGTACAGGGAGATTCTGCGCGAGTTTGGCTGTCCCTATTGCTACACAGAGATGATTAGCTCGAAAGGGCTGATCCAAAAAGGGCCCAACACTTTGCGTCTCTTAGATCATTCAGAGGCGGATAGACCGCTTGCGGTCCAGATTTTCGGAGAGGATCCCGAGGAAATGTTCCGAGCCGTTAGGATTGTATGCGACTCGGGAGCGTCTTTTGAGTCGGTAGACATAAACATGGGGTGCCCCGCTAGGAAGATTACTTCACAGGGAGCCGGGGGCGCTCTCTTAAAAGATGTATCCAGAGCTTGCGAAATTGTGGAGGCAGTAAAATCTGCTTCTGTGGTCCCTGTTTCGGTGAAAATGCGAACAGGCTGGGATAAACATAAGGATGCAGTTGATATTGCGGAGCGCCTATCTTCGTCGGGGGCAGATATGCTGGTTGTGCACGGAAGGACTGTGACCCAGGGATACAGCGGGACTGCAGATTGGTCTGTTATATCCGAGATTACGAGTTCGCTAGACGTTCCGGTCGTTGGAAACGGGGATATTCAGTCGCCTGAAGAAGGACTTGTGCGTCTTGTTGGCAGCGGTTGCTCAGCAGTGATGGTGGGCAGGGGGACTCTCGGAAATCCATTTTTCTGGCGGCAGCTGCACCTAATAGTTGAGGCCAAGACGGCCTACCGGCCAACAAATGTAGAAAGGATCGAAGCTGCTCAGGATCATCTT
The DNA here is from genome assembly GCA_018052455.1 of Candidatus Fermentithermobacillaceae bacterium. Lineage (GTDB taxonomy): Bacteria > Bacillota > Sulfobacillia > Fermentithermobacillales > Fermentithermobacillaceae > UBA3907. Next base: position 5,595 of record JAGPNE010000022.1, on the reverse strand, counting down.
CGCCGGGCTATAGCAGCAAACGGGGAGGGATATGCATTGAAAGATCTCAAGAAGCATCTCGGTTTTTATTTCAAAGGTATGCGCGGCGCCCCAGCAGCAAGAGAGCGCATCAGCCGCGCATCATCCCTTGACGAAATTGTGACTGCTATAGAGCAGATCTCCTCTTCGAAGTAGAATCGCTTTCATATAACACTTTATAACACTTTCTCCAATATATTGTTTGCAATCTCCTCCCATCTTACACCGATCTAGGCTGTTGATTTTTGTTGCAGTGCGCCCTTGCCAGTGATACTATATGTACACAATATTGTGCACAAGGCGGTGGCTTGATTGGAATTTGTTAGGGTCGGAGACAAAGTAATCAGTAGGCAAAAAATAGATCAGGCCATTGATGAGATCATAAACTTGCGTGCCCAGGGTATGTCTCAGGCAGAGGTCTCTGTCAAAACAGGCGTTGATAGGACCTTTGTTTCACGTTTGGAGACCCTAGGGGAGGTTCGCAAAGGCGGTTCAATAGCGATCATCGGTTTCCCTATATCTAATTGCGACGAGATTCGTGATTTGGCAAAAGAAGAAGGCGTAGAATTCACTCTGCTTATGAACGACACAGAGCGGTGGGATTGGGTGAAGCAGAAAAGCGGAATGGATCTCCTAAACGAACTTCTTTGGATTATTGCAGAGGTAAGGACTTACGAAAAGGTAATACTAATAGGCTCGGATAGGCGCCTCGATCTCATGAAAGGTCTTCTTGATAGAGGCACAGATGTATTTTCAATCGTAATCGGCAAATCGCCTATGACCGGAGATGTCCAGATAAATCCTGAGTCTTTGCGGCAGATGATCAGAGAGATAAAGGGTTAAGGGGGTATTTAGGTGAAACACGTAGTAAGCGTTAGTCTTGGTTCGTCCAAGAGAAATAAGCGGACTGAGCAGGAGTTTCTGGGAGAAAAGACAATAGTTGAGCGAATTGGAACAGACGGTTCTATAGAAAAGGCTATCGAGATAATAAAAGAACTAGATGGTAAGGTAGACGCTTTTGGCATGGGCGGTATTGACCTTTATGTATCGTGCGGCAAGAAAAGGTACATTCTGAAAGATGCCATACCTATTGCACAAGCCGCACAAAAAACTCCTATCGTAGACGGTTCTAGACTCAAGGGCACTCTAGAAAGAAGAGTTATACAGTATCTTGACCGGGAACTCAAAGTCCCATTCGATGATAAGAAAGTGCTTCTGGTCAGCGGCATGGACCGTTTTGGGATGGCCGAAGCGCTGCAGGAAACTGGATGCGATTTAGTTTTGGGCGACCTAGTCTTTATTCTTAATATTCCTATCCCTCTTAAGTCCCTAAGCGCTCTCGACAAGATAGCTCGGGCGGTTGCTCCTATAGTTGTGAAACTTCCTTTTTCGATGCTCTATCCTACCGGAGAAAAGCAAGACACTGTGCAATCAAAAAAGTCGGTCCACACCAAGTTTTACAATGAAGCCGATATCATTGCGGGAGACTTCCTGCTGGTGAAAAAGCACATGCCTGAGGATATGACAGGAAAGTCGATCATAACCAACACAGTCACAGCGGAAGACGTGGATCTACTCCGGGAACGGGGATTAAGCACTCTAATTACCACTACACCCGAGATGGATGGGCGTTCCTTTGGGACAAATGTCATGGAAGCCCTTATTGTTTCGTTGCTCAAGAAGATGCCTGAAGAAATCACCGACGACGAGATAAACGAGCTTCTAGACAGGCTCAATTTCAAGCCCAGGATTGAGGTGCTAAATCCACCCTCATTAATCCCATGAGCACGGAATGACCAAATACGAACTCTATACTTAGAAGTACGAAGGAAGTGACGCGCTAGTGGGTACGTTTGGTTTCATTATCCATCCCGTAGATATAAGTGATGTTGCACGGAAGTTTCCTGTAAGCAGGTATCTTCCCTCTGGTCTTGTTGAAAGGAGCATTGCTCATCTTAAGCCGTTCGAAGTATCTGAGATAAATGGCATAAAGTCCGACCACGGTACTGCCAATGGTTACTTTGTCACATGCCCTCTCACACCTCGCATGATGATGAGCATGCCTGAAGATAAGGTCATAAAGAAAATCATTGACTCTGCAAGACTGGCACAAGACCTAGGCGCCAAGGTTGTTGGGCTAGGGGCTTTTACAGCGGTCGTCGGGGATGCGGGCATCACGATTAGCAAGAACGTAGATATAGCGGTTACAACAGGTAACAGCTACACTGTGTACACAGCCATAGAGGCGACTTTGAAGGCGGCGGAGCTCATGGATATCGACATGGATAGTGCCAACGTGCTCGTCTTAGGGGCAACAGGCTCCATCGGACGTGTTCTATCGATGATGCTATCAGATCACGGTTTCAATCTTACTCTTGCCGCAAGAAATTCCGATAGATTGAATGAAGTTGCGCGCGCGGTTAATGAGCGTTCAGGAGTCACTCCTTACGTTACCACCGATATTAGTGACGCATTGAAACAGGCAGATGTGGTGCTTTGTGTGAGTTCGGCGGTAGAGGCAATAGTACATCCTGATGATCTAAAAAGTGGTGCTCTTGTCTGTGATGTTGCGAGGCCGAGGAATGTATCGGCAGAGGTAAAAAAACAAAGACAAGACGTCTTGGTCATAGAAGGCGGAGTTGTGCGCGTTCCAGGGGACGTTGACTTCAACTTCGATTTTGGATTCCCGAAAGGGCACAGTTACGCTTGTATGGCAGAGACAATGATATTGGCGCTTGAGGAGAAATACGTGAATTGGTCTTTAGGCCGAGAACTCACTGTTGAGCAAGTAGAAGGGATAGCGAATCTTGCACGCAAGCACGGGTTTGAGGTAGGAGGTTTCAGGAGTTTCGAGCGGCCTGTTACACTTGAAGAAATAGAGCAAGTTAAGCGAAACGCCGCTACCAAGAGGCGCATATAGGTGACGGCTGCCGAAATCAGGATTATTTCGGTACTTGTATTGACTATGGGTTTGGCAGTGCATTATAATCTCTCGTGACCGATGCCGTAATGCCACGCATGGCAGCGGTTTTATCTATCTAATATGGAATATGAGAAACATAGCGAAGCGGATTGGATCCGCTTAAGCAGGAATGAAGAGACTAATGAAGAAACTAGCGTCTAATATAACGTCCAGTGATCAATATGTAGCACGAATACTTGCAGTGGATAAGGATACCCATGTCAGATTCGCGTATCGGATCGATAAGAAAGGCGGGGATGTGTAGGATGGCTGAACAGGAAGTGTTGCTTTCGCCTGAGGGTAAGCAGAAGTTAGAAGAAGAACTCAACTACCTGAGATTAGTGCGCAGGAAAGAAGTAGCCGAGAGGATCAAGACTGCCCGTGACTTTGGCGATCTCGCAGAAAATGCCGAGTATGAAGATGCCAAGAATGAGCAGGCTTTTGTCGAGGGTCGGATTATGACTCTTGAGAACATACTGCGGCACGCTGTAATAACTCAAAACGGTGACGTCAAATCCGATGTTGTTACGGTAGGGTCTACCTTGACTGTGAAAGAGCTGGAATCTGGCAAGATTCACACGTACACAATTGTTGGATCTCAAGAGGCTGATCCTGGAAAGCAGCGCATATCAAATGAGTCACCTGTGGGAAAAGCTCTCCTCGGGCGCAAAGGCGGAACCATTGTAACTGTTACTGCTCCTGCAGGCACTTTCAGGTATGAGATACTATCCATAGACAAATAGGCTTGTTGTTTGCATCTACGTAATGTGTGTCCCGGACGCAACTTGCTCTTTTTTGTTTTTTGGGGTACTTTTGGGCAAAGGGATTTGCTACGTCAGGAGGATTTGTTGTGTCAGGCGATAGGAATTTGAACATCGAGGAAATGTTAGCTGATCTGAAAGCAAACGAAGAGATAAACAGGCGTTTGGGCAAACTTGAGGAAGTGAAACAGTTAGGTCTTGAACCCTTTGGAGGTATCTACAACGTTACTGCCACAGCGGAGGACGTTGTTTCAAGATGCGACGACCTTTCGGGGACCAAGATTAGCGTTGCCGGTCGGCTCACTGCGTTCAGGCAACATGGAAAAGCTACTTTTGCTGATCTAAGAGACAGAACAGGCAGGGTTCAAATCTACGCACGAAAAGATCTCCTAGGTGAAAAGAGTTATAGCAATTTCACGGACTTGTTAGACATCGGCGATATTGTAGGTATTGTAGGGGAAGTTTTCCGTACTAGAAAAGGCGAGCCGACTATACAGGTAACAGAATGGACTTTCCTTTGTAAGTCTCTAAGGCCTCTTCCCGAGAAATGGCATGGCCTAACAGATGTGGATTTGCGATATCGCCAACGATATGTGGACTTGATAGTGAACCCTGAAGTAAAGGATGTTTTTGTAAAACGGACAAAGATCATATCATTCATTCGAAAGTACTTAGATGATCGAGGCTTCCTTGAGGTTGAGACGCCTATACTGCAGACAGTTGCAGGTGGAGCTACGGCTAGACCATTTGTTACTCACCACAATGCTCTAGATATTGATGTGTATTTGAGGATAGCGGTAGAGCTTTACTTGAAGCGGCTCTTGGTTGGCGGACTTGAGCGAGTCTATGAGCTTGGGAAGAACTTCAGAAACGAAGGAATCGATACCCGCCACAATCCCGAATTCACGATGCTTGAGATATATCAAGCGTATGGCGATTACGAGACAATGATGGAACTGTGTGAGGACATGATTTCAAGCTGCGCGCTAGACGTCCTTGGGACGCCTGAGGTCGAATACGAGGGGCAGCGGGTTGATCTTACTCCCCCTTGGAAAAGAGTTCGGGTATGGGACGCCATGGAGATGTGGGCGGGAGTCAAGTACGACGATTTGAAGGATGACGACCAAGCTAGAAGAGTTGCAAGAGACCTCGACCTCAAGATGGATAGACCTCCAACAAAGGCGAACGTAATCAATAAGCTGTTGGATGAGAAGGTTGAACCGAATTTGAAGGAGCCAACGTTCCTCATGGATTACCCTGTAGAGGTTTCGCCTTTGGCCAAGAGAAAACCAGATCAGCCGGACTTGACAAGTCGATTCGAAGTATTTGTAGCAGGGAAGGAGCTTGGCAATGCGTTTTCTGAGTTAAATGATCCAATCGACCAGAGAGCGCGCTTCGTGGAACAAGCCAGAGCCAGAGCCATGGGCGATGAAGAAGCGCATGTGTTTGACGAGGATTTTCTTACGGCTCTGGAGTATGGTATGCCTCCTGCTGGTGGGATAGGGATTGGAATTGATAGGCTGGTAATGCTTCTAACTGGCTCTACCTCGATACGTGATGTCATTTTGTTTCCGATGATGCGACCGAAATCTTAGATTTTGTCGGGTATTTCGCGGAATCGGGCAAAAACTCCGCGATTTTCTGAGATAAGCTATTGATCTTAATCGTGAACGGTGCTATATTAACCTTTGCCCCCTGAGGGGGCGTACGGAAAGTTTCACAAAGAGTCGGTCTTTGAAAACTGAACAGCGTAGAGAACCTTTGAGTTAAGGATAAGGTGTAACGGAGAGTTTGATCCTGGCTCAGGATGAACGCTGGCGGCGTGCCTCAAACATGCAAGTCGAGCGGGGCTAT
>JAGPNE010000004.1:25994-117977 GCA_018052455.1 Candidatus Fermentithermobacillaceae bacterium | reverse complement strand
TGGAGCAAGTCTCAATGCGAATTCGAAGCGCAAGTCTTGGGTGCTTTCGCGGAAGACCCCGACCGCGCAAAAGAGATGCTCACTTCCTATACCGATCAGCAAGCCCGGCTGGCGTGGACAACTTGGAAGAAACTGTTCCAAGATCTGCTCGGCGGGCAGTAAACAAAAAGAGGGGGAACTGAAGAAGAAGTCCAATAAAGACAAGTTGGTAAACGCAAACTGGATACGGAAAGCAAGGGTGCGAACCGATGTTGGCTCCCACCCTTGCTTTGTGTTCGTATGCGTTATTTACTTTTCCTTACACCGTTTTCGTCCACCTCATAGCCGTCGATTTTAGTGTTCTTAGCAAGGGATCCGTCGGCATTGAAGTAATACCATTTGGCGTCAATCTGGAGCCATTTTCCTAATACCATCAAACCGTCTTTGGTGAAATAGTAACATTTGTTACTGATGTCCAGCCAGCCTACAGCCGCCTTATTGTCGGTGTAATGCCTCCAGTTGTCACCGTCCTTGACCCAGCCAATTTTCAGCGTTCCATCGGTGCCCAAGAAATACTTCGCTCCATCAATGGTCTGCCAACCGGTGAGCGGCTTGCTGTCCTTGTAGTACATATACTGACCGTCATCGCCCTGCGCCCAGCCCTGTGCTGTTGCCGGGTCGATGGTCAGCTTGATATATCGGTGGAGCATGGAACTGACCTCGGCGCGAGTAGCATTTGCTGTAGGGTTAAACTTGTTATTTTGTTCTCCCAGCATAATGCCCGCCTGCTGCATGGCTGTTACCGCTGTTTTGTAGGTGCTGCCGATGTCGGAAACGTCCGCATAGGCGGTGGCTTCACGGCTTAGGGGCAGCTTATAGCCAGTAGCTTTGGCGTAGTTTGCGAAGATGACCGCAATTTCCTCACGGGTGATCGCACGGTCAGGTGCAAACTGCTGGTTTCCAATGCCCTGCACGATGCCCTTACTATATGCCCATTCGATATAGGGACGGAAAGGACTATCAGTCTTTACATCGGTGAAACCGTTCTTGGTGTAGGTTTTCGCATCTACTCCCGTCAATCTGCCAAGTGCCGTTACCAGCATTCCACGGGTCATGGCAATGTTCGGTGCAAAGGTGGTTTCCGATGTGCCGGAGAGAAGCCCTCTGCCGACTACATAATCAATGGATTCTTTTGCCCAATGGTCAGCAACATCCGTAAACTTGGCAGATGGAGCAGTGTAGCCTACACCGTACACCGAGAGATGATTGGTAGCCGACGCTTTCCTCGTGCGTTCTACTTCTTTATCGTGTAGCCTACACCGTACACCGAGAGATGATTGGTAGGGATGAGAATGCTTCGGCTATTTGCATCATACACCGAGCCGGGGATACGGCTTGCGTTGCCCTTTCCGTCCACATACACGCCAAACAAGTAGCCGGCGGCTTCATTTCTACCGGCTGTGTAAGGGATAGCGAGCGTAGCCGTGCCGCTTCCGAAACTGGTAATGTTCTGCGTCTTACCACTCTTGTCGGTATAGCTGATGGTAATGTTGTAAACCGGACGGCTGCCGATCATCGACTGTGCCGATGCGGAAAGTCCGGTTGCAGGGGTCATGCCGATGGTAATACCGCCACTGGCCTGACTTTGAATGGCCTGAAGTGCACTCTGATTGAGGCCGAGAGATACCGGAGCACCATTTACCGTAAACTGGTTTACCCCTGCTGTGACAAGACTCTGCAACGCACTTTGGGGAATCGCAGCCGTCAGGGAAGTCGCCCCCTGCGGCATGGTGACATTCAGCTCTATCGAAATGCCGTTTGCAGAACTACCCTGTGCTCTTGCGGTGGCCTCTGCTCTGGTAATGGCATCGGGAATAGCACTTGTGGGGATGTTTGCATTGGCTATGCCGTTTGTGCCTCTTGCAGCGGTCACAGGTGCCGTCGCTGTGATAGGCTGGTTGGGCGGCCCTTGTGGCGGCGTGGTGGCCGGAGGTGGTGTATATCTTCCACCGCCGGAGCCGCTGCTGCCACCACTAGAAGGCGGATTTACGGTTACGATGGCAGTATTGCTATCTACATAATCGGTACCATCTGTGTTGAAAACGCAAAGGTATTGATAAGTCCCTGCGGTTAGACCTGCCGGGATGGTGAGAGTACTACTTGTTTCGCCGAGTAAAGGCTGCGTGTTATCGCTGCCAATACCACCGATAAAGCGACGCCACTGATAGCGGATAGGCTTGCCGTTGCTTGCGACAGCTTCCGCCGTCAAGGTTCCGTTAATGCTGCCCTGTGTTACGGTTACATTCTGAGGGTGCTTTGTGATGGTGATGGTTGCGGCATCCGCCGAAGCCACCGCCACCTCCACGGTGACTTTGTGACCGGCACTATTGGCAAAGCCAGGCAGTATGGCAGCGGCAGCGGTGAAGGTATAGCTGCCTGCCTTGCTCGGATTATAGCCGTCTGTGTCCTCCCAGCCTGTAATAAGGAAAAGGGTCGTTTGGTTGCCGCTGTGCATTGCGCTTGCATACGGATGGATCGATTTTAGAAGGTTAATGACCTCCGCCACATTAACACAGATTGTACTTCCTGCTTTTCCGACATCCTCATCGGGAATAGCTTCAAAACCGGTAATCTCGATGGGTGAGGTTGTGCCGCCCGGTGCATTCACCGTTACCGCCGCTACATCGCTGGTCGCCGTGGCGGTTTTATTTGTGGTCGCTTCGCTGTTGGTGTTTGTGACCACACAATAGTAATAGGTCGTGCCGACCATGGCAGTGGATGGCGTGCACCCGTTGATAGACGAGCTGGTGACTGGTGTTCCGCCTACTGTGCTGTTTGTCGTATTACAGTACCACTGGTACGATAGGCTGCCGCCATCCGTGTTGTTTGCGAGCACCAACAAATTGATGGGCGTCTCGTTTTGCACATAGGTTGCGCTTGTCGGTTGTTCGCTAATGCTTGGCGCTTTAGCATCCGTCGGCGGTGTATATGCCGGGACTTCAAGGGAGTATATCTGGCTCTTGACACCTTCTGTGTCCTCGGTTTGCAGATATATTACGAGAATATCAGTGGCGGTGGCGCCAAACTCTCTTGCCTCGATACCAAATTCCATTATGGCAGTCATTTCATGGACCAGCGGAAGATTAGTCGGCGCTGGTGATTCTTTTTTCTCAATCTGAAATCCAAATTTCCCGGTGGTGCTGGGCGTGAAGTAAAATCTCACACTATCCGCATCCTTGCGTCCAGCCACAAAGCTCGACACAGTGGGGACGGATGTTCCACCGCCGCTACCATTTTCAATTTTTACGTATTTATGGCTGCCGTTCCATGTATAGGTACTGCCGGTGGACACACCGGAGCCGTCCGCGTTGTTGCTCCAAGTGGCTGTATAGGAAGAGGGTAAAGTGGCGGGGGCCTTATTGAACGCGCCATTGAAGCTGCTTACCGTGGCAGAATTGATGATGTGGATGCCGCCGTCAGCGTAAATACCGAGACCACCACCACCGCTGGAGGCGGTGACTGCAATCTTGCCCACACTGCCTATGATGGAGACGTCACCGCCTGCGCCAATTGCCGGGATGCTGGCGTTAGTGCTGGCAATATCGCCCGTTTCTCCTGTGATTGTGACGCTGCCGCCTGCGCGAATGCCGCCGCCAAATAAGCTGCCTGCGACGCCTGTAATATCGCCGGTTTTACCGCCGATTGTGACGTCGCCGTATGCGTCGATGCTGTTTTGAGCGCCGGCGATATTGCCCACAACAGCGTTAGGTGAAATTGTAATACCGCCCGCTAACGCTAAAATGCCGATGGCTTTCGCGCCGGTGATATCACCGGTTTTGCCGCTGATTAAAACGTCGCCAGTTTTCGCGTAAACACCGTAGTTACTCGCGGAGCTGATCGCGCCTGTTTCGCCGGTAATGGTAACGCCGCCGCTTTCTGCGCGAATGCCGGAGTTGTCTGACGTTGATCCGAGTGCACTGCTAATCGCGCCTGTTGTGCCGTTGATGATAACACTGCCGCCCTTTGCGTAAATTCCATAGTATGTGCCTGAAATATCGCCTGTTGTGCCGTTGATGACCACGCCGCCGCCATATGAGTAAATGCCATGGGTGCTGCTGCTAGAGCCGGTGCCTCCTGCTCCTATCTTGCCCACAACGGCGTTGGAGGAAATTGTAATGTCGCCATTTGCGTAAATCGTGTGAATCGTGGACGTAATATCGCCCACCCTGCCGGAGATAGTAACACTGCCGCCGGCGTCAATGCCGCCGCTGATATTGCCCATCGTACCCAAGATGACGATATTTTTAGAGGCTCTTATGCCGCCGCTAAGCGTAAGCTGGCCTTCACCTTTGATGACGAGGCTCCCATAGCAGTCGATGGCGTAGGTAGAACCTTGGTTAACCGTGACGGCACCGTCGCATAACAGATTGATGGTATCGGTGTCGGCACATTCAAGTGTTATGTAGCCGCCTTGGTAACTGCTGTTAAGCGTCAGGGTGGAGGTGCTTGCCGTCCAAGTCCAGCCTGTTCCGCTGGTATCAGCGTCAAGACCAACACCGGTTTGCCCGCCGATGTCCATAGTGCGGGCGACAGAGCCGGTACTATGGACATCGCTGTCCGTTGCCGTAATTTCGGTTTCTTCCGTAACTATCATCTGGTTTGGCAGCTTCAGCATATCCTCGGCTGTACCCATTTCCACCGTTTGCTCTGCCACATCTTCATCCAGCGGCGCAAAGTCGGTGATGATGCCGCTCACGCCTAAAGGCACACCGGAATCCACATCGCCGGTTTCGGCAAAAGCCACAGTCGGCAGCATAGTAAATACCACGCAAAATGCCAGAAACAAAGACAGTGTCTTGCTTGCCCGTTGTGTTCTCATTCTCTCATTCCTCCTCATAATTATTTTGGTTTTGTGTTGCATTGCCGTAGGAGAGAAGCATCTCTAAAATCTCCTCCAGCGAGATGGATACCCCACCGGGCCAGCAGATTGCTTTGCCGTCGGTATAGGGCTTGCAGAAATCCCTGCTTTCGATCAGGGTGGCAAAGGCCGGTTCTTTGATTCTGTGCTCCAGTTCCAGCAGGACGGTATGCCCACTCTCCAGCGTAATTCCAAAGGTGTCTCCATCAAATGCCTCTACACGGACAATTCTCAACTGCTCGATTGCAGTTTGTTCAGATTCCATTGCCATAGCCACCTCCTCGTCTAAACACACGATTCGTAAAAGGTTAAAGTCTACTATAATCTGTGTATAGTTTTACCATGCCATAAAATCAAAAGTGGCGAGAGTAACAAAATTGTTACTCTCGCCACAAGTATTATGGGTCGTGGCCCAACGGGTGGTGTTGATTATTTCAAAATCCTATTCTCTCTCAAAGCAGTACCCCTCACCACGGGACCACGCAATTCGATAATCACTGCTCTTGATTTTTTCCCGCAGACGGTTAATTGTTGTTTTCAGTGTATTGCTGTTGCCCACCATGGCCTGCTTCCACACCTTTTCATACAGATATTCGGCACTGATAAAACGCTCCTCGTTCTGTACGAAAATCAGCAGTAGGGAAAATTCCTTCTGAGACAGCAGCAAGTCGGCGCCGTCAAGGGTTGCCACATCAGCCGTTACATCAAGGCAGAGCCGACCCTTGTGGATACGCTCCGGCACCTGCTGTGCACGGCGGAGCAGTGCCTCCACCCGTGCCAGCAGCACCCCAAAGTCATAGGGCTTGGGAAGGTAGTCGTCGCCACCCACCGTAAGTCCCCGCACAATATCCTCCGGCGTGGTCAACCCGGTCAGCAGCAGAATCGGTGTCTGTGAATACTTGCGTAGCTCCGACATAAAGTCCAGTCCGCTTCCATCTGGCAGCATAATGTCCAGCACAAACAAGTCGGGCATCTGTGCCTGAATGGCGATTCGCGCCTGGGCAAGGGTCAGCGCCGTGATAACCTCATAGCCTCGCCGTTTCAGCATACGCTCATTGCCCTGCATAATTTGCTCGTTGTCCTCCAACAGCAAAATCTGCTTCATTCTCCTTCACCTCCGAACTGCCCTTCATAGGTTGGAAGGGCAAACATCACCGCTGTGCCGCTTCCGGGTTCGCTCTCAATCCAAATCCGGCCGCCGTGGGATTCCACCACCGTCTTGCATAGGTATAGGCCAAAGCCTGTACCGCCGGTGGAAACACCCCGCTCAAACACATGGGGCAACAGCTCAGCGGAAATGCCGTCGCCTGTATCCTTCACCGCGATCAACACCTCGTGCCCCTCTTTCTCAGCCCGCAGAGTAACTTCTCCATGTCGGGTATAGGCAGCGGCATTTTGAAGCAGATTGGCTACCACCTGTGCCAGCAGATCCGCAGTGCCGAACACGGTCAGCCCTCCCGCAATTTCCGAAGTCAGGGTATTGCCCCGCTTTTGCAGATGCAGGGAGAACATCTCCACACTGCTGCGTAGCAGGGTGGAGAAATCCAGTGCCTGCCTATCCGTGTTTTCGCTTATTGCAGCCAGAGTCAACGTCCCGCCTACCATGCGAGCCAGCCGCATGATCTCCTGCTGAGCGTTCTGGAGCAACTCCGTTGCCTCTCCATCCCTCACAGCTTCGCCCATGTCCTCTAAAATTTCCGCCACTGTCTGCACGTTCACAGAGATAACCGTCAATGGTGTACGCATTTCGTGGGAGGTGTTGGACAGAAATTCTGTTTTTGCACGGCTGGCTCTCTCAAGGATATGATTTTGTTCGTCAAGCTTTTTTTGCTGCTCGTTATAGAGCTTAAAGTGGAGATAGAGCATTGTGCCAAGCACAGCACTGACCGATACAAATCCTACTATCACATCGGTGAGCATGTCCTGCTCGGTATCCCATGCCTTGACCAGTTCGGGATAGCGAAAGGCAATCACGCAAATAGCAAGGTACAGTAGAATTTCCATGATGGACATCACAATTGCCTTTTTGCCCTCCAGCATCAGGATGGTGAAGGTCACTGCAAATACAAAAAAGCTGGGCATCCCGCTGTGATATCCCCCCGCCGTGAAGAACATAACAGGGAACAGCACCAGAAAAATGGCGACAATTGTGATCATGTAGCACAACTGGTATCGGCCGGTGCGCTGGGAATAGCAGAGCAAGGCGTAGGAGAGGACGGCTGAAATGAAATTAGCCATGATGTTTCCAATCCCTGCATCTGCTACAATGCCAACCAGTGCCATGGCCATGCTGATAACTGTACCGCCCATGGCAAGCACATTGAATAGCCGTACCCGAAAATCAAGGCCAGTGCCAAAAAATGTGCTGATAAACTGTGTTAGCCGATTTTTCATATGCTCACCTGCCATGATTTTATTTTGCATAAGACAGATACTTTCATCGCTTTTTCTTTCGCCTGCGCAAATCCGCAGGCTTTTCGGCGGCTGTGGGAATAAGCCAGAGGTTTCCTTTTTTCACAGCACCGGGGATGCAACCATCCGCAAGATGATACGTAATAGAGCGGGTGGCGACACCCTACTTCTGTGCAGCTTCTCTGACTGTTATATAATCCATATGCTTCACCTGTTTTCATGGCAATAGTAGATGATTTCATCATACTTCCTTTTGTGGAAGAATATAAAGCACTTGTTTTTGTATTGTGAGATTCGTCCAAGAGGTACGTCGGATTCATAGAAAATGATGATATCTATTCGAATTTGCGTGTGGTATGTTGTGTTGCTGAAAACCGGATGCTTCTCAAATCAGGCGAAAGGAGTCAGCCATGCAATACGATGAAATATTGGAAATGGCCATTACCGAACTCACCGAGCGAGGCCACAAGCAACAGCGCAATGAAATTCCCGAAGTCAATGAACTGGGGCTTCGGAGGGTTGAGCTCAGTGGGCAGGTGCAAAAATGTGTTTCTCATCTCAGCCAAGACGCGAAGGATACCATGCGGGAATTGGGCGTGATTCGATAAAAAGAATCTCGCCCATTTTTTACGCTCCGCATCCTGCAAAGTGCCGTCCGTAAAAACCCGGCGGCACTTTGCATTCTGTTTTTGTAGACCCCCTATCGAACTAAGAATTCATCCGCTCAACCCGCATCTGAGATCGGCTTAGTAGTGAGGAGGTTTTTGATAGTTCAAAATTGACTGGCTCAACCCATATTTAAAATCGGCTTGATAATAGATGGCATATTTTTAATCTTGTCGCTGCCTACACAGTGAGGACATTTTTTCAAAACGAGACAGAGGACAAGAACATGAAGCAAGAACCATTCGTCATGCTCCCAAGAAAAATCTTTGCGTACCAGTTGCCGCCGATATCCTTTGCAATCTACTGTTACCTGCTGTGCTGCCACAACAAAACAAACGGCTGCTATCCCAGCAGGCAGACCATCTGCAAAGCTTGCGGTATCTCCGACAGCTCCGCAGGCCGCGCCGTCAAGCAGTTGGAGAAGTGTGGGCTCATCAAAGTGAACCACGACTTTGGCGACGGCCGCCAGCGTAACAATTCCTATGAGCTGCTCTCTCTGAACACCCCCTCGGTTTATGATGAACCATCTCCCCCTGTCACACAGCGATAGGATAAAACAAAAGCGAATAAAGAACTACCCAGAATACAGAAACCCCAGGCCTTCCCCACGGACGAAGAGATGAGCAGGGTAAAGTCAGGTGACCGCAAGCGGCCACCTGACGGTCACAGCCTCCCGCAGTGCGGGGCGCGGAGCGATGTTTTTGGGCGGTCGGAGAAGATGCACGAAATCTAAAAAGGAGATTTGTAACATGAATGACAGCAACAAAACAAAAGTAGGGATTCACATGAAGCCAGAACGACACCGATTACATAGATAAGACCACCCTTGCGTTTCTGGTGGATCAGGTGACAAAGCTGGACGCGAGGCTCTGCCGCCAGCTGTTTCGGATGTGCGTGGAGCTGTCCATGGTGGGCCATGTTACAGCCTCTATGGTTGGAAATGCGGATGACGAAACGTTAAAACGGCTGCGCAGCAAGTGTGTCAAGGACGTAGAAAACACCATCGGCAACATCCGATATGATACCATCTATGCATACCGGCATCCGATTTTTGAGGAGGGATATGACGATGAAAACGGATAAGATAACCGTCTCACTGCCTGCCGATACTATTGCTCTTGCCGAAGCAATGGAGAACGTGCGCAGAAATGTGATGATCTTTTGTTACCAGCTTGGGCATATCCGCAGCGGACAGAAAAGAGTCGGGGAATATCTCTCTGCCGTAAAAGCTGAAATGAAGCAGTACCATGGGCTTGTGGATCAAATCAGGGGGAAGAGCAAAGAACGCAAAACGCTCCTCGCTGAGAAGGAGGGTATCCCATTCTGGAATATCCCGAAGCACAGAGAGGTTGCCGCCCGTATCGCGGAGCTGACAGAATTGTTGGAGGAACTGCGCTCTGAGAAAGCGGTGGTTCTCCAAAATCTGCAATGCGCCGAGGACAGAAAGATGCAGCAAATAAAACGGGAGCATCAGCGAAAAATGCATCAGGAACGCCAGCCGAAGAAGAAAAGCTGAGACGATCGGGAACGCCGACCCGATAGACAAAACTGATATTTTATTATGAAGGGGCTTACCCGTGCGGTTTGCACAGGCAGGCCCTTTTGCCATTTACAGACAGACAACTGCGCCGTAGAAGCTGATCGCTTCGGCTGCGCAGCCTGATATCTCCAAAAGCAGAAAAGAGGAGGCCGGATCGCTCCGGCCTCCTCTTGTGTTTCGGGTTATTTTACGTTCTCACAGAACCGGTGCAGGATCGCGGCCACCTGGCAGCGCTCAGCGTTGCCCTGCGGAGCAAGCGTGCCATCGCTGTTGCCGTTGATGATTCCGTTCATCGTACACCAGCACATGGCCTCATACGCCCAATCGCTGACCTTATCCGCGTCGGGGAAGTTAAGCGGGAACACCCACGCTCCCGTGAAGCCGCCGCCATTGTACTGCTCGTAGCGGTACAGAATGGCCGCGATCTGTTCGCGGGTGATGGGATCTTCGGGGCCGAACTTTGCGTCGCCGTATCCGTCGACTATCTTGTTAGCCGCCGCCCATGTGACCGCATTCTCATAATACTTGCCGGAGGCCACATCATCAAACGGGCAGGTGCCGGTGATAGCAGGCTTGTTCTCCAGCCTGTAAAGGATCTCAACAATCATGCCGCGGGTTGTGGCGCCGTGTGGGGCAAAGGTCGTGTCGCTGGTGCCTTTCATCAGACCGGCAAGGTTTGCGTAGGCAGCGTCCTCAAAGAACCAGTCGCTTTTCGTAACATCGCTGAAAGGATTGACCCACGCGGCGATGGCGTCGTAGCCGACCACGTATTTGGAAAAGTGGGTGGTGACGAAAGAGACCGTTTTAGTTGCGAGGTCGTAGGTTGTTTCACACTTGTGAATGTTGCCTTCATCGTCCAGATAATAGACAACAATGCCGTCGGCATCCTGACCATCGGCAAGCTCGTAGGGCACGGAGACCGTAGCCTGGCCGCCGTCCAGATCCGAGATGGCCACGTTGCCACTGGTGATGGAGATATCATACACCGGAGCATCACCCACAGCTTCCTTTTGGCGCTCATTGAGTTTGGAGACGTCCACGGGCTTAATGCTGACGCTGACGCTTGCGCTGGCCTGCTCCGCGACAGCGGCGAGCGCGGCGCTGTCGAGCGTGATGTCGCCCACATCGGAGGTGATGGCAAGCACCGCGTTCTCATTTTCGCTGAGAGTTTCAATAGCGGCGGTGGGAAGCGTGACCTTCATGCCGTCTGCTCTTGCGATGATATCGAGGGCAATCTCCACAACCGGGGCCGTACCGCTCTCCGCAGCTGATTTAAGCGCGCTGCTGACGGCATTTTTTGCTGTGGAGGCGGGAATCGCGGCACTGGCCGTCGTGCCGGACAGCGTCGGTGTGACCTTCGTCGTAACAGTAGCCGTGCAGTCGTCCACGACCGGGTCTGAGATAACAGGAGACGGAGGCGCAGGCGGCGAAGGAGGATCTGACGTCTGTACCGTTTCTGTCACTGCGCCTACACTTATCGTAATGGATGCTGTAACTGTTGGTGTTGCACTGTCTGTTACCTTGATCGCGACTGTGGTTGCCGTCTGCGCGGTAGCCGGGCGCGTACCCGTGATAATTCCCGCATTACTTATATCCAGCCATGCGGGGGGCATGCCCTCAAAGGTGAACGTATAGGGTAAAGAGCCGCCTGATACGCCACTGCTCACATCAACGGGAGTGATAGCAACGCCGGTGCTTCCGGCAGGGACGTCATAGTTTTGACTATCAGTAAAGGACAGTGCAGCAGGTGCGGGAGGCGTTATCGTGATTGTATATGTTGCCGAAGCTATCTCGCTCGCTGTTAATCCATCTTTGAATGCCTTTGCCTTGATGGTGGTCGTTGACGATACCGCAATGGGCGTATCTGCCACAAAAGCCGTGCTTGCCTCGGTGGGATCATTTCCGTTCGTGGTATAGCGGATGGTAGCGCCAGTCGTCGAGCAAGATAGCGTTACGCTCTGCGCCGAGGTAAAGGTTCCGCCCGCAGGACTGAATGTGGGCGTGGCAACAGTGGAGAGCGCGGGCGGCTGTGTGTTGATGGTATAAGTTGCGGAAACCGCTTCGCTGTCCTCAATACCATATACGTCATCAGGTGAAAATGCTCTTGCGATTATTGTCGTTGTTGAGGAAACCTCGATCGGTACAGTATATTGCGTACTAAACCGTGTGGGCACGCTGCCATCCGTTGTGTAACGAATCGTTGCATTTGACGTTGTGCATGATAGTGCAACATTTTGCGTTGAAGAATATGTACCTCCTGCCACGCTGAACTTCGGCGCAGCGGTTCGCGGTGCATTTGACCATACTGCGGTGATAGTAAAGTGCTCTTCTATAGTCGCATAGGGAACCTCGGCCTTGCAAATGGTAAACGGCAGTTTAACTACCCCATTTATCGGAAATACCGTAGCTGTAGATCCAGTACTGATATTTGGGTTTGAGAGTATCTTCACATTTTCAGAAATCTGCCAATTCGTAAAGTAGTAACTGCTGTCGTTGCTTTGCGGGGTTGGGATCTGCAATGTGTATGAGTCTTTGTTT
Source organism: Candidatus Fermentithermobacillaceae bacterium (assembly GCA_018052455.1). Taxonomy (GTDB): domain Bacteria; phylum Bacillota; class Sulfobacillia; order Fermentithermobacillales; family Fermentithermobacillaceae; genus UBA3907. Next base: position 105,924 of record JAGPNE010000004.1, on the reverse strand, counting down.
CCGTCAAGCTCTAAGCTTGTCGGAGGGTTCGTGCCGCTTGGCCAGCTTCCGTATGTGCCAAGGTCATAATTGATTGGATAGCTTGTAGGATGAGCCACGAATTGCAGTTCAAGATAACGGTAGGCATAGTAGTTGTTGTCTGCATCGGGCGTGGTTTTGATGCCGGTCGGCCCGGCGCCTTTGTAGTCGAGCGTTACAGGGTTATCTGATGTTATTGTGAACGAAACCATGTAGCCGCTGCCGTCGCTGCTGTATGTATTCACGCTGCATATCCCGCCGGTCACATCGGCACCGCAGCCAATTTTCAGACCGACATTCGGCGCTTTGCATACCCCGTGGTCGGATGATGTAAACGATTCAATTACATCCGGGGTGAACACGATGGTGTCCCCCTTAAAATAAACGTTTGCCCGCAAATCACTGGTAGGCTGACTTGTAATTTGTGAGCTATTGAACGTGTATGTCTTTGCGCCGTCAGCCGCGAACGCCGTCATGGGCAGCAGCGTAATCACCATGCACAGGCAGAGAACGAGTCCCGCAATTCTTTTGAGCTTCATAAATGATCCTCCTTCAGTTTTGTCTGGAGATATACCAAGGGCGCATCGTTATTCGAGCACGATCGGCGCGACACGGATGCCGATAGGCTGTGAGAGAGTAAAGGTATTTGCACCGATGCTGATATTTGCCGTGCCGCCGGTGGCAACGGTCAGGATAAGCATGCCGCCGGAGAGCGCCGAGGTATCGGCCGACTTTGCGCCCGTGACCTTCACGTCTGAGGCGGCGACGTCGGTGACGATATCACCGTTTGCGTCGAGGAGGATGAGGTACATATGCTCCTTGACGTCGGGCTTGATCCAGAACTGGTCGTATACCGTATAGGTGACGGCCGTCAGCGTTTTTCCGTTCACGGTCGTCGTAGCCGTGACCTTGAGGGCGGTGTTGTCGGCAATGCCGGGGGAAAGCTGGAGTTCGGTCCCGCCGATACCGCGGTTGTCCGTCTGTACCGTCCTGCTGCCGACAAGCGTTCCGTCGGGCGTATACGCCTTCAAATCGACACTTTGGCCTGCATAGGCTTTCTCTCGTTTATCTCCCTGCTCGTCCACATAGCGGTTCCAGCAGGCGTAGGACACGCCGGCGGAATTGTCTATGGAGCGGTAAGGATAGACGATCAGGTAGTCGCCCACAGCGCCGTCGGTGTTGGCTACGGCGCGGGCGCGGAACCAATCCGAGGGCTTCATGCCGTCTATCGTTCGGCCTTCCGCCGCCTCGTCAAGAAGTGCGGCGTACTGGTCGAGGGTGACGTTCAGCTCGCCGGTCTCCTCATAACGCTTAATACGCAGCCCGTTGACCTTGGTAAAGTAATTCTGCGTCCCTTCGTCTGAAAGCACGCTGCACAGATAGATGAAAGTGTCCGTGGCCGAGCCGTTGGCGACGGTGCGGTCATACTTGCAGGAGTCGCTGTAAACACCGTTGACGGCGTCGCGGCCGCAGAACTCCGTGCAGTCGAAGCGGCGCATATTCGAGTGGTTATAGTCGCCATAGCACTCGGCAAAATACATGCTCTCCGCCACCAGCGCCGTGGCTTCCCACGCCCACTGGCCGAAGCCGGTCATGATGTTCTCACTGCCAGCCTGCCAGAAGAGGTGCGAGGTCTCGTGCATACATTGCAGGAAGAGATCCTCATAGTCATAATGGAAATCATCATTGAAATAAACGTGCTGATTCACGCGGCCCATGAGCACGGAGTTCGTAGCGGCGGAATACTCCACCTCATCCCCGTTGATGCCGCCGTCCCATTTCCATGTGACGCCCTCGGTGAGAATTTTCGTTGGCAGGCCAAGATAGCGGCAGTAATAGGGGTATATCTCTGCCCACTTTTTCTGAAGAAGCTCTCTCGAACAGGGCCAGTCGCCCTCCAGCCGCAGTTCGGGTATCGTGTGAGCCAGCAGCAGGTGCTCATCAGCGCTTTCCTCAAACTGTGCCACCGTAAATACGCCCTGCGCCTCAAGGGTTTCGTAGAGGGGTCGTGTACCGCCCTTTTTTGCGGCGTAGAGCGCAGCATAGCTGACGGCAACAACATCAGCGCGCCAGAAGGCTTTTGTGTCTATTCCCGCCGGCATGATATCGGTGCTCTCCGCCAACGTGAAGGGGGCGTCCCATGTGAAGTCCGCGCCGTTTGCGTCGGAATAACCTAGCGCGCGCAGCACGAAGGTCAGGTACATCGCCGCATTCGCATCGCCCATGCCGAACTTTGTGGCGGAGCTGCCGTTGGTCAGCCCGTTGTCAAAGGCGTAGGCCACATACGGCTTTCCCCAATTCGGCACATCGGCAAACGGGCACGCGCCGGTGTACGCTTTTGCCTCCGCGCCCTTTCCGAGAAGCCGAAGCAGCATGACCAGCGCCTCAAGCCTTGAAGGTGCGCGGTTCAAGTCGAAATTGGTGCTGCCGTCCGCATTTGTTCCGACCCCTCAAACAATCCGAGTTCCTTCAGGTCAGAGGCCATGGCCAGTTCAAAGGTAATGTCGCGGGCAGTGCCGTCTGTATTCGCCGCCAGCGCAGTCATCGGGAACAGGGTTATTGCCATGCACAGGCACAGGAGCAGGGCAAGCATTCTGTTTTTCGCTTTCATTTCATCTTCCTCCTATATTTGCTTTCTTCAAAAGCGTTTTTACCTCGTCGAACAGCGCGGCTATCCATTTCGCCTACATCCTTGGGGTTGTCCTTTGGGAACACCTCTTATCGACACGTTCCTCATGTTTTCATCCTCCGTTAAAACTTGTTTAGAGCGTCTGACCTCATTTTTCTCCTTCGAGTATCTCTGTGAAATGCTCCGATCCGTCCGTGTAGAAAGACCATACCCCCAGCGGTTCGGGATATTCATATACATAAACACTGTTGTCATAGAAGGTCAGGCTATATTCCCAGCCGTCGTTCATCACAAAGGTGGCGGTAAGCGCCGCGGTGGGAGGTTCCGCTCCTCGCAACGCATACATGGTGAGACCTATGGAATGCAGCGCAGCCACCGCTTCACGAATTGCGCCGGATTCTGTTATCTCGGATTCGCTGCCGTCGTGCGCGAACTTGATGCTTGCGGGTTCCTCGGTCTTGCACCGTTCAAGGAACTCATGCATCCTTGGATCGGGACCGTCAAGCGTCAGCATATCCCTGCCCGTCTCCGCCGGGAAGTCGATGGTGGCAAGCGCCTTTTTGCCGCCCACCTCGTATTTTTTGTCGCCGCAGTCAAGAAAATCACCGTTGAAGGATACGCTGCCAGCCTCTGTACCATCCGCGTTTATGAAGGTATAGCTCGAATCGCTGTCAGCGATTGAAATGTCCGTTTCGCCGGATATGGTTATCTGCGCTATGGCGTCCAGAATGGCGCTCACGTCATCCTCGCCAAACAGCGGCGACTCCACGCGCACGCCGTTGCCCTGAAAGATATAGCTGACCGCTGCAGGAAGCGCCGTATCGCGGTTTTCGTATATGGCAAGCATATCGTCGCCTAACACATCCATGATGTAGGTCACTGTATCTCTATTGCCTCCGCCTTTTGTCACGGTGTCCTGCCGGGTATCGGTTTCCGCAGAACGGCCCGCAAGCAGCAACAGCGTCATTACTGCGGCTGTGACTGATGCAAAAAAGTGTTTCATAATAACCTCCCTTCACTTGGTTATGTAGTAATCGACGCCATCCAGATAATAGTTCTCTGTACTGCCATCGATTATTTGCAGATTGGGGTTACTGTATTGATCGCGGTTGATATCGTAGGCATCGTAGAATCCCTGTTCGGCGCGATAGATTTCGCCAGTGTAGGGATCATAGAGCCTGTCATAGCCAAGTGTAGCGTCGCTGTTCTTCTGTGAGATAATGTCGTAGGAGGTCTGGCGGGCGCTCCACGCGGCGTTGTAGGAATCGTAAGCCGCTTGCATCTGGCGTGACATGGCAAGGATTGACGATGTTTCCTCTGCCACATGCTGCTGAGTCTGCTTGACGTAATCCTCGGTGAAGGTAAAGCTGGCAAGGCATGCCATGAGTTGTTCGTGCAGCTCGTTAAACTCCCCAGCCGGAGCGATAACGCCGTTGCAGTTATATACAGCATAGGTACCCATATCCGCGCCGGGCACCGAATAGGTGTCCGTTCCGTAGTTCGCCACCTGTCCTGCCATTAAGCCCTCGCATGCTACACCGTTTGCGGAATTGAAGCTGGCGCGGACAATTGAGTTATCCAAGGTATTGAATGCTGTAGGCGTGTCATTTGGGTATGTTTCCAGTATGCTTATATCGTTCATGATCGGCAGCTGGTGGTTAAGACCGTATTTATTCAGGAAGTTATTGTAGTCGTTATAGATATAAAAGAAATATTCAGTGGTCGGTTCCAGTAGCACTGGTGTATCTGCCCACTGGTGATAGCCGTAGAGATCGTAGGAACCTACCGCTTGTGCCGCCCTCTCATAGTAATTCTTGGCATCCATGTTTTTTAGCAGCGGATGATGCTTGCAGTAGAAGAACACCTGGCGTTCAGGTATGTTCGGGTCAAAGGCGTGGAAGCCAAACAGCGTGTATTCGCCGGTCGTTTCGATAACCCAGCCTGTCGGCAGTGTGAGGGAGAAGAAGCCTCCGTTATATAACGCCGTCTGAAGTTGAAGTGGCGTGTTTTTTGTCACAGAATATGCGCCGAGCTTTGAGGGGGCGGATTTCGTTGGCTTGCCCACGTCCGTGGTCTGATTATTTGTCCCGCTTGCGTCTGGCTGATGAGTTCCTGATGCGTAGTAATCTGCGTCAGGGCGAAGTGTTTCGACTGTGTATTCCAACGTATCCATTACCGAGTCTCCGCCGCCTTCTGAACAGACACACTCATACTGAACTACATAGGTATCGCTTTCATCAGCGAGGAACCACATATATATGTTGCCATCAGGATCGTCGAGAGCACAGCGGATACCAGTCAGTGTTTTCCCAGCCATGTCGAAGTTTTGTTTTTCACCGGCCTCCAACAACTTGTCCCCATGGACAGCGCGGAGATCTTCCACTACGAAATGCAGGTAATTCTCCAACGAAAAAGCCACTTCACCAATCGGAGTAAAGAAAAGCCTTATATAAGGAGATTCGCCATCGCCCTCAACATAAACCACAACAGCACTGTCTTTTTCTTCAACGGTCATATCAGGATCATACAGAAAGGAGAAGTCCATCACGGAGTTGGAGTAGACTTGACGCTCGTCGGCTTTGTTATCATTAGGATTAGTTTTTACGAAGTTGTCTGGCAGAAATGAACAGCTCGAGAAAATGAGGCACATACATATAGTGACTGCAATAGATGAAATACTTTTCTTCATAGATCTTCCTCCAGTCCCGCTTGTCTTAACAGGGCTTCTGCTTCATCGAGAAGTGCGCAAGGCCATCCAAGCAGTGGTGCGTCCTCGCATTTCGGAAATATCTCTACCCGAGTGTGGCCTGTCGTATCATCAGGCGATATAGCAACGCGCCCTCCAATTCGCGGAAAGGACGCAGAGGAAATTATAAGCGTACCGCGCATGCTGTTCGCTTTATCAATAAGGAAATTCATCGTGTCTACCGCATCGTAAACCGCGTTGAGCACCATCGTTTTTTCATACGGATACTCCCTCGTGTATTCACTCATGAAAACACCTCCTGCTCATACAGTATCTACTCTAGTTCTACTGTGAAAACCGATAATGAACAGATAAGGATTGGGTCAGTATTGCGGAATAGGAGGGTTAGGTTTGAGTTAGGTTTTATTCCTAAGCCGCTATTGGCTCATTTTTTCAGCTATCGCATACATTCTGTTGCAATAGCTGATTGTATGCTGTGTAATATCGATATATGAAGCTGTGAGGTGAGAGCGTTGACAATTAGCTATAAACGACTCTGGAAATTGTTGATTGATAGAGATATCAAGAAGAAAGACCTCTGTCTGATGGCGGAAATCAGCCATGCCTCCGTTGCAAAACTTGGGAGAAGCGAAAATGTAACGACCGATGTTCTTCTGAAAATCTGCAAGGCTCTGAACTGTGACTTTCCCGATATTATGGAGATTACTGAAGATTAAGGAATGACCGTGGAGGCTGTTTGGAGGTGTTATTTATCAAACGTAAAAACGCTGCATTGGCAATCTGTTCACTGATTGGCCTGTGTTTTTTATTGACAGGATCTGAATATATCACATGGTGGCTTTATCGGCTGACTCCGCATTTTGGAACTGCCGGGGCAGATATTTGGTCTGAGGTAGTTGGATACTTATTTCAGGCTGCCGGTATTTTGCTCTTTTCACTCTCCGTCAAGAAAAATGAGAAGGTGCTTTCCCACCGTAGCTTTCTTTTTCTTGTTTTGGCCGATGGCGCGGCAACTGCTGTTGCTTACTTTGTACCCGGGGCGTACAGCGTCCTGTTTGCCGGACTGCTCATGAACCTTTTGCACGGAGCAATCGGCGGCTACTACCTGATCCGTCTTACCCAAACAGTGCCGCAGCAGAAGAGAGGCATCGTGTTCGGTGCTGCATATGCCTTTGGGAGCATAGGATCGTGGTTATTGTCGCTTTTCATGGACGGAAAATATCTCGGAAGCCCTTATGTTTTTGTAATATACGCTTTGATGATTCTCGCAATCATTCTTGTTGACCGTATGCCGGTCGTGGCAGCTGATAACGACGCAGAATCTGCGGAGCCGCTTTATTTCGATAGGCTATCCGTGCCATTGGCAGCCGGTCTCGTTGTTCTGCTTTCCGTTGTAAAAGGACTAGGCTTCTATTTCCCAAGCATTGATGCGACCGCTGGGGTCGTAAGCGCGGAGTCGGTTCGTGCTTTTTATGCCATAGGATTGATCGCGGCAGGAATCATTAATGATAAAAGCCGAAAGCATGGAGCAATTTGTTGCTTGTGTGCTTTGGTCTTCCCGTTCTTAACCTTTGCCCTCAGAGGAGAACCGAATACCGGCGCAGTGCTCTGGATAGCAGGATATGTTTTCTTTGGCTTCTTTTCCGTTTATCGGGTGGTTACTTTTTCCGATCTCTCCAGAAAAAAAGACGGGCTGTTATTCATAGCGGGATTCGGGTTAATGTTTGGGCGTATTGGTGATGCGCTGGGTTTTCTAATCGGGATTATTACATCAAATGTCCAGATGACATCTGTCTGGATTGCGGCAGGACTGCTTATAGCAACTTTCCTTATATTCTTCCGGTTTTACAACAAAACTTATTCCACCATGCCAGTGCAGAACATATCCATCGAAGATCTGTTGCATTTATTTGAGGAAAAGTATGAGATGACCTCAAGAGAAGCCGAAGTGTTTGAGCTTATTGTCAGCGGCCGGTCAAATTCCGAAATTGCGGCTGATTTGTATGTGTCCGAAAGCACGGTAAAATTTCACGTCAGAAACGCGCTGCGTAAGACAGAGTGCGTTAACAGAACCGAACTTGCGGCAAAATTTCGAAAAGGCACTATGTCCTGAGGCGATAACTTAGACTACTGACTGCTTACTTAAGATAATTGTTCAATTCCCGTTTGATTCGCATGGTTCCAATGAGTGTTGCACGCCGACTTCCTACTCGGCCAGATGGACGAGCAAGTTCTTAGCTTCTGTTGGCTTTGCCAGATATAACAGTAAGGCGGCCATAAGCTTATTCCCGTACCAGCGTTAAGCCACATAGGTAACAAAATGTACTATGGGGCTTAACCCTTCTTAAATAATTCTTCGCTATTGGCATTACTCTTACCTTACCTTGAAGGAATTGAAAAAAAGAGCGCTTTCCCTTTGCCAAGGCATCGGTCAAGCGTCCCAGCGTCTCTTTGAATCAAAAATAGCATAAGTGCCGATCATTGTCGATAGCAGGGAATCTTGTGGCAGATGTTATGTTATGCAAAAAATGCCCTTGACAAATACGCAAAAGACAATGGGTTTGAAAATCTGAAGTTCCTCTATGACGATGGCTTTTCGGGTACCAATTTTCAGCGGCCGGCGTGGACGGAGCTCATGGCGCTCATGGAAAACGGTGAGGTAGCAGCTCTCATCGTGAAGGATATGAGCAGGCTTGGCAGAGAGTATTTAGAGGTTGGCAGGCTGACCGAAATTGTGTTTCCCATCTACGATATTCGGTTCATCGCACTTCTATTTTGAGAAGTATGGAGTTGGGCTGACAAACCATTCTCAGGAGAAAAAACCTGAAATCCACCACACTGTCTTACAAGAACAAGAAGAAGGTCACTCGCCCCGAGTCGGAGCAGCTGCGGTTCGAAAACACTTATCAAACTATCATCGACAAGGCTACTTGGGAGATTGTGCAGGACATTCGTGGCCGTAAGCGGCGCAGAGCCAACATGGCGGAGCAGAATATCTTCTCTGGGCTTATCTACTGTAAGGACTGCGCGGCACCATGGTGTTGCGCCGAGCCCATACCACGGATGCCGTAGAAAACAACTTTATGTGCTCTACTTACAAGAAAAAGGGCAAGGAACACTGCACCGCCCATCAAGTTGGGGAAAATCAGCTCGCTGAAATTCTGCTGGATGATTTACGCAGGGTTACCCCCTTTGCACGGCAAAATCAGGTCGCATTCGCAAAGCACATCACCCAAAAGAACGGTGCGGAAATCCGCAGGGAGATCACTCAGACAGAGCGAGAGCTGGAGGGGCTAAAGCGCAGGGACACCGAACTGACCGCCTTATTCAAAAGGCTCTATGAAGATAACGTCCTTGGCAAAATCCCCAATGTGAGTGCGTTTTTAGAGAAAGCGAAGCAATACACCAAGCTCGATACCCTGACTGCTGAGATTCTAAACTTATTTATCGAGCGTGTGGAAGTGGGCGAGCGTGAAGAGCGGTACTCCCGCACAGCATCGCAGGCCATCGGTATTTATTACCGTGACATCGGTCTGTTGGATAACTTTGCGGAGACAGACGCTGCCACAGAGCAAGCGCCTACGCCACAGGAAGTCGCATAAAAGGCAATCGGCAGGCAGTGATTTGCCACTGTCTGTCGATGCATGCCCCGCCATTAGCCACATTTCAAATGTTCCCCTATGGGAATGTGGCTCGAGTTCCCCCTCTTTTTTCTTGCTCTCTTGAAGTATGACGCCTTAAGGGTTGATCTCCTCTTCAAGGATTCTCTTGAGGTAGTCCACACACTCGTCAACAATTTTGGCATCTTCAGATTCTACCATGATCCTCACGACCGGTTCTGTTCCAGAAGCCCTTACAAGCACCCGCCCTACCCCTGACAATTCGTTGCCTACTTTTTCGACAGCTTCTCGCACTCTCGGAAGATTAACTATATGACCCGGAAACGGGGCCCTCACGTTTACCAGCACTTGGGGAATTTCCCTGACAACTGAAGCAAGTTCCGAAAAGGTAGACTCCGTGCTAGCCAAAATCTCACCGATACAAAGTGAGGTGACAATGCCGTCTCCAGCATGTAGGATGTCTGCCACGATTATGTGGCCTGACTGTTCGCCGCCTAGGCTATAGCCTCCTCGAAGCATTTCTTCGAGGACAAACCTGTCACCCACTTGTGTTCTAACCAACCTGATACCGTAGGAAGAAAGACATCGCTCCAGACCATAGTTGGACATGACTGTACCTACAACCGTGTTATGCGCCAAACGACCGCTCTGAGCCATGTAAAGGCCTATTACGCCCATCAACTTATCGCCATTTATCACATTGCCCTGCTCATCTACGGCAATACATCTATCGCCGTCACCGTCGTAAGCAAACCCAGCATCATAGCCACCTTCTATTACATGTGATGCCAATGAACCAGGGTGTGTGGATCCGCATTCCAGGTTTATATTGAATCCGTCAGGGGAAAAGTTCATAAAATCAGCATTTGGGCAGAGGGACCGCCACACATCGCGAGCAATCGCAGACGTCGAACCATTTGCGGTATCAACAAGGATTCGGAGATCCGACAAATCTACCCCAGGCAGGGACTTCAAGAAATCACTATAAGAACGCACCAGATGGTTACCGCGTATAACTCTGCCTATTTTTTCCCCAGTAGGCCATGGGCCTTCATCTTCTGGGCTCATGATCCTTTCGGAGTAAAGCATCTCGGTTTCATCAGGAATCTTGGTCCCATCCGCGCCGAACACCTTCAGGCCATTGTACTCGAACGAGTTGTGGGACGCGGAAATCATCACGCCTCCGCCCAGGTCAAAGTGCTTAATGATGTATGAAAGACCTGGCGTAGTGATGACGCCTAATTCGACCACATTTCTTCCGGTTGAAGCAATTCCGGCTGTCAAGGCAGCTTCTAACATGTCGCTAGAAACTCTAGTATCTTTACCAACGCCGATAGGCTTATCAGACGGCAAAAGCAAGCCGACTGCCCTACCCAGCCTAAATGCTTTTTCACAGCTCAAGTCCTGATTGGCAATACCGCGAATGCCATCAGTTCCAAATAGGTTCATGATAAGACCTCCGTCATTCAGTGATGGCAAGTACCAAGACTATCTTTTGGTCAAAGTCAACTTGACTTTCGGCGGTTTTATGTCTACCTGGAGGTTATCCACTGTAACTCCTTCAGGAGCCTGGATCTTGTACGCCACTACGAGGTCGTGGGTGCCCTCACTTCTTCCCTGGGCGTCTATATAGACCGTTACATTCTCGCCCTGCACCTTGCGAACGAGATCGCTCCTGCCAGTAAGGACCACGCTCACTGTAGCAGGCTCTATGCTCCAGGTGTACCCTACAGGCGGCGACTCCAATTGCACTATGACATCTTCAAGCGTACGAGTTTCGATTTCCTCGATTATATCTATCTTAACCACTACTTGCTGCGTCTGACACGTGACTCCCGCAGGAAGGCTAAGCGCAACCGTGCTCTGGAACACACCGTCCTTTCCTGATACATCCACAGGCTTAGTGCCTATCCAGTTTATGGTATCAATAACGCCTTTGTCTCCGCGAATCTTGACTTGCTGGGGATTGGCCACAATGGGTCCAACCGTATACCCGTCTTTCGGAGTCCCGCTCACAACAACCTGGACAGGTACAATTTTGGCAGGAGGTAGCTTCTGCAAAGGCACTACAACCTCTATTTCCGCAGGCTCGATCTGTATTCCAGAGAGTTCACTTCCTACCGCATCTACTGCTACAAGCTTAGCAGTTGCGGTAACTTCGCCCGTCGCTCCAGTTATATCTACCCTAGCGCAGGCATGATTTACTTTATCAACAAACCTCTTGGCTCCTTTTACAGTCACAGTACCTACCGAAGGCATTGGTATCCCCTTTTCGTAGTCTTCACCAGGACTACCCTGCACTTCTACGACAACACCCACTTCGGCAGAACTCATGACATCGAGTTCAAAAGTAACCGTTCCCGGGTTTATCTCGACCACCTTGACGCCGTACGGCACATCAACATGGGGATTTGCAGAAAAAGAACCTGGCTCAACCGAAGAAAGATCAACCTCAACCTTCAACTTCTTCTCGTCAAGTTCATCCAGAGTTCTCGCCCGCCCCTCTAGCGTAACCGTCACCTTGTCAGGTTTGGTCGAGACAATCATCATTCCATCTTCAACCATTGCAGGAACTACATCTAGAACAAGCGTGCGCCTTTCAATGGGATTCTTGTCGTTGAAAACCTGCGCCCAGACAACAACCGCAAGTATGATAGCAATGATTTTCGCGGTGAGATCTTTAGACATTGCCGCTTTGATCATTTGTCATCCCTCCGGCTGAAAATCCCAGAGATGCGTTGCATATCAAGACTTTCCATGAGTTTGTCCTTAAGGGTTTTTGCGTCCAATCCACGTATAAGCCTCCCGCCCTCAGCCAGTGACACAATTCCGGTCTCCTCAGACACCACCACCGAGACTGCGTCGGACACCTGGGTGATACCTATAGCAGCCCTGTGCCTGGAGCCCAGTTCTATTGCAACAGGGTCTTGAGTATAAGGAAGAAAAGTCGCCGCGGCGGCTATTCTGTCTCCCCTTATTATGCAAGCGCCATCATGAAGCGGACTGCCAGGATTGAATACATTCTTTAGCAGTTCACTGCTGACTAGCGCATCGAGTCTAACGGCATCTTCCATGTATTCTTCAAGACCGGTCTGTCTTTCAAGCACAATGAGCGCTCCGATTCTGTCTGAAGACATATCAAAACAAGCGGATACTATCTCGTCAACCGTGCGCTCAACTGATTCTCCCGCGGGCTTCAGGAAAGAACGTGTGAATATCTTGCCACGCCCAATCTGTTCAAGCGCACGCCGAAGCTCAGGCTGGAACACAACTGGGAGCGCAACAAGAAGCATTGTTCTTATCTGGACCAAAAGCCAGTTGACAGTATAGAGCCTAGCCCACTGGGTTAGCGAAACAAGAAGGAGCAGTACAATAATACCTTTAAGGAGCTGAACGGCCCTCGTACCTCTAATAAGCGTATAGATCTTGTAGAAGAAATACGCGACCAAAGCAATGTCTACGATGGCCAAAATAGCGTCTTGCCAAGTGAAGAACTTCAGTTGCTCTAACAAGTACCTGAACACATCCTTTCCATTGCATATAGGATAACACTCAGACAAGCGCGGATAAACCCTTTTTTGAAGAAGTGTTCCGAAAGTCACACATTGCCCCTAAACAGGCTACATCCTTGAATTACGTCGGGTTTGCATTTCATTCACTCGCCCAATTGTGTATCATTAATACTAGCCACAAACAAATAATGTAAGGAGGCGGATTGACATGACAGTTTACTTTGAGGAGCCTGGCCGCGCAAACACTCAGGAAACGGCATCCATCGCGCTCAAACGCGCCAAGGAACTGGGCGTAAAGAACATAGTTGTCGCTTCGAACACAGGCTACACTGCACGGTTTTTTACTAATGCAGACATAAGTGTCACCTGCGTAACCCATCAGTCTGGTTTCCGTGAACCGGGAACCAACGAGATGAGCCAAGACGAAAGGAAAAACCTTGAAGCGCAAGGAGTAAAGGTCCTTACTACTACTCATCTGTTCGGAAACGTAGAAAGGGCAGTGACCAACAAATTTGGCGGTCTTTATCCCGGTGGGATCATCTCCCATGCACTTCGCATGTTTTCCCAAGGTACAAAAGTGGCTGTAGAGGTAGCGGTTATGGCACTAGACGCAGGCATGATCCCCTATGGAGAAACAGTGATCTCAGTTGGCGGGACAAGCGGCGGGGCTGACACAGCCCTTGTTCTTCTTCCCTCTCATTCAAACAATATATTCGATACACAGGTACTAGAAATACTCTGCAAACCGCTTAGTCCAAGAAAATAGGATTTTCGTGGGAGGATATTAATGATAGACATTTCAGAAATTGCCGGATTTGAGGTATCCCTTAATCAAGACGGCCTCCTTGAATTCGGGGAAGGTACATTGTCACCGTCTCCTGAGGCACGAAAATGCCGGGATGCGGTGGATGTGCTTCTTTATTCAGAACAAGGCGGACCAGATACCCTCTACCTTATGTACAGGGGTACTGGCGTGGAAAAAGATAGAATAGCTATGATGAATGCAGGACTAAGGTACGACATAACAGTAATATATCCAGGTAGAATTGGCTCAGAATACGTAAAGACAGTGGGGCACTACCACCCTTTGGTACCTGGAAGTTCTTACACATACCCTGAAATGTACCAAGTGCTGCACGGAAAAGCCCATTTTCTTCTGCAGAAGGGCGGACATGTAAGTGGCGAAATAGAAGATTTCATTGTAGCCGATTTCGAAAAAGGCGATATTTTGCTGATCCCGCCACACTATGCGCACGCCACGGTTAACCCGGGATCTGAGCCACTTGTCATCGCGAACTGGATCGCGAGGGATTGTCTATCGGTCTATGAACCCATAAGGGCTAGAAAAGGGATGGCCTATTACGACGTTGAATACAAAGGGCAGAGCATCTTTATGCCTAATGATACTTACAGTGAACATCCAAAACCTAGGTTAGAAAAGCCCAGAGACTTCCCTTCGCTAGGTCTGTATCGTGGCAAGAGCATATATGGATCCTGGCAGGCAGGTGCCAATTTGGGTTTCCTGATCAAACCTCATCTTTACGATAGCCTTTGGCATAGTATGCAAGAACAAAGTGGACACGCATAGCTCGTGTTTTTGTGAATTGAGGGAGGCTTCATTTTGGACTCAGATACCAGCTTGATTATTATTACAGGCCTGTCAGGAGCGGGAAAATCCAGCGTTCTTAGAGCCCTGGAGGACTTCGGCTATTTCTGTGTAGACAATCTACCACCTTCCTTGATTCCGACCTTCATGGACCTCTGCTCACAGGCAAAAAAACCTCTCGATAAAATAGCAGTCGTTGTGGACATTAGGGGCGGTGAATTCTTTCAGGACTTGTCTCGTGCAATGTCCGACATCAAGGAAGTTGGGATTAAGCCTACTGTCTTGTTCCTTGAAGCCGATGACGATACCTTGATCAAACGCTACAAGTCCACGCGGCGAAGGCACCCTTTATCTGCACAAAGCGGCGTGCTAGAGAGCATACGCGACGAAAGGGCAATGCTAAAGGACATACGCGACAAAGCTCACATAGTCATAGATACCACCCACCTCGAGAGTCAGGAGCTCCGACGACAGGTCATAGAGATAATATCCAAAACGGTGAACCTGGAGCAGTTGATAATCAACGTCATCACTTTTGGCTTCAAACACGGCATCCCTCTAGATGCAGACCTTGTGTTTGACGTTCGCTTTCTACCGAATCCATACTATGTGCCAGAGCTCAAGTCGCGTTCGGGACTGGATGAGGAAGTAGCCCAGTATGTTCTTGACGCTCCTGTTAGTCAGAAATTCTTGGAATATTCCACCGAGTTTTTGGACTTCTTGATACCCAATTTCATTGAGGAAGGCAAAACCCATCTCACAATTGCCATAGGCTGCACAGGCGGTCGCCATAGGTCAGTCGTTATCGGCGAAAAGATAAAACAGTACCTAGAATCCAAAGGTTATATGGTGATTGTAGAGCACAGAGATATTAGGCTTGGCGAAGACAAAGGTGATGACTCATGAAAGTAGGTGCACCCCCAAGAATCGTGGCAATAGGGGGCGGAACCGGCCTCTCCACAATCTTGCGAGGTCTTAAATCGTTTCCCTGCAGAATATCGGCCATAGTCACAGTTGCTGACGACGGAGGTAGCTCAGGACGTCTAAGAAAAGACATGGGAATACTGCCACCCGGAGACATAAGGAACTGCCTTATAGCCCTGGCAGAGGCAGAGACAGACATGACTGCTCTTTTTAGCCACCGATTCCAAAAGGGAGAGTTGAAAGGCCATAGTTTTGGCAACCTATTCCTAGCAGCAATGACTGAAATGACAGGTGATTTCCAAGTAGCAATAAGAGCAATGTCAAGAATCCTCGCGGTAAAGGGAAAGGTATTGCCTGCAACCTTGAGCAATGTAATGCTCGTAGCAGAAATGGAAGATGGTACCAATATACTTGGGGAGACGAATATTCCGGCAGGTAACAGGAAGATCAAGAAAGTGAAGTTGGTTCCTGAGAACCCACCTGCGCTTGACGAAGCAGTGTATGAGCTCGAAAACGCAGATATAATAGTGATTGGTCCCGGGAGCCTATATACCTCGATAATACCTAATCTCCTCGTTCAAGGAATACCTGCTGCTATTAAGAAGTCCACTGGCAAAAAAGTGTACGTGTGCAACATTATGACCCAACCCGGGGAGACTGACGGCTACTCTGCCTATGACCACATAAGAGCTATTGAGGAACACGCCGGAAGATTATTTACCTACGTGGTTGCAAATGTGGGTGTACCTTCTCCTGAATTGTCGGAAAAATATGCAATTGAAAAGAAACGCCAGGTGATAGCCGACATCGATGCAATACTGTCAGCTGGTTACACGCCAATTGCAGGCGATTTTCTAGCAAGCACGGATATCGCGCACCACGATTCAATGAAGACCGCGCGCACGATATTGAATCTTGCCGATCCTCATTACACGTGCAGCGGAATCGAAGATATAAAGGCAGGTCCAGATTAAGCAGTGAAACTCGAAAGAGATACATTTTCGAGAACGGTAAAAGAAGAATTGTCCAGGGTCGAGACAAGAGGCTATTCCCAGGCGTTTTGGGAGTACTATGCGCTTAGTTCACTCTTGTTTCCCGACAACCTGCGCAACGAACAGAGTCATCTCCCGGTTCACAATCGGTTTGACTTTGAAGCCTCCAAGAGCCAGACAAAACCCTACCTGCTTCGTAGAATGTTCTACCTGGATAAGACACTCAACACGCCCAATAAGAATGCAGACGACGATAAGCCCAAAAGCATCGAGGAACTCAAGCATGATGTGGAAGATAGGAGAGCGTTTCTAAGGGGCGTTTTTCTCGCCAAAGGCTCTCTTTCGTCACCGCTCAGACAGCACCATCTGGAATTTGTGCTTCCCAAAAAAGAGATGGCACTTTGTGTTTCTGACCTTCTCACGGTTGAGGGGCTAAAGACCGGAATAACTGAGCGCAGGAGTTCATGGGTGGTGTATATGAAAAATGGCGATGAGATATCGGAATTCCTCACCATGCTTGGAGCGTCACTTTCAGTACTTAAGTACGAAGAAATAAGGGTACAGAAAATCTTGAAAAGTTCTGTGCAAAGGCAGGTCAATATGGATAAAGCTAACGTTTCGAGAACGGTGGAGTCATCTTTGGGTCAGATAGCCGATATTGAATTAATCGACCAGGAAATCGGCTTACACTCCTTGCCACCTGCCCTTAAAGAGATAGCCCGGGCAAGGCTGGCAAACCCGTCTCTTACTATGGACGAATTGGGGCAAACTCTCACTCCACCGATTTCCAAATCTGCAGTCAATCACAGGTTGCGCAGGATATCCGAAAAAGCTGCATCTATAAAAGAAGGAAAACCCAGAGGAGCAAGTGATAGCTCCGAGGGTTTGCCCAAACTCAAATAATCTGAGTAAGGTCACTCAATGACAATTTCGACATGTTGCCCTTCATCTTCGTCAACCACGTCAATCAATTTGCCTCTAAAACCGTAAGATAGAGCTTCGCTGAGCTCGTTGAGATCTACTCCCATATCATCGATGTCCACACCGCCTACGGACGAGAACTTGTTGCCTGTTTTGAGCGCCCAGTTAACAAGCTTCATGGGTAGATTGACCATGACTTTGGGTTTGTTGGAACCCAAATCAGTTACTCTAATCCTGAGCCATTTGGCAGGTGTCTGAGGCACATCTGACTCCGCCACATCAGTGGGCAGGTCCATTGCCTCAAGTAGGCCAACGGCTTCCTCGGCAGTGATCTTACCTTCCTTCAACATCTGAAGCACACGCAGTCTCTCTTCATCCATGACTTATCTAACATCTCCTTTTAGAGAAATTCCACAGATATTCGACCCGAACCCGTCGATGCTGTCAAATAGCTTTTTGAATCAGCCTTGTCAAACCCCTTATTGCTAGCTTTATAGTGCCTGCTACGTGAGTACTTTCTCCTCTCGTCGATAATGACGTCTACTTCGCCCATCCCGTCTACTTCGATCTCTCCATTACTAGAAGATAAATCGACTTCGTACAAGTCGGCCTCACCCCTACGAATCCTCACTTCAATAGGTCCGTTGCTTGTTTTGAGATCCCAATTCCCTGTCCCGGCGAGTTCTGCAACTATCCTGCCGTTCATGGTCTTCGCAGTCATATTGCTAGCCCTGCCTTCATATTCAACTCGCCCATTCATATCTGTCATGTCCATCTCATCAAAGCTGCAGTTTGTAGCTTCAATGCGGCCATTCATTGTCTCTGCTGTGCATTTTTTGCCTGAAACCTCGTCCATGACTATCCGACCATTAGAAGTGTTCAGGGCCAATGTCTCAAACTTACTGTCGCCCATCTCTATACGCCCATTAGCCGTTCTGGCTTTGCAGCCAGGACCCGATACGCCCTCTACAGTTATGCGCCCATTCGCCGAGTGAAGGTTTAGGATTGCGCTTCTATCTGCGGGTAAGGTGAGTGTGAAATCTACACATAGATTTCTATTCCCGAAAACCTGGCGTTCCTTTGCTACCCCGGTAAGTACTGACCCCTCATGAGTAAACTCGAAGCAATCTTCCAGAATCTTCTTAGCTTCTTCTTCACTTGCAGCATTTACCGTTTTCGTAACTTCTAGACTATAACCCGATTTGTCCCAGCTTCTGACCTCGATCGCACCGTTTGAGGACCGCAGCTCCACCTCAATTTCGCCTTCCGGATCTAACTCGCCGTGAAATTCATCTGAGAACTCAAACCGTGGGCCCCGTGCCGTACTGCCTGAAAACATGTGGCTAATGCGTTCGGCCAGACTCTCGGCTTTTGATTCTGCCAATTCCTCTATCTTCTCTACCGTTTTCTCTATTGACTCCTCTTTGTCTTCGATTTCACCTGAGATACCGGGTCCAAATCTCAAAGGCGCTTTGGGAGGCAGGTTGGCCCGCCCAAGGGCATTGAGCAACTCAACACCTTGTTCCGGTGCAATCTTGCCTTCTTTCACCATTTCGAGAATGAGCATCTTTTCCTCTTTCGACACAACTCTTCCCCCTTACAATTGGCTGAAATTCTCACCGGCGACCCAGGTTCTTCAGCATTCTTGTTGCATCCTGGGCACTTATTTCTCCGCTATCGAGTCTATCCAAGATCATTCTCCGTTGTTCCGAATATCTCTCCTCGTCAGCATAACCGGCCTCTTCTCCGTCTACTGGATACCCTAATGCCCTTATCAAAGACTCCAGTCTGCTTCTTACAGTGGGGTATGAGATTCCCAGCTCCCGCTCAACCTCTTTGATGTTACCTCGGTTCTTTATGAATACTTCTGCAAACCCCTTTTGTTCGGGCGTGAGCGAACAGAACTTGCACAGTTCAAAGTTGCCCGATATTTTGGTATGGCAAACGGGACATTCTAGTTCTGTAACCTCCATAGGCTGAGAACAAACAGGACACCTTCCAATCACTTCATTCGGCACGTTTCATCCCACCTTTCTTTATCAATATATGACAGAAGGTTTAGAAATGTCAATAGCAATATTAATAATATTAATTAATCGATTGAACTCTTTCGTGTTAGCGGTGACTGGCGAAATACTCGAGGATGGATGAGGCCAGTTTTGGACCAATCCCTTTGACTTTGAGGAGTTCGTCGTAGGATGCGGATTTTACAGAAGCTACGCTGCCGAAAGCCTTGAGAAGATCCTTGGCTTTCTTGGGGCCTAGCCCCGGGATCTGAGACAATTCAGTATCTATGGATTTTTTGTCCCTGATCTTTCGATGATATGAAATAGCAAATCTGTGCGCCTCGTCGCGAATCCTAACAACCAGGAACAAAGCGCCTGAGTCTCTAGGGAGTACTATTGGTTCGGATCTATGGGGCAAGAAAATCTCTTCATTTCGCTCTGCAAGACCTGCGAGAGGTATGTCCAGTTCCAGCTCGTCTAGAACCTGCTTTGCCGCGCTTACCTGTCCTTTCCCCCCATCGACAATAATAAGGTCAGGAAAAACTGCAAATTTGCTCTGCCTTCGCGACATCTTACCTTCTTTTTCTATGGCGTCCCTCTCTTGAAGCCCCCTTTTGAAACGTCTCCACAGCACTTCTTGCATCATGGCATAGTCATCAGGTTTCCCATCTGTCTTCATTCGAAACCTCCGATAAGAAGATTTATCCGGCTTACCATCTACCAAGCAGACCATTGATGCCACAGCCTCTTTCCCAGAGGTATTTGAAATGTCATAGCACTCAACCCTCAAAGGTAGGGCGGGCAGGTCTAGAGCGCCGGCTAGATCTTCAAGAGCCTTCAGGTTCTCTTCTTGTTCCTTTTGATACTTGGGTATATACGCCTGCATCATCGCCCTAGCATTGTCGTTTGCCATTGACACGAGGTCTTTTAGCACGCCCCTCTTGGGAACCCTCACTCGTAAGCCCGTATACTCACTGACTTCGTCAGCGTCAGGCAAAGAAACAGGAACCGCAGCCTCCCTTGGAACAAAGGAAGCATTCGGATAATATTGGGCCATAAACGCACTTATTATCTCAGAATCTTCGTCAAATTCAGTCCCCGAAAGAACAAACCCTTCCTTGCCCATGAGTTTTCCTTCCCGCACCGGCAAAAGGGCAACAAAACTGAGTCTCCCCGAACGTGCCAATCCTAGGATGTCTCGGTCTTTCATGTCGGGAAGTACGATTTTCTGCTTTTGAGTTACATCATCAAGTGCGGAAATCCGATCTCTGATCCTTGCAGCATTCTCGAAGTCAAGGTTCTCAGCACACTGCTCCATATGCGCAGTTAGGGTATCTCTAACGTCCTTGTGTCGACCTTCCAAAAACTTGATTACGCCATCGATTGTTTCCATATAGGTCTCTCGGTCCATGTTCCCAGTACAAGGCCCTAGACATCTTCCTATCTGGTAGTCCAAACACGGACGAGACGTCTGTGACAGATACGTGTCCGAACAGGTTCTGTATGGGAAAATCCGACGCAGAACAGAGAGTGTCTCTCTAAGCGACCCCGCTTTGGTGAACGGCCCAAAGTATCGCGCACCATCCTGGCTCATTCTTCTAACGATAGTGACTCTTGGCCACTGTTCCTCTATTCCTATTCTGAGGTAAGGATAATTCTTGTCATCTCGCAGCAATATGTTGTACCTAGGGCGGTGCTTCTTTATGAGGTTACACTCTAGAATCAGAGCTTCTGCTTCAGAATCTACTATTATTGTTTCTAGGCCGCCTACTCTCTCCATGAGTGCTTCGGTCTTAGGCGATAGATTCGACATAAAGTACGAACGGACCCTGTTCTTTAGGTTTCTGGCTTTGCCAACATAGAGAACCTCCCCGGCTTCATCGCGAAACACATAGACTCCGGGAGAAGTAGGTAGATCTTTTGTCTTCTCGCTTAAGATTTCACGATCACCGGTGATGCCGGCCCACATACGTTCTTGTTGCGAGCTATTTTTCACATTCATTTACCCCAACACCAGTACCATTTTCCACAGCCACTTTGCTGTGACCTTGCGCCTTTTTTGACTTTTCCGAGTTTAGACTTTGGGACGACTTGGTCGCTTTTTGCCTAGATGGCAGTTTCTTTGCATTATCTTTAGACACAGGCAGAACCTTTCTCAAAGACTGACCTGTATAAGAAGACGGGTGGTTCATGACCTCCTCAGGGGTGCCTTCCGCAACAATGTAACCACCTTCTTCGCCTCCTTCGGGACCCAAATCAATAATGTGATCGGCCGACTTTATGACATCCATGTTGTGCTCAATAACTACCACAGTACTGCCTGCATCTGTCAAACGCTGAAGGACACTCAAGAGTTTCCGTATGTCTTCAAAATGAAGCCCGGTAGTTGGTTCATCCAAAATGTAAAGGGTTTTCTCATTGCCCCTTCTTGAAAGCTCGGTAGACAGTTTTACTCTTTGAGCTTCTCCTCCAGACAACGTAGTAGCAGGTTGCCCTAACTTTATATATCCTAATCCAACATCATAGAGTGTCTTGAGTTTGCGCTTCACCGAAGGCACGTTCTTGAAAAGCTCCAAGGCCTCTTCAACTGTCATGTCCAAAACTTCCGCTATGTTCTTTCCGCGGTACTTCACTTCCAATGTCTGGCTATTGTACCTCTTGCCGTTACACACTTCGCATGGAACGTACACATCAGGTAGGAACTGCATTTCTATTCGGATGATGCCTTCCCCCCTACATGCTTCGCACCTGCCTCCTCTTACGTTGAAACTGAATCTTCCCGGCTTGTACCCCCTCATTTTGGCCTCGGGAGTCCCGGCAAAAAGCTGCCTTATATCAGTAAACACTCCTGTGTACGTGGCCGGATTGGATCTCGGAGTCCGACCTATGGGTGACTGATCTATGTTTATGACCTTATCCAGTAATTGCATGCCTTCGATCCCATCGTGATCACCTGGCCGGAGTCTCGCCCCATGCAGCGAGGACGCGAGTTTCCTGTAAAGGATATCATCTACCAAAGTACTCTTCCCAGAACCCGAAACCCCTGTTATACAGGTAAATACCCCCAGAGGAATCTTTGCGTCGATGTTCTTTAGATTGTGCTCCCTAGCGCCTTTGATCGTGATGAAATTGTCAGCCGTACGGCGTTTCTTGGGAACAGGAATCTGCCTTTTGCCAGATAGATATTGGCCGGTCAGCGATTCTTCACACGCAATGAGATCGTCTACTGAACCAGCGCATATAACGTAACCGCCTTTTTCGCCGGCGCCGGGACCAATGTCTATGACGAAATCTGCCGAACGAATTGTCTCCTCATCATGCTCAACCACAATTACTGTATTTCCTATGTCACGCAAGTGTTTCAGCGTATCCAACAGTTTCTTGTTGTCGCGCGCGTGAAGACCTACACTTGGCTCATCTAGTACGTACAGAACCCCCACCAGACCTGAACCGATTTGAGTCGCCAACCGGATCCTTTGAGATTCTCCCCCGGAAAGAGTTCCTGCGTGACGGTTCAGCGTTATATACCCTAGTCCTACATCAGTCAAAAAGGTCAATCTGGAACGAAGCTGTTTTACAATCTGATTTGCAATTAGCCCTTCTCTTTCGGTGAACGTCAGAGCATTTATAAAGTTCAAGGCGTTTTCACATGACATGTTGGTGAGCTCAGCTATGCTGATCCCGCCTACGGTTACTGCCAGAGCTTCGGGTCTGAGACGCTTACCTTCACAAACAGGACAGGGCACAGCAGCCATAAACTGCTCTACCCACTGTCTTACGTCATCACTGGTGGCCTGGTTATAGCGCCTTTGTAGATTGGGAATGACTCCTTCAAAAGTAACCAGACGATCCGATTCTCTACCGTAAGGGCTTTCATAGTGAAAAGGTATCTTCCGGTCTGAAATTCCGTATAGAATCGCTTCAATATGTTCAGGCGGGAGATCCTGAATCGCCACGTCTGTAGATACGCCCAAGTACTCGGCTGCAGCGTCCAGAAGCTGTGCGTAATATCCGTCAGGAGTTCCATTCCAAGGCGCGATAGCGCCATCGGAAATGGACTTTCTTCTATCAGGAATAATCATTTCAGGATCAATTTCCATGTTGACTCCCAGTCCATTGCATGCAGGGCAAGCACCAAACGGGCTATTGAAGGAAAACAACCTGGGCTCAAGTTCAGGTATGGATATACCGCAATCAGGACAGGCCAGAGACTGGCTGAAAATGATATCTTCTTTCTTGTCATCGACAACAAGTTCAATGCACACAAGATCACCTGACAAGGAAAGGGCAGTTTCCAGCGAATCCACAAGCCTCTGGCGCGTGCCTTCTCGAAGTACCAGCCTGTCAACAACCACCTCTATGTCGTGCTTCTTGTGTTTTGACAACCGCGTACCCAAAAACTCTGAAATCTCTCCCGTAACTCCATCAACCCTGACCCTTACGAACCCTGACTTTTGAATGTCATCGAAGACCCTTTCGTACTCCCCTTTTCTGCCTCGCACCAAAGGAGCCAACACCGAAAACCTTGTACCTTCGGGCAGTTCAAGGATTTGATCAGCTATCTGGTCCACGCTTTGTCGGGAGATAGGTTTCCCACATTTAGGACAATGAGGATGGCCCACACGCGCGTAAAGAAGACGCAGGTAGTCATATATCTCTGTCACGGTACCTACAGTCGACCGGGGATTCCTAACCCCGGATTTCTGATCAATAGAAATGGCAGGCGATAGACCTTCTATGTAGTCTACATCGGGCTTATCCATAAGACCTAGGAACTGTCTGGCATAGGCGGATAAAGACTCGACGTACCGCCTCTGACCTTCAGCGTAGATGGTATCAAAAGCTAACGAGCTCTTACCCGAGCCTGATAACCCGGTTATGACTGTCAAGGTGTTTCTAGGTATTTCTAGGTTTATGTTCTTTAGGTTGTGCTGACGCGCACCCCTTATAACTAGTTTATCGTGGAACATTCCGTTTACCTCTCAAATATGGGATTTCTCCTCCAGATTGTTCGATCTCAAATAGCATATCTCTTATGATCGCAGCCCTTTCAAATTCAAGGTTGGCAGATGCTTCTTTCATTTCTTTCATCAAAGTGTCGATGACTGCAGGAATTTGTTTCCTTGGGATGTCCCTCAAGTTCTTTTCTTTGAGGAGAGAATCCACTTTTTCTTCTTCTAGCGGCCTCTCGTGCGCGATTACGTCGCGGATCTTTTTCTCTATAGTCTGCGGCACAATACCATGTTTTTCATTGTATGCCTTTTGCTTCACTCTACGTCTTTCGGTTTCGCGAATGGCTCTTGCCATGGATCCTGTTATGGTATCTGCATACATTATAACTTTTCCATTTGCATTTCGGGCTGCCCTTCCAGTAGTTTGTATAAGAGACGTTTCGGATCGCAAAAACCCTTCTCGATCAGCGTCCAATATGCAAACTCGCGAAACCTCAGGCAGATCAAGCCCCTCTCTAAGGAGGTTTATACCTACTAGGACGTCAAAAACGCCAAGCCTCAAATCTCTGATTATCTCCATGCGTTCCAGAGTCTTTACATCGGAGTGCATGTAGGTTACTTTTATCCCTAGCTCCCTAAGATACTCAGTAAGATCCTCTGCCATGCGCTTTGTGAGGGTAGTTACTAAGACCCTCTCGTTTCTAGAAGAAGCCCCTTGTATCTCAGCGACTAAGTCATCTATTTGATTCTTTGTCGGCCTAACCTCTATCTCCGGATCGACAAGCCCCGTAGGGCGTACAACCTGCTCTACTATTTGAGAAGCAACTCCAAGCTCAAAAGGACCTGGCGTAGCAGATACGTAGATTACCTGGCCCACTTTTGACATGAACTCATCGAAAGTAAGCGGCCTATTGTCGAACGCCGAAGGCAGCCTGAATCCGAAATTCACTAATGACTCTTTTCGAGAGCGATCCCCCTCGTACATGGCCCGAAGTTGGGGTATAGTCACGTGAGACTCGTCTATTACCACTATGAAGTCCTCTGGAAAGAAATCTAGCAGGGTGTATGGCGGCTGCCCAGGTAACCTTTGGGTAAGATGCCTAGAATAGTTTTCAATTCCCGAGCAGTATCCCATCTCCTGGAGCATCTCCAAGTCAAACTTAGTCCTCTGCTCAAGCCTGTAAGCTTCGAGGATTTTACCTTGTTCCCTAAGTTCTCTTAGTCTTATCTCCAGTTCTTCTTCTATAGTCTCGATAGCAGTCGCCATTTTGTCATCTTTGACCACGTAGTGTTTGGCAGGGTAGATCATGGCGTGATTCATCTCTGAAATAGCCCGTCCTGTAAGTACGTCAAACTGCAAGATTCTTTCTACCTCATCCCCGAATAGCTCAACTCGTATAGCTGTGCCGGTCGCTCCTGCCGGATAGATCTCTATGGTGTCACCACGAACCCTAAACGTACCCCGCTGAAAATCTATATCGTTTCGAGTGTACTGTATATCTACCAGCCTCCGAAGGATCTCCTCTCTTTCTTTCTGCATTCCTTTGCGTACCGAAAGAACAAGGTCTCTGTAGTCTTCCGGTGAACCCAAGCCGTAGATGCAAGATACGCTCGCCACGGTAAGGACGTCTCTACGTTCAAATAAGGCGCACGTTGCTGAGTGTCTCAGCTTGTCGATCTCGTCGTTAATCATGGCGTCCTTTTCTATGTAGGTATCCGTCTGAGGAATATATGCCTCTGGCTGGTAATAGTCATAGTAGCTAACGAAGTACTCAACCGCGTTATTAGGGAAGAAGGACTTAAACTCTGAAGCCAACTGAGCAGCCAAGATCTTGTTGTGAGAAACCACCAAGGTAGGACGATTGAGCCGTGCGACTACGTTGGCAATAGTAAACGTCTTGCCTGAGCCTGTAACCCCCAGCAGCACTTGGTGCTTGTATCCCTTCCGTACGCCATCCACAAGGGCATCTATGGCTTCAGGCTGGTCTCCTTCTGGCCTGAAATCAGAAACTAGTTCAAAATCAGACAATTCCATTCCCCCGTCCATTTATTATAACCGGCGAGGGGTAGGCAATCAAATGTTCTATATGCGTCCAGACATGAAAATAAACCCTATGTGTAGGCGGTGTTTCCACAGGAAAACCTTGCTTTGCCGTGAGACTACTGGTTAGTATCTGTAGGTTTGAGTGACTTCTTTCTTAGCATTTTCTTTATGAACGTGACGATGATCCCTTCGCTGTATTGGCTCACCATGGGCTCATCTCCCGGCTCGGGAACCAGGATTATCCCTAGGGCTTCCCCATGGGTTCTTCGAACGTCAGTATGGATCGTTTCGGCCTTACCATCTTCACCGGTTCTCTTTACAGTCAAAACCACAGTTTCTGATTCTGAAGACTCAATGCTATTTGCAAAATCATCCCTGGAACCTACTTCCAAGCCATCAACTGAGACTATTATGTCTCCACTTCTGATCCCCGACTTTTCTGAAACACTGCCATGCACAACGTCAAGGACCATGACACCTTTCTCAGGCGGCACATATATCGGGGGATTTTCAAACTCCTCCTTAAGGCCTTTCTTTATCACCAGTTCATGTCCAATTGGCGAGAACAATACCGCGACCCACGCAAAAAAAGGCCATCTTGATGCCATAATTGAAAGGACCAGTAAAACCACGCTAAAGAGCATGAGGTTCTTCGATGTGCTTATGGATTTATCCTTGGGGTTTGTTGCAACAGCGATATCACCGTAACCTAGTGCCGCAATTACGGGCATCATTGCAAAAATCATGTGTTCGGCGCGTAGTTCAGAAGGTGTCCTTATCAATGGCCACCAATCGGGAAGGTAAATCAGGTCCTGTACATCTGCAAGAAATGGCGCTTGTATAAGAAATAACACAATAAGGGGAATAGGCCAAAACCGCTGAAGTGCAAAGCCGCCAACTACCTGCCCGTCCTTACGCGAAACATAAAAAGGAGTAGAGCACGAATGCCCCGATATCCTTATTAGAAAAGATTCCGCAGCATGAAGACATGCAACGAGACCCATAACCGACGGCACGTTGATCTTCGGCCACCCAAATAGAAGGTAACTAAGGCCCGCAAGACCACCTGCATACGAGTAACACACAAATCTGGGGCCTACCAGAAACAGCAATAAAGCCAGTGGAAAAAGGTAACCTATCCCACTGTCACTTACTGACACCCCAACTACAACCAAAAGGAGGCTCGCAAGCAATCCACCCACCAGCCCAAGGCCTATGGCGTAAAGTGTATTGCGAAACGCCTTGTTCTTCGCTGCACCATACATTTTCTCCTCAAGAGACTGTATCTTGTGATACTGAACTGCCACAAGAACCAGCACAACCAAATACAAGCCATCTACCACAGCATTGCTAAATATACTCGGGTAAGAACGAATAACCGAACCAATCAGCTCAATCAATGGGCCCACATGTATTCCCCTCTCATACGAAAACCGGATAGAGGCTAGAAAGTCCTATTAATCTCAGCCTTGGCAAGTTCCAACGCCTTTGCAAGCTGTTCCTCGTCACCTTCTATGATCACGTCCGGCTCAAGCCCTATTCCATGGATAGAACGCCCCTTAGGAGTCAGGTATTCGGCTATTGTGACTTTGACATACGACCCATCGCTTAGCTCATAGGAATTCTGCACCAGACCTTTCCCAAAGGTAGTCTTGCCTATCAAAGTGCCTACCTCGTAATCTTGTATGGCTCCCGCCAAGATTTCTGAGGCACTGGCAGTCCCCTCGTTGACCAGGACAAAAAGCGGCATGCCCAATCCCGTCCCCGATGAGTTGAAGCTCGTCTTCTCGAACTTTCTTCCGCTGATAGTAACAACCGTGCCTTTAGGTACAAACAAGTTCGCAATGTCTATGCACTTGTCTAAGAGGCCTCCACCATTGTAGCGCAGATCAAGTATGATTGCCTGAGCACCCTGGGCCTTTAGGTCCTTCAGAGCATTAGACGTTTCTACAGCGGCATTTTCGCTAAAAGTTATGAGTTCGATGTAGCCTATGGTACCTTCCTTCATTTCATAGTTTACGGCAGGAATCACAATGTTCTCTCTCACAAGCACAAACTCAAGGGTTTCGCCATTGCGATATACGCTGATGCTCACTTCGCTTCCAGCAGGGCCTCTGATCAGGGACGCAGCTTCGTCGCTAGTAGCGACGTCTTTGCCATCAACGCTGAGAATTATGTCATTTGCCTTGATACCGGCCTTGTCGGCGGGGGTTCCCTTCATTGGCGCGACAACGGTAATTTTCCCATCCTTTACCCCTATAGTGATACCGACGCCAGAGTATTCACCGCTAGTGGTGATGTAAAACTCGGTCCACTCTTTTTTTGTCATGTATGTGGTGTAAGGATCGCCGAGAGCTGACACAACCCCGCGTGGAGCACCCTCCATCAAACTAGTTTTGTCGAAATCCTTGTAGTATGCTTGGTCCAAAACCCTTAGGACTTCGTATACTTTTGCTATAGGAGTATAACTAATCACAAGGTATGAACATAATCCAAGTGTCACTAGAACAGATATAAGGGCTGTGATAACACATAGTCTTACGGTTTTTCGCTTCGAGCTGCTTTCCATAGAGCCACCGCCGTTCTTTGCTTTGTTGAGCCACAACAGTCTACTGCATTCAGATCTTGCACAAGACATGAGGTATCATACTTAGTCTAGCACATCCAAGACGAAACTGCTTACCCAGGTTGGCACGACCGGCTTGTGCATAAGACTCCCATACCAACCTGGATAAGCAGTAGTTACATGTGCGTCATGAGACCCAATATATGGTCTAAAAAGATACCCAATTCTTCGGGTTGTCCGTAACACCTTTCACACGTACTTCAAAGTGAAGGTGAGGACCGGTAGACACCCCTGTGCTCCCAGCCAGGGCAATCGATTCGCCTCTTGTAACCACATCTCCGACTTTCACTAATAGCTTAGAAGCATGACCGTAAAGGGTTGAAATACCGCCGCCATGGTCAATGATTACGCAAAGCCCGTACCCGCCATTGGAACCGGACAAGATAACAGTTCCATCTTCCGCGGCCTTTATAGGAGTACCGGAATTGACGGCAATATCTATGCCTGAATGAAATTTGTATTTTCCAAGTATTGGGTGCCACCTGTTTCCATATTCGTCACTTATCCACCCGCCCGAAACAGGACGTATCATAGACAGGCCCTCAGGTTTTTCACGCTGATGACCCTGTGCTTGAAGTTCTACAATCACCTGCTCCAGAGCTTTAGACTCGCGCTCCATTTCGTCCAGGGTTTCTTCAAGCTTCTTCCTATCCTGCTGCAATTGTGCCAGATATCTTTCCCTGTCTGTGCTTCGAGAGGCGACCGCAGCTCTTTTTTGCTCCTCTTGCTTCTTTGACCAGGTTATGTCGTTAAGGTCTTTCTCAAGCACTTCTTTTTTCTCGTCAAGCGCAACTTTCATAGCTTCGTACTCTTCGATAAGGCGGACGTCATCCTGGGCCACCTCCCGAAGATAGTACAACCTAGCCGTGAAATCCGAGATGCTATCTGAATTCAATAGTATTTCCAGGTAAGACATTCTCCCGGCTTTGTACATAGAAACGAGTCTTTCGTCGAAAAGACCTTTCTGCTCTGCTATCTTATCTTCCATATCTTTGATTTCATTTTTTGTTTCATCTATTCTTCCATTTAGATATTCAATTCGAGCTACCATGTAGGCGAGTTCCTTCTCCGACAAAGTAAGCTCCATCTCCAACTTCTCTAGTTCCTTCAGGACAGAACTCTCTGAGCGCCGTTTTGAATCAATCTGTTTCTGATATTGCTCAATTTCCTTTTGCATCTGCTCAAGTTCTGTGTATTTATCATCCAGAATTCCTGCTCTTGCAACATTGAGGTATGGAATGAAAGCAAGGCAAAAGGCAGCAAGCAGAACCAACGCCATGATACTTTTGCATCTAGATCTGCCTTTTTTCATAACAACCCCCCTAGCGATTACACTTTCAGATGTCTTCGGACAGAAAGCACCGAACCTGCGACCCCAACCACGATCCCCGTAACAGCCATTATCCCAAACATCTGCAGTTTCGACTGAGCATCCAGCACATACATTGGTACAAATGGAATGAACTCGTAAAGCTTTTCAAAGAGCCAATTGTAAATGCCAACTGCAAAGACGGTACCCAAAATGCTCCCAAATATGCCTATTACTACTCCCTCAAGTATGAAGGGCCCCACAACAAATCCATCGGTAGCACCTACGAGCTTCATTACCGCGATTTCGTGCCGTCTAGAATCGATCGTCAACCTAATCGAATTCCCTATGACCATTATGGAAACTGCCCCTACTGCAACCATACCGCCAAGAGACACATATTGAACAGCCCGGCCAATGGACATCATTCGCCTAGAGACTTCCTCTTGGTAAATAACATCGTCTACAACATCAAGAGTTCGAATCTCAGCCACAACAGCGTCGATTTGTTCCACACTGCTAGTTCTCACCCTTATGCTCGCAGGCAAAGGGTTTTCTTCTTTCAAAGAGTCGAGCACAGACGCCTTGTCCTTGAACATCAATTTCAATTCTTCAAGAGCATCTTCCTTGCTCACATATTTTACGGTGCTAACACCCTGTATTTTCTGCACCTGATCTACAGCTGTAGAGATCTGCTCGGCAGTTGCGTCTTTTATGATATATGCTTGGATCTCCATCTGCTGTTCCGCTACCGTATATATGTAACCTAGGTTAATGCTCACTAAAAAACTAATCCCCAGCAGAAACAACGCAAACCCTGTTGTGAGAGATGAAAGAAATGACGAAAGTTTGTTGCGCCATAGACTCCTAAAAGCTTCAGAGAACACATATCCTATGAACCTCAAGAACTATACGCCCCTCTTCTCTCGTCACGTATGAGTGTGCCGTTTCTGAGTTCGATTACTCTCTTCTTCAAGAGATTGACCATATCCTGTGCATGAGTTGCAACCACTACAGTTGTGCCGTACATGTTAGCGCGCTCGAGAAGGCTAAAAATCTCATGAGACGTCTTAGGATCTAGATTACCAGAAGGTTCATCTGCCAAGAGAATATCAGGATTCCGGACGAGTGCTCTGGCAATTGCAATTCTTTGCTGCTCCCCCCCTGACAGTTCATTAGGATACGCATCCTTCCTGTCTTTCAGGCCAACTAGGTTCAACACTTGCGTTACCCTCTTCTTGATTTCGCGTGTTGGCGCACCCGTAACCTCTAAAGCGAAAGATATGTTCTCTCCTATGGTCTTGTCCTCAAGCAGCTTGAAATCTTGGAACACGACGCCTATACGTCGTCTGAGAAAAGGGATCTCCCTTCGCCGAATCTTCGCCATGTCTTTGCCTAAAACCACAACTTGACCGTCAGACGGTACTTCTTCTCTATATAATAGCTTAATGAGGGTGGATTTGCCTGCGCCGCTAGGACCCACAATAAACACAAACTCGCCCTTGTCTATGCCAAGAGTTACCGAGTCCAAGGCTTTCACGCTGCTGCCATAATCTTTAGATACATTCCTCAAACTGATCAAATTAGTCACCTGCCGTAGTACCCCAACGAAAAATGTCCTTGTGCTTGCATACTATTATTCGACACAATTCCTGCGCATCCTGTTCCCAGATACGGCTAGTATGCGACTTTATGAGAAAAACTGCCACCACGTTCCCAGAAAGCTCCTTGCTTCTTCGCAAAACCTTTCACGCGTAAGCCCGTAAGCTTCCATGAGTTCCTTAGCCGAACCAGACTGGCCGAATTCATCGTTAACACCTAGGCGGATCACAGGGACTGGATGTATTCTGCTCACAGTTTCGCATACTGCGCTACCCAAACCACCAATGATGTTATGTTCCTCACAGGTTATGATCACCCGACTGCTCCTTGCAGCTTTTCCTAGCAAGGCTTCGTCGATGGGTTTTATGCATGCCATGTCTATGACAAGACACGAAATCCCTTCTCCTTCAAGAGTTTGGGCCGCTTCCAAAGCCGGCTGAACCGTCACTCCGCAAGCTATGAAACAGACGTCAAAAGGTGGTTCCTCCGAATCCGAACGCAATCTCTCTTCTATAGGATCATCGATAGAACCTTCGGACAATTCAGGCCACAGAACCAAGCCCCTTCCGATCTCAAAGATCTCATAGGGTTTGAGAATCTGCGGCACTTTCTCCCTACCCAACCTAATGTAGACCGGCCCTTCATAAGCAGCCGCAGCCCTTACAGCAAGGCGTGTTTCCTGTGCATCGCAAGGCACTACAACTACCATGCCCGGAATTGCCCTCATAAGTGCGATATCCTCCAGGGCTTGGTGAGATGCTCCATCGGGTCCTACGGTAAGCCCGCCGTGAGAAGCTACTATCTTGACGTTGAAGCCAGGATAGGCAATCGACTGTCGCACTTGATCATATGTCCTGCCGCTTGCGAACACAGCAAAAGTCGATGCAAAAGGAACCTTACCCGATCGTGCAAGTCCTGCCGCAATACCCATCATATTAGCTTCCGCTATTCCAGCGTTAAAAAACCGGTCAGGGAACGCTTTTGCGAACATAGATGTCTTGGTAGAGGAAGACAGATCCGCATCCAGCACACAGATACCAGGATTCTCCCTGCCTAGTTCAACCAAGGTCTCACCATAGGCGTCCCTTGTTGCTTTCATTTCAGACACTTCAGACATTCTTAATTCACCCTTTTGCACACTAATTCTACGAAAACGACATGGATGAACTGCTAAGCCTCTTGCCTCATCAACTCTTCTATGGCTCTGACCGCTTCTTCTGCAGTCGGAGCTTTCCCATGCCATTCTTTCTTGTTCTCCATGAAACTCACGCCCTTGCCCTTTACAGTCTCAGCAATTACAACGGAAGGGCGTCCTTCTTCCGCACTTGCCTTCTCAAAGGCACTAAGAAGCTCCAAAGGGCTATGACCGTTTGCCGAAAGAACGTTCCAACCGAATGCTCTGAACTTCTCCGATAAAGGTTCAGGGCACATTATGTCCTCAATCCTGCCGTCTATCTGAAGGTGATTGTGGTCAACTACAGCCGTAAGGTTGTCTAGCTTGTAGTGACAAGCCGCCATTGCGGCTTCCCACACCTGCCCTTCCTGACATTCACCATCTCCCAGCAGTACCCAGACTCTGTATTGCTTCTTGTCCAATTTACCTGCAAGAGCCATCCCCACTCCCATGGACAAGCCCTGACCCAGAGAACCTGTAGAGACTTCAACCCCTGGAACTTTGCGACAGTCAGGATGCCCTTGCAAAGGTGAACCCAACTGTCTGAGCGTAGGTAAGAGATCTTTTGAGAAAAAACCCTTTTCAGCTAATGCCGCATACAGCGCGGGAGCAGCATGACCTTTAGAGAGAATAAATCTATCTCTATCGGGCCATAAAGGATCGTCAGGCTTTACATCAAGCACCCTGCCAAAATACAATGTGCTCAGTATGTCTGCGCAAGACAAAGACCCGCCCGGATGACCCGAGCCAGCCTTACATGTCATCTTTATTACGTTGATTCTGATATCCCTTGCCTTTTCCTTTATTAAGCGAACTGTTTCTTCCATGCTCTCGCCTGGAGATTCCTGCATCATCTAGCCCTCCAATTTGCGATCTTCCTTTTCATCGCTGCCACTAAAAAAGACTCTGGCTGCAAACTCCAATAGTAAAACGTCCTGTTTTATCCTGCTAGGTTCGAGGATTAGCCTGTACAACCACTCCAGACCCAGTCTCTGTACAAGCTCAGGCGCCCTCTTCTTCTCTCCTGCCAAAACATCAAGAACCCCGCCAACTCCTATGCCTACTTTGGCACCCAGTTCGTTTTTATGCTTCCATATGAATTTTTCCTGCTTCGGCGATCCCATAGCGCAAAACAGAACATCTGTTTCATTATCTCTGATGGCCTCTACAACTTCACTCTCCTCATCAGAGGAGAAATATCCGTGATGGGCCCCTGATATCCTGACGCCAGGAAACATCTCCCTAGCGTTTTGAGCTGCTTTCTCCGCTACCCCTTCTTTTCCACCCAAAAAGAAAACCTTAGGCGAAACGTCCGAACCTAGCATAGCGTAAGCCAATTCTACACCTGTTACCCTCTCAGGCAAATCCAGACCTTTCCTGCGAGCCGCCCAGAGAATTCCTACACCATCAGGCACAATCAGATCCGCCCGTCTGAGTATCTCCATAAACTCAGGATCCTTCTGAGCGGTCATAACCATAATAGGATTAGCCGTGACAACAAGCCTTGTACGACCGTCCTCTTGAGAGAGCATCCACTCCATTGTGCTCAACGCACCACCAAGCGTCACAGGATAAAATTCAACACCAAGAATATCGGCCAACCTGTCCTCACCCTTTTCAGTGTAACACGGGGACGGTTCTCGTGCTCCATAGTCTTAGATTCCGTCCGCTTATCCATCTGTCGAAGGATACAACACTTCCTTAAGAGTATCCTTTTTTGTTATGATTCAAAAAGACTTGATTTTCATCCTGTCTTATGGTCAATAGATCAGTACACGGGTTATGCAAGAAAAAGAGGTGCGGAAGTGTGAGTAGGATTCTCCTTTCCGGATATTATGGTTTTGGCAACATAGGGGACGAAGCTATACTAGCTTCTACTGTGAAAGCTCTGAGAAATGCCAGACCTGACCTCGATATCATGGTTCTTTCTCAACATCCCGAGGAAACCAGCAAGACATACAGTGTAGAGTCGTATCCTAGAATGTCTTTGGGCGAGGTCAAAAAAGCCGTGAAAAGGTCAGATCTAGTGATCTTCGGCGGTGGAAGTCTACTGCAGGACGCTACTTCTTTTAGATCTCTTCTGTACTACCTTTCTATAATTCATATCTCAGATTTCTACGAGAAGCCTGTAGTTGTATACGCAAATGGAATTGGTCCCATAAACTCTCGTTTGGGTAGACTGCTTACGAGAAGGGCTATGGGAAAAGTGCAAGCTGTTACCGTAAGAGATGCTGACTCCAAGGAGGAGCTCCTGAAAATAGGAGTGACCAAAGACATAAAGGTAACGGCAGACCCGGCTTTTCTTTTAGAACCATCCCCAGACCATCTAGTGAGGGAAATTCTTGAGTCCCATGAGGTAGACGCCCAAGAGAGTATCGTCTGGATTGCCCTAAGAGACATAAATGCGCCGACCTGGTTTTACGACCAAATCAAAGCCCTTGTATCTCTGCTCAGGAAAAAGGGACTATCGCCGTGTTTTCTTGCAATGCAAGATAGAGACCTGGCGTTGACCGCTGAACTGAACCAGGATCTTGCAAAAATGAACATAGATCCATTGCCTGTTGTCTCTAATGTCACGCCCGAAGACGCTCTTGGCATCCTCAGCTGTGGTCAATTTTGCCTGGGAATGCGATTACACACTCTAATACTATCATCTAGAGTCGCAATCCCATTTATTGGGGTAGACATAGACCCAAAAATCAGTGCGTTTTGCAGGACCGCAGGTTGTCCAGTTCTGCCATACCCGCAAGAGGAACCCAACTTTGACATTGTAGAAGAATTCTCAGCGTTGATCCGAGATGGTGACATCTACAAACAAGAGCTGAATGAAAAACTATCGACATTCTCCTCCTTGGCCCAGGAGAACATCGACATTGTCCTGTCTCAACTAGACCACGTCTAGAACTCCGATACCCTACCTAATATCAAACTTGCCGCGCACCATTACGAAAGCGTTAGAGGTAGCTTTTATCCCTCTGCCGTCATCTCTCGGCACTAGAAGCAGGTGATTTTTCGGCACTTGTGTGCCTTTTGTGAGATCAGATCCAAGAGTAGAATCGCATAGCCCACCAAGTTCCGAATCGACCACGGTCGCCGTTCCCGACCTAAGGATGATCTCGGTCCCTGAATACCCAATCAGACTCTGCCCTGAAGAAAGTTCGACTACAGTCATTTTTACTACCGAATCTACGTAAGACCTTGACACTAACGGATCTTCTTCGCTCCCAGGCAAAGCGGTGCTACCGGCAAAAACCGCCCCTCTACCGAACCACCCAACTAAGAACGCGCCCACCGCTGCCAATATGACAAGATATGTCATGTATCTCCTTGGCATTTCAAAACCACCTTCCGTAGGTTAAGATATGTTATCCGGCTACTGCCCGTTCGGCATCTTGCCGCAGTTTGGCATATATGAAGTCGTCTATCTCGCCGTCCATGACACGTTCCACATTGGTTATCTCAAGCCCTGTGCGATGGTCTTTAACCAAAGTATACGGCTGAAAGATATATGATCTGATCTGACTTCCCCATGTAATCTCTTTCTGAGGGCCTCTGAGGTTTTCAATTTCCTTTAGCCTTTCTTCCTCTTTAAGAGCCAAGAGTTTGGCTTTAAGGACCCTCATTGCCACAATCTTATTCGAGTGCTGAGAACGCTCATTCTGGCACGTAACCACAATACCCGTAGGAATATGCGTGATCCTAACAGCCGAATCAGTCTTGTTGACGTGTTGGCCGCCTGCGCCCGAAGACCTATATGTGTCTATCTTTAGCTCATCTGGGTTTACATCCACTTCTTCTTCCGTCTCAATTTCAGGCAGTACATCCACAGATGCAAAAGAGGTGTGCCTTCTCT
This sequence comes from Candidatus Fermentithermobacillaceae bacterium, assembly GCA_018052455.1. Lineage (GTDB taxonomy): Bacteria > Bacillota > Sulfobacillia > Fermentithermobacillales > Fermentithermobacillaceae > UBA3907. The sequence continues at coordinate 69,429 of JAGPNE010000004.1, read as the reverse complement.
GATTTGAATCGAAAGGAGAAATCCTTACCAACCTGTGAACGCCCTTTTCCGGACGCAAAAAACCATATGCATGGTCCCCTTTTACAGAAAAACTCACACTCTTCAGCCCGGCTTCCTCGCCAGGCAACATATCAAGAGTCTCTAGCTCGAACCCTTTGCGCTCAACCCACCTCGAGTACATTCTGTAGAGCATTTCAACCCAATCCATGGCCTCTGTCCCACCTGCACCCGCGTGCAAAGTAACGATGGCGTCTCTTGAGTCATACGGACCAGAAAACAACGTCTCAAACTCGAGTTCGTGGATCTTTCTAGATAGTTCCTGTGCCGTCTGATGAAGATCTTCTAGAAGTGATATGTCGCCTTCTTCTTCCGCCAGAACAGCTATGGAAATACTGTCATCTATCTGGGTCTTAAGATCGTTAAATGTATCTAGTTTGTCTTCAATGTGGCTTATACGTCGGCCAATTGACTGCGCTCGCCTGTGGTCTTCCCACACTGAAGGGTCTTGCATTTTCGTCTTAAGATCTGTCAATTCCTGAGATAACGCGACAGGGTCAAAGAGACCTCCCGATATTAGCTAATCTTTCCCTCAACGACTCTAGCTCACCTATTACCTCTTCGTACATATAAACTCCCTCCGCTAATCACGGTATATATCATCTGCTCTCTAAAGATGCATAATACGACATTTTGTTTCCTTATCCAAGTTTTCCACAACAGTTCTTGTACTTCTTTCCACTACCACATGGGCAGGGATCGTTTCGTCCCACCTTTTTCCCGGACTTAACTGGCCCAGGTCTTACCTGTTCCCGGCCCTCGGTATCTTGAGATTGAGGCCCCGTAAGTCTTATTACCCTTACCGGTCCTGCGGCTCCTTGGCCATCTCCGGCAGCTCGCACGCCTCTTTCTTTGGATACGGTTACCCTGTAGAAATAGGCGACAGTATCTTTCTCAATGTTCTCAATCATGTTCTGAAAAAGGTCATAGCCTTCTTTTTGATATTCAAGCAGAGGGTCTCTTTGACCATACGCCCTTAAGCCAATGCCTTCACGCAGACCCTCCATTGCACGTAACTGGTCAATCCATTTTTGGTCAACCACTCTAAGAAGTATCAGCCGCTGTACCTCGTTTAGATTGGGCCCTAACATCTCCGCCTTTTCCTTATAGCCCTCGCTGAAAACCTCCATGACTGCGTCTAGAGCAGCCTGTCTCGAACCAGCAGAATCTAGGACTTTTCTAAAGTCTGCAGCCGGCATTAACTCTTTCAGATAAGAAACAAGCCCATCTGTATCTGCCTCATGGTTCCTTTCACCCTGATTCCAGAAAACACCAAAGCCTCTTTCTACTGTTCCTGCAATCATACCCCTTACAATATCTGAAAGGTCATCAAACTCAAGTACCTGGCGTCTTTGAGAGTATATGACCTCGCGCTGCTTGTTCAGAACGTTGTCGTATTCTAATACATTTTTCCTTATGGAAAAGTTGTGCGCCTCAATACGCTTCTGAGCCGTTTCTACAGACTTGGTGATCAAAGGATGTTCTATGGCCTCGTCGTCCGAGAACCCTACTTTCTCCATAACACCGCTTATGAGGTCTCCCCCAAATAGCCGCATAAGTTCGTCATCCAAGGAGAGATAGAATCTCGATGAGCCCGGATCTCCCTGCCTACCAGCCCTACCTCGCAGCTGGTTATCTATACGCCGGGCTTCATGACGTTCTGTACCAAGCACATGCAGACCGCCCAGAGATACAACTTCCTCATGTTCTTCATCAGTCACCTTCTTGAACTGCTCAAAAAGCTCTTTGTACCTGTCTCTGGCCGCAAGAATCGCTTCAATATGCTCGTCAGTTGTGCCTGCCTCTATTCTCGCAAGCATTGCTTGGGGAAGGACTTTCTCCGCAGCGACAGAAACCACGTCAGCATCATATCCTTCTTTTCTGAGAGTTGAACGCGCCATGAAGTCAGGATTGCCGCCAAGGAGTATATCAGTTCCCCGCCCAGCCATGTTAGTTGCAATGGTCACTGAGCCTTTTCTTCCAGCCTGAGCCACTATTTCCGCTTCACGTTCGTGGTGCTTGGCGTTAAGAACTTCATGGTCAATGCCTCTCCTTTTGAGCATTGCCGACAGCATCTCCGATTTCTCCACAGAACGTGTGCCCACAAGGACAGGCCGCGCGACTTGATGCATACGGTCAATTTCTTCTACGACAGCCTCGAACTTGGCACCTTCGGTCTTCCAAATTGAATCAGGCATATTGGTCCTTATTAGGGACTTGTTTGGCGGAATACATACAACGTCCAAGCCGTATATTTCTAGAAATTCTGGTTCTTCGGTCGCGGCAGTTCCTGTCATGCCCGAAAGTTTGTCGTACATCCTGAAAAAGTTCTGGACAGTTATGGTAGCAAGAGTATCACTTTCCTCTTTTATCTCTACGCCTTCTTTTGCTTCAATTGCCTGATGAAGACCATCTGAAAATCTTCTGCCCACAAGAATACGGCCGGTAAATTCATCAACTATCAAAACTTCTCCGTTTTTCACCACGTAGTCAACATCGCGATGCATCAGTTCTTTAGCCCTTAAAGCCTGCTTAACATAGTGTTCCAACCCTATGTTTCCCTCGTCTGAAAGGTCATCTATACCCAGCCATTCTTCTGTTCTCTCAATGCCTTCATCAGTCAAGACAATCGTTTTCGCCTTCTCGTCAACTGTATAGTGCTTATCTCGTTTTAGCATACGAGCAAGATCCCGAAATCTTATGTACTTGTCTGTAGTGCCCTCACCGCGGCCAGAAATTATGAGAGGGGTTCTAGCCTCATCTATCAAAATTGAGTCAACCTCGTCGATTATGGCGTAGTTTAGGGGGCTTTGAACAAGGTCATCCTTCCGCCAAGCCATATTATCTCTAAGATAGTCAAAACCAAATTCTGTATTTGTGCCGTAGATGATAGGGCAGGAATACGAGGCCTTCTTCTGCGCCACTTCCATACCAGGGATCACAAGTCCTACATCCAGGCCTAGAAACCTATATATTTGACCCATCCATTCCCTGTCTCGTTTCGCCAGATAATCGTTGACCGTAACTACGTGTACGGTAGCGCCTCCTATCGCGTTCAAATATGCCGGAAGAGTCGCCACAAGCGTTTTCCCTTCACCAGTTTGCATCTCTGCAATCCGTCCCTGATGAAGAACAACACCACCTAGTATTTGTACGTCAAAATGCCGCATATCGAGTACACGTCTGGAGACCTCCCTAACAACCGCAAAGGCTTCGGGAAGAATTTTGTCCATGGGCTCACCCCTGGAAATACGTTCCCGAAACTCACCTGTCTTGCGCTGGAGGTCCGAGTCGGAGGTTCGCTCAAAAGTAGGCTCAAATCTTGCCACTGAATCGACAGTTGGTCCTATTTTTCGGAGCTCCCGGTCGTTGGAGTTGAAAAGATTCTTCAAAATTGACATACATATCTCCTTTTCTGCGTGCAAACTCAAAAGCGGTCAGGTAGCTTTCCTTAGCTCTCATTGCCCTTAATTCTACCATTCTTTTGTCCCTCGAGAAAACCCGCGTGCATCACATTCATTATGAACGCGAAGATCCCTACGGCCATGAGTATGTCACCCAGGCTGAAAGTGGTAGGTGTTTTGGAAAGAAACTCAGAGGAAAATATGTCAGCCAGACATCTTAACTTTGTGCGATCTCCCATCTCACAGTGGGTGAAGCTAGAGACGAGCACGGGTATTTGGCTATTTAAGACATCAGCTCCGAGTGGGGACAAATCGACAGGCATTCTACCTCCGTTGGCTAGTATGACAATAAAGTTCAAAAAAGTCCCGAAGGTAAGCACGCGAAAGCCAGGGAATCTTAGATTTGGGCAAAGACCGTAAAACAGCATGAGGTAGGTGACTAGACTTAGAGCAAGACAAACCTTGGAAGATGGCTCCACCCTCCCGCTCAATAACTTGTTCGATCCAATCTTTACTAAAAAGGACCCCACAATCCACCCTAACCTATCGAGATCTATGTCACCAAGATGAGAGATCTTGCCTCCCGAAACCAGGCCAAGTACAAGGGAAACAGCTACAACGGTTAGGAACAATGGATCACTTCCTCAAAATCTTTTCATCTACGACTTTGAGCATAGCTTCTACCACTTTGGGATCAAACTGGGTTCCGCTGCACCTTACAATCTCTTCTCTGGCTTCCTCGTAGTCCATTCTCTCTTTGTACGGCCTATCTGTAGTCATAGCGTCAAAAGCATCCGCGCAGGCAATAATACGTGCTTCTAGAGGTATTTCATCGCCACGTAAGCCCTTGGGGAAACCTGTGCCGTCCCATCTTTCGTGGTGATATCTTACCCATTCCTCGCCTTTGCCTAATATCTTCATAGCTCCAATGATATCTGCACCTATATCAACATGCCGCTTCATTTCTTGATATTCTTCGTATGTAAAATAGTCTGTTTTCTTTAGAATGCTGTCGGGTATGCCCACCTTGCCTACATCGTGCAGAAGCGCAACATATTTCAGCAAATCAACCTCTTCATCATCGAATCCCATTTCTTTTCCTAATAGCCCAGAGTATTCCGATACCCTTATCGAATGTCCTTGGGTATATGGATCCCTCGCGTCTACAGCCGTACCTAGAGCCTGAGCCATTTCGCCATAGGTCTCTTTCAGATCCACGTATTTCTGTAGAGACATCTTAGTTACGACCAAGGGCAAATAGAACAGTAGAAGTACAAGCGGCCCGGCTTGCTTTGTGACAACAACCATAAGGGCACCCAGAGGAAACAAAGCAAACATGTTAGGTAGCATCCAGACTATATTCTGGCGCCAGATGGTCAAAAATGGCAGGCCGGTCTGAAGCGATAGTGCCTCTCCAATTATGACCGCATTCAGTATGGTGTAAACAGTTGCTGCCAATATGAAACCTAGAAGACCCGAAGGAAACTCGAGAAATCCGAACTCGCCTCCCAAAAGACTGTAGGCCGTCGAGAACCCATAGGCACATATGCTTAGCATCCCTCTGTTGAAAAGAACCAGACGTATGGGAACCTCCCCTGCCAGATCTCTTTTGCGTAGAGTAGCTAATGCTGCAACCCACATGCCAATGGCAGGACCATGGAGAACAATAACAGTAAAAATCAGGGGCGCAGCGACAGATGCGGTACCTTTACCCTTGGGAAATGGGATTGCCAGGGTCTCACCAAAAGCAATGAGAGCCCCGAGAAAACCCACTTCCAGGAAGTGAAGCAAGCCCTCGAAGACAGGGATATTCATAAAAAGTAAGACCATACCGAGGCAAACTATTCCCCACAAATAGACATCGAAGGCCTTAATCTCTTTGTTCAATGCTAGAACACCTCGTGACCGGGCCGACAGCCCTGACAGAAACTTTAGCCTAGTTGAAAGTTCGCTGCTCCGGCCAAAAGGAGCGTGAGGATGGCGAAAATCACCCTAAGAACCTTCTTGCTCACCTGAAAACCCCCTGTCAACTGGCTGAATCTGAACCGCTAGATCAGATTCATCTAACTCCGCTGATGAAAGTCACCAGGCTGTCGGCTTAGTAATTTGTTCAACGCTGCTTCAATTAGTCCTTCTATAAGTGGTGCAAAATTCATTTAATTTCAGCTATTTGCCGTTAGCATCGGAAACCTCCTATTGACCGCATCAAGAGTTGCCTTTACTACCGCTTCTCTTTCATCATATAAAACAGGACACGAACCCGTTAGCACCAATTCTCTGCCGTCTTCAATGACACACAGAGCTACCACCGCTGTTCGCAGAGACCTCGAATCAAATACGTTTACGTCCCTCAAAGAAATCTTCACACCTTCTCTGAAAAACTGGCTCAGCGCATTGACAGTAGCTTCCGCGCAGAACCAATCCCACCTAGTAGGCGTGGCAATCCCTTCACTCTCTCCTAGACGAACCTCCTCTCCCAAGGAGAGTTTTACTCTGGCTACAGCCGAAGACTCACTGGTCACAAGTTCTACAGCTACAAGTCTAGGTCTGGAGGTAAAGCTCGGTTCATTACCGGCCATTTGAACAATCGAGATCCTTGTTCTGTCGATTTTCTCCCCGGATGCCGCCAAAACAGCAGATTCTACATCTCGTACCACGTATTTAGGCGACCGACCTATCCGTGCCACAATATGGATTTCATCGATACTGTCGTTCTCACCGGTCGAAACTCGGCAATCCAAAACGTCATTTATCTTCTTGATGATATCCTCGTAGTCTCTAGCTGTATAATCCTTGCCGGCCATTTTATACACTCCCGATTGAAAAAGTGTTCCAATCAGCTATAAGGGGTCATAATTGCGGTGTTATGACGATATCCTGAATCCTCTTTCTCCTTTACGACCATTTCCGCCATAATCCAAAGGCCGGCAGCTACGAGGCTATGTCCACCGAGCACAACCGGAATTGGGCATTCAACAGCACTCTTCGTAAACTCCCTAACCCACTCATTTTGGATTACTTGATATTGGCCCAGGTCTGAGTAAAACCTGTCCCAATCCGAAACTTGGCCCTCAAGATGAGCAAACATCACTCTTGTATCGATAAAAGCTAGGTCGCAGACACGCGATAGGTACTCGAAAAACCTCTTCGGGCCTACCTCATCTACCATGAAACCCAACAACGATACGACTTGCCCTCTTTCTTCTCGGCCCAAGGCCTTCATACCTCTCTCCTCGGAAAACACCCGCATTCTGTGAACCATGTTCGAGTTTATATACTGTATGACCGCGGGTCCAACTCGTCCTATCACCGCTATTTCTCGCGACTCTTCCCTAAGTACTCTCAGGGCCTCACACAGGTTCTGAGTAGGCCAATCCAGAGAGCCTATGATCCTTGATGATCTTTCCCCGCAGTGAGGGTGCAGACCAAGGATTAAGATGTCAGTTGGAGTGTCTATATCGAAGTTCACCCTACCTGAATTAGGAATAAGAAGCCGCCGCATACCAATCTCACGGAGCAGATTGCCCAGTACATTGTCGTTATCGGGCAGTTCGACTTCATCAATTGCCCTTGCGGGCGTAAACGCAACGAGGTCTGCAGACTGGACATTGTTCATTATCACTGTATTTCTGGTTTGCTTAAGCGTGAGGGCAACTTGGTTAAACTCCTCCGAATACACAAGGGGGGCAGCTACTCCCCCCATGTACAACACGTTATCCAAGCGATAGTTGACGATTATCTCTCTTAGTCTGCGCCCGAAATGAAACTTAATGTCATTTGACTCCAAGTCAACAATGGCAAACTCGGATGCCTCGTGCGCAAGATCCTCATAATTTGTTGCTAGTATGATTTCGTCGATTTCCGGCGCTAAAGCCAGCTTGGACAGTGTGTCCAAGGCGATCTCTTTCCGGATATTCTTGATTTTAGCATCTAGAGAGGTTTGTGGTTTACCGCCTTCAAACATAACTGCAGTAACCTTAGGTTGTTCCAAGCTGGCTCCCCCGCTTAACATACACAAATCTCTTAAGAAACTCTAAATCTCAGGTTCAATCAGACCGAAGTTGCCGTCTTTGCGTCTGTAAATAACGTTAACCAAACCTGTTTCGCCGTTTGCAAAAACAAAGAAATCGTGACCTAGAAGCTCCATTTGCATTACTGCTTCCTCAGGCATCATAGGTTTCATAGCAAATCTCTTGACCTTTACAATCTGTCCTGTTTCGAGTTCTTCCTCAGGCTCTGACAATCGCTGCTCTTGCTTATCGCGCTTAAGCAGTCTCGTCTTGTATTTCTCCAGCTGCCTCTCGAGTTTCTCCACAACCAGATCTACTGAGGCAAACGCATCCTGAGCCGACTCTTCCGCCCTCAAAATCATGCCATTCAGAGGTAGCGTAACTTCAACCACATACTTGCCCCGCTGAGTTGAAAACATCACCTGGCACAAACAAGAATCCTGCCTCACGTATTTCTCCAGTTTGGACAATTTCTTCTCTGCATATTCCCGAAGTGCGGGGCTTACGTTCATGTTCTTACCTCTTACGTTGATCTCCATGTGGCATGCCTCCTCAAAGTAACCGTTACTTTTGCCTTGGGCGTCACCAAAAAACCAAGGATCTCTCTTGACTACGCAATAACTTCTCCGAGTCTGTTCAATTTACCTTTATGGGTCATTCCCATCGCAATTCAATAATACGCCAAACCCATACACGTGTGAACCTGCAATCCACACAACTGTGCACAATATTAAATAGCATTTAAGTGGTTATCAACATAATTGTCCACAGTATCCACAGACGTCTCTATACCGTTTTCCCCAACCCCTCACAAGAAAACCTAAAATACTTGTTGACTCTTTCTCTGTATCATGCTATATTCGCAACACGAGCTTAAAGCTCCAAAAGACGTTGGGTTGGGACCCATCGTCGGGAATTAGGAGGAATGTCCCACAATGCAAGGTACAGTGAAATGGTTCAACGCGCAAAAAGGCTTCGGTTTTATTCAACGTGACGATGGTCCAGATGTGTTCGTGCACTATTCGGCAATCAAATCTGAAGGGTTTCGTACGCTTAACGAAGGCGATCTTGTAGAGTTCGAAATCGTCGAAGGCCCTAAAGGGCTGCAAGCTGCAGAAGTGACTAAAATTTCTGAGTAAGCAAAGCCAACTCGCCCCGGTCTACAACCGGGGCTTTTTTATTTTCAGGCTAAAGAGTGGTGTCAAATCTTCCACCAGAGGAGATACCGGCAGAATAAGCTGACAGAACCTTAAGTTGCGTAATGACCTCAGAAATCTCCTGGCTAAGGTCAGCCATCTCTTGTTGAAGAAGCAACGCGATTTCCTTATCCAGTTCGTTTACTGAAAGGATCATATCCTTTACTAACTCGGAGTCTTCGGCACTTAACTGAAGACTGCTGCAAGAATCTATTTTCTTGAGAACATCTTCCCTTTGGGCGATTATCTTCCCAAGTTTTTGAAAGTCTCCCACCTCGGCAAACTTTTTTGCCTCCTGGGTTAGTGTTAGTAGATTTTTGAACATTCTAACCATGGCTTCTTATCGCTTCTTCCCAACCATCTCTAATCTCTGTCATGACTGTAATCGTGTCTTGTATCTGCTCTGCGTCTTTTTTTAAGTTTGCGCTTACAAGCGACGAATAGACGAAGTCGTACACAGAAGCAAGGCTGTCGGCTATCTCTCCCATACTAAAGTCCAGCGATACTCTCAGTTCATCAATGATATCCTGAGCATGTATCAGGCTTTCATTTGCACCGCTGTAGTCCTTAGATTTGATACATTGTACTGCGTTTCGCATGTATTTAAGACAGCCATTGTATAGCATAAGTACCAACTCGGCCGGAGAAGCGGTTTCTACCTTCGATTGCCTGTATGCTTCAAGAGCTTTATCTCTGTTTCCCACATATCCCGCATTTACCAAAACCCATCACCTGTCTTTCTTATGCCTCGTTCTAGACGCTAAACATAGATAGCATCTGCTGGGATAGCCACATTGACTGGGTTTCCATCTTGGCCAAGTATGTCTCTAGCGTTGTAAACTTCTTCTGAAGACCGGCAAGTTTCATGTCTAAACGCTTCTCGAGTCTGTCAATCTGCCTTGATATGTCTTTGTTCTCAGACTCAAATTGAGCATCTTTCAGTGGCAAAAAACCGTTGTATGAAGTGTACATCTGCAGCGTGCTTTCTAATTTCTTGAACACTCCGTCAGAACCCGAGCTTCCCTCAGTGAAAAGAGAAGCAACCGAATCCCTATCGTTCGAAAGTGCCTCTCTGAGTTTTGATTCATCAAGAGTAATCTTCCCGTCCCGCGAAAAAGCACCGATCGCGCCTGTGCTTATGCCGACCTGCCCTACGAACCTAAACCCTGGGAGATTGATGGACGCGAATAAGGTGCTCTGAATTTCAGAAAGCAATCTCTGAAGCAAGGGATCTCCAAAAAGAAGTCCGCTTGCCTTGGTGTCATTGTCCCAGAAATTGTAACGTGAAGTGAGATCTATTAAAGAGTTGTATTCATCTACAAACGACTTTACCCCGTTTACAAGTGCATCGTCATTGTAGGCTACCGACACAGATGTTGCACCAGTTTTTAAAAGATTAAGTGTAAGTCCCTCAATCGCGTCAGATACCGTATTGGAGTCTCGTTCAAACGTCACACCGTTTATCTTGAAACTAGCTTTCGATGCAGAAACTACCTGCGACATCTCGAAGGCTCCCCCTTCAAGAACCTCAGCCACACTTATTTCTTTACCCGTAGACTCACCAGTAAGGACAAGAGAATACTCGTTGGGCCTAACCTGCAGAACAGACGCCTTGATTCCCGCCCCGCTTTGGTTTATCTTCTCGGCGATTGAGTTAAGAGTATCTGTATCGTCAACGTCAATAGAAAACGGGTCTGAATCCCCAAGAGTCAGCGTTAGGCTCCCTGAAATTCCTAATGGAGCATCAGGACCCTCGGAAAAAACTCTGGATTGAAGGACATGGGAACGGGCCAGGGCTAAAACCTCGACGTCATATCGGCCCACAGCGGCTGATTCGGATGCCGATCCGGAAACAACGCCCAGCTCGCTAACTTTGGTTGTCTTAGCGCTGTAAATGCCCTTTGTCGTAAGTGCACTTATTCTTGAAATCACCGAGTCGACTTTGGTCTTTATGGCATTGCACGCCGCTCTTTTTTCTGCAACCGCTGCCTTCTTTGATTCCAGTCTTTGCAGAGGCAGCCTTTCTACTTTCATAAGCTGGTCAATGATTTCCTGCGTATCCAGTCCGGTCATATTCATCGTAATCTTAGAACTCATGCTTACACCCCCAAAATGCCTGTATAGTTCCCAGGTAACCCTATCGCCCGAATCTTTGTCCCGAATCCTAGTTCCCAGCAAACACAAGTTGCAAGAAGGTTTCAGGTCTAGAAGTTCTTTCATAGTTCCTTCAACAATGTAATCGTATGTAGGGGAGAAGAGATTAGCCTTATTCTTCCTTATCTTCTCTTTTCAAAAACTCGCTTTTCAGACGTTCCAAGTCCAAAACAGGATCTTTCGCTAAAGCCATCTCGGTGGCAATCTCGATCTCTACTTCTTCCCTCAAGATCTTGGTTCCGGACGGAGCTTCAATCCCCAGCTTAACAAACGCCTTAGAACCTCTGCCTTTTATCTCTGTAACGCGTATGACAATGTCGTCACCTATCAGTATTGCTTCGCCTTGCTTCCTTGATAGAACAAGCATATCTAGCCCGTCCTCTTCATGAGATTCTTTACATGCACGAATACGTTGTGCTTAGTACTATACTCCTGCGAAATGGTTATTACCTGCCGGCCTAGACGTTTCGACGGGTTTATCACAAGAGGTGCTTGCAGATTGACGGTCATATCTCTTACCTCCTCCGGCAGAGTAACTACCGAAAGGAGTACGAGATCCCCAGGGCTGGAAGCCTCCAGAATCTCTAGATCTCTTGCGACAAACTCGGGATCGTAGTCTTTAAACAAGAGTCTAGGGTCTAGGATTACGAACCCCAAAGACTCGTCGTCCAGGTTCTGGAGCCATTTGAAAACCCCAAATTCGTCGAGGTCGAAAACAAAGAACCTCTTGCATGATTGAAAGCCAATAAGACCTTCTGGGAAGTTTATGACCTGGTCTTCTCTTATATGTATGACTCCAAACTGTTTAGTGGGAAACTCCACATGAATCCCTCCTGCCCAACGTGACGTACCCTATCAGAACCAAGCAAGAACCTATTGCAGATAGTCCAGGAGACTAGGTTGAATCAGCCTTGCCCCAACGGCAAGCGCAGATTGGTAAGCCATCTGCTGAGACATGAGCTTTACAACTACTTCAGTGAGATCAACCTCTTCCACATTGGATAATACCCTTTTGTACTCGACATACATATCGTTCGATTTTTCTTCCAAAGTATCTAATCTTCGAAGTTTTGCGCCATTTTCAGCCCTGTGAGATAACACCTTGTCCAACGCCTGATCTAGCCCTTCGGCAGCAGCTGCGATATCATCTACGTTCGAAGTCTGTAGTCCTTGTTCCAACTGATCCATGTAGGCATTTACGTCAGTCATAATTGCTTCGATTCCCTTGCATGTTAGCGTTACGTCCGTACCCAGCCTCCACACAGGCATAGTTCCGTAAAGAAGGTTACGACCGTCAACTGTAGTATTGAATACTGAAGATAACTCTTCCTTAAGCTGACTAACCTCTGCGGCGATTGCATTCCTTGCCTCGTCTGGTGTAGTCCCGGTTCCCCCATAAAGAGCCAGATCGTGTACTCTCGACAACACTGACGTTGCGTGGGCCATCGCCTGTTCTGTTTGAGACATCCACGTCTTGGCTTTATCGATATTGCGTAGATACTGGTCGTTCACACAAAGATCGTGTCTTAGTGATATGGATTTCTCCGAACCTACCGGATCATCCTGAGGCCTAGTAATAGATTTCCCTGAGGAAGCCATATCCTGAAGCTCTCCTAATCTCTTTTCGACACCGAATATGTTGTAAAGAAAGTTCCGCTGAATGGTGAGATCTGTTACTCGCATAAAAACCTGCCCCCTTTACCTGTGGATCCTAAACTATCTGCCACTCATTCCCATCCGGTTAATTATCGTATCGAGCATCTCATCCGCAACGGTTATGACTCTGCTAGCCGCATTGAAAGCGTGCTGCTCGCGTATGAGTTCGGTTATTTCCTCGTCACGTGACACCCCGCTTACCGAGTCTTTCCTGTTTGATAGTTCCTTCACTAGTAGCTCCTGAGTTGAATGCCCGATCTCTACTTTCTGACCCTCAACTCCCAACTTGCCCACAATCGACATCCATTTCTCTGTAAAATTGCCGCCGGAGTCATCAATAATGAAACTGTTAGGCGTGCCCTCTATGTAGTCAGCAATGGCGTGGGCGATAGTACTATCCAAAGGATCCGTTCCTGCAGAAGCCCGAATATTTGCCGGGTCATTTACTATTACATCGTTTACTTTTATCGTTGAAAGGACGTCTGAAGCGGTAAATTCGAAGAACTTGATGTATGAAGGATCTACCTGCCCAGTAGTAGGATCTGTCTGGTGAATATTGTTTATCCCTTCAAAAAACTGTGTCGCAATAGTATTGAGTTCTTGCCTGAATTTGAGAGCGATTTCATCTCTTGCAGCTTTGTGCCCTCCCAGTGTTCCAGAAACCAAATTCAGTTCTATCTTGTCGCTACTTGCAGGGCCCGTAACTACGAAAAACTTAACTCCCGCTGAAGTTATTGAACTTGAAATGGGATACGACTTGTACTTATCGACAAGCGCTATTCCCCCGATGCTAACTTTCACGGTACCTTCGTCCAGATAGCTCACAGTTGCACCGGTAAGCTGCGTTAGTTCATCTATAAGCAGGTCTCGCCTATCCATTAGATCTCCGACAGGCTCGTTTCGGGATAATCCCCTTGAAATCTCGGTGTTCAAAGAACAGATTTTGTCGCTGAGAAGATTCACCGTGTTTATAGTAGAATCTATGGCGCCTTCAATGTCTCCGACCAGAGAATCTATCTGGCTTCCTAGGTGTTTGAACATATCTGCCACGGACCGGCCGGTTTCCATGAGTTGTGCCCTCGCTGCCTGGGATTGCGGTTCTGATGCAAGATCATGCCACGCCGCCCAGAAAGAATCTACAAACGTCCTCATGCTCGAATCCGAGGGTTCGGCAAAGACTATCTGCAGATGGTCAAGAACCTCCTTCTGAGCTTCAAAACTCGCTCCTTTTGCCTGCTCATTGCGCAACACCCCGTCTATGAACGGATCTCTTATACGGTTAACGTCAGTTACTTTGACTCCAAGTCCAGATGTGCCTGAGTTTATGTCAATTCTCTGGATAATGGGTTCAAGTACCACCCGCTGTCGCGAATATCCTGGCGTAGCAGCATTGGCTATATTGTGCCCTGTGGTATCCATTGCACGTCTTGCGGCAAGTAGAGCTGATTTCCCAATTTCAATAGCGGTAAACGTAGAAGGCATACAAGCCACCTCCGGCTAGACTTTTTGGTCGAAAGCAATAGGCGCCATTTCAGAAGTATTGAAATAGTCGTCTTTGGGCAAGAACAAACCTAGTTCATATTTCACGATTTCCAGGCTTTTAGATATTAGCCTTTGGTTTTGATCGTTGATGCTACGGAGCAATGAGGCTTTCTCGGTGAGGAAAGTCTTTGCGGAGCGGTATTCATCTCTTTTAAGAATATCCCCTAAAATGCATGAATCATCTCTACCGCCAAATTGTTTCTCTAAGTATTCTAGGTCCCCCAAGGCGGCTGCTTCCTCCGCTAGGACTCTTTCCAGTCCACCGCAATCACCGGCAATCACAAAATCTTGCTTCTTTCTGGCCAAGTCAATCAGCCGTTCGAGGACCAATTCTAACCGATTAAGCAGACCAGCAACTTCAAGAGATTTCTGTTCCACCATATCCGCCCCCTTAAGGGACGGTAGCGAGCTTAACTCTCATACATTTTGAGGCAAGTCATCACCTGATCTTATCGGCCAGAAGTCTTCCCATCATCTTCTCGGCAATGGCATTGGACTCGACCGAATACTCGCCACTTTCGACCTTCTTCGAAATCGGCGCAATCAAGTCTTCGCGGACATCAGGCATCTTTCTAACAAGTTCCTTTATCTTCTCAATATCCTCTTTTGTAAAGGAAAGCCCGATTTCATCTTGCCTGTTGTTGTGGGAAACACTTTCAACAGCCGATTGAGCGCCCAATGACTTATTGGTCTTATATACCTTTAGCACCTGATCCACTTGTATCTTGGATATCATCACCTTGACATCGCCTCTCTTTGGGTCGCGCCACCGTCCACAACTAATCATCGATTAATTGGGACACTGCGTTTAGCTATACCTATCAGGACTTATTGTTTTTTCTTTCGAATGAGATCAATAGTGTACATGCGCTCACCGAACTTATCATTTTGCCCGCCAAAACTCAACCTGGGTTCTTCTGTTTTCATTTTATCACTTTCTCTATCAGTTCCATCATAAGAACGTCCTGAAAGCGCTTTCTGACATTCATCGCATATCCTGCCAGAAGAAATAGGTTTTTTGCATATGACACACACAAGCACGCTCTCCGTACCGTGTGGCTCAATTCCCATCAACCGCCCTTGACGGATAAATTCAGTGACCGTTTCAACTGGGACTCCAGTTTCTTCACTGACCATTATTACAGAAGAACCGGGATTCTCCGCTAGATATCTCTTTACGGTTTGGAACTGCTCATCTTCCTTCTCTACGCATTCTTCGCAGATTGCAAGACCTGAGCTGACAAAGAGCTTTCCGCACTTCTTGCAGTTTTGTATGGGCAAGTTGATCCCTTCTTCCTCAAAAACTCACTAGTCTTTGCCTAAGAATATGCTTGCAGCGACCAGGTGTCAGTACTTTGCAGTTCGTGCAAGGGTGGCACAAAGCACCCTTTGGGCTCCGGCCTCCTTAAGGGCTCTTGCGCCTTCGTCAAGGGTAGCGCCAGTTGTTGTTACATCGTCCACCAGAACTACGGTTGCACCCATCAGCTGGTATCCGCTCCTCACAGTCATTGTGCCCCTCAAGTTTTCCCATCTGCTCACTCGATTAAGTTTGGCCTGTCGATCTTTTTTACCTTCTCTAATCAGAATATCGAACACAGGCAACTTTATTTTACTAGAAACTTCGATCGCGAGGTCTTTTGCTTGATTGTATCCTCTTTTCTGCATGCTTGAAGGCTCAAGCGGTATGGGAACAAGCATATCTATCTCCTCTTGGAAAACTACGGCTTCAGACAGCAATCTGCCCAAAGGTCTGGACAGCCACCGCTCTTTGTAGTACTTCATCCTTACAATCGCATTTTTCAAGAGCCCTCCGTAGATCCCTGCGGATTTTCCTGCGTCAAAATAGCAAAGATTCTTACGGCACGTCTCACATAGGTTGAAAGGTGGAGGAATAGGAATTCCACATACGTTGCAGGTATTGGCCATTTGGCGTTTCAGAGACTCCTTGCATATTTCACATACTCCCTCGCCAACTAGAGTGCGTCTACCGCAGAGGCAGCAGTAAGTCGGTTCGCCGTAGATAACGCCCGACAGAACTCTACAAGTTTCTGCAGTTGCAACGCGAAATATGCCCCTTTGTTCATTCGTAGGGTGCTTTTTGACCGAAAACCACTCCTAAGCTTTTCCGTAATTATCAGTTTATGCCATAAAGCGGATTAAGGCAACACATTCCGATACAATAAAAACTCCCTCTGCAGGTAACGACCTGTAGAGGGAGCCACATTGCAGTAAATGACCGACTCTATACGTGCCTTAGGATCTCATCTTTGAGGTCTAGCCGTTCCCATGGGAGGTCTAGATCGCTTCTGCCGAAATGGCCATACACAGAAACCTGGGAGTAGATGGGACGCCTCAAATCAAATCTTTCAATGATGCCTTCAGGTCTGAAATCAAAACACTTCTTGATTGCATCCAGTATAGCATCGTCGGACACAACGCCCGTACCTTTTGTATCTACGTAGACAGAGACAGGCTCGGCTACCCCTATTACATACGCCACCTGCACTTCGCATTCTCTTGCGAGCCCTGCCGCAACTACGTTCTTAGCAATATAGCGTGTAGCATAGCTTGCGGACCTATCGACCTTTGTAGGGTCTTTCCCAGAGAAACTACCTCCTCCATGCCTCGCAAACCCACCGTAAGTATCTGCTATGATTTTGCGGCCTGAAAGCCCGCTATCCCCTTGAGGCCCTCCTACCACAAAGCGACCCGTTGCGTTCACAAGTATTCTTGTCCGCTCGTCAATAAGTTCACGCGGAATAACTTCTTTGATTACCTTAGCCGTTACATCTTTGCGTATAGTGTCGAGAGATATGTCATTTGAGTGCTGCGCAGAAATAACAACGGTATGGATCCTCGCAGGTTTCCCATCCTCATACTCCATGGTAACCTGCGTTTTGCCGTCGGGTCTGAGATAAGGTATTATCTTTTCGTGGCGCACATATGAAAGTCGTTTCGCCAAAAGGTGTGCTAGGTGAATAGGCGTAGGCATGAATACGTCGGTCTCATCGCACGCGTAGCCAAACATGAGGCCCTGGTCTCCCGCGCCTAGCGTCCGAGCCATTGTTCCTTCTTTGGATTCAAGCGACTCATCAACACCCAGAGCAATATCAGGTGATTGCTCCTCAATTGCGGTAAGCACAGCACAGGTATCTGCGTCAAACCCGAACTTGGCCCGCGTATAGCCTATTTTCCGCAAGGTCTCTCTAACTATATATGGCATATCAACATAGCATTCTGTACTGATTTCACCTGCAACCAGCACAAAGCCTGTCTTGACAAGGCATTCGCATGCAACTCTAGCCTCTTTGTCCTTCTCCAATATAGCATCCAAAATAGCGTCTACTATTTGATCAGCGACCTTATCGGGATGACCTTCTGTCACAGACTCTGAAGTAAATAGCTTGGTTCCTTTACCAATAGTCGGCATAGCCCAACCTCCTTCAGGAGGAAATAAGTAATAACAAAGCCAGGCAATAGCCTGCGGTCTACGCTATATTAGCACCTAGGCCTACCGTAGTCAAACCGGCAGGCCAAAGATGACCTTGGCCGACGCGACTTCTTCTTCCCCTACAAATGCTCTGCCGGTACCTTTGCCAATGCTCATCTTCACGCCATCTATGGTGACTTGGGCGCGCAAAGTATCGCCTGGTCTCACGGGCTTCTTCAGCCGAGCAGATTCTATCCCCGCAAGATAGACAACTTTTCCTTTGCGAGAAGGATCACACAAAACGGCGAGTGCACCGGTTTGAGCCATCATTTCCAGAATAATGACGCCGGGCAGGATGGGTTCTCCCGGAAAATGCCCTTTGAAGAAAATGTGATCACGGGGTACATCGTACTCTGCTGTGGCTGATTTGCCTTCTTCAATGCTAATTATTCGTGTGAGAAACAAGAAAGGATCTCTATGAGGTAGGATTTCCTTTATTCTTTCCAGGTCATCCTTGGAGCCACTTTCATGGGATGTCCGACAAGGATCCTTCAAGATTATCATCTCCTAGAGTGTTCTTAGAAGATGACTTCGACAACTGATTATAAAGTACCTTCGCCAGACCAATACCCCCAGCATCCGCCCACGCTTTCCCCATGGTCTGCGATAGTAGGACGTCCCAATTCCCACCGCTTAGGCCTGAAGACTTAGTCATGTCGCGCCACAATACGGTCAAGAAAACGGACTCAAATTCCTGGCACGCCTTTAGGGTCTTAGAGTCCTTCTGGGCGTAGGCGTCTACAGGCGCTTTTTTTAGATAGGTATCGCCAACTCCTTGCGTATACATCTACTGATGCTCCTCCGTACCGCTGCCGCGCATACTTACCGTCTGATATTGTTGGCAATAGCCCACATTTGGTCGGCGGCTTCAACGGATTTTGAATTTAGTTCAAAGGCTCTTTGCGCGACGATTAGGTTGACCATTTCTGTCACAATCTCGACATTCGAATTCTCCAGATAGCACGACAAAACCAATCCGGCACCCTTTTGTCCAGGATCTGCGCTGACCCCTGTACCAGACTGCGTAGTCTCTCTGTATAGATTAGAACCTACAGCTTCTAACCCTGCTGGATTTGGAAACATGGTCAAGACAATTTTCCCATATTGGTGGAAAGCGCCGTTGACCTTGCCATATATTACTCCGTCCTTATCAACAGTAAGGTCCTCAACACCCGGAGGTATGACAGCCGCCCCTTCGATTTTCACCTCATATCCTTGGGAGGTCACAACCTTTCCCTGGCTGTCCAATCTAAAGGATCCATCGCGAGTATATCTGTTCTCGCCATTGGGCCCTACTATAGTGAAAAAGCCCTGCCCTTCCACAGCAAGAGACAGTGGATCGTCTGTCTTTTCGAGGGCACCTTGGCGAAAGTCTCTATCGGTTCCTGAGACTCTTACACCGCTTCCGAGCGAGACCACAGCGCTGTTCCCTATGGTCAGGTTCTGGTAGTACAAGTCTTGGAACTGCACGCGTTGCTTCTTATATCCAGAAGTGTTTACGTTAGACAGATTGTTAGATATGTTATCTATGTTGAACTGCTGAGCGGCCATCCCTGTGGCACCCGACCACAATGCTCTTAACATCTATGCCTCATCCTTCCCCCGGGTAATTAGCTGAAACTATCACACTCTTCCAACCCTGTTTATTGCTTGTTCCAAAGTTTCATCCTGCGCTTGAAGTACCTTTTGAGCTGCTTCATAGGACCTAAGTGAAGAAATCATGCTGACCATCTCAGATACAGGATCCACCATAGAACTTTCGAGAGCGCCCACACTCACAGTCGGCATCTCGACAGGATTTGCCGCTGCCTGATCTGCTCTGAAAAGACTGTTGCCAACTTTCTTTAAGGTAGCGTCTGGGGGAAATGAATACACCGCCAATCTCGCAATCTCATCTCCGTCACCAAGAACTCTCGCATCTTCGGAGACGTTTAGCATCGTGTAGTCCTCTACCTCTATAGGCCCGTTTTCGCCCAGCACTCTGTATCCTGACACCGTGAGGTATCCATCTTTTACTCGCAAGTCGCCCATTCGTGTGTATCTTGTTCCCAAAGGAGTCTCAACGGCTAAATATGAGCCTTCGGGCAGTGCGATATCTAAAGGGTTGTCAGTGCTTTTAAGTGGTCCTTGTGATGTCGAAGTGGCAATATCGTGAAGCACGGTCCCGCTTCCCAACCCCCCTATAACCGCAGGGCGGCTGAAAGATTCTACTCTATATATGAGGACGTCGTGAAAACTCGTAAATGTCGCCTTGTCTTTCTGATAAGCAACTGTATCTGCATTGGACAAATTGTTGGCTATAACTTCCTGGTTTAGAACCTGCGCTCTCATAGCAGTGGTTGCTGATAAGATGCCTCTAATCACTAATAACTCCCCCTCAACTTGTATCGTAAGAAAAGGAAAAGTGATTAGAGTTGTGCACAAGAAAGTCACAATGAAGTAGTATTATTTGGACAACCTATTCATGTGATCTTTGTAGTTCTCGAAGTCTTCGAGCGCGACGCGGGTACCTTTAGCGACGCAGGAAACTGGATCTTCTGCAACGTGAACCGACAAACCTGTTAGGTCCCTTATGTATGAGTCCATACCCCTCAATAAGGCTCCCCCGCCAGTAAGTATGATCCCCCGGTCTATGATATCGCACACGAGTTCAGGCGGAGTCTGATCCAGAACTTTCCGTACATTCATACCAATAACTTCTAATGACTCAGATAGCGCGCCCCTTATGTCGGAAGAATGAACAGTGACGCTCTTCGGTAACCCGGTAAGTGCATCTCGTCCTCTAACTTCATATTCCAGCTCGTCAGTTGATTCCGCATGAGCTGAACCTATTGCTATCTTTACGTCCTCTGCAGTAGACTCGCCGATGAGGAGCCTATGTGCCCTGCGAATGTACTTAATTATCTGATCGTCAAAGGCATTGCCTCCTACGCGAGTTGTGGCTCCAGTCACGATATCATTTAGAGACAATACCGCAATATCAGTAGTCCCGCCGCCAATATCTACTATCATGTGCCCCCTGGGACGCTTTATGTTCAACCCGGCTCCAAGAGCAGCAGCCAAAGGTTCCTCGATCAAATACACGCTACCAGCACCTGCCGCAATCCCTGCCTGGAGGACAGCCCTTCTTTCGACAGATGTAACCGCAGACGGTACACAAAGAAGAACTCTGGGTTTTGCTATCATCATCGAACCAACGCTTTTGCGCAAAAAGTATCTGAGCATCGTTTCGGTAACTTCGATATCAGTTATAACTCCCTGCATAAGCGGCCGTACCGTAACTATGTTCCCTGGAGTTCTGCCTACCATCCGTTTCGCCTCTTCGCCGACCGCTAGCACTTCTTTAGAATCCGTGTGCATCGATATGATAGACGGTTCGCGAAGAACAATGCCTTTACCGGATACAAATACAAGGACCGATGAGGTTCCAAGATCAATCCCAACATCTTTGCCTAACTTCAAAAACTCCACCTCACCCATGTTCTGCCGTAGCAGTTTCTGTCACTTAACTAACCGCAAAGTCTGATCCATATCGTAGCAGTAAGAGACTGTAGCTCCTAGAGACTGGAATTTCCCACAAAGATCCCAATATCCTCTCTCTAGATGCTCAACGCCTGTAACATAGCTTGTTCCTTCCGCGGAAAGAGCCGCTATACATAATGCGGCGCCGCCTCGTAGGTCGCTGGCATGGACATTGGCACCTTTGAGCGAAGAAACACCGTCTATAATAGCATTGGGCCCTTCCACCCTGATGTCTGCGCCCATGCGCTCCAGTTCTTCAACGTAACCAAACCGGTTCTCAAAAACTGTCTCCGATATGATACTGGTTCCTAGACCCAGGCTCAAGAGACTGGCAAAAGGAGCCTGGATATCTGTGGGAAACCCAGGGTACGGCATAGTCTTGACATTCACTGGCTTCGGACGTGACTTCCCAACAATCTCAATACTGCTATCTGACTCCACTATCGCAAAACCGCATTCTTCCAGTTTGGCTAGCACAGAAGTTAGGTGCGCAGGAATCACATTCTCAACGCAGACGTTACCCAATGTAGCTGCCGCTGCCACCAGATAGGTAGCTGCTTCGATTCTGTCAGGGATAATAGTATATTCAACGCTATCTAGCTTCTGAACACCCTTTATCCGTATCCTAGAAGTACCTGCTCCCCCTATCCTGGCGCCTGCTGCGTTCAGGAAATTGGCAAGGTCAACTATCTCCGGCTCCTGGGCAGCGTTATCTATCGTTGTAACCCCTTGAGCCATTGAAGCCGCCATCATTATGTTCTCAGTCGCTCCCACAGAAGGAACGTCTAGATAAATATCAGCACCGTGCAGACTTGGCGCGGTAGCGATGACATTTCCTTGGTCCATAGATATGCTTGCTCCCAAAGCCTCAAAGCCCTTGAGGTGAAGGTCCACAGGCCTGCGCCCAATAGCACAACCTCCAGGCAAAGGCACGTGTGCTTCACCGCAACGCACCAAAAGCGGACCCATAACAAGAAATGAAGCCCTCATCATACGAGCCAAATCATAAGGCACATAGGGTGTAAGACGGCTTGCTCTTACACGCATCTGTTTGGGCGATGTCTTGACGTCTGCCCCGACCGATGACAAGATCGCGAGCATGGTCTGGACATCCGCTAGATCGGGTACCTGCGACAAACAAGTGACTCCATCCGTGAGCAATGCCGCCGCCAAAATGGGTAAAGCAGCATTTTTTGCACCGTCACACTTTATTCTGCCGTTTAACGGCTTCCCACCAGAAATAACTAGCCCTTGCATAGATATCTCCTTGCATCATTTGTGCATTCAGATCCGTCCAAATCTTCAGCGAGCCCTAACCAAATCCTTGATCCTCATCAGCCTGGATACGTTCTCGCGCTCCATTTCTTCGAGCCGCATCTCAACGCTCTTCACCGCTTCTTCGAGTTCCGGTATAAGGACATATTCCAGAGCGTTCACCCTTCGCCTAGTCTTTTCTATCTCATCTGCCAACAGATGGATAGTCCGCTCTACGGTAGACAAACGAACCAAAAGAGGAAGAATCCCGTGAAACTCTTCGATGGCATCATCCAGATCGGATGACGTTACAGCCAAGCCATAGTTCGGGTAAAAGCCAGGCACCTCTGCGACTTCCTCATAAGTGCCATGAACAATCTCCATCTCCGGTACAGATACGTTCATAATGTTGCGATAGGATATGGAGACCTCCTCCGCTCCGCCGGCAACCATAAGCGCCTCTTCAAGGACAGAAGGGGAAAGAACGGCTCGAGCCAGGGAAAAGCTTCTATATGCATCTGCCAGTTTTTCCTCAAGCTCTATTCTGAGTCTTTGGCTCTCATGCACAATAGCCAAAAACTCCTTCATTAGCTGGTCTCTTTTGTCTTTAAGAAGTGTATGACCACGCTTGGCCATATCCAGCCTGCCCTTTAGCCGGGTAAGCTCCTGCCGGGTCGCATTTGCCCTGATCGGCACCGTCCGTCACCCCCTCAGTCGCCAACTGTTCGTTCGGTATTTTTCACCATATACTTGTCGATATTCTCCTGAGACACACGCTTAAGCTCAGCTCTGGGCAAAAGAGCCATAAGTTCCCAACCAATGTCTAGGGTGTCTTCGATTGTCCTATTCTCATCAGGTCTTTGGTTTACAAATCTTTTCTCGAACTCTTCCGAGAACTTCAAAAAGATCCTATCGGACTCGGACAATGCGGCTTCGCCTAAGACTACCGCAAGTTCAGCGGCTTCTTTGCCCCGGTCGTAAGCGTCTGAGAGCTGGTTTAATACGTCCGCGTGGTCCTCCCTAGTTTTCCCTTCACCAATACCCTTATCCTTAAGCCTTGACAGAGAAATCGAAACGTTCGTAGGAGGGTATATGCCAAGTTTGTGTAGCTCTCTTGATAGGATTATCTGCCCCTCTGTGATGTACCCTGTTAAGTCAGGAATTGGGTGAGTTTTGTCGTCCTCAGGCATCGTCAGTATGGGTATCTGGGTTATTGAGCCTTTCTTGCCTGTGATTCTGCCTGCCCGCTCATATATGGATGCGAGGTCTGTGTACATATAACCAGGGTATCCCCTTCGACCGGGGACCTCTTTTCTCGCGGCCGAAATCTCACGCAATGCCTCTGCGTAGTTCGTCATATCTGTGAGTATGGTCAGAACGTGCATATCCAGCTCAAATGCTAAATACTCAGCTACGGTAAGCGCCATTCTAGGAGTAGCGATCCTTTCAATGACCGGGTCATTAGCAAGATTGATGAACAGCACCGCCCTATCCAAAGCCCCGCTTGCCCTCAAATCCGAAATAAAGAAATCGGCCTCTTCAAAGGTGATTCCCATAGCACCTAATACTACCGCAAAGGGCTCTTCTGTACCCAAAACCGTTGCCTGCCGGGCAATCTGAGCTGCAATCTGCGAATGCGGAAGCCCTGCTCCTGAGAAAATTGGAAGCTTCTGCCCACGAACCAACGGGTTCATACAGTCTATAGACGAAATCCCTGTTTGTATGAACTCGGACGGGTAAGCCCTTGCATACGGATTTATTGGACTACCGTTTATATCCAATTTCTTGTCTGGCACAATCCTAGGTCCATCGTCGATTGGATTGCCTGCCCCGTCAAATATTCTCCCAACTATGTCTGCAGACACAGAGATCTCGAGGACTCTCCCTAAAAACCTTACCTTCGATGACTTAACATCGAGCCCTGTTGTGCCTTCAAACAACTGCACTAGTGCTGAACCTTCGCTGGCTTCGAGTACTCGCCCCCTGCGAATCTGCCCGTCGCCAGTTTCAACTTCTACCAATTCGTCATAGTGGATTTCGCTAACCTGGTCCACTACAATTAACGGCCCTGCTACTTGCGTAATCGTCGTATATTCCAACGGCATTTAGATTCCCCCATGCTAAAACTTTCACCCTGGCCTGCTATGGGCTCAGCGGACTCCGGCCCAAAGCTCATCTCTTATGGCCGCCATAATGCCTTCATACTCCTGCGACCACTTATCTTCAGGAACCAATCTCGCTCTTGCAATACGCTCTCTCACTTCCATACCGAAGATCTTATCTAGCTTTACGCCTCTTTCCAGAAGCTCCATGGCATTATGATGGAATTCAAGAACAATCTTGAGAAGACCATATTGCTTGCGCTGAGAACAATACGTGTCAATTTCATGGAACGCAATCTGATAAAGAAAGTCCTCTCTCAAAGACTTGGCCGTTTCCAAAACCATCCTTTGCCTATCAGACAACGAGTCAACACCAACTAACCTAACTATCTCGAGGAGCTGGTCTTCTTCCTGCAGAAGAGCCATTGCTTCGTCTCTTAGCTCAGGGAAATCTTTCCCAACCGATTCTCTGAAGTAAGGATCTAGAGTATCTGTGTAAAGAGAATAACTATCCAGCCAGTTAATAGCAGGGAAGTGCTTCCTTGCGGCAAGACGATCGTCCAACCCCCAAAACACCTTGACTAACCGCAACGTGCCTTGAGTCACCGGTTCAGACAAGTCACCCCCTGGAGGGGATACCGCACCTATTGCGCTCAAGGCGCCTTGCCGGTCATCATTGCCAAGAAGGCGTGCCCTACCAGCCCGCTCATAGAATTCTGCAAGCCTTGAGGCAAGATATGCCGGATATCCTTCTTCGCCCGGCATCTCTTCCAACCGGCCCGAAATCTCTCTTAGCGCTTCGGCCCAACGGGATGTAGAGTCTGCCATAAGAGCAACATCATAGCCCATATCCCTGTAGTACTCGGCCAAAGTTATTCCCGTATAAATTGAGGCTTCACGGGCTGCTACCGGCATGTTGGACGTGTTTGCAACCAACACAGTCCTTTCCATGAGGGGTCTGCCCGAACTGGGGTCCAAAAGTTCTGGGAACTCAAGCAGAACGTCGGTCATCTCATTGCCGCGTTCACCGCAGCCAACATACACTATTATGTCTGCATTTGCCCATTTAGCCAGTTGGTGTTGGATAACGGTTTTCCCGCTTCCAAACGGACCGGGCACACACGCTGTCCCTCCCTTGGCGATGGGGAAGAACGCATCAATTATCCTCTGCCCCGTAACCAATTGCTCGACGGGAGGAAGTTTCTGCTTCACAGGTCTAGGAACACGTACCGGCCACCTTTGTAGCATAGTTACTTCCTTCGGGCCTTCAGTAGTCTCTAGTTCGCATACAACTTCAGTGACTGTGAAGTCTCCTTCTTCGATAGCTTTTACGCGGCCCTCGCCTACTCCCGGGGGCACCATTATCTTGTGGAGAACCAGCGGGCTCTCTCGAACCGTTCCCAGAATACTTCCTGAAGATACCGCGTCCCCAATATCAACATAAGGCACAAAATGCCATTTCTTTTCTCGATCAAGACCAGGAGCCTCAAGCCCCCTGGAAATATAGTCTCCGGCCATCTCCGCCAGAACATTAAGGGGCCTTTGAATACCGTCATAAATCGACCCGATAAGTCCCGGCCCTAGTTCGACGCTTAGAGGAACACCGGTTGATACAACAGGTTCGCCAGGACCTAGACCCGATGTTTCCTCATATACCTGGATTGAAGCGGTATTACCCTTGAGCTCGATAATCTCGCCTATAACCTTGTTGTTACCGACCCTTACAACGTCGAACATGCGGCAGCCGGCCATCCCAGAAGCTACCACCAAAGGCCCGGACACCTTCACAATCCGACCTATAACTTGGCTTCCTGCCACGCCGCATCATTCCTCTCTCTTGAACAATATGTTCGCTCCGACTGCTCTTTCAACTCGTTTGCGCAAAAGTTCCATCCCCATACCCTTAGGTTTGTTAGAATCCGGCAGAACTGTGATCACGGGCTTAGGCATGCTGTACAAAGGATCCAATTCTTTTTCAAGGATCTCGGCTATCTCCTCAGTAACCAACAAGATGGCGTAATCGTCGTCGAGTATCTCCTTCAGATGCTTGCGAGCTTCTTCAGGGCTGTCCGCCGGAAACGCCACGGCGCCGCTAGCCTTGAATCCTAACACTGCATCTCTTTGCCCTAAAACCGCAACCTTAGGCATAACCCTCACGCAACCTCTCTCTAATCTTGCTTTCAGGGACCAAAGATTGCTTCCCCGAAAAAATGATCCTCAGATTCTTAGACTCAATTTCTCTGCCAAATACATACCCGAAAATGGGCTCAGGACCTAACGCGACTTTGCCGGCTTCTTTTACCACTCGGGAAATCGCGTCGTCACATTCTTTCTCCCAGCGAGTCAGCGGTTCTTTTTTCTCTAAGTCTGAAAGCCCACGCCTGGCCAAGCCCTCGAGTTCTGAACCTTGATACACCGCCTGAACCTCTTTGGGACCGCGGGCAAAAGCACCCACCAAAACGTCGGCCCCTATGGTTCCCCCCTCAAGCACGGCCATTGAAAAATCACCGGGAGAGATACCGAGACGATAGCTCCTCATGAGCATCTTCATGTTAAGTATGTCAATTTCTCGCTGTATGAATTGGATAAGAAAATAGTAGCCATGTTTCTGGTAAAGTTTTCCGATCCAAGAGTAGTACGATTTGTCGATGTAACTATCTACCTCAAATGGCGACAATGACTTGGCAGAAGACCTTCCAGCGATGTCGCGATAGACATCCTTGAGTTCTAAACCTATCGCATAGAGGCTCTTCTCTCTCGGATCGTCCGTCTCAAGACGCTTCTTCTTTCTAGATTTCACAGTAGTATCCTCTGTACGCGCTTCATCGACTAGGTGGCCAAGTGCAACAATGTCGAAATTGCCTAGCGCCGAGAATGCGCCCTCGTCAGGCTCAATACCCAAGATCTCCGCTTTAAGAAGGGCCTTAAGGTTATGAAAGTCATACCGCGCCCTATACGCGTCAATTATTATGGGTTCCGGTGCAATCTCTAGAATTCCCTCGTAGATCCCTCTCATGGCTGCTTCGAGAGCAGGCTCAAACTCATTTGCATTATCAAGTTTCGATACATAAGGCCCGTAGTAAGAGTCCCGCAACACCGACTGGGCACTTTCGAGCGTAGGCGCCTCTAACACGCGCATTAGATCGCTCCTGGTGAGAAGTGTCTTTTCAATGAACCTTATTCTTCCTACCGGATTTGCCCAAAGATAGTCGTTCAAGACACACTCTCCCTCTCCTGAGTTTTCCCAAAAAGTATCCTGGCGACTTCAAGTTCAAGATCCTCTTTCATGAAATTCAGGATGGCAGGAAATGTTAAGTTATCTGCTATGCCGCCTTTTTTCAGAATCAGCCCCCCGCCTAGGTAGTCCGGAGAATAAGAGACGGTCAGATTGCTTTCTTTGCCCATTTCCCTGAGCCTGTTATTTGCCGCTTCTATAAAATCCTCACCTAGGATTTCTCTTTCCCATTCGCTAAGTATGACCTCTTCGGCTCCCTCAGCTCTAAGGGAAATCCAGCCCAGGAGTAACTCTCTGTATTGCTCTTTTGGCATATTTCGAAACTCTTTCAATGCCCCCTGCAGAGTATCAGAAATGAGTCCCTGTTTCGCCCCCAAGAGCATCTGCTTCTTTTCCATCTCAGCCCGAGATGCGGCAATGCTCTCAATTCGAGCCGCCTCGCCATATGCTTCTCCAAGGATATTGGCTTCAAGCATAGATGCCCTTTCGGCTGCGGATTTGAGCCTGGCTTCGGCTTCTGCCTGTGCTTTAGAGATTATCTCTTCTTTAACCTGAGCCGCTTTCTCGTCTATTTTTCTTAGAATATCCTCTAAGGGCATATGATTTTCCCCCTAGATTTTAACTGCAAACATGATCATTAGGACTGAAGCCAAGAGTCCCAGAACAGCATAAGTTTCAACCATGGCCGGAAGAATAAGAGACTTTCCTGATTCCTCAGGCTTTTTGGCTACAATGTCCATACCTGAAAGACAGACTTTACCCTGGTAAAGAGCAGAAATCAAACAAGTTACAGAAACCGGCACGCAAGCAAAGAAGACTTGCCAACCTTGGGCTATGCTAAGTTCCATCCCACCGGCAAACGCGCCTATCTTGACCAACGCAAGAAAGCCGACCAGAAAGCCGTAAATGCCCTGAGTCCCTGGAAGAGCCTGTAGCGGCAAAAGACGTCCGAAATTCTCTGGGTTCTCAGCGGTCATCCCCGCAGCTTTTTCTCCGGTAGCTCCTACTGCCACAATAGATCCAATCCCGCCAAGGGCTACTGCCAATCCTGCTCCCATCAGGGCTAATACGTTACCGCCAAGAAGCGGCCCAAAAAACAGACCCATGATTAGCATGCCGAAAAGGAACACACAACCTATCAGAACCCACTTTCCTATCATTCCTTCAAACACACTGAACCCCTCCCAATGTTGCCTTGCTCTTTTTGATCGTTTGAAAATCTCTGACAGCACACTCACTCTAACCAGATGAGATCAACTATTCCACTACCCACACGTTCTTCCTTACACGCCTTAAGGGCCTGAAGGGAGTTCCACCTCCTTCGAAGAACTTGCTGAAAAACTCTACATATTGCAGACGGCCTGAGTGAATAAAGCTACCCAGCGCGTTTATAAGAAGATTAAATAGGTGGCCTACTATCAGTATCACAGGCACAAACACCCAGCCAACTCCGGGTACCATGTCAACAATCAGCGCACAAACCATGTTTACCACGACGCCGATTATGGCGCTGGCCAACCCTAGCGCAAGGATCCTGGCATAAGACAACGTGTCTGAAAAATAAGATAGAATCGAGTAAAACCCTCCAATAGCAGATATTGGCTTCATGAGGATGTTCTTCTGACTCCTAGCGCCTGACCACATTATCCCAACTGCACCCGCGATCATGATGTAAAGCGGAATACTGCTTTTTATCATTCCCATCTGCGAAACCGCCCAAAAAATCAGGCCGGGCAAGAACACCACCCACGAACCGTGATCCAATATCCCGTCAACGACTGCACCCGTCCTTATAGTGCCAATCATCTTGACTATTACGCCCACCCAAATGTGAAGGATACCAAGCCCCAAAGACACAACAAGTAGGGTGATAGGATCATTTACCGGGTCCAAAATAGCGATTCTTGAGGCAAACCTCTCAAAAGCGGTTCCCTCCAAAAAAGTCTTCGGCAAGTCACCCAGCCAGCTCCCCATGAGCGCTCCCGCAAACACAGTAGAAACTCCGCAATATCCCAAAAGCTTGATCAATTTATCGTCCTCAAGCTTTTGCGTCCTCAAAAAGACAATGGAAAATATCGAAAGAATGACCCCATAGACGGCGTCACCAAGACACATTGCAAAAAACACCCAGAAAAATGGAGCCAAGAAAGGAGTGGGGTCCATTTCATGGTACTGAGGGTACCCGTAGATATTCGTCACGAACTCGAAAGGTCTCACCAAGGCGTTGTTTTCAAGAAGTACTGGGACATCATCATCCTGCCCAGGTTCTTCGTCCACAATCTCAATATCTTTGTAGACGCTCAAGCCTTTTCTCAGCTTGTCAATTTCCTTCTCCCTCGCGTAACCCTCGATGACCAAGGTAAATCTGGTTTTGGCCACTTCCTGGTGGATTTCAAACAGGTTTCTCTTGTCGAGATAGTAGTCTATCAATGCGAGTATATCCATAAGGTTCTGGGCCATCTCAGCATCCTCGGCCAAAATGGCTTCGCGCTCACCAGAGAGATCAGTAAGTGCCTTGTCAATATTTTCCAAAACATCTCTAACCAAACCTGTCCCAGAATACTCTGCCGCTTCTCTCCCGAGGTTTACCGTTACGCCTCCAAGAGCAGACACTACTGCACTTAACGAGGGTTCTTGGTCCAAAAGAGCTACCAACCATACGCCAGAGTTCCCATGCTCCTGCCAGATTACTCTATGGTGCACAAGTTCCAAAGGGTCATCTTTTGAAACCTGATTCAAAGAGTTAGAAGGAACTACTGCTAACTGCATGTCACAAGCTCTGGTTGGGCGTATTTCAGGGATCGGTATATCTAGATCGACCCACGGCGTAAGTATCTCCATTCTCTGCTTAAGCTGCTCAGTTTCTTTGTCTATCTCTCTCAGCCGTTTCTCGTGCAGCTGTACCTTGCTGAATATCTCACTTACGTCATAGCTCG
Source organism: Candidatus Fermentithermobacillaceae bacterium (assembly GCA_018052455.1). Classification (GTDB taxonomy): domain Bacteria; phylum Bacillota; class Sulfobacillia; order Fermentithermobacillales; family Fermentithermobacillaceae; genus UBA3907. Next base: position 38,871 of record JAGPNE010000004.1, on the reverse strand, counting down.
CGATCACTCTCTGAAAATCTTCATATGACATCTGAGGCTTTGCGCCTGTGAACATGTCTATGAAACTCTTCTTGATAGTTGTATACCGTTCAAAGTAAGACTTGATCACCGATAATTGGGAGAGTTTCTCATTATACTTGGCCTCATCTACTTCAGTTTCTTCCTCATCTTTGTACTCGGAAAGATCGTAGGATTCGCTCTTACTAACATGAAGAACCTCCAGGTCTCTCAGAGTCTCAAAAATAGACTCGCCAAGCTCTTCGTAGGCAAATATCGTGACCTTCCGCATTTTGGCAACAGCCATAATCTCACTGTAAGCTTACCATCTGCGAGCCTACAGTTCCCTCCCTTCAGACCGCTTTCTTTACCCGCTCCACGACCAAACCGACCGCCTCTTCAAATCGGCTCATGGCCTCATTTTTCATCTTTTCTATTTCAGCCTCCGCATTCTTCGCTGATGAGTCTGCAATAAGATCGGCGTTTCTTTTCGCTTTTGCAATTATCTCGCGAGCTTTATTCTCAGCCTCTTTGGTTATACTACCTATCATCTGATCCGACTTGGTAGCAGCATCCTCTAGTATTCTCTGGGCGGTCTGTCTAGCTTGTTCAATCTCATCTTCCGCCTTTTTCTCCGCTTCAAGTATGAGGTCAAGTTCTTTCCTGGCCACGAAATCCCGCGCAAGCTACACCACTGCGCGGTTCCCTCCCTTACAAAAAAGTCTCAAATTCGTCTGGCCTTTCATCGGAAAGACCAAAATGATACATCAAAGCCTCTGCAATCCTACGCGCAGCTTGCCCATCGCCAAAAGGGTTTTTGGCTGCCGCCATTTCTATGTACTTCTGATTATTCTCTAGTAATTCATCAATTGTGTCTACAATTAGATCCTTCGATGTTCCAACAAGAACTACAGTTCCCGCCTCTATGGCTTCGGGACGCTCGGTTTTCTCGCGGCACACAATAACAGGCACCCCAAGAGCGGGAGCTTCTTCCTGAATGCCGCCAGAATCTGAGACCACCAGATACGCTCGGCTTACAAGGTTAACATAATCCGCATAGTTCAAAGGTTCAAATAGGACTACATTATCTATTCCACTCAGGTAGCGCAGAACAGGCTCGCGAGCCTGCTGGTTCTTATGTACCGAAACTAGTAGACGTATATCCCCGTGTCTTCTTTTGGCTATATCTGCAAGAGCTTGGCAAATGTTTTCCATGCCTTCCCCGAAATTCTCTCTGCGATGCACTTCAACCACTATATCACGAACTGGTTTTGAACCCTGCGAATTCGAACTGCCATATATTGAACCAAGCTTTGTATCCTTGAAAACGTAATCCTCTCTTACGGTCATAAAAAGAGCATCGATCGCTGTATTCCCTGTCACGAAGATAGACTCTTCTTGTACCCCTTCCCTCAAGAGATTGTCCTTAGCCCGCTTTGTAGGGGCAAAATGAACATCTGATATTACCCCTGCAATTTTTCGATTTATTTCCTCAGGAAAAGGAGCGTACTTGTCCCCTGTCCTAAGTCCTGCCTCCACGTGACCGCAGGCGACCTTCTCGTAGTACGCCGCAAGCGCGCTAGCCGCAGTAGTAGTCGTGTCACCATGGACCAGCATAATGTCGGGGCGTTCTTTCTTCAAAACAGGGGTGAGCCTTTCTAGTACCCTGGTTGTGGTTCCTTGTAGGGTCTGGCGTTCGTGCATAATATCTAAGTCATAGTTGGTCTTTATCTTGAAATAATCTATGACCTGGTCTAGCATTTCACGATGCTGGGCAGTGACCAGTACCAAAGAAACAATTGAAGGGGATTTTTTCGATAGTTCAAGCACTACCGGAGCCATCTTGATCGCTTCGGGACGCGTACCAAACACAGACAAGACCTTAATTTGTTTCAAGGACAAAACCCACTCGCACCTTTCAAACGGCCCCAACCACACTGTCCGTCAAATCCACTGTCCTGCTTTCATTTGTGAAGCGGCTTAACGCCTGAAGCATCAGACGGGGAAACAGATTTCTTTGGCAGATCCTTGTCATCTGAAGCACCAATGCGCCCAGGCGGCCCTTGCTTTGTGTGACTAGCGTTCTCTTGGTTCTTGTTTCTCGATCTGGAAATGGACAGAATCCCAGTTTTGTGCGCGATAAAGAATAATCCCACAATTGCCAGCCCAGCAATTGTGGTGCTGCTGTATACCGGAAGAAATGTTGAAGATATACCAAGTACCCCAAACACCGCTGAAACCAGGTAGATGGCTAGCACTGCCTGGCGATGCTCTAGCCCCAAATCCAGTAGGCGGTGATGGATATGATCGTGGTCTGCGCTAGAAACAGATTTTCCCGAAGCCCGCCTTCTCACGATTGCAAATGCCGCATCTGATATGGGCACCAAAAGCGCAAGAATAGGCGCCAAAACGGACAACGCGACTGTAGACTTAACCAAGCCTTGAACAGAGATTACAGACAATACCAATCCAAGATACATTGCCCCTGCATCTCCCATGAAAATGGACGCAGGATGGAAATTGTAGGGAAGAAACCCGAACACACTGCCTGCCACAGCTGCGGCAGCAAGACTAACCGAAGGCACACCCGCTTCTGCCGACGCAAAAACCGTCACCAATGCAGCAATACCTGATAAGCCGGCAGCAAGCCCGTCTAGGCCATCGGAAAGGTTTATCACATTTTCAAAACATATGACCCACATAATGGTTATGGGAACTGCGAGAATACCTAGGAACCGGAACATTCCTGTAAAAGGATCTTTTACAAAAGTGATGTCAACCCCCAGGGCAACTACGCATATGGCAGATGCCAGCTGCCCTAAAACCTTCTGCCACGGCTTAAGAGAGTAGAGATCGTCAATAATTCCAACAATTAGTATGATGAGTCCGCCCCATATTATGCCCTGCTGGGTAGACTTGTCTTGAGGCCCTATGGCTAGGATCGCTGCAATTGACGACACATATATGGCTACTCCGCCTAAGTATGGTATTGGTTCTTTATGCACACTTCGTTCGTTTGGATAAGACAAAGCGCCTAATCTGCGCGCCAATCTTCGAAAAAGCGGTGTAAGGGTAAGCGCCAACACAAATGCTATTATGAAGCTAAGAAACACATTCACTTGCCTACCCCTTTCAACTTGCTCTTTCCTCTTTGTTATGTCAACTAACCGTCATTAATTCTAACCAAACCAGTGTGCGCAAGTCAATTCATATCCGGTCCTGTGAAACGCTCCACAGTCACATTTGACTCGGCTAAGAGCCTCCGCGCCAAATCGTCGGGATACGGTTCCTTGAATACAATTCGCACTATGCCTGAGTTAATGAGCATTTTTGTGCACAAACTGCAAGGTTCAGCAGTACAGTAGATAGTTGAACCCTCAACAGGTATTCCGTACTTAGCAGCCTGGATGATCGCATTTTGTTCTGCGTGAAGCCCTCGGCAAATCTCGTGCCTCTCACCTGACGGGATCCCGAGTTCTTCTCGCAGACACCCCACGTCAGCACAGTGTGCCAAGCCAGTTGGAGCTCCGTTGTATCCGGTTGCGAGGATCCTTTTGTCTTTCACTATAACTGCTCCTACATTTCGCCGTATGCAAGTAGACCGCCTAGCTACCACGTCTGCTACCTGCATGAAATACTCATCCCAACCAGGCCTCTTTAGCGCGCAGGTGTCTTTGTTTTGACTCATAAACATTCCTCCGAGTTCCTTCTCCGTCTTCAGATGATATGGGAGAACTTACGCCTACTTCTCTCCTTTAACCCATTTCTCAAACTCTTCCCGATCGTATACAGCACGCTTGCCGCCTACAAGTTTGGGTCTCGTCCTCGCGGCAGTAACGTGGGCGTAACCAATTGATTTGACAGACAATCGAACAGGAACAGCCACGGGCCGCAGATGCATCCCAATGAGCGTATCGCCAACGTCAATTCCAGCATGAGCCTGTATAGATTCAACTACAACAGGATCTTCAAACAACCGCATCGCCGTAAAAGCCGCAGCCCCTCCTGCATGAGGCACCGGAAGCACAGTAACTTCCGTGAGGCCATACTTTTCAAGCACCTTTCTTTCAACTACCAAGGACCTGTTGAGATGCTCACAACACTGCACAGCAAGAAATACCCCTGATTCAGTTAGGCAATCGCGTACTGCCCTGACAATAGATTTTGCGACATCGGTATTGCCGTAAGACCCAATTCTCTTTCCCTGAACTTCACTTGTGGAACAACCTAGCACCATGATACTTCCGGGCTTCAAGTTAGCAGAATCAAGGAGCTCGCGGACAAGTTTCTGTGTATCAGTGTAGATGCTTTCCAGGCTGACGCTTTCTTCCAAACAGGCCTCCTCATAGGTAAGCCTTTCTTGCGTATCTTTCGCGTAAACTTTGCCATCAGGCCAATCTTTCAAATTCTCGTTCACCTTACATTACCTCTTCCAGTTCAATAATCTTGTCAACACGCCTCTTATGGCGCCCACCTTTGAAGCAAGCATGAAGCCACGTGCTTACAATATCTAGGGCCAACCCGTCGCCAATTACTCTTGCACCAAGGCAAAGAATGTTGGCGTCATTGTGTTCTCTGGATGCCCTGGCGGAAAACGTATCGCTACACGTAACTGCTCTTATCCCCTTAACTTTGTTGGCTGCAATGGCCATTCCGAGCCCAGTGCCGCAAACCAAAATCCCTAGATCACATTCTTTGTCCCTAACCGCCCTTGCAACCTTGGCCGCATAGTCCGGATAATCGACCGATTCGTCGCTATACGGGCCCAGATCTACGACGTCATGTCCTAGGCTCTCCACAAATTCCTTAATCTTGTTTTTCATGGCATAGCCAGCATGATCGCTTCCCAACGCAATTTTCATATGTTGGCCCTCCTCTTTGAGACAGGAAGGTTGAAGGTCAGTCCGGTAGCCTCCTCGAGAGGCTTGTAAAGCTCTTTGTCGTACATGCCTGCCCCAAGTATTAGCTTATCCGATGGAACCCCAAAGACAATGACCTCCATCCCCTGTTTTATCTCCGCGGAAGATACCGGCCATCCCGTGTGCATATCCATAACAGCAATCAGATCGGGAAAACTGAATATAACATGCCCCTCTAGACTGTATGAAAGATACTCGTTCATGAACGTAAGATGCGCGGTGGTCCCATTGCCGTTATTTGTCTCAAAGGATGATATCTCGACCTCTCCTACGTCAAAACCGCCCTTTGTCACCATATTCACTGTTTTTATCTGACCCATTATGGTAATAACTCCACCTAGCACCATAGCAGCCATGCTTGATGCAAAATACCCTGCCAGAGGATAGTCTTTCCATGTATCCGGTGATCCTCCAACGTATTCGGGTTGAAGCGGATCAAAACCGAGTTCTCTCTCAACGTGAGTTGCCATTTTGTACCCAAGTTCAATGCACTTTGATATCCCGCCACACGCTGCGTTCCTTTTGACATAACCTACGCTGACAGGATTTCTGGCTACGGCGACAAGACCGCTTTTTTTGGAAAACTCTCTTACCATTGACGACGCATCTCCGAGAGTACCTTCCACGTACATGCGGGATCCTTCTCCTACGGCTACCTGCCGCGACACGTATGACATGTCTTTATGCAGGCCCATTGCTCCCATAAGCGCAGTAGGATGAGCACGCCCGTTGCATGGAGCATCAACAACCGGAACCCCCAGGCCTGCCGCTTGAAGCCACCCGTTTACAGTCGCAAGACCTCCGCATTCATTGGAATTTACAGCAGAAATCTCTGTTCCGGTGACATATTGGAAAAAAGAAAATGCGTCTACATAGGATTCAGCCGTAGGACCGAGCCCGCCCTTCTTTGGAGACCCTACCAAACCTGCAGTCACTACTGTATCATCCGTGTCCAGTTCATCCACATCAGAAAGAAGTACACGCCCTATTTCCAGACCTTTTTTCCCCAGTCGGTAGCCCGCTTTTGGCGATCCTCCTCCGCCGCCCCCTAGAACCGCTCCGCCCCATACGGCAGCGATAAGGTCCTTCTCATTCACTTCTCTCATACCCTCACACCCTTTGTTCTCAGACGTCCAATCCTGCCAACCTCTTTGCCAGAATCAGGAGCTTCCCTTCTAGAAGGTACGCCGTATACTCATACATCTCTAGGTCTTGTCCGAATGGATCAGGAACATCGCCCAGATCTTCGTCAGAAATCATCTCTGATAGGGTAAACACTTTATGGGCCAACTCGGGATAACCCAGTGCCAAGACTGCCTTGTGCCCCCTGGTCATTGTAATGACCAGATCTGCTTTCTGGATATCTTCAAATTCCACTGACCGGGACCTGTGACATGAAATATCTATGCCTCGTCTCGCCATAACCTCTACCGCCTCCCGCGATGCGGGAAAACCTGATATAGCCGATACCCCTGCCGAGGCAATATCGATTGGATATGGCTCACCTATATCCTTCCACAGACGCCTAAAAAGCCCTTCAGCCATCGGGCTTCTGCACGTATTTCCAGAACACACCATGAGTATGCCAAGCGGTGCCGGACAGTCGTCTGAGTTACCTTCAAACCAAGGAACTACCCTGCCCTCGCTTGCCATTTCCAACCTGTTCGAAATTGCAAGGCCAATACCATCTTGGGGGAACGTCTCAGATAGGATTATGTCCGCCCCTAATTCCTCTGAAGCGCGCCTAAGGCTCGAATATAGCCTCGCCGCCACCGGAGAGAGATCACAGCGAGAGCCCAGCGTAATTACACGCATAAAACCCTCACCAAATACTCTCTCAAATGGGGTATAATACGGCGCATTTTCCTCAGAAGCCAGGACAACCACTTTTCTGCCCGAACTAATACCCTTTATGGCATGGAATATAGTCTTCTGCCTCTGCTGCAACACGTCTCCAGTAACAAGGTAAACGTCACTGGTCGGCACGTAATGCCTATACTTAGAAGGCGGGGCAATGTCGGGCTTCAGGACCATTTGAATACTCTCTAAGTTCAAACCACCTGGTCTTTGTACCCTAGGAACATCGCCTGAAAGGTCCACCACGGTTGATTCAATGCCAATTTCTGTAGGACCCGCATCTAAGATAATATCCACTTTGCCACCTAGATCTGCCAACACGTCCTCGGCCGATGTAGCACTGGGCCTACCCGATATATTTGCCGAAGGAGCTGCCAACGGTACGCCGCAGGCATCAATGAGTTTGTGAGCCACAGGGTGATCCGGCATCCTTACAGCCACAGTGGAAAGACCTGCAGTGACTATTGAAGGGACCAGATCCGATTTGGGAAGAATAAGAGTGAGAGGACCGGGCCAGAACATCTCTATCAGTTTCACCGCTTCAGGAGGAATTTCCCTAACTAGCGATTCAACGTTTTCAGGTCTTGAAACGTGTAGTATTAGCGGATTATCTTGGGGCCTACCCTTGACCTCAAATATCCTTGCAACCGCAGCGGGATCGAGACCATTTCCGCCAATACCGTATACAGTCTCAGTGGGGAATGCTACAAGACCACCCTGCAAAATCACCTCTGCACATCTGGAAATTACCTCGTCATCAGGATTCAGAGGGTCTACTTTGTAAACGACTGTATCCAATGTTAGTCTCACCCCCGGATTCAGTATCTCCTCTATTCTACCATCTAGGAATGAAACATATAACTTTGTGGGCTTAAGTCCATGAAGGTTTGATCGAAATCCTGATATCGAGGCCTACCAAGTATCTGCCTAGTTCAATTGGTCCGAAAACTTAACTCAAAAGAAGGGTTCTGCAGTTTGATGTAGAATTCAAAAGGCGATGTCTGATGATATGACAAATCCTTAACAACTGTCATATCGGCGACTGACCACAAAGGCCGAATAATCGATTTAAGGTGGGATGATACCGTTGAAACCCGAGAACAATTCGCCAGAGTCTCTTGATCTTCGCAAAAGGTACATGGACTTGGATTACCGGTGCGGCCTGCAGTCTGATAGATTGTGGAGCAACCGAGATTATGAGATGAACCTTTTTCTTCCAACACAAGATGCAAAAGAACACGAGCATAAGGAGCTAGAGAACCTATTGCATGAAGCATATCTTATGCCTGCTCCAGACCCTGTCTTTGCTCTTCTTAGAAGCCACATAATAGACTTCATAGAGGGACAAAGATCCAATCTAGATGGCGTGTATCAATATCCGTCTACCTTTATATCATCGCTCACGAATTTTCTGACTTTCCTCGGAAATCAGGATTCTAGACCGCCGCAGGCCCGGCTAGAGATCTTGCTGGCAAGAGTCGACCTCTTGGACGCATTGTGGTCTGCTCTTAGGAGCATTCTGGAAACAAGCTCGCGTCCTCAGCTTGTCGAGGCAAGTTCGGCCTGTTCACTTCTGGCTCGGGTTGCATCTATTGAAAAGTCCAAAGCACAAAGAATGTACCAAGGTTTGTCTGGAAGTGATATGGAAAAGACTATCGCTGCGTTGGATGCTTTCGAAACTAGGGGCCATGGTTGGGCGCAGGAGATAGGGGTCCTTCTAGAAAACCGCTCCGACGATAAGGACAAAGGCGATATAGTCACTGTTGGTCCCGAACGCTACAGGTCTGTTTTGGAGACAGAACTGGGCGTAAGCCTAGATGAGTTGCTAGACTGGTACGAAGAAGAAGTAGAAAAGACACGGTCCGAATTTGTGGAAACGGCCGCAAATCTTAACTTGCCTGGGCATACGGTAAAAGGACCACTGGACGCAGTCGAAATCATGAACAAATACGCCGGACCCGCCGACTCCCCTTCTGAGATGTTTGAGCGGATGGAAAGATACTTAGCCAGAGCGAAGAAAGCATGCCGGGACTGGGTCAATATGCCCGAGGAGGACTGCAGGGTTGTCCCTGTGTACGAACAATGCAGAGAGACATACCCTTGGGGAGGCTATGGCGGCGGTTGCCCTAGGAGAAGACCTCTTCTCGGTGAAGTCTTTCTGAATGATACAAACTACAAGGCAGTTACCGACGGTTGGATCAAGATTAACGCAGTGCACGAGTGTTACCCTGGTCACCACGTGCAGTGGGTCCGCACGACGCTTGATCCCCTCCCCGAAACTATGAAACTAGGCGCCAAAAGGGTGCCAATGGAAGAAGGTATGTGTCACAGAACAGAGAGGCTCATGGAATACATATATGATGATGATCCTTTCTATCCGCTCGCGGTAGCATATAGACGTCACCATACCTCTGTCAGGATAAAGGCTGACCTCTATATGCAGTATTTCGGACGTCCATTGGAAGACGCTATCAAACTATATATGGATGAGCTCGGCTTTGATTACCAGACCGCTAGAGGCCAAGCCGTGTCCCAACTTCCCCAGAATAGAATTGGCTATTTCACCTGCTATTACTATGGGATGAAAAAGCTAGAGGACATGGAGTCGCGGTATGGATATGATAGGAGAACCTTCACAGAATACTTATTCTCCCTACCGTACGTAAGTCTATCCAACTTCGAAGCGTTTCTGACGCTGAGCGACCACGACAAGGAAAGGCTTTTGACCCAGTTCCCAAGCAATCTTGAGTATAAGTAAGGTATATTTGAAAAGAAGCAGGGTCCAGTGGGAAAGACCCTGCTTCCTCTTTTGTTTCTGTTACTTAGCCACAAATAAGCGATTCTAGATCCCTCGGGTAGTAAGTAAGCATTTCGATTCCTGTCTCAGTGACTAGCACCGTATCCGAATGCCTGAAACCGCCAAGACCCATCACATAGAGCCCTGGTTCAACACTAAAGACCATACCTGGTTTTATTATTGTGTCATCTGCTATATCAAAAAAAGGCGCCTCGTGCCCAAGTAAGCCAAGAGCATGACCTGTGTGATGTCTCCAATAGTCCCAAAGATTGTGCTTCTCATAAAACTCAGAAACAGCCGCATCAACTTCTGAACACTTACGACCCGGTCTTATGCTCTCAAAAGCCACTTCTTGCGCCTGCATCATTAGATCAGAGTACTTCTTCTTTTCGTCATCGGGTTCGCCCACGAACATGGTCCTTTCCAGTTCGCTGTTGTAGCCAAATACTCCGGCGCCTGCGCCTGTAACCAAAACATCTCCAGGCTTGAGCACTGCGTTTATTGACATAGCATGCGGCAAAGCCGAATTGGGCCCAATTTGCCCTCTGAAACCCGCGCTAGCTCCGCCGCGCCCAATGGTTGTCGGATCATAGAGCGGTCCTAGCGTGTTAATCATGGCCAACGTGGCCTCTAGAGAAGCTCTGGCTGAAATCTCGTTTTCATACGCCCCGGGCTTTGAATAAAGCTGCAAGAATTTGTGAGCGAGGTTCCCCCATCGACAGCTTTCTTCTATGAGAAGGATCTCCTCTTTGGACTTGATCATCCTCATGTTTTCTACTAGATATGGTTCTGTAAGTACCTCCGCTGAAGGCAGAACCTCAGACAGTTTGGGCCCTCGGTACCCAGACGATGAACTATACCCTGCGCCGTCACTTCCAATCTTGCCTGTACCTAAGCCCATCTCTTCCAAGAGCTTTCCGAGCTGCTTCATAGGATGACAAGTGCCTGGGTAGTCGGGGTATGTCTTTATCTCCCCTACCTCGGGACATTCTTGGGCATGCTCAAGCTCCAGTCTAGGCCCAAATACTGTTTTCTTGCCGTCTCTCGACAGAATGAGGCAAAGGGGTCTTTCAGTTGGGATGAACGCAAATCCTGATAGGTAGAAAATACTAACTGAACTCCAGAACAAAAAGCCTTTCATATCTTTCTTTTTCATTTCCTCGAGTACAGCATCAGTCCGCCTCTTAAACTCTTCTGGAGAAATCCGGAACTTTTTCATGGTTACGTTCAGTCTCCTTTCTTTGTGCAAGAATATGGCCGACATCTATGAAAGACTAGCAGATCCATTCGTCTTCGCGTCAAAATCCACCTTCAACCTCTAGACAATAACCTTGCTCGGAAACTCAGTCAGCAATCTGGTCTTGTCGGAATCGCCCAGCTTCAGGAATGTTTCCAAAGTCTTGAGACTCACCCTTGGCAAAGAGAAAATCAGTTCCGTAAACTCCTTTTGGTTGTAACCCAGTTGCTGCTCAAGATCTGAAAGGCGCTTCATCCCGTAGTAGTAACAAGTGAAGTAGCCCTTCATTAGGTTCTGGGCCAACACCTGACCGGCCGCAACCTTTCTCTCAAACCCTAGTTCTCGGACGTAGAGGTCAACTACGTCGTCGAAGGGACGCCCGAAATACCTGAGCCACAGATCAGCCTTTATCCGAACTGAAGTATGATGGCGCCTATACGCCACAAATAGCGGGTAGAAAGGATCGTCGGGATAGATGAATTCCATGAGGCGCTCCGACCTGTGAGCACTACCCTCCAAAGTCGGAACCCCGCGCGCACCAACTTTGATTGTCTCGGGAAGGGGATCTAGGACTGACCTTACCCATTGAACGTGATGCCCGGGATAGCACTCATGTACTGAATTCATCCTGATCCAACCGTCAGTTACGGCTTTGTAATTTTCAACGTTAAGAAAAGTCTCTCCCTGAAGAGGTCTTCTCCTTGGACATCCTCCTCCATAGCCTCCCCAAGGGTAGTGTTTGACAAGGGTGTCGGGAGTAGGAACTACCACGACGCTTTCCTCTGGGAGCCTTACAAGTTCACGAGTGGCCTTCTGGGCCCTGTCAAGATACTCTCTCATCCTTACGAACATCTCATCAGGCTCATCACATGGTCCTTCGAACCTGTTCAGAATGTCTACTACATCTTCTACCGAATCAACCTTAGGTACCCCTGCTACGCTAATCCTATTGGCAATTTCAAACATCTCAGATCTGGTTTTTTCAATCTCTTCCTCGTGCCAGGATAAGATCTGGTCCAAATCTACTCCAAATTGGTTCAAAAGCAGATACCTGTATTCTTCTACCGGGTCCCTACCAGACACTGCCTCGCCCTCTAGCGGATGACCCTTACTGCCTGCCACAAATTCCTTGACCTCTTGTTCCCATCCCTTTGCCCTTTTGGACACACGTTCCAGCTCAGACTGCACTTTATGCGTGAGTTTTTCCGACATCCCGCCATATAACTCAGGGACCCGAGGGACCATTTTCTCAGCTACGGTAGATAGCGTATCGCATACATCCGCCATCTGCGACACCTCATCTATCGCAGTAGAAGGCAGGAGGTTTCTTATACCTGACCAAACCTCATCTACCTTGTCCAACCTGCTTAGAAGGATCTCTGCTCTTTCTGAGCTGCTTCGCGAATCCTTCCTGGAATAGTAGTCAATAGTGTTCGAAATACTGCTAATAAAGGAACTGGGCCCGTTGAACATTCTTTTGAGATGAGATATTTGCTCACGGATGAACTCGTCAAAATGGTTTTTTAGGATCTCAAAAACAGGATCGGGCGCTTCCAACTCGCCGTTTTCAACCAAGAGTTCTTCTAGAGCCTTTTCCGCACTTCGCCGGGTTTCCTCGGAAGGAACATACAAGTCCTTTTCGTACCTTCTAGTGCTTTTTATCTGGTCAAGACAAGTAGCACATTTTTCGTCAAAGTCTCGGTATAATTCAACCAACTGGGCACCGTCTCTCTCGTCCATTTCAGACCGCCTCCTTAGATGAGCTATTAAGTTAGTGGGACAAACATGCATCTCTTTTACTCTGATCAGATTGTCTGATATCTGTACCAACTATTGAGGTTCTTCATAGGTGAAAAAAGTCCTGCTTCTAAGAGGTAGTATCTTTGAAGTTCTACTAGTTTTGTATCTGCGCGAACCTTCTTAGGCTAAGCGGTTCCAATGGTATAGGCGAATGCCGCTCCAAAATCATGTCACGAACCAAAACACCTGTAATAGGTGCCAATCCTATTCCATCACCTTCGTGGCCCGAGGCAATGTACAGGCCCGAAACAGCATCTACACCGGAGATTA
>JAGPNE010000004.1:0-25894 GCA_018052455.1 Candidatus Fermentithermobacillaceae bacterium | reverse complement strand
ATAGGCGAATGCCGCTCCAAAATCATGTCACGAACCAAAACACCTGTAATAGGTGCCAATCCTATTCCATCACCTTCGTGGCCCGAGGCAATGTACAGGCCCGAAACAGCATCTACACCGGAGATTATGGGACGGTGGTCGGCGGTATATGGCCTGAGTCCAGCATATGTCCTTATCACTCTGATATCCTTAATGCAAGGAAAGAACCTTATAGCTCGTCTTGCCATGAGATCTACAACTTTCATGTTGCAAGAAGTATCGAACCCTGCGAACTCTCGGCTTGACCCTATAAGAAAGTTCCCGTGTGGGGTGGGTTCAAATACCGTAGCTATACCGTATTCTTCTGTTTCACGATCTACTCCGCGCCTACCTGTTGTGCTGAATTTCGCCATTAGATACCCAAATTCCTGAATCTTTCGACTTCCGACTCTGAAGGTCCGCTCCGACACGATAATGTGGCCTTTGCGCGGGAGAATCGGAATACTGACGCCGCATGTTCTGGCTAATTCAGGAGTCCAGACTCCCGCAGCTAAAACAACAATTGGTGCAACTATTTTCCCAGAATCCGTCTCGACTCCCTCAACGCTACCGTCAGTAGCGACAACTACTCTCCTTACTCTGGTGAGTTCCCTAATAACTGCCCCATTTCTAATAGCTGCTAGGACAAAAGCGCGGACCAGCGCTATAGGATTAAGCGAGGCATCGGAAGAACATTCCAAAAGCCCGAGAATATCGCTAGCTAACATAGGTTCGTATGAATGTACATCGGAGCGGCCAATGAATCTAACACTAAGACCAGAATCTCTCATTGCTTTTTCCCATTCAACAGCTTGCTCTGCCTGATATTCGTCCTCTACAGCCAGAGTACTTCCAAGCCGCCTGTACTCTAGATCAAAAGAGAGTTCGTCTTCAAGAGTTTCGAAGAGTCTTTGGCTTGCAACAGCCATTTGGGAATCGAAACCCGGCTCTTTGTCGATTGCAAGTATATTCCCATCACAAGCCGATGACGTGCCCGAAGCTATGTCGCCTTGGTCCACGCCAATGACTTTCATACCAGCCGCCGAAAGATAATACGCTATGGCCGCACCTATAACGCCACAGCCCACTACCACGACATCGCAGACGTCATTCATGAATACCACCCGCCAAGACCTCAAAAGTAACAGGGGATAAAGGCGCCCTTACTTTGTCTGGTGGCACTGCGTGAGGTTCTATCCCGAGTTCAGAAACCAAGATCTGCCTAATCAGGTCTTCGCATGTTCGACCCTGGCAAATCCCCATTCCCGCCCTTGTACGCCGCTTTACTCCCGCGATATCAAAGGTGCCTTCGGCTATAGCCCTCTTTACGTCAAGAACAGTGACTTCCTCGCATCTGCAGACAATTACGTCATCGTTCAAATCAAACAGCCCTCTTTCCTTCGAGCAAAAAACAATGTCCTCCAACTAAAGTACCCCAAATACGCCATCGGAGCTGACTGAGCCGGATCTTGTGTACCAATTGGCTATTATCTCTTTTTTCGCGGTACACTTCTCACGCGTGCACGGCCCGGATCTATTCTCCCATAATCTAGACTGCACTATCTTACGATCCAGGACTACGCTTTCTTGCCCGGGATCCTCCCTAAAGGCTATATCTAGACCCGCCAGACGGCCTTCGTCCTCAGCTATTCCGCCTTCTTCGATACCGGAAGCATCGCCCGCTACATATATGTTCTGTTTGGTAGTCATCATGTTTTCGTTATGCAGCGGAACCCAACCACCAAGTTGAGGAAAGTACCCAAAGGCGCAGCCCGCCAAAGAGGCAACCCTAGCATAAGGCCTAAGACCTACCGCCACGCAGATTGTGTCCACACAGATTTCCCTGTCAATTGAGTAGACCGCGTTCGAATCAGCGCCAGTCCTGCCTATTTCTGCTGCTTCTACCTCGTCCATTCCAATAGCACGTATGATCGTAGTTTCGGTCAGTATAGGAACTCCACATCTCCTTAGCTTCGCAGCATGGACTGCGTATCCGCCTATTCGTTTCGAGGATTCAACAATGCATGAAACGTGAGCCCCTGCCTGTAGAACCTGATAAGCAACTATGAGACCAACATTTCCCGAACCCACAACAAGGAAGTTTTCACCAGGCAAGACTCTTTCCATATTCATCATGGTCTGAACGGCGCCTGCACTCATCACACCAGGAAGAGTCCAACCGGGAAACATCACCGATTTCTCAGAGGCTCCTGTTGCTATGACTAGGTATTTGCACTTTAGAGTATTAGAGCACGCGGTGCGATTGGAAGTTATTTTCCTGGCTCTAACACCACTGAGTACTTGGAGGGACAGATCATCTGAGACAGAGTACAAGAAAGAGTCAAGCCACACTCTCACGCCAAGATTTATGGCCTCCTCCAAGAGCTCCTGAGCTATCAGAATTCCCCTTGTACCTGCTTTGTGAGTGCTCGAACCAAAAAACTTGTGGATCTGTTTGTTCAGTTGACCGCCTGCTTGAAGATTGGAGTCTATCACAAGGACAGAAAGACCGCGCTTAGCGCACTCTATGGCTGCCCCAAGACCAGAGGGGCCTGAACCGACCACACAGACATCTACTTGCTGAAACATTCTTCTACCCTCGATGCCAAATTGTTCCAGTTTCCACTACCATGCCCTCTTCAACCGGGGTGACGCATGCCCTGACATTCGGAACGCCGTTTACCGTGACCATACAATCGCTGCACTGTCCGATCCCACAGAACACGCCTCTGGGTTCGGATTTTACTGGAGTATACCTCATAGTCCTTATGCCTCCTGCCATAAGAGCTGCGGCGATACTCTCGCCTTCGCGCGCCGCGATCTTCCTGCCATCTACAGTAATATCTATCCATTTGGTATCACGCATATCTTCAAGCACAGGGTGGGATATTACTCTCATGTTGCCTTCTCCTGTCCACACTCCAAATACGTTCACGCCTCCTAGAGCACAAAGCCATCCCGCAACGGATCTTTTGGATCCACTACAAATGTATGAAAACCTGTGATAAAGGCACTACCTTCGACTTCACATACAACCCCTGGAATAGTGCCTACCAAAGTCTCTTCGACAACGGATGCAAAAAACCTTGTTCCGATTATGCTTTCGCTAAGAAATACTTCGCCTTGTCTAAGCTTATCTTCCGAATACATTTTAGCAAGCATCGCGCAGGTACCGGTTCCACATGGTGATCTGTCTATATCGCCATTCGTAATAATCACTGCGCTTTTTCCGCCTGGTTCGGGCGTATTAGTCCTTTCGCTAAAACACACGTGGGTAACCCCTTTGATAAAAGGCTTCTCTGGATGTACTACTTCAATGTCCTCGTTCACGCGTCTTCTGATCTCGCTGCCTATCCTTTTTATATCACAAGCATACTCAGGTGATATCTTGATCCCCACATCTCTAGCATCTACTATCGCGTAGAAATTCCCACCGTACGCGATATCCAAGACCACATCCCCGACACCATCTATGTGGGTGCGAAACCCTTTTTTGTACACAAAAGACTGAGGATTCGTAAAACTCACGGATTCGGCGACACCTTCTTTTACCTTGACCTTAGTTCGCACCAGCCCCGCAGGAGTGTCTAAGGTTATGACGGTCAAAGGTTCCGACACACTGACCATGCGCGTTTCTACAAGGGCAGTGCACACTCCAATCGTGTCGTGTCCACACATGGGAAGATAACCGCCAGTTTCTAGATATATGACTCCGATGTCAGCATCAGGATGGCAGGGCTCAGTGAGGATCGCCCCTGACATGACGCTCTGCCCCCTTGGCTCATGCATCAGCATAGTGCGAAGAGAATCCATGTTTTCTCTAAAGTAGAGCATCTTTTCGGAAACTGTGTCTCCGGGGATGGAGCCGATTCCACCGGTCACAGTTCGAGTAGGCTCACCGCATGTATGTGTGTCTATTGCGGTAATCATTCTGGAAAACCTCATTGGAAGCCCTCCTGTAGAAGCCTCGGTTATTCGCCGGAACCTTCTTCACCTCTGCCAAGAGCAGACCTAACCAGATCCAGGTGCTCATCCATTTTTTCTCCTGCAAGCACTGGATCACCTTCCTCGAGAGCGCGAACTATGGTTTGGAACTGTTCCACGGTACGCGAAAAAGTATACGGTAACGTCCTTAAGAATCTCTCGCTATCTTTTGTGACGCGGTGGATCACCCCGTTGATGAGGTCAACCAATACGCTATTTTGACACGCCCCTGCAAGAGTAAGGTGAAATTGCAGTTCTTTATCAAAAAATAGATCCATGTCGCTATCCATAACTTTCTCCATTACCTCTAAAAGCTCATTGAGTTTCCTTATTACTTCATCTGAAGCCCTCTCCGCTGCCAATTCAGCGGCACTTACTTCCAATATACGCCTTGCCTCCATAAGTTCGAAAGCAGAAGCCTTGTCCAGAGTAAACCTCCAGTTCTCGGATTTGAGAAGGACATCAGAATCCGATGACAAGAAACGCCCTACCCCAGGCCTCGATTCGATTATGCCCATGTACTCAAGACCCTGTAGGGCTTCCCTAACGGACGAACGCCCTACCCCGAAACCCTCGCAAAGCTCTTTCTCTGTCGGAAGTTTGTCGCCAGGCTTAAGCACGCCTTGTTCGATCATCTGCCTAATCTTGTCTGTTATGATTTCAGTAATCTTGTTCGGTTTTCTCAACGGACTCAAATTATCTATCAACTGCTTTCTCCTCCTGCCAGGTATTTTCGTAGCATTCAAAAAACAAACTATCATGCATTCAGACACTTAAGTTCTACCTACGCTCTGGTTAACCTGCAAAGTCCCCACCTTTTGCATTGATAGAACAATCTTATCTCAAGATTAGAGCCTTCCACTAAGACCCTAAGACCTACGTGGAAGGCTCGTTAGAAAACACCACTAAAGGGTCGTACTGCAGCGAAGCCTAGAAACTCGAATGCTCCGTTCGCGAAATTATCTCGTCTTGCAGCGCTCTTGTTAGGTCGCAGAAGTAATCGCTGTATCCTGCAACCCGAACTATCAAGTCACGGTACTTATCAGGATTCTTCTGGGCATCTCTGAGCATATCGGCGCTCACAACGTTGAACTGGATATGGTGGCCTCCTAAAGCAAAATACGCCCGCACCAAATGAGCAAGATTATCGATGCCTTCCTGCCCTTCTAACAACCTAGGCGTGAACTTCTGATTTAGCAGAGTACCCCCTGTCTTAACATGGTCCATCTTGCTGCACGATTTGATGACGGAGGTAGGACCATGTCTATCCGCTCCCTGCACTGGAGAAATCCCTTCCGAAAGAGGCTCACCAGAGAGCCTTCCGTCAGGCGTAGCGCCTGTTACAGAACCAAAATACACGTGACAAGTGGTAGGAAGCATGTCAATTCTGTATGTGAAACCGGTAGGGCTAGGACGTCCGTCAACGCTCGTGAAGAACATGTTGAACACTTGCGCCATGATTTCGTCAGCCCTGTCGTCATCATTGCCATACTTGGGCGTATGGTTCAGAAACCTCTGTCTTAGGAGTTCATGGCCTTCGAAGTTATCTTTCAATGCTTCCAAAAGAGTATCCATGGAAACATTTTTCTCGTCAAAAACATGGGTCTTAAGAGAAGCTAGACTATCAGTAATCGAACCAATACCCACTCCTTGGATGTATCTCGAGTTGTATCTAGCCCCTCCTGCGTTATAGTCTCTGCCGTTTTGTATGCAGTCACTTACTATGGTAGACAAAAATGGGCACGGCATGTACTTTGTGTACAAAGTTTCGATCACGTTGTTGCCTTGTATTTTCACATCTAGGAAGTAGTTCATCTGCTTTTGGAAGGCGGCCATTAAATCTTCAAACGATTCAAAATCCCTTGGATCTCCTGTCTCCATCCCTAGTTTCGTCCCCGTCTTAGGATCGATCCCATTGTTCAGTGTGATCTCTAGTATTTTGGGCAGGTTAAAGTAGCCAGTCAGAATGTAGGCTTCTCTGCCAAAGCAGCCCGTTTCCACACATCCACTCGTACCACCGGTCCTAGCATCTTCTACGGACTTACCTTGCCTTAGCATCTCCTGGACAATAACGTCTGCGTTGAAAATAGATGGCTGACCCCAGCCTTCCCTCACAATTTCCAAGGCGCGCTTTAGGAATTTATCAGGACTCTTTTGACTCAGCTGTATGTTGGTGCTAGGTTGCAGTAACCTCATTTCATCTATAACGTCAAGGATGAGATATGTGACCTCATTGACTCCGTCGTGTCCTTCGGCGGTCAATCCGCCATTATTTATGTTTGCAAAATCAGTATAGGTACCGCTTTCCTGCAAGGTTATGCCAACTTTGGGTGGAGCAGGCTGATTGTTGAACTTAACCCAGAAACACTCGAGTAACTCCTTGGCATCTTCCCTTGTCAGTGTACCTTCATCAAGTTCCTTCTTGTAAAACGGGTAAAGGTGCTGATCCAATCTGCCTGGGTTGAAAGAATCCCATGTGTTAAGTTCAGTTATGACCCCTACGTGCACAAACCAATACATTTGCAGCGCTTCCCGAAATGTCCTCGGAGCGTTAGCGGGAACGTGAGCACACACGTCAGCAATCTCAAGTAGCTCTTTTTTTCTCTTGGGATCTTTTTCTCTTTCGGCAAGATCAAGTGCTTTTTCCGCATGCCTCATTGCATAAACTATGATAGCATCGCAACATATATCCATAGCCCTGAGTTCATCTTTCTTATCGCACGCTTCCGGATCATTGAGGAAATCGAGGCTATCTATAGCAGTGCTTATGTCTTTCTTGAAATCCAAGAAGCCCTTTTTGTATATTTTCCCGTCGGCAACTGTATGCCCGGGAGCCCTTTGTTCCATGAATTCGGTAAAAATCCCTGCTTCGTAACAGGCTTTCCATTCGGGTGTCATTTCCTCGAAAATCTTGTGTCTCATTGCCCGTTCTTGCCAGAATGGAATAATCTCTTTCTCCTGGATCTTCTTCGCCTTGTCGTCCACAGTGAAGAAGGTCTTTTCCCTACTGTTTATGACATCAAAATCCTCAATGCTATGGCAGCAGAGTTCAGGAAAAGTAGGTGTAGATTTCGGAGAAGGACCTCTTTCCCCAACTATAAGCTCGTCATCACCTATGAAGATCTCCTTTTCTTCCATGATCTTCTTAAAGGTTAGTGCTCTCAAAATGGGGATAGGTACTTTCCCCTCATTCTCGTTGTAAGCCTGTGTTACTAGCCGCGCCCTTTCGATAGAAAGACTTGGCACCGTATCCAGACTCAATGTCCTTAATCTAGTAACTCTGTCTTTCACGGATCATCCTCCTATTTCAACATTTAGTCCGAAATGCTCAAGGTATGCCTTAACACGCAACATATCCTCATCCTTTGGTTCGGGAACATCGGAAAGTTCGTAGGTTTTCCCCAGCCTCTCGTACTTGTCTATTCCAATATTGTGGTAGGGAAGAATATTTGCTTTTTTCACATTGAGCCCAGACAAGTATTCCCCTATATCCTCAACACTCTGGCGGTCGTCGTTCATTCCCGGAACGATCGGAATTCTCCCGATGATGTTTGCATTGACCTCCGAAAGTTTTTTCAGGTTCTCGAGGATCAGAGAATTCGAAACCCCTGTATACTCCAGATGCTTTTGGGGATCCATGGTTTTTATGTCGTAAAGAAACGTATCCACAAATGGAATTATACTCTCAATTTGGTTCCAAGGTGCATAACCAGACGTATCTACCGCAACGCTGATACCTTCATGCTTGCTCATTACACACAACTCCTTCAAAAAAGCCGGCTGCATAAGCGGCTCTCCGCCCGAAAAAGTGACGCCGCCGCCCGACTGCTCATAGAAAATACGGTCTTTGATGACTTCTTCGAGAACGTAATCAGACGACACTTCCTTACCTGCAATTTCTCGTGCTCCCGAAGGACACGAAAAGACACACTCTCCGCACACTGTGCACTTTTCCCTGTCAGTGACGACCGCTGTGTCTTTACGTCCTAGAACCAAAAGGTCCTCTTGAATACGAACGCCAGAATCCAAATCTATGAAACGTATGGCATTTTGCGGACAGACCTTGAGACAGCTACCACATCTTACGCATCTTGAGTCATAGACCACTAATTCTCTTGTCATCGACTGTCCTTCGGGATTATGGCACCATTTGCACCTCAACGGGCACCCTTTGAAGAATACTGTAGTCCTTATCCCTGGACCATCGTGGACAGAAAACTTTTGGATGTTAAAGATTGTTCCCTTTTGCATCTGATCGCCTACCATTCACCCATAACACTGCAAATGTCTGTTAGCATGTTGTCTGACATCTATCATTACACTCTTCTTATCCTATTTCAACCCCCCTGTTCTTTTTCCCGCAATTGGACATTGTGAAAAGGAGGAAAAACTAAACCTGTCGTAGAATGATAATCAGACATCAGACATCGTGCTGTCTGTTCTTTTTGTTTCTTTCGGGAGTAAGGGTTCTTAGGCTGAGGTTTATGCAGCATGTCATCTACTATTATGCAGCGTGGGGGTGATCCTTTTCACTGAACCATTTTTACTGGTCCCTAAGTGCATCAAGACACTGGAGGTGAAAAACATTGTTGAATGAAGGAATGGGATTCGATCTTTTGTTCATCCTGGCCCTTATTGTTTCCGTAGTCTATATCCTGAACCAGACAAAGAAGAAGGGGAAGAAGTGGGACATTCGTAGGATTCCCGGGCTAGATGCGATCGAAGAAGGAATTGGTAGAGCGACGGAGATGGATAGGCCTGTATTCTACCTACCCGGTGCAGGCGGATTTGACCAGCCCCAATTGCTAGCCTCCATGGCGGTTCTTTCCGAAGTCGCAAGAACTGCCGCTCGGTACGACACACGCTTAATCGTGTGTGTACCATATTCAGGCGTCTACCCTGTGATTCAGGAAATCGTCAGGCAAGCCTACGCATCTGAAGGAAAATCTGAAAATTACAAGCCGGATGACGTCCGGTGGTTTTCAGACCACTATTATGGTTATGCATTGGGCATAGTCGCACTTATGTTCAAAGAAGAAGTGGCCACAAACATCATGATAGGCGACTTCGCATTTGACGCTCTCATGTACGCAGAAGCCGGGAATCAAGCAGGTGCAATTCAAGTAGGCGGTACTGCGGCAATCACCCAAATACCATTTTTCGTAGCCGCCTGCGACTACGCACTCGTAGGCGAAGAGATATATGCGGCTGCTGCATACCTGACCAAAGATCCCGTAAGGATTGCCACAATAGTTGCTGAAGACTGGGCGAAGTTCTTTGTTGCAGGTCTCTTGATCATGGGGGCGCTACTAAAAACCTTTGGCGGTCTAGAAGTTCTAAACTCCATCTTGAATTGGTAGAAAGGAGAGTGGTGACAGATGAAGACGCAAGTACCATATGCTATAACAGTGATCACAGTAGCCCTCATTGTGATTAGCGTTTTTTCTACTTTGATGCCTGGCCTAAGCGATGAAATCGACCAATGGTACATAGTAGGCACTGCAATGGTCTGCTGTATAGGACTTGTGAACCTTACCAGTGTCCACCTTAGAAACATAAAGAGGAAAGGCGAAGACTGGGACCTTTCAATATTGATGTTGGTCATAACTTTCGGATATTTAGCTTATGGCTTAGTAAAAGGGCCTACTGACGAACTGTATACATGGATTTTCGAATCCACTGAAGTACCTCTCGGAGCAACGTTTTACTCGGTACTAGCATTTTACATCGTATCCGCAGCTTATCGCGCTTTTAGAGCCAAAACACGTGATGCCGCCATCCTATTGATCGCCGCAGTCATCGTGCTCATGGGCAGGGCCCCGCTGGGAGAAGCTCTTTTCCCGTTTTTTGGCACGGCAACCACGTGGATAATGAACATTCCAAACACGGCGGCGCAAAGAGGCGTTGCACTCTGCGCCTATCTTGGAGCGTTTATAACTGCAGTTAGAATTTTCTTGGGACTAGAACGACCATATGCGTCAACGGGCGAATAGGAGGTGACCCAATGAATATTTGGGAACGTTTAGGAAGCCTCGACCGCAGAGTCTACTACGTCATATTGATGATCGTAGTAGCTCTTCCGATCGTAAAGCCTTTGGGTCTTCCAATCAAAGTGGGCCAGCAAGCCCAAGATTTCTTTGAAACAGTCGATAAGTTGCCCGAAGGCGGAAAGGTTCTCGTCTTTATCAACTACCGCACAGATTGCGTGGTTGAAATGAACCCGCAGCTTGTCTGCATCTTCAAACATGTTGCACAGAAGCACGGCAAGATAATCATGGTGTCAGGGGTAGACGAAGGCGCCATGGTCTCCCAATCCGTAGCATCAAAGATAACCGAAGAACTGGGTCTGGAGTATGGAGTTGATTGGATAAACTTAGGATACAAGCCAGGCGGAGATGTGTTCATGAAGAAGATGGTGGACAACTTCTGGGAGGCATCCGCCTATTGTGATATGAATGGTGAGCGCTTGGATAAATTTCCCATTATGCAGGGGTTTGACTCTTTGGCCAGAGCCGACCTGGTGCTAAACTTGGTAGCTGTCGTACCTAGCCCTGGTGAGAAACTACTTCAAATGGCAATAATCCCTACGAAGGTGCCATACGCCGTAGGGACAACAGCGCTTCAAGCCACAAGCGAAATGGTGTTTTACTCATCCGGCCAATACCAAGGACTGCTTGCAGGGCTCAGAGGAGCTGCTGAGTACGAATTCTTATTGGGAGAACCCGGTGATGCAATTACAGGGATGGATTCCCAATCGTTTGCTCACATTTTGGTAATAGTCCTTATCATCCTTGGTAACTTAGGGTATTTCCTGGGGGAAAAGAAACGCGAACAATGATCTACCTTAGGAGGTGACACATTCAATGGACCGTTTACAAATATGGTTAGCAGCTTTTTTTACAGTGTGCATCTACAGTATGGTGCTTTACAAAGACAATAAGCTATTTCGCTTAGCCGAGACAGTAATGGTTTCAATCACTGCCGCAAACGGAATAGTCCTGACTTTCCACAACTACATTAAACCAGCAGTGACGGTTGATATAATAGGCAACAAGAAGGTGTGGTTAGTCATACCCATTCTTCTAGGATTGCTCATGTACTCAAGATTCGTAAGACCCGTGGCATGGCTGGCACGATTCCCCATGGCGTTTTTCATTGGGGTCGGCGCGGCATATGTTTTCACTAAGACACCTGCGATATTCTTTAGTCAGATACAAGCTACTTTTCTTAGTCTCAACACTATAAACAATATTCTGTTCGTGCTCGGAGTGGTTACGGTGGTAACATACTTCTTCTTCACTGTACCCATAAAGAGCCCGCTTATGAAAGGTGTAACTGATACGGGGCGAATGTTCCTACTTATCGCGTTCGGCGCAAGTTTCGGCAACACGGTAATGTCAAGGATCTCTGTGCTTTTGGGTCGCCTTCAGTTTCTCTTAAGGGATTTTCTGAAGATAGCTTAGATCTAATGTGTGGGATTTCAGCCTGACGTCTGTCTAGATGCCTGCGAAAACAGCCTAACAATTTGGCTAACGCGTAAACGATTAGCTCACTGTTAGGCTGTTTGGTATTTGGTATATTGCCTTCTCAACCTCGCCAGAGATTAACCCAAGCTGATGACTTTCAGCCAGTCTTCCAATAGAAATCTAATACGTCCGATAAGGAGTGAAAGGCGGCCCTGAACCGTATTCCCAAACGATGCACCTAAAGCGACCATAATAGCAAACCGCCCGAACCATGACATATACTTAACCGGCTTGACTGTTTCGTGCGAGACCGTAAACAGAAAGTATGCCAAGACACAAACTGCACAGCAGAGAAAGA
Organism: Candidatus Fermentithermobacillaceae bacterium; assembly: GCA_018052455.1. Taxonomy (GTDB): domain Bacteria; phylum Bacillota; class Sulfobacillia; order Fermentithermobacillales; family Fermentithermobacillaceae; genus UBA3907. The sequence continues at coordinate 14,068 of JAGPNE010000004.1, read as the reverse complement.
GAATGTTATCGAAAGTATTCAGCTTAAGGAATGTTGCTGTAACTTGAGTCAAGAATGGTCTAGGGTTATATGCCAGGGTGTAGCCAACGCCATAACCCACCCACAGGGACATTGGGATCTTTGCGTACCACGATATCTTGCTGAAGTATCTAGTATAGATGAGGAGGCCCAATAGGAGCGGAATTATCAGGTACCATTCCCCACCAGGAATATCCTTTGTAAGTGTTGGCTTCCAATAATTGTCCCACGTCATCACCAACGAGTGAGCAGCCGCCAGACCGATCATGCAGTGCTCGGCAAATCTGAATATTGGGTTTTCTTTGTACAAATACGTGAACAGTGCCAGAGTGCAAATAGCGGCCAAAGTTGTCTGCACGGGTGTCATTGCTTACCCCCCCTTTTCCCTATCACTTTAGCTAGATATCCAGTATTTCCTATGATCAGAAACGCGATGATGGCAAGATGGGCCATGGACTGGCAATCCATAAGCTGAGTTGCTGTACTCGGTTTTCCCATTAGTATTTCGTACTCTGCTGCGCCACTCAATCCAGGTATGAGGCCTTTTTGCTGGCCCGACTGGAGCTGAGGCATCCTAGTGGGAACTTGAACAGCCACTTGCCCACTCATAAGAATAATCCCCAGGGGTTCTGTCCAGTATGTCAAGTAGTCTCCATCACCAGGGCTTCCTGACGAAAACACAATAACCGCCTTTATTGTGTCAGGATCGATAACCCGAACTTCAGACATGAGAGGGAACTTCGACAACGGAGTCCCATTGATATCGACGTTGGCACACCCTGCCCATACGTCGTGTAGAATCGTCCTAAGCGCTGCGACGCCACCCGGTTTATACCCAAGATTCACGTAGTCTACACCATAGATCTTGCCCATCTCTTCAGCTATTGGATCTACTACATTCCGTGCAAGAACAGGCCCATCCTGCCACAAGCTGAACACAATCACTCTAAGATTCCTGGACATTGCATGTCTAAATACGGCTGCTAGCTGAGGATTAAGCTCTCCAGACGCACCCGGAGAATACTCGCAACCAAACCACAAAACAGATCCCTCGGGCAGACTTTCCATGACCTCAAAAAAGGACCTGGTTGGAGGGCTGATCGCCAATGGGAGTCCCAAGGGAGCGAATAGAGGTACTATCAGCGCTAAAGCTAGCACGAGAAATATAATTCTACGATCAATATGTTCCAATTTCTCCAACACATTTGTCACCCCCTAATCACGTGCACCTAAGTGTGCGCGTTCAAGACCTAGAAGAATGCGTAGGCTTGTAGCAAAGGCGCCAATGTAGGTCCCGATTGTTATTCCTCGAAAAGCCCCTGAATTGGGAACCGACATAAGCCAATCTTTGAACTCTGGGAATTTGCTCCATATTGCAGATCCTATCGGAACGTTGCCCAACATCACAATGAGTGCGGTGATTAGGAGCACCGCAGACTCTAGACTCTTGACTTTGAATGCGCGATACGCTGCTGACGCGATGAAGAAGGCGACAACCGAGAACATCGTCGCTTCCATATGCACTATCGTCGCATCATATATCCACTTATAGATAGGTCCGCTGTTGCTCTGTATCAAACCTAGAATAAAAAACCCCCATAGGCACACAAGAAGCGCGATTGAATTGTGATAACCGCCACGCTTCCGAACAATATTTCCCGTATGAATCCTAGTCAAGTTAATGGCGCCCACCATAAAAGCGGCCGCCTGGCTTATCAAGAAGTAACGATCTATCTTTCCTGTCAGTTCTTTTTCGGTTCCGTAAAACGTGAAGTTGGCGAATATTATGAACAGCGCCACAACCGCTGTTAATGCTAACGGCAGTTGCTTTTTCATCCCTAATCCCCCCAATCAACAGTTATTCCAACGTGCGAATCTATCCCGTTTTTGTCGCTATAATCGCAACTAGTCTAATGTGCATCACATCTTTAGAAGCGTTCTAAGCAAGTTCGTATCAGATACATTTTCTAGTATAGTCCCTAGAATAATGATCACCAGAACTAACATCTTCCCTAGGTCCTGACCCACTACAGACCCAATAAGAACCGGCTCTTTGGAGACATAGGCAGACGCCGCGTAGATTTCTTCGCCCAGCAAAGTGTAATCACAAGCCGCGACAAAAAACGGAAGCTGTGTGGTATTTGTTGTACCTGCAATCTGAATCGCCCCGCTGCTAGCACCGGCCTCGGCAAATAACATCGATTCAGCGTAGAAGTATCCTATCATTATGTTCGCTGCAGGTTGCTCACGCTCGAAAAGACCAAGAACTCCAGTCGCATAGGCAAACTGGGAATCTGACAACCATCTTACATCGTCAGGATTGTAAGCCTCGGGTCGACCGGCTTCTAAGTAGGATTGCTTGATTATCTCTTCATTTATGGAATGAACAAGGTAATCCCTATTTGTATTTATGAGCCGCGTATCATAACTCGCACACAGCCTAGCGATATAGGACAAGAACGCCCACGCAGCGAAAGTAGCCGGATTAGAAACACTCCCTAATCCAGGACTAAAGTGAACTGCACGCCCCATTTCTGTAGCCCGGCCAATTGCCTCGTCGATGGCATCTAGTCCCGGTATCTTTCGAATCTGAGGTATAGGCAAACCTGCTTTTGCACGTTGAATCATTACATACACCAACAATAGCATGATTATCATAGTGAAACATTGAGCAACCTTGCCAGGTGCCAAAACACCTAACACCGGTTTCGCAGACTCTTCTGCTGCCAGCCAAAACATATCAAAACCACCTCGTTTCAGTTTGCATTTTGCCCACTTGTGCGACTCCGATGATACTCGCTTGAGTCCAAGACAAACGACCGAAGATCCTTTACTGAGAGTTTTTGTGCGAGAAAATCATGAACATTAGTAGATTCTGATCAGGAGCTCTTAGAACAAGTTCACTAGAAAACGACCATCTCGGGAGTAAGGAACACGTCTAGTTGCAGTTCACCTAACAATGACTGTGAAATACATCCGCTGTAATTACATGGCTACCACCAGCTCTATGCAATACAATACCTTTGCATCATATCCAACTGTATATGCCGTTGCCTGATTATACAGTTGATAGCCTAAGTATACATTTGTAAGTTGTAACCCGTCAAGATTTCGTCTGTGCATTGTAGCGGTTCGATGCCACACAGCCCGCAGGAGGTGTTTAGAGTGAGTTTCTATCTAGTCTTATTGAAAACACTGAATGCAAATAAATTCAAATAGCCAATCCATATCTATCCAGCGCACTCCGTACGATAGCGTCTAGCAATTCGGCTTGATTCATACCAGCACTTCTAGCAGCGTATCCCATGTACCCGGGATGCGGTCGCTGTGTTCCATCTTCAACCTCGGTTTCCATGGTAAGGCCAGCGAAGGTATTCAGCTCCAGAAAGTGCGGTACAAAATGCTCGTCCACGATCATGTCTATCCTGGCGTAATCTCTGGCGTTCAGCAACTGATAAATTGAAAGGCAGATACTCTGTATCTCGTTCTCAACCTGCGCAGGCAACCGAGTCGGGCAGTGGATAATTTCTCGATCATACATTTTGTGCTCGAAAGTGTTGGCCGCTGCAGCATTATATTCAACCTCTACCGCGGGCAATGCGATAGGATTACGATAGCCTACAATTCCCACCGTGATTTCTCTCCCCTGTACGTATTCTTCTATTAGCGCTGGTTGACCAATGCCACGGGTAATCTTCTCAACTACTTCTTGAAGTCGATCTGGGCTTTTTACAATATTGTCGTCTCCAATACCCGCGCTACCTCTACCTGATAGTGGTTTCACAAAAACAGGATAATCAAACGCTATGTGCGGAACCGAATTTCCGTTCTTTGCAACCACGAATTTGGGGGTTACAAACCCGTTATAGGCCACAACAGCTTTCCTGAAAACCTTATCAGTTGCCACCAGATCCAGGCCTGAGCCAACATATGGTAGTTGGAAGATCTCGCAGAAAGCAACTTCATTGGTGCTTGAGGCGTTGAAAATCAAGTCAACTCCTTCGTCTTCGACTGTCCGCAAAGTCTCACGCGGTTCGATTCTCCACTCAATCAGACACGTATCATATCCTGCATTCCTCAATCCATAGGAATGATGAAGCGCCTCAATGTAAGCGTCATCGTAGGTTTCTCCAGGCTCTAGATTCATGTGTTGCTCAATATTCCTAAATCGTCTCCAAAATACTCCTATTTTCATTGCGACCACTACCTTTCACTTTCAACCTCATTCCGATCGTCTGTTCAACGTATCAAGATTCTTCGATCACTGCCGTAGTCAAGACCAACTGACATTACATTTTCTCGCAGCAACAAATACCCTTTCTATACCCGCGTAGTCGCACACTGTCCAGCATCTGAGCCATGGAGACACCTGAGGTGCATAGAATCTAGTCTTTACAGTCAAATGAGGAGGGCTAAGTAGCGTTTCCGGTTCCCACTCACCACAGACGCTGAGGATCTTCTCTTCCTTAGAACATGGGCCTTCATACGCATCCTCCGCTGTCCGGAAAACCGCCTCCTTGCATGATTCAACCTGGCCATATCCTATCTCGATCAGTAAATACCCTCCTGGCTTGAGGAAGCTAGGTGACTCATTAACTAGCATCCTTATGAACTCCACACCGTCATCACCGCCATCTAACGCCAACCGAGGCTCAAAGTCTTTGATCTCGGGAGCAAGATTCTCAATTTCACCCTTAGGTATGTATGGCGGGTTCGAGACTATCATGTCTACCTTGCCGCAGAGCCCTGCATGTCTAAGCGGTTCAAGACCGTCACCTTGCAGGAAGTAAACCGCACCGATTTGGTCTGGCACCAACATCTTGGCGTTTTCCCGAGCTACCTCCAGTGCATCTGAAGAAATATCAGTGAGGAAACAGAGGCAAGGGGTCGGTTCTCGTGCTTCTTCCGTTTCACGCAATAAGCACGAGAACCGACGCTCCAATATGGAAAGTCCTACTGCGCCTGAACCACAGCAGACGTCGCAAATAACGGGGACTTTTCTGTCTTTTGCGAGATGTAATGCGGTTTCCACCAGTATCTCAGTTTCTGGTCTTGGTATTAGGACTCTTCTATCTACTTTGAACTTCCTGCCCATAAAGTCTTTGTAGCCGAGGATGTAGGCCATAGGCTCATTTTCTGCCCGCCTTTTCAAATAAGTTATGTAGGCGTCATACTCTTTTGCGGTCACGATACGCTCTGGGTGGACATAGATTTCTTCAGATCTGCAATTGAGGGCATGGGACAAAAGCAGCACAGCGTCTCTTGATGATTGCTCACTTTTGCCTGAAAGAGCCTTTCGCCCTAGGGCAAGGGCCTCACGTACCTCCATATGACCTCCCGGTCCCCTCTTTGGTTGTGCAGAAGGCGTAGATATACGCACGTTGTCATTGAACAGCCATTGCTTCCAATCTTTCGCTTTGTTCATTCCTGACTAACTCATCTATGATCTCATCGAGATCACCGTCGAGCACCTGAGGCAACCTATGGGTAGTGTATCCCACGCGATGATCGGTTATCCTGTTTTGAGGGAAATTGTAGGTGCGTATTTTTTCGGAGCGTTCACCCGTTCCTACCTGCGAACGGCGGAACTCGGTAATCTCCTGGCTCTGCTCTTCCTCCATCATCGCCTTTAGCCTCGACCTCAGGACTCGCATTGCTTTTTCCCTATTTTGTATCTGAGACCTTTCATCTTGGCAGCTAACCTGGATACCAGTTGGCAGATGGGTAAGTCTTACCGCAGAATAGGTAGTATTTACTCCTTGCCCACCATGTCCAGAAGCACAAAAAGTGTCAACCCTAATCTCTTTAGGGTCTATTACCAAGTCTACTTCCTCAGCCTCAGGAATAACCGCTACCGTAGCAGTCGAAGTGTGGATTCGCCCGCTAGATTCAGTTGAAGGCACTCTCTGGACCCTGTGGACCCCACCTTCGTATTTCAGCCGGCTATAGGCTCCTTCTCCTTCAACTGCGAAAATGACCTCCTTGAAACCGCCAAGGTCAGTTGGATTGCTAGAGAGGATCTCTGTTTTCCAGCCCTTAGCCTCAGCGTACATGCCGTACATACGGAAGAGATCTCCCGCGAAAAGAGCAGCTTCATCTCCTCCAGTGCCTGCCCTAATCTCTATGATGACGTTTTTGTCGTCATTTGGATCCTTAGGTATCAGGTCAAGTTTTAGCTGTTCCTCAATCTGTTTCTGTTCTTCGGTTAGAGCCCGTATTTCTTCCTCGAAAAGGGCCCTCATTTCTTCGTCGGATTCGTTTTCTAGTACTTCCATGCTGTTTTTTATTTCAGATGCTATTTCTAAATAGCGCTTGTACCTGGTTACTACATCTTCGAGACGGGCCTTTTCCTTTGCCAGATCCCTGTATTGGGATGGATCCGAAAATATCTCGGGATCCTCCAAAAGCCCATTTACCGTCTCATACCTTTTCGCCAGGAGTTCAAGTTTATCCAGAAATCCACCAGCTTCAGCATCAAACGCGCTCATTAAACTCTCACTCCTTTTCCCTTATCCAACCGTTGGGAATGTAACCCGTAATTCTTCTGCGACAAGCAGCAGAAGGCTTGTTGCCGCCACCTCAAGTTGATCTGCCGACGGCTCTTTCGTCGTGAGTTTCTGCATATATACACCTGGTGCTTTCAAAACGTCCCAGACCCAACCTTCGTGTTTGGCCGAAAGTCTAAGTATCTCGTATGCTAGCCCCGCAACTACAGGCAGTAGCGCAATCCGACTCAGAATTCTCAAAGGCAGAGAGTCTGGGCTAACAAAGAGAAAGACCAGCCAAGTTACCAAAACTACAATAAACAGAAAACTCGTTCCGCATCTTGGATGGAGCCTAGATTCAGACTGAGCTTTCCCAGCCAAAATCCCCACAGCCTTATGGAAATCATCGTCCCCATCGCCTACGCAACCCTCAATCTCATTGGTCACTTCCTGAGCATGCTCAAACGCCCATATAACCTTGTGCTCAGCGCCATGGTATTCGAGGATCCTCCTGATGTCTTCCATTTGGGAGATAGCCAAAATGTAGATAACCAGAATACCCAAGCGAATGGCCGACTCGATAAAACTCACCCAAGATGCTCCCGAGAGAGAAGAGAGTTTCATAATCCATGCAGCTGCAAATGACGGCAATACTATGAACAGTCCCACCGCAAGACAAGCCGCAAACAGCACAGATGCGGTCAGCGCGCTATCAGAAGGCTTTTCTTCTTCAGGTGACGCAATCTCTGCCGATTTGAGCAACATTCCAATCCCTAATGAAAGAGACTCCCACAATGACAGCGCTCCGCGCACTATGGGCAAACGAGTGAAACTGTTTCTCTGTGACAGAGACTTGACCTCTTTCGTGAGCGAGTTGATGTCCCCATTGGGATCTCTCACTGAAAGGGCCACATAGTTTGGACCTCGCATCATGACCCCTTCTATGACTGCCTGACCTCCATAAGATGGGCGCTTTCTGTCACTCACACTATTCCCTGCCCTTCCTTTCACCAATCCCACCTATAAACACGGGCAAACAAAAAGGCAGAAATCCTGAAATGCCACAATAGAATTCTGCCGATCGTATTTATGCTTGGCTAGCGATCTTCTTTTTTCCTAGTTCTTGCGACTTGACTCTCTTCGGGAGTTTTCTCACCATCGAGATAGCCATATCTCTTTCTGAACTTCTCAACCCTGCCGCCAGTGTCAACAATCTTCTGGACCCCTGTAAAAAAGGGATGGCAGTTAGAGCAAATCTCAACACGTATGTCCTTCTTAGTAGAACCTACGTGATAGACCGCGCCGCAAGCGCAAGTTACCGTAGTATCGTAGTATTCAGGATGGATACCGGATTTCACATGAATCACCTCAATCAAATTATAGCCTAGACGGCAAAACTCATTTATCTGTTCCGTTTTCACTTCTATATGCAAATGACCGCTTGAAAGAATCAGCCATGTCATTATGAACATAGAAAGTATAGCACCTGACAATATGTCTATCAAGGAAGCAACATAAAATGGGGGCAAATAAAAACGAACACTTTCTCAACTACGTAAGTGAATGAGACTCGCTTCCCCCTGCGCTCGCTGCGACTCGAGTCGATAATGGCCCGGTCGGGCGGATGACGTCTCTCCATGTAGCGAATTCGTCAAACCCAGCCTCTCTGACCAGTTCACTAGCAATATTCAGGTCCTTCCCTACTCGTGATGGGCTGTGAGCATCTGACCCGTACGTAGGTGTAAGACCACCCATCTCCTTGTATATCCTCAAAACTTGCACACTAGGCAATGGCAAAGGTATCGGTCTATGCAAAGTTGCGGCATTTAGTTCAAGCCTGCAGTTTTTCACAATAGCATCCAGAGCTGCTATAAGCGCGGGTTGAATCTCTTTATCGTCAATGGGATCTGGCCATGTTTGGATGTATCGTTTGTAAATTCCCAGATGCCCCACTATGTCGAAAAGACCGGACAAGGCTAATCTGCGGACTTGATCAAAATAGAGCACCATTGCTTCCCTGGCGACGTCCGGATTATCGCTCACATAATCTGCTCTGGCAGGGCTCCAAAAGTCAATTGGCGGTGCGTCGTGGACCGATCCTATGACCAGGTCAAATGGGTACCTGCTAAGGTATGCCCGGATCTCATCTTCAATATCCGACCAGTAAGTTACTTCTACTCCGAATAGGATCTTGAGGGTTCCTTCATAATGGGTCCTAGCTTCTTCGCAAACAGATATCGCTCTGCCATAGTCGTACTTCCTGTAACAAAGATCCTTCGGTCTGAACTCTAAGTGCTCTGTAAAAGCAATTGCTTCGATACCAAATTCACACGCTCGTTCACACATTTCCCAGATACTCGCATCGCTGTCGCAAGAAGCCAAAGAGTGCACGTGCAAGTCTGATACAACCATCTTGAATTATCTCCTCTACCGTTCTCTACCGTTTGTGAAAACCTACTAAATTCGCCAAAGTTACCGCACATACTGTGTTGGCGCATAGAAGAACACACCCACAGACACCAGTATAGCCTCAAGAAGTGTTTTCGATCAACAGCGTAAGTTAAGGCAAACTTAAGAGGTATGCTCTGAGAGCTCATACTCCAAGATGTTAGGAGACACGGCCTATCTAACCAGAGACAATCGCCTTCTTATAAGATTCCACGCTTCTGAGTTAGTCCTTGTCTTGCTAAGAATGTCCATCAGCGCCTCGAGTACCTTGTCGGGTTCTATTTCATTGGTCATCTTTCGGAAAAGCCACATAGCCTCAAGCTCTTCTTTGCTCTGCAGGAGTTCTTCTTTTCTGGTCCCTGAGCGCTTGACGTCTATAGCAGGGAAAATCCTCTTCTCAGAGAGCTTCCTATCGAGATGGACTTCCATGTTACCTGTACCTTTGAATTCTTCGTAGATTATGTCGTCCATCCTGCTGCCTGTGTCTATGAGGCAGGTGGCCAAGATGGTTAGGCTTCCGCCTTCCTCGATGTTACGGGCAGCTCCGAAAAACCTCTTTGGTTTGTAGAACGCGGCCGGATCCATTCCTCCTGTAAGCGTCCTGCCTGAAGGAGGCTCTATCAAGTTGTACGCCCTGGTCATCCTTGTGATGCTATCTAGAAGTATGACTACATCTCTACCTGTTTCCACTAGTCTTTTTGCACGCTCAAGGGCCATCTCGCTGACGCGCGCGTGGTTGGCAGGCGGTTCATCAAAAGTAGATGCGATCACTTCACCCCTTACTGACCTTTGCATATCAGTAACCTCTTCAGGGCGTTCGTCTATAAGAAGGACCATAAGGTACGTATCAGGATGATTCCTAGTAATAGCGTTTGCAATGCTCTTCAGTAGCACCGTTTTGCCTGCTTTCGGCGGCGACACGATCAGTCCTCTTTGCCCTTTTCCTATGGGCGCCACAAGGTCGAGTAGCCTTCCTGACAGCTCGTCCTTAGATGTCTCAAGTTTGAACCTTTCGTTGGGGAAAATAGGCGTAAGCCCTTCAAAGTTGGGCCGTTCGCGAGCTACTTCAGGGTCCTGACCATTGATTGCCTCTATCCTGAGAAGTCCGTAGTATCTCTCGCTGTCTTTCGGAGGACGGACCTGGCCTGTCACTAGGTCCCCTGTCCTGAGGTCAAATCTCCTTATCTGGGAAGGAGAAATGTATATGTCATCTTTGGACGGGAAATAGAATGCCGGTCTTAAGAAACCATAACCCTCATTGAGGATTTCCAACAAACCTTCCGCGAAAATGAGCCCTCCGGCCTGGGTCTTGGCCTTTAGAATTTCAAAGACAAGTTCTTTCTTCCTCAACGTTGAGTACCCTGCAACTCCAAGTTCTCTTGCTTCTTTTTGAAGTTCTACAAGGGTCATGTTCTCGAGTTCGGCCATAGACGGACCAGAACCGGGTTTGGTCTTAGAAGCCGCTTTAACCTGCTCTTTTATAGAAATGTCCCCTGCGGTTGCTGCCCCTTTGTCGATAGGTTGCTCTAGTTCGCGCTGGTCTACTGGCAGTTGTCTTGCCATGAAGGATGCAGGTACAGCATCTCGGCCTAGAAGCGACTCCTCGAGCAATTGCTCCTTCTCGTCGATATGTGCCACTTTAGACTCCCGACCTACTACGGTCTCTTCGCCTCTAGCCTCGGCTATCTGGGCAACCATAGCTTCTTCGGACTGCTCGTTTGGTGCTTCTTCGGCGGCTTTCTCAGGGGTACTTTCAGCTTTCTTGGAGCGGCCTACTCTTCTCTTGGGAGCCACTTCTTCCGCAGGAGCTTTTTGAGTGGGGCTCGTTTCATCGGCTCTTCCCTCTGCGGCACTGTCAGACGGTTCTGATTGAATAAGGGTCTCGACTTGCTTAGTCTTCTTGCGCGATACACGCGTTTTTTGGGGCTTTTCTCCTTCCGGTTCGCCTTTTGTGTCCTTCTTTTCGCTGTCCATTCTCTCTTTCTTCGGCCTTCCTCTCTTTTTTACAGGTTTCTCGTCGCTTCCCGGTGTCTCTCTTGAGTCTTTTCCCTGGGTTGCGGACTCTACTTCGCTCACCTCCCCGCCCAAGACAAGATTCTTCTCTTCACGAGGAACGTCATTTTCAACCATGCTAACACCTTCTTTTTGCGTGGTAAGGTCTAATACCATCGTAGATTGCTTTCGTAGACTTTGAGAATTGCCACAGTTTCAATCTTCACCCTATGAGAATTTATAAGAAAACTCTTGTGAAAATGATAAGCCCATAAAAATACACAGAGCTTATCTTGGAAACCCAGAATCACACTACCTATTGATTGCTAGAGGGTACTGCTCGTGGAAGACTACTGATTTCTACTCCCATCTGAGGCTATCATAAGTATTAATTATTAGCAATATGATTTCACTTACGTTACCTCATCTAATAAGTTCCTTCTGCACTTTTGCCCAGTCATCCAGGAATCTGACGATTCCAATATCGGTGAGCGGGTGACGCGTCATCGACTCTAGCACTTTATATGGCACGGTAGCCACATGAGCACTAACCCTGGCAGCCTCAAGAACATGCATAGGATGACGAATAGATGCAGCTATCACTTTGGTCGGAAGGTTGTAGTTCTCAATAAGGATGACTAAATCTTCTACAACGTCCATTCCTTCGTTGCCTACATCATCAAGTCTCCCTACAAAGGGGCTCACGTAGGTTGCGCCCGCAAGAGCTGCCAAAAGCCCCTGATTGGCGGAGAAGACCAGTGTAACATTGGTCTTTACGCCTTCCTTTGAAAGAACCTTCACAGCCTTTAGACCTTCTATGCACATTGGGATCTTAACAACCACGTTAGGCGCTATTTTCGCCAATTCTCTGGCCTCTACTATCATTTCTTTAGAATCAAGGCTAATTACCTCGGCTGAGACAGGTCCCGGTACCATATCACAGATCTCTTTGACCAAGACCCTAAATTCGCGTTTCTCTTTAGCTACAAGACTAGGATTGGTTGTCACCCCCGAGATGACTCCCCACGTAAGGGCTTCTTTGATCTCTTCAACATTGGCGGTATCCAAAAACAGCTGCAATACAGCACACCTCTTTTTAGTATTTTCCTCACGACAAGACTTCTCTGAGTGAAGCAAAAAGTGCCGTCCCCGTGTATTATAAGTTGAGATCTATGTCAATCTCAAGATCTTACGAGCTTCTTCGGGTTTTGCAATTGGACGGCCTAGTTCGTTCGCGATTCTTGCCATTCGTGCAACTAGTTCGGCATTTGATTTGGCTAGTACTCCCCTTGAATAATAGATATTGTCTTCAAAGCCGACCCGCACGTTCCCTCCCAGGGTTATTGCCATCGTTCCCAGAGGGAGCTCGTGTCGGCCTATGCCCGCAACTGTCCAGGTGCAATCTTCGGGGATAAGAGAAACCATGTGCATAAGGCTTCTTGGATCGCCTGGAATGGCTCCTGGTACACCCATTACAAAATCAAAATGACCTGGCATTGGCGCCAAGTTCTTTTTCCCAAGTCTTACTGCAGTTTCGATCATTCCTACCTCAAAAATCTCGAACTCGGGTCTTACTCCGTTTTCCTGCATGGTTTTTGCAAAGAATTCAATATCTCCTTGCGCGTTGGTGAAAATGCCGTCTCCGAAATTGCAGGTCCCGCAAGTCAAAGTCGCCATTTCAGGCTTGAGACTTACTGGTCCTACCCTTTCCTCTACAGTCATCCCTACTGCGCCGCCTACAGATACCTGGACAATCATGTCGGTTTTATTCTTGACAAGTTCGATTATCCTGGCATATACATCTGGGTCCTGGGTTGAAGTTCCATCTTCATTTCTGGCATGGATGTGGGCAAGACTCGCTCCTTCGCACCACGCCTTATAACATTCTTCGGCAATTTCCTCTGGAGTGTAAGGGACACTCGGATTATTTTCTTTGGTAACTTCGGCTCCTACAGGAGCAACAGTTATTATCAAAGGATCCATTGTCTTAGACCTCCTTTTGCTCTTTTGGAATAACTACGGTGCCTTTCGCCCTTGCTACAAGGATAGGTTCTTCTAGTACTCTGGCTTTCGAAGGTCCCTTGTCGTACTCGGGCTCAATAACCTTATATGCCTCTAACTCGATTTTCCTAGAACGCCGACCTACTTCAACGATCTTGCCCTTGACTTCTAGAAAATCCCCTGCGAAGACTGGCGCCTTAAACTCCACGCTGTCATAGCCTGCAAAAAGCCCTTCGTCTCCATCGTGCTTGATGCAAAGTTCTGTGGCTACGTCGCCAAAATACTCCATGATCTTCGCCCCTGCAACAAGGCCCCCACCGTAATGGGCATCTGCCTCGCTGACCCTTATGCGCAAAAGACCCTCGACCGGTTGATTTGCGGACTGTTTCTGCTCCATAATATCACTCCTTAGTGGAATTTGATTGGCAACTCATCTAGCGAGTAGGTACTCATCGAATTGCGCAAACTAGAAGATATCTGTATGTCTCTAACCAATATTTTACAATACGCTTGACCGTTTGGCAACCTTTGAGACGATCCCTATCGGAGCCAAACAGTCTCTTCTTCTTGAGCTTACGCTTCACCTTCTTGTACAATTGTTCAAGCAGCACGATGAGATGGAAACCACCTCTCAGGTTAGATGCGCAGTATTGGCAAGGATTTAGGCACAAGGCGGCGAACTATTGAGACAGCAGGATTTGCCTGCGGGGAGGATAGGGTATGGCTAAGAAATCAAAAGCGTCAACCGTTTTGTCTTCACTTGTAGTTTTGGGTCTTGCATTTATCCTATTAATAGGGCCTCTTGAAAGAGGATTGTTCTTCAGGGAAGATTACCTTCCTTTTTTTCAGAAGACCGCGTGGTTTCTGATTGCAATTGCAGTAATACTCGTAGTTCAAAAAGAACCAATTTGGGAGCCAATCCCTGACCTAGCACTAGTGATATTGGCTGGTCTATACGGGCTCAGCGTACTGTGGGCGCTGGACAAGGGCGAAGCAGTAGACGGGGCTCTTAAGTATTTTACATATCTAGGTGTTTTTCTAGCGGCCAGATACGCCGCACGAGATGAGAAGGCAAATATGTACCTCAGATGGGCCATTGTTGCAAGCGGGATAGCTGCAGCTCT
>JAGPNE010000021.1 GCA_018052455.1 Candidatus Fermentithermobacillaceae bacterium | reverse complement strand
AATCGGTGTATAACCATACATCGTGTTATAACTGCCTCCCCACGCATGGATCTTTGCCTGCACGCGGGAACGACCGTATACAAAATCAAATTCTCTAGATCATTTCAACAAAATGTTCTTTTTCATAGTGACAAGATATGCACATTGGTGATAAACTATTCAGCAATTGTTCCTTGAGAGCGAAAACCTTTCAAATTGTAGGTTTGTTTTTCGCAGAGCAGAGGAACCGCAACAAACAAATCGCAACAGACAAATCGCAACAGACGGAGCGGGTCTGCAAAGAAGATACGGAAGAGAGAGGGGAAGCACAGCAGATGGCAAAAAAGTTCGGGCTGGTTATGGTGTTAGTACTGGTGGCGTCATTGCTTGCAAGTGGTTGCGGAACAAATGATGTTCAAGGAGATTCGAATGAGGGGCCTCTTACCGGGGGGGTCATTACATACGGTATAACCGGGGATCCTGTAACGTTCAATCCCATATTATCTACAGGCGGTACTGCGACTCTCGTTATATCCAGAGTTTTCAACGGCTTGCTTAAACAAGACGAGAACCTTCAGATGGTCGGAGACCTTGCCGAATCATGGGAGTTTTCAGAGGACGGCCTAGTCTGGACGTTCACACTAAAAGAAGGCGTCAAGTTTCACGACGGCGTGCCGCTTACCTCTGAGGACGTAAAGTACACCTATGACGCCATTCGGCATCCAGATTACCAAGGTGTAAGAGCAACAGATTTTGAACCAATCGAAAAGGTCGAGGCTCCAGATGAACACACAGTGGTGCTTCATCTGAGTGAGCCCTTTTCGCCGCTGCTATCCAAACTGTCAATTGGCATCATACCTAAGCACATATTTGAGACCACTTCCATTGCTGACATGAAACAGAACAGAGCCAATATGGAACCTATAGGCACAGGCCCCTACAAATACAAGGAATGGCAGAAGGGGCAGTACATCCTTTTGGAAGCAAATGATGATTACTTTGGAGAAGGGCCCTACATCCAACAGGTCGTTATCAAGGTCTATCAGGACGAGCAGGTGATGCTCGCAGCCCTTGAAAAGGGTGATATCGACTACATGGATTCAATCCCTGTAGATGACATCGACAGGATGAAAGAGCAGTATGCGGACAAATTTGACTTCAAGGAAATCCCAATGAATGGCTATCGCTATATTGGGCTAAAGCAGACTCATCCGATTCTAAAAGACCTGAAAGTAAGACAGGCGCTCATGTATGGTCTCAATAGACAGCAGATCGTTGACGACCTGCTTCAAGGATACGCCACAGTTATGAACGCGAACATTCCGCCTGTATCATGGGCTTATGCAGGCGACGAGCTCAACCAATACCCATATGACTCCGCAAAGGCAGAAGCCTTGCTTGAAGAAGCAGGCTGGGTAAAGGGGTCTGATGGGATTCGCGTGAAAGACGGGACACGCCTTTCCTTCAAAGTTGTTGCTAGATCCGGAAACAAAGAGGAAGAGGCAGTGCTCCTTCTCGCGCAAGAAGATTGGAGCAAGATCGGTGTCGAGATGAATCCTGAGTTCATCGAGTACTCGGTCCTTTTGGAGCAGTACCTTGACGTCGCGAAATTCGAAGCGTACATGCTTGGATGGTCATTGGGCGTAGATCCCGACTGTTACTTGTTCTTCCACTCGGAATGCGGTGTGAACGAGAAAGGACAGCTTGTGGGATTTAACGACGTAGAGTTTAAGAACGAGGAACTTGACCGTCTCCTGGAAGAGGGGCGCAGAGAACTGGACCAGGAAAAACGTAAAGAGATCTACAAACAAGTGCAAACCATCATAAACGAGCAGCTGCCGTATGTGTTCCTTTATTCAAGAAACAATGTTCAAGCAATGAACAAGCGTGTCCAAGGCGTAGTGTGGTCGAAACTGGGTCCTTTGTATCCCGAAAAGTGGTACATCGAGTGACATGAACGAGCAAGCGATGAAAGCAGATCGAACCTTGGGCGCCTAGTTGATAGATACATTCGCATTTGTCTTGATTGGATTCTCTTAATTGGATTCTAAGTTAGGGGTTTTTCGGAGAAAGCACCGTTTTTTCCGGAAAACCCCTGCAAGGGGAGATATATCGAAGTGCTGAACTATCTGGTCCGGAGACTAATTCAGGTCATTCCGTTACTCATAGTTATATCTTTAATCAATTTCTTCATAATGTACCTTGCGCCAGGAGACCCGGTTCTTCTCATGACGGACCGGAACGCTACTGCTGAAGAAGTTGCTAGAATAAGGGCGCTTTACGGACTAGACCAACCCATACACGTTCAATATTTTAAGTGGCTAAGCCGTGTGGTGAAAGGCGACTTTGGGAATTCCTTTATTGACGGTCGCCCTGTTTTGGACCACATAATGGAACGGCTACCCTACACTTTATACCTGAACCTCATAGTTATGGTGATCATATACGTCCTATCCATACCTATAGGGGTTATTTCGGCGATAAAACAATATTCGAAATTCGACCATGCTGTAACGTTTTTTGCGTTCTTAGGTCAGGCGCTTCCAAGTTTCTGGTTTGCCTTGATCCTTGTGTATGCGGTAGGTATCAAATCCGCATGGCTGCCTATATCAGGCGTAGCTACCATCGGAGTCAGCCTAAAAACTCACGGGTTCCTCGCAGTTATTGCCGATAGAGCAAAGTACCTTGTTTTGCCGGTAACGGTCATATCGTTAGGCAGTATGGCCGGGATCACTCGATACATGAGGTCTAGCATGCTCGAAGTCATAAACCAAGATTACATCCGCACTGCGCGAGCCAAAGGGTTGCCAGAGAAAGTGGTCATTATGAAGCACGCACTGAGAAACGCCCTTCTACCCATTGTAACTCTTTTGGGATTTGAGCTGCCGATTCTCTTTAGCGGATCTGCCATAATCGAAACCATTTTCTCATGGCCGGGATTGGGACTTCTCGCGGTCAGATCGGTGTTTCAAAGAGATTACCAGGTGGTTATGGCTCTTAACATGATAGGCGCGCTACTCATGGTAGCGGGCAACCTCTTCTCAGACGTTCTGTACGTTCTCGTAGATCCCAGGATTAAGTACCAGTAGTCAAAGGATTCAGGTGGTGAGAAAAGATGCGAGTTGGTTATAAATCGATGCAAGCAGAAAGCGAAGCAGAATCTGTCTATTTTGACGCAGGTCTGGATGACGAGATGTCCATGGGTAAATCCGAGTCCTACGGCCAAATGGTCTGGCGTCGCTTCAAACAGCACAAACTGGCGATGGCGGGGCTGTATTTCCTGATCTTCATGTATCTCGTTGCCATTTTCGCCCCGCTCATTGCCACTCAGTCATATAGGGAGACCATGCCTCCCGAACGTTTGCAGGGCATATCGCAAGAGCATCTTATGGGTACTGATCATCTGGGAAGAGATGTTTTCAGCCGTGTAGTCTGGGGAAGCCGAATTAGTCTGTCCATTGGTTTTGTCGCTGCAGGTGTCTCGGTTCTGTTGGGGACCGTCGTAGGCGCCGTAGCAGGTTACTACGGCGGGAAAATCGACAATGTGCTCATGCGCATAACTGAAGCGGTGATGTCTTTCCCCACGTTTTTTCTGCTAATAACAATAGTGTCTGTGGTTGAAAGGAATATCTTCAACATCATGTTAGTCATAGGCCTTACATCGTGGCCAAGTCTCGCGCGGATGGTGCGCGGGCAGTTTCTGTCTCTCAGAGAACAGGAGTTTGTTACAGCAGCCAAGGCGCTAGGCGCCAGCGATGCGAGGATCATTTTCAAGCATATACTGCCCAACGCAATGGCTCCTGTAATCGTGTCTGCTACGCTCAAGATAGGAGGTGCCATACTTTCGGAGTCAAGCCTGAGTTTTCTGGGCCTCGGGGTACCTGAACCATTCCCTAGCTGGGGTAGTATCCTAAACGCGGGTCGAACCAACCTGCGCAAGGCTCCATGGATAGCCACATTCCCAGGAATATTCATTTTCTTGACAGTGCTTGCTTTCAACTACGTAGGAGATGGGCTTAGAGATGCCTTGGATCCTAGGCTCAAGGATTGATCTGAGGAGAAAATGCATATGGCAGTAAGAGAAACAATCTGCCAGAGTTTTTTGGGCAAATGAAAAAAAGGTCTGGAGAGAATCATATGGACGAGGACAAAATACTGAAAAGAAATTCCATTAGTAGAATTCTTCGCGGTAAGAATCGCAATAATGTGAATGATATTGGCGAGGCGGAATCGTCAGGGGAGACTAACGGCAAAACTGATGGCCTGACGGATAAGGCGGACCCTGGCTCGATTGATGGATATACCCAAGGGGATTGTGATCCCTCGGGTACGGATCTTCTCTGTGTAGAGAGCTTAAAGACAACCTACTACACTTTTGAAGGGGCAGTTCCCGCTGTTGACGGGGTCTCTTTTTCGATAAAGGAAGGGGAAACAGTTGGCATAGTCGGCGAATCGGGATGCGGTAAGAGCGTGACCGCTCTTTCTGTCATGAGATTGGTATCTTATCCTCCAGGCAAAATCGAAGCTGGCCACATCTGGTTTGAAGGCGAGGACCTTCTCACAAAATCTCCCGAGGAAATGCGCGCCATACGGGGCGACAAGATAGCTATGATATTTCAAGAGCCTATGACGAGTCTTAACCCCGTGTACACCATCGGGGATCAAATTGCTGAGGTGTTGGAATACCATCGAGGGTGTTCAAAGGCGGAGGCTTTGGAGAGGACAACATCACTCCTTACGGGAGTGGGTATGTCCGACCCTGAGAGAAGATGTAATCAGTATCCCCACGAGCTATCGGGAGGGATGCGCCAGAGGGCCATGATAGCTATGGCCCTTGCGTGCAACCCTAGACTCCTTATCGCAGATGAACCTACTACTGCGCTTGATGTTACAATTCAGGCACAGATCCTGGAAGTCATGAAAGATGTCAGAGAGGAATTCGGCACGGCTATCATGCTCATTACCCATGATTTGGGCGTAGTTGCCGAGATGGCGCAAAGAGTGATTGTAATGTATCTTGGGCGAGTTGTAGAGGAGGGGTCTGTCCGCGATGTTTTCTACAGCCCGCTCCATCCCTACACAAACTCATTGCTGAGGGCTATCCCCAGGCCTGGATCCACTAAAGAACGGCTTTACGCGATACCGGGCGTGGTGCCAAACCCTATGTTCATGCCAAAAGGATGCAAGTTCCATACCCGATGTGAGTATGCCAAAGATGCGTGCCGAGCAGAAGAACCTTGCATTACCCAAGTGTCATCAGGGCATTTTGTGCGATGTTTCTTCCCTAAGGCTGCTTCTTTCCTATGATGGATACGCGATAAAAAGAGGTGAGTTTAGTTGAAAGATAAAGTACATGCAAATGATGAGACAAGTATGAGCGGGTCCTACGATCCTACCCGCGGTTCGAGCGATCCTCTGCTGCAAGTGCGGAATCTAAAGAAGCACTTTCCGGTAACAAGCGGGGTTTTTTCCAAAGTAAGTGGATGGATCAAAGCGGTGGACGATGTGTCGTTCGACGTATATGCAGGCGAGACTTTGGGACTTGTTGGCGAGAGCGGATGTGGGAAAACCACTACCGGACGCTGCCTACTTCGTCTCGAAGAACCTACGTCAGGGCAAGTAGTTTTCGAAGGCTCAGACATCCTCAAAATGAACAACCAAGAGCTGAGGCGTCTGCGTAAGGAAATGCAGATCATATTCCAGGACCCATACGGTTCCCTAAACCCTCGGATGACCGTAGGCGAGATAGTAGGCGAAGCCCTGACAATACACGGAGTGGCCTCAGGAAAAGAAAAAGAAGAAACTGTCGAGAATCTGCTCAAAGTGGTAGGGCTTAGCCCATACCATGCAAGACGCTATCCTCACGAGTTCTCAGGAGGGCAAAGGCAACGCATAGGTATTGCGCGAGCACTAGCCCTACGCCCAAAACTCATAGTGTGCGACGAACCCGTATCTGCTCTAGACGTGTCGATCCAATCACAGATCCTCAACTTACTAGATGACCTGCAAGAAGAGTTCAATTTGACCTACATTTTCATTGCGCACAATCTCAGCGTAGTTGAGCACATATCCGATAGAGTCGGTGTAATGTACCTAGGTAAAATGGTAGAACTCTCCGACTCCAATACCCTGTACACATCGCCCCAACACCCATATACCCAAGCCCTACTATCGGCTATTCCAGTTCCAGACCCCGACCACCGGTCAGAGCGCATAGTACTAGAAGGAGACGTACCGAGCCCAATAGACCCTCCATCAGGATGCACCTTCCATCCCAGATGCCCATACTGCCAAGACATCTGCCGCCAAGAACAGCCTAAGTGGCGCCAGAAAGACACAAACCACTTCGTCGCCTGCCACCTCTGAAGCACGGGGTCGGTTCTCGTGCTTCAGCGTGGTAACTGCCGGTGTATTTGCCAAAAGACTTGGTTCTGTGGGGGCATCTTTTTCGCTCTTGACGATTGCGCTGCAGCCAGGCTAAAAGAACCGCTCTGATTTGCTCGACGGCGTTTCTTTTATGCCCATCTGAACCCGCCCTCAGACACATCCTCGGCCCTTTCATGAGCTTCCAATGCAGCAGCACGCTAATCCCGATAGTCTCGAGGCACCCCCGACAAAAGCATATGAACGCCCCTGCGGCAGACCCAAGGGAATTCCCTTTTAATTGTAGCCCGCACGCTTTCACATTATAATGATTGTGGGCCTATGGTGTATCAGCATGAAAAGGCCTGAGTGTTACAGGGTTTTCTGGCGAGAATTCCCGGCACCGACTGTCTAGCCTCGTCTGCCGGCTGTTGTTTCCGCCCGTAACGGTTACATCTATGATGTGGAGGTCATGATGTCTCGGCGAGAGATTGCTGTAATGATTCTGATAATGCTGGGTATTGCCCTTCTTGGGTTTGTTTTCGGCAGGGTAATACTCCCGCGGATTATTATGTGGAACATTGGCACAAAGATAAATGTACCCGAGGCGGGCGTGGGTCTGCGCCTTGTCTTTGAACCCAATGAAGCCATTGGCGCCCTAAAAGCAGCAGGGTTTTCAACGAAGAACGAAGAACTCGGAGTGTCTGGAGAAGGTTCGGTAGACGGCGATGGCCTGTGTCTTGAGTCGATAGATTCGGAACATGCGCATTCGGCCGGCAAAGGTCATGAATACATCTCAGAGCCAGAGCGTCTCCTTGTTGAGGTTGATGTATCTATGCAGGTGGTCAAGGTCTACAAAGACGGAGAGGTCATAAAGGAGATGGTTGCCTCTACGGGGATAGAGGGGCACGAAACCCCTCTGGGAACTTTCGAGATTCAGAACCGTGGTCTGTGGTTTTTCAATGAAAAGTATGGGCAAGGGGCTAAGTATTGGGTGTCTTTTAGGGATTGGGGTATTTATCTGTTTCATTCTTTAGCCATGGATGAAAACAAAGAGATCATTGAAGAAGAGGCTGAAAAACTTGGGCAGCCTGCGTCCCATGGATGCATCCGTCTTAAGGTAGAAGATGCCAAGTGGGTATACGACAATATCCCCGAGAAGACTGAAGTGTTTATCCATGATTAGGAAGAAGCTTAGTTGAAGGTTGGCAGCGTGCAAAACAGTTTCTATTCATTGTGTTTCCTGGGAGATTACATATTTGAGGATGGGGAGAGAATGCTTTGGCGGATATTGCCGTAGTTACTGATAGCACAAGCGATATTGGTACCGAACTGGCACGGAAATTTGGTATAACCGTTATACCACTTTCGATTGTATACGGCGGGATGGTCTACAAAGATGGGGTTGACTTAACGCCGTCTGATTTTTATCCAATGCTCGAACAGGCCGGCAACGAAGAACTCCCAACTAGTTCCCAGCCTTCGCCGCAAGAGTTCTTCGATGTTTACAAGCCTCTGGTGGATTCTGGCAAGGAGGTGCTTTCTTTTCATATTTCCAAAGGACTAAGCAGCACCGTTGATGTCGCTCGGATGGTGGCGTCCGAATTGGCGCCCGAACGCGTTCACGTTGTCGATACTCAATCGATAAGCTTCGGCATTGCAGGGCAGGCTATAGAAGCTGCGCGCCTAGCCATGGCCGGCTTCAGTGCGCAGGAGATTCTTGAGAGAGTTTCGAGACTCAAAGACCAGGCTGAGGTTCTTTTTAGCCTAGACACGCTATATTACCTCCAAAGGGGCGGACGCATTGGGAAGGTGTCTTCTGTGGTTGGGTCCCTACTCAAGATTAAGCCGATAGTCCGAGTTGAAGAGGGCATATATGTACCTTTGGCCAAGGTCAGGAGCATGAAACAGGCTATATCCGGGATGGTGGAGTTTCTGGAGAGCAAGTTCAAGAGGCGCGCGGTGTCTATTGCGGTAGGCCATGGGCAAGGGCTCGAGTACGCCCAGTCTCTTCGGGAATTGGCTCGAGACAAGCTAAACGTGAAAGGGAATCCTTACTTTTTCGAAGTTGGGCCGGTAATTGGTGTGCACACTGGTCCTGGCACTGTGGGGATATACGCTAGGCCTATAGAGTATTGAAGGCGGGATTCTGGATGATTTGGATGAAGAAAAGGCCCGACCGAAGCCGGGCCTTTTTTGATATTGCTAACTCTTTTAGCCCAAGAGTTTCAGGATTGCCTGAGGTGTTACGTTTGCCTGGGCGAGCATTGCAGTACCAGCTTGCTGCAGAATCTGATGCCTGGTGAAGTTTGCCATCTCCAGAGCCATGTCTACGTCTCTGATACGAGAGTTGGCTGCGTCAAGGTTCTCGGCAGCAGTATCCAGGTTGTTTATTGTGTGCTCTAGGCGGTTCTGGTAGGCGCCCAGTGCAGATCTTTGCGTTGAAACGGCTGAAATCGCATCGTCAATGCGCTGCAATTGTGTATTGAAGTCAAAATCAGTGACGCCGAACTTAGTTACGTCAATCTGATAATCAGTGGCGTTTTTGAGTCCTAGCGCCTGTGCTCTCATGTCGCCAATTTCAACATCCATGTTTTGATCCTGGTTGGCACCTATTTGGAGGACAAGGCTGCCGGGGTCGATATCGAATTGGAGTTCTGTGTCTTCCTCGATTGTCCACTCGCTACCAGTCTCGCCGCCCTCTTCAAGGGCAATACTAATGCCGAAATGGCTGAAGTCGAAAGTGACGGGCTCTTCGGTAGTGATCTGACCACTGTCGGGTACAATACTGCCTAGCTCAATCTTCTGCGTAGTGGTCGGATCAGCAGTGTTCGAGAGAACGGCAAACCAGTTGTCGTCGTTATCTTTTTCGAATGTCAGCTTATAGCTCCCTGCTTTAGCTCCACTGAAATCTGCGACGCTAATACCATTGGGTGCTGGATCAGTAGTCACATTTAACGTGTTCTTCAGATTGCCTGTCAGCAAGTTCTGTGTGTTAAACTCGGCCCGTTCCGCTATCCCTGTTATCTCGTCGATTAAAGCGTTAATCTCCTGCTGTATCTTTTCTAGGTCATCGGGTGCGTTGGTTCCGTTGTGCGCCTGCAGTACAAGCCTGCGCATGTCGTTTAACATAGTGTGGGTCTCGTTCAATGCGCCTTCTGCTGTCTGGATAAGAGAGATGCCGTCCTGCGCGTTTCTTGATGCCTGCCTGAGGCCTGATATCTGAGCCTTCATTTTCTCAGAAATAGCCAAACCAGCAGCATCGTCGGCAGCTCTGTTGATCCTGTAGCCAGAAGACAGTTTCTCTAACGACTTGGACATCATGTTGCCTGTAATTCCCAGGTTTCTCCATGCGTTTAACGCTGGAATGTTTGTGTTGATTCTCATTTCTTTCACCCTTCCTTGGATGTTTTTGGGCCCTTCCGTGGGCCATTTGTTGAGGCTCTTTGTCCTCACTATGCATATCGAAAGCATATTCAGACTTTCACATGGGACCTACGTCCCATTTTGCGCTATCCCTGTCTTCACAAAACCCTTTCTGAGACTCGTTGAGATCAAGGGTAATCCACTCACGATATAGAATACTCATAAGGAAACTGATACACGAATCCAAACAGAAAGATCATTAGTAAGATAAGGGTGCGCTGCTTTCTAGGGGAAAACAGACACGTTAAAGTGAGTTTCCTCTAGTTGGGGAGCAAGATTCAGAAACAACCAGTACCCGACATGGCTAAGTATCATCCTTTCTTGCACTAACCATCAACTAATAATCTACTAGGAGGGTAAAGAGATGGAAAAGGGCAAAACCCCAGTAACATTTGAAGACCTTTGGCGGCTCAAGTTTGTCGGAGACCCCGATGTATCGCCCGACGGCAATAAGATAGCCTGGGTGCAGACCAGCATAAACGCAGACAAAAACGCTTACGAATCAAATATCTGGATGTCTTCTAAAAAGACCGAAGAATCAGGTATCTCTTTTGAAAACCCCAAACGCATCACCTACGGAATGAAATCTCCTGATTTGGCGGCGCGCGAGGGCTCGCCACGATTTTCTCCCGATGGCAAATGCCTCGCCTTTACATCTAACCGCTCAGGCCAAAATCAGATATGGATTCTGGACCTAGCACGAGGAGGCGAAGCCAGGCAGCTAACACAAGGAGAAGAAGGGAAGTCTGGAATCACCTGGTCGCCTGACGGCAGCCACATAGCTTTTGTATGCAGGGAACCTAAAGAGAAAGAAGAAGAAGAACCACATAAGTCTAAAGACGTGACAGTAGTAACCAAACTTAGATACAAAGCCAACGGCGTTCCATATGTTGTAGACCCCAGACCAAGGCAGATTTTCATGATCAATGTGGAAAATGGAGAGCAGAGGCAGCTCACTTTTGGCGAGTACGACTGCT
>JAGPNE010000011.1 GCA_018052455.1 Candidatus Fermentithermobacillaceae bacterium | reverse complement strand
GACGCTCTTACATTGCCAACAACGGTTCCGGCTATGATAACGTTATTACCTTCGATATCCGAATCGACGGATGCTGTTTCTCCTATCATTACATCTCCGACGGCTTCGATTCTACCCTTGACCTCGCCATCGATCCTGATGCTGCCTTTGCTATGTATGGTACCCTCCGCTTGGGTTCCTTTACTTAGAACACTATCAAAAACCCCTTGCCGCTGACTACCCTCTTTTGACATAAACATCTTGCGACCTCCGCATGCTATCTAGAAAGATAATCCATCGGATTATGTGTCACGCCATTCTTGTGAACCTCGTAATGAAGGTGAGGACCCGTTGTGGTACCAGAAGAGCCCACGTACCCTATTACGTCCCCGCGCGCCACGCTTTGCCCAACTTTCACCTTGATTGAGCTACAATGGGCGTATAGGGTTTCAAAGCCATAGCCATGATTGATTATTATCGTACGCCCGTAGCCAACCTTATAGCCTACAAAGGTCACCCTTCCATAGGCGGATGCCTTGATTGACGTACCATAGTAACCCGATATATCTACTCCAGTATGATAATCCGTTCTTCTCGTAATTGGGTGTTTTCGCCACCCATAACCGGAAGTAATGCTCCCGTTTACAGGCCATATGCTGGGCACAGATCTTGTATAAGAAACCGCTTCTGTAGCCTGTTCCTGTAAGGAATCAACTCGCTGCTCTAGGTTACCTAACTCTTCGGCCAACTCGTTGGCCGACTCTTCCAATGCCGCAAGCAAAGGAGAAACTCCCTGAAGGGAGACAGGTCTTAACCTGCTAGCCCCCTCCCTTGATGCGACCATCGCAATGCTCTGTCTTGACGCGATGGAAGCCTGAATAATCTGTTCCGGCTCATTCTCGTCAATAAGACCTTCTTGCTGGAGCATGATCCTAGTCTGACTTTCATTAAGCTCTGTTTGCGCCAGCCTATCCGAAACCTCAGATAACAGGTTCTGGATGTCCTGGATCTTCTGTTGCTGGACCTCAGCAACTTCATACAGATACGATAGCTCTTGGTTCTCTGTCTTGATTTTCTTGTACGAATCAACAAAGAAGCCCAAACCAGTAAGTGCAAGACAAACCACACACAGGCCTGCAACAAGCGAATTGAGGCTGACGGTCAACGTATAGGTTTTTCCATGTGAATAAACTATCAGAAAAGTAAACCTTCGTTCTCGGTTACTGTGTGGCTTTTTCAGCCCTTGCGCCTTGTTCCCGTAAGTAATCAAAAGCACAACCCCACAATCCCTTTGAACTCAGACTGCTATTTAATATTATTCAGTTCGATCTGATTCTTGCTGTCTAAAACAGTTCTTGTGACTATTCGACGCCCCAAGGAGAATTCCTTCTTTCAGTATGCCCTATAGTTCCTTGAAATCGCAACCCTTGAAGGCAAAGATTATCGCCCTATACGTATATCCGTGGCACACGCGCTGAAATACCAGTAAGTATCTCGTGCGTAATCGTTCCTACTAGTGCGGCCACTTCGTCCAGGGTGATTTCCTCGATGCCGTCTCTACCTATTAAGGTAACCATGTCGCCAGGTTGCACATTCGAGTCGCGTCCAATATCTATCATTAGTTGGTCCATACAAACTCTTCCAGCAATCGGGCATTTCTTGCCCTTGATTAGTACCGAACCTCTGTTCGATAAGCTTCTTGGATAGCCATCAGCATAACCTATGGGAACTGTTGCGATAGCAGTATCCTCACGGGTCTCGTATGTGATTCCATAGCCCACTTTGGTTCCTTCCGGTACTTCTTTTACATGTGACACGCACGCTCGCAGCGAAAACACGGGATACAGAGGTGCCCTGTCCGCTAGCGATTTATCGGGATAGCAGCCATACAGCATGATCCCAGGTCGCACCAGGTTGTAATGAGATTCTGGCCACGCTAATATACCGGCCGAGTTTGCTGTATGCAGATAACGTGGTCGAATACCTCTTCTTGAAAGCGACGTAACGCCATCTTTGAACAGCGAAAGCTGCAACTCAGTGTATTTCGGATCCACGTCGGCTACCGCAAGGTGAGTAAAGGCCCCTTCAATCTCAACTTCGCTGGATCTACTCATGCAATCCAACGCAGTCTCAAGTTCGACTCCGGGTCGAAATCCAATACGACCCATTCCGGTATCGATCTTCAAATGAATCTTCGCTTGCTTGCGAGAGCGCCTTGCTGCGTCTTCCGCATCCTTGAAGCCTTGCACCGACGTCACGGTAAGCGAGACACCCAATCCTACTAGGACTTCCGCAGCCTCGCGAGTAACTGGTCCAAGGACAAGTATGTTGGATTGAGGCAATGCCTGTTTCAGTTCCACTGCTTCATCTGGAGTAGCTACCGCAAGCCACGAAGCACCGCTCTCAACTGCCGCTTCAGATGCCGGGACTGCTCCAATTCCGTATGCATTTGCCTTAACTACTGCCATTACCTCCGCAGTGCTAGAAACCAGGTCTCTCACAACATTCACATTTCTCTTGAAGTTTGATAGATCTATTTCGGCCCATACTGGCCTCAGTGTATTCGTATTCAGCATGTCATAATATCCCCCTATGCTGCAAATATATTGCGAATGTTTCACGTGAAACATTCGCACATCGACCGAGAATATTCGTTTGCCAGGGGCACATCGCGAGGTATCCCCCTACACCTCTACGTCTCCCTGAATCAACTCAACCAATCGCTCAAGGTCTTCCATTCCATAGAACGAAATAGTTATGGACCCTTTCTCTCCTTGTTTCCTCACAATAACAGGGCTCCCAAGTACCGATGAAATGACTTCTTCTGCTTCCTTTAGTCGAACTGCGGACTCCATCTTCTTGTCTTTCTTCCGACCCTTCGCCGAAATAGCGTCCTCAACACTCCTAACAGATAGCCCCTTGGTGACTATTCTCTTCGCAAGTCCGAGCTGCTCCTCCCTCTCAAGCCCTACTAGTGCCCTTCCATGGCTTCCACTCATTTTGCCTTGGTTGATGAGTTCTTTGACTTCATCCTCCAATTTCAGCAATCGCAATGTATTGGCAACGTCTGGCCGGCTCTTACCAACTCTCTTGGCGATCTGCTCCTGCGTCAAACCAAACTCGTCCGTCAACCTTTGATAAGCCTCAGCCTCTTCGATCGGGCCTAGATCCTCTCTCTGCAAGTTCTCAACCAAGGATATCTCCATGGTTTCTCTGTCAGTCATATCCCTTACGACCACTGGTACCTTCTCGAGACCGGCTGTAATGGCGGCCCTCAGCCGCCGCTCTCCGGCAACCAATTGGTACCGAGAACCAGACCGTCTCACTATCAGCGGCTGAATAACTCCATGTTCCTTCATGGATGCTGCAAGGTCCTGGATCTTCTCATCATCAAAGATCTGTCTGGGCTGATAGGGATTTGCCTCAATCTCATGCGGTGGAATCTCCATTATCTCTTCGTTGTCACCGATAACCGCGCCAGGAATAAGCGCGTCAATTCCTTTACCTAACCCCCTCTTGGGCACGACGTAACACCTCCTCTGCAAGTTCCCTGTAAACCTCTGCGCCTTTAGACCTATTGTCATAGATAGTAATAGGCTTGCCGTGAGACGGAGCTTCGGAAAGCCTCACGTTTCTCGGTATAATCGTAGAGTACACTTTCTCCCTGAAGAACCGTTTGACTTCGTCTGCCACCTGGATCGACAGGTTGGTACGCCCATCAAACATCGTCAACAGCACGCCCTCAATTTCCAGGTTTGCGTTGAGTCTACCTCTCACAAGTTTTATCGTGCTGAGCAGCTGAGTAAGTCCCTCCAATGCGTAATACTCACACTGGATAGGAATGAGAACGGAATCTGCAGCCACTAGGGCATTGACTGTGAGCAATCCTAGAGAAGGAGGACAATCTATGAATATGTAATCGTAGTCTTCCCTAACTTTCCCGACAATACGACGGAGCCTATGTTCCCGCTTATCTAGGCCTACGAGTTCAACTTCTGCTCCTGCAAGGTGGATTGAAGATGGTAAAACCCAGACTCCCTGAAAATCTGTCTCTAGTAATGCACTATTCGTGTCCACATCATTTATCAGGCAGTCATAAACCGACAGATCGATATCATCCCTATCAATTCCCAAACCGCTCGTAGCATTGCCTTGCGGGTCGGCATCAACCACCAGCACCCTGCACCCAAGTTCCCCTAAGCAAGCCCCAAGGTTCACAGCAGTGGTAGTCTTGCCAACGCCACCTTTTTGATTGGCTATAGCGATAACTCTTGACATATCCATACCCTCTTAAACGCTCCGGTCCACCCTCTTTTGGCCGATGACTGTGTTCGTTCTTTGCTTCGCCAAATCCTGCTCTATTCATTGTAACCCATCTGCAAGATAAGCGCGCCTTTGAGAATATGAGCAGCGACCTGAAACCGAAAAGTTGGGCCACATAAGAACCATGCTTCTAGAAAGCGGAATCATCAAAGGCGAGGATGATACATACAGGTTGTTGAAATACCGAAGTCCCAAACGAGTACTCAGTAGCGCACTTTAGCCCCTCGAACTATGTGGCAAATTCTTGCGTGAAGTCCTCTTTATGCTTGCGTAACTACGTGGCACGTTATCCTCTATGAGAGACTCTTTTATGTACACCGCCAACAACCTTTCGCCCATCCCGTGTGGCAAAGAGTACTCGTAACGGCTAAGATAGCGTAATCCAATCTCTCGCAGGAAATCCGGATCTCTCGGGAGTTCTTGCCCTGGTCC
Source organism: Candidatus Fermentithermobacillaceae bacterium (assembly GCA_018052455.1). Taxonomy (GTDB): domain Bacteria; phylum Bacillota; class Sulfobacillia; order Fermentithermobacillales; family Fermentithermobacillaceae; genus UBA3907. The sequence goes on along the minus strand of JAGPNE010000011.1, from coordinate 39,762 downwards.
CACCCATAATGCCGCCTTCCCGCCCAACTCCAAAAACCCCGTGCAAAGCTCAAGACAGATAGAGGGGGCTGCCATCGCCCGAGTAGTGACAAAACTGTATCGTTCGCGCTGAGAACAAACATGACCAGCTTCTTCGGCTCTTGCCTCAAGAACCTTCACACCAGAAAGGCCTGACGTTCTGATGTATCCTTCCATGAAGTCGCAAGAACCCTTTCGCGAATCAAGCAACACAAGATGGGCATCCCCAAACAGTGCCTTAACCGCCAAACCAGGCCAACCATTCCCGCTTCCGATGTCAAGAGTCTGCGAAGGTGAAACACATTCAGCAATAAAAGAGACGGCAAAAGAATCGGCAAGCAATTTGACACCGATATCCTCCGGGCTGTCAAAACCTACAACTCTCCTGCCCCTCCATCCAAGAAAATATCTGACCCATGACTCTACAATGAAGTCGCCCTGTTGAGAAAGATCAATTCCCATGAAATCCAAAGCCTCGCAAAAGGCTCTATGCACTTTTCTCGTGAACTCTTCCACTTCAGCGACTTCCCCCTTAACCATTCAGATCTTTCTCTGATACCCCTAGAACCAAAAGCCAAACAGACTATTCTGCCTCGCTCTTGGCCTCCGCTGAGCCTAGTTTGCCTCCTCTTAACCACGCAAGAATCACCATCGCATCAGAGGGAGACACACCCACATCCAACGCTCGCCCAATAGAATCCGGTCTGAACCTGACGAGCTTATCAACTGTCTCGCGCGACAATCCGCGAACCTTGCTCCACTCCACGTCGCGAGGCAACCGTCTGCCTAGGTACTTCTGAAGCCTTCTAGCTTCACGGTTCTGCCTGTCAATGAACCCTGCATACCTGGACTCGACCTCAATCTCGGACAGAATCTCTTGTGGCAGTCTGTCCAGCCCATCTATTACCCCGAAAAACTCTTCTATATGACACGACGGCTTGCGTAACAGGTCCTTAACTGGGGTCCCAGACACTCTTTCTTCAAGCAAGTCTCTTCCTTTCGCAAGAAGGTCCTCACGCAGACAGTACGCCTCCCACCGCGCGTCGGATACAAGTCCAACGCGGCGCCCCAACGTCGTAAGCCTCGAAGGTGCGTTAGAATGCCTCAATAACAGCCGGTACTCAGCCCTGGAGGTAAGCATTCTGTACGGCTCAAGGATAGTTGTGCTAGTAATATCGTCGATTAGAACGCCAATATATGCGTCTTTGCGCCCAAGGATCAACGGGTCGTCCCCTCTTATGGACATTGCCGCATTAACCCCAGCCACCAGTCCCTGCGCCGCAGCCTCTTCATAACCGGATGTACCGTTTATCTGTCCCGCTGTGTAAAGGCCACAGATATCTTGCGTTTCAAGCGTAGGCATAACCTGCGAGGGTACAAGGTAGTCATACTCTATCGCATAGCCAGGCCTTGTTATCTGAGCCCGCGAAAGCCCTGGCAGCGTATGAACCATCTCATACTGAATGTCTTCGGGCAGACTAGTAGATAGACCCAATATGTACACGTCTGTGCTTGTCTCGGACTCGATCTCCAGGTACACTTGATGGCGATTTCTATCAGGAAACCTCATCACCTTGTCTTCAATGGAAGGGCAATACCTGGGCCCTACTCCTTTTATGGTACCGTCAAATAGCGGCGCCCTGTGTATGTTATCCCTTATTACGTTATGCGTGTTTGTGTTTGTATACGTAGAGTAGCAGACGTTCTTGTCCCACATCCTAGGCTCTGACATGAATGAGAATCTAACCGGCCTATCCATGCTCTGTTCAGGGGTAAGCTCATCCCAGTCTATGCTATCTCTGTATATTCTAGGAGAAGTGCCTGTCTTGAACCGCCTCATCTCAAATCCCAATGAAGCAAGGTAACCTGACAATCCCCTCGCATTACTTTCCCCCATAGGACCCGAATCCACAATCTTCTCGCCAATGATTATGCGACTTTCCAGATAGACGCCCGTACATAAAATGACACAAGTAGCTTCGATCTCAGTTCCGTCCTCGAGCCGCACCCCCCTTACTCGACCCGCGGACACCGGTATCTGAGTGACCACGCCCTGAATAAGCGCGATCCCTGCCTCCCTAATACACTTCTTCATATAGGAGGAGTACGTTTCCTTGTCTATCTGCGCTCTTAGAGATTGGACTGCAGGTCCCTTAGACGCGTTTAGAAGTCTCATCTCGATAGCGCAACTGTCCGCGGCAAGGGCCATCTCTCCGCCAAGGGCGTCGATCTCTGCAACAATCTGAGCTTTGCCCGGCCCTCCGATGGCTGGGTTACATGGCATGCCTGCAATGTTCTGCGCATCCAGTGTTACGATCCCAGTTTCCATCCCAAGTCTCCGAGCAGCCAGAGCCGCCTCACAGCCTGCATGACCGCTTCCAACCACCAAAACATCAAACTTGCTCACGCCTTGATTCTGTGCTCCCTTCGCATATGAATTCTATGAAGCCTCTCAATGAGGATGCAAACCGCCAACGACAATACCCATTATTTCCCTACGCAGAATTGAGAGAATATCCTATCTAAGGTTGCATCGCTAACTTTCTTTCCGGTAAGCTCCATCAGTGCTTCTGCGCCCTGCTCTACACAAAGCACAATCACGTCGTCAGTCCAACCTTCCGCCATATATTCTAGCGCCTCATTGACATGCCCATAGGCCCGCCTAAGGCAGTCAACTTGACGCGCAGAACCAGGTAGAATCGCTTCCGGATCGGCTAGAGATGTGAATATTCCCTGGACCATCTCCTTAAGATCCTCTATCCCCTCTTTGGTTACAGATGATACCTTCACCCACCTTGATCCCAACTTCTCTTCTAGCAGCCTGATATCTATCTTATTCTGACCCAGGTCGGCCTTTGTCACCACTGCTATGCAGAACCTGTCCATCCAGCTATCTATCCAGGCAAGATCTTCATCTGAGACTTCCTCTGTATCATCAAGAATGTAAAGGACTACATTTGCCTCCTGAGCGGCACTTTTGGCTCTCTCTACACCCATTGCTTCAACTACCTCTTGAGTAGGCCTAAGTCCTGCTGTATCAAGAAGTACAATAGGCAGCCCGTACCACTCCGTTCTCTCACTTATTACATCTCTTGTTGTGCCCGGAACGTCCGTTACTATAGCCCTGTCTCTAGAAAGAAGAGCATTGAACAGAGAAGACTTCCCAACATTTGGCCGACCCACAAGGCACACATCTACGCCGCCTGAGAGCGCAAGCCCGAGAGGGGCTCTATCCAGAGTGCCACCCACTTCCTCTGCTAATCCCTCTAGTATACCCCTTGCCCGCTCACGTTCACCCTCGAGGTCTATGCTCTCGGGAAAGTCAATTGGCCCCTCGAGCAGAGCCAAAACGTCTACCAGCAAGCTCTCCCATGTTTCCACCAAAGCGCCGAACTCGCCTTTTAGCCGACGGCCGGCATGGTAAAGAGAAGCCTCACTAGCTGAGGTGACGACATCAAGTACTGCCTCAGCTTCGTCAAGAGTTATTCTCCCATTTAGAAATGCCCTTTTCGTAAACTCGCCTGGTTCAGCAGGTTTGGCCCCAAGATGATAAGCAACGCTCAGAACCTTCTGGGCCACAAGCATACCACCGTGGCATTGCATCTCTACCACGTCTTCACCTGTATACGACCTAGGTCCCTTCATCACAAGGACAATCGCTTCGTCTAAGACAACACCCGTAACCGGATCCAGTATATCTCCAAGACCCATGGACCAGGTGGGCATGTGCTTAACTCGCTTACCGCTTCTTAGCCTTACCATCTGGTCACAGATGTCTAGAGACTCTTTTCCGCTAAGCCTGCAGATTGCAATACCTCCGGTTCCCATCGGCGTAGCTATTGCTCCTATAGTTTCAGCATATATATCCTCAGGATCATTTATCGGGCAACACATACTTTCACCCTCCAGGAAAGCCCTTTCCACAACACGCTGCATCCTTATGCTCTATAAATTATACACACAAGCAATATATCCTACCAAAAAAAATGGACCGTACATAGGTCCATGCGTCTGCTACAAATATCTACAGTTATATCCGGTTCTGCTATATTCTGCTTGCGATGACTATCGTTGCCTTGGGCCCTGGTTTGCGCCTTCCCGCGGAAGGATAACAACTCTCCTGAAAGGCTCCTCTCCTTGACTCTGAGTAACCACCCTGGCGTTTCTCTGAAGGGTCATATGTATGACGCGTCTATCTCTAGCATCCATAGGGCGCAATGCAGTGCTTCTCCCTGTCTTTTCAACCTTTCTTGCTGCGTTTCGTGCCATATCTTCCAGATCTTTCTCTCTGCGCTTCCTGTAACCGTTAGCGTCCACCAAGATCCTTCTTACATCGCCCACTCCTTTTCCGGAGACGACGTTTGCAAGAAACTCAAGACTCCTTAAAGTCTCGCCGTGCCTACCAATAAGAAGACCCAGATCGTCGCCATTTATCTCTACTATCCGAACATCTCCATCTTCAGAGACATTGATCTCGCCTTCAATACCCATATAGTCTAGCAAGTTCTGGATGAACTCGCACGCAAGTTCCACCTTGTTTTGTTTTCGGGTTACCCTCACTCTCGCATCCCGACCGCCTATGATTCCAAAGAATCCCTTGGTCGGTTCTTCAAGTATCTCAACAGCAGCTTCCTTTTCTGAAATGCCTAAGTCGCTGAGAGCGTTTTCTACAGCTTCTTCGATAGTGCGTCCCGTTCTTTCAATGCTTCTCACTTAGACTTAGCTCCTTCCTTAGCTGGGCTCACCGTTGGTACCGCAAATCTCTCAACCAAGCCCATAAGGTTAGCAGTTATTATATATATTGAGACAGACCAGGAAAACTTGATCGAAAAGTAGCTCAGGACTACAAACATGACAACCATCATGATCTTCTGGCTCGCCTGTTGCTGTGCTTCGGCGCTCATCGAAGGAGAAAACCGCATAGATAAGTACGAGCTTAGAAGCGTAAGGACTATCACAATTATCCCGTACACCGTACCCTGCGACATGGCTGGCTCCCCAAGTCTCAGGCCCAAGAACAACCCGTCTTTTAGGGTTGGATGGCTTTCTAGGGATCTGAACATTGCCAGAAGTATGGGTAACTGGATAACGGGCAAAATACAACTGGTAGCAGGATTTGCATTATAACGACTATATAAATCCATCATCTCAAGATTAAGCCGTTCCGGGTCATCCTTGTACTTCTTCTGTATTTTCTCAAGCTCAGGCTGCATAGCAGTAATTGCTTGAGAAGAACGAGCAGATTTTATGGTAAGAGGCAAAAGGATAAGGCGGATAAGTACGGTCAGCCCTACAATTGTAGCGCCCCAGCTACCTGTTACCCCATAGATAAAGTCCAGTATCTGGACCATTATGTTAGTTATATACGACAATTATTGAACCTCCTTGACTTCTGACAAGCCAGACTGCGGGACAGGATCGTAGCCGCCGCGAGAAAATGGATTGCACCGCAGTAATCTCCATGCAGCAAGAATGGCGCCTTTGAAAGGCCCATGAATCAATATGGCTTGCCGAGCATACTCGGAACACGTCGGATAGTATTTGCAGGTTGGGTACCGCTTCAAAGGGGAGATATACTTCTGATAACACTCAATTAGGTAAACAAGCGCCTTAGTAAGCATCTAGACTAATTCCATCCTCTTAAGAAGTTCTTCGACTGCTCTCGATATTTCATAGTAGGAACACGAAGCGGCTCTGGGTCGGGCAACAATAACAAACTCGCCAGTCAAGTCCAAACAGTACACATGGTGCCTAAAACTTTCCTTAATGAGTCTTTTAACTCTGTTGCGCGAAACCGCTTTGCCCACCCGTTTTGAGACAACTACCCCCAACCTTACAGGCAACTGATCCTCAAGATAGTACATCACTAGATATTTATTCGCTACTGATCGACCTTCCTCATACACCCTACGGTAGGATGGAGCAGGGAACCTTCCTGATACCAAATAACCTGCCTCGCTTCTAATCTTACTCCAACAGAATCTTCGATCCGAACACCGGCACGAAAAAACACACTTTCTTCTCAGTGTCTAAACTGCCAAACGTTCCCTGTTCTTCTTGCGTCTTCTCTTTATGACTTTCTGCCCATTCTTGGTGTTCATCCTAGTCAAAAAGCCGTGGGTCTTCTGTCTCTTTCTACGCTTTGGCTGATATGTCCTTTTCATTTCCCCGTTCCTCCTAACCATGCTGCGAAGAATAGTCCCTATGATCTACCGAATTATATCTTAGCAATTGGAAAAGTGTCAATAAACCCTGTTCTTGCTGGTATTTCCTCGGTGCACGCAATATATTTCCTGTTAATCCAGCCAGATTTCGCCACTGTTTTACCGTTGCGACTTTAGGTTTCCCTTGATATAGTCCTATTGAAATGTCGTGTCCCTTTTGACAGTCGCCATAACCGCAGTAAAACATATCCACACCTGTGGATAAGTATGTGTATAACTTGTGAGTTTGTTATACGAATAACATGAGCACGAGTTTTCGACACAAAAGGGTTGTTCATACTAACAAGGCTGCAATCTTCCTAATGCGGAGCATATTCGTTGATGTATAAGGCCGATTACCGTGGGGTTTTCTTGAACATACCCCTTTATGCATAGTAGCAAATTGACAGGTTAAAACTGCCCAAAAGGCTTAGAATAAAAACAGAACTGAAAAAATGGTAGGTGACTTCTAGCATGAGCAAAGATCTTGACGACCTCTGGGATGACGCACTTTCCAGAGCTTCTCTGAATTTCTCAAATCCAGGCTTCATCCAGAGTTGGCTAAAAGATACGAGACCTACCGAGCTGACCGAAAACACTCTGACAATAGCTGTCCCAAGCGAGTTTGCAAAAAACTGGATCGAAACTCGGTATAAAGATGAACTAGATAAGGCATGGCAAGAAGTGTACGGAGTTGCATCAGAAATCCGTTTCACAGTTACTCAGCCCGCTAAGCTCGTTCCAGAGGCTCTTTTTCCGCAAGATGGTAGTAGTTCCTTTTCGCATAAGAAACGTCCCCAAGAAGACAGATCTGCGCAAGTCCGGCATCTCAATCCCAGGTATGTGTTTGAAAACTTCATTGTGGGAACCTCAAATAGGTTCGCACACGCTGCATCTCTAGCGGTAGCCGAAAGCCCGTCTAAGGCGTACAATCCGCTTTTCCTCTATGGAGGAGTAGGGCTTGGCAAGACACACCTAATGCAAGCTATCGCCCATTATGTGTTCATGCATCACAACAACCTCAAGATTTGCTACGTCTCTTCTGAGGCTTTTACTAACGAACTTATTCTTGCAATTCAGGAAGGTAGGACCCCAGAGTTTAGAAATAGGTACAGAAGCGCCGACATACTCTTGGTAGACGACATCCAGTTTGTAGCCGGGAAAGATGCCACTCAGGAAGAGTTTTTCCATACATTCGACGCGCTCCACCAGTCGTCAAAGCAGATAGTAATCTCGTCCGATAGACCTCCTAAGGAGATCGCCACTCTAGAAGAAAGGTTGAGAACTCGATTCGAATGGGGACTCATCTGTGACATCCAACCACCCGACCTCGAAACACGCATAGCCATTCTCCGCAAGAAGGCGGAGCTAGAGGGAAGAGAAGTTCCTCTTGAAGTATGCGAATACATAGCGGAGAACATTACCACGAACATCCGGGAGTTAGAAGGAGCTCTGATTCGAGTGTTGGCTTACACGTCTCTAAACAACAAAGACATCGATTTGCCTATTACTCAAGAAGTTCTAAGGGACCTTCTTCCAGAAAAGAAAGTAACCCCTGTAACCCTTAGGGGAATACAAGAGGCAGTAGCCGCTTACTACAAGATATCGCTCAATGACTTTTCGAGCAAGAAACGAACTCGGAGCATTGCATTTCCACGGCAGGTAGCGATGTATCTTTGCAGAAAACTTACAGATCTTTCCCTTCCTCAAATAGGTAATGCATTCGGCGGACGAGATCACACTACCGTCTTACACGCGTGCTCAAAAATAGATACAGAAATACAGTCAAGCCCAGATCTCGCCCGTACAATAGATGAATTAACCAAGATAATAACAGAAGGTTAAAATGTTTCTGTGCAGAATTATGTGGATAGACGTCGGATTACGTGTGGAGGAGCTGTGTACAAAATGACTGTCCGTAGTTTTTCTCTATGTTATCCAGATCTTCTCACAATTCATGCACACCTCCGTCCACAGGAAAGACCCGCATTGTCTATGGAGGAGAACCGCATCTTCCACAAATTCACACCGCCTATTACTAATACTATTTTTAAGATATACACAACAACTATAGATAAGGAAGATATCTTTTCCATGCAACATTTCCAAAAACAAGAATCGAAAACGATAGGGAGGCCTACATATGCATTTCACGATATCTAGAGAAAAACTGGCATGGCTTCTTCAAACTGCTTCGCGTCCTATACCCGCACGCAGTACGTTACCGTCTCTGAAAGGTTGTCTTATTGAAGCTCTTTCGGATAGAGTGGTTCTTTCTGGCACGAACCTCGATTGGGGAGTAAAAGTCTCATCAGAGGCAAATGTACTTTCGTCAGGATCGCTTGTTGTATCATCCAAAATCCTGGAAGACATAGTGCGGACCATTTCCTTGCCTGAGATTACCCTTTTCCTTGATGAATCAGCATGGGCTCTTACTGTGAAAGCAGGTAATTCGGAAATCGTTCTGAATGCAGTCCCGGCCGAAGACTTCCCAAGATGGCCTGAACCACCTGGCAAAGAAAGCATATCCCTGAAAGATAAGATTTTCAAAGAGCTCGTAAGAGTTGGTTCAACCTGCGCCGTAACGAATCCAGCGAGACCACTTTGGGGTGCATGTCTCCTTGATTTGCTCGGAGACAAGATAGTGCTTGTAAGCACAGATCAATTTGCCCTTTCGCAGGCACAAATAAGAGCGGAGGTTCCGAAGGCGCGGGCAATTGTGCCTGCAAACGTCCTTCAGGATATCTCGCGACTCAAAGATGTAGATGATGGCGATGAAATCTCGTTAGAGCTCGCAGGAGGTTATTTGTACCTTTCAGGAAAGAACTTTTCCAGTTTTAGCCGTCTTATTGAAGGGCAGTACTACTCGTACGATCAAGTTATTCCAAAATCCTGTGCCTCTACTGCGAAGGTCGCAACCAGTGATATATCGGGCGCGGCGTCTCGAGCCGCCATCGTTGCTAGCGAAGAAGATAGAGCAATGAGAATTATTCTCGATAAAGGCAACCAAACAGTCACGGTGAAAGCCGGTTCGCCGGAAAAAGGCAAGATGGAGGAAGTCCTACCAGCCTCTGTGACAGGCGAGGATGTAGAGATTTGGGTGCAACACAAATATGTGATTCAAGCGCTAAGCAGGATCAGTGACGAAGAAGTGTCTCTTGGAATGACTGGGCAAGTTAGCCCCATGGTTATTGAACCGATGAGAAAGGAAGCTCCTTCTCAAGATTCGGTCCTATCTACGTTCGTGATTATGCCCATGAGTCCAAAAGGAGCTTTCTAGATAGTGCGGTTTTCCTTTTTGTATTTGAACAACTTCCGCAATTATCGCAGGCTGCAACTTCAGATACCTGAAGGAGCATCGCTTTTCATAGGTAAGAACGCCCAGGGCAAGACCAACTTGCTTGAAGCTTGCTACTATGTTTCGTCGCTCAATTCACCAAGGTCGGAGAAAGAAGCAGACCTAGCGTATTGGGGAGAAAGTTTCTTTACTGTAGGCGCAAGGCTGGAAGATGATGGCACAGCTAACACAGTTGAAATACAAACGCAGGTTATTCCCTCAGTTCGACGGAGGATTCGCTTGAACGATAGACCGGCAAAGAGGCAGGAGCTTCTACGAGTATGTCCGTGCGTTTACTTTTCCCCTGATGATCTTTACATAGTAAAAGGCAGTTCAAGCGTGCGACGTTCTTTTATGGACTCGCTTTTGTCAAGACAAGATCCTCTTTATTCGAGGCAGCTCTCAAGGTACAATAGCACGGTCTCTCGCCGCAACATGGCTTTGAAGAGGGCCAATCAAGAACCTTCATGGGCAAAGAGCCTTGATAGCATAGATGATCTTCTCGTGAATATCGGATCCGAAATTATCCATAAGCGCTTTCTGTTGACAGAAAAACTCGATGAGATGGTCAAGGCAAGCTACAAGTTCATGTCGATGGATGGTTGCGAGATAGACTACGTTTCTACAATCGGAGAGGTCCCAGACGGGATAGACAGCATTCGGGAGCAGTTTTCAGTCAGACTGAAAAGCGCATCAAAAGAAGAACGTGCTAGGGGCATAACCCTGATTGGTCCCCACAGAGACGAAATGCTTCTTTCATTTGACGGAAAGACTTTTCGCTATTTCGGCTCTCAAGGTCAGCAAAGGAGCGTTGTCCTGGGGCTCAAGATGGCAGAGGCGCGGATTTTAGAGGGTACTTTTAATACGAAGCCAGCACTTCTATTGGATGACGTGTTATCCGAGCTAGACTCAGACAGAAGAACCAAAGTCATATCCCTCTGTGATCTGGGCTATCAGATACTTATGACCTCGACCGAGACAGCGGGAGTAGAAGAGTCGCGATTCTCCAAGTTCATAGTGGAAAAAGGTACGGTATGCCCAAAGCTGCCGTGAATACAGGAGCGATTGTATGCACAATCCTGAAGCAGTTGATTCCATAATGGAAAAAGTCTTGACTGATATGGACCTTCTCACTAGAACGCGAAGGTATCAGGTGCTTTACTACTGGCCAAAGATTGTAGGAGACGTGAGTACTCACGCCAAACCCAGGCGGCTCGATGGAGATGTCTTATTCGTGGCCACTTCGTCTGCTACATGGGCCCAAGAACTGACTATGATGAAAAGGGACATAATTGGAAAACTTAACTGCACTCTGGGCGGCAAGTACATAAAAGACATATATTTCTCAGAGCATCTCTGGGATTCAACAGAAAGCAGTTCATCTGAAGAGAAAGAAAGGGCAGAACGAGAATTTGACGACAAAGAGTATAGGGTCTTTAGATCGAAGAATACTTCCACAGTGAAAAGGGAACTGGCTGAGTCAGGAGTTTTCGAAGTTCTCCAGAGTGATCCAAGATTGTCCTTGACTTTCCAGAAGTTTACTGTTACTATGGGTACGAGGCAAAGGTATCTCTTGCAGAAGGGGTATAAAAGATGTCCTGTGTGCGGATATATATATGATCCGAAACATACGTGTCCGCATTGCAAGAACGCCCGGGAATACAAAGACCATCAGCGAATACTAGCTGCTCTTCAAAAGCATCCCGAAATGTCGGATACTAGTCTGTCGAAAGCTACTGGCATCACCAATCGACTGCAATTCGAGAAAGCTCGCAGAGAATTGGACTCTAGGTGGCATGACGCAGTCACAAATGGGGTATTCAAGGCAGTATCAGGGAACTTGTCTAAGGAGGAACACGGTCAGCTCGCCAATCTAGTAGAGAACCTGGTGATGCTCCGTACTATGAAGCCCGCCCATGAATTGACTGAGGAAGACTTCAAAGAGGCCGTGGGGAAGAGGCTTTTTCAGCTGATGAAAAAAGCCGGGGTGAATATCAATAGATAGCAGACACCAACAATTCGGTAGCTGCTAGCCATTGTTTATACTGTTAGCCTGCGTTTTGGCGAACATGGATTCGCAACGTGAACTATGCTAACATCTAGAAGTGAGGTGGTTTGAGTTTGAATAGTACCGATAAACCAATTAATCAAAATACAAGTTCATATACGGCTCAGCAGATTCAGGTACTTGAAGGTCTGGAGGCTGTGCGAAAGCGGCCGAGCATGTACATTGGCTCTACTTCAGAAAGAGGCCTCCATCATATTTTATATGAAGTCATCGATAACAGCGTTGATGAGGCACTTAACGGATTCTGCACGAAAATTGACGTAGTTTTGAAAGAAGACGGATCTGCATCTTGCGAGGACAATGGTAGGGGAATACCAGTAGGCATACACCCGAAATTTGGCATTTCGGCTGCAGAAGTAGCGCTTACTAAGCTGCACGCTGGTTCCAAGTTTGGTACCGGCGGCTACAAAGTATCCGGCGGTCTCCATGGGGTAGGGGTATCTGTTGTAAACGCCCTTTCCGAATGGTTAGAGGTGCGGATTAAGCAAGACGGGGGCGTTTTCTATGCCAGATTCGAAAGAGGGCAGACTGTGGTACCGCTCAAGCGTATAGGTGATGCTTCAGAAACAGGTACCTATGTAAGATTTCTGCCCGACAGGGAGATTTTTGACACTGTGGATTTTGATTTCGATACGGTAGCGCAAAGGCTCAGGGAGCTTGCTTACCTGAACAGTGGCCTTGAGATGAATCTTTATGAAGAGAAGACAGGCAGGCAAGTCCAGTACAAGTTTGACGGTGGATTGGTAGAGTTTGTCAAAGCGCTGAACAAGAACAAAACTGTCTTGCATCCAGAACCTATTTACGGAAAAGTCTCAAAAGACGAAATAGACCTGGAATTTGCTTTTCAGTACAATGACACCTACGTAGAAAATGTTCAGTCCTTCGCAAACACGATAAGGACTGTTGAGGGCGGGACTCACGAGTCAGGATTCAAGACAGCACTCACAAGAGTAGTCAATGACATGTCAAGAAAATGCGGAGCCTTAAGGGAAAACGATCCAAATCTTGCTGGCGAAGACATTCGTGAAGGGATAGTCGCAGTGCTTCATGTGAAACTTCAAGACCCGCAGTTTGAAGGCCAGACAAAAACCAAACTAGGTAACTCTGAGGTTGCAGGGGCCGTTCAGACCATGGTTACTGAGTTCCTGACCGACTACTTTGACCACAATCCCAACCTGGTCAAGACTATTGCCCAAAAGGCTGTTCTTGCCGCAAGAGCAAGAGAAGCCGCTAGGCAGGCAAGAGAGCTTACGAAAAGGAAAGGCGCTCTTGACATTACATCTTTACCTGGCAAGCTAACGGATTGCACTTCAAGAAACCCCGAAGAGTGCGAGCTTTTCTTGGTTGAAGGCGATTCGGCCGGAGGATCGGCGAAACAAGCAAGGGACAGACACTTCCAGGCTATTTTGCCGCTGAGAGGCAAGATCTTGAACGTTGAAAAGGCAAGGCCTGATAAGGCTTTGGGACAAGAAGAGATTAGATCGATAATAACTGCTATTGGCACCGGCTTTGGAGATGATTTCGATATAACCAAGGCCCGTTATCATAAGATCATCATAATGACAGATGCTGACGTCGACGGAAGTCACATACGCACGCTTCTCCTCACTTTCTTTTTCCGGTACATGCCCGAGCTAATAGAAGAGGGGTATCTCTACATAGCCGAACCCCCTCTTTACTTGGTTAAGAGAGGCAAATCAGAAGTATACCTTTACTCTGATGAAGAACTCGAAGAGCATCTGGCAAGTATTGAGGGCAGCAACTATGCGATACAAAGGTACAAAGGTCTAGGCGAGATGGACCCGCATCAACTATGGGAGACGACTATGGATCCTGCGACGCGGACACTCCGGAAAGTGAAAATAGTAGACGCCATGTTGAGCGATGAGATATTCACAATCCTAATGGGCAATAAGGTAGAGCCCAGGCGCCAGTTTATTGAAGAAAATGCCCACCTGGTCAAAAACCTTGACACTATAGGATAGAAGGGAAGCTTTATCGATGACAGACACTGCTCAGAAAATAGTTGTAGCACCAATAGAGGAAGAAATGAAACGTTCTTACATTGACTACTCAATGAGCGTTATCGTTTCGAGAGCTCTCCCCGACGTCCGCGACGGTCTAAAGCCTGTTCAGCGTAGGATCATCTACTCAATGCATGAGCTGGGTGTAAGGCACGATAAGCCCCACAAGAAGTGCGCAAGGCTTGTAGGAGAGGCTATGGGAAAGTATCACCCCCATGGTGACCAGGCAATTTACGACGCGCTCGCGAGAATGGCGCAACCTTTTAATATGCGATATCCCCTTGTAGATGGGCACGGCAACTTTGGTTCAGTTGATGGGGATCCTCCTGCCGCCATGCGTTACACTGAAGCACGGTTAACCGCAATGGCAGAGGAATTGCTTGTGGATTTGGATAAGGAAACAGTTGACTTTGTCCCAAACTTCGACGACACGCTCAGAGAGCCTGCGGTGCTACCCTCACGGGTTCCTAATCTATTGGTAAACGGATCAGCCGGAATTGCGGTAGGGATGGCTACAAACATACCTCCACACAATCTAAGTGAAACTATAGATGCGCTTGTCGCGCTAATAGATAACCCAGACCTGAGTTCCCTTGAACTTATGAAGCACATAAAAGGGCCCGATTTCCCTACTGGTGGTCTAATAGTCGGCCTTGAGCCCGTAAGGTCTTTATATACCACAGGTCGAGGAATTATGAAGGTGCGAGCAAAGGCCCGCATTGAAAACGACAAAACAGGAAAGCAGTTCATTATTGTAGATGAGCTTCCGTATCAAGTAAACAAGGCCAAGTTAATAGAGAACATAGCCGACCTTGTGAGAGAAAAGAAAATCCAGGGTATTGGGGACTTAAGGGACGAAAGCGACAAGAGCGGACTTAGGATAGTAGTTGAAGTCAGAAAAGATGTTGATGCCAAAGTAGTACTGAACCAGCTCTTTAAGCATACTTCCATGGAGGTCAGTTTCGGAGGCATTATGCTCGCGCTTGTTAATGGGCGCCCCGAAGTATTGACTCTCAGAGATATGCTCTTTCACTATATATCGCACAGAGAAGAAGTCGTTACTAGACGCACTAGATATGAACTTAGGAAGGCGGAAGAAAGGGCTCATATACTTGCAGGCCTAGAGATTGCCCTGGCCAACCTCGATGAGGTGATTGCCATAATAAGGCAGTCCGCCGACGGACAACAAGCTCGGGAAAGACTGATGGACAGGTTCAATCTAGACGAGATCCAAGCACGAGCCATTTTGGATATGAGGCTTGAACGTCTGACAAGTCTCGAGAGGGACAAGATTATTGAAGAACGCCGCACACTGCTGAAAGAAATAGAATACTTAAGAGCCGTCCTGACATCAGAAAAGATGATATTGGGCATTGTTAAGCAGGAACTAGAAGAAGTCAAAGAAAAATACGGAGATCGCCGCCGTACTCGTATATTGGCAAAAGCCGAGGAAATCCAAGATGAAGATCTCATAGTGGAACAAGAAGTATCTGTAATTCTAACTGGCATGGGTTACATCAAACGTATGCCCTTAGACATTTACAGGAATCAAAGAAGAGGCGGATTTGGTTCTACTGCGATGCAAACACGAGATGAGGATTGGGTCGAAAAGGTAGTGTCTACTACTACCAGAGATTCTCTGCTCCTATTTACTTCACACGGAAAAGCCTACTCACTTAGGGTATTTGACATACCTGAGGCTGGTAGACAGGCCAAAGGTCACCTTGTGTCCAGGCTCGTAGCCCTCGACAAAGATGAAAAGGTAACCGCGCTTATCCCCGTTCCTTCTGATCCGGAAGATGCGGGAGACCTGTTCTTTGTTACTAAGTACGGTATGTGTAAGAGGACACCCTTTTCCGAATACTCGAGGCCTAGGAAGACAGGTCTCAAAGCGATAAACCTCAAAAAAGGCGATTCCCTTATTCTAGCTCGCCTCGTTGAAGACGGTGATCAGATCCTGATCGGGACTTCAATGGGCAAAGGGCTCAGAATGCAGGTAGACGACGTGAGGTCCATGGGCCGAACCGCCACAGGAGTTATAGGCATAAGGCTTGAAAAGGACGATTGTGTTGTAGGCGCAGATCCTGTTGCCCCAGATTCCAATGTGTTACTAGTGAGTGAGTTTGGGTACGGCAAAATAACAAAAGCTTCAGATTTCCCCTTACAGAAAAGGGGAGGCAAAGGAGTCACAGCCCTAAAAGTGACCGAAAAGAGTGGCCGGTTGGCCATAATGCGGGTAGTATCATCAAAGGCCGAGGAGGCTCTGCTAGTTACCGCAGAAGGGGTGGCAATAAGAATAAAACTATCAGAGGTCAAGATCAGCCGCCGTGCTAACCTGGGCGTTCGCTTGATGAAGATAGAACCGGAAGACAGGTTAAGCGCGTGCAGCATTATTGAGGGAGAATAGCCTGATGGGGTAGGCTTCGAGATCATAAGCCACGTTTCGGACGTAACCATAAAGGCTTGGGGACCTTGCCTATCGGATGTGTTCGTCCAGATGTCCAAGGGTATGTGGTCACTCATGTTCGAGGACCGTGTGGTTTCTTCCCAGGAGAAGTGGTCCGTCGAGGTGCATGCCATGGACGCAGAGGAACTTCTGGTCAACTTCCTCAATGAACAGATTTTGCTTTTGGAAGTACAAGATCTTGTGGTTTCCGACATCGATGAAATTGTGATAGAACAAGTAGGTACATCACAAAGCCCGCTAGGACACCAGTTTCATCTGAGATCAATCATGTTGGGCAGCCGTTTGTCTCAAGCGAATATCCAACCTGAGATACAGATAAAGGCCGCTACTTTTCACGAAATACAGGTCGCTCCTACCTATGCCCAGGTTACTTTCGATGTCTGAATAGTTTTCTATGGGACAGTGCCTATAGGAGAACAAGATACCTTGAGGGGAGTGATATTTGTGGGTACAGACTTGCAGTTGGTTCCCGGACAAAGGTGTCATTGGATCATGGGTAAGCAAGACGGCATGAAAGTGGACGGCATCGTTTTTGCGACCGAAGAAATCATTCAGGATCTTATAGGCACCAAAGCTCTTTGGCAGGTAAAAAACGTTGCATATCTACCGGGAATTTTGAAAGCATCTCTGGCAATGCCTGATATCCACGAAGGTTACGGATTTCCAATCGGTGGCGTTGCTGCAACAGACCTTGAGGAGGGCGTAATCAGTCCTGGAGGAATAGGGTACGACATAAACTGCGGCGTGAGGCTAATGGTCTCAAATCTGTCCAAGCCCGATGTGGAAAGGCATATGGATAAACTAGTGGAAGCACTCTTTGCGTCAATACCATCAGGTCTAGGAAAGACAGGGGCCATAAGACTCTCAAAGAGCGACCTTTCAGAAGTCTTGACACAGGGAGCAAAATGGGCCGTTACTAACGGATACGGATGGGCAGAGGACTTGGAATACTCTGAGGAGCAAGGGTGTATGGCTGGTGCCGACCCTAGAAACGTATCTGAACGTGCTTTTTCTCGAGGGGCAGCGGGACTAGGGACTCTTGGCTCGGGAAACCACTTTATCGAGGTAAGTTACGTTGAGCGGATCTTTGATGAAGAAGCCGCAGAAGCATTTGGTCTCTTCGAGAATCAAGTTGTCTTCTGGGTACATTCCGGGTCCAGAGGTTTTGGCCATCAAGTCTGCACTGATTATCTGAACATCATGCGACGAGCAGTCTCAAAGTACGGCATTTCGCTACCAGACCGGCAATTGGATTGTGCGCCAACGATGTCTGACGAAGGTAAGCAGTACTTTTCAGCCATGGCCGCTGGGGCAAATTACGCATGGGCAAACAGGCAGATTCTCGCTCATTACGTTAGAGAAGCCACAGCTAGGACTCTGGGCAAGAGCGCTGAAGAGTTGAACATGCATTTGCTGTACGATGTAGCTCACAATATTGGCAAGATAGAGGAACATGAAATAAATGAGAAAAAGAAAAAGGTGCTTGTCCACAGAAAAGGGGCTACTCGGGCATTTGGACCTAGTCATCCGGATATCCCCGTCAAGTATTCGAAGGTAGGACAGCCAGTTTTGATTCCTGGCGATATGGGCAGGGCTTCTTATGTTCTTAAGGGCACTGAAACAGCCATGGAGTTTTCCTTTGGGTCTGCATGTCATGGTGCAGGAAGAGCCCTATCGAGGACTCAGGCGAAGAAGGCTATTACGGTTGACGAGTTACACAAAGACTTGGAGCTTTCAGGGGTCATAGTCAGATCTGCTACGGTCAAGGGCCTTGTCGAGGAAGCCCCTCTAGCCTACAAGGATGTTGACGTAGTTGTAGAAGCTACTGCTTGCGCTGGTCTCGCAGACAGAGTGGCCCGTCTGCGTCCTATGGGAGTAATCAAGGGATAGGAATTGGTGTTCCTTAGATTGTCGTTTGAAAGAGATTTCGCACTGAGGTCGGTATCACTTTGAGAACAGGCAAGAGGAGGAGGCAGCTTATGTTTTGCACAGAAAAGAAAGCGGAAATCGGCGTTGTCGGTGGAACAGGGTTTTACACTTTCCTAGATGATGCTGAAGAAGTGCAGATCGATACCCCATACGGTTTCACATCTGATGCAATCTCAGTGGGTGTTCTTGGGGGTAAGAGAATCGCGTTTCTGCCGAGGCACGGGAAGAAGCATCAGTATCCGCCGCACATGGTGAATTACAGGGCCAATATGTGGGCACTCAAGAAATTGGGTGTGTCCAGGGTTTTGGGCCCGTGTGCTGTTGGGAGTCTGCAGCCTGAGGTACACCCGGGAGACTTTGTTTTCTGCGACCAATTTGTCGACCGGACTACTGGAAGAAAAGACACTTTCTACGATGGGCCCAAGACTGTTCACCTAAGCTCCGCAGATCCTTACTGCCCTCACTTGAGGGAGATAGGGATAAGTGCCGCTAAAGAACTCGGCTTACGCTATCACTCTGATGGCACAATGGTGGTGATTCAAGGACCGAGGTTTTCTACTCGGGCGGAGTCAAAGTGGTTTTCTTCGATGGGTTGGAAGGTAGTAAACATGACAGGGTATCCCGAGGTTATGCTGGCGCGAGAACTGGGCATGTGCTACCTGAATGTGTCGCTCATAACTGACTACGATGTGGGTCTGGAGGGTAGGCCCGACATAAAACCTGTAACTGCCGAAGAGGTCACAAGAGTATTTGATGAGCACAATGAACTCCTTAAGGGCCTCATCGCCAAGATAATAGAAGGCATTCCTGACGAAGTGCATTGCTCATGTCATGATGAACTCGAGAGGATAAAAGGTTAGGGAGTGCAGGCGGATGATACCGGCAGTAAGGTGGGATAACGGGGTTCTTTGGCTTTTGGACCAGAGGATCATACCTTGGCGTGTGGAGTATGTTGAGTGTTTAGGCTTTGAACATACTGCAAAGGCAATAAGTGACATGGTTGTGCGCGGGGCGCCCGCGATAGGCATAGCCGGAGCGTACGGAATGGCTCTGGCGGTAGCCGAGGCAGCTAACAAGCCTAGGTTAACCATGCATGAAGTTAGGAACTTTCTTGTCGAGGCTGCACAATGCCTTATTTCCTCGCGGCCTACCGCAGTAAACCTTCAATGGGCCGTTCATCGCGTCCTTAGAAAAACCATAGATGCTATGGATGCCGAGGGTCTAGAAAGAGGGACGGAAGTTTCAGCCTTGGAGGCCGAAGCAATACATAGGGAAGACATAGAAATGAACTATAAGATTGGCCAGAACGGGTCTTCATTGATGAAACCTGGCTTCAGTGTTTTGACTCACTGCAATGCAGGTGCTTTGGCTACGGGCGGTTGGGGCACTGCGCTGGGTATAGTCAGACAGGCGTGGTTTGATGGCAAGATAGAAAAAGTCTACGCAGACGAAACACGCCCCTTTCTTCAAGGTGCTCGATTGACAGCATGGGAACTTGAGCAAGATGGCATAGCGGTGACAGTCCTTTGCGACAGCGCAGCAGGTTATCTAATGAAACTAGGCAAAATCGACGCTGTTATAGTAGGTGCAGACAGGATCGCCGCAAACGGAGATGTAGCAAATAAGATTGGCACTTACTCATTGGCGTGCCTATGCGATCATCACAGTATTCCCATATATGTTGCGGCACCTACCTCGACTTTTGATTTAGCGATTGCCGACGGAGACGAAATACCTATCGAGTTTAGAAACGAAAAAGAGGTGCTGGAGTTCATGGGTAAGCGAGTGGCACCCGAAGGCACCACGGCTTTCAACCCATCGTTTGATGTGACCCCAAACAGCATGATCTCTGCAATTGTAACTGAACTTGGCGTCATATTACCGCCTTATGAAGAGACTATTGAGAACGTGATCTCAAAGGCAAGTGACGGTGGCGCATGGGGGAGTGCAGTATGGAGAGGATGAGAATATGGAGGCGGCGACAAGATTTATCGATTCAGGATGGCGCATAACGATTCCAAAGACCATGCGCCAACAGTTAGGTTGGACAAAGGATACCCTGTTATGTGTGCACTGGGACGGGTTCGAGATCAACGTAAAAGCTCCACATCCTGGTTGTGGCGAATGTCCTGACGTCAGCCGAATTGGTTCATTGGGTAAGATAGTAATCCCACCTCGAGTGAGAGAAGAGGCCATGTTGTACCCAGGGCAGATTCTGACGCTAGAGTTAAGGGGCGATCAGATCGTCATATCCACAGGAGATGAGCAGGTCAGGTGTAGCGCATGCGGGTCCGAGGTAGATGTGGAGAGAGTCATTCCTAATGTTCACTTGTGCAAAATGTGTCGCACCAGATTGGAATCTGTCGCGGCTAAGGCCAAAGAAGCCTAGGTCTGATGTTTTCGAGTTGGGCAGAAGTGCGTGCATCTAGCGGTGAGGAGGTTGTCTGTGGATACAGTGAAGCCCGAGAAACAATATGTACGTACAATTACTTCTGGTTGGCGCATTACTCTTCCTGCCCCCATAAGGAGAAGCAAGGGATGGGGGAGGGGCACCATGCTTCTTGCAGAAGCGTCTCGTGATTGGCTGTCTTTGTCGGAACTGCGAGGCACTGTCACAGACGGCGATTGTGTCAAGGCGAAGAAGGGCGGTCATATTTGTTATGTTGGATCAGGCGGAAAGATTGTGATACCGATTGAGGTCCGCAAAGACACCGGTTGGGCTGTAGGGGAGAGGCTCTCAATCAAAGAAGAAGGGGCCGAGGTCATACTGTCAGCTTGCTGCCAAAAACACCGATGCCATTCGTGTGGTAGTAGTTCAAATGTGACCGAAGTAATAGACAATCTTTTTCTATGCAAAGACTGTTGGAATAAGTACCTATCACAAAGGCGATAAGTAGTGTAATCACGTCTTTTTGAGGGTTCTTGCCTAGCAGATGATTGCAGGTTATAATCAAATAGCAGCGAGCGAGAGTAGTTTAGTGGTAGAACATCGGCTTCCCAAGCCGAGGGCCGCGGGTTCGAATCCCGTCTCTCGCTCCAAGTTTTTTGAGCCGGCGTAGCTCAACGGCAGAGCAACGGTTTCGTAAACCGTAGGTTATGGGTTCGATTCCCTTCGCCGGCTCCACTGAGTCTCATTTCTACGTGTAATCCCTTTGACCTATGACATTTTGCACCGTCTTAGGACCATTCCCGGGCGTGCCCCCGTGTGAATTCCGTCTTGAACGACTGGGACACCATTTACCACCACCCAAGAGATGCCTTGTGCGTATTGGTGTGGTTCAAGGAATGTAGAAGTGTCCACTACTTCCGTTTCGTCGAAAAGTACTAGGTCTGCCCGCATGTTTTCGCGCAAAATGCCGCGGTCCTGAAGTCCCAACCGCATTGCAGGCAGTGAAGTCATTTTTCGTATTGCGTCTTCCAATCGAAGATGCCTTTCTTCCCTAACGTACTTGCCGAGGATTCTTGAAAAAGTCCCATAAGCGCGTGGATGGGGCTTACCTTTGGCGGTATCCTTGTTCAGAGAACTTGCGTCAGACCCGACCATTACCCATGGCTGTTTCATGACCGTTTTTACGTCTTCTTCGCACATAGCAAAGTTTACGATCTGAACGATTCCTTTATTCCTTTCCAAGAGTCCAAGACATGCCTCTTCCGGAGAAACGCCCAGTGAAGTGGCTACTTCCACGATGTTTTTGCCGATAAACACTTGGTCGTCCTTATGTGTCAAAGAGGAGATAACGAGATTCTCCCAAACCTCTGTTCCCTTAATCTCGTCGAGTATCCGCTTCCTTTCAGAAGGATCTTGAATCTTCCTAAGACCTTCTTGTCGACTTCCAGCCCAGACCCACGACGGCAGCGATGCTGCCAGTCCAGTTGAAGAGGCAACATACGGGTATTGATCGGCGGTTATGTCTAGTCCTTTTTCGCGTGCCTCCTCAATCATTGAGATGGCGCCTTTGATTTTACCCCAATTTGGTTTGCCCATAACCTTAAAATGTGAGATTTGAACAGGGATATGCGCGCGAAACCCAATTTCTATGGCTTCAGCAAGCGCCTCCTGCAATTTGTCCCTTTCGTCCCTCATATGCGTAAAGTAGATACCGCCATGCCCTGCTGCTACCGTAGCTAACTCTACGATCTCATCAGTGTCTGAATACACCCCGGGAACGTATATGAGGCCTGTAGATATACCGAACGCTCCTTGTTCCATAGCATCTGCGACGAGTTGTTTCATAAGAGAAAGCTCTTCAGACGTTGGCGCTCGTCTATCCGAACCCATCACTTGCTTCCTGACGGTCCCATGCCCAACCAAGGGTGCAACGTTTATGCTCACACCTTGATCCTCGAGCAACTTCATGTAAGAAGCCATATCGGTCCAGGTTGGCGTCTCTATTCCTTCGCTCGTTGTATCCTCATCGGGTCTAAACCCCAGGCCTCTTGGCGCAGCGGAAGACCCACATTGACCCGTAGCCTCAAGAGTTACTCCCTGCATTATTTTGCTGTCGGCAGTCGGATTGGTTACTAGAATGTAGTCCGAATGAGAGTGAGCATCAATGAACCCGGGCGATAGACATTTCTCCGCTGCATCTACGATCGTCTTGGCATTCTCATTTACGTTACCTACCTTAACGATATAGCCGTTTTTTAACCCTACATCCGCTCTGAACCAAGGAGAACCGGTCCCATCGAAAACTCGAGCGTTCTTGAAAACTAGGTCTAACAAGCGATCTCCTCCTTTTCTAGGTTTGGTGTTCACTGTATCGTGCATGCTTCGACATAATCCGCAATAGTTCCTTCAACTCCCATCTGTTTGTTTATGCAAATCTGCTTCCGCGTCCTCGCTATTGGGCCCGCTTTCAATGAGTGCTTCTGGGACTTCTTCGACCTATACTCGGGATTGCGTTTCTTGACTCCGCATTGCTTGTTTGTTAACGTAAGTATGATAAGGTGATCATTAGTATTTTAGTTTAATAGGTTCAGTAGTAATTTATGCTTCGGAGGAGGAAGGGCTCGTGTCAAAACTTTTAGAAATTCGCTGGCATGCAAGGGGAGGACAGGGAGCTAAAACCGCGTCTTCTCTACTTGCCGAGTCTGCTATGAGTGCCGGCAAATTTGTACAAGGGTTTCCTGAGTACGGTCCTGAGCGAATGGGTGCTCCAATCCGAGCCTATAATCGGATTGGCGATGATCCTATCACAATCCATTCGAACGTTGAGAATCCTGATGTAGTGATGGTGCTAGACCCATCGCTTATTGGCCCGGTCAACGTTACCGAGGGATTGAAGGACGATGGAGTCATAATTATTAACACTCACATGACCCCAGAAGAGGCCAAGGCCAAACTTGGTACCGGTGGATTTAGGGTTGCTACTTTGGATGCAAGCAAGATATCACTGGAGTGCATAGGCCGGGATATTCCTAATACTCCAATGATGGGGGCGCTTCTTAAAGTAGTCGACGTACTTCCCTTCGAATACTTCCTAGAAAGAGTAAGAGAGGATCTTTCCAAGAAGTTCGCAGGACGGGAGAAAATCGTTGAAGGGAATATTGAAGCTATTCGCCGTGCCTATCAGGAGGTGAAGGTAGGATGAACGAACTTAAGGGATGCAAGGATATGCCCATAGGGGGCATCATCACGGAAGCTGGGAATTCGGTGAAATACAAAACCGGTGACTGGAGAAGCGAGAGACCCATTTGGAATGAAGAAGGGTGCGTTCACTGCCTTATCTGTTGGGCTTTTTGCCCGGATAATGCTATCGAGGTAAAAGATGGCAAAGTAGTAGGTATAGATTACGACCACTGCAAGGGCTGTGGTATCTGTGCCCGGGAGTGCCCGCGCAAAGAAAAGGCCCTGCATATGGTGAAAGAATCCTAACAGGGCAGATGCTTTGAAAAAGGGGGCATAGAAGTGGCTAGTGAACAAAAAAGAGTTGCCATGACTGGTAACGAGGCAGTAGCTAACGGCATGCGCCAGATCAACCCTGACGTAGTTGCCGCTTATCCTATTACGCCTCAGACTGATATTGTGCAGTTTTATTCTGCGTTTGCCGCAGATGGTTTGGTTCAGACAGAGATGGTTACAGTTGAAAGTGAACATTCCGCTATGTCGGCTACAATTGGAGCTTCCGCAGCCGGCTCAAGAGCTATGACGGCTACCTCATCTCAAGGGCTTGCCCTGATGTACGAGATGCTCCACATAGCATCGGGATACAGGCTTCCCATAGTCATGCCAGTGGTTAACAGGGCGCTTTCAAGCCCAATCAATATACACTGTGACCATTCCGATACTATGGGAGCTTTGACTACGGGATGGATCCAGATCTACTCCGAAAGCGCTCAAGAAGCATACGACAATCTCATTCAGGCTGTAAGAATAGCCGAGCATCCTGATGTTCTCTTGCCCGTTATGGTTTGTCAGGACGGTTTCATTACGAGCCACGGAATAGAGAATTTGTCCATACTTTCGGATGAAGTAGTTAAGGAGTTTGTTGGTGAATACAAACCACAGATAAGTGTTTTGGATATCCATAACCCTATAGCTGTCGGACCCTTGCAGTTGCAGGATTACTATACGGAAACGAAGGCTCAAGAAGCTCAGGCGATGGCTAGGGCAAAGAAAGTGATTCTCGACATAGCCGAGGAGTATGAAAAAATCTCCGGCAGAAAATATGGTTTGTTCGAGGAATACAAGATGGACGATGCGGAAAGGGTAGTTGTAGTCCTTAACTCTACTGCGGGCACTGCAAAAGCGGTGGTCGATGAACTTAGGGCAAAAGGTGAGAAGGTAGGTCTTTTGAAACCCAGAGTGCTCAGGCCTTTCCCCGGCGATGAATTGGTAGAAGCTTTGTCCTCTGCAAAGGCAGTTGCGGTTATGGATAGGGCCGAGACATATTCAACAAGGGGCGGACAGGTATTTACTGAGATTCGTGCAGCATTTTATGAATCAAATAAGCGCCCCTTGATGAGAGACTATATCTTTGGTCTTGGCGGAAGAGATACTACAACCCGGGAAATCAAGAGGGTTTTTGCAGATCTAGCGGCTGACCTTGAAAGAGGCCAGGTCGACAAACTCGTTACGCATCTGGACGTCAGGGAATAGGAGGGGTTAATGTGGCTACTTTGAAAGAACTCTCTAACGTTCCGGAAGTGCTTGCTCCAGGCCATCGAATGTGTGCCGGGTGCGGTGCGCCGGTAGTGGTCAGACAGATTCTGCGCGGGGCAAAGGCACCGGTAGTAGTGGCTAATGCAACAGGATGTTTGGAAGTCTCTACTACTATCTACCCATACACTTCATGGAACAGTCCGTTTATTCATACAGCATTTGAAAACGCTGCCGCAAGTCTTTCCGGTGTTGAGGCGGCTTACAATTCTCTAAAGCGTCAAGGCAAGATAACTGAAGATATGAAGTTCGTGGCGTTTGGCGGAGACGGAGGCACTTATGACATTGGTCTTCAGAGCCTCTCAGGCGCCATGGAGCGCGGTCACAACATGGTCTATGTCTGCTACGACAATGGAGCATACATGAACACGGGTATCCAGCGCTCATCCGCAACACCTAAGGGTGCAGACACAACCACTACGCCAGTGGGTAAAGTGCAACCTGGTAAGACCGATCGTAGGAAAGATCTCACGAAAATAATGATCGCCCACGGGATTCCCTATGTTGCGCAGGTTGCGCCTTCGCATTGGAATGACCTCTACCAAAAAAGCGAAAAAGCCTTTGCAGTGGAGGGCCCTGCCTTCATAAACGCGCTCGCGCCGTGTCCTAGAGGCTGGCGTTATGAGTCCAAGGATACTATCGAAATGTGCAGGTTGGCGGTAGATACTTGCTTCTGGCCCCTTTACGAAGCAGTAGATGGCAAGATTACAGTAACGTACAAGCCCAGAAACAAGAAGCCTGTAACTGAGTTTCTTAAAGCTCAAGGTAGATTCCGGCATCTCTTCAGGCCTGAGAATGAACATATCCTAGAGGAAATTCAGGCGGAAGTTGACAGACAATGGGAAGAACTATTGGCGCTGGAACAAATGGGTGCTGAGTAGACCTAGCATCTAACGAAGAACACGGTAAGGTCAGTTGTAATACGAAGCGATCTTAGTATTCCGGTTTTTACGGGTTGCAGGTTGTGGTGTTATGCACTGTGCCTGTTCGTGTTATAATACACAGGGCGAAACTCAAGGGCGGGTGTCAGTCCCGCCCTTTTTGAACTGTCAAAAATACTAGATGGCAACACAGTGAATATTAGTGTATACGAATACGAGGTGTTTTATGGTGTCTGACTTGCGTGTTAGATTTGCTCCTTCGCCAACCGGGTACTTACACATAGGTGGAGCCCGGACCGCTCTTTTCAATTATTTGTACGCACACCATAACGGGGGCAAGTTTGTTTTGCGGATTGAGGATACCGATACGGAACGGACTATTGAGGACTCCGCCGAGAAAATGATGCAGAGCTTGAGGTGGCTTGGGCTCAACTGGGATGAGGGCCCTGTGGTAGGCGGCCCAGCGGGACCCTATCAACAGTCATTGCGTCAGGATCTTTATCGTAAGTATGTGTCGCTGCTCCTGGACAAAGGACTAGCATACAAGTGCTATTGCAGTCCAGAGGAACTTGAAGCGGAAAGAGAAGAGGCGCGGGCTCAGAAAAAAGCTCCGAGGTATAGCGGTAGGTGCAGAGATCTTACTCCTGAAGAGCGAGAAGAACTGGAGAGACAGGGGCGCAAATACGCGGTAAGACTCAAGACACCTGACCAGGGTATTACAGTCGTTGATGACATTATCCATGGTGAGGTTTCTTTTAAGAACGAGGAAATCGCGGACTTCATTATCATGAAATCAGATGGGTTCCCTACGTACAATTTCGCTTGCGTGATTGATGATTGGCTGATGGGAATAACCCATGTTCTAAGAGCAGACGAGCATCTTTCCAATACTCCGAGGCAGATGATGATATACCGTGCGCTTTCGGCGCCTATGCCGAAGTTTGGACATGTCCCAATGATACTGGCTCCAGACAGGTCCAAACTATCTAAAAGGCACGGAGCTCAGACGGTCGAGGAATTCATGGACAAGGGATATTTGCCAGAAGCTATTGTAAACTACCTAGCTCTTTTGGGATGGACACCTCCTGATGCAACAAAAGAGTTCATGACTCTAGAAGAAATGGCTGAAGAATTCGATCTGTCCAGGGTGTCATCGACGCCGGCAATATATGATGTTCAAAAGTTAACGTGGATGAACGGGCAGTACATCAAACGTCTAGAGCCAGACGTATTGGTTTCCAGGTACATTCCGTTTGCGGCTAAGTATGGACTTGGTACTGCCGAAGAACTCTCTGAGAAGAGGGAGTGGCTGCGAGGAGTCGTAATATCATTACAGGAAAGAGCCAAGACACTCGAAGAATTGGCTGAAATGTCGGAGTTCTATTTCACGCCACCTAAGACTTACGACGAAAAAGGTGTGAAGAGATTTTTCTTGAAGCCCAATGTAGCCGACTTGCTTGAAAAAGGCGCAGACGCGCTGCTTAGTCTTACAGAATGGAACGAGGAAAACTGTGAAACAGCGTACAGAGAACTAATTGACAAAGAAGGTATAAAGGGCGGAGAATTGATCCACCCTTCCAGATTGGCACTGACAGGCAAAACGGTCGGACCTGGTTTATTTGAGATAATGGCAGTGCTTGGCAAAGACGAGACCGTATCTAGGCTGCGTTCCGCAGCACAGTTTGTAAGGCAACTATAATGAGTTATAATTAGTTATGATTAGTCATGTTGTACGGTGCAATCGTTAATGGTATAATCGTACCTGCTGTACGATTCTGGGGGATCGGCTAGTGGTAGGCCAACAGACTCTGGATCTGTCTGCGGAGGTTCGAATCCTCCTCCCCCAGCCATGTAAGTAGCGTGGCCCTATCGTCTAGCGGTTTAGGACACCGCCCTCTCACGGCGGAGACACGGGTTCGAATCCCGTTGGGGCTGCCAAACCGTCAAAGGTCCGCTCCAAGTGGGGTGGACTATTTGCGACTATCATGATCGAAAACTTAAGATGTTAGGTGCCTGACACCGTAAGTCTTAGAATTCACAGTCATTGTGACTTTATGTCACCTAATGATTATGAAGATAAATATTTTAATGAATTAGAGGAAAAGATTGAAATTACTAAAGTTAAGCAAGTAACCCAAGCCATGGCTAGATAAAAGACGAGTTTAACTTCTCCGATTTCTTGACGTAGGACCATCTGGCGACAGCTTGGTAATGGTCACCAAATCCTGCGGATTGCTTATGCCCTCTAGAAAGGTTTGAAATGTACACGTTAATAATTCGAATTTAATCGTTGACAAAGGTCACTTCATAACAGTTTTTAGATATCCCCGAAAAAACGTGGGTTTACCCGCCCGTTTTTAACGCTCCAGCCCGGTCAGTGTTTTGTACAGTGAAGCAAAGGCATCCATTCGCTCGTCAGAAATATCATAGCGAATCACGATCGCACGCTGTGGATCGCAGAGGTAAATACCGGCTGGCTGTTCCTCTGTT
Organism: Candidatus Fermentithermobacillaceae bacterium; assembly: GCA_018052455.1. Lineage (GTDB taxonomy): Bacteria > Bacillota > Sulfobacillia > Fermentithermobacillales > Fermentithermobacillaceae > UBA3907. Next base: position 11,186 of record JAGPNE010000011.1, on the reverse strand, counting down.
TTATACTGGAAGAGGAAAGCGTAAAACGAACCGTCATTGGTTGAAAGACGCAACAGACAGACACCGGTGTTGTAAAGCCGGTCAAGTGCAAGGGGTGCCGCCGGCATGGACCAGCCGATCGGTTCTTTCTCTGTGCTGTTTTTCATTACGTCCGCCAGGCCTTCTAGCACAGCTTGCTTGTTTTCTTCAGTTAATAAAACGATCGTCTCACCGTCAAAGCAGCTTATCTCTTGCCATTCGCTTTCTCCGGTGAACTTGTATGCCATCAGCTGTGGATACATGAGGCTTTCGGCAAATCCATACAATCGGTTGTAACCGGCTATTGCGTTTTCATCGGAAAAGACCAGCACGTCTTCTTCATTCTGATCCGTCCGCGTACGCAAGATCGTCTTCTCATTCATATCAAGAGGAGACAAAAGAGAGATGACCTCACGTTGTTCTGCGTCGGAGTAAAAATGGAAGGAAAATTCTGCTCCTGGCGGCACCGTTTCAGCATCAAAATAGTCTTCCACTGTGACGGCCGGTACATCATCAAAAGCCATTTGCTCGATTAACGTTGAAAGGGTAGTCATTTCATCCGGCGTAAGTGTGTGTGTCAAATTAGCAAAACGTACTTCAACCGATTCGCTGTTTGTCATAGCACAGTCCATTCCAACAAATAAACATAGAACAGCAAGGTTGATTGAAACGACGATGATTAAAAATCGGGAATTCTTTTTCATTTTCATACCTCATAAGTTGCTTGGGAAAAGCTCTTTCTAAATGCAAAAAAATTGAAAGGTTTCTTATCATAGCAAAGATAAACTTGCGGTCACCATTGAATAGATGTATTACTTTTGCATTTTTAAGGTTTTAGTGCCATTGATGTAGGAATGGGTCTACGAAAACGCTCTTACAGCAACACTACCCTATTCAATTTTATCAGGCAAGTGTTAATTGTCAATATATTATGTCTTATTGATTCCTTTACCATCTCAGAAACGAATAATTAGTCTTTCGTCCGCATAAGTGGTCACACGTCTGATTTCATTTCGTGTGGATTGTATTCGTTATGGCGTAGGAAGCCACAAACACCTCAGAATTCTTCTATTGCTTGTTTTGGAGCACTGACCTGATTTCTTTCATGTATTCTCTTATAGGCAAATTCTGTGGGCATGCTTCTTCGCACTGACCGCACTCGGCGCAATTTGCAGGGTCGCCAAACTCCTTCACCAGTCTATCATAGCCTTTTTGCAGTTGGTCCAGGGTGCCGAAGATACACGCTTCGTTATATGTCTCAAAAAGACCGGGAATTGTTATACCCTGAGGACAGGGCATGCAATACTCACATTTAGTACAATTGATCTTCATCCTACCTCTATAGAAGGCTTTTACTTTCTCATACACCAAGAGTTCCTGCTCGCTTAGTGAGTTAGGGAATGCGGTGCGAGCCGTTTCCATGTTTTCCTTGACCTCGCTGAGTTTCCCCATTCCACTTAGTGTAAGAGTTACCTCGGGGTGGTTTAACACCCAACGCAGACCCCAATCCGCAGGAGCCCTGTCGAATCCCGACTCAGAAAAGAGACGTTTTACTTCATCAGGAACGTTTCGCACTAAGAGGCCGCCTCTTAACGGCTCCATAATTACGACTGCCAAGTTTTTGCCTGCGGCGTACTGAAGCCCTTCAGTTCCGGCTTGGTAATACTCGTCCATGTAGTTGTATTGAATCTGACAAAAATCCCAGTTGTATGAATCCACAATGCCTTTGAAGGTATTTACGTCATCATGGAACGAGAAACCGGCGTACCGTATTCTTCCATCTTGTTTTGCTCTATCGAAGAATGTGAAGACGTCACATTTGACAAGAACCTGCCATCTCTCTTTGTTTAGGCTGTGCATAAGGTACATGTCGACATGATCGGTCTGAAGTTTTTCTAGTTGGGTATCAAGATATCTGTCGAAATCCCCATGTTGTTCGATGAGCCAGGTAGGGCACTTGGTGGCAAGGTTCACTCGTTCTCGGTAGCCGTCTTTGAGTACACGACCAACTACTATCTCGCTTTGTCCGCGGTGATAGTTGAAAGCAGTATCAACATAGTTCACACCGTTATCCACAGCATACCTAATCATCTCAGCGGTCTTTTCTTCATCGATTCTGTCTTGCTGATTGTCTATCACAGGAAGACGCATGCAGCCAAAGCCTAACGCCGAAACGTACAGATCCTGGGCGCCGAATTTTCTACGTTGCATATTGTATCTCCTCCAATTCTCTGGTGCTCGTTTGCCGCGAAACTAGCCTAGTCCACCGATAAATATAATTCGTGACGGGAACGATTTCTCCTTCATTGAGAGTATGCCAGAGGTCGATATGGACGCAGAAGAAGCGTAGGTGATGTGAGGACATAGTTGCGTCAAGCATAATTATTCAGCTTGCGTGAATGACAGGAAGGATCGATAATGTTCTATGAGAGCGCGAACAAGCGTTAGTGTGTGGTTTGTGAAGATGGAAGCGGAATTGCAGATTACTGACTTTTCTACCTCTGTACGATAAAGGCAAATCGGTTGAAAAGCCGAGACGCAAAGCTATAGGGCCTGAAGTTGAAAAACATGGCAGCCAGCTTCCGAAGGGAGGTATATTATTTGCCTAGGGGTATGTGTACTGAGAAACGGGCCGGGGCAATAATCTGCTTGGCATTGATCCTTGCTGTTACACTTGGCGTGCTGCTACGACCTTCGTCAGGTCAAAGTGGTTCTTCCGCAGAAGGTGCCGCCATTGAGGAGCCTCAACTAGGCATTGTAGGTGACGGCAAAGTATCTATAGACATATCCAACCTAGACCGTGGCCTTGTGCGTGTAAAGTACAACGAGCCGGAAAACCCGAAAAAACTGAAAGTGATAATCGAAAAGGGTGAGGTCAGGTATACCTACAACCTCAACTCTGAAGGGGAATTCGAACCCTACCCGCTCCAGATGGGGAACGGGCAGTATTCCCTAAAGGTATTTTCAAATGTAGTGGAAAACAGGTATGTGAACATCTACACGACCTATTTTGAAGTGAAATTGGCAGATGACAAAGCTCCTTTTCTGAACTCTACGTGTTTTATCAAGTTTGACGAAACCTCCAAGAGCGCGAAACTGGCCAAAGAGCTGACCAGGGACGCTGAAACAGACCAAGAGAAAGTAAGTCTGATCTACGAGTATATAGTTGCGAACGTAACTTACGATTATGAGAAAGCTAAGAATGTGAAGCCAGGTTATACCCCTGACTGTGATGCGACGTTGGAGTCTGGCAAAGGCATATGTTTTGACTACTCCTCTCTTCTCGCGGCGATGCTCAGGTCGGTCGATGTGCCTAGCAAGGTTGTAATGGGCTATGTTGCTCCAGACTATGCTTACCACGCTTGGAATGAACTGTACATTGAAGGAAAAGGGTGGGTTAGAATAGGGACATTCTACTCAGTGTATAAAGAGGGAGAAGGCTGGATCCGTATGGACGCGACATTTGCTGCGAATTCTGAGGACCAAGCCAGGATTTCAGAGTTTGTGATAGAAGAAGGTAATTACAAAAAGAGTCTCGAGTACTGACCCTGACAAAGCAAGACACGTTTTTTGGGCAAGCGTGTAGGAGCTGTTTGGATGAGCAAAATAGACAAAACGGCTGTTGATGTCCGCACATCTATGCCTTCGAAGCCGCTAACTCCGAGCCAGGTGGCATGGTTTTCCTATCAGTTGGCTTCAATGCTCAAGGCGGGGATAACACCTTCTGAAGGACTCGTAATGATTTCCAATGAAGATCCCTACTTTTCCGGGATTGTGGAGCAAATCACGACTGAAGGAAATGGCGGTTTGCATCTATACGAGGCTTTGTCTCAATGTGGGTTATTTCCACAGTATTTTGTTAACATGGTTAGACTAGGCGAAACGACAGGGACGTTGGATCGTGTTATGGAGTCTTTGGCAGATTACTATGAGAAGCAAGATTATCTCAGCAAGGAAATACGAAGTGCGCTTAGCTACCCTCTTGTTCTCATATTTATGGTCGCCGTAGTTATCTTGATTGTCACCTGGAAGGTACTGCCTATTTTCGAGGAGATACTGGCTTCTTTGGGTGTGAACATGCCGCCCATAGCACGGGTATTGATGGCTGCAGGTTGTTTTGTTGGCAGAAACCTGGTCTGGTTTCTTTCGGCATTGGCAGTTTTTGCGCTGTTTGCATGGATATATGCTTCTACTACATCTGGTAGACAAAGGACCATGCGGCGCAAAGCGGAAAGCGGTAGGTTTGGCCAACTGTTCCAAAAGATCTATACACAAAGGGTGGCTATTGCTTTGTCATACGCGCTAGGAAGCGGACTGAGCATGGGGAGCGCACTTCAGATGGCAGCTGAGACTGTTGGGAACGATTACGTATCGGATAAAATCCGATCTGGCGCGGTAGCAGTGGAACAGGGTGCAGATCTTGCCGAAGTTTTCACCTCTTGTCGCGTTTTTCCTGAGAGATTCATAAATGCAGTCCGAGTGGGGCTAAAAACAGGCGATTTGCCAGGTATGACAATGAAAGTTGCCCGAATGTACGAAGAAGAGGTAGATAGGACGTTACAGGCTATGATTTCTGCTATCGAGCCGACATTAGTTGCGCTTTTGTCTGTTTTGATAGGGATAGTGCTTATCACGGTAATGTTGCCTCTGACTAAGATAATGTCATCTATGGGATAAGGAGAGATAGCACTTGAAGGTCCAAAAGAGTAGGCTAGAGTTTCTAGGCTGGATCATACTCATTGTGACCTGCTTTTACTTTGGAGTAGCCCTAATCGGAATAGGAGGCTATGAGGAGAAACTTGAAGCGTCCAAAGCACGCACAATCAGAAATGCAATAGAAAAAGCTGCGGTTCAGTGCTATGCCCTTGAGGGACAGTATCCACCTAATTTGGACTATCTTGTAGACAATTACGGGCTCCAGATCGACCATCAGAACTTCATATACGACTACTTTGTTTTTGCGTCAAACCTTAAGCCGGTAGTAAAAGTCATCGAAAAGACAGGTCCAAGGTGATTACGATGACCAGGCAGAGAGGCACTTCATTTGTGGCACTTCTAAATGTTTTGGTTCTTTTCTTGTTTAGCATTGTATCAATAGGGGTTGCGCTATCTGCGGTGAGGGGATTTGAGAGTATTGAACAAGATCGGAGCGACATATCGGAACTGGCCGTTGCTATGTCGTACCTTCACACAAGGATAAGGCAAAATGACTGTTCCGGTGCAGTTTGGATAGAGCCGAGTCCTCTATATGAAGGTTCTGCCTTGGTCATATCCGAATGGATTGATTCAGTAGAGTACCAAACATGGATATACTGGGATCATGGCATGTTAGTAGAATCTTTTATCCAGGCAGGCGACAACAGAATTGAAGAGGTATCCTCGCCAATTGCGGAAATCGACGGCTTTGAGATTTTGTCTGATACGCCCAATTATCTAAAAATCCACATATGGTGCAACAACCAATTGGGGAGCAGAGACCTTGATTTTAAGGTAAATCTTAGGAGCTCGCCGCAGTGAAGATTGTGGCAGGGATTCTTGGTGCGCAGTTCTCAAACTGACCTTTGTGGGGGGACTCGATTGTCAAGAGATTTTAGGACAGGCAGAACCGGGTCATTTGCTCTCTACGAGATAGTTCTATCGGTAATTGTTCTAACTGTCCTTGGGTGCTTCGCGGTTAGGATGCTTATCACCGCAAAGAACACAAATGCGAAAGCCTATGATCTGTATAAGGGTGTATCGCACGCGATAAGTGCAGTTGAGACAGTAAAAGGCGCGTCTCATCCCAATGCGCTTGTAGAAGGCGATTTTGGGCCAGGGTACAAGGTTTCCTTAACTGATAGTGAGGTAAAGGTCACCGGCTGCTTCGATGAAGAATGGAATGCCGTAGACTCGGAGAGAGCCGACGCAGAAGTTTGCTACTATGTAAGGATCAGAGTATTTCCCTCGGAGTATTCTTATGGATTCGCTGAAGAATTTGCACAGATGTATCAGATCGATGTGGAAGTCACTCGGATAACGCCCTATGTTCTAGAAAAAAACAATGTCTACCAGGTATTTTCAATGCAGGCGGCTAGGTGCTACTCGGCTTTTACAAGGTAGGAGCGATAGTTCAATGAGAAACCGTTATCTAGGCAGATTTGCAGGAGGAGGCTCGTCAGTACTCGTCATATTCTTGATGTTGCTCCTGGTTACCCTGGGGGTCTTTGCAGTATCTTCTTCAACCAGTAATCTGAATATGGTAACAAAAGGCGCTGACTGGGTCCGGGATTACTACGCCCTTGAGTGCCACGGCGAGTACCTAGTGGAATTGGTCTCTCGCTGTCTCTTTGAGGGCAGCGCCCGGCCGCGTTCCTTCGTGTGGGAACCATCTGCCTTAGGGGTTAGCTTTGCAGACCATATAGACAGGACTTTGCGCGGATTTCTTGAACCTTCTTACTCAAGCGAGGAGAATGATACTTTCATACAGTCTTTGTTGGTAGAAGAAGTCAATCCAGCCAAAGCGCTTATAACGGTGGACATATGTCAAAAACGTGAGTCGAGCAATCGCCATCTATCAATCCGAATGGAGGCAGGATATGCGTCAATCCATCAGCTAGACGAGGGAATGATACGGATACTTGAATGGAAGCAATATCAAGATCCTTTTGAGTATGAGTCAGATCTGGACCTGTGGAAGTAAAAACATGTCTGCCAAAGGGCAGACGATCTTGTGACTGGGGGGCTAAGACAAGATGCCGGATATCCACAATCTTTTGAGGACGGCCGTTGCGGAGAACGCCTCAGATCTACATATTACCGTTGGTGTGCCTGCTACTCTCAAGATCGGATCTGCCTTCAGGAAACTTGGCCCAGTTCTAACCCACGAGGATGCTGCGAAGTTGATAAGAGGCTTGTTTTCCACGGAGGCACTCTATGAGGAGTTCAAAGCAGCAGGTGACAGGGATTTTTCTGTTTCAGTACCTGGCCTTAGCCGATTTAGAGTGAATGCTTTTATGCAGCGAGGTTCTCCTGCTGCAGTAATAAGGGTAGTACCGTTTTCATTGCCTAAGCCGGATGAATTGGGCATTCCCAGAACCGTTCAGGAGCTGAGCAACCTAACAAACGGACTGGTATTGGTAACTGGCCCTGCAAGCAGCGGTAAGTCTACAACGCTTGCTACGATCATAGATCTCATAAACGAGAGCAGAGAGTGTCACATACTGACGCTAGAAGATCCTATCGAGTACTTGCACAAGCACAAGAAGAGCATTGTGAACCAACGGGAAATTGGTGTTGATGCTCAGACTTACGAAAGAGCCTTAAGAGCTGCTGTAAGGGAGTCTCCTGACGTGATTTTGCTTGGGGAAATGCGCGATCTGGAAACCACGGCGATTGCGCTAACCGCAGCAGAAACAGGTCAACTGGTCTTTTCAACTATGCATACCATAGGGGCGGCCAAGACGATTGACAGAGTAGTGGATATTTTCCCTCCTCAGCATCAGCATCAAATACGAGTTCAACTGTCCACGGTGCTGCGCGCGGTAGTATCGCAACAGCTCATACCGTCGTCAAATGGGTGTTACGTCCCTGCTTTTGAGATTATGCGTGCGAATGATGCGATCCGCAATCTCATCCGGGAGAACAAAACACCACTCATAGACGCCGTAATAGAAACCAGCGCCGCCGAAGGTATGGTGACCATGGATAGCACGTTGGCCAAGTTATATAAGGAGGGGCTAGTCTCTAAAAGCAATGCCCTTTTGTATGCCGTAAACGGTCAGGCTTTGTCTAGGCAGCTTTTATGACATTAAGCCAACTGTGCGTTTTTCCCTACGGGTCTGTGGGTCTCACCTGCAAATGTCACGTCCTTTGACGTGAGATCGGCGTAACTTTCTCTGCGAACGATCGTTTTTGATGACCCTTTTGAGACTGCTACTACCTCAGGTCTGGGGAGACCGTTATAGTTTGAGGACATAGAGTAGTTGTATGCTCCGGTGCTTAAGACCGCCAAGACGTCACCGCTCTTTACTGGCGGGATGTTGCACTCTCTAATAATAATGTCACCAGACTCGCAACATTTGCCTGCAAGGCATATTGGTCTTAATGGCAAAGAACCGTTACTGCCGAATGCTGCAGGAACGACAGTGTATACAGATTGATACAAGGCAGGTCTTGGGTTATCCGTCATTCCTCCATCTACACATACATATGTCTTGACGCCGGGTATCTCCCTAATTGAGCCCACGGTGTAAAGCGTGAGCCCTGCCTCGCCTACAATGGACCTGCCAGGTTCGAGGTAAAGTTTGGGGAGTGGTACACCCAGTTCTTCACACGATGCTTTGACCATTTCCGTTATGGTACCCACATACGTTTCTATAGATGGTGGGTTATCGTATTCTGTATAAGAGATCCCCAGTCCCCCACCGAGGTCTAGTTCTTCTGTTTCGATGCCGAACGCCTTGCGAGCTTCAGATATGAGCCCGACCATCTTCTTTGCGGCCAGTATTGGGCCATCTAATCTTAGAATCTGAGAACCTATGTGGCTGTGAAATCCTTTGAAGGATAAGCGTTTGCTACTAAGGACGTTCTCCAGAGCTCGAAAACACTCCTTATTGGTCATAGGGAAACCAAACTTAGAATCAATAGTCCCTGTCTCAATGTACTGATGCGTATGTGCTTCTACGCCGGGTGAAACCCTGATCAAGACGTCGATGTTCTTGTTCAATCTGCCTGCAAAATAGTCGAGGAGTTCGATCTCGTAATAGCTATCGATAACGAACCGGCCAACATCCAGAGATATGCCCATCTCAATTTCCTGAGGTGACTTGTTGTTGCCGTGAAAGAGGATTCTCTCGCTTGGGAACCCAGCCTTAGTTGCGGCGTATAGTTCACCGCCTGAAACCACATCGAGAAACAAGGCTTCTTCCATTGCTATTTCGCACATCCAGCCGCACATAAAAGCTTTACAAGCGTACGCTACGTCCGAATTGGGATAATGCAAGCCAAGACTTTTTGAGTACTTTTTAGCGTTATTCCTTACAATGTCCTCATTCATTACGTACAGAGGTGTTCCATATGTCTTGGCCAAAGCCGTAAGATCACATCCGCCGAATTCCAGGTTACCTTCGCAATTTCTTTCAATACTCCACGGTCCGTTCATTAGCTTCAATCCTCCAGTGAAATGAAATACAGCCTTCGCGGCTGTATTGTGCAAGAATACCTTTCGCAGAAGCATCCTCTGCAAAAGGAGCCGCTCAGCTCTCCTTCCCTTTGCTGCGAGATAGCTCTTCACCACATGGCCAAGGGAAAACCGTATGGTGACAGTGCTGCACCTGTTAGATGCAACCCCAGCGAGGACAGCAGGGCCTGTACCTCACTTCGGCAACGTTCCCTTTCTCTCGCCTTCATTGCTGCCACGCTCAGGCGGATACTATTGAACGCTGCGCCTCTACCTCACCCCTTATAAAGAGAGATGAGGCGTCTTTATCCATATTCAATTTGAGTGATTGAAAACTTAAGTCATAATTGCACACACAAAAAGGACTGTCAAGTAGCTTTGGAGTGGCACGAACAAGGTCCAGAGAGCCTAGCGCAACTACGTGTTTGCTGATAATCTCCCATGGTTATAGTTACAGATGAAGAGTGGTTTTCTAGGTGGACGCGGAGTACGCAACGCTATATGGTAATGTAGTCGGACGAATTTGAGTACTACTACAACATGACAAGGGTAAAGGGTATATGAAGACGGAGGTGCATAGGGATGCAATGCAAAAGTGATTTGGGATCCCCACGATCCTCGCAGGATCCGCAAGAGCTGGCTACGCCTGTAGCAGAGTCGACGACCCCTCAGTGTAAAGGTAAAGGAGATGTGCGCGTTGGAAACGAAAGGCATTCGCCCCAAGCGCTCATTGACACGAGAAAGAAGAAGGGATTCAAGGGTAATCTCCACGCCCATTCAACCGTCTCTGACGGGAAGCTCTCTCCTGAACAAGTGGCTAGACTGTACAGAGAGCGGGGTTACTCTTTTTTGGCTTTTAGCGAACATCAGTGCTACACATATCACCATGATCTGCAAGCCCCTGACTTCATAGTGTTGCCTGCCATTGAAATAAACGCCAGCTTCGGCGAGCCCAGGCGTTTCTTCCACGCCAACGGGATACTAGGGCCCAAATCTTTAAGAAGGAGTAGCGAATTACCGTACGAGCATCTTCAGTATTTAGATGTGCCGGATCTGCGTGATTACCCTTCAGGTGCGCAAAGGGCCATTAACGAGCTTCGGGAGTCAGGCCACCTAGTAATGTTTAACCATCCCGAATGGTCCTTCAATTCTTATGATGACCTCGTATCTCTTGACGGTTACTTCGCAGTAGAGATTTACAACTATGCGTCAGACGTAGAAACTGGTATTGGTCTATCTACTGGCCATTGGGATGCAGTACTGAGGTCTGGGCGCAAGGTTTGGGGAGTAGCAGCCGATGATAACCACAACCGAAATAAGTTCGGCGAAGCCTCGCAGGAATGGGATTCCCTTGGCGGCTGGGTCACAGTGGATGCTGATGAACTCAGTCATGACGCCATAGCCTCTTCTTTGTTACATGGGAAATTCTACTCATCGATGGGACCGGAAATACACTATCTTGGTTTCGACGGCAATAAGGTATGTGTCGAGTGTTCTCCCGTAAAGAGCATTTATTTCATCTCTTACTTTCATCACGGGTACTCTAGGCGTAACAAAAATGGCGGGGCTATTGAGAGTGCGGAATACGAGATCAAAGGGACAGAGAAGTACATTAGAGTAGAGTGTGTTGATGAGAAAGGGCGTATCGCCTGGTCAAACCCGATTTTTCCCTAGATAGGTTTGTTCCTTGTCCCCTTGAACGGGGCACCCTTTTATGATAGTATAGTTGGTGCCTCGCAGATGGTACCAACCGTGATAACACAGGTAAAATGTGGGGTCGGCGTTTGATACCGGATGCCAAATGAAAGTCACAATAGTGGTTGAAAAACTCACTTGATGTTGTTGACAAAGGAAATCCAAACAGTTAAGATTAAGCCTGTTGCTTCGGTCTTTGAAAACTGAACAGCGTAGAGAACCTTTGAGTTAAGGATAAGGTGTAACGGAGAGTTTGATCCTGGCTCAGGATGAACGCTGGCGGCGTGCCTCAAACATGCAAGTCGAGCGGGGCTAT
>JAGPNE010000020.1 GCA_018052455.1 Candidatus Fermentithermobacillaceae bacterium | reverse complement strand
ACATCCAGAAACCAAATCGGTTGACTCTCACCCCCAGTTTCTGAGAATCCTGTGCCCGGCAACGTAGGAGACAATGGCATAAACGCCCTGTCCACAGCCCTGAAGTTCCATTTCCCTTTTGCGGTAAATGCTATCGTGTTGATCGACACTATTCTTCAATCATCTTATAATACGCGGATATTCAACAATCAAGCGGTTATTGACATGTTTTGGTAATTGTCATGATGACACTTTTTTTGCAGTTTGTCACGCTATGTGTCAAAACGCAGGCTCCGAGGTTAGATCAAACTAGACTTGCTTTTCACTACCGGGTCTCCCGTCACCTTGCTTCCTAGCCTTTCCCAAAAAGACATCAGAAACGATCCATAGGCCGGCTAGCGCGATTAAGAGCCCCAGCCCAAAAGGCGTGCTAAGAAACCCGAAAACCCTCCCCATGTACGGGATAACAAGCACGACTTTGCCTATCAATCTGCTCGCTTCAACGGGCATAGGATCGGGAATCTCATTTGCGTCTCCCTTTGTTACGAACGCCTCCCCGCCGTCTTTCACCTCGACGACACGATGGGTCACCGTGGATTCTCCACTGTGACCCCGGTACGTCACTATGTCCTTCTCCTTTATATCTTGTGGCGTTACCTCTTTTACAACTATCACAGAGTTCACGTTTATCGTAGGACTCATGCTTCCGCTTTCTACTACGTACATCCTATATCCAAATAATTCAGGATCCCCGCCCCGGATTTTAGTCGTTGCGGTTACTATTATTAGAAAGACCATAATCGCCATGAATACGAAAAAGCACACGTCCTTCGCAATCTCTACCCATCCTCGCCGCCCGGCCTTTTCTGATTCCACGAAAATCCCTTCTTGCCCACAGTTTGCCGCATATACTTCTTTCCCAATAAGAAAGGCATCTTCGCGGCTCGCAATGCCTATTTCATAATATCCGTTGAACCTAGGGTTGTACAGATAACTGTTTATGTTATTCGAGCAGAGCCAAGTGTCAGATCAAATGGCTCAAAGGCATCAGCACAATTCCTGCCAAAGTTGAGAACAACGCCAAGCGCTTGTGTCCATATTGCCTAGAAGACGGAATAAGTTCCTCAATAGATATGTAAAGCATTATCCCCGCTACAAGAGCAAAGCTAGAGCCCACCACAAAACCGTTCAGATACGGCCTAAGGACAAAAAATGCCAAGAGCGCGCCAATGGGTTCTGCGATACCTGAAAGGAAAGTAAATTTCAGAGCTTTGCCTTTGTCTTTGGTGGCAAAATAGACAGGCATGGCGACGGACACGCCCTCTGGAATATTGTGAAGAGCTATTGCTATTCCTAGCGATAGACCAAGAGTTGTGTCGCTATAGCCGGCCATGAACGTAGCAATACCCTCAGGAAAGTTGTGCAGCATTATAGCGAGGGTTGAAACCACTCCCACTCGAAAAAGATCCTGATGCTGTCTGTCTGCCTCATCGTAGACGGCTTCGTGCGGAACCAAATAGTCCAGCCCCAGTGCAATAAGCACTCCAACTACAAGAAACAGGTCCATGTACACTATTCCCATATGCGCTCCTTTTTCCGCAGCTATAAGGTCGCGGGCCTGAGGCACTAGATCAGAAAAAGAGATACTAAGCATCACACCTGCTGCAAAGCCGAGTGACGCGGTGAGTAGTTTCTCGTTTCTGCCCTCGCCCAAAAGTATAACAACTGTCCCTAACATAGTGCTTAGCCCAGCGATAAGCGAAATCCCCAGAGCAGAAAGGGCCTGTTGATCGAACATATTAGACCATCCTCCCAAATGTCAAACAATCACGGCATTGACCGGCCAACATCGCTGACCAAACACGCCAAGCCGACTCACAATTGAGATTCACAATTGAGAGTCTTTACGATATAGATGACCCGCGTCATTATGCCTCCCATGGGGAGCCATGTTTCATATTCTTCTTCAAACCCCATTTTCGCATACGCGGCCCTTGCATTGTGATTCCTTATGTCTACCGTCGCTACCACAGCCTGCGGTGCCTCGACGCCATCTAGATGCCAAGAAAAGCGAGCCATACTGTGGGAAATCGCTTCTAAAAGCAAGCGCTTGCCTACACCCCGCTTTTGCACACTCGGTAGCACATAGAGCCTGTGAAGGTACAAGACCGCTCCACAAACACCCATATCTACAAACCCGATGGGTTGGCCGGCATCTTCGGCAACAAGAAAAACGTTCTCAGATATAGACCTTTTGAGGGATTCGCGAGAATATGAATCATCGAGAATCAACCTCTGTTCTTCCTCACTGATTATGCCTGCGTACGTATCAGCCCAAATAATCTCTGCAAGGTGCTCAATCATGGGAATATCCTCTTCGGTCGCCTTGCGAATTGAGAGACCCTCAACTGCCATCTGACCTTTGGGTACTGCGCTATAAATACTCAAAGCGTTTGCGTATGCCACAGTCGTTCCCTCCCTGCCACAATATACTAGCCTGATACAGCAATATCATGGGGTCTCGGGAGAACACTGAAACACACAGTCCCGAGGGCACTACTTTGTTCTCACACTGCTAAAAGTGCAAAAAGTGCCCAAAATGTTAGAAGGGCTAAAAACGGTCTTGCAGTGGTTGTTTTCGACGAAAGATTGCTCAATTCCTTCTCTTAACCGCGTCAAAACAGCGCATTTCCAATTGTTGACGCTAACTCTTAACATACAGGAATCGGCAGGATTTCTATTCCATACGACGAAATACACCCATAGACGTCGCATGTGCTTACAGCCGCATGCAACACCATTCAATCGCCATCGGATGGCTTCTAGTTGAAGCACATCTACGCAGCCAAAAACAAATCACCCACATTGACAATCATAGAGAGGAGGCGCGACCAGAAGTATACAAACAAGTTTTGCAACTATCAAAAAACAGGAGGAGCAAATATGTCTGATTCTACACAAAGAGTCTATTACTTGTTCGATATGTCATGGCCTGAAGTGAAGGAAGCGTTGCCCACTATCAAAGCGGCCATCATCCCTACAGGTTCAACCGAACAGCACGGACCAAATGGCACGTTCGAAGTAGACACTGCAAGAGCGAGGGAATTCTCTATACGACTCGGCGAGAGGCTCTATCCGAAAGTCATCGTTACCCCGCCGGTTCAATTCGGCGTGTCTGAGCATCACATTCATTTTCCGGGAACTCTAACGTTAAAACCGGACACCTTCGTTCAAGTCTGCATGGATATTGCCTGGTCACTTCACCAACATGGCATAAGGAAATTCGTGTTCATAAACGGCCACGGAGGAAATCGACCGTCGCTAAGTACAGTGATAAACCTAATTAAGTACGAGATGGGAGACGAAGCACTCTGGGTTTCGCCTACGGCTTTGGTGGACGACATAATCAAAGAACACGTGACTTCACCCATAACAGGACATGCGTGCGAAAGCGAGATGTCGCAATGTCTCTATCTGTGCCCCCAATGCGTCAAGAAAGATGCCCTTGAAAAGGGCGATATCTATCCCCACATCTATGAAACCTGGCACAAACTTCCGATAGAACAAGCCAGATACTGGGATGAAATCACCCGAAACGGAGCTCTGGGAGACGCCACAAAGGCGACCTATGAATTTGGAAAACAATGCATCGAAACAGCTTTGGATAGATTAACCGACTACCTTGAAGCATTCATCGAAGATCCCGCGTGTTCAACGTAAGTAAAACTATACAAGCAGGAGGTGTGTGTGGTTGTTTGCAGAAGGAAGAATTGCCGGATTACTGTCACTGGTAATTGTGTTCGTGTGCATCGAATTAGGCCTTAGAAAGGCTAAGACACAGTCGATATATACAAGACCTATAGCAGGCCTAGAAGCTATAGATGAAGCGGTCGGACGAGCTACCGAAATGGGAAAGCCTATAGTATTTACGCCAGGCTACGCAGATATTGCAGGTACTACAGGAGCAGCTAGTCTTGCGGGCATTGATGTGTTAAACCACGTCAGCAGACTAGCCGCTAGATACGACACCGGACTCTTGGTGGTAGTAGGACACCCTAACACCTATGCACTTACTGTGGAGGTAATGAAGGCAGCATATATTGAAGAAGGAAAACCCGACGTTTTCAGCCCCGACAACATAAGGTTCACATCAGATGTTCAGTTTGCTTTCACCGCTGCCGTCTTAGGGGTGGTTCAAAGAGAAAAGCCTGCTACTGTGTTTTACACTGGATACTTCGCTGCAGAGGCTATAGTGGTAGCCGAAGCAGCCGCTGCAGTAGGCGCAATGTCTATTTCAGGCACTACAAACTACTTCCAAATACCTTTTTTCGTGGCTGCCTGCGATTACACGATGATTGGCGAAGAATTCCTCGCCGCAGGCGCATTCATCTCAAAAGACCCCAAACGGATAGGAACTATAGCCGGACAGGATTATGTGAAAATCGCCACCATAATTGTAACAATGGTTGGCGCAATCCTGTCTAGCATGGGCATAGACACATTAACTAAGGCCCTAAGCAAGTAGGGCCTCAGAATAATCTAAGCAAGAAGGAGGCGTGTCTCAAATTGAAGCGTACATTGCCAGTAATAGTTTCAGCGGCAGTTGGGTTTCTTCTACTAATAGATTTCTTCCTAGACATCCCGGCGTTAAAGGGACCTGCGACCGAAGTACAAGATTGGGGTGTGATTCTTGCAGCATTTGCGCTAGCGCTCGCTGCGATAAACCTAGTCGGTTTTCATGTAAGGCAGATCGGTCGAAAAAGTGTAGATAGTATACACAGCCTCATACTTCTCGTCGGGCTATTTGCAACTGCATTGTCCGGGATATTCATGGGAACAGACTCCGTGGTCTTCGATTTCATATTCCGGTCAATATATACCTCTCTGGCAGCCGTGTTCTATGCTATGACTGCATTTCACTTGGCTTCTGCATCCTACAGGGCTTTTCGTCTTAAGAACCCGCTGTCTGCGGCCTTAATTATATCAGGGGTTCTCTTGATGCTTGGAACTGCTCCTATAGGCGAAAACATATGGTCCGGTTTTCCTGTCATATCTAATTGGATAACAGGAGTAGTGAATGTAGCAGGTTCCAGAGGGATACTAATCAGCACGGCTATAGGTTCTGTAGGCATGGCCCTTAGGGTTCTGACAGGCATAGACCGATCCTACCTGGGAGCAGGTTCGGAATAGGAGGTGCCATTGTTCATGGATTTCTTCGAGAAACTAGGAAAAATCGACAGCCGGATAATATACGTATTGTTCATTTTGGCAATACTTATACCTCTGGTTAGTCCGTTAGGGCTTCCGGTGACTGTAAGCCAACACACAAAACAGACTTATGAAATAGTGAATTCGCTTCAACCTGGCGACACCGTGATAATAGACATAGGAATCTCCTATTCTGGCGCAGGTGACGTTTTGCCCCAGGCCGTAGCGATCTTAAAGCACCTCATGTCAAAAGACGTGAAGGTCATTTTTACAGGTGTCCAGATGGACAGTTCCAAGATCATTGAGGACCTCATAAAGCCGTACGAGGAGGCGGGAAAAGAGTACGGAGTAGATTTCTGCAACTTGGGTTACTTGGCCGGAGGAGAAAACGCGATAGCGGCCTATGCCAGGGATTTGAAGAAAGCATATCCGCTTGACTTTAGAGGGAACTCCACCGATTCCCTCCCCATACTTGAGACCGTAAACAGCGCCAAAGATGCAAATATGTTCATCTTTTTCAGCACACAAAATGCCGACATGTACGTTCGACAGATAGCCGAGTACCAAGTACCGATAGTCGGAGGCCTTATAGCCACAATAGCTCCGCAAGCGGAACCGTACTTGCACGCAGGACAGTTGAAAGGCATGCTAGTCGGACTAAGGGGGGCAGCTGAGTATGAATCCATGATGGGAAGCCCAGGAATGGGATTAGCTAGCATGGACGCCCAGAGTATCGCCCACTTGCTCATTATATTCTTCATCGTGATCGCCAACATCTCTTACCTTGGCACCCAAACCAAGACCCGACACCGAAAGGAGGCGTCTCAATGAGTCGTGATCCCGTCATATGGGTTTCATCAATCGTCACAATTATAGCTTTTTCTTACTTGTTCAAAGAAAACGAACTATATAAGGCGGTCGAACACCTTTACGTAGGCGTTGCAGCCGGTTATACATTGGTCATGGGATACAACAATATAGTATCTAAGGTATGGACTCCGCTTACAAGGGACAAGAACTTTGTCGTACTGATTCCTGCCATACTAGGGCTTATGCTCTACGTTCCATACGTTAGCAAACAGTATTCATGGGTAAAGCGTATACCTATAGCAGCCATAGTCGGGATAGGGATGGCCTTGACTGCCAGAACTCAGATAATGCAGCAGTTCGTTGGACAGATAAAGGCTACCGTAGGTCCGGTAAAGAACATCAACTCACTGATAATCCTGTTAGGTACTGTAGGGACTTTGTGCTACTTCCTTTTCACTCTTAGGCCAAGCTTGCCTGTCAAGACAGGCTCTGAAATAGGTAAGTGGACCATTATGGTTACTCTGGGTGCGGCTTTCGGAGCAGGGATAATGGGTCGCATTTCCCTTCTCATCGATCGAATGTTTTTGATATTTCGTGATTGGATCCCGCTAATAAAAGTCCGCTGAGCCGTCACGAACCATACTAATGTAAAGAGGGCGCTTCCTGGAGATCAAAGAAACTCCTCGAAAGCGCTCTCGCCTTTTTGGCATACAGTCAAGCTGTTTCTGTAAAGCCCCTATGGGGGGTGCGGACGTTATCTTGGACTCCCTAGAGTTTCGCAATCCCGATGAATAGTTTCGTAAATGCTATGCCCTGCGCACTTATCACATTTCATATACAACCCGGTTGCCTTCACAAATTCCCCTGCTGGAAACGCACAGACATCACCCATCTATTCCAGAGCTCGACATTTCGTTGGTACTGCCAGACTAGAACACCTGACTCCCGTGATCCCAATCCGCGATCTCATCAACCTTGTAATATGCCGAATCACTGCATGTTTTCCCGGCAGTTATCCTTCTCTGCTGCGATCTTCTGCATTAGATCTTTCCCTAACTCATACGCATCTCTCTGCGCCTTTTCATTTTCGGAAACAGGAAGGTAATCCTCGGTGCACGTACTGTAGACATGAACAAAATCTACTTTAAAGCCATTCCATATTTCCTTAAACATATCTGTTACCATTTCCGGTCCGCGATTCGGAGGGGCTGCACCATAGGTCATCAACAAAGCGAATTTCTTGCCTTCAAGGTCGCGGGAGGTCATGGGGCACAACCGATCTATAAACTTCTTTAGCTGGGCTGTTATGCTCCACCAGTATATTGGAGTAGCGAATATGAAAACATCTGCGTCTTTAAGCTTGGTGTAAAGATCTTGCATATCATCGTCAATCACACAGGTGCCGCCAGTGTCTACACACGTATAGCAGCCCGTGCACGGATGGATATCCTTCCCATGCAGAAACACGGTCTCTACCCGTGCAGATTTGTCACATTCCTTTACGCCGCTGAGATAACGATCCAAAAGAAGAGCAGTATTGCCTTTTTCTCTGGGACTCCCCAACAAGGCTAGCACATCCATTAATACTTCCCCCATTGTGTACAATTTACGCTGCTTAACTTAACGTCTGATTACACTATCCACCGAAAATCTTCTATGCGTCACCTCCTCGATCCTGCAGTAGGCACAAAGGTCATGCTCTGATTTTCGGAGGGATATTTCGAAGACCGAAGGAAGCACTAGAATGATACCTTCACATTAAAATCTTTAATGTGAAGGTTGACATTTTTAAGTTTCGAATGTAAGATGCTAATGCAGAGCGCGCTTGGCAGATTGAATCCAGGAGGGTACAAGATGGCCAGTGATAATCAACACGAAAGCCCTACGATGAAGAACACTGCTTTCTGGAGAAACATAGATCCCGGAATGCGACGATTACTTGCGGTAGGCGTTATAGAAACTCTCGCAGTAACCCTCTATGCATCGCTCCTCGCCCCTTGGTACAAGTCCTTAGGATACGAATCGGCAGCCCAAGGCTGGCTTGCTTTTGTGCTTCAGCTTACTTCAGCGCTAGTTGCGATCGCAGGTGGTATCCTGGCTGATCATCTTGGCCGCAAGCGAATGTACGTCACAGGACAGATCATCCGCTGCGCAGTCCCAGTTTTTCTGCTTCTCACAAAGAGTTACCTTGGGCTGATCATAGTGTCTCTTTTAAGAGGGCTTACTCTAATTCAAAAACCTGCCGAGACTGCATTTGTCGGTGCCTATACCGAGAAAAAGAATCGAGCAACGTTGATGAGTATTCATCAGACTGCATATCTTTTGGCTGCTATGGTAGGTCCCATGATAGCCGGATTCCTGGCCGACTGTTACGGTGCAAGGATCCCTATGCTTCTGGGTCTTGTTCTCGCGGTCGCCGCGATCGTAGTGGCTATTCCTCTCAAAGATCCACTAGAAGCTGAGCAATGTGTCGACGATGTGCCCAGCTCTCATAGCCAAAGGTTCACAATCGGATCTTCTTTTTCTGGTGTTAGGGAGCTATTTGCTGAAGCCAATAGCCCAATCTTGGTTATGCTTCTCGTCGCTTCACTTGCCAATGGCCTCGGAAATGGCGCAACAAACATCTTACTTCCCTTTACAGTTATGGATAGGTTTTCGTCTGGATACACTGCAGTTACAGCCTTGAGTCTGTTTTCCAGTCTTGGAACAGTCCTAGTGACCCTCATAGGTGGCAGAATTGCGGATACAAAAGGTAGGCGTGGAATAATCCTGATTTCAGGGAGCATTTTCCCAGCGATAATGCTCTCTATACTATGGATAAACGAGCTTTGGCAAGTGTACCTTGCGCTCCTTCTCATAACTATGGCAGGAAACATAGCTGGCCCTGCAATGCAAGCTCTAAACATCGAGGTTGTTGAACCTAGATACTTGGCAACATGGTCCGGTTTTTCAATGTGCGCCTCTTCTTTGGGAATGGGCGTAGGCAGTATATTGGGAGGGTTCATGTACCGGCTCAATCCTAACCTTGCCTGGGTAATAACAGTCATACTGTTCGCCTTGTCAGTAGTTTGCTACTACTTTGTCCTAAAACCTACGCCGAAGCTAGAACACGTATCGGCCTAGTCAATAAGTTTCGGTCAAATTGGGTCTACTTCATGATTGTCATCAAAAAGGAGCGCTTTCCGAGGATGCCAAAAAGCCCCGAAAGCGCTCCTTTTCCTAAATAGACTCCCACGCCATCGATGGTCCGTGTTACGCCAACCCACCAAAAAATGGCTCGCTTATTCCTTGGGCAACTCCTTCATGCACAAATACCAATCGTAACACTCATATCCTTCCTGCATGCGAGTCTTTGCCGCCTCCACAGTCGCAGGTGCCGGGACGATTACCTTATCGCCCGGATTCCAATTCGCAGGAGTTGCAACTTTATAGGCATCTGCGGTCTGCAAAGCCTTGACAATCCTTATAATCTCGCTCATATTCCGGCCCGTGCTTTGCGGATAATACAATATAGCCCGAACAATGCCTTTATCGTCGATCACGAAAACTGCTCTGACCGCTGAAGTTTGGCTCACATTAGGATGGACCATTCCAAACGCCTTCGCAACCTTCATGTCCAAATCTGCGATTACGGGAAAAGGAACATCCACATCAAACTTCTCTTTGATATTCCTCACCCATGCTATATGAGAATGAACGCTGTCGATAGAAAGACCAATGAGCTGGGTGTTAAGAGCTTGAAGCTCATCGTTGATTTTCGAAAAAGCTACAAACTCTGTAGTGCATACTGGGGTAAAATCGGCCGGGTGAGAGAAAAGAACAACCCACTTGCCTTTAAACTGGGATAGTTTGATTTTCCCGTGAGTCGTAACAGCTTCAAAGTCCGGAGCAGGTTCCCCAATCAATGGAAAACTTCTAGCCTCAGTCTTGATTTCTTCTTCCACTCAAATAACCCCCTTTTTGCTCAACAATAGGAAACATCCACAAGCAATAGATAACTAGAAACTCAATTACCAAACGTTGCAGCCGAGCATAACGCGAGTCTGTGAGCGAAACAAAGATTGGTGGGCCGGCCCTACACATACCGTCTTTGGATGGGTATAACAGATATCCGTTACCCATCTCTCTTACAGGATACCTAATCATGCCCAGAGATGCAAACAGAAATATCTGCTCACCTCTGCGTAAACCTGCAAATAGACAGGTTTTCGACACGCTAAGGGCATCTCGGCAACACATTTACATCGCTAGACATTTGCCTAAGATTCAAGTTCATCTAGTAACCAAGCTCCTTGTTCACTACATTCACAAGCGGTTTGCCATCTCTCAACCTAACAAGATTATCAATGAATATGGCAAAACTCTTTCTCAAACCTGCTTCGTCGGTGCCTGCATAATGTGCGGTAATGAGCACATTGGGCATCTCCCAAAGGGGACTTTCGGGGTCGAGAGGCTCTTTTTCGAAGACATCCAGGCCTGCACCTTTAATCTTTCCATCTCGCAGAGCGATAATCAGGTCATCTTCTTTCACAACAGCACCTCGTCCCACGTTTACAAAAAACGCAGAAGGCTTCATTTGCTCAAATTCTTTTAAGGTAAGCAAATGATGTGTCTCCTTGGTAAGGGGCAACGAACAAATCACAAAATCCGATTCGGCTAACAATTCCGGTAACCCGGAAGGAAGAAACACCCTCTCGACCAGAGGTTCTTCTTCTTCGGTGCGTTTCATAGCTATAACCCGCATCCCAAATGCTTTGCACCTGATTGCCACCTCACGCCCTATGGCCCCTAGTCCCAGAAGTCCTGCAGTCTTCCCTTCCAAATCAACGATAGGCAGACGTACCCAGTTCTTTCGCTTCTGGTTCTCATAGGCAAGAGGCAAGGAACGAGTCATGGCCAAAAGAAGAGCCATCGCATGATCTGCAACAAGGGATCCGTGCACCCCGCGGCTATTGACCAAAACTACTGGCGAATCTTTGAATTCCGGAACCATATATCTGTCTACACCCGTAGATAGCACATGCACCAATTTTAGCCTAGGCGATTTGGCAAGGCTCGCAGGCGGTAGATTAGGGGAACCAAAGAGAATATCAGCCTCCATAATTAGTTCTTCCAAAGTACCATCAATTTCAGGCTCAAGCAAGGTCGCATTTGGTACAACATCGAGTATCTCCTCCTTCTGCCACGGTTCCCATCGGGTAGAAGTGAGGATCCTCAC
>JAGPNE010000019.1 GCA_018052455.1 Candidatus Fermentithermobacillaceae bacterium | reverse complement strand
GGTATGTTTTTTGTCGTATGTGGTGGCTAGCGCATGCAATAGGTCAATTGTAGGCTGGGCCGACAGCAGTTTAGTGCGATGGCACTCCCTCTGGATCTATATGGTTTATGGGCAAGAGTATTTCAGTGACAAACACTCCGGGCTCGCTCTTACGGTTAACCGAGCCGCCGTATTTATCCACGATCCCGTCTATGCTCCTTAGACCGAATCCATGCTCATGCCCTTCCTTTGTGGTGGTATATGCGTCTCCAAAGCGACGGAGCTCTCCGCCGTATGAGTTTGCCACGTATATGTAGAGATTACCTTTCATGGGGCGTATGAGGAGTCTGATAAAACGTTCCTCTGCATTATCTAACGTTAGGCACCCTTCTATAGCGTTATCCATGAGGTTGCCTATTATGGTGCAAAGCTCCACATCGGTCACAGAATATCGGTCTTTCTGCATCAGAGTTTCTGGTACAGAAGCTGCAGCGTCAATTTCTATACCCTTTTCCTCTGCCAGAGTGAGTTTCACGTTTAATATAGAGTCGAGCATAAGGTTGCCTGTCTTTACAGTCCAGTCTATCTTGTCCAATTCCTCTGAAATCTGGGACAGGTAGACGGCCAGTTGGTCGTACTCTCTTAGTTCAATGAGGGCCTTCATTGCCTGCAGGTGGTTGTGAAAATCATGCCTGAACCCCCGCATTTTCATGTATACTTCGTTTATTTCCTCAAAATGTCTTTCTAGAAGATCTTTCTGATAGTTGTGGATGCGGCGGTCAACCATCCTTGGAAGGATTACTTTGTAGAGCAACCAGAAAGATCCCGCTAGGACCGCAAGGGCAAATACCACATGGGCATATTTCAGAGTTATCATCAGATAAACCGCCTATCTTTTTCCGTGTGGAACTTGACGAATTTCTCTCTCAAATCTTTTCCAAGCCTACGGCTTATGGGCAACACTGACCCGTCATCCAAAATGACCTCGTCCTTTGAAAGTACATCTATATGGTCTAGCCCTACAATGTAGGATCTATGAATTCGCGCAAACATGTTCGGCGAGATCATGGTTTCTAGTTCTACCCAAGTGAGCCTCCTGGTAAATCGCCCATAAAGAGTAACTGCAGTTATCATGTGCCCATCGGATTCAAAATACAGTATGTCTTCTTGGTATATTTTATGGAGGTCACCATCGGTCTCCCAAATAAGTTCGGTCTTGTAGTGTCTAAGAGATAAGAAACACTTGTCCATGATCGCGTAGAATTTCTGACGGTCTATGGGTTTTACAATATAGCCCGAAGCATCTACGTCATACCCTCTGGTTGCATAATCTGGGTCTCCAGTTACAAATACAATGGCTACCCGTGGGTCCTTATCCCGGATGCTTCTTGCTAACTGGAAGCCGTCAATAGAGCTCATGTGGATGTCCAATAAAAGGATGTCGAACCGCGGATCGTCAGGATAGGCAAAATAGAATCCCTCGCCGTCGGAAAACTCTGAAATCTTGAGATCCAAGGTGATGGGCACCGCTTCCGTCAAACGCTTGCTCTGGTTGACCTCTGCCTGCCACTCGCTGAGATACTTCCTCAATATCCGAATGTCAGATTCAGAATCTTCGCATATGCCTATTCGAATTATTTCGGGGCGCGACGCCATTTCTGCGATACCTCCTGGATCTTCTGAGCAAAGTTTGACCGACAGAGTGCGACGGACAGAGCTCCTTCTCAGGTTGGCACTTCCTATCTGACTGTAATCCCAAAAGGGATGCCTACGCAATACGCTGTTCGGAAGCCAGCTCTTCCCACCAGGCTGACACTGCTCTTTTGATCCGTCGAAATGGTGAGGTTAGTCGGAATGCAGATGGCAAGCCACGTAGTGTCCTGGCGCCACTTCGCGCAATTGGGGAAGAAAGTCAAGGCAGCGGTCACAAGCTGCGGGACACCGCTCGTAAAAAGAACACCCTTTAGGCGGCTTGAGGGGGCTTGGCAATTCGCCTTTGAGTATCATTCGCTCTCGCTTTATTCGTACATCGGCAATAGGCACAGAAGATAGGAGGGCCTGTGTATAAGGGTGTAACGGATCAGAATATATCTCAGGCTCAGGTGCCAATTCCACCAAACGCCCCAGATACATTACTGCCACTCGATCGGACATATGTCTAACCACAGACAGGTCATGTGAAATGAACAGATACGTCAAGTTGAAATCCTGCTGCAACTGCTTGAGCAGATTCAAAACCTGAGACTGAACAGACACATCTAGCGCGGAGACTGGTTCGTCGCACACTATGAACTCTGGCTCTACAGTCAACGCCCTAGCGATACAGATGCGCTGACGCTGACCTCCAGAAAACTCATGAGGATAGCGTCTCAAATGAAACGGCTTTAGCCCTACACTCTCCATAAGCTGTCTGGCCCTGAGATTCCTGTAGCCTGGATCACCAATCTTGTGCACAGCCATAGGTTCTTCTAACATCTGCCCTACCGTCATCCGAGGATTCAGAGAGGAATATGGATCTTGGAAGACCATCTGCATATGCCGTCGGACTATCTTCATCTCTGTATCATCCATCGTACGCAAATCCTGACCTGCATACCAAATCACGCCATCTGTAGGCTCTATCAGCCGAGTAATTAGCTTGCCGACCGTGGTCTTACCGCATCCGCTCTCACCAACTAAACCTAGAGTTTCGCCTCTACGTATATCGAAACTCACGTCGTCTACAGCCTTGACATGGCCTATGGTCTTGCGCAGCGCTCCCCCCGTTACTGAATAGTACTTCGATAGATTCTCTACCTCGAGCAAGATGCTCATCCCCATCACGAATGTACCTCCCCGCGAAAAATCATCGGCTGCCAACAACGTACAGAACTCTCAGTGTCAAATCGCAACAGTTCTGGGGCCTTTTCCTTACATAGAGCAACCGCATAGGGACATCTAGGACCAAACCGACAGCCTGCGGGATAAAACAGCGGGCTGGGAACCGTTCCCTTGATTACCGGCAATACCGGTACCTTGACCGCGACAGATGGTATGCACTCCAACAGACCATTGGTATATGGATGCA
Source organism: Candidatus Fermentithermobacillaceae bacterium (assembly GCA_018052455.1). Taxonomy (GTDB): domain Bacteria; phylum Bacillota; class Sulfobacillia; order Fermentithermobacillales; family Fermentithermobacillaceae; genus UBA3907. Next base: position 8,489 of record JAGPNE010000019.1, on the reverse strand, counting down.
ACGGCCTCAAGAATAGTTTTTCGACAGGTGCCTCTTCTACGATCTGCCCTGCATACATAACCATGACTCTGTCAGCAGTTTCAGCTACTACACCCATGTTATGAGTAATAATCAGCATAGTCATGTCCAGCGCTTCAACTAGCGACTTCAACAGGTCCAGTATCTGTGCCTGAATGGTAACATCCAGAGCAGTTGTAGGCTCATCTGCGATTAGCAACTGGGGATTGCAGGCAAGAGCCATTGCGATCATGACTCGCTGGCGCATGCCTCCAGAGAGTTGATGGGGATACTCACCAATTCTGGTCTCAGGAGAAGGGATCCCCACGCGCCTAAGAAGTTCAACAGCTCGACCAGACGCTTCTACGTCACTCATCTGCTGATGAATCCTGAGCGGTTCCGTAAGCTGATATCCAACTGTCATAACAGGATTTAGACTGGTCATAGGTTCCTGAAAGACCATCGCCATATCTCGTCCTCGCATCTTTCTCATTTCTTCCGCAGTCAAATCCATCAGATTGTTCCCCAAAAAAGCGATCTGCTCAGCACTTATCTCCGCAGGCGGTTGCTGAAGAAGACGCAGGATAGAGAGGGCAGTGACACTCTTACCAGAACCACTTTCACCTACCAAAGCAACAGTCTCTCCCTTGTCAAGTGTGAAAGAGACCCCGTCCACTGCCGTGACTATACCATCCTCTGTGTTAAACCTCGTCTTAAGATCCCTGACTTCTAACAACACCGACAATTCGACTCCTCCGTTTCACCAAGTTTGACTCTACTCTCTCAGGTCTTCATCCTTGGGTCGATCGCATCGCGCAGGCCATCACCAATGAAGTTCAATCCTAAGACTACCAAAGAGATCATTGCACCCGGGATTATCGCCAACCAGGGGGCTTTGACTATGTACTGCTGTGAGGCTCGCAACATGCTCCCCCAGCTAGGCACAGGTTCCTGCACACCCAGACCCATGTAGCTCAGCGACGATTCCGTAACAATGGCCTGTGCCACTGACAACGTTGCAGAGACTATTACAGGTCCCAGTACGTTGGGAAGGAGGTGGCTAAATACGATCCGCGCGTTTCCCAGTCCAAGTGACCTGGCAGCCTGGATAAAATCCTGTTCCTTGAGTTTCAGGATCTCTGCTCGCACCAGCCTCGCAGTACCCATCCATCCGAATATGCCAAGAATGACCATAACGTTGAAAATATTCGGCTTCAATATTGCGTTTACAGTAAGAATGAGAAAGAACGTAGGGATGCTGAGAAGAATATCAATCAGACGGCTAATAATGGTATCTACCAAACCTCCGTAGTACCCGGCAAGACAACCAAGAGGAACACCAATCAAAAGAGATATCCCGGCCGATACGACCCCTACGAGCAAAGAGATTCGACCGCCATATATTGTACGTGCGAAATAGTCTCTGCCGAGGGCATCTGTACCGAACCAGAATTCCGTACTCGGAGGTACTGGCTGGCCATTCTCAATTACCTCCAAATGCAGTTCAGCAGGGTCGCTTCGAGCTATGACAGGTGCAAACGCAGCCAAGAAAGCAAAAACAGCAATTATAAAAACACCGAACAGCGCAAGTTTGTGTCGCCTAAAGCGTTTCCATACAACCTTCCACCAGCTCTCTATATTTGACGAGAAAAACTCATCCTCATCCAGCTCATCATTTGGATGAGTTTCCAATCCTAAGGTTCTATGCGTTTGAGTATCGGTGTCCTTATCATCGCCAGACACAGCCATAAAAAGTATCCCCCTTATTGGACACGTATCCTTGGATCTACTATACCGTAGAGAACATCGGCCAGAAGATTGCCCCCTACTACAAGCAAAGACGAGAACAACGTTACCCCCATCACGACAGGGTAGTCTCCGGTAAAGATGGCAGTAACACCAAGTCGACCCATTCCAGGCCAGCCAAAAATACTTTCGACAATGAACGCTCCTCCGATCAGATTTGAAAGGGACATACCGAGAAGAGTAATAATTGGAAGAACAGCATTTCTTAGTGCATGGTCAAAGACTACCAGTTTTTCAGGCACTCCTTTGCTACGAGCTGTTCGGATGTAGTCCTGATCCAATACTTCTAACATTGAAGATCTCTGATATCGAGTCCAGCTCGCAACGGAGGTAAGAGACAACACTAGACTTGGCATGATTAGGTGCTTGATTACGTCAATAACCCGACCCCAAAAACCGGCCGCAGGAACAATTCCGGTCATGCCAACAGATGGCAGCCAACCTAATTTGCCTGTGAATATCAGGATCATCATCATGCCAAACCAGAAAGTTGGCATCGATACCCCTATGAACGCAAGAACTGAGATGATGTAGTCCGAAAACTTGTACCGATTCAGAGCCGAGTAGACACCAATCAAGACACCAAGCACAAGTGATATTATCAAAGAAGTCACGGTCAACAACAGCGTATTGCCAATCCGTTCTCGTATCTCCGTAGTCACTGGTCGATTAGAAAGGAACGAGTATCCAAGATCCCCACGAATGGCACGCCCTAGCCATAGAACATAGCGAGTAAAAACAGGTTTATCCAAGCCCATGTTCTTCCTCAGTATGTCTCGTTCTTCACTGGAAAGCGTACCACCCAATGTTGGATCGATATAGATGGACAGAGGATCCACAGGAGCCATGTCCATGATAAGGTAGGTGATAAATGTGATTCCGATTAGAAGAGGAACTATCGCCAAAAGACGCCTAACAATGAACTCTTGCATGCTATTTCCCCCGTAACTGGTCTCCCGGACGACTAATATATGGAAACCTAGTCGTCCGGGAATCCTCCACTATACTGGCAACGACAAACTAGAGACTCCGTGTTCCTAATCGGCCATGTAAAGCTTGCCGGGTTTCAAAAAGCGAACGTGCGCCAACCACGTGATTTCCGCCTCATCAACCTTGAGATTTGGAGAGAAACCGTAAAGCGTGTACGGATACCACAAGAACCCCGCGGCAGCATCATCAGTAATGATTCTCTGTAACTCGCTGTATATCTTTTGACGTTCTACCGGATCGAGTTCTACCTCACCTTTCTTGAATAACTCATCAACTGCGGGATTACTATAGGTTACATAGCTATGAGCGTCTGTAGAGAAGACAAGGCTGTACTTGGAAGGTTCTGGACCCATTGTATAACCCACTATACAAGCGTCAAACTTGAGTGGATCCTCATCCGCAGTAATAATCGCAACAAGCTGACTCCAGTCAGTAACCCTTAGGTTCATTTTCACTCCGGCTTTATCCAGACCAGATTGGATGATTATGCCTGCTTGTTCGACTTCAGGAACACCTGCACGCACCATCAGATCAAATTCCAGAGGCTTGCCTTGTTTCTGCATGATGCCATCGGGACCAGGGCTATACCCGGCTTCGGCCAGCAGGTCTTTCGCTTTGTCGATATTGAACTCATATTTCACGACCGCATTTTCATCATAGAACATGTCCGTAGGAACCATAAAGTTATGGGCTGCCTGTGCATAACCCAAGAAAGCTTTATCCACTATGGCCTGTTTGTCCAGCAGATGACATATGGCCTTCCGCACTCTCACATCGTCAAAAGGAGCTTTCTTCTGATTCATCACAAAAAGTTGTACATTGCCGCTGGGATTTGAATACGTCTGTAGTTTCCCCTCTGCCTTTATCTTGTTGAAATTTTGAACGCTGAGATCCGAAAAATGAACTTGACCTGTTTCCAGAGCAACAGTCGCAGAGTTATTATCCGGAATGATTTGGAATACTATTGCATCTAGATATGGCGTTCCCTCCCAGTACTCGTCGAATCGAACAAACTTTATATGCTCGCCAGTCTTATACTCTTCAAACTTAAATGGCCCACTCATAATCGGGTTCTGCCCTAGCGGGCTAGTCTTATACTCTTTAGGATCTACTGTTTCCCATATATGCTTCGGAATGGGCGTAATTAGAGTGGACAGTAATGGCGCATACGGTTCTGGTACGGTAATTGTAAACTGCTTATCTGTAACCTTTTCGTACTTTATGGGTTTTCCATTGATCATCTGTTCAATCCTGTCTGCAATTCCAGTGTCAGGATTTAGTATAAGCTCATGCGTAAAAACAACGTCATCTGCTGTTATGGGAGTTCCGTCATGCCACTTGATATTGTCTCTAAGGTTAAACGTGTAGACAAGGCCATCACTGCTAACTGTCCAGTCTTTCACCAGCCGCCCTTCATACTCCCCCTCGTTGTTTAGACGGATCAAGGGATCACTCATAACTGCGTCAATTAAGCCCGCAATTAAGTCCGTTGAGACAAGTGGAGTAAGTGTCTGAGGTTCGCTTAGTATCCGAAAAACAGCTGTTCCGCCGGACTTCGATTCACCCCCTGTGGGACCGGGCTCCGATGCGGGAGCACAACCTCCTATAAGCCCCAATACCAGTGTCCCAACTAATGCAACCAACAAGAACCTAAAGTATCTCGACTCCCTCATCTCTCTTTGTTCTCCTTCCCAATTCCATACGAATTCATGTCTATTTGCTCGCCATAACCACCATAGTAACAATTGACACATAGACGATGAGATGATGCAATCAGGTAATAGCAAACGCTACTTTTTCGTAGTGGAGTTGTCACTTTGTTAGTTCGACAGGTTCTACGCATTGCGGGTAGAAACCTCCTAACAAATCTTGCTTTTGAGCACGGGAAACGACAATGGGGATGATTTACATGATTGGACACATTGTAGGCAACATGACATCTCATTGGTTAACGGTTCGTACCTCAGTAAATGCCGCGCGTTGACCTGACTAGCGTCTGAAATATGGAGACACTCTGTTCATTGATAGCGTATAACCCGACCCGCTCGAGCTCCCGTATGCGTACCGTCTCTGACAGTGATCTCTCCGTTAACAATGACCAGGGATATTCCGTTCGCAACAGGCATAGGCATTTTTTCATCGTAACTAACATTGGGAGAAATGGCAGCGGGATCGAAAACAACTAGATCTGCCCAATATCCAGGCCTGATAAGCCCTCTATCTTTTATCCCGTGCGCTACACACGGCAGACTAGTCATTTTTCTTACCATTTCCTCCAATGGAAGAAGCTCCTCCTCAACTACGAATTTGCGCAGCACATACGGAAAAACTGCATACAAAGTGGGGTTAGCAATACCGGGCCTCCGGATAGCGCCGACTAGTCCACCATCAGTACCAAAACCTATGAGTCGATGGGATATCAACGCACGCTTATCTTCGTCAGAAGAGCGGTTTATGAGCTTTTTCGTACCTGGATCCTGTTGTATCACGTCTAGAAGGACCTCTAACGGATCCTTCCCCCAATCTTTGGCAATATCATGCACAGAGCGGTCTTCTATTCCTGGCACTTTACTTTCCACGATGCGCACATAGTGAGCCCACAGGGGGTCTGCCAGAGGACCTCGACCATAGGCCTCCCCTTCATCGCTCCTACCAACATAGTAAAATGATGAAGCTTTGCCTTCGGCCAATTCACCCCTAAGCCTCAGTCTGCTTTCGGGCATCGACAGTACGTCTGAAACGTGACCTGGAGCAAGTTGCGCCACCCAATCAGGAAGCATGTGTACGGCATAAGGGCTGTAGAACAACGCTTCGCCAGAACTAGGATAGGGCATGACATCCCCCCAGACCTCGGTTCCCTGCGCTCTTGCTTCATCAATTAGAGAAAGAACGTAATCGGCCTTGCCCCAGTTTTCCATGCCATCCACACAAAGATGTGATAGAACCGTACGCACCTTAGTTCTGCTTATCAGATCAAGACCATATTGAAGTGCTTCTATAGCTCTGTCTCCATAGTCCTTTAGGTGGTAACCGACTCTACCGCCACATTGCGCGCACAACCCAAACATCTCTTCAAGTTCTGAAGAAGGAAGGTCCATCTTCCGATGAGTTCCAGACTCCGTGCTAAAGCCAAAAGCCCCATGCGATATACTATTCTTTAGCAGACCCTTCATCTCCATAAGTTCCTGCACTGTAGGAGGCCTCAGGTAATCACCTGTCGCAGCTACCCTCAATGCGACGTGCCCCACAAAGGTACAGTAGTTTACGGAAGGCTTAGCATCTTCTACGACAGCCAGGTACTCGTCAAAATCAGCCCAGTCAGAAACTATACCGTGACGTTTCAGCACTTCTCGACCTTCGTCGAGTGAAGTGACACTGAAACGTTGAAATGGATCCTCAACCCACCACTCCTGAAACCAGTTATCTCTCAATGGGGCAGCAGAATAACCGCATTCTCCAGCAAACTCGGTGGTGATCCCCTGGAGCACTTTGTTATCAGCTGTAGGGTTCGCAATTATTTGATAATCTGAGTGACCGTGCATATCCACAAAGCCCGGACAGAGAATCATGCCTCTTACGTCAACAACTTCATCTGCATCTGCACTTGTGATATCACCAACCTCGGTTATCATTCCGTTGACTACACCAACAGAGGCCCTGTACCATGGGTTACCCGTTCCATCAACTACTGTTGCATTTTTGAGTAGTAATCTGTAATTGCTCAATGAGATCTTCCCCTTTCCGCCTCAGCTCAGACCCGAACCATTCCTACTTATTGTGAACTTCGGGAATATAGACCAATCCGGTCGCCAGGTTGTTCTTTATGAGATAGGCAAATTCCTTCTGTGAACGTAATTACCGAAGCAATAAGGCAAACCGGATTAGGTAGCTAACAACTTGAGTTACTGGAGGCGCCCGACACTCATATAAGAACTTGAAAACTACGGCACCAATCTCGGATAGGCCTGCCCGCCTATCATGTATTGCGGCCTGGTCGTACATACTGAGAAATCGAATTCCTCATAAGCACACCGCGGGTCTGCACGCTGACTCAGATTGTGATGCTGGCATCAGCCCTTCGACCAGACTCCATCGCTTTTTCTATCGTTCAGATCCAAAAGATCTACCATTAGAAACTGATAGAAACTGATTCAGACTATCCGAAACACAGCTTGTTAGACAAGGTCTGAACAATTGAATCCTGATTTGCTCATCCCCAGACATGCTTCTTGCGGAAGACTAGATACCCCATGTTTTTTTCTGTAATCTAGATACTTCCCGAATTGAATCCCCCTTACTACCACAGTTTCCGACCCCCGTACTCAAGGTATCCGCTCAGAATTATTGCCGCGCGATAATTTTTGATGTAGTATTGACGAGAGTTATCGACAAACAATAATCCTCGAGGTGCCGATATGAAACGAAAGCCCTTATTCATTGTCTTGGTTCTAGAAGCTGCCGCATTATTTGCCCTGGCACTTTTGGCAGACAATTTCCCAAATCTCTTTTCCTCACTTTTTGCATTCCCCTTTGAACAGATCGGGATAGGGCTTAGGGCCCTATCTTTAAGCGGCCAAACCGGCAACGGCCTGGCCCTAGCTCTGTGGATCGGGATATCAATGCTTCCTTTGCTCTCTGCGTGGAAGCACAAGAAAGACCCTGAAAGAACCTGGGAGAATGCTGCATTGTATGCTCTAACAGGGCTTCTCCTGTTTGTTCTTTACGGCATGACAAATCCGGCTACAATTTGTGCAAGGTTTCCCGATATGGGAGAAAGAGCGCTCCCTGTAATGAAAGGGATCATGGGCTGCACAGTATGGTCGGTCGCCGTGCTGTGGGCAGTTCTGGTCGTCAATCGCCTTTTCTACCAAGGAGACACCAAGACTTTGTTGCGATATATGCGAACCCTTCTATATGCCCTCTGTGTTTTGTTTACCGCAGCTATCCCTGTGTATTGCGGCAGAGACCTTTTTTCCTCCTTAGGAACCATACAAAAGAGCGCCGATGGCATCATGGCCGTAGTGCGGTTCTCAGTTTCAGCCCTGCCATATGGGCTGGATATAGCCATCACTGTCTCGGCCCTTGCACTTTTGGAGGAACTGTTGTCTGACCGCCCTGCTGAAGCCCAAACAGCTGCCGATAACCTTTCCAAACTGTGCCGGTTATCTTTGGTGCTTGTGACGGCATCGGTCGCCGTATTCAACATCCTTCAGGTAGCCTTGGCAAAGAAGCTGTCTAACGTAGACACCATTTTGAGCATTCCATTAATGAGTCTAGTTTTCGTCCTGGCAACTCTCCTTTTTTCACGGCTCATTGCAGACAGCAAAAGACTACACGATGAGTACGACTTGTTCGTATAGAAGAGGTGCGTTCATGGCGATAAAGGTATGTCTCGAAGATGTTTTGAAAAAGCGGGGCATGACATCAAAAGAGCTTGCTGCAAAAGTGGGCATCACTGAGGCCAATCTCTCCATCTTGCGGACTGGAAAGGCCAAAGGCATCCGATTTGCGACGATCAACAAGATCTGCTTTTATCTAAACTGTGACGTAGGCGACATTCTGAAGTTCGACGGGAATCTGGAGGATGATGAAGATGAAAACTAAGAAGATCCTTGTGATATTTGCCGCTGTAATGCTAGGATTTTTCCTTTTGGGATCATCAGGCGTGATTCATATGGCAGACGATAGTCTAGACG
>JAGPNE010000030.1 GCA_018052455.1 Candidatus Fermentithermobacillaceae bacterium | reverse complement strand
CGGCGCCTTGAGACTACTAGGAGCGATTTTATCCAGAACATATCCCATGAGCTCCGTACACCTATTACCATAATCAAGGGGTTTGCGGAAACCCTAGCGGAAGCTCCACCGGAAGACAAGAAGACGATTCAGGAAATGTCGAGCTTCATTACAAAAGAGGTATCTAGGCTGTCCACTTTGGTCGAAGACCTCCTTGATCTGGCCAATCTAGAATCCGGGAGTGTACGATTTGAGCCAATCTGGCTTGATGCCACGGCTATCGTACAGGAAACAATAAAAAAGATGGAGCCTATCGCCGCGGAGAAAGAGCAGACCATCCTGTTCGAGCCTGTGTTGGTCGCAGACTCTGGGCCTGGTTACGAGTCCGGCAAGATACCGGTGAGGTCAGTTAAGGTATATGCAGATCCCTCCATGTTCGACACGGTCTTAACAAACCTTCTTGACAATGCAATCAAATACTCGGGCCATGGCTCCGACATTGCTGTTTCACTGCACGAGTTAAGGGCCGTAGAGGGCAAGATTTCAGAGCCGCCCGCCACCCGTAAGCAAGAAGATACTTGCCTTCCGTATTCATCGCAGGACCTTTCAGCAGCCAATCAGTTCGCCCGGGAGGTAGGGCGAGGAGGGGTAGTCCTAGTTGTTTCTGACACAGGCCCTGGCATACCTTCGGAGGATCTGCCCCGGATCTTCGAGAGATTCTACCGTTCATCCAAAGACAGAAGCCGCGCCCGCGGCGGTAGTGGACTTGGGTTGTCTCTGGTCAAACACTGCGCAAACATGCACGGAGGAAAAGCATGGGCCCAAAGCAATCCTGGAGAGCGGACATCCTTCTTCGTGTGGTTTCCCGATCCCTACAATTGAACGGATATGGGGATGCACACTATGCGGAAAGTTTCGTTTGTGATTTCGGCAGCCTCTTCATTGGCGTCTTCGCTCCACGCACGAATCAGGTTTTCGTATCCTATGGGTTTAGGTCTTTTCTCTCACCGGTAATAGCGTAAATGACCCACTCGCCGATGTTCGTCGCATGATCAGCAACCCTTTCCAAGTGTGACGCCACCATGAGAAACTCTGTGGACTGCTGAATTGTTCTAGGGTCCGACATCATAAAGACAAGCAGCTCTCTAAATACCTGGTTAAACAGGCTATCTACTTCATCATCCATGTTTATGAGCTCGTCTAGATTCTCGATGTCACGGCTGCTAAATGCGTCTAAACTCTTGCGCAGCATATCCTGGGCGATTCGTGCCATCCTTGGTATATCAATCAAAGGTTTGATATATGTCTGACCGGCAAGGCGCAGAGCAACTTTTGAGATATCAACAGCATGGTCCGCCACTCTTTCGAGGTCAGTAACTATTTTGAGGACAGTGCCGATTCTCCTCAAATCGCTCGCCATTGGCTGCTGAAGAGCAATAATGCCTAGACTGCGGTTTTCAAGGTCAAGCGTCAGATCGTCGATAATGTCATCATAATCTATTACCCCTTGAGCCATCTCCAGATCATGGGTCTTCAGGGCCGTAACAGCCTTAGCCAGGCTCTCTTCGGCCATTACGCCTAGCCGAGAAAGGTCCTGTTCAAGAAGCTCGAGATTGGCATGAAAACTGCTTCTTGGTCCAATGCCCTCTTTCTTGATTCCTCCGAGCCTGTACTGGTCTTGATTATCTGTCATACCCAAATCTCCTTTCCTCCTATCCAAACCTACCCGTGATATAGTCTTCTGTTTCCTTTCTAGAAGGTTTCGTAAATATCTTCTCGGTAGCGTCATACTCAATAAGCGATCCTGATAGGAAAAAAGCAGTAAAATCTGATATCCTAGCAGCCTGCTGCATATTGTGTGTTACAATCACTACTGTATACTTCTTCGATAGAGATGATATTAGATCTTCAACCTTTGTAGTTGATATTGGGTCCAAAGATGCAGCGGGCTCATCCATGAGAAGAACGGATGGATTTACAGCGAGAGCCCGAGCTATGCAGAGCCGCTGCTGCTGACCTCCTGAAAGCGCTAATGCAGGTGAATTTAGCCGATTTCTGACCTCGTCCCAAAGTGCTGCCTCTTTGAGGCTTTTCTCCACTATTCGGTCAAGTTTGGCCTTATCTTTCATCCCAAGGCATTTTGGACCAAACGCCACGTTCTCCCATATGCTCTTCGGGAACGGATTAGGCCGCTGCCAAACCATTCCAACCCTTTTTCTGAGCTCAACCACATCGGTATCAGGCGAATATGCGTCAAATCCATCTATCAGAACCTGTCCTTCTACTCTAACACCCGGAATCAAATCATTCATTCTGTTCAAAGAACGCAGAAAAGTGGACTTGCCGCAGCCAGATGGACCAATAATTGCCACTACCGATTTTTCGGGAATAGTAATAGAAACGTGCTTCACTGCGGGATTCTGACCGTAGAACACAGAAAGGTCCACTACCCTTATTTTCTCGCGATGGGCATCGCTTACCTCTGAAGACAATCTCTCCCGGGGGACGACTGCCGGTATACCGGATACCATGGGTCTCACCTCATTCAACTAGGTCGTCACCATGACGTTAACGCGAAACATTAACAACCACATCACAGACTTGTAAAGCACACGTAAATTCTCTGAAACGCAGGGTCGGTTCTCCTGCTTCATCTACCAGCAACAGTCAAAGATGAAGCAGGAGAACCGACCCCATGCTCAGAAACAATCCCAGCGGTATACTGTCAGT
>JAGPNE010000018.1 GCA_018052455.1 Candidatus Fermentithermobacillaceae bacterium | reverse complement strand
GTAACCAAACTTAGATACAAAGCCAACGGCGTTCCATATGTTGTAGACCCCAGACCAAGGCAGATTTTCATGATCAATGTGGAAAATGGAGAGCAGAGGCAGCTCACTTTTGGCGAGTACGACTGCTATTCACCTGTACTTTCGCCAGACGGAAAATCCATCGCGTTCAACTCTTGCCGCGAGCCTGATTGCGAGATAGAAGGAGTACCTGACATTTGGGTTCTTACCCTGGAAACAGGAGAAATGAAGAAACTTACCGATGGACGCGGACCTGCAGGGTCGCCTGTCTACTCTCCAGACGGGGAGTATATAGCGTACTATGGTAATCTGCGAAAAGATGTCGCGGCCGCCAAGTCCGAAATTCTGACAATCCCGGCCCAGGGAGGCGAACCCAGAGTTCTCACAGAAAACTTCGACAGGAGCATGGGATGCTCAGTGTCTACTGACTCGAAGATGGATGCAGGCGGGGGCGGCCCATATTGGTCAGGAGATGGAAGGTTTATATATTTTCTAGCCACAGACAGGGGCTATTCGAAAATCTTCAGGGTAGCAGTAGATACCTGCGAGATATGCGAAGTCTATGGATCTGGGGTTTGTGATCCCTGCGAGGTTATTTCAGGCGAAGGCCAAGACTGCTCTTTAGAATGCAACTGCCCCGGAGAAGACTCAAGAGCAGTGACGCCTTCAATCATAGAGACTAAGGACTATCCTCCTGTTATAAGCTCGTTTGCATTTTCGGATCAAGGTGCCGAAGCGGTGTTCGCATTCATAGGCGGTTCAGAACTTAACCCTGCCGATGTGTACGCGGCCCGCGGAGTATCGGATCAGCCTCTAGAGTTGAAGGCTGGCTGCCGCAAGGTGAAAGGCTGGCAGTACAGGGTGGTTTCCCATAGATACACCTTCGACAAGGTCATCAGGCTTACTTCAGTGAACGAAGATGTCTTGACTCAGGTTAACCTTTCCAAACCTGAACCTTTCATATTCCAAAGCCCCGACGGCCTCGAAATAGAAGGCTGGATGATCAGACCAGTAGGTTTCGACGCGGTCAAGAAATACCCTGCCGTTTTGGAGATCCACGGCGGTCCCGCTGTCACATACGGGCTGGCTTTCTTCCACGAGTTTCAGCTACTTGCTTCCAACGGGTACGGCGTATTTTACTGCAATCCCAGAGGCAGCCTGGGGTACGGGGAATGGTTCGCGCAGCAGGTAATTGCAGACCAAGGCGGAATGGACTATCAAGACATAATGGCGCTCAGGACCGTGATGGACGGCGTCGGTTGGGTCGATGACAGCAAAGTCGGGGTAACTGGCGGCAGTTATGGAGGTTACATGACCAACTGGATTGTAGGGCACACCGACAAGTTTGCAGCTGCCGTTACGCAACGCAGCATTAGCAACTGGTACACGAAATACGGTACCTCTGATATTGGCTTTTACGGAAACAAAAAGGGTATGGGAAACAGAGATCTTTGGGACAGCGAAGGGTGGCTCATGGAAAGGTCGCCCATAAGATACGTGCCCAACGTGAATACGCCAATCCTCATACTCCACAGCGAGCAGGACTATCGTTGCCCCATGGAGCAGGCGGAACAATGGTACGTAGCCCTTAAGCGCCTAGGGAAGACTGTAGAGTTCGTGAGGTTCGCAGGTGAAAACCACGAGCTTTCAAGGTCTGGCAAGCCGTGGAACAGAAAAGAGCGGCTGGCTCATATGTTGAGATGGTTTGACCAGTATCTTAAGTAGCTTAAGTAGCTCAGGAAGTGAGGGGGTATGCTGTACCTTCGATCGCAGGCGTCAGTGCCGGTGTTTTTGGCTAAGGGGGAACAGTCTGCCGCAGACGGCCCAGAATGAGTGTATGTCATATTACCTGAAATAGAAGTTGAAAGGGGAGGCGTGGATGGACAGTTTTGTGCTGCCAGAGAAATTCCACAAGTGGGTGTACGAAGACAGGCGAGAGATGGTACGTGGTATGGGACAAGGCAACGTTCCTCCGCCTGAGAAGATGTTTCTGGGCTTCACGAGGCACAACCCAGTTTTCATTTCCTTTGGACCGGCAGGGTTAAACGGCTCTGTCAAAGGAGTGGGCTTTGTTCCCAAAGAAGAGTTCCTCGAAGAGGTTACTCAAGCGTATCTCAACCACATCGAAAAAGGATGGCGTGATGGGTATTCTGACGAAGGTCTGAGAGTCCTTACTGAGACGATTTGGTCACCCGAGAACGAGCACAAGATTGACTTTTCTCTTATGGGGAGTCTGGAACTTGCGTTTAAGCATAGCTGGGAGAACTACCAAGAGATCGGCGAAGTCACTCTTTTGTTCTTTGAGCCTCCTGCCATGAGTTTTGAGGTGAGGGGAGAGATCGAGATACACCGCGATGGCCCTTATCAACGGTTCATTAACGCTCAACACGACGTCTACCACAGACCCAATATGGACAGGTGGCCTGAGCGGCCCGCATATCTCATACATATCGAAGAGATCTACGATAACGGTCTTGGCGAAGACGCATTTGGAACCAGAATATTGTGATATTCTGATCGATATGCGCATGAATAAGAACACTCTCCGGCGATTTGACATGCCGGAGAGTGTTTTCTGCACCTGCCATATCCATGCTTAACCTGCTGGCACGTAGCAACTATTTGATCTTTATGCTATGTCCCTTCTGAGTGGGCTCAGTCTTTGGCAGCCTAATGGTTAGGACACCATTTTCGAACTCCGCCTCGGCCTTGGATGGGTCAACAGTTGTACCGAGACCTATGCTTCGCACCATCTTGCCGAACGAAGACTCCTGTACAATCCAGTTCTCCTCTTCAACCTTCTTCTCATGCCGTTTCTCTGAGGCGATGCTGACTGCATTTTCGGTGCACCTTACTTCAATATTGTCTTTGTCTACTCCGGGAAGTTCAGCTCTTACCAGGATAGTGTCACCTTCGTCCACGACGTCTACTGGGAAAGTACCCATTTCGACTTCCGCCAGTGTTCTGGGGGTAAATTCCCTCCAAAGGTCGTCAAACAAGGAACTAATGCTCTTCTCCAGTCGAGAGATTTCGCCAAGCGGGCTCCATGGTCTAATCATAACTATCCCCTCCCTTTAAGTAATTCTTAGTTTTTCGTTTAAGTGAAATCATTCAGGAATCCGAGTCAAACTACTCTGCAACTGCTCAGACTAGATCGTTCGGTCGAGCTTTTAGGCCCTTTCCGAATTCACCGATAATATAGCACAAAGGTCAGGGAAAGTCAAAGCCAAATTTCAAAAAAATCGAGAAAATTTTCGTGGATCGTGTGCGGGATTTTCCGGTGCGTAGAGCAGTATGTCCCTTAGACACGACGGTTTGGCCCTTCTCGGGCTTTCGGATGCCGGCTCAATATGGTAGTCTTGATCCAGGTTTCTTGCTTTTCGGCAGTGTGCATATGGGAGGGGTCAGCCATTGGAAGCCGGATTCTGTGACAGAAGTACCTGCATGGTGTCTGTGGTTGTTCCTGCTTACAACGGAGAAGACTATATCGGCCGTTGTCTTAAGTCCCTGTGCGAACAGACCCTCGAGGATTTCGAGATTATTGTAGTAGATGACGGTTCAACAGACGACACGGTTCGTGTTGCCGAGTCGCTGCTCTCGACTTCAGGCCGGCGCTACAAGGTGATTTGTCAGCCTAACCGCGGTGTCAGCGCTGCGCGAAACCATGGCCTTGAGATTGCTCTAGGCAAATATGTCATGTTCTTGGACTGTGACGATTACGTAGCACCTGACTGCCTCATGCGTCTTTCAAAGTTGGCCGAGTCAACGAATTCGGATGTTGTGTTCTGTGGGTACGACTATGTGTCTGAAAGCGGGGAGGTGCTTCTTTCTTACGACAGTCGATACAGGTATCTGAAACGCCCGACGCCAGGGCCTGAGGTGCTTACATCTGTGTTTCTGGAGAATGTGAGCATCTGGACAGGCAGCACAATGTACAAGAAAGATCTCATCGAGAGGCATGGTCTCGCGTACAAGATTGGCCGGGTGATTGCTGAGGATCTGGAGTTTGAGTTCAAAGCCCTTTTCCACGCCGGACTGGTGTCTTCGGTCAATGAGTCGCTGTCTTTCTACGTTCAGAGGGCTACTTCTGTGACAAGCACAGTGAGCCTGCTTAAGAGGTTCCAAGGCATGGACGTTCTTTTCGATTTGCGCGACTATTTCTGTGAATGGATCTGTAGCGCCGGTTCCCGAGGGCAAGGTACCGATAACCTCAATTCTGAGGCTTGTCTGCAGCGTGAAGCCCTAAAATGCTTAGAAACCTACATGATCCCTGTTAGTCTCGCAGGGGTTTTTGGGTCGGTATCCAAAGACGGTTATCCAAGAGACGAGCTTAAGAATATGCTCACATCGCGTTCTGATTTTGCTGCGGCTCTAGGCTGTTTTAGACCAGTGCGTGGAGCGAACAAGGCATTTAGGAGGGCGATCCAGGTTCGGCTCTTGCAGTACGTCCCCTCTCTTTACTTTGCTGTGTGCCGCATCGTAGGCGCGGTCAAATAGTCTCGACTTGCACTGTTTTCTCCAACCCCTGTCTTGGTGGCGATGAGTTTTCTGACAGATCTCCATGTTTTCTGAGTCATTTCCCCCAACCTCCGTAACAGTGGCGATAGGTACTTGGGAAGATCGCCATGTTTTCTGACCGGGTTTTGAACAGATGCTACATCTGGGCGGTGAGTTTCTGCACAGTTTCTCAGCCGAAGTCAGGGAGATTGAGTAGTGTTGGACAAGGAAGCAGCCGGATTTTGGACGATTCGGGGACTGAAGTTCGTACTATTTGGACACGTCGATGGAGCAGATGAGTCTGATTCGGCCAGCCAAACGGAGGAGATGAGTTTCTTCTCTCTGTGTCAGTAGGTTATGCGGATTGGGTTTGGGAGGTTAGGTTCGGGATGTGAGTCTTAATCAGATGATTGGAAGGCGGACATGGTGCAAGTGTAGGCAAGTGTATGTGGGACGTGAGTCAGATGTGCGCAGATCCCTCGGGGAAGTGGTTCAGCGGTGGTGACATCAATCCGAAATATGTACTTAGACTGCTTGGCTAGCCTGCTTCGCCCACATTCTCACTCGCATTCTACGATATTGCCTAACTACCTATCTGCTTCTTTCCTGAACTTCGCCCAATCGTAGCAAGGTAACCGCGGCAATACTCGTTCAAAAAATCAGTACGGAGAGAGATTGCCAATTCATGTTGCGTCTGGTAGAATTTAGTTGACAAGTTCAAAGACGACCTGGCGCGCTCTTGGACAAAACGCAGATGCCTGAACGCTTCCATCGCAGTACTGCCCAATAGGGTGGTTAGCAGTATACGTCAGATACATACATATTGAAGAAGCGGTTCGTGGAGTTTACGAGTTGACAGGGACCGAGTTGTCCAGGGCACCGGAAAAACAGTATGAGCCAGGTGTAGGTCTGGCTACAGGTCCCAATGTAAGCCAGAGGAAAGGCGGACGTGATAGACGTGGACAATCTCATCATCTGCGAGCTCATGAAATCTACAGATCTGTCTCATACAGACAAATCGGTTTACCTGAGCATCTACATGCTCAGACCCAAGTCTATGGCACAGGCGGCCAAAGATTCGCGCTTCTCTAGGAGCACGGTTGCAAAGGCCTGCAAGAACCTTGTGAGCACTGGCTGGCTCAGGCTTGTGAAGCGGAGCCGAAGCAAAATACCTGTTCCAACTACGCCCGAACGTGTGCAGACCTTGATGTCCCAGCGCCTAGAATCTAGGTTTAGCCTGGCCAAGTACAAAGGCGAGTTTCTGTGCAAGCAATACCTGACGCTGTTGGTTTCTCAGCGAAACTACGTGGATAACGCGCGCCCGGATTTCCTGGCATTCCCTATGTCGGGCGAACCGTTGGAGATAGATAGGTACTATCCAGAAGAGAAAGTAGGCGTAGAGTTTAACGGCTTACAGCACTATCGGCCTACAGAGAAGTACCCTGAGGAGGAAGAATACAATAAAAGGCGCACCAGAGATATGTTCAAAATAGGGGCGTGTTCTGAACAAGGCGTGGAACTAGTGGTGATCACCGCTGCGGACCTCAGTTTTGAACGGATGAAAACAAGGATTCCGGTTCGATTGCAGACGAATGAGGTGGATCCAAATGACGGGATTGTTCGTTGCCTTGAGGGGCTGTCTAGACAGTACAGCGCTCAGAACGAGCGGATGCGTAAGAAGATGAGTATCACGAGTCAGACACACTCTGCGTAAACCCGTTTTCCCAGTAGTCCGCGCCTGAATATCCAATTGTGCCTCATATTTGTTGGGATAGCGGCGGATGAGATGGGGGCTTGTGAAGGGGTTTGATATGCAATTGCGGTTCCTGCTTAGTTCCTTTGGGTGATCAATCTGAAGGAACAAGGCGTCTGTGTGCAGAAGAACAATATAGTATGCTCACCAGTTTGTCTGACAACGTCAGTATTGGTGACAAGCGCTGGGCCAACTGGATTATCGAAATTAGCGGCAGAGGTAACACAAGGAGCGGTCACAAGCAGCGGTCAGATTGGCAGCGCGAGCCGAAGCCGAGCGCCGGGAATAATCGGAACAACAAGGCAAGCGCAAGGCCAAGAACAAGCGAAGCAACAAGACAAGCAATAGGACAAGCATTAGCCAGAAATAGCCGGGCGGTAGTGGGGGCAACAAAGCATCCTAAAGAACATTCAATAGCTGTAGAAGGAGGCCTTCGATGTGGTCAACTGCGATTCGAACAACACAGACAACATGTTTCTGGGCGATGGGCGAACCGAGAGGATAGATGCCAGCTCGGGGCGCACCGATTTTGAGGCTCCTCAAGTTACATGGGAAGACTATGCGCGAGCCGAGAGGTTTCTACCTCAAAACGTTGGCAAACTCGCGTTTAGATTGGAGATATCGGCCCAGTGGATAGGTAAAGGGGACTGCTTTTGGTACAAAGTGGATACAAGGGAGGGAAAGGTCTTTATGTACGTGGATCCCGAAGAAGGCATCCACAGGGAAGCTTTTGACCACGTGAAACTCGCGGCAGAGTTGTCGCGGGCTTCAAGACTAGCTTATGTCCACTACGACCTCCCCTTTGATAGTTTTAGCTACATCCCTGAATCTGATTTCTCACAGATTGCATTCAATGTGAAAGGAACAACCTGGAAGTTCGACTTGAATACCAACGAAATTGTGGAACTGAAAGAAGAAGATCAAGCGCCAAAAGGGCAGGAGAGGTCACCAAAGTCCTCGTCGCGTCTGGTATCATCATGCTCTCACGGTGCAATCTGCGACGATACTTCCCTTGAGTCCATATCACCAGATGGTAGCTGGGCAGTGTTCGTCCGAGAGTTCAACCTGTATGCCAGACACATCCCTACAGGCAAGGAGACAAAGCTGACCGAGGACGGCGAAGAAGAATATCACTATGCTGCACCGTTCAAGAACCCTCTCATCGACGCAGGGCTTTTGGACTCTGAATCAGCAGAATACTACTTGATGCCAGCCATCGTTTGGGCGCCTGACTCGAAGAAGTTCCTGACATACAAAATCAACCACAACGGTGTAGGAAAATGCCATCTCGTGCAATCATGTCCACTTGATGGAAGCAAACGTCCTAGGCTAATAAGCTATGCGTATCCACTGCCCGGCGACGAGAACGTGCCTCTTGCAGAGCCAGTCATTGTCTACCTGGAGCCAGAAGAGACCGCACAGCGTATCGTCAAAATCGATGTCGAGCCAGTCCAGCAGCTGTACTATGGCGCTCCTTACTGTTGGACGCACTGGACCTCGGGCGAAGACGAACGTGTATACCTTATGCGCAGGGAGAGGGGTTACACCGCAAAGCGGCTATATGTGTTTGACCCCAAAACCGGCGAGGGTCGCGTACTTATTGAGGAGCAGAGTCCTACCGCCGTAGAGCATTATCCTCCTTTTGTAGTAGATAACGGGAAGGAGATTATTTGGCATTCTGAACAGGATGGATGGGCGCACTTGTATCTGTTCGATGGGCTTACCGGCGAGATGAAGAGACAGATTACAAAGGGTCCCTGGGTAGTACGAGAAGTCAAGTACGTTGATGAGTTAGAAAGGCTTGTCTATTTCACGGCCAGCGGTTTGGAGCCGGGTAGAGATGTATATTATCGACACCTATATACTGTAAGCCTGGATGGAGGCCCAGTCGAATTGCTTACTCCTGAGGACGCGGAGCATCAAATAACATTCACTCCTAGCGGGAAATATTTCCTGGACCGATACTCGCGGGTTGACTTGGCGCCAACCACGGTTCTTCGGAGATGCGGTTCCACGTGCGGTACTAGTTTGGTGATGGAACTGGAAAAGGCAGATTTGGACCTTCTTTTTGAAACGGGCTGGAGTTTTCCTGAGCGGTTCTGCGTAAAGGCTCGCGACGGGATCACCGATATCTACGGGATGATCATGAGACCTTCCAACTTCGACCCATGCAGAACGTATCCGGTTATTGAAGCGAATTACTCGGGACCTCAAACCATAAGAACCCCAAAGGCGTTTGGCGAAAGCGAAGGAAGCAGACAGTTTTGGCAAGATCAAGCCGTGGCCGAACTGGGGTTCATAGTAATTACAGTTGACGGGCTTGGGATGGCCTTTAGATCGAAGCATTTCCAAGATTATTCTTACCGGAATTTGGGCGATGCGGGAATGCCCGATCATATTGCAGCCTTCAGACAACTGGCTGACAGGTATCCACACATGGATCTGAGCCGCGTTGGCATATACGGTGGTTCGGCAGGAGGATATGCTGCCGGGCGTGCAATACTCGAGCATCCGGATTTCTTCAAGGTTGCAGTAGTCTGGGCAGGAAACCACGACCATAGGACAGATAAAGCAAGTTGGATCGAGAGGTATATGGGACTACCTGTTGGACCGCACTACGAGGAGCAGGCCAATCCTACGCTAGCTGGGAACCTCAAAGGGCATCTACTCATTATGCATGGAGAAATGGACGAGAACGTGCCCCCGGCTGCCTCACTGCAGCTTGTCGATGCGCTCATCAAGGCGAATAAGGATTTCGATTTCTTGATTCTGCCCAATGGGTATCATTCTGCTGGTTACCACCCGTATATCACAAGGAAAAGGTGGGATTACTTCGTCAAGCATTTGCTTGGAGCAAACCCTCCTCAAGGGTACAGAATAAAGGACTAGCATGAAATATGAAGCGCGCTTGTTGCTCTGAGGTAGCTACCATAGAGTTCTAAGAAGACAAGTAATAGGACAGGACCCTTGATGCTGTGGTATCATTGAAGCGAGATGAGGGTCCTTGTTGTTTTCATGTGAGGCGGTTTTCCCAGCACCACTTGAAGGATGCTGGGTGTTGCTTGCTGACCGGTGTGGTCGATAGTCTGTTACGAAATCCCAAAACCAACAATGGGTACTTTTCTGACAGTTGACGCTGGCATGCAATTAGGATGCGTTCCTTCTTCATCGTCTGAGATACGATCCAGTGAGATACGATCCAGATTATCAGTCTAGCGGGAGAAAAAGGAGATTGCAGGCAGTGCCAATCGCAAGATTGCTCAACATTGTTGTGAATTTCTCCGCCCTTGTGATTTACACGGGTCTCATATTTTATATTCTGCGGAAAAACCCCAAGGCGGCATTAAACCGATTGTGCGCCTGTATTTTCGTGTCGTTTGCGGTATTTAGTTTGGGGCAGATGTTCCTTCAGAATGCA
The DNA here is from genome assembly GCA_018052455.1 of Candidatus Fermentithermobacillaceae bacterium. Taxonomy (GTDB): domain Bacteria; phylum Bacillota; class Sulfobacillia; order Fermentithermobacillales; family Fermentithermobacillaceae; genus UBA3907. The sequence continues at coordinate 2,301 of JAGPNE010000018.1, read as the reverse complement.
GCATCGGTCGCCCAAGCTAGATTTTGGGTTAACGTTAGTTCGGTGGGCTGGTGTACCTTCCCCGTCTTTGGTCTGTGGTTTTATATATGTTTTGCCGATAAAGGCTGGTGGCCTAGAAAGTTCTGGATCTACGCGGGCTCGGCGCTCATGTCCATCTACTTTATCTACCAGCAGTTTGCGGGAAATCTGATCGTCGATTTTATCGAACGGCCGTACGGTTGGGCTGTAGGTTGGTCTAAGTCTGTGGTATCGTTAGCCTTTTCTTTGTACTATGCGTTTTTTGTTCTTTTGTGTGCCTACTTGTCTCTTGACATATTAAGGAATAGCAATGATCTCCGCAAGAAAAAAGGTGCATACATATCCTGTGTGACTATGCTCATTGCCCTTCCACTGGGTTTTCTGACCGACACAGTACTTCCGGCTTTAGAGACATATACTTTACCTCCGATGGGCAATGTGATGGCCCTTGTTTGGGCGGGCGGACTTGCCTATGTCGTCGAGCGGTACGGGATCCTTACCCTTACGCCTATCTATGTGACATCAGAGATATTGTCCACCATGGGTGATTCCTTGATGCTTGTGGACATGACCGGCAGAATAGTATTTGCAAATCAGGCTACAACAGAAATGTTGGGTTACAGCGTACGGGAAATGTATGGGCGCACTCTTCATTCTCTTTTTACAGGACCAGGTCCGCAGGGCTTGGATGAGCAATCGTTTATCAGTACCCTTATTTCTCACAAGAAGATAAAAGATATCAATGTGCTTTATGTAGCAAAAGATGGCAAAACTGTACCTGTTCTTTTCTCTGCTTCTCTTGCAGAACGTGATGAGGTTCCCGTGGGCGTTGTGGTGACAGCGCACGACATGACTTCATACATGGAAATCGCCGAAAACCTCCGCCTATCAGAAGAAAGATACAGAACCCTGGTCGAAAATGCACTGGTGGGCATAGGGATTCATCAGGATAACAAAACAGTATATGCTAATCCAGTGTTAGTTGAGATGCTGGGATATACGGCAGATGAAGTCATAGGCCTTCCAATAGCCCAGATAATAGCGCCCGAAGAACGCGATCTCGTCCTCACGCGTGCGAAAAGAAGACAAGAAGGCAAGGATGAACCCGTGATCTATGAAATAACACTTATCCGCAAAGATGGCGCGCCTCTTTACGCTTTGATCAGCAATGTGGTTATAGACTACAACGGGACGAAGGCGACCATGTTCACGATTTCAGACATAACCGATACAAAAGCTCGCAGGGAACTTGAGATGGCTAATAGAGAGCTTGAAGCCTTTAGCTATTCTGTTTCTCACGATTTGAGGGCGCCTCTTAGGGCTATCCATGGGTTTGCGGAAGCTCTAATTGAGGACTATGGCGATCGATTGGACGAAGTCGGTATGGATTATCTGAACCGTGTGCGGAGATCTGCCGAAAGAATGGCGCAACTCATTGATGGTCTTTTGAGTCTCTCGCGGCTTTCTCAAAGGGATCTGTATGTCGGGATGGTAGATCTGAGTACACTTGCGCGAGAAGTCATCGAGGAATTGTCACAAAGGCAGCCCGATCGGAGTGTTGAGGTCAAGATAGCTGATGGTCTGGTAGCAGAATGTGATGTGGATCTTGTGAGGATAGTTTTGGATAACCTGTTAGGTAATTCATGGAAGTTTACTGTTGGCAAGGATCAGGCAGTCATAGAATTCGGTGCCATTGGGCAGAATGGGGAGACTGTGTATTTTGTGCGAGACAACGGGGTTGGATTTGATATGCGATACGCCGATAAGCTGTTTATGCCTTTCCAGAGACTGCACGGTGAAGAGTTTGAAGGAACGGGCATCGGATTGGCTACTGTTGCAAGGATAATATACCGTCATGGTGGTAGGATTTGGGCAGAGGGAGTACCTGGTGCGGGAGCAACTTTTTTCTTTACTCTCTCGGAGCCGGGGAGGGAATCAAATGGAAGGAAGAAGAATTCCGCTTAAGTTGCTTCTTGTTGAGGATTCAGACGATGATGCTCTTCTCCTCATAAGGGGATTAAGGCGAAATGGTTTTGACGTCACGTTTGAGCGGGTAGACAAAGAAACAGAAATGATCCGCGCTCTAGATACCCAAGATTGGGATGTAGTCATATCAGATTACAATTTGCCCCAGTTTGATGCGGTGCGAGCTCTGGAACTGTCCAGGCAGTACGATCCAGACATTCCGTTTATAGTGGTATCTGGAGCGATAGGCGAAGAAACCGCTGTTTCATTGATGAGATCAGGGGTCTGCGATTATGTACTAAAGCAGAACCTAAATCG